>DATGLS010000001.1:0-50414 GCA_035293985.1 Xanthobacteraceae bacterium
AAGCTCGCCGCCTTCCAGCGCGCGAAAGGACGCTGTGAGGCCGAAGGCTGTGGCGCCCTGCTGATGCCGGGCCGCTTCCGCTATGACCATCGGATACCCGATCAGATGGGCGGCGAGCCGAGCCTTGAGAACTGCCAGGTGATTTGCTTGGCGTGCGATGCACCCAAGACGGCGGCCGATCAGGGCCGGATCGCCAAGGCGAAGCGGCTTGAGCTGCGCGCTGCCGGCATCCGTAAGCCTCGGACCATCCGGGCGTGGCGCAAGTTCAATGGCCAGCCGGTCTATGCGGGGCGCGAGCGATGAGTCCCGAGCTGCGCGAGATGCTGATAGCCGGGTTCGTCCCAAAATATGTGGACAAGGAAGTCCTGGGCTTCCTGACTTGTCTCAGCGACCGAACGATTGATCGCCGTGTGAAATCAGGCCGGTTGCCGACTCCGCTACCGCAGGACGGAAAGCTGATGTGGGTCTGGTCCGAGGTCGACAAGCGGCTCAAGAAGCGGAAGGATGCTGCCCCGCCGGTCAACAGAGCGGAGGCAATCCGAAATGGCACCAGAGAGGAAGCGCGCCGTGCAAGCCAGTGACGGCGATTTCGCCAGCCTGTTGGACTTGTGGCGCAGGACCGCGCCGGAATGGGTGCTGCCCGAAGGCAAGGGCGGCTACTCGGCATCGACCCACACGGCCTACGGTCGCGAGATCGAGTTCATGAAGCGCGATGCATGCCTCGGCAAGATCGCGCGCCGCGACATGCACCCCGAGTTCGTGCAGGCATTCATGGACGGGATCTGCGAATTTCCCGGCAAGCAGCACATGTGCCTCGCCGTGCTCGGCAAGCTGGAAGAATGGGCGATCGTGCGTCGGCACCTGCCGATGCAGATCACCCTTGGGGTGAAGATCGGAAAGTCGCACGGCGGCCATATCCCGTGGACGGCTGAGCACGTTGCGCTCGCCGAGCAGCACGCCGCGCCGATGCTCGCCCGCGCCGTGACGCTCGCCGCGAACACCGGCCAGCGCGGCTCCGAGCTGGTGCGGATGGGCTGGCCCGACATCGAGGAATACGAAGGCATCCGCGGCATCAACGTCTTCTCGCGCAAACGTAAGCGCCGCTTGTGGATACCGATCACCGCCGAGCTCGCCACCGCAATGGCGACGTGGGAGCGCACCGCCGGCCCGTTCCTGCGGCGCGGGGACGGCCTCTGGAAGCGCGAGACGCTGAGCTATGAGTGGGGCGTGGAGCGCGACACAAACCCCGCGCTGGCCCCGCTGCGGCTCGCCAACCTCAAACTGGAGGAAGGCGTCGATCCCGGCCACGACAAGGGCCTGGTTCTCCACGGGCTGCGCGGCCACTCGTGCGTGCGGCTGCACCGGCTCGGGCTGACCGACGAGCAGATCGGCAAGCTGGTCGGCATGAGCACCGAGGTCGTGAAGACCTACACGCGGTTCGCCTCGCAAAAAGACGACGCGATTGCGGCAATGCAGCACGTAGACCGAACGTTCGCGGAACGCCTATCTCGCAAAGTCGCTCAGTCAAATTCCTAAGTACCTGTTATTTCGCGGGAATTAGACGCCAAATGTAACGTCAGGTTACAGTGGAAGGAAGTCGTGCGCCAGCGCCTACTCCATCTGTCCTGCTCCAGATCCGTCCTACTCCAAGTCGATCTCTTGATAGTGCCCGGCCGCGTCGAGCTGACTGCCCCACACTTTGTGCGACGCCTGATGCTCGTCGTGGCCGAACGTGATGGGCGTTCCAAGCCCAAGGTCGACGCCATGCAGACGCTCCAGAGCGTCGAGGAGATGCTCGGTATCGAGCTGCGGCCCTACGTGCCTCAAACCCTCGATCAGGACATCGCCATCACGTAGCCTTCGAGCGAGACGTAGTCGGGCGCTTCGCCAGGAAAAGACTTTTCGAGGGCCGACTTGTACTCGAGGATCGTCGTCGAATGACCGGCGACCGCCGGCACGACCTGCGTGACGATGACGCCGTTCGCGTAGCGCGGACCCAGCAACATCAGCTCGTTGGCGAGCTCGGTGCTGCCCACGAAGGAGACGTTGGTGTAGATCATCGCCGGATAGAGGGGCGCGTTTTTTTCGATGAACTTTGCGGCGGCGCGATAGGTTGCCACCATCACGACCGCCTTGATGCCCTTGGTGCGCGCGCAGTTGCTTGACCGCGTAGCCATATGCGCCCGCCACCCACCTGGACTGGAAGCGTCTGCCGTGCCGTCGCAGCAACAATCGCAAAGGCCGAAGAGGCCCACCCCTCATCCCCCGGCGCTCACCTTCGCCCAGGTGTCGCGCAGGCCGACCGTACGGTTGAACACCGGCTTGCCCGGCTTCGAATCCGCGTCAGGCACGAAATAACCCTGCCGCTCGAACTGCACCGGGTCGGGCGAATTGCCGGCCGCGAGCGCCGGCTCGAGCTTGGCGTCCGGCAGCACCTCGAGCGAATTCGGGTTGAGGTCGGCCGCAAACGTCGCGGCGCTCGGGTCGGGCTTGGCGAACAGTGGATTGTAGAGCCGCACCTCGGCGCTCACAGCGTCGGCGGCAGCGACCCAATGCATGGTCGCCTTGACCTTGCGGCCGTCGGGCGCGTTGCCGCCTTTCGTCGCCGGATCGTAGGTGCAGATGAGCTCGACTACATCGCCCTTGGCGTTCTTCTTCACCTCGCGGCAGGTGATGAAATACGCATAGCGCAGCCGCACCTCGGTGCCGGGGGAGAGGCGGAAGAACTTCTTGGGCGGGTTCTCCATGAAGTCGTCATGCTCGATGAAGAGCTCGCGGCCGAACTTGATACGGCGTGTGCCGGCGGCCGGATCGTCCGGGTGGTTGGCGGCGTCGAGCTGCTCGCTCTGCCCGGCCGGATAATTATCGATGGTCACCTTGAGCGGGCGCAGCACCGCCATGCGGCGCAGCGCGGTCTTGTTGAGCACCTCGCGGATCGCGTGCTCGAACATCGCCACGTCGACGGTGCTGTTCGCCTTGGCGACGCCGATGCGTTTGACGAACTCGCGGATCGCGGCGGCCGGCACGCCGCGCCGGCGCAGGCCCGCGATCGTCGGCATGCGCGGATCATCCCAGCCGGCCACGTGGCCGCCGCGCACCAGCTCGGTCAGCACCCTTTTCGACAGCAGCGTGTACGTGATGTTGAGGCGGGCGAACTCGTACTGATGCGGCCGCGACGGCACCCTCAGGTTGGCGATGAACCAGTCGTAAAGCGGCCGGTGATCCTCGAATTCCAAGGTGCAGATCGAGTGGGTTACGCCCTCGATCGCGTCCGACTGGCCGTGGGCGAAATCGTAGCTCGGGTAGATGTGCCAGGTGGTCCCGGTGCGCGGATGCGGCGCATTGAGGATGCGATAGAGCACCGGATCGCGCAGGTTGATGTTGCCGGCCGCCATGTCGATCTTGGCGCGCAGCACCCGCGAGGCGTTCGGGAACTCCCCCGCCCGCATGCGACGGAAGAGGTCGAGGTTCTCCTCGACCGAGCGGTCGCGGAACGGGCTCGGCCTGCCGGGCTCCGTCAGGGTGCCGCGGTTTTCGCGGATCTGGTCCTGAGTCTGGTCGTCCACATAGGCCTTGCCGGCGCGGATCAGGTCCTCGGCCCAGCCGTACAACCGCTCGAAATAGTCCGAGGCGTGAAACAGGTTCTGACCCCAGTCGTAGCCGAGCCAGCGCACATCGCGCTCGATCGCGTCGATGTATTCCTGGTCTTCCTTGGTCGGGTTGGTGTCGTCGTAGCGCAGGTTGCAGTGCCCGCCGAACTCGGCCGCAATGCCGAAATTGAGCGCGATCGACTTGGCGTGGCCGATGTGCAGGTAGCCGTTCGGCTCGGGCGGGAAGCGGGTGACGATCGCCTTGTGGCGGCCAGCCGCAAGGTCCTCCGCGACGATGTCGCGGATGAAGTCGCGCCCGGCTTCCGTCGCTCCAGTATCTGCCGCCATGGACCTTTTCTCTCGCCGCCCCTTGAGGAGGAGTAGGGGCGAATAGCGAATAGGGAGTAGCGAATAGCCATTCGCTATTCGCCATTCGCTACTCGCCCCCGGCGGCCTATGTGCCAAATCCGCACCGGTGCGTCGAGACGAGTGCACCGATTTTGCTTTTCCGGCGTATCACATGGTACATGAGCGCGCTGCCCGCCGGGGTCCCGCCGCCACCGTCTTCCTGAGGCATGACCGAGACGATCGTCACGCGCTTTGCTCCCTCGCCGACCGGCTTCCTGCATATCGGGGGCGCGCGCACGGCCCTGTTCAATTGGCTCTATGCCCGCGCCCGCGGCGGCAAGATGCTGCTGCGCATCGAGGATACCGACCGCGAGCGCTCGACCCAGGCCGCGATCGACGCGATTCTCGACGGGCTCAAATGGCTCGGAATCGCCTGGGATGGCGATGCCGTCTACCAGTTCGCCCGTGCGGGGCGCCACCGCGAGGTGGCCGAGGGAATGGTCAAGGCCGGCGCCGCCTATTACTGCTACGCCAGCCTGGACGAGCTGCGCGACATGCGCGAGGCGGCGCGGCGCGAGGGCCGCTCCAAGCTCTACAACGGACTGTGGCGCGACCGCGACCCGAATGACGCGCCGGAGGGCGTCGCCCCGGTGATTCGCCTCAAAGCCCCGCTGACGGGCGAGACCGCGATCGATGATCAGGTGCAGGGCCGCGTCACCTGGCAGAACGAGAACCTCGACGACCTCGTGCTGCTGCGCTCCGACGGCACGCCGACCTACATGCTCGCGGTCGTCGTCGACGACCACGACATGGGGGTGACCCACATCATCCGCGGCGACGACCACCTCACCAATGCGGCGCGGCAGACCCAGATCTATCAGGCGCTCGGCTGGGGCGTGCCCGTGATGGCGCACATCCCGCTGATCCACGGGCCGGACGGCTCGAAGCTCTCCAAGCGCCATGGCGCGCTCGGCGTCGATGCCTACCGCGCCATGGGGTACCTGCCGGCGGCGCTGCGCAATTACCTCGTCCGCCTCGGTTGGGCGCACGGGGACCAGGAGATTTTCTCCACCGACGAGATGATCGCCGCGTTCGACCTGCCGCAGATCGGGCGCTCGCCGGCCCGCTTCGATTTCGCCAAGCTGGAAAGCCTCAACGGCCACTACATCCGCGCCGCGAGCGACGCCGAGCTGGTGGCCGCCATCAGGCAAGTGCTGCCGCACGTCGCAGGCGGCGCCGAGCTCGCCGGCAAGCTCAACACCGAGCTCGAGGCGAAGCTGCTCGCCGCCATGCCCGGGCTCAAGGAGCGGGCCAAGACGCTGGTCGAGCTGATCGACAGCGCCAAATTCCTCTATGCGGCGCGGCCGCTCGCGCTGGACGAGCGCGCCGCGGCCCTGCTCTCAGCCGACGCCCGCGGGCTCATGGGCAAGCTCGCGGCGCGCCTCGCCGCGGTCGAGCCGTGGAGCGCCGGCACGACCGAAGCCGCCGTGCGCGCCTTCGCCGAGGCGGAAGGCGTCAAGCTCGGCGCCGTCGCCCAGCCGCTGCGCGCCGCCCTGACCGGCCGCACCACCTCGCCCGGCATCTTCGAGGTGCTCGCCGTGCTCGGCAAAGCCGAGAGCCTCGCGCGCCTGCGCGACCAGGCGGCGTAGCCGCGGAGTAACCACACAGGCCCCGCAGCGCAGCGCGAAAGAGCCATTGGCCGCGCCGGCGTCCGAGGGTCGTCAATTCGTGAACCGCGGCAAAGCGTTCCGCCCCTTCCGCCGAGCGCTCGCAACCGCCATATGCGGTGTGTGCATCTTGCAGTGCAAACACGGATGGGATAGCACAAAATCCCGGGGTGAAGGCTGCGGCGTGCAACCCGCATCGGGGCGGCCACCTCAAGCTTCGAGGGCTACGATCATGGACGCGAAGACCAATCTCAAATCCGGCCAATTGACGCTCGGCGAAAAGAGCTGGTCTTTCCCGCTCTACGAAGGAACCATCGGGCCCGACGTTCTCGATATTTCCAAGCTCTACGCCCAGGCCGGCATCTTCACCTACGATCCGGGCTTCACCTCCACCGGCAGCTGCGAATCGAAAATCACCTACATCGACGGCGACGAGGGCGTCCTGCTCTATCGCGGCTATCCGATCGAGCAGCTCGCCGAGCACGGCGACTTCCTGGAGACCTGCTACCTCCTGCTCTACGGCGAGCTGCCGACCGCGGCGCAAAGGGCCGACTTCGTCCATCGCGTGACCCACCACACGATGGTCCACGAGCAGATGAGCCGCTTCTTCCAGGGCTTCCGTCGCGACGCCCACCCGATGGCCGTGATGGTCGCCTCGGTCGGCGCGCTGTCGGCGTTCTATCACGACTCGACCGATATCTCGGACCCGGTCCAGCGCATGGTGGCGTCGATCCGCATGATCGCCAAGCTGCCGACGCTCGCCGCGATGGCCTACAAGTACTCGATCGGCCAGCCGTTCGTTTATCCGAAGAACGATCTCGACTACGCGACCAACTTCCTGCGCATGTGCTTTGCGGTGCCGTGCGAGGACTACAAGCCCAATCCGGTGCTCGCCCGCGCGATGGACCGCATCTTCACCCTGCACGCCGACCACGAGCAGAATGCCTCGACCTCGACGGTGCGGCTCGCCGGCTCCTCGGGCGCCAACCCGTTCGCCTGCATCGCGGCCGGCTGCGCCTGCCTGTGGGGTCCGGCGCATGGCGGCGCCAACGAGGCGGCGCTGAAGATGTTGGCCGAGATCGGCACGGTCGACCGCATCCCCGAATACATCAAGCGCTCGAAGGACAAGAACGACTCGTTCCGCCTGATGGGCTTCGGCCACCGCGTCTACAAGCACTACGACCCGCGCGCCAAGATCATGCAGAAGACCTGCCACGAGGTCTTGAACGAGCTCGGCATCAAGGACGATCCGCTGCTCGACGTCGCGCTCGAGCTGGAGCGCATCGCGCTCAGCGACGAGTACTTCATCGAGAAGAAGCTCTACCCGAACGTCGACTACTATTCGGGCATCACGCTCAAGGCGATGGGCTTTCCGACCAGCATGTTCACGGTGCTGTTCGCGGTCGCCCGCACGGTCGGCTGGATCGCCCAATGGAAAGAGATGATCGAGGACCCGAGCCAGAAGATCGGCCGCCCGCGCCAGCTCTACACCGGCGCGACGCGTCGCGACTACACCCCGATCTCGCGGCGCAAGTAAACCAGGCGCCCAACGGGAAGCTGCATTGAGGCGTTATGGCCGGGCGAAGTCCCGGCCGTCCGTCTTACCAGCAGCGACTAAACGCGCCCTCGCCTCGCCACTTCCAGCACCACCTGTGCGGCCGCCTCGCTGGGGCGGGTCGATCCGATTTTCATCGCGTCATCGATGCGCGCGAGCGCGGCAAGCTGCTTGCGACGCTCTGGAGTGTCGTCGATCAGTGGCATGAGCGCCGCCGCCAGCGCCTCAGGCGTCGCCTCGCGCTGGGTGATCTGCGGCATCACGTTCTCGTTCAGCACCAGGTTGGCGAGCACGATGGTCGGCACCCGCACCACCGCGCGGTAGATCAGCTCGTTGAGCAGCGCGACGCGGTACGACACGACGGTCGGAACGCCGGCGAGCGCGAGCTCGAGTGTCACGGTGCCGGAGGCGGCGAGCGCCGCGCGCGCGGTACGGAACGCGGCCCATTTGTCCGTCGCATCGACCACGATGCGCGGTGGAATGCGCCAGCCCGCCGTCTCGCGCCGCACCCGCTCGGCGAGATGCGGCACCGTCGGCAGCACGAGATCGAGGGCGCCACCCGTGGCTGTTTGGCGATCCGCCACGCGCGCGGCGGCCTCGCCGAACACCGATAGATGCCGCGCGATCTCGCTCGACCGGCTGCCTGGCAGCACCAGCACGACGGGCGGATCGGCGGCGCGCCGCTGCGCTTCCTCGGCATTGGGCCGCAGCAGCGCGATCTCTTCGGCGAGCGGATGGCCGACGAAGGTGCAAGGGGGACCGCCGAGCCGCGCGTGCGCGTCTGGCTCGAACGGCAACAGAGCAAGCACGTGGTCGACATAGGCGCGCATCGCACGGGCGCGGCCGGGCCGCCACGCCCAGACCGAGGGCGACACATAGTCGACGATCGGGATGGCGGGCGCCGCCGCCCGCACCCGCCGCGCGACCCGGTGGGTGAAGTCCGGGCTGTCGACGATGACCAGCACGTCCGGCCGTACCGTGACGACGCACTCGGCCGCGGCGCGGATGTCGCGCAGGATCGCGGGGAGCTGGCGAGGGATCGAGGCGAAGCCGACGATCGCGAGGTGGTCGGTCGGGAAAAGACTCGCCACCCCTTGCGCCGCCATGGCGCGGCCGCCGACGCCCTGGAAGGCGATCGGCACCGGCGCGCGCTGCCGCAGGGCCTCGATCAACGCGCCGGCCAGGCGGTCCCCCGACTCCTCCCCCGCGATGATGAATACCTTCAGTGGCGCGCCGGCGCGCTGCGGCGCCTCCTCGCTCATCGGGTGGTCTCGTGCGGCGTCACGCCGACGACGAAGAGCCCGCGCTGGTCGGCGAGCCGCACGACCTGGTCTGCCTGCGCAATGATCGTCGCCCCCGCGAGGACGGCGACGCCGGCGAGGCCGGCGGCCGCCACGCGCTCGACGGTCTGTGGACCGATCGACGGCAGATCGAAGCGATGGTCCTGTCCGGGCTTGGGTGCTTTCACCAGCACGCCGACCCCGGTGCTGCTGTGCACGCGCTTCTCGCGCCGGAGCGTCGCGACGCGCTCCAGCATGCGGTCGGTGCCCTCGGCCGCCTCGATCGCCAGCACGTGCCCGTCGGCGATGGCGACAGCCTGCCCCACGTCATGCGGGCCGAGCGCGGCGAGAAGCGCGAGCGCGCGCTCGATGTCGGCGCGCTCGCGCTCGGCCGGGGAATGCCGCCCGAGCACACCGGCGGGCGACAGAATTTCGGGGGCGACCTCGTGGGCGCCAAACAGCCGGAACCCATGTTCCTCGAAGAAGGCGCCGACCCCCGACAGCAGGCGATTGTCCCCGCCGCGGAAGGCGCGCAGGACGCGCGGCAGCAGCCGCAGCGTCGTCCAGTCGATGCGCATCTGCGAGATCGGCGGGCGCGACAGCGAGCCGATCATGACCATGTCGCGGCAACCGGCCTGGTGGGCGAGGCGAAACAGGCGGCCGAACTGGGCGACCGCGATCCAATGATGGGGAAGACGCTCGACCGCAGGCTCTGCCCAGCCGCGCAACGCGAACATCACCACCGGCCGGCCGCGCCGGCTCACGATGTCCGCGATCGCCAGCGGCAAGCTGCCGCCGCCGGCTACGATACCGAGCGGCGTCGTCTCCGCGGCGATCGCCTCCATTTTGGCGGCGTCAGCCGCGACCGGCGGCGCGCTCATCGCGGCTCACTCCTCCTGGTCCCCACCTGCCCGGCAGAGCGGACGATGGTCTGCGGCGCGAATGAAGGTCACGATCTGCATGACCGCCTCGTCGTCGGCAAAATCCTTGGCGACGCGCTCGACCCGCTCGGCAAAGGGGCTCGCGCCGTGAAACAGCTGTCGGTAGGCCTGGCGCAGCCGGTGGATGCGCTCGCGCGGCATGTTGCGCCGCTTCATGCCGACGAGGTTGAGGCCTTGGAGCTGCGCGTAGTTGCCGACCGCGAGGCCGTATGGGATCACGTCGCCGCGCACCCCGCACATGCCGCCGATCATGGCGAACGAGCCGATGCGGGTGAACTGGTGCACCGCCGACATGCCGCCGATCACCACCCGGTCGCCGATCACGCAATGACCGCCTAGGGTCGCGCAGTTGGCGAACGTGACGTCGTTGCCGACCACGCAGTCGTGCGCAACGTGGCTGTTGGCCATGAAGAAGCCGCGGTCGCCGACCGTGGTCACGCCACCGCCATCCTCGGTGCCGATGTTCATGGTCACGCTCTCGCGCAGGTCGCAGCCCTCGCCGATGACCAGGCGCGTGTCGCCGCCGCGGTAGCGGGTCGACTGCGGCGGCGTGCCGAGGGACACGAACGGGTAGATCACGCTGCCGGCACCGATCGTGGTGTGGCCGGTGAGGTGCACGTTGGCGATGAGGCGGCAGCCATCGCCGATCGCGACGTGCGGCCCGATCACGCAGCCGGGGCCGATCGACACGTCGTTGCCGATCGCCGCGCCGGCGGCGACGTGGGCGCTTGCGTCGATCCGCGTCATGCCGGCGCGTCCGCCGTCATCGCCCCGACCTCGGCCTCGGCGACCAGCTGGCCCGCGACCTTCGCCTCACCGCGGAACCACCACATGGTGCGGCGCTGATTGATCTTGGTGACGTGGTACTCGATGGTGTCGCCCGGCGTCACCGGCTTGCGGAACTTGGCCTTGTCGATGGTCATGAAGTAGACGACCTGCGGCCGCCCGACGAGATTCTTGGCGAGAATGCAGATGGCGCCCGCGGTCTGCGCCATGCCCTCGATGATGAGGACGCCGGGAAAAACCGGGTTGCCGGGAAAATGCCCGAGGAACTGGGGCTCGTTCGCGGTCACGTTCTTGATGCCGACCGCCGACTCGTCGCCGCGGATGTTGATGATGCGGTCGACCATCAGGAACGGATAGCGATGCGGCAGCGCCGCCAGGATCCGCTGGATATCGGCCGTCCCGAGGCTGTCGCCCGTCATTCGTCGCCCTCGGCCTTCTGCCGGCCCTTCCCGCGGACCTTGCCGCCACGCACCATCTTGCCGATCGTCGCCTCGGTCCGAAGCCACTCCCGGAACGGGCGTGCCGGAAAGCCGCCCCAGTCGACGCCTGCCGGCACGTCGGTGATGACGCCGGCCCGGGCGGCAAGCCGCGCGCCGGAGCCGACGGTCAGGTGATCGGCGATGCCGACCTGGCCACCCAGCATGACGTAGTCTCCGACCTCGACGCTGCCGGAAATCCCGGTCTGCGACACGATGAAGCAATAACGTCCGATCGAGCAATTATGCCCGATCTGCACCAGATTATCGATCTTGGTTCCCTCCCCGATGACGGTATCGCGGGTCGCTCCCCGGTCGATCGTCGTGTTGGCACCGATCTCGACGTCGTCCTGGATGATGACCCGGCGAACCTGGGGAATTTTGATCGGCCCGCCCCGGTCGGGGAGAAAGCCGAACCCGTCCTGGCCGATGCGGCAGCCCGGATGGATGATCACGCGGTCGCCGAGCAGCGTATGCATGAGCGAGGCCCCGGCGCCGATCGCGCATTGACGGCCGATGCGCACGCCGGGACCGATCACCGCATTGGCGGCCACCACCGAACCGGCGCCGATCTCGGCGCCCGGGCCGATGACGACGCCCGGATCGATCGTGACGCCCTGCTCGAGCCGCGCCTGTGGGTGCACCGTGGCGCCGGCCGCGGTGCCGTCGGCGCCGAACAGCGAGGACGGGCGCTGTGCCGCGGGAAAGAGCGCACGTGCGACCATGACGAAGGCGCGATAAGGGTCGCGCACGCGCAGGGCGGCGACGCGGGCCGGGACGTCCGCCACGAACCGCTCGCCCACGAGGCACGCTCCGGCGCGCGTCGTCGCGAGGTCGGCGGCCGAGCCGCGCTTGTCGAAAAAGGTGATGTCGGCCGGGCCGGCGCGGTCGAGCGGCGCAATGTCACCGATCGGCCGGGCGAGATCGGCTGCGGCACGCGCCTCGGCACCGGTCAGCGTCGCGATCTCGCCGACCGTCAGGGCGCGCGCAGGCTTGAAGAAAAGTGGCTCGTTCATGCCACCCGTTGCGCGGCCGCCAGCCCGGCTTGCCCGTTAGAATTTGGTGCCGCCACCGAAGCGGAAGAGCTGGGTGTGATCGTAAGACTGCTTGGTGATCGGGTAGGCAAGGTCGAAACGCAACGGCCCGAACGGCGAATCCCAAATCAACCCAACGCCCGCCGAGGAGCGGATCATCGTGTCGTTGCAGAGCTGGCCGACGATGCCGTTGTTGCAGGTCGTCAATTGCTCGCCGGTCACGTTCCACGAGGTCGGCCCCTTGTAGTCGAGCAACTGGCCGGCGTCGGCGAAGACCGCAAAGCGCATGCCGAAATCCTTCGGCGCGAACCACAGCGGCTGCTGGAACTCCACCGTCGCGGCCCAATAAAGCGAACCGCCCAGCGCGTCGTTGTTGGTGCCGGGCGTCAGGTCGCGCGGACCGAAGCCGGAAGGCGCGAAGCCCCGGACCATGTTCGGTCCGCCTTGGAAGTGGTCGAGCATGCGCAGGCTCTGGCCGCCCCAGCCGGCCGCCCACCCGCCTTGGAAGCGCAGCAAGCCGATGAGGTCGGGCAGCACCTCGTCGTAGAGCTTGAAGTCGCCGGTGGTCTTGATGAAGTTCACGTCGCCGCCGGCACCCGCGATGTCCTGATTGATCGTGGCGAGAAAGCCGCTGGTCGGATTGCGGTTGTTGTCGAGGGTATTGTAGGTGAAGCCGTATCCCAGCATCGAGACGAACACCGGACCGGCCGCGAGCTCCTTGCGCACCGCGAGCGAGGCCTCGCCGTCGGCGTAGCAGTTCGTGGTGAACGGCAGCCCGGTCGCCGGATCGATCATCCCCTGATTGGTCGGCGTCGGGAAGGTGTTGTTGGCGCTGCTCGGGTTGATGTTGTTACAGTTGTCGAACTGCTGCGGCAGCTGGATCTCCTGCCGGTAGGCGGTGTAGCGCAGCTGGGTCGACAGGTAGTCGGTGATCGGAATACCGAGCTTGATGTCGCCGCCGATGGTCGAGGACGTGTACGACAGATAGGTCGGGTCGGTCGTCTGCTTGCCGAACACGTCGAGGCCGAGCGCCAGCCGCTCGCCGAGCAGATAGGGCTCGATATAAGACAGGTTGAAGCCGCGTGAGCGCGAGCCGTACTGGACCGAGGCGCGGGCGACATCGCCGGTGCCGAGCAGGTTGCGCTCGCCGATGCCCACCTCGCCGAGCACGCCGTCGGCGGTCGAATAGCCGGCCGAGAACGAGAACTCGCCGGTCGACTGCTCCTCGACGTCGACGTTGATGATGACGCGGTCGGGCGCCGAGCCGGGCTCGCTGGTGATCTTGACCGACTTGAAGTAGCCGAGGTTTTTCAACCGCCGCTCGGCGCGGTCGACCAGCGCGTGGTTGTAGGCGTCGCCCTCGACGATGTCGAACTCGCGCCGGATGACGTAGTCGCGCGTCTTGGTGTTGCCGTGGATGTTGATGCGCTCGATGTAGGCGTGCGGGCCCTCCTCGAGCGTGAACACGATGTTGACGAGGTGGTGCTCGAAATCGCGGTCGCCGCGCGGCTTGACGGTGGCAAAGGGGTAGCCGCGCTTGGCGACGTCGATCGTGAGATCCTCGACGGTCTTCTGCACCAGATCGGCATTGTACACGTTGCCGGGCGACACCCGCAGGATCGGTCGCAGCGACGCGGGCGGCACCGCGTTCACGGTCGATTGGATGTCGACCGAGCCGATCTTGTACTGGTCGCCTTCCTCGATCGTGTAGGTGATCACGAAGCCCTTGCGGCTCGGATCGTATTCGGCGGTCGCCGACACGATGCGCACGTCGGCGAAGCCGTTGCGCAGGTAGAAGCGGCGCAGCAGGTCGCGATCGACCTCGATGCGATCGGCATCATAGATGTCGTTGTTCTTGAGGAAGCTCCACCAGTGCGTGACGCCGGTCTTGATCACGTCGCTCAGGCGGTAATCGGAGAAGTGGTGGTTGCCGACGAAGTTGATCGTCGCGACGCCGGTCTTGGCGCCCTCGTTGATCTCGAACACCAGATCGACGCGGTTGTTGGGCAGCTCGATGATCTTCGGATCGACCCGGACGTCGTAACGGCCACTATGATGATAGACGTCGATGATGCGCTCGACGTCGGCCTGGACGGTCGCACGCGAGAAGGTGCCGCGCGCCTTCGACTGGATTTCCGCCGCGAGCTGCTCGTCCTTGGCTTTCTTGTTGCCTTCGAAGGCCACCCGGTTGATCACCGGATTCTCGATCACCGAGACGATGACGCGGCCGCCTTCCTGGCGGATCTTCACGTCCTGGAACAGGCCGGTCTGGTAAAGCGCCTTCAGGCCAGCGTCGATGCGCGGCGCGTCGAGCCGCTCATTGGGCGATCCACCGGCATTGAAATAGGAGCGGATGGTCTCCGCCTCGACTCGCTTGTTGCCCTCGACGACGATCTGCCCGACGGTCTGCGCATGCGCATACCCCACCGTGCCGATACTCGCGGCCAACAGGCAGAAAGCAGCCCCGACGAGGACAATGGCAGCGATACCAAGTCCTCTGATACCCCGAACGCAACGTCCCATGCGCTCCGTGCCCTATTCCCCTTCAAGACCCCAAGCGAACCCCTGAGTCCCTACCCGTTTGTTACAGGCTTTCAGGGCTCGCGCAACCGGACTTTAACTCCTCCTTTGTCCTTTCGCCTCAGCACGTTGCAGGAGAGTTACACCTTCGGTACCGCGAAGTGGGACAAGTCGTTCCACACCGTAAAAATCATCAACATCAGGATGATCGCGAGCCCGATCCGGAACCCCATTTCCTGCACGCGTTCGGACAGCGGACGCCCCCGCGCCGCCTCGATTCCGTAGAACAGAAGGTGGCCGCCATCGAGTAGCGGTATCGGAAAGAGATTTAACAGCCCAATCGAGACGGAAATAAGCCCGGCCCAGTTCATCAGGGTCGGGAAGCCGAGCGAGGCCGCCTCGCCCGACATCTGGGCGATACGCACCACGCCGCCGAGCTGATCGGCCGAGGCCTTGCGCATCGCCAGCCGACCCAGATACCGGAAGGTCTGATCGACCACGAACCAGGTTTGCTTGACCGCCGCCTGCAGCGCACCCACAGGGCCGAACGTGATCGTGTGCACGTTCTCGATCGACGATTTCGGCGGCTTGATGCCGAGACGCCCGATGTGATTGCCGAATTCGTCCGTCTCCAGCCTCGGGGTCGCGTGCAGGTCGACCTTCGCGCCGTTGCGCTCGACCACTATGTCGAGCGGCTCGTTGGGACTGAGGGCGACGATCTCCTGCATGTCCTCGAAGCTTCCGATCGGGCTACCGTTGATCGAGAGCACGAGGTCGCCCGACTGAAAGCCCGCGGCCTCGGCGGCGCTGGCCGGGAGCACCAGACCCACGCGCGCATCGATCTCCTGCTTGCCGTGAAAAAAGAAGATCGTCGCGAAGATCACGATGGCGAGGAGGAAATTCGCAATCGGTCCGGCCGCCACCACGGCCATGCGCTTGCCCACCGGTTGATGGAAGAAGCTCACCTGCTGCTCGTCCGGATTCATCGCCGCAATCGCCTCGGCGTCGGGGACGCTCGCGGCGTTGTCGTCGCCGAAGAACTTGACGTAGCCGCCGAGTGGAATCGCCGACACCTTCCAGCGCGTGCCATGGCGATCACTGAAGCCGACGAGTTCCGGGCCGAATCCGATCGAGAAGGCCAGCACCTTGACGCCGCACCAGCGCGCGATGAGGAAATGGCCGAGCTCGTGGAAGAACACGATGATGGTCAGAACGAACAGAAATGGAACCATGGTCGCCAGGAGGAAATGCGGAATTCCACTCAGCAGCGAGATCAGGTTCCAACTCATCACGATTGCCTCCGCTTCAGCCCAAGGGGGCGGCTCCGCGCCGCCCGCGCCTTGCCGAAGTTAACGATTGGTTGACGCGTTAAGATGCCTTTAAGGCTATTTCCGGCACAAGGGCCCGCGCCAACGATCGCGCATTATGGTCAATGGCGAGCGCGGCCGAGACATCGGCGGGCTCGACCAGCATGCCGCGGGCCGAGGCCGCCTCGATGGTCGCCTCGACCAGCGCCGGAATGCCGGCAAATCCGATACGCCGCTCCAGGAATTCGCCGACCGCGACCTCGTTCGCGGCGTTGAGCACGGTCGGCGCGCCGGCTCCGGTCTCGAGCGCAAGGCGCGCCAGCCGCAGCGCCGGGAACCGCACCGGATCAGGCGCTTCGAAGGTCAGGTTCGCAAGGCGCGCGAAATCGAGCCTCGTCGCGGCATCTATGCGATCGGGCCAGGCGAGGCAATGCGCGATGGGGACGCGCATGTCGGTCGGACCGATCTGCGCCACCATCGAGCCGTCGCGATATTCGACCATGCCGTGCACGATCGACTGCGGGTGCACGAACACGTCGATCTGCGCGGAAGGCGCATCGAACAGGTGATGCGCCTCGATGATCTCGAGGCCCTTGTTCATCAGCGTCGCCGAATCGATCGTCACCTTCGGGCCCATCGACCAGTTGGGGTGGCGCAGCGCCTGCTCGGGCGTGGCGGTGCGGATCGCCTCGGCGGTCCAGGTGCGGAACGGGCCGCCCGAGGCGGTGACGATGATGCGATGGACGTTCTCGCGCGCGCCGGCGGCGAGCGCCTGGAAGATCGCGTTGTGCTCGGAATCGACCGGCAGCACGGTCGCGCCGGCCGCGGCGGCGCGGCGCATGAAAAGGTTCCCGGCGCACACCAGCGTCTCCTTGTTGGCGAGCGCGACGATCGCGCCGCGCTCGGCCGCCGCAAGCGTCGAGCGCAAGCCCGCCGCGCCGGTGATCGCGCCCATCACCCAATCGGCCGGACGTTGCGCCGCCTCGACCACCGCGTCGTCGCCGGCGCCGGCGGCGATGCCGGACCCCGCGAGCGCCGATTTGAGCTCCTCGTAGCAGGCCGGGTCCGCGACCGCCGCAAACCCGACATTGAGCTCGCGCGCGAGCTTCGCCAGCGCCCCGGCGTTGCGCGCGGCCGTCACGGCTTCGACGCGGAAACGGCCGCGGTTGCGCCGAATGAGATCGATCGTGCTGGCGCCGATCGATCCGGTCGCACCCAGGATCGTGATCGAGCGCATCGCCGGCGCCGATGCGCGCTCGGTTCGACGGGTCAACGGTACGGCGCTCGTCATCGTATCAAATCTCTCTCAAAATCTTCGTCACCACACCAGCAAGCCGCGCGCCGCCGCATCCATGCCGCCGCGCGCGATGCCGATCACTGCCGCGAGGACCGCGGCAGCCAAAAACCCGTCCAGGCGATCCATGATGCCGCCGTGGCCCGGAATGAGGTGGCTCGCGTCCTTCACGCCGAACCGCCGCTTGAGCGCCGATTCGAACAGGTCGCCCGCCTGTGACGCGACCGACAGTAGCAAAGCGAGGCCGCCGACGGCGAGCGAATTCGGGATGCCTGCCCCATTGGTTACCGCAAGATGGGTTACCGCCAGCCCGGCCGCGACGGCGCCGCACACCCCGCCGATCGCGCCCGACCAGGTCTTGTTCGGGCTGACGCGCCGCCAGAGCTTCGGGCCGCCGACGAGCCGCCCGGCGAAGTAGGCCAGAATGTCGGTCGCCCAGGTGACGGCGAACAGAAAAAGGATGGCCAGGAACCCATAGTGTGGATCGGCGCGCAGCAGGATGCAGGCGATCGGCAAGGCGACCGCATAGACGATGCCGGACGCCACCCATGACCGCGCCGAGCCCGGCGGTGACGCGAGCCATTCGACCGCCGCGCCATAGAGCGCGATCAGCGCCGCCACGCCGCCGAACCCGACCATGGCGGCGATCCCGGCGGCGAGGAGCGCGCATTCGCCGAGCCCGACATGGGTTGCCGCCGGGTCCCCGACGATTCGGCGCCACTCGTGCAGGATGCCCCATGCCGCGAGCATCCAGAAGGCGAAGAACGCCCAGCCGCCGAGCCAGGCGACGCCGACCGCGAGCGGCGCCAGCACGATCGCGGATAGGATGCGCAGAACGAGCTCGCGGCGGGGAGGCTCACGTGCCGTGGCGAGTGCTGGTCGCGGCTGGTCCACGATGCGGGCGTCACGATCCGGTGCGCGCGACGAGGCCGCCAAACCGTCGCTCGCGACGATGGAATTCGAGGATCGCATCCTCGAGCGCGCGGCGGTCGAAATCCGGCCAGAAGATCGGCAGAAACACGAGCTCGCTGTAGGCGGCCTGCCACATCAGGAAATTGGACAGCCGCTGCTCGCCGCTGGTGCGGATGATGAGGTCGGGATCGGGCACATCGGGCGCGTCGAGAAAGCCGGTAAGCGCCTCGGCCGTGATCGCCTCCGGCTTGAGCCGGCCGGCCACGACCTCGGCGGCGGCGCGGCGCGCCGCGCGCGCGATCTCCTGGCGGGCCCCGTAGTTGAAGGCGACCACCAGCACGAGCCCGGTGTTCGCCCGCGTCAGATCCTCGGCCTCCTGCAGCAGGCGATTGATGTCCGGATCGAGATCGTCGCGCTCGCCGATGATGCGCACGCGCACATTGCTCTTGTGCAGGTCGGCGAGATCGTTGCGCACGAAGCGCCGCAGCAGCCCCATCAGCTCGCGCACCTCGGTGGGCGGCCGCGACCAGTTCTCCGAGCTGAACGAGAAGATGGTGAGATAGTCGATGCCGAGATCGCCGGCCGCGCGCACGGTGCGGCGCAACGCCTCGACGCCGCGCCGATGCCCTTCGACGCGCGGCAGGCCGCGCTGGGCGGCCCAGCGTCCGTTGCCGTCCATGATGACGGCGACATGTCGCGGGACGCCGAAGCCGTCGCTCAGGTTCGGCGCCGCCTCGGTGTCGGGCATCTCGTCCTGCCTTGCCTTGCGGTCCCGTGGTCGGAGGCGTCTGCGGCAGAAGACACTGCCGCTCTGCTGTCAATGGCGCATGTCCTTGCGGCGAACCGGTGGCCGGCTCGGCGGGACATGCGCCGGTTAGACCGTCATGATCTCTTTTTCTTTGTGCGTGAGCGCCTGATCGATCTCGGCAATCATCGCGTCGGTCGCCTTCTGCACGTCGGCCGACTGGCGCTTGCCGTCGTCCTCGCTTATCTTGTGCTCCTTCTCGAGCTTCTTGAGCAGGTCGAGGCCGTCGCGCCGCACGTGGCGCACCGCGACCTTGGCGGCCTCGGCGTATTTGTGCGCGACCTTGACGAGCTCCTTGCGCCGCTCCTCGTTGAGCTCGGGGACGCGCAGGCGGATCGTCTGGCCCTCGGTCGCAGGGGTGAGCCCCAGATTGGCGGCGGTGATCGCCTTCTCGACCGCGTGCACCATCGAGCGGTCCCACACCTGCACCGAGATGAGGCGCGGCTCCGGCACGCTGATGGTGGCGAGCTGGTTGAGCGGCATGTTGTTGCCGTAGGCCTCGGCCTGCACGTGGTCGAGCAGGTGCGGCGAGGCGCGGCCGGTGCGCAGCCCGCTCAGCTCCTGCTTGAGCACGCCCATGGCGCCCTGCATGCGTCGTTTGAGCTCGTTGAGATCGAATGTTGCGGTCGCCATGAATACCTCCTCGCGCGCCCTCCTCGGGTGTCGGCGCGGGCCGCCTACGGGGTCAGGCGGCTTCAGCCGCCGACGATGGTCGATCTGCCCTGTCCGCGCAGCACGGCTTCGATCGCGCCGCGCACGGCGATCGAGAACACGATGATAGGTATACGGTTTTCGCGGGCAAGCGCAAAGGCGGTGGCGTCCATGACCTTGAGGTCGCGCCGGATCGCCTCCTCGTGGGAGAGCCGCTC
This sequence comes from Xanthobacteraceae bacterium, assembly GCA_035293985.1. Lineage (GTDB taxonomy): Bacteria > Pseudomonadota > Alphaproteobacteria > Rhizobiales > Xanthobacteraceae > JAVDCA01. Next base: position 19,385 of record DATGLS010000001.1, read on the forward strand.
GAACCGGGTCGCCTGCTTGTCCTTTTTCGGGTCGGCGCTGTAGACGCCGTCGACGTTCGTCGCCTTGAGCACCGCTTGCGCGCCGATCTCGGCGGCGCGCAGGACCGCGGTGGTGTCGGTGGTGAAGAACGGGTTGCCGGTGCCGCCGGCGAAGATCACGACCGTGCCGTCGTCGAGATGGCGCAGCGCGCGCTGGCGCTCGAAGGTCTCGCACACCTGCGGCATCGCGAGCGCCGACATGGTGCGGGCGGGCGCGCCGGCACGCTCCAGCGCGGCCTCGAGCACCAGCGCGTTCATCACGGTCGCCAGCATCCCCATGGCGTCGCCGGTCGGCCGCGACACGCCGTTTTGCGAGATCTCGACGCCGCGCAGGATGTTGCCGCCGCCGACCACGACGCCGAACGTCACACCGAGCGCGCGCGCCGCGACCAGGTCGGCGGCATAGCGGTCGATGGTCGGCTGGTCGACCCCGAACGGCTCCTCGCCGCTCAGGGCCTCGCCCGAGAGCTTGAGCACGACACGGCGGTAGGTCGGCTCAGACATGGGTCAGCGCGCCGCGATCAGGCGTTCTCGTCCTGCTTCTCGACGCCCTCGCCCACGGCAAAGCGCACGAAGCCCGTGACCTTGATCGGCCCGCCAACCTTGCCTTCGGCTTCTTTCAGTGCCTGCGCGACCGTCTTCTTGTCGTCGTGGATATACGGCTGCTCGAGGAGGGTGACCTCCTTGTAGAAGGTCTTGAGCCCCGACTCGACGATCTTGGCGATGACGTTCTCGGGCTTGCCCTGCTGACGAAACTTGTCGGCGAGCACACCCCGCTCGCGCTCGACGACCGCCGGATCGAGCCCGGACGGCTCGACCGCCTGCGGATTCGACGCCGCGATATGCATGGCGACGAGGCGCCCGAATGGCACGAGCTCGTCGGCCTTGCCGCTGCTCTCGAGCCCGACGATCACGCCGATCTTGCCGAGCCCGTCGGTGACCGAGTTGTGCACGTAGCTGCCGATCGCGCCCCGGCCGACGCTCAAGCCGGCGGCGCGGCGCAGTGTCATGTTCTCGCCGATGGTCGCAACCGCCTCGGCGAGCGCGTGCTCGACCGTGACGCTGCCGGCCTTCGCGGCCTTGATCTTGTCGACGTCGGGGCCGACGTCGAGCGCGACCTGCGCGACCATCTGCACGAGGCCCTGGAACATGTCGTTACGCGCGACGAAATCGGTCTCGGAATTGACCTCGATCACGACGCCCTTGGTGCCCGCGACCTTGACGGCGATCAGGCCTTCGGCAGCGACGCGCCCGGCCTTCTTCGCTGCCTTGGCGAGGCCCTTCTTGCGCAGCCAGTCGACCGCGGCCTCCATGTCGCCCGCGGTCTCGCCCAGCGCCGCCTTGCAGTCCATCATGCCGGCGCCGGTCTTCTCGCGCAGGTCCTTGACCATCGATGCGCTGATGTTCGCCATCGTCGTTCGTCCTTGCAAAACTTAGAAAGCACTTGCGGCCGGCGCGCCGCCGGCCGAATCACCCGGCTGCAACGATATGCCGCTTACTCGGCTTCCGCCTCGGCGCCGAGCTTCTTCGCCTGCGCGATCCAGCCGTCGACGCGGGCGGGCAATCCCATCTCCTCGCCGACATTGTGCGCCGCCTCGGGACCGAGGGCGGCGATCTGCCAATAGTGGAAGATGCCGATGTCGTTGAGCTTCTTCTCGATCGCGGGCGAGAGGCCGGGCAGCTTGGTGAGGTCGTCGGCGACCCCGCGCGGGCCCGACAGCGCCTCGAAACCGAGCGACTTCTCGGGCGGGGGCAGCTCCTCGACCACCGGCTCGGCGGCCGCGCCGACGTCGACGCCCATCTCGCCCTGGGCGCGGCCGATGCCGTCGATCGCCGCCTTGGAGATGAGGTCGCAGTAGAGCGTGATGGCGCGTCCCGCGTCATCGTTGCCGGGCACGACGTACGTGATGCCGTCGGGATTGCAGTTGGTGTCGACCACGGCGGCGACCGGGATGTTGAGCCGGCGCGCTTCCTTGATCGCGATGTCCTCCTTGTTGGTGTCGATCACGAACAGGAGGTCGGGCAGCCCGCCCATGTCCTTGATGCCGCCGAGCGCGCGGTTGAGCTTGTCGCGCTCGCGGGTGAGCGTCAGGCGCTCCTTCTTGGTGTAGCCCTGCGCCTCGCCACCGGCGAGCATCTCGTCGAGCTTGCGCAGGCGCTTGATCGACTCCGAGATGGTCTTCCAGTTGGTCAGCGTGCCGCCGAGCCAGCGCGAGTTGACGAAGTACTGCGCCGACTTCTTCGCCGCTTCGGCGACCGCGTCCTGCGCCTGCCGCTTGGTGCCGACGAAGAGAATGCGGCCGCCCTTGGCCACCGTGTCGCTCACCGCCTCGAGCGCACGATGCAGCATCGGCACCGTCTGGGCGAGGTCGATGATGTGGATGTTGTTGCGGGTGCCGAAGATGTAGTTGCCCATCTTCGGGTTCCAGCGGTGGCTTTGATGGCCGAAATGCACGCCAGCTTCGAGCAGCTGGCGCATCGAATAGTCGGGTAGCGCCATTTTCGAGTTCTCCGGTTGGTCCTCCGCGGATTTGTGAGCGTTAGCAACGCCTTGCGGCCGGCTGACGCCACCGGACGGCTTTTTCCGAGCCAGAATCCGCGTGTGAGATGGCGGCTATATAGCGGCCGGGGCGATCGGATGCAACTTGACGCCACTCGTAGCCCGGATGGAGGCGCGCAGCGCCGTGATCCAGGGTCCGCCCGCAGAAACCGCGAGGCTTTCCCGAATTCCGCTTGCGCTTCATGCGGGATGCCAAATCCCTCATGTCACCGAGGCGGCTGTCTCCAGGCTGTCGAGCAGGGCGGCGCGGCGCATGTAGGCCTTCGAGGCGACCGGGTCGTCGGCGATGCGGCGCAACTCGGTGAACTTGGCGGCGCGCGCGGCCGGGTCGCGCTCCTCCATCAGCTTCTTGTTGGCGATGGTCTGCGCCTGCACGTACTCGACCGCGGCGTGGCGACGCTGGCGGCTGTAGAGATCGAGCAATTCCTCCCCGCCCTCGCGGTGGATCACGCGGGCGAGCTTGCCGGCGAGGTTGATGCCGTCATGGATGCCGCCGTTCATGCCCATGCCGCCGATCGGATTGTTGACGTGCGCGCTGTCGCCCGCGAGCAGCACGCGTCCCTTGCGGAAGGTCGCGGCGACGCGCTGGCTCACCGGATAGACGTTGACGTACTCGACGTCGTAGCGCCCCGCTTTGGGAAAGAATTTCTGCAGCCGCGCCTCGAGGCGTTCGGGCGAGAGCGCGACCTCGTCGGATTCGTCGTTCGGCACCGGAAAGATCGCCCGCCACAAGCCGGGTGGCCGCTTGCCGCGCACCTTGAACAGGTTGCACCACTCGTCCGGGTCCGAGAAGTAGTTGCGCAGCACGAGATCGCGATTGACGGTGCCGAAATCGAAGCTCGTCGCGATCTTGATGAAGCGCTCCGGATACGTGAAGCCCTCGAACTCGATGCCGGCGAGCTTGCGGATGGTGCTGCGGCCGCCGTCGCACCCGACGACGTAAGCGGCCGCGAGCCGCCCCTCGCCGCCGGGCGACGTGTAGGCGATCTCGACGCCGTCGGCCGTCTCCTTGAGCCCGGTGACGCCGTGCGAGAAGCGCACGTCGAAATCGCCCGCATTGGCGTACTCGGCCGCGATCGAGGCGGTGAGCTTGTATTGTTCGTATTGCAGGACGTAGGGAAACTTGAACTCGTCGCGCATGCGGTCGAGATCGAACTCGGCGATCACGGCGCGATTGACGCGATCGTGGAACCGGTAGGTGGTCGATACCATCCCGAGCGGCAGGATCTTCTCGGTCACGCCGAGCGCGTCGAGCATCTCCAGCGTCGGCGGATGGATGGTCGCAGCGCGCTGGTCCTCGACCGGGGCCGGCTCCTGCTCGAACACCGTGACGGGCACGCCGGCCCGGTTGAGCGCGAGCGCGCACACCATGCCGACCGGGCCGGCGCCGACGATGATGACACGCTCTTTCTCGTCCTCTTTCGACATCTCGCTTCCGGCTGCCTTCCCTACTCTACGGCTTCATCCTTGCACTCATGGAGCAGCCTGCAATGGGCCGTGCAGGATGCGCACCCCATTGAAATCGCTGCTGTTATCCTGGTTAGGTGATGTTGCCACGTTGTCGAAATTGGCACGGTATTTTGACACCATCAAATCTCATGCCGCCTTCGGCGACGGCGTGACGTCTTTCACGGCGCCCTTCCAGCCGCTTTCGGTCACGTCGAACACGATGCCCTCCGGGGTCTTGTATTTGACCTCGTAATAGACGTTCGGGTTGGTCTCCTTGCGGCCCGTGACGTAGCTGCCGCCGGCGGCGGTGATCGATTTGTCGGCCTGCTCGACGCTGTCGACCCACATGCCGAAATGGATGAGCCCGGTGACGCCCTTCTGACCCTCGAAGCCGGCGATCGGCTCGTCGCCGAAATTGAGCAGCGCCACGTTCATGATGCCGTCGGTCATGTAGACGCCGCGCTGCGCATTGCCGGCGCGGGTCATGCCGAACGCCTGCTCGAAGAACTTTGCGGTCGCTTCCGGATCGCGGACCGAGATCGCGATGTGGCGCAGCTTGTTGGCCATGGCGGGGCTCCTTGGGTTGGGGCTGCTATATGAACCCCGGTTGACCAGATGGTCAATCGCGCCGGCGCAGGCTGGCACTGCGCCCGACGCCGACGTATCGTGCGGCAACCTCCCAGGGGAGTGGTCATGTCCGCTGGCGCAATCGGCCGAATTGTCGCGGTCTCTCTCTTGGCGACCGCATCGGTGCCGTGGCTCCGGCCGGCGCTCGCCGAGCCGCTGATGATCATCGATACGAAGGCGCCCGACCTCAATTGTCTGTTCAATCAGGCCTGCAAGATCACCGTGACGGACAGCGTCGGCGCCATTCCGATCGCCGGCCTCTCGGGGCGCGCAATTTTGCAGTCGCGCACCTTCTACGGCATCGCTGGCACGCCGGCGGCCGGGCTCACCGGCTACCTGTTTCGCATCGATCTCACACGGGCGATGGCCGGCCCCGCCAAAGCCTGTGTGACACGACTTACGCTCGACCACGCTGCGCTCAGCAAGCTCGCCTATCCGGGCGGGGCCGGTCCCGGCGAAGTCTTCGTCGTCACCGCCGGCGGGATCGGCACCGTCGGCCTCGTGTCGGCGGATCGACATGAACGCGCCGTGACCTTCACGTTCATGGCGCCGGTATGTCCCGGCGCCGCAGGCGCCGCCGGCGCGACCAGCTGTTTTTTCGGATTTGCCGCCGCCAGCGCGCCGCAGCCGGTCACCGCGCGGATCGAGCTCGACAATGGCCAGACGCTCGACGTCGCGGCGCGCGCGCCGGCGGCAGCGCCATGAGCGGCAGCCACACCCGCACGCAGGTTGCCATCATCGGCGCCGGACCGGCCGGGCTCTTCCTCTCGCACCTGCTCTACCGCGAGGGCATCGACTGCGTGGTGCTGGAGGCGAGGAGCCGCGCCTATATCGAGGGTCGCGTGCGCGCCGGCGTGCTCGAGCAAGGCACCGTCGACACCATGCGCGAGCTCGGCCTCGATGGGCGGCTGCGGCGCGAATGCATGGTCGATGACGCGCTCGACATCCGCTTCGCCGACGGGCTGATCCATCTCGACCTGCCGGGGCTCTCCGGCGGCAAGTGCGCGACCATCTATGGCCAGCAGGAGGTCGTTAAGGACCTGGTCGCGGCGCGGCTCGCTGATGGCGCGCCATTGTTATTCGAAACCGAAGTGATCGGGCTCGACGGCATCGAGGGCGCGACGCCGAGCGTGCGCTATCGTCACAACGGCGCCGAGACGACGCTCGCCTGCGACGTGATCGCGGGCTGCGACGGTTTTCACGGCATCTGCCGGGAGGCGATGCCGGCGGACAAGCTCACCACCTACGACCGGATCTTCCCGTTCGGCTGGCTCGGGATTCTGTCCGAGTCCCCGCCGATCCGCGAGATGACCTACATCAATCACGCGCGCGGCTTCGGCCTGTGCAGCCGGCGCTCGCCGCGCGTCTCGCGCCACTATCTGCAGGTGGCCGTCGACGAGAACCCCGAGGCCTGGCCGGATGCGCGGTTCTGGGACGAGCTGCGGCTGCGGCTCGGCGCTGGCGGCGACGAGCTCGTCACCGGCCGCATCTTCCAGAAGGGCGTCACCCCGGTGCGCTCCTTCGTCGCCGCGCCGATGCGGCACGGCCGGCTCTTTCTCGCCGGCGACGCCGCCCACATCGTGCCGCCGACCGGAGCGAAGGGCCTCAACCTCGCGGTTGCCGACGTGCGCGTGCTCGCCCGCGCGCTCGCCGAGTTCTTCCACACCGGCAAAAGCGACCGGCTCGACCGCTATTCCGACACGTGTCTTCGCCGGGTGTGGAAGACCGTGCGCTACTCGACCTACATGACCAACCTGCTGCATCGGTTCGAGACGGCGACGCCGTTCGAGCGGCAGCTGCAGCAGGCCGAGCTCGCCTATGTGGCGGGCTCGCGCACCGGCCAGGCGATGGTCGCGGAGAACTACGTCGGGCTGCCGTTCGAGGACGATCCGTAGCCCGGATGGAGGCGCGCAGCGCCGTAATCCGGGGACAGCGTCGCGCCATGGCACCTCACTCGACGCATCGCTTACGAGGGCTCGCCGAAGCGCCCTACGGCTCCGCTCGGGACCACCCCCGCCCCAGTCGCCACGCACGACCCCGCTTCGGACGTACTTATGGAAAGACGAATACCGTCAATCGCTCACCCGCGACACCAAGCCATGTTTGACCGGATTGAAATGGATATAGTCCACATGGCGGGCGAAGTCGGTCTCATCTCGCACGGTGTGCTCCCAAAACCGCCGCTGCCATAACGCGCTATTCCCCGCGCCGATCGCGACTGATCGCCTCCTCCGAGCGCGCGACCTCCCGCGTGAACCGGCCCTTGATGCTACGCGCAGCGCCCCGAAAACTCCGCGTCGTCGGCCGGCAAGGTCATGATCGCGCGGAGGTGTTCGGGCAGCACGACAATTGCCTCAACCGCGAAGGGGCGCTCGCGCCGCACAGCCAGAAACACTTCGCGCAGTGCCGTGGCGTGATCGACAAGCGTCGATGCGTGCCGATCGGCGAGCGCTACCGTGAAGAAAAAGGTGCCGCCTTGGCCAAGTTGCGTCGGTAGTGCACCATGCCCGCACCAACATCGTCCGTGGCAAGCGCTGTCCCCGCATCGCGCTTCGCTCCATGCGGGCTACAAGGTTTGCGATGCCCTACACCGCCTGCACCTCGATCACGCCGGGCACGGCCTTCAGCGCGCCGGCGATCTGGGGCGAGACCTTGTAGCGGCCGGGGAGCTTGACCTCGACCTCGGCGCCGGCGCCGAGCAGCGCGATGATCGCGACCTCGCCGTCGCCCTTGGCGTCGAGGCGGCGCGCGACCGCCTCGAGCGGGGCCTCGTCGCGCACGAACACGCGCAGGCCCTTCTGCAGCTTCTCGGCCGCCTTGTCGAGCGGCTCGGCCGTCTGGATGCGCGCGCGCACATCGTCGCCCTGCGCCTCGGCGGCGAGAAACAGCAGCACCGCGGCGCCGGGCTCGAGCAGGTCGCGATACTGATCGAGCCCCTCCTGGAAGATGATCGCCTCGTACTGGCCCGACGGGTCGGACAGCCCGAAGATGCCCATCTTGCTGCCCGACTTGGTGCGCCGCTCCATGCGCGAGACCACCGTCGCGGCGACGCGGCCGGCGGTCGCGCCGGCCTTCACGGCGCGCGTGAGCTCTGTCCAGGATTGCAAGCGCAGGCGCTTGAGCAGCGGCGCGTAGTCGTCGAGCGGATGGCCGGTGAGGAAGAAGCCGACCGCATCGTATTCCTTCTGCATGCGCTCCGCCGGCAGCCACGCGGCAGCCGCCGGAATCGGCAGCGTCTCGCGCACCGCCCCGCCGCCGAACATGTCGACCTGCCCGGATTCCGCCGAGGCGTGCGCGCGGTTGGCGGCCGCGAGCATGACGTCCACAGCCGCCGCGGCGCGCGCGCGCTCGCGCTCGATGCAATCGAAGGCGCCGGCCCCCGCGAGGCTTTCCAGCACGCGCTTGTTGACCGCGCGCGGATTGATGCGGCGAGCGAAATCGGAAAGGTCGGCGAACGGCTTGTCGCCGCGCGCCGCGACGATCGCCTCGACGGCCGCGCGACCCACCCCCTTGAGGGCCGAAAGCGCATAGAAGATCGTGTTGTCCTTCACGTCGAACTCGACGCCGGAGCGGTTGACCGAGGGCGGCTCGACCCGGATCCCAAGCCGCACCGCCTCCGCGCGGAATTCGGCGAGCTTGTCGGTATTGGTCATGGAGAGCGTCATCGAGGCGGCGAGGAACTCGACCGGATAGTGCGCCTTCATGTAGGCGGTCTGGTAGGCGACGAGCCCATAGGCTGCCGCGTGGCTCTTGTTGAAGCCGTAATCCGCGAAGCGCTCGAGCAGCTCGAAGATGGTCTCGGCCTGGCCCTTGTCGACGCCGCGCTCGACCGCGCCGGAGATGAAGCGCTCGCGCTGCGCCTGCATCTCCTTCCTGATCTTCTTGCCCATGGCGCGGCGCAAGAGGTCGGCCTCGCCGAGCGAGTAGCCGGCGAGCACCTGGGCGGCCTGCATCACCTGCTCCTGGTAGACGATGACGCCGTACGTTTCGCGCAGCACAGGCTCGAGCTTGGGATGGATATAGTCGGGCTGCTCGGTGCCGTGCTTGCGGGCGCAATAGGTCGGGATGTTCGCCATCGGGCCCGGCCGATAGAGCGCGTTGAGCGCGATGATGTCCTCGAGCCGGTCGGGCCGCGCGTCGAGCAGCGCGCGCCGCATGCCCTGACTTTCGAACTGGAAGATGCCCACCGCCTCGGCCCGGGCAAACAGCTCATAGGTCTTCTTGTCGTCGAGCGGGATTTTGGCGAGGTCGAGATCGATGCCGCGCTGGCGCACCAACTTCACCGCGGTTGCCAGCACCGTGAGCGTGGTGAGGCCGAGGAAGTCGAATTTGACCAGGCCGGCCTGCTCCACCCATTTCATGTTGAACTGGGTCACCGGCATGTCGGACTTCGGATCGCGGTAGAGGGGCACGAGCTCGGCGAGCGGCCGGTCGCCGATGACGATGCCGGCCGCATGGGTCGAGGCGTGGCGATTGAGGCCTTCGAGCTTCTGGGCGATCGCGAAGGCGCGCGCCACCACCGGCTCGCCGTCGCGCATCGCCTGCAGGCGCGGCTCCCCTTCGATGGCCTTGGCGAGCGTCACGGGCGCGGCCGGATTCTGCGGCACCAGCTTGCACAGCTTGTCGACCTGGCCGTACGGCATCTCGAGCACGCGGCCGACGTCGCGCAGCACGCCGCGCGCCTGCAGGGTGCCGAAAGTGATGATCTGCGCCACCTGGTCGCGGCCGTAGCGCTCCTGCACGTAACGGATCACCTCGTCGCGCCGGTCCTGGCAGAAGTCGATATCGAAATCGGGCATCGACACGCGCTCGGGATTGAGGAAGCGCTCGAACAGAAGCCCGAAGCGGATCGGATCGAGATCCGTGATGGTGAGCGAATAGGCGACGAGCGAGCCCGCGCCCGAGCCGCGGCCGGGACCGACCGGGATACCCTGCGACTTTGCCCACTGGATGAAGTCGGACACGATCAGGAAGTAGCCGGGATATTTCATGCCGGCGATCACTTTGAGCTCGAACGCGAGCCGCTCGCGATACTCTTCCTCGGTATGCCCGGGCGCGACGCCGTGCTGTTTGAGGCGCCGCTCCAGCCCCTCCTCGGCGCGCGTCTTGAGCTCGCCCGCCTCGTCGATCATCCAGGCGTCCTTGTCGGTCGCGAACTGCGGCAGGATCGGCTTGCGCGGCGCCGGTCGGAAGGCGCAGCGCTCGGCGATCTCGACGCTCGCGGCAAGCGCCTCGGGGAGGTCGGCGAAGAGGGCCGCCATCTCGGCGCGCGTCTTGAACCGATGCTCGGGCGTGAGATGCTTGCGGTCGGGCTCGGCGATCAGCCGCCCTTCGGCGATGCAGATGAGCGCGTCGTGCGCCTCGTAGTCCTCGGCCGTGGCGAACTGCGGCTCGTTGGTGGCGACGAGCGGCAGGCCCTTGGCGTAAGCGAGCTCGACCAGCGCGCGCTCGGCGGCGCGCTCGTCGGGCAGGCCGTGCCGCTGCAGCTCGACATAGAGCCGGTCGCCGAACAGCCGCGCCAGCACATCCGCGCGCGCCGCCGCGAGCTGGGGCTGGCCCGCGGTGATCGCCCGGTCGAGGGGACCGCCCGGCCCGCCCGTGAGCGCGATCAGGCCCTCGCAGGCGCCCACGAGCCAGTCGAGCTTCACGTGCGCGGGCTCGTTGCCGGAATGGCCCAGAAAGGCGCGCGAGTTGAGCCGCATCAGGTTGCGGTACCCCTCCTCACGAGCGGCGAGCAGCACGATGCGCGGCAGGTCGCGCGCATGCAGCGCGCCGGGCAGACGCGGGCCATTGTCCTGATCGGCGAAATCAACCGCGAGCGCGCAGCCGATGATCGGCTGGATCCCTGCGTCCGCCATCTTGGCGGAGAACTCGAGCGCGCCGAACATGTTGTCGGTGTCGGTGAGCGCCAGCGCCGGCTGCCGGTCGGCTTTGGCAAGCTCGGCGAGGCGCGCAATCGTCAGCGCCCCCTCGAGCAGCGAATAGGACGAGTGCACATGCAGATGCACGAAGCCCGGATCTTTCCGATCGCTGGCTTTGCGGTCGATACCGATTGGCGTGACGACGTTCACGAATGACCTCTGCGCGGAGCCTGGAGGCGAATCCCTCGCGACCGACAGTGAGCGCGCGCCCTGCCCGCTGTCTACCGCGGCGCGCACCCGCAGGCGCGCGCTGCACAGCTTGCCCACATGCGGCGCTGCCCTCCCCGGCAGAACCGCTGGGGACTCGAAAACTACAAAACACTCAGATTGCCGAGAACACTTGCACCCATACCGCAATCATGCCGATGAACAGCGAAATCGACGCCAGCGCAGCGGCTTCCTCGACGACGGCACGAAACATGGTCACTCTCCCCTGGTGGAACGAAGAACGAACATTGTTCTTCTTTCGTTCTTGGGAGTCAAGAGCCGCGTGCGTCCGGATCGGTGCGTATTCTCGCGCGCACCAGCCACGGAATTGGACCGACACGGCCGGACAGCCAGGCGCTTTCGGGAGAAATCCTCGCGTTAACGGCACGTCAACCACAAAGGCATTGCGCACCAGCGACCGACGTGCCTTCCGGCCGATGCGCGCGTGGCCACCAACGATCATGCTGCGCCGGCCGCCATGGTGCAGGCTCAGCGCGCCTTGCCGGGCCTGGAGCGGCCCATCAGTTCTCACTCCTGCCAGGAGAAATGTCCTACTTCACTCAATCGCCGTCGCGCCCCGAGGTATCGCGCATGAAACGAAGAACCCGAGACTTCATTTCCTGCCTTCAGGATTGGAAAATGGAACTCGGCCCGTGGGCGGAACTACGGAGCTGGCCTCAATCGATTTAATATGGGCCGGGAGCATTCGCGTCGAATTTGAACCGATTTTTCCGCGACGGCTTGCGCCAATCAGCCCGATACCATTCGCGCAACGAGTGGTCGTCGTGCCGAAGGCCGATCCCGAAGCTTTCTGGGCCTCACGGAAGAGCAAGCCGGGGAGCCAAATCGCGACGTCGAACGTTGAATATGGCGCCCTGACGTGGTGTTCATTCGAAAAGAGACGATATCGGGAGATTCGCCATGCGTGCTGCCGTGCTGATCACGCTCTCAGGCCTCGCAGTCGCGGGCCTCGCCAGCCCGAGCTCTGCTCAATCCGCCTATGACTATCCGTGGTGCGCCCTCAAGGGCGATCGCGGCGGCGGGCAGTCGTGCTACTTCGCGACCCGCAGGCAATGCGAGGAATCACTGAGTGGCATCGGTGGCAGCTGTATCCACAACCCGGGCTATCGCGGCGGCGGCCCGTACGTGCGCCGCCCGCGCTATTGATTGATCCGTGATCGACCCGCGCAGCTGGCAGACACGTTCGAATAAGCCGCCGGTGCGCGGTGTTGATGAAGCCGGGGCCTCCGACGGGAGATGTCCCATGTACGTGATGATGCAAGTGACCAAGCGCTTGCCCCACTTCACCCTCGCGGCGGTCGCGTTCCTTGCCGCAAGCTCGATGGGCCACGCTCAATCCGCCTATGATTATCCCTGGTGCGCCGTGTACCCGCGCAACATCGGCGCCACGAGCTGCTATTACCAGACCTACCAGCAGTGCATGGAGACCATGAGCGGCATCGGCGGCTCGTGCATCCGCAGCCCCTACTACCGCGGCCCAGCGCCGCGGCGCGGCCGGATGCGCGACTGAGCTGAGGCCCGTAGCCACTGCGGCACGACATGGGCTAGAACCGGCGGGCACGCTTTCCCCCTCCTCCGCCGGTATCGACATGCAACAGCACAATCCCGAGCAAGCCGCCGCGCTGCGCCTCGCCACCAGCACCCACGATTTCCAGACCCTGCACGAGATCGTCGCCAAGGCGCGCCAGAACCTCAACCAGAACGATTGGGATTACATCGTCGGCGCCGCCGAGACCGAGACCACGATGCGCCGCAATCGGCTCGCGATCGACCAGCTCGCGTTCCGCCCGCGCGTGCTGCGCGACGTCAGCCGGATCGATCCATCGGTCGAGGTGCTCGGCCACAAGATTCGCATACCGGTCTTTTTCGCGCCGGTCGGCTCGCTCGAATGCTTCCATCCCGAGGCCGCGGCCGACATCGTGCGTGGCGCCGGCGCGTTCGGGGCCGGGCACATGCTGAGCTCGGTGTGCGAGCCGGGCCTGGAGAAGGTCGCCGAGGCGGCGCCCGACGCGCTGCGCTTCTACCAGCTCTATGTGCGCGGCGACGCGGCCTGGGTCGACGACTACGTGCGGCGTGCGATCGACAAAGGCTACGCCGCCTTCTGCCTGACCGTCGACACCGCGATCTACAGCCGGCGCGAGCGCGACATCGCCAAGCGCCACGTCGTGCGCGGGCGCCGCAAGGCGTCCGGCCGCGAGCACCAGGCGGCGCTCGACTGGAGCACGGTCGAGCGCATCAAGAGGAACTTCAAAATCCCGCTCGCCATCAAGGGCATCGCGACCGCCGAGGACGCCAAGATCGCGGTCGAGCACGGGGTAGACTACGTCTACGTGTCGAACCACGGCGGCCGCCAGCTCGACCATGGCCGCGGCTCGATCGACGTGCTGCCCGAGGTGGTGGCCGCGGTCGCCGGCAAGGCCAAGGTGATGGTCGACGGCGGTTTTGCCCGCGGCACCGACATCGTCAAGGCGATCGCGGCGGGCGCGAGCCTCGTCGGCCTCGGCCGCGTGCAGTGCTACGCGCTCGCAGCCGGCGGCGCCGAAGCGGTGGTGCGCCTGCTTGAGCTCCTCGAGGACGAGGTGCAGCGCTGCCTCGGCCTGCTCGGCGTGACGAAGTTCGCCGAGCTCGACCAGAGCTATCTGCATGCCGCGCCCTCGGTGCGCGAGCCGCACGTGTTCAGCGCGTTCCCGCTGAAGAAGATCGACGACTGGCGGTATTGATCGGGGCGCGAATAGCGAATGGCGAGTAGCGGACCGCTACTCCCCATTCCCTACTCGCTAATCGCGCTATTCCAGCTCCTCGACCTTGCCGTCGCGCAGTGTCACGCGCCGGTCCATGCGCGACGCGATCTCCATGTTGTGGGTGGCGATCACGGCGGCGAGGCCGGAGGCCCGCACGAGCTGGGTGAGCGCGCCGAACACGTGATCGGCCGTGTGCGGGTCGAGATTGCCGGTCGGCTCGTCGGCGAGCAGGACGCGCGGCGCGTTGGCGACCGCGCGGGCGATGGCGACGCGCTGCTGCTCGCCGCCGGAGAGCTCGGCCGGCCGGTGCGTCAGGCGCTCCTTGAGGCCGAGATAGGCCAGGAGCTCGGCTGCGCGCGCTTCCGCCTCACGACGGGCGAGGCCGCGGATCATCTGCGGCATCATCACGTTCTCGACCGCGCTGAACTCGGGCAGCAGGTGGTGCGCCTGGTAGACGAAGCCGATGTCGGCGCGGCGGATGCGGGTCCGCTCGGCATCACTCAGGGTCGAGGTCGCGAGCTCGCCGAGATAGACCTCGCCGGCATCCTGGTGCTCGAGCAGGCCGGCGATGTGCAGGAGGGTCGACTTGCCGGTGCCGGATGGCGCGATCAGCGCCACCGACTGCCCGGCCCACACCGCAAGCTCGGCGCCCATGAGGATGTCGAGCCGCGCGTCGCCCTGCGGGTAGTGACGCTCGATGCCGTGCAGGAAGATGACGGGCGTCTCGCTCTCGGCCATCGTGGCTTACTCGTAGCGCAGCGCATCGACCGGATCGAGGCGCGCGGCGCGCCACGCCGGATACAGGGTGGCGAGCAGCGACAGCGTCAGCGCCAGCACCACGATTGCCGTGGTCTCGCCGACCGACATCTCGGCCGGCAGCTTTGACAGGAAGTAGATTTCCGGGTTGAAAACGTCGAGATGCAGGACCCAGGAGAGGAACTCGCGAATCCGCTCGATGTTGAGGCACACGAGCGTGCCGGCAATGAAGCCGAACAGCGTACCGACCACGCCGATCGCGGCGCCGGTGATGACGAAGATGCGCAGAATCGCCCATTGCGTCGCGCCCATGGTGCGCAGAATGGCGATATCCGAGCTCTTGTCCTTCACCAGCATGATGAGCCCGGAGATGATGTTGAGCGCCGCGACCAGCACGATCAGCGTGAGGATGACGAACATCACGTTGCGCTCGACCTGCAGCGCGGTGAAGAAGGCCGCGTTCTTGCGCTGCCAGCCGGTGACGAAGATCGGACGACCGGCGGCCTGCTTGATCGCCGCGGCGTAGCGATCGACGTCGTCGGGATCCTTCACGTAGACCTCGATCGCAGTCACGTTCTTGTCGTAGTTGAAATAGGCCTGCGCCTCCTTGAGGGGCATGAACACGAAGCCTGCGTCGTAATCCGACATGCCGATCTGGAACTCGGCCGCGATCCGGTACGGCTTGATGTGCGGCGTCATGCCCATGGGCGTCACGGCGCCGCGCGGCGACACCAACGTCAAATTATCGCCGACGCGCAGCGAGAGCTGGTCACCGAGCCGTTGGCCGATCACGATGGCCTGACCGTCGTCGAAGCCTTCGAGCGTTCCCTGCTTGATGTTCCTGGCGATCGACCCGAGGCGGACGAGATCGGCGCCGCGGATGCCGCGCACCAGCACCCCGCTCGCCTGGAAGGGCGATGACGCGAGTGCCTGCCCCTCGATGAACGGCATCGCCAGGACCACGCCCGGAACCCTGGATATGCGCTCGGCCACCTCGTCGTAGTCGGTCAGCGGCCGGTCGAGCGGCGTCACGATCATGTGGCCGTTGAAGCCCAGGATCTTGTTGAGCAGCTCTTTGCGAAAGCCATTCATCACCGCCATCACGATGATGAGCGTCGCCACCCCGAGCATGATGCCGAGGAACGAGAAGCCCGCGATCACGGAGATGAATCCTTCGCGCCGTCGCGCCCGCAGGTAGCGCAGCGACAGCATCCATTCGAAGGGGGCGAAGGGCCGGGTGGCCGTCGACTCGGTCATTTGTGCGCTGTGTTCCCCCGCCCCCCGAATTCCACCTGATTCTGGCGGTTTGATGCCAGCAAATTCGCCGCACGCAGGCGCAAATGCCACAGTTTTGTGCCGACCAGGTATCAGAGATCAGAAATCAGGTATCAGGAACGAGGTCGTCTTTGTCTGATCCCTGATCCCTGATCACTGATCCCTGGCAGTCAGGCGCTCGATCGCCTCGGCGGCGGTGACGAGCTCGCGCGATCCGTCCGCGCGCCGCTTGAGCTCGACCTTGCCTTCCGCAAGGCTGCGCGGGCCCACCATCACCTGCCAGGGTATACCGATGAGATCGGTAGCGGCGAACTTCGCGCCCGGGCGCTCGTCGAGATCGTTGTAGAGCACGTCGACACCGCGGCCGGCAAGCTCGGCGTAGAGCTTCTCGCACGCCGCGTCGGTGTCCGCTCCGCCCTGCTTGAGGTTGAGGATGGCGACGCGGAACGGCGCGACCGGCTCGGGCCAGATGATGCCGGCCTCGTCGTGGGACGCCTCGATGATGGCGGCGACGAGGCGTGACGGCCCGATGCCGTAGGAGCCGCCGTGCACCGGCCGCTCGACCCCGTCGGGCCCGGCAACCACGGCCTTCATGGGCTCGGAGTATTTGGTTCCGAAATAGAAGATGTGGCCGACCTCGATCCCGCGCGCGGACACCTGCTTGTCGGCCGCGAGCGCGCCGAAGGCCGCGGCATCGTGCTTCTCGGAGGTCGCGGCGTACAGCGAGGTCCACTTGTCGACGATCTGCTGCAGGCCGGCGACGTCGTCGAAGTCGACGTCGGCGCCCGGCACCGCGAAGTCGAGATAATCGCGGTGGCAGAACACTTCGCTCTCGCCGGTCTGCGCGAGGATGATGAACTCGTGGCTGAGGTTGCCGCCGATCGGCCCGGTGTCGGCGACCATCGGGATCGATTGCAGCCCGAGCCGCGCGAAGGTGCGCAGATAAGCGACGAACATGCGGTTATAGGAGTGCCTCGCGCCGGCGTAATCGAGGTCGAACGAATAGGCGTCCTTCATCAGGAACTCGCGACCGCGCATGAGACCGAAACGCGGGCGCACCTCGTCGCGGAACTTCCACTGGATGTGATAGAGGTTGAGCGGCAGGTCCTTGTAGGAACGCACATAGGCCCGGAAAATCTCCGTGATCATCTCCTCGTTGGTCGGACCGTACAGCATGTCGCGCTCGTGGCGGTCCTTGATGCGCAGCATCTCCTTGCCGTAGTCGTCGTAGCGGCCGCTTTCTCGCCACAGATCGGCCGACTGGATGGTCGGCATCAGCATCTCGATCGCGCCCGAGCGATCCTGCTCCTCGCGCACGATCTGCTCGACCTTTTTGAGCACGCGGAAGCCGAGCGGCAGGAACGCATAGATGCCGGCCGCCTCCTGGCGGATCATGCCGGCGCGCAGCATCAGCCGGTGCGAGACGATCTCGGCTTCCTTCGGCGTCTCGCGCAGGATCGGCAGGAAGTAGCGGGAGAGGCGCATGAAGGGGGTCCGATTCGAACGATGGAGCGTGAAGGCGGCCGAGTGAAAGCGGATCGGCCGCCAAAACACAACCCCAGCCCGGGTTCCATCCCTCGCGGGCCGCAACTCCCGCGTGCGAGAGCGGCATTTTATTGCGCCGCAGAAACGATTTTTTCCGCCAAATTGCGCCGCACGGTTGGCAAACGAAATTTGATGGGCTAGGTTCTTGCCGTCGCGAAGTACCGCCAAAAAGGTGGGCTTCCGCGGTCCAAGTCTTGGGAGGACTGTCCGCAGGCGCGGTCACACGCTGCCGACCTACAAAAGGCGCCAAGCCGGGTTTCGAGGACGAATGAGGATATCTGAGCAGGGCCCTGTCCCTGCTCATTTTTTTGCCGAAAGCCCGAAAGTCCGGGGCATTGTCGCGTGTTGCGGTGCGGCCGTGATGCGCTCCGTTTTGGCTGTGGCGCGAGCGAAAATGCAACCTAACGGCGCAAGAGGCCCCACAGCGTCGTGAGATCGTCGAACGTCAGGTGGTGATTGACGACGAGCCAGAAGAAGGTGCCGCACAGCGCCGCCGAGATGATCGTGGTCCACACGACGACACGCACGAGCCGCGGCATCACGGGCGCGCCCGGATCGGTGCCCGGCACCACCTCCCCCGCCTCCTGCTGCGAGCGCACGCCGAACGGCAGGACCATGAACAGCACGATCCACCAGGCGACGAAATAGATCGCGAGCGCGGTGGTCCAGGTCATGCTGCATTCTCCTTCCCGTTGGCTTCGCCACGCCAGCCGCAAGTCGGCATCATGCCTGCTCGAGCTCGACCAGGGTGCCGCAGAAGTCCTTCGGGTGCAGAAACAGCACCGGCTTGCCGTGCGCGCCAGTCTTGGGCGTGCCGTCGCCGAGCACGCGCGCGCCCTGCCCTTTGAGCCGATCGCGCGCCGAAATGATGTCGTCGACCTCGTAGCACAGGTGGTGGATGCCGCCGTCCGGGTTGCGATCGAGGAATTTGGCGATCGGTGAGTCGGCGCCGAACGGTTCCAGAAGCTCGATCTTGGTATTGGGCAGCGTGATGAAAACCGTCGTGACGCCATGCTCGGGTTGTGGCACCGCATCCGACACTGCGGCGCCGAGCGTGTCGCGATAGATGCGGCTCGCCGCCGCGATGTCGCGCACCGCGATGGCGACATGGTTGAGCCGTCCGATCATGCAGGTCTCCCGTAGCCCGGCAGCTTCCCGAAGGTATGGCTCCATGTAGCCCGGATTGCGCCGCAGGCGAAATCCGCGATCGGCTCCGTCATGGCCTCACGGCGTGTAGTATCGGCGTATTGTCGATGCTGCCCTAGCGCGCATGGAGCGTAGCGCAATGCGGGAAAAGCCCCTCAGTGGGCTGATCCCGGATTGCGGCGCTGCGCGCCTCCATCCGGGCTACAGACTACACCACGATCACCTGCACGACGCAGATCGGCTTCTTGCCCCAGCGCTCGGCGACGGCGCCGCGCACGGCGCGCCGGACCGACTCGGCGACCTCCTCGGGATCGCGACGGCGTGCCTTCGGCAGGTTCTCCACCGTGTCGAGCACGGCATCATACGCGATGGCGTCGAACTTCTCGCCCTCGGCGTCGGTCTCCGGGATGCCGACGAGCTCGACCGCTGGGTCGGCCGCCAGCACGCCGCGCTCGTCGAGCGCGAGCGCGACCGTGACGATGCCGACATAGCCGAGCCGGCGGCGGTCGGCGACCGTGCGCGCGTCGGCCTCGACCAAGAGCCGGCCGTCCTTGTAGAGCCGGCCCTCGGTCACCTCGTCGATCACCGCGGGCGTGCCGGGGGCAAGGCGGATGAGATCGCCGTTGCGGCAGCTGACCACCTGTGCGACGCCGACTTTTCGCGCGAGCGCGGCGTGCTCGGCGAGATGGAGCGCCTCGCCGTGCACCGGCACGGCGATGTGCGGCCGGACCCAGGAGAACAGATCCTCCATCTCGGCGCGGCGAGGATGGCCCGAGACATGCACCAGGTGGGTGCGGTCGGTGATCACCTCGATCCCTTGCGTGACGAGCCCGTTGATGACGGCGCCGACCGCCTTCTCGTTGCCGGGTATCGTGCGCGAGGAGAAGATCACCCGGTCACCGCGCGCGAGCGTCACGTCGGGGTGCTCGTCCTTGGCGATGCGGGCAAGCGCGGCGCGCGGCTCGCCCTGACTGCCGGTGCACAGCGCCACGACCTTGTCGGGCGGCAGGTATCCGTAGGTGTCGGTGCCGCGAAAGTCCTGCACGCCCTCGAGGTAGCCGGTCTCGCGCGCGACCTGGATGATGCGGTCCATGGCGCGGCCGACCACCACGACCTCGCGCTCGCAGGCGCGGGCCGCATCCGCGACGGCGCGGATGCGGCCGACGTTCGACGCAAAGGTCGTGACCGCGACGCGTGCCGGCGAGGCTTTGATCAGCTCGGCGAGCGATTTCGCGACGTCGGTCTCGGAGGGCGAGCGGCCGTCGCGCACCGCATTGGTCGAATCGCCGACCAGCGCGAGACAGCCATCCGCCCCGAGCTTGCGCAGCTTCGCCTCGTCGGTCGGCAGGCCGAGCACCGGGGTCGGATCGAGCTTCCAGTCGCCGGTGTGCAGGACGGCGCCGAGCGGCGTGCGGATGATCAGCCCGTTCGACTCCGGGATCGAGTGCGCCATCGAGACGAGCTCGACGTCGAACGGCCCGAAGCTGAGCCTGCCGCCGAGCGGGACGACCTTGATCGGAATGTCCGGCGCGCCCTGCTCGGCGAGGCGCTTCGCCTCGAACAGCGACGCCGTGAACGGGGTGGCGTAGATCGGCACGCGCAGGCGCGGCCACAAATCGATGATGGCGCCGAAATGGTCCTCGTGCGCGTGGGTGAGAACGAGGCCGAGCAGATTGTGCCGCTCCTCGAGTAGGAAGCGGATGTCCGGCATGATCAGGTCGATGCCCGGCAGGTCGTCGCCCGCAAACGCGACGCCGAGGTCGACCGCGAGCCACTTGCGCGCGCCGTCGCGGCCGAAGCCGTAGACCGAGAGGTTCATGCCGATCTCGCCGACGCCGCCCAGCGGCGCGAACACGAGCTCGTCGGAGGAGGTTGGCATGGATCAGTGCATGATGATTGGCGAGAAACGGCGTCGCGGGCTCTGTGCCCACCCTCGCCTGAAGGGGGAGGGTCGGCTCGCATTGAGCGAAGCCAAATGCGAGCCGGGGTGGGGTGGCGGCGGCTCGGCCATCCCACCCCGCTCGCCTCGCTCGCGACCCTCCCGCTTCAGGGGAGGGTGAAGAAAGATCGCTCGCCTTGCTGCCATCGATCCCACCACCCTAAGCTCCCACGTCCGTCGCGGCCGGCGCAATGGGGAAGACCTCGCCGCTCGCAATGGTCTCGATGCGGCCGTCGGGCAGGCGCAGCCGCAGGCGGCCCTCGTCGTCGACGGTCTCGAACCGGCCGGTCAGCTCGCGGGTGCCGAGCCGCGCACGCAGCTCGCCGCCGCGGCCGGCGGCGCGCGCGAGCCAGGCGGCGCGGATCGACGCGAAGCCCGTCTGCCATTCGCGCAGGCGCTCGAGCATGGCGAGCGAGAGCGCGGCGAACAGCGCCTCGACGGTCACGGGCGCGCCGGCGGCGGCGAGATCGGTCGCGGCGCGTTCGGCGTCGGCCGGATGATGCGCGCAGTTGACACCGATGCCGATGGCGACCACGAGCGGCGTCCCTTCAGCCTCGATCAGGATGCCCACGAGCTTGGCGCCGGCGAGGAGCACGTCATTCGGCCACTGGAACGCGAGCTGGGAGGCCAGCGCGGGCGCCGTGGCGGCGATCGCATCGTGCACCGCGAGGGCAGCCACGAAGGCGAGTTGAGCGGCGCGCTCCGGCGGGGCCGGATCGGTGAGGAGCAGCGAGGCGTAGAGATTGCCGCGCTCGGACACCCAGGTGCGGCCGCGCCGGCCCCTCCCGGCGCTCTGGGCGCGTGCCGTGACCCACAGCGGGCCGCGCTCGCCCGCCCGTGCGAGGGCCAGCGCCTCCACGTTGGTCGATCCGACGGTATCGCGGGCGATCAGGCCGACACCAGCGGCGGCCGCGCCCGGCGCGAGCTGCATGGGTTTACCTTCGGAGCATGATCTTTGCCGAAGCCGGTAATCCACGTTTCGGGATCATGCCTTAGAACAGCGATTTCGCCGCCGCGGCGGCGGCGTCCACCAGGGGCGCCGGATAGACGAAGAACAGGAGCACGAACAGCCCGGTGACGCCGAGGACGAAGCGCAGCTCCGGCCGCATCGGCGCGAAGCCGGCCACAGGGTCGTCGAAGTACATGGTCTTGACGATCGCCAGATAGTAGTAGGCGCCGACCACGCTCGTCACCACGCCGATCACAGCGAGCGCATAGAGCCCCGCCTTGATGGCGGCGAGGAAGACGTAGAACTTGGCGAAAAAGCCCGCGAGCGGTGGGACGCCGGCGAGCGAGAACATCATCATGGCGAAGAAGAACGCCATGCCGGGGTTGGTGCGCGCGAGGCCGGCGAGATCGGAGATCTTCTCCACCGGGCCCTCGGGCCGGCGCATCGCCAGGATGCACGCGAAAGTGCCCAGCGTCATCGCGACATAGATCGCCATGTAGACGAGCACGCTCTGCACGCCGTCGGAGGTGCCCGCCGCAAGGCCGATGAGCGCGTAGCCCATGTTGGCGATCGACGAATAGGCCATCAGCCGCTTGATGTTGGTCTGGCCGATCGCCGCGAACGAGCCGAGCGCGATCGACGCGATGGCGACGAAGACGACGATCTGCTGCCATTGGGTGACGATGCCGGGGAATGCCGCGACCGCGGCGCGCACGAACACCGCAATGCCGGCCACCTTCGGGGCCGCCGAGAAGAAGGCGGTGACCGGCGTCGGCGCGCCTTCATAGACGTCGGGTGTCCACATGTGGAACGGCACCGCCGAGACCTTGAAGCAGAAGCCGACGAACAAAAACACGAGGCCGAAGATGAGGCCGATGCTGCCCGAGGTCGTCGCCTTGGCGATGCCGGCGAAACCGACCGTCCCGGTGAAGCCGTAGATCAGCGAGCAGCCGTAGAGCAGCATGCCGGACGAGAGCGCGCCGAGGACGAAATACTTGAGGCCGGCCTCGGTCGAGCGGACATCGTCCCGGTCGATGGCCGCGATGACGTAGAGCGCGAGGCTCATCAGCTCCATCCCGAGATAGAGCGCGATCAGATCACCGGCCGAGACCAGCACCAGCATGCCGGTGGTCGAGAGCACGATCAGCACCGGATATTCGAACCGCTGCTTGCCGACCGCGGCGAGAAACTCGACCGACATCAGGATCGCGATGGCCGAGCCGGCGATCGCCAGGATCTTCAGGAACCGGGCGTAGTCGTCGAGCACGAAGCTGCCGTTGAAGGCGACGATCTTGCCGGCGGGCTGCAGGCCCACCAGCACGCCGGCGGCGATGAGCAGCAGGATCGCAAGCCAATTCACGAGCGCGGTCGAACGATCGCCGCGCGTCACGCCGATCATCAGCAGCACCATGGCGCCGAGCGCGAGGACGAGCTCTGGGAGGATCGGCTGCCAGGACGGCAGGTTGACGATATCGGGCATATCCGCCTCAGAAGCCGAGCAAGGCGGCCTTGGTGCCGCCGATCGCGTGGTGGTAGCTGTCGATGAGCGCCGTGACCGAGGCGGCCGACATGTCGAGCACCGGTCGCGGGTAGACGCCGAGCAGGATGGTGAGGATCACCAGCGGCGCGAGTGTGATCATCTCACGCGGGCCGATGTCGCGGATGGCCGCGAGCGAGGCCTTCTCCAGCCTGCCGTAGATGATCTTCCGGTAGAGCCAGAGCGCGTAAGCGGCCGACAGGATCACGCCCAACGTGGCGAAGAAGGCGACCGACGGATTGATGCGGAAGGTGCCGATGAGCGTCATGAACTCGCCGACGAAGCCGGAGGTGCCGGGCAGCCCGACATTGGCGAGCGTGAACACCATGAAGGCCGCGGCGTAGAGCGGCATGCGGTTGACGAGACCGCCATAGGCGGCGATCTCGCGCGTATGCATGCGGTCGTAGACGACGCCGACCGAGAGGAAGAGCGCGCCCGACACGATGCCGTGCGACACCATCTGGAAGATGCCGCCCGCGATGCCCTGGGTGGTGACCGCGAAGATGCCCATGGTGACGAAGCCCATGTGGGCAACCGACGAGTAGGCGATCAGCTTCTTCATGTCCTCCTGGGCGAGCGCGACCAGCGAGGTGTAGACGATCGCGATCACCGAGAGCGCGAACACCAGCGGGGCGAAATCGACCGAGGCGAGCGGGAACATCGGCAGCGAGAAGCGCAGGAAGCCGTAGCCGCCCATCTTCAGGAGGATCGCGGCGAGGATCACCGAGCCCGCGGTCGGCGCCTCGACGTGGGCGTCGGGCAGCCAGGTGTGCACCGGCCACATCGGCATCTTCACGGCAAAGGAAGCGAAGAAGGCGAGCCACGCCCACTTCTGCAGCTCCGGCGCGAAGGCGTAGTGCATCAGCCTCGGAATGTCGGTGGTGCCGGCCTGCCCGTACATGGCGACGATCGCGAGCAGCATCAGCACCGAGCCGAGCAGCGTGTAGAGGAAGAACTTGAAGCTGGCATACACCCGGCGCGGGCCGCCCCACACGCCGATGATCAGGAACATCGGGATCAGGCCGCCCTCGAAGAACAGGTAGAACAGCACGAGGTCGAGCGAGCAGAAGGTGCCGACCATCAGCGTCTCGAGCACCAGGAAGGCGATCATGTATTCCTTGACGCGCCGGTCGATCGCGCGCCAGCTCGCCAGGATGCAGATCGGCATCAGCGCGGTGGTGAGGATGACGAACGGCAGCGAGATGCCGTCGACGCCCATGTGATACTTGATGGTGTCGGCGAGCCACGGCTTGTTCTCGACGAACTGGAACTCGGGCGAGGTCGGGTCGAAGCGCCACACCAGCACGAGCGATACGGCGAGCGTGACGAGCGTCGTCCACAACGCCACCCAGCGGGCATTGCGCTTCACAGACGCGTCTTCGCCGCCGAGCAGCATAATGAACAGCGCGCCGACGATCGGCAGGAAGGTGGTGATCGAGAGGATCGGCCAGCTCGCCATGTCAGTGGCCTCCGAACCCGAGCCAGTCGCTCAGGTATTTGAACCACGTGATGGCCGCCGCCGCGCCGATCAGCATCGCGAACGCATAGTGGTAGAGGTAGCCGGTCTGCAGCCGGATGGCGTTGCGCGTCACGTCGAGCACGCGCGCCGAGATGCCGTCGGGGCCGAAACCGTCGATCAGCCAGCCATCGCCATAGCGCCACAGGATGCGGGCGAGCCGCAGCGTCGGGCGCACGAGGATGAGGTCATAGAGCTCGTCGAAGTACCACTTGTTGAGCAGGAACTTGTACAGTCCCTGGTGCTGGCGGGCGAGCTCGACCGGCAGGTTCGGCTTGCGGATGTAGAACAGGTACGCGAGCCCCAAGCCGACCAGCATGGCGATCGTCGGCAGCATGCCGATCCAGAACGGCGTCGCCTCCATCTTCTCGAGAAGGTCATTGGCGGCAATCGACTGGCCGAAGAACTCCCTGACGCCGGTGCCGGCGAACAACTGGAGGAACGGATATCCGGCGAGCAGCGAGCCCGCGGCCAGCACGATGAGCGGGACCAGCATCACCTTCGGGCTTTCGTGCGCCGCCTCGTAGTGCTCGGTGTCGTTCGGCGCGCCGTGGAACGTCTTCATCATGAGCCGCCAGGAATAGAACGCCGTCAGCGCGGCCGCGATCAGCGTCGTCCCATAGCCGAACCCGGCCAGCGGGTTCACGCCGGCGGAAGCCGATGTGAAAGCCGCCTCGATGATCTTGTCCTTGGAGAAATAGCCGGCCGTGAGCGGGAAGCCGGTGAGCGCGAGCGTGCCGATGAACATCGTCACGTAGGTCAGCGGGATTTTGCGCCACAGCCCGCCCATCTTGCGGATGTCCTGCTCGTGATGCATCGCGGTGATGACCGAGCCGGAGCCGAGGAAGAGCAGCGCCTTGAAGAAGGCATGCGTGAACAGGTGGAACATGCCGACCGAATAGGCGCCGACGCCCATGGCGACGAACATGTAGCCGAGCTGCGAGCAGGTCGAATAGGCGACGATGCGCTTGATATCGTTCTGCACGAGGCCGACGGTCGCGGCGAAGAACGCCGTCATGCCGCCGACGCCGGTGACCACGGCCTGCGCGGTCGGTGAGAGTTCGAACAGCGGCGAGAGCCGCGCCACCATGAAGACGCCGGCCGTCACCATCGTGGCGGCGTGGATCAAGGCCGAGACCGGCGTCGGGCCCTCCATGGCGTCGGGCAGCCAGGTGTGCAGCAGGAACTGGGCCGACTTGCCCATGGCGCCCATGAACAGCAGCAGGCAGATCAGCGTCATGGCGTCGAGGTCGTGACCCAGCAGGTGGATTGTCTTGTGCGCCTGGGCGATCGCGGGCGCCTGGTTGAAGATGGTGTCGAGGTCGATCGCGCCGGTCATCATGAACGCCGCGAAGATGCCGAGCGCGAAGCCGAAGTCGCCGACGCGGTTGACGATGAAGGCCTTGATGGCCGCCGCGTTCGCTTCGGGCTTGTAGTACCAGAAGCCGATCAGCAGGTAGCTCGCGAGGCCGACGCCTTCCCAGCCGAAGAACAGCTGGACCAGGTTGTCCGCGGTCACCAGCATCAGCATCGCGAAGGTGAAGAGCGAAAGATACGCGAAGAAGCGCGGTCGATACGGGTCCTCGGCCATGTAGCCGATCGAGTAGAGATGGACGAGCGCCGAGACGGTCGTCACCACCACCAGCATCACGGCGGTGAGCGTATCGATGCGCAGCGACCAGACCACCTTGAGGTCGCCGGAGACGATGAAGTCGAGCAGCGGCACGTGCGCCGGCTCCGGAGTGGTCCAGACGAACCGGACGAAGACGATCCACGCGAGCACCATCGAGATGAACAGGAGCGTGGTGGTGACGCCTTCGGCAAGCGGCGAGCCGGCGGCTGCCGGCTCCTGCTCGACATGCGAGCCGTGCTCGAGCTCCTCGGTGCTCGGATGATAGATCGCGGCGTGGTCGCCCTCTGGCGACGGCGCGCCGCCGCCGGTGTGCGGGCCGTGGTCGTGGGTCGTGTCCTCGGCGCCAGCCCCCGGGGACCGGCCAGGGAAGCGCGCGCGCGCGCCGGCGAGCGAGATCAGGCCGGCGATGATGCAGCCAAGCAGCGGTAGGAAGACGATCGCCTGATACACGGTCAGCCTTTCATCAGGTTGATGTCCTCGACCGCGATCGAGCCGCGGTTGCGGAAGAAAACGACCAGGATGGCGAGCCCGATCGCCGCCTCGGCGGCTGCGACCGTGAGCACCAGGAGCGCAAAGACCTGGCCGACGAGATCGTGGAGGTTGGCCGAGAAAGCGACGAGGTTGACGTTGACGGCGAGCAGGATGAGCTCGATCGACATCAGGATGACGATGACGTTCTTGCGGTTGATGAAGATGCCGAAGATGCCGAGCGTGAACAGGATCGCGCCGACGGTGAGGTAATGTCCCAGTCCGATCGTCATGCTGGATCCCTTAAATCCCCTGCCCCGGCCGCACCTGGCGGATCTCGATCGCGTCGGCGCGGGTGCGCGCGTTCTGCGCCGCGATGTTCTGGCGCTTGATATTGGGCTTGTGGCGCAGCGTGAGCACGATCGCGCCGATCATGGCGACGAGCAGCACGAGGCCGGCGGCCTGGAAGAAGTAGATGTAGCGCGTGTAGAGGATGGCCCCGAGCGCCGCCGTGTTGGTGACCGAGCCGGGCGTCGGCGACGCGAGCGCGCCCGAAACGCCGGCGCCGAACACCCAGCCGAACCCGACCAGCCCCAGCTCGACCCCGAAGATGACCGCAATCAGGCCGCCAATCGGCAAGTAGTTGAGGAAGCCCTGGCGCAACTCGGTGAAGTCGACGTCGAGCATCATGACGACGAAGAGGAAAAGCACCGCGACGGCGCCGACATAGACGACGATCAGGATCATCGCCAGGAACTCGGCGCCGAGCAGCACGAACAGGCCCGCCGCATTGACGAAGGCGAGGATGAGAAAGAGCACCGAGTGCACCGGGTTCTTCGCCGCGATGACCATCACGGCCGAGGCGATGCAGATGCCGGCGAAGAGGTAGAAGAACAGCGCAGGCAGGATGTCGGCGGGCAGGATCATGGCGTCGCCCCTTGCCTCATCGTCATGCCCGCGCATGCGGGCATCCACGTCTTCAGGCCGCGGAAAAGAAAGGCGTGGATGGCCGGGACAAGCCCGGCCATGACGGTGTGGTGAGATCCGGCCTGTCTCATCTTCCTCACCGATAGGGCGCGTCGAGGGTGAGGTTCTTGGCGATCTCGCGCTCCCAGCGGTCGCCGTTGGCGAGCAGGCGCTCCTTGTCGTAGTAGAGCTCCTCGCGCGTCTCGGTGGCGAACTCGAAGTTCGGCCCCTCGACGATGGCATCGACCGGGCAGGCCTCCTGGCACATGCCGCAGTAGATGCATTTCACCATGTCGATGTCGTAGCGGGTGGTGCGCCGGGTGCCGTCGTTGCGGCGCGGGCCGGCCTCGATGGTGATCGCCTGGGCCGGGCAGATCGCCTCGCACAGCTTGCAGGCGATGCAGCGCTCCTCGCCGTTCGGATAGCGGCGCAGCGCGTGCTCGCCGCGGAAGCGCGGCGACAGCGCGCCCTTCTCGTGCGGATAGTTGAGCGTGGGCTTCGCCTTGAAGAAGTAGCGCATCGACAGGACGATCGCCTGGACGAATTCCCAGAGGAAGATCCCGCGCGCGGTGCGATCGAGGCTCATGGCATCCTCACTTCGGATTTGCGCTGGGCGCAGGGATTGGCGCAGCGGTCGAAGCGACCGCCGCCCGCGGCTGCGCGGCCGTGTGGGTCACCAACGGATAGATCCCGAGCTGAACGGCCGCCGCCACCAGCGCGACCATCGCGAGCGAGGTCGGCAAAAAAACCTTCCAGCCGAGCCGCATCAGCTGGTCGTAGCGGTAGCGCGGCACGAAGGCCTTCACCAGCGCGAACATGAAGAACACGAAGAAGGTTTTGAGCACGAACCAGATGATGCCCGGGACGACGGTGAACGGCCAGAACGGGATCGGCGAGAGCCAGCCGCCCATGAACAGGATGGTCATCATGGCGCACATGGTCGCGATCGCGACGTACTCGCCGAGCATGAACAGCATGTAGGGCGTGGAACCGTACTCGACCATGAAGCCGGCGACGAGCTCCGACTCGGCCTCGACCAGATCGAACGGCGCCCGATTCGTCTCGGCGAGCGCCGAGACGAAGAAGATGATGAACATGGGAAAGAGCGGCAGCCAGTACCAGCCGAGCAGGCCCCAGTTCGTATCCTGCGCCTGCACGATGTCGCTCAGGTTGAGCGAGCCGACCATGAGCAGCGCCGTGATGATGACGAAGCCGATCGACACCTCGTACGACACCATCTGGGCGGCCGAGCGCAGCGCCGAGAGGAACGGATATTTCGAGTTCGACGCCCAGCCGGCCATGATGATGCCGTAGACGCCGAGCGACGAGATCGCGAAGACGTAGAGGATGCCCACATTGATGTTGGCGATCACCCAGTCGGCGCTCACCGGGATCACGGCCCAGGCGGCGAGCGCGAGCACACAGGTGACGAGCGGGGCGAGGAGGAAGATGCCCTTGTTCGAGCTCGCCGGGATGATCGGCTCCTTGAGGACGAATTTGAGCAGGTCGGCGAAGGACTGCAGCAGGCCCCACGGGCCCACCACGTTGGGACCCCGCCGGATCTGCACCGCGGCCCAGATCTTGCGGTCGGCGAGCAGGATATAGGCGATCACGATCAATAGGATGACGAGCAGCAGCAGGCTCTCGAGCACCATGATGATGAGCGGCCAGAGATAAGCGGTCCAGAGCTCCGCCATGGTCACTCCGCGGCCGTGCGCGTCGCGGCACCTTCGGCGATGGCCGAGCATTCGGCCATCACGGCGGAGGCGCGCGCGATCGGGTTGGTGAAATAGAAATCCTCGACCGCCGAGCGTAGGGCGGCCTTGTCGGGCGTGCCGCCGCGGCCGGCGAGCTTCTCGACATCGGCTGGACTGCCGGGCGCGATCGCGTCGATCGACGCGAGATGGGGATGCGCGGCGAAAAGCGCGGTGCGCAGGCCGTTGAGCGAGTCGTAGGGCAGCTTGTGGCCGACGACGTCGGAGAGCGCGCGCAGGATCGCCCAGTCCTCGCGCGCATCGCCGGGCGGGAACGCGGCGCGGGCGCCCATCTGCACGCGACCTTCGGTGTTGACGTAGAGGCCGGACTTTTCCGTGTAGGCGGCGCCCGGCAGGATCACGTCGGCACGATGGGCGCCGCGGTCGCCGTGGGTGCCGATATAGACCGTGAAGGCGCCGGGCGCGATCTCCTGCTCGTCGGCACCAAGCAGGAAGAGCACGTCGAGCGCGCCGGCCGCCGCCATCGCGGGCGCCGTGAGCCCGCCCTCGCCCGGCACGAAGCCGATATCGAGGCCGCCGACGCGCGCGGCTGCGCTGTGCAGCACCGAAAAGCCGTTCCAGCCGTCCTTGACGGCGCCGAGCGCCATCGCGGCGCGTGCCGCGAGCGCCGCAACCGCAGCGCCGTCCGGCCGCGCCAGCGCGCCGGCGGCAAGCAGGACCAGCGGGGTCTTGGCGTCCTTGAGCACCTTGGTGAAATCGCCGCGACCGTCGGCCAATTCGGCGAGCGTCTCCGGGCCGGCGCCGAGATACTGGTACGGATAGGTGAGATCCGCGCGCTCGCCGATCACGCCGATCGGGAACGGGCCGGCGCGCCAGCGCTTGCGGATGCGGGCGTTGAGCACCGCCGCCTCGCGGCGAGGGTTGGCGCCGATGATCAGCAGCGCGTCGGCCTTCTCGATGCCGGCTATCGTCGCGTTGAAGAGATAGGTTGCCCGGCCCCACGCAGGATCGAGCGCTTCGCCGTCCTGGCGACAGTCGATGTTCTTCGAGCCGAGCCGCGTCATCAGGTCCTTGAGCGCGAACATCTCCTCGACGCTCGCGAGATCGCCCGCGATCGCGCCGATGCGCGCCGGGTTGGCGCCCTTGAGCTTCGCCGCGATCGCCGCGAAGGCCTCGCTCCAAGAGGCCGGCCTGAGCGCGCCGTCGACGCGCACATAGGGCTCATCGAGCCGCTGCACGCGCAGGCCGTCGACCACGTGGCGGGTCTTGTCGGAAATCCACTCCTCGTTCACGTCGTCGTTGGTGCGCGGCAGGATGCGCATCACCTCGCGGCCGCGCGTATCGACGCGGATCGCCGAGCCGAGCGCGTCCATCACGTCGATCGACTCGGTCTTGCCGAGCTCCCACGGCCGCGCCACGAAGGCGTACGGCTTCGAGGTAAGGGCGCCGACCGGGCAGAGATCGACCACGTTGCCCTGGAGCTCCGACACCATCGCGCGCTCGAGATAGGTCGTGATCTCCATGTCCTCGCCGCGGCCGATGGCACCCAATTCGGGCACGCCCGCGACCTCGGTCGCGAAGCGCACGCAGCGGGTGCACTGGATGCAGCGGTTCATCGAGGTCTTGACCAGCGCGCCCAGATACTTGTCCTCGACGGCGCGCTTGTTCTCCTGGAAACGGCTGGCGTCGACGCCGTAGGCCATCGACTGGTCCTGCAGGTCGCACTCGCCGCCCTGGTCGCAGATCGGGCAGTCGAGCGGATGGTTGATCAGCAGGAACTCCATCACGCCTTCGCGCGCTTTGCGCACCATCGGCGTGCGCGTGTTCACCTCCGGCGGCTCGCCTTTCGGCCCTGGACGGCAGTCGCGCACATTCCACGCACAGGAGGCGACCGGCTTCGGCGAGCCCTTTAGCTCGACCAGGCACATGCGGCAATTGCCGGCGATCGACAGCCGCTCATGGAAGCAGAAGCGCGGAATCTCCGCGCCCGCCGCCTCGCACGCCTGCAGCAGCGTGAACT
>DATGLS010000002.1:0-35473 GCA_035293985.1 Xanthobacteraceae bacterium
AGCTGCGATATGCTCGTCCATGACTCGCCCTCCTTGCGTGAGGCTCTGCCCGGCCTATCCGGGTAACCCTCGCACTCGCATCGAGGGCGAGTCGCCTCCGCAAGGAAAGGGACATACAGTCTTCGCTTCGCTCGCAATGACGACGATCACGCCGCCACCTCGCGTTCCATCGCGACCTCGGCCTTGAGGCTGTCGACGTCGCGGTAGATCGAGGCGACCGCGAGCGTCTTCCCGCTGCGCCGGTAGCGCAGCACGCAATCCTTGCCCGTCACGTCGCCATCGATCGCGATCTCGTCCCATTCTTCGGCGTGGCCCACATAGTTGATCGGCACGTCGTAATGCTGGCTCCAGAAGAACGGCACCGCCGTATAGCGCTCCTGCCGCCCCAGCATGTTGAGCGCCGACCCCTGTCCCTGCCGCTCGGCGACCACCCAATGCTCGACGCGGATATTCTCGCCCGTGTGCGGATCGGGCCAACGCGCGATATCGCCGGCGGCGAAGATGCCGGGCGCGCTGGTCGCCAGATACGCGTCGACCGTCACGCCGCGATCGAGCTTGAGGCCTGCCCGCTCGGCGAGCGCGACGCGCGGCCGCACGCCGACGCCGGCGATCACGAGGTCGCCCTCGACGGTGCGCCCGCTCTTGAGCGCGACCCGCGTGGCCTCGATCGCGCTTGCGGTCTCCTCGAGATGGAAGACCACGCCGTGCTCCTCATGCAGCTTGCGCACCAGATCGCCGAGCTCCGGCCCCAGCACGCGCTCCATCGGCCGCTTCTCCGGCGCCACCACGTGCACCTCGACCTTGCGCGCGCGCAGCGACGCCGCGACCTCGAGGCCGATGAAGCTCGCGCCGATCACCACCGCGCGCTTCGCCTTCTCGGCGGCCGCGATGACGGCGCGCGAATCGGCGAGCGAGCGCAGCGTATGCACGTGCGGCAGGTCCATGCCCGGAATCGGCAGGCGAACCGGCTCGGCGCCGGTCGCGAGCAGCAGGCGGTCATAGGGAACGCTGCTGCCGTCGGCGAGCGCGACCGTGCGCGCTCGCGGGTCGATCGCGCCGACCTTGGTCCCGAGCCGCAGCGCTATGCCGTTCTCGGCGTAGAACGAGTCGGGCCGCAGCGAGATCCACTCCTCCGGCGCATTGCCCGCGAGATAGTCCTTCGACAGGTTCGGTCGGTCGACCGGCGATGCCGTGTCATCGCTCAGCATGGTGATGTCGCCGCCAAATCCTTCGCCGCGCAGCTTCTGGGCCGCGGCGAACCCGGCAGCGCCGCCGCCGACGATGACAATCCGGCGCGGCGCGTCCGCGCTCGCCTTCTTCGCGGCCGGCGCCGCCTTGCGTCCGCTGACGATGATTTTCCCGCCACGCTGCTCGACCTGCCAGCACGCGAGCGGGCTCAGCGCCGGCGGATGCAGCGGCTCGCCGGTGCGCAGGCTGAAGCAGGCGTGATGCCATGGACAGCGCACGGTATCGCCGACCAGGAGCCCGTCGCCGAGCGGCCCGCTGTAGTGCGAGCAAGTGGCGTCGATCGCAAATATCTCAGACCCGCGTCGCGCCACCAGCACATTGTCGTCGCCCACATGGCCGACCAGCATGCCGCCATCCGCAAGGTCGGCGGCGGGAATGCCTTGGGCGAGATCGGGACCGGTCGGTTTCGCAGGTTCGCTCATGCGATTCTCCGAGAAGGCGATGTGCGACTAGATCAGTCCGGCATCGTCCCAGGATAGATGCCGGAGCGGTCGAAACGTTCCGCCGCGTAGCCATCCGTCGACTCGCGCGTCAAAACATTCGGGAGTTGCATTTTGACCGAGATTCACCCGTTTTTGGGCGCCGCGCAGAACGAAGCCAATAGGACCGATCTGCCTGCCCGACCTCAGCTTTTGGCCGCGACACAACCGCCGGCCGGCGCAAAGCGCCGATGGCCGATCGCAGTCCAAAAAATCCGCCAAAAAATACAAGCGATTTACAGGGGCGGCGATGTGCGCCAAATACAGACAAGCCTTTGAAATCATGAGAAAAAGACGCGGGAGGCGAACAGGCGAATAACAGGCGCGGAAAACGGGAAAGAACAGTCTGCAAAACAGGAAGAACAGGGCGATGATCGGCCAATGCGCGCGGCGACGACATCATGTCTTTGCGGCGACCTCGCCCGCTTAAAAGCCAAGCGCGCCCGAAGCTGCGGCTGCGGACGCGCAAATCTCACTCTGCACTTAATGCCATGCGCCACGTGCGCCGGGAACGCAAGCGGAATTCAATCTGTCCCTACTATTCAGGGGTGCGCCGCTTCCCGACGCAGAATCTCCCGCAGTCGCTGCGGCGTGACCGGCAGCCGCGTCACCGCGCCCGGCATGTCGATCGCATCGTCGATCGCGCTCGCGATCACGGCGCCGACCGCGTTGATGCCGCCCTCGCCGCCGCCCTTGAGGCCGAGCGGATTGCGCGGGCTGGGAAAATCCTCCGCGATCAGCACATCGACCGGCGGCGCGTCGCGCAGGGTCGGCGTCAGGTAGTCGGCGAAGGTCGCCGACAGCGGCTCGCCATCGTGGTCGTAAGTGAACTCTTCCAGCAGCGCGCCGCCCACGCCCTGAATGGCGCCGCCGACGAGCTGGCCGTCGAGCATCATCGGATTGACGGCGCGGCCGACCTCGTAGGCGATCATCAGGCGCTCCACCGTGACATGGCCAGTGTCGCGATCGACGCGCACGACGGCGAACTGCGCGCCATAGGGAAAGACCGTGTGATCGGTGTGGAACCAGGCCTCGGCCGAGAGACCGGGCTCGCGGCCGTGCAGCAGCTCGGCGCCAGGTTTCACCCGAGCCGCGATCTCGCCGAGCGTGATCGATGGGCCGCCTTCGCCGCCTCTACGGCGCACCACGCCATCGAGGATGTCGAGCGCGTCCGCGGGCGTCTGCAGCAGCTCGGAAGCATACTGCAGCGCTTTGGCGCGCAGCGCGAGCGCCGTCGCGTTGACGGCGCCGCCCGTCATCACGGTGGCGCGCGCCGCATGTGCGCCGATGCCGTAGGCGATGCGGTCGGTGCGGCCGTGCACCACGCGGATGGATTGATAATCGACGCCGAGCGCCTCGGCGCAGATCTGCGCCATCGCGGTCGCAAACCCCTGGCCGACCGAGGCGCCGCCGGTCACGACCTCGACCACGCCGTCGGTGTCGACGGAAATCTTCGCGCCGTCCGCCGGACCGCGCCCGCTTTCCTCGACGAACATCGCCATGCCGGTGCCCACCGCCTCGCCGGCGGCGCGACGTCGCGTCACGTCGGCGAGCACGTCGCGCCATTTGAAATGCACCAGCGCCTTGTCGAGCAGCGCCGAAAAGTCGCCCGAGTCGAGGATCAGCTCCTCGGCCCCCGGCTCGTCGAACGCGACCGTGTACGGCATCGCGGCGCCCGGAATCAGATTGCGCCGGCGCAGCTCGATGCCGTCGATGCCGAGCCTTTGCGCGATCGCATCCATCAGCCGCTCGCGCACGAAGGTGCCTTCATATCGGCCGGGCGCCCGATAGGTCGCGGCCGGCGTCTTGTTGGTTAGGCGGAAGTGCCCGACCGCGCGATAGGCGCCTACTTTGTAGGGTCCGGTCAGCATGCTCATGGTGCGGCCGACCACGCGGGCGCCGTGCGTGCGCACATAGGCGCCCTGGTCGTGGAAGAACTCGTCGGTGATGCCGAGCAGATGGCCCTGCGCATCGACCGCGGCGCGCACGCGGTGATGCTGCTGTCGCGAGTGGTTGGCGGCGATCAGGTGCTCGCGGCGGTCCTCGATCCATTTCACCGGCCGGCGGAGCCGCATCGCGGCGAGCAGCACCAGCACGTCCTCCGGATAGAGCTCGCCCCGGATGCCGAAGCCGCCGCCGGTCGCGCCTTCGAATAGGTGCAGGCCGTGCGGGCGGCGCCCGAGCATCCGCACCAGCGTCTCCTTGTTTCGATGCGGCACCTTGGCGGCGCCGTGCAATTCGAGCACGTCGCGCGCTGCGTCGTAACGGCCGATCGCACCGCGTGTCTCCATCGGCACGCCCGAGTGGCGGCCGCAGGTGAGCTCGAGGTCGACGATCGCGTGCGCCTTCGCGAAGGCAGCATCGATGTCGCCGAAGCTGTGGCGCACGACGGTCGGCTCGGTCCCATGGCCAGTCTCGAACTCGCCCAGCTCGTGCGCATCCATCACCACCGGCAATGGCTCGACTTTGGCCTCGACCAGATCGGCGGCGTCCTCGGCGACATAAGGGTCCTCGGCGAACACCGCCGCGACCGGATCGCCGACATAGCGCACACGGCCGCGCGCCAGCACCGGCTGGCGATAGGGCTTGAGCACCGCCGCCGAAGGATCGCGAAAATCGATCGGCGGCACGTCGGCGATGTCGTCCGCGGTCCACACCGCGACGACGCCCGGATGCGCGCGCGCCGCCGCCGTATCGATCGCCACGAGGCGCGCGTGGGCGTTCGTCGCGCGCACGATGCGCATGTGCAGCTGGTGGGGAAAGGAGACGTCGCCGGCATAGAGTCCATGGCCGGTGACGAGCGGGCGATCCTCGATGCGCGGGACCGGATGACCGAGGACCTTCCGATCCGCCGCCGGCGGCGGAGGCGGATGGTCGTGCGTCACGCGGGGGCCCCAGCTTGCTGCAATACGCCCCGACGCATCTCGGCGGCCGCGGCGCGCACCGCCGTGATGATGTTCTGGTAGCCGGTGCAGCGACAGAGGTTGGACGAGAGCACGTCGAGCAGCTCCTCGTCGCCGATCTCCGGGTTGCGCTCGAGCGCGTTGACGGCGAGCATGAGGAAGCCCGGCGTGCAGAAGCCGCACTGCAGCCCGTGATGCTTGATGAAGGCCGCCTGCAGCGGATGCAGCTTGTCGCCCTGCGCCAGCCCTTCGACGGTGCGGATCTTCTTGCCCTGCGCCTGCACGGCGAACATCAGGCAGGCGCGCACCGCCTCGCCGTCGAGGATCACGGTGCAGGCGCCGCAGATGCCGTGCTCGCAGCCGATATGCGTGCCGGTCTGTCCGCAGTCGTCGCGGATGGCATCCACCAGCGTCTTGCGCGCCTCGACCCGGATCGCATGGTTGCGCCCGTTGATGTTGAGAGTGATGTCGAGCTTCTCGGTCATGGCGGTACCCGTAGGGTGCGCAAAGCGAAGCGTGCGCGCCAACGCGTGGGCACGGCGCTTCGCGCCTTTGCCCACCCTACGCCGTCGTGTTTCCGGCGCATCATCAAAACCCCTTCGGCAGATCCTTGCCGAACTTGGCGCGGATACGCGCGTCGAGCTCCTTGCTCGACCGCGCCTCGATCGGGAAGGTCTCGCGCCGCTGCCACGGGCGGCACGCGTCGATCACCACGCGGGCATTGCGCGGATCCTCGTGGCTGTAGGCCATCGGGTCGAGCGCCGTGCTCCAGGCGCCGCGGATCACCTCCATGTCCTCGCGCGGATCGAAGCGCGTGCACATCGCCCAGATCACCTCGTTCATGTTGGCGGGATCGATGTCGTCGTCGACCACCACCACCCAGCGATTCGCATAGGCGCCCGCATGGCACTGCGAGGCGACGAGCCCTGCCTGCTTGGCATGGCCGCCGTACATCTGCTTGATCGACACCGTGAGCCACATGCGGCTGCCGCCCGCCTCGTGCGACCACACGCCCTTCACCTCGGGGATGCCCGCGCCCTCGAGCTGGTTCCACACCGCGCCGCACCGATACGTCCCGCGATAGAACGTGTCGTCATTCGGCGGCATCGCGGGGATTGCGCCGAGCAGGATCGGCTGGTCGCGGTGAAAGAACGACTCGACGCGGATCTTCGGCTCCTTCTTGAGCCCGCCCGCATAGTAGCCGGTCCACTCGCCGAGCGGACCCTCGTCGATCAGGTCCTTGGGATGCACGAAGCCCTCGAACGCGGCCTCCGCATGCGCCGGAATCGGCAGGCCGGTGCGCGGTCCGGTGATGATCTCGACCGGCTCGCCGATCAAGCCGCCCGCTGCGTCGTACTCGTTCTTGCCGTAGGGGATCTCGATGCCGGCGACCATGAATAGGGCCGGATGCATGCCGATCACCACCGCGATCGGGCATGGCTCGCCGCGCTCGTGCCATTTGCGCAGGATGATGTTGCCGTGCTTGCCCTTCGACGTCATCACCGAGGCGACGTTCTTGTCGTGCACCTGGATGCGGTAGGCGCCGTAGTTGATCCAGCCCGAATCCGGGTCCTTCATGATCACCATGCAGCCGGTGCCGATGTAGTAGCCGCCGTCGTGCTCGTGCCAGCGCGGCGTCGGGATCTTGAGCAGGTCGATGTCGGCGCCGCTGTAGGAATTCTGCAGGAGCGGTCCGCTCGTCACCGTGAGCGGCGGAACGGTCCTCGCCTCCTTCATGTAGGTGCGCCAGAACCGCACCAGGTCCATCTCGCTCGCGTTCTCGGGCAGGCCGATCGTCAGGTTGATGCGCCGCACCGAGGTGAGGATGTTCGCGCACACTCGATAGCCCGCCGGATAGCCCGGCACGTCGTCGAACAGCACCGCCGGGCTCTTCGGCGTGCGCTGATAGATGTCGACGATGCCGCCGATTTCCGACTCGCGATCGGCGCCCGTGATCGTCTTGAGCTCCCCCGCCGCCTCCATCGTGGCGAGCCAGGCGCGCAGATCCTGCTTGGGCCGCAGCGGCATCTCGTTCGATGCGCGCGCCGCGTTGCGGGAGTCGAGCGTGGATTGCATGAGGTGCTCCTATTCCAACCCCGTCATCCGAGCGCCGCGAGCACGCGGAGAAAAGGAAAGCATCATATCATTTGCCATCGATGATCCGCCTCAGCCGCTGCGGCGTGATCGGCAGCGCCGTGATCGCGCCCGGCTTGCCGATCGCCGCCTCGACCGCGGAGGCGATCACCGCGCCCACCGCCGTGATGCCGCTTTCGCCGGCGCCCTTGATGCCGAGCGGGTTGAGCGGGGTCGGCGCCTCCTCGGTGAGGAGGATCTCGATCGCCGGCGTCTCGCGCGCCGTGGGCATAATGTAGTCGGCGAAGCTCGCCGACAGCGGGTCGCCGCGCTCGCTGTAGACGAACTCCTCGTAGAGCGCGCCGCCCAGCCCTTGGGTGAAGCCGCCGGTGATCTGTCCCTTCACCAGGATCGGATTGATGGCGCGGCCGATGTCGTAGCCCGCGATGTAGCGCTCGATCGCGACGCCGCCGG
Organism: Xanthobacteraceae bacterium; assembly: GCA_035293985.1. Taxonomy (GTDB): domain Bacteria; phylum Pseudomonadota; class Alphaproteobacteria; order Rhizobiales; family Xanthobacteraceae; genus JAVDCA01. Next base: position 7,178 of record DATGLS010000002.1, read on the forward strand.
TCTCACGGTCGACGCGCACCACGGCGATGTGGGTGCCGTAGGGATAGACCTGGTGCTTGGTGTCGAACCAGCCCTCCGCCGAAAGGCCCGGCTCGCGGCCGCCGCGCGTCTTCGACGTCGGCGCGAGACCTTCGGCGATCTCGCCAAGGCTCATGGACGCACTGATCGATGCACCGGCGCCGCCGTCGGTGCGCACCACGCGGCCATCGACGATCGCCAGCGCCTCGACCGGCGCCTGCAGCATGCCGGCGGCATACTCCAAGGCCTTGGCGCGCAGCTTCACCGCCGCATTGTGCGTCGCCGACGCCGTCATCACGGTGGCGCGCGAGGCATGCGCGCCGATGCCGTAGGCGATGCGGTCGGTCTGGCCGTGGATCACGCGGATCGCGCGATAGTCGACGCCGAGCACCTCGGCGGCCACCTGCGCCATCACGGTCTCGAAGCCTTGGCCGATCGACGCCCCGCCGGTGACGACCTCGACGAAACCCGACGTATCGACCGAGATGCGCACGCCGTCCGACGGCCCGAGGCCGCTCTTCTCGATGAACATCGCAAGCCCGGCGCCCACCAGCTCGCCATTGGCGCGGCGCTGCGCCAGCGTCGCCTGCAGATCGTCCCAGTCGGCGGCCGCGAGCATCTTGTCGAGCAGCGATGCGTAGTCGCCGGTGTCCATGTGGATCTCTTCGCCGAGCACCTCGAGCGGCAGGTGATAGGGCATGTCCGTCTTGGCGATCAGGTTCTTGCGCCGCACCGCGATCGGATCGAGGTTCAATCGGCGTGCGATCGCCTCGATCAGCCGCTCGCGTATGAACGTCGTCTCGTAGCGCCCGGGCGCGCGGTAGGTCGCGGCCGGCGTCTTGTTGGTGAGGCGGAAGTGTCCGACCGAGCGATAGGCGCCGACTCGGTAAGGCCCCGGCAGGATGCCGCAGATCATCATGGCGACGCGGGTCGCATGGGTGCGGATATAGGCGCCCTGGTCGTGCCAGAATTCGTCGTCGATCGCGAGCAAGCGCCCGTCGTGGTCGACCGCCGCCCTGATCTTGTGCGTCTGCTGGCGCGAGTGGTTGGCGCAGATCAGGTGCTCGCGCCGATCCTCGATCCACTTGACCGGCCGGCCGAGCCGCAGCGCTGCGACGCACACCAGCACGTCCTCGGGGTAGAGCTCGCCGCGGATGCCGAACCCGCCGCCCACATGCGCCTCGTGCACACTCACCGAAGACGGGCTGCGCTTGAGCATGCGCGCCAAGAGGTCGCGGTTGCGATGCGGCACCTTGGCGGCGCCGTGCAGCTCCAGCATGTCGCGCGACGCGTCATAACGTCCGATTGCCCCGCGCGTCTCGAGTGGCACGCCCGAATGGCGGCCGACGCTGAGCGTGAGCTCTACCACCGCATGCGCGTCGCGCATCGCGGCATCGACGTCGCCATAGCCCTGCTTGAGCACCGTCGGCTCGGAGGTGCGGCCGGCTGAGAATTCGCCGAGCTCGGCCGTTGCATCGAGCAGCGCCGGCAGCTCGTCGATTTCCATGGTGACGAGATCGGCCGCATCCTCGGCGACGTAAGGGTCCTCGGCAAAAACGGCCGCGACCGGGTCGCCCACATAGCGCACGCGCTCGGTCGCAAGCACCGGCTGGCGCCACGGCTCGAGCCGCTCGATGCGGCCCTCGCGGAAATCGACCGGCGGAACGTCGGCAATGTCCGCGGCGGTCCACACCGCGACTACGCCGGGCAGCGCGCGCGCCGCCGCCGTGTCGATCGAGACGATCTTTCCGTGCGCTTGGTTCGAGCGCACCACGCGCATGTGCAATTGATGCGGAAACGCGATGTCGGCCGCATAGCGGCCGCGGCCGGTGACGAGCGGCGGATCCTCCAGCCGCTCGACCGAACGGCCGATCCATTTGGTCGCCTCGATCTCGCCCGGCGCATTCATGCTGCGGCCTGCTCGAGCGCACGGCGCACCATGGCGCGCACGAGATCGCGACGATATTGCGCGCTGTTGTGGACGTCTTCCATCGGATCGATCAATTCGGCGGCGCGCTCTCCGGCTGCCGCGAAAGCCGCGGTGCTCGGCGCCTTGCCGGCGAGCGCCTGCTCGACCTCTGCGAGACGCCGTGCATGCGGCTCGGCGCCGCCGACCGCGACACGTGGCTCGACCAACTTCCCGCCGTCGATCCTGAACGTCACCAGCGCCATCGCAATGGCGAAATCGCCGGCGCGGCGGCTGAACTCGCAGAAACCGGTTCGCGTCCCCGGCGCCAGCAGCGGCAGGCGCACCGCGGTGAGCAGCTCGTCCTCGGCGAGCGCCGTAGACATGATGCCGGCGAAGAAATCCTTCGCCGCGATCACCCGCGTGCCGCGCGCGCTTTGCGCCACCATCTCGGCATCGAGCGCCGCCGCAAGGGTGCACCATTCGGAGGCCGGGTCTGCATTGGCGATGCTGCCGCAGAAGGTCCCGCGGTTGCGGATCGGATAGTGCGCGATATGGCGCACCACCTTGCCGAGCAGCTCGCCGAGCGGCCCATCGACGGCGGGCCGGTGAAATGCCGCATGCCGCACGCAGGCGCCGATCACGAGCTTGCCGTTCTCGACCGCGACGCGGTCGAGCGTCTCGATCCCGTTGATGTCGATCAGGTGCGCGGGCCGGGCCAGACGGAACGCCATGGTCGGCACCAGGCTTTGTCCGCCGGCGAGCACGCGCCCGTCCTGCGGCGCAAGCTCGGCCAGCAGGGCGACGGCTTCATCGACGGTGGTGGGGGCGTGGTGATGGAAGGGGGCAGGTTTCATGGGACCAAATTAGCAGAGAGAACACGACGCGTCATTGCGAGGAGACCGAAGGTCGACCAAGCAATCCCGATCCGCAAACGCATGCGTTCACTGATCGAGATTGCGTCGCTTCGCTCGCAATGACGGAAGAAAGCGCTTACTTCCCATTCAACAGCGCCGCCGCCTTCTTCTCGATGTCGGGGGGCGTCGCGTAGACCTCGGCGACCAGCTTCTGCAGGTCGGCGCCGTCGACCGGCGTGATCTCGAGCTTCTCCTTCTCGGCGTCGGCGAGGAAATCCTTGTCGACCATCGTGTCCATGAACGCCTTGCGCAGCGCCGCGGCGCGGTCGGCCGGGATGCCGGGTGGGGCGAGATAGGGCCGGCCCATGGTCTGGCGGGCGAAGATCAGCTTGAGGATCTGCTTCTGCTCGTCGGTTTTGGCGAGATCCATCACCAGCGGCACGTTCGGCAGATCCGGATGCTTGCGCAACGCGAGCTGCACCAGCACGGTGATCTTCTTCTCGTCCACCCACGCCTTGTGGGTCGCCATGACGCTCGACCACGACCAGCCGCAGCGGCCCTGGATCTCGCCACGTTCCATCGCCAGCACCACGTTGTTGCCGCCCGGATAGCCGCTGACGATGCGCATCTTGGCGCCGAACACGCCGTCGACGACCCGGGCGAACTGGTCGGTGTCGGCGCTCATCGAGGTGCCGCCGACGGTGATCTCCTTGGTCAGCAGGTCCTCGAACCTGGTGATGCCGGAGGTCGCGTTCCAGGAGACGCATACGCTGACCTCGTTGTTGGCGCTGCCGATCCAGGTGAACTTGGTGCCGTCGAACTGAGCGCCCTGCTGGCCGAGAATCGGGTCGAAGCCGGTGCCGCGCCCGATCGTCGCCAGCACGCTGCCGTCCTTCGGCGCGACGCGGTAGAGCCAGTTGGCGAGCCGCAGGCTGCCGCCGCCCTCCATGTTCTTGACGATCACCGTCGGGTTGCCCGGAATGTGGCGGCCGAGGTAGCGCCCGATCGTGCGCGCATAGAGGTCGTAGGCGCCGCCGACGCTGTAGCCGACGTCGAGCTCGACGGTCTTGCCCTTGTAGAAATCCGCCGGGCTCTGGGCGCCGGCGGTCGATGCGGGCAGCGCCGCCAGCAAGGCGACCCCAAGCATGCGCACGCGCGTCGGAACCATCTCGTCCTCCGTGACTTGCCGGCCCCATCTCGATGCTTCGGGCCGGCGGCGGCTTATGGCACAGGTGCGGCCCGATGCGCCATGTGATTAGCGATGTGATTAGCGATGTGATTAGCGATGTGATTAGCCATGCGCCTCGTCATGTGGCGTGCGTCACCATGTCGGCGCCGAGCGGGCCGATCCGCTTGACGCTCCAGGTCCTTTCGGATGTAACAAACAACCCGTCCAGGGGTGCGGGCCGCGCCGTCCGCGAAAGCCGAGCGAAACACCAAGGGAGTTGCGCCGGCAGGCGCAGGCAGCGTTTCGATGCAGCCCGACATTGTGCAGCCCGACATTGTGCAGCCCGACATGGCGCAGATGGCCTGGCATGCGCTGACGCTCATGTTCGAGTGGCCGCGCATCGGCATCCTGTGCCTCGGCGTCCTGATCGGGCTCGCGATCGGCGTGCTGCCGGGCCTGAGCGGCATCGTCGGCATCGCGATGCTGATCCCGTTCACCTACAACATGGACCAGCACTCCGCGATGGCGCTGCTGCTCGGCATGGCGGCGGTGATCACCTCGTCGGATTTCATCACAGCGGTGCTGTTCGGCGTGCCCGGCCACGTCGGCGCCGCCGCGACCGTGATCGACGGTCACGCGATGGCGAAGAACGGCGAGGCCGGGCGCGCGTTCGGCGCCGGCTTTGCCTCCTCGCTCGCCGGCGGCCTCGTCGGCGCGCTGGTGCTCGGCATCAGCCTGCCGTTCCTGCGCCCGATCCTGCTCGCGATCGGGTCACCCGAGCTCCTCGCCTTCACGCTGTTCGGTCTCTCGATGGTGGCGACGCTCAGTGGCCGCGCCCCGCTCAAGGGCCTCACGGCGGCGGGCCTCGGCCTCATGCTGTCGATGATCGGCGACCGCTCGGAGGCCGGAACGCTACGCTGGACCTTCAACACGCTCTATCTCTACGAGCAGTTGCCGCTGGTGCCGGTCACGCTCGGCCTGTTCGCGATTCCCGAGCTGTGCGAGCTGGCGGTCGCGCGCAAGCGCATCGCCGGCATGCACGCGGCGCAGATCGCCATGTCGAGTCAGTGGCAGGGCGTGCGCGATGTCGCGCGCCACTGGTGGCTGGTGCTCCGCTGCAGCGTGCTCGGCACCGGGCTCGGCGCCATTCCGGGCATCGGCTCCTCGGTGATCGACTGGATCGCGTACGGGTATGCCCAGCGCACCGAGAAGAATGCCCAAACGTTCGGCACCGGCGACGTGCGCGGCGTGATCGCGCCCGAATCCTCCAACAACGCCAAGGAGGGCGGCCATCTCGTCCCCACCATCGCGTTCGGCGTGCCGGCCGGCGCCTCGATGGCGATCCTGCTCGGCGCCTTCCAGATGCACCAGCTGGTTCCCGGTCCCGAGATGCTCACCAAGCACCTCGACGTCACCTACACGATCGTCTGGAGCCTCACGCTCGCGCACGTGATCGGCGCGGTGATCTGCCTCTCCGGCAGCCGCCTGCTCGCCAAGATTTCATCCGTGCGCCCCGAGATCCTGCTGCCGATCGTGCTCGCGCTGGTGTTCGTCGCGGCCTATGAGGGCACCCACGACTGGCCGGATCTCTACGTGCTGATCGGCTTCGGCATGGTCGGCTGGATCATGAAGCGGCTCGGCTGGCCGCGCCCGCCGATGGTGCTCGGCCTCGTCGTCGGCGGCATCTTCGAGCGCTATCTCAACCTGTCGACCCAGCTCTATGGCATCGGCTGGCTGTGGCATCCGTCGACCACGCTGCACATCGGCAACGCGCCGATCCCGATTCCCGTGGTGACGATCGTGCTTTGCCTCGTCGCCTGGGCGCTGTTCAAGCCGATGTCGGAGATCGTCGTGAACGTCACGCGCGAGCTGCGCCAGGTGAAGGCGCATCGCCTGCGCTTCGGCACCGCGCCGGCTTTCTCGCTGGGCGTCATCGCCTTCATCATCGCCGCCATCCTGCTCTCGCTCGACTGGCCGGCCGCCGCCAAGCCCGTGCCGCTTACCGCTTGCTACATCGCGCTCGCGGCAGCGGTCCTCAACCTGGTCAACGAGCTCTTCGGCCAGCCGGCGGCTGTGGCCGGCAATGTCGACGGCGGCGGCAGCGTCAAGGCGCACCAGGAGGATCTCGGCGTAGATGTCGTGCCGGCGCGGTGGCAAGCGGGCTACTACTTCGCCTGGCTGCTCGCCTTCCTGGCGGCGATCTGGCTGGTCGGCTTCATTCCGGCGATCGCGGTCTTCGTGTTCGCCTACATGTGCATCGGCTTCGGCGAATCGGCGGTCCGCGCGCTCGTCTGCGCGGCCGCGACCGCGCTGCTCGCCTGGGGCCTGTTCGACCGCGTGCTCGCGGTCGCCTGGCCGGCCTCGCTGCTCGGCGATCTCCTGCCCGAGCTGCGCTCCTACCTCGGGTTCATCTGAAGTGGTTTTCGCGCCCGGTGTACCGCGCCGCGATTTCCTGATAGGTCGGGACCCAAACCAGGGAAGGAGCACGCATGACCGGCCTCTATGAGCGCACGCCGCCCGGCCCCGGGCACAACTCGCCGCCGACCGAGGACAAGGAAGGCAAATGGGAGCGCTGGTCGAAGAAGCGCACCTTCGTGCGCGCGCTCGAGGGCACCTACAGCGACGTCTACAAGCAGTTGCTCGAGCAGCCGCGCGTCTATTCCTCGCGCCATCATCCGTGGAAGGGCGGGCCGGCGCTCTACGGCAAGCACGTGATCGCGCCCGGCGCCGCCAACATCACCCAGTCGATCGAGACCCACATCGAGTGCTACGCGCCCGGCGCCTATGGCCAGAAGCACGGTCACCTCAACAGTGCGGTGTTCTACGTGCTCAAGGGCCGCGGCCACGACATCCACGACGGCCGCCGCATCGACTGGAAGGCGGGCGACATCATGATCGTCGAGTGCGCGAGCGTGCACCAGCACTTCAACGACGATCCCGACAACGAGGCGATCCTGCTGGTGTTCAAGGCGAAGCCGCTCTTTCTCTTCATGCATCTGCTCTTCCAGAAGATCGTCTCCTACCCGCCCAACGAGCCGACCCCCGGCCACGAGGACTTCCGCCCGCCGAAGGATCTCTAGGCGTCGCCGTCATGCCCGGCCTTGGGCCGGGCATCCACGTCTTGCTTGCCAAGGGAAAGACGTGGATGGCCGGGACAAGCCCGGCCATGACGAGGAGAGGAGCGAGACAAGCGAATCCGGAGACTGAGATGAGCAAGATTTTGGACGAGCGCGATTTCGCCCACGTGGGCACCAAGACCGGCACCATCCGCGCCGACGACGTCGCCGCCTCGGCGGCGTTCCGCAAGGCCTACGAGGCGATGCCCAACGTGGTGAGCGCCGAGGAGATGCCGTGGGAGAAATGCCCCGACGGCCTGATCAAGCACCTCGTGCATGAGTCGATGAACACGCGCGAGCGCTGCGTCGAAGCCTACATGCAGTTCCTCAAGGCCGGCGAGCGCTCCGGCAAGCATCGCCACATGTGGGAGGAGGTGCTGTTCGTTGTCGAGGGCTCGGGCTACGACCTGCACTGGGACCTCAAGTTCGACTGCCTCGATGCGTTCGAATGGCAATGGAGCGAGGAGCCGCGCAAGTTCGAGTGGGAGCGCGGCGACTTCATCTACGTGCCGCCCTTCACGGTCCACCAGCACTTCAATTCGCACGCCACCGACGAGGCGCGGCTGATCGTGATCTCCAACCGCATGGTCAAGGAGATGGGCTTCGATTGGTTCGACCAGCTCGAGCACGCCCCGGGGTATTGAGGTCATTGATCTTGCTCCTCCCTCATGGGCCTGGACGCAGATCGAATCTGCCAGACCCGTCGGCCTGAGGCGCGAGCGAAGCGAGCCTCGAGGGGCGACGGCCGAGGTGGTGCAACAAGAGCGCAATTGGCATCCTAGTGGCCGTCGCCCTTCGAGGCTCGGCGCTGCGCGCCGAGCGCCTCAGGGTGACGGGTCTGGATTGAGCAATGCTCGATAAAGCTGAAAAAGCAAATTCGTCGTCGGCCGAGTCCGCCGCCCCGCCGCGCGACTTTCAGGAGCACCTGGCGCGGCTCGAGGCACGCGGGCTGCTCACCCGCATCGACCGGCCGATCAACAAGGACACCGAGCTGCATCCGCTCGCGCGCTGGCAGTTCCAGGGCGGGCTGCCGGAGCATGAGCGCCGCGCCTTCCTGTTCACCAACGTGGTCGACTCGTCCGGCCATCGCTACGACATGCCGGTCGCGGTCGGCGCGCTCGCGGCGAACGAGGAGATCTACGCCCTCGGCATGGGGCGGCCCGTGGCCGAGATCGGCGCCGCCTGGACCCACGCGGTGGCTCATCCGATCGCGCCCGTGCGCGTGGAGGCGCCGCCGTGTCAGCAAGTGGTGATCACCGGCGACGGCCTGCGCGGACCCGGCAAGGGCCTCGCGGCGTTGCCCGTACCGGTGTCGACGCCCGGCTTCGACGCGGCGCCGTATCTCACGGCGACGCTCGCCGTCACGCACGATCCCGAGACGCGCGTCCGCAACATGGGCACGTACCGGGCGCAGCTCAAAGCGAGCGACCGGCTCGGGGTGCGCATGGCCTCGCGCATCGGCGGCGCCGGCGGCTATCAGCACTGGCTCAAGCACCGCAAGATGAAGAAGCCGATGCCGTGCGCGATCGTGGTCGGCGCGGCGCCGGTCGTGGTGTTCACCGGCCCGCAGAAGCTCGCGCTCGATATGGACGAGATGGGCGTCGCCGGCGCGCTCGCGGGCGCGCCGATCCGCGTCGCGAAGTGCGTCACGATCGATTGCGAGGTGCCGGCCGACGCCGAGCTCGTGGTCGAGGGGCTGATCGATCCGGAATTGCTCGAGCCGGAAGGGCCGTTCGGCGAAAGCCATGGCCACATCGCGCTCGAGGACTTCAACATGTCGATGCAGGTCACCGCGATCACGCATCGGCGCAATGCCGTGTTCTGCTCGATCGTGAGCCAGGTGACGCCGAGCGAATCGAGCGTGATCAAGCGCGTCGCCTACGAGCCGATGTTCCTGGCCCATCTGCGCGACCAGCTCGCCATCAAGGGCATCAAGCGCGTCGTGCTGCACGAGCCGCTCAGCAACATCCGCCCGGTGATCTTTCTCCAGCTCGCGCCGGGCGTCGCCCGCACGGAGGTGTGGCGCGGGCTGCGCGCGGCCGCCTCGCTGCGCGCCGACTGCGGCAAGATCGTCATCGCGGTTAGCGACGACATCGACCCGGCCAATGCCGACGCGATCTTCTGGTCGCTCGCCTATCGCGCCAATCTCGGCGAGGACCTGCAGGTCGCGCCCTATCGCTCGGGCGGGCACGGCCCGAAGTCGGGCGGCGGCCGCAAGGGCGACTCGACGCTGATGATCGACGCCACCGCCAAGGGCCCGATGCCGCCGCTCGCGCTGCCGGCGCGCGAGTACATGGAAGGCGCGCGCCGCATCTGGGAGGAGCTCGGCCTGCCGCGCCTCGCCCCCCGCCCGCCCTGGCACGGCTATTCGCTCGGCGACTGGGACGCGGCGTGGGACGTGTTCGCCCAGCGCGCCGTCGACGGCACCTGGGCGCAGAGCGGCGCCGATACTTTCGCGCGCCGCCGCGGCGGGCTCACACCCGAGACGCCGACCCGCGACGTGGAGAGAAAGTAACGTTGATGTAGGCCGCTACGACGCCGCACGGACGGTGGGTCCTCTCCCGGCTTGCGGGGGCGAGTAGGAGAGGGGGCGCTGCTTGCGCAGGCGTCTGCGGACTTGCCCCCTGCTTCGCCCTGCGCGCGTATTCCTCCCCCGCAAGCGGGTCGCAAGCGGGGGAGCGGAAGGAGAAGAGAGCGGATCAAGCGCCGTTAGGTCTACGCCGCCACCGACTTCTTCCCGATCGCGGCATTCACCCGCGGCATCACCTCTTCGGCGAGCAGCTGCATCGAACGCTTGGCGAGCGCCGGATCGACCCAGTCCATGCCGCCATAGACCAGCTCGCCGAAATCGCCGATCTCCTCGCGCAGCGCCAGGATCTGGTCGACCACCTTGTTGACCGAGCCGTGCAGCACCAGGCGGTCCATGATGAAGTCGTGGGTGATCTCCTCGTCCGGCTGCTCCTTGTGCGACTTGAACACGTAGAGCCGCTTTCCACGCGCGAGCTTTCCGCGCATCTGGCCGTAGTAGAACCCGTATGGGCTATTGGGATCGCTGCGGCCGTAGAGCTCCGCCGTCTTGTCGTCGTCGGCGACGAAGATGGTGCGGGCGACGCGCCAGTCGTTGACGTCGGCGGTCTGGCCGACCTCTGCCTTGCCCTTCGAATAGTTCGCCCAGTGCGACTTGAGGTGCTGCGACAGCAGAAAGTTCGCCGACAGCGGATGGAAGTCGCGCTTGCCCATCTGCACCACGCCGGGGGAGAACGGCATGACGACGGTGCCGACGATCTCCGGCCGCGGCTTCTGGTACGGCTTGCCCATGAAGCCGACGCCGAGATGCTTCATCATGGTCTTGCCGGTCGAGACCTTGAAGCGGTTGTTGGGAAAATCGATGTCGTAGGGCGGGTCGCGCTCCCAGATCGCCAGGATCACCTCGATCGCCTCGGCGAACAGCGCGTTCTTGTCGACGTCGAGCGTGCCGATCGCTTCCGAGTCGGTCGGCAGGGCGCCCGGGCTGATGCCGAAGATGAAGCGGCCCTCGGCGAGATGGTCGAACATCGCGGCCTGCGTCGCGATCAGCACCGGATGCTTCTGCGACAGGTTCGAGGTGCCGGTGCCGAGCTTGATCTGCGTCGTCGAGTGGATCAGGGTCGCCAGGAACGTCATCGAGTTGGGCACGTTCTCGCACGCGTCGGTCAGATGCTCGCCCACGAACGCGCTGGAAAAGCCGAGCTTGTCGCACAGGATGATGGCTTCGCGATCTTCCTTGAGCGTCTCGGTCCAGTTCCGGTGCATCGGATGCACCGGCATCGTGAAGTAACCCAGTCTCATTCCGTGTCCTCGAATTGCCCGGTTTCTGCACATGACCAGATTGCATTGGCGAGGTAAAGCCGCGCCGCGTTGACGAAGCATCAATGCAGCAATCCCGAGGCCGCAAAGCCGATGTTTTGCGAGGATTCGCTGGCCGTCATTCGACAGGATGAAAAATAAGGAGAGCACGACGGTAGCGCTCCCTCTCCCCGCGAGGAGCAGGGAGAGGGAGCGCAGACAGCATCCGGTGCCGCTACTTCGCCGGCGCCGCGAGGGCGACGCGCAGCTCTTCGAGGATGCGCGTGCGCGGCCATTCGCCCTTGACGAACTTGCGCACCGCGAAACGCTGGGCGGCGCCCGGCGCCATCGCCTTGAGCGTCGCGATATGGGCGGCGGCCTCGTCCCGCTCGCCCATGGCGGTGTAGGCGGAAGCGAGCCACGCCTGCACCAGCGGCGCGCCGGGCATGAAGGTGTGGGCGCGCTCGATCCAGCGCAGCGCCGCCGCGTTGTCGCCGAGCTCGAGCTCCGCCTCGCCGGCGAACAGATAAAGCACGCCGAGAAACGGGTCGTTCGGCGTCGCGCGGCGCAGCGTCGCCTCGACCATCTGCCGGCCCTTCTCGACCTGCCCCATGCGCACCAGCAGCCCCCCCAGCTGGCCGCGCGCGGGCAAGAAGTCCGGGTTCAACTCCAGGCAGCGCTGGAGTGAGCGCAGCGCCGCGTCGTACTGCCGGTGGCGCTTCTGCAGCATCGCCAGCGTGAACTGCGCGGCGAGCCAGTTGGGCGAGCGCGCCAGCACGTCGTTCACCAGCGTCTCGGCGCGCGCGAGATCGGGCGCCGGGTCGATGTCGATGAAGTTCATGTCGGCGAGGATGTTCATGCGCGCGACGCCGAGCATGGCCGCCTGGCTGTGCGGCGAGCGCTCCAGCGCTTGCGTGAAGAGGCGCAGCGCCGCGGTCGCATTCCCCGGCAGATAGCCGCGGATTTCGGCGGCGCGGGCGCGCAGCAGCAAATGAGGGACCGGCACCGGCTGGCCCGGCTCCTCGTGCAGCCGCCGCACCTCCCCGTACACGATGTTGATCAACGCGGCGCGGGCGAAGCCGGCGGCGATCTCCTCCGCTGTGAGGTCCGCCTCGCCCGGCTTCGGCTGCATCTGGTCGGACCACAGCGTCACCCGCGTCGCGGTGTCGATCAATTGCGCGTCGGCGCGCAGCCGCCCGTCCGCGCGCTCGATATGGCCGACGATCGCGTACGGAACGTCGAGGTCGGCCCCGAGCTGGGCCATGTCGACCTCGGCCTCGCGATAGAGGCCGGCGGTGCGGTCCGAGATCATGCGCATGTCGTAGCGGGCGAGATTGGCCGTCACCCCATGGGTGAGCGCGCTGGCGAATTCGCGATCCGGCGTGTCGGCCGGCGTGTCGAGCGAGAATGGCAGCACGACGGCGCTCGCGAGTGCCGGGCGTGCTGTCCTGGTCTTCACCAGGGTCGTGCGGGAGCTGGCGGTCAGCACCAGCGCAGCGGCGCCGGCCGCGAGGATGCAGACCAAAGCGATGGACGCGGCGATCGCATAGCGTCGCCAGCGCGAGATGCCCGCGGCTCCTGCGCCCTCTCTCACCCCGGGGGACAGGGCCGGGGTGAGGGGATCTCGGCTTTCCAATTGAAGCTCCGAGCGCCCCTCACCCGGCCCGGTTCGCTCGCCACCCTCAATCCGCTGGGGGGAGGGTAGAAGAGGCACCTCGCCCGCGGCGACCACCTCGAGCGCTTTCACCGGTTCCGTTGCGACCGCCGGCGCGATCGCGCCGTTGCGGATCTCCTCGACCAGCGCGCGCGTCGCCGGCTCCGGCGCGACGTCGAGCTCGCTGCGCAGCAGGTTCGTCAGCAGCCGCGCGCGCTCGAGCGCGGCGTCGCGGCCGCGATGGCGGGCGACGATCTTCAGCGCGATGCGCTGGCGGTCCTCGCGGGTCGGATCGAGCGCCACCAGCCGCTCGGACGCCGCTATGGCGCGCGCGCCGTCATTGTCGGCGTCGGCGCGCGCGGCGAGCCGCTCGAAAATCTGCGCCGCCACGCCGGCGAGGCGATCCTGCTCGCGCGCTCGCCAGGCGTCGAACTCCTCGATGTCGAGCGCGAGGTCGGCGAGAAACGCGCCGCGCCACAGCTCCGCGCCGCGCGTCAGCATCTCCACCTCGGGCGCCGCCGCGATCACGGCGAGCTCGCGCGCATCGACGGCGAGCGCATCGGGGCAGAGCTCGATCGTCTCGCGGCCGATGTCGAGCATGTCGGGCGCGAGCAGGTGCAGATCCTGGCGCAGCGACACGAGGCACTGGCGCAGGCTGTGGCGCGCCTGGGCGTCCGGATTGTCGCCCCACAACAGCGTCGCCAGCTCCTCGCGGCTCGCGCGCCAGTCCGGCTTCATCGCCAGATAGGCGAGCAGCGCGCGCGCTTTGCGCGAGCGCACCGCAATGGCGACCGGCCGCGCCGCGCTCACCTCGACCGTGAACGCGCCCAGCAACCGCAATGTCGCAAGGTTCGATCGGCTCATCTCTCAAGGGACCGCGCGCTGCCGCCCGATGGCGAACAGCTGATTTTCTCACGCTTCGCCCCTCCCGCGCAACCGTTGGGGTGCTTTTTCGCTCCGGTTCGTGTCGCGGTGGTTACCGGCAAGCTCCTCATTCCGCAAAGGAATCGCTTTGACCCTGGGGTGACGCCGCCTTGACGCCCGCTCCCCCATGCTGCGCATCCAGCAGGGTGTGGAGCGACCTGGATTTAGTCATGACCGGGCTGTTTGTCGGCCATCTCGCGTCGCAGGCGCTGCCCGCCGTCTCGCCGTGGATCATTCCGGCGATCGCGGGTCGAGCAGGCGCGCTGCCGCGTGCGGCCGCAAGCGGCCATTGGCTGCGCCTGTTCGCCAAGGTCGTCGCCGTCGCGGCGATGGCGCTTGCGCTGCTGGCCGTCTGCGCCGCTCGCGCATGCGACGTCGTCGGCCGCGAGCGCGCTGCGATTGCCAGCGACGACTCGCTGCTCGATTTCGTCATGGTGCGGATGGAGCGCACCGCGCAGCTGACCGACACCGCGTTTGCGCGCGAGACCGACCAGCGGGCCGGACATTTTCTCGCCTTCCTCGCCAAGGCCGACCCGGTCGCCTTCCACCGCATGATGAATGCGGTCCTGGTCGGCTGCCGCTTCGGCGACGCCGTGCGCACGGGCTACGGCGACGACACCGAGGCCCTATGGCGCCGCTTCATGCAGGGCGAGTGAGCGCGCGTTGAAAGCGTAAGTGGGCAAATCGCGTGCTGAGCCCTCTCCGCCTGGGCAACCGCGTGCGAAGCGATTTTGCCCACGCGGGCACCCGGGCGCGGTTGCCCACCCTACGGAATCTCACCGCGGCCGCAGCACGGTATCGACCAGTGCCGGCTGCCCCGCCTTCACCTTGGCGATCGCCCGCACCAGCGCGCCCTTGATCTCCTTCGGATCGGTGATCGGCCCCTCGCCGTACCAGCCGCAGCCGCGCGCGATGGTCGCGAAGTCCGGCTCCGGCCCGGCGATGTCCTGGCCGATATGGGCGCGCGCGACGTCGGTGTCGCGCAAGTGCGCGACGTGGATCTGGTGCTCCCAGTCGTTGTAGTAGGCGCGGTTGTTGAACATCACGACCAGCAGCGGGATGTTGTTCTTCGCCGCGGTCCACAGCGCGCCGGCGTCGAACATCAGGTCGCCGTCCGGTTGGATGTCGACCACGAGGCGGCCGGTGCCGCGATGCGCCAGCGCGACGCCGAGCGAGACGCCGATCTGCGTACCGGTGCCGAGCGCGCGCCCGGCATGGCGATAGGGTTTGTCGAAGTCCCACAGCTTGAGCACCCAGTCCTGCAGCGTGCAGGCGGTGAGCACCCAGTCCTCGGTCTTGATCGCGTCCCACAGCTCGTGCGCGAGCCGCGGCAGGGTGATCGGCGAGGCGTCCCAGTCCGCGAGCGACTCGCGCTCCCAGCGGCTGAACAGCCCGTCGTGGCGGAGCTTGATGTCGGCGGCGCGGCGCGCGATGCGATCGCGCAGGCTCGTGTCCTCGAGGACGCGCTCGACGCAGAGATTCGTCAGCTCGGGGATCGCCGTCGCGGTGTCGGCGAGCACGCGTAGGCTCGCGTTCGGCATGCGGGTGTAGTCCATCGACCACTTCGAGAGGCCGATGTCGCCGAAGCCGAGCTCGATCATCTCGCAGCCCTTGGGATAGAGCGGCTCGACCGCGCGCTTGGCGCGGTCGATGCGGTGGGTCGGCTTCTCCCAGTCGCGCGTGTCGAGCGAGAGGATGAGGTCCGCCTCGGCGAATACGCTGCGGTCCATGCTGAGGTTGAGCGGATGGCGGTTGGGAAAGTTGAGCCGCCCGTTGGTGTCGTAGACCGCGGCGCCGACCGTCTCGGCGAGCGCGACGAGATCGTGAAAGCCGTTCGGCGCCCGGCCGGTGTACTCGGCGAGCAGCACCGGAAAGCGCGCCGCGACCAATTTGTCGGCGACCCGCGCCAGCGCGGCCGGATCCGCCGCCATTGGAGTCGGCACCGTCGCGCCGTGCCGGTCGGGCAGGGCGATCTCGCCGGTGAGCGGCTGCTCCTGCAGCCAGGCATCGTAGCACATGTAGATCGGGCCCTGCGGCTCGGTCATCATCGCGCCGTAGGCGCGCGCAAAACTATCCGGCACGCCCTCGATGCTGCCCGGCTGGTAGTCCCACTTCACGTAGTGGCGCAGCTGCTCGCCCTGCACGTTGGCGGTGTGGATCCAGTCGATGAACGGCCGCCGCTTGCTCTCGTCCATCGGTCCGGTCGCGCCGATGACGAAGATCGGCGCGCGGTCGATATAGGCGTAGTAGATGCCCATGGTCGCATGCAGCATGCCGACGATGTTGTGCACGATCGCGATCATCGGCTTGCCGGTCGCCTTGGCGTAGCCGTGCGCGATCTGCACCGCGATCTTCTCGTGCTGGCACAGCAGCATCGGCGGCGTGTTGTTGCCGTAGTTGACCAGCGAGTCGTGCAGCCCGCGATACGAGGCGCCGGGGTTGAGCGCGATGTAGGGGAAGCCGAACTGCTTGATCAGGTCGACGATGACGTCGGACTGCCAGCGGGGGGCGTTGGATTTTGCGACGGGCGATTTGGCCGCATCCGCGACGGATTTCGTTTTCGCGCCATCCTTGGCCATTCCACCGATCCTCGCGTTTTCATTCCACTCGCCAACGTGACGAGATACAAGCTTTCCGGTGACATAAACAGGCACTCTGGCATCGCATCCGCCGAGCCTATATGACTCCGCCTCCCGCGGAGGACCCCGATGCCCAAATCCATCGACGTGCACGCCCATATCCTGAACGAAGACACCATGCAGATGATCGCCAAGGAGGCACCGTCGCTGGGGCTGCGGCTCACACCGATCGACAAGGAGTTCGCGGTGTTCGAGCTCAACGGCGTGCCCTACAAGCCGTATCCGCGCGGGGCGTGGGACCTGGAGACGCGCTTCCGCCATATGAAAGAGGCGGAGGTCGACATGCACGTGCTGTCGAACACGCCGCAGACCTTTCTCTACAACGTCGATGCCTCGCTCAACGCCACCGTCGCGGCGATCCAGAACGACCAGATCGCCAAGCACGTCAAGGACTATCCCGATCGTTTCTACGGGCTCGCGACCCTGCCGATGCAAGCGCCCGGCAAGGCGGCGGCGGAGCTCGAGCGCGCCATGACCAAGCTCGGTATGAAGGGCGCGCAGATCGGCTCCAACATCAACCGCAAGAACCTCGACGAGCCCGAGCTCGAGCCGGTGTGGCAGGTCGCGAACGAGCACCACGCGCTGATGATGGTGCACCCGACCCAGGTCGCCGCCATGGACCGGCTGGGCAAGTACTACCTCAACAACCTGATCGGCAATCCGCTCGACTCGACCATCGCGGTCGCCTCGGTCGTGTTCGGCGGCGTGGTCGAGCGCTATCCGAACATCAAGTGGTTCTTCGTGCACGGCGGCGGCATGGCGCCGTGGCAGGCGGGGCGCTTCTCGCACGGCTGGCAGGTGCGGCCGGAGCCGAAGGTCAACCTCAAGGACCACGGCCCCGAAAAGGCGATGGCGACGCTCTACTACGACACGATCCTGCACGCGCAACCGCAGCTCCAGGCGCTGGTGTCGATCATCGGCTCCTCGCGCATCGTGCTCGGCAGCGACTATCCGTACGACATGGGCACCTTGGAGTGCGCCCGGCAGGTCAAGGCGCTGAACATCTCCGCGGCCGACAAGCAGAAGATCCTCACCGACATTCCGCTCAAGCTGCTCGGGCAAGCGTGATGCCCGCGACGGTCGCGGCGTCGATCGCGCGCGCCTTCATCGCCGACGTGTTCGCGGCGGCGGGCTTCCCCGCCGCCGACGCGGCGCGCATCGGCGAGCTGATGACGGAAGCCGATCTCACCGGCGCCGACGCACACGGCATCTTCCGCCTGCCGCACTACATCCGCCGCTTCAAGGCGGGCGCCGTCAACGCGCGGCCGAACATCAAGGTCAACCAGACCGCGCCCGCGACCGCCCTCGTCGACGGCGACAACGGCATGGGCCACCTGGTGATGAGCCGCGCCGCCGAGACCGCGATCTCGCTCGCGCGCGAGGCCGGCATCGCCTGGGTCGGCGCGACGCACTCGAACCACGCCAGCACCGCCGGCATCTATGCCGAGATGCCGGTGCAGCACGGGATGATCGGGCTCTACGGCGCGGTCGCCAACGCCAACCACATGGCGGCCTGGGGCGGCACGGATCTCTTGCTCGGCACCAACCCGCTCGGCATCGGCGTGCCGTCGGGCGAGGGGCCGCTGGTGCTCGACATGGCGACCACGGTCGTCTCCTACGGCACGGTGAAGAAATACGCGCTCGAAGGCCGCGCCATGCCGGAGGGCTGGATGGTCAACACGACGACAGGCGCGCCGCTCACCGATCCGAAGCGCTCGAGCGAGGGCATGCTGCTGCCGATCGGCGGCTACAAGGGCGCCGGGCTCGCGATCATGCTCGGGCTCCTGGCCGGCGTCCTCAACGGCGCCGCCTTCGGCAAGGACGTGATCGACTTCAACGCCGACGACACCAGCCCGACCAACACGGGCCACTTCATCTGCGCGATCGACATCAAGCGTTTCATCCCGCTCGATGCCTTCAAGGCCGAGGTCGACCGCCACATGAACGACCTGCACGCCTCGCACCGCCTGCCCGGCTTCGACGCCATCCGCCTCCCCGGCGAGCGCCGCCGTGCCGGCCGCGCCCAGCGCCTGCGCGACGGCATTCCGTTGCCGGATGCGCTGAAGGCGCAGCTCGACAAGCTCGCGAGTGAGATGGGCGTGAGGAAGATCGGCGAACGCTAACTCCGTCATGCCCGGGCTTGTCCCGGGCATCCACGTCTTGCCGCGAAGCAAGACGTGGATGGCCGGGACAAGCCCGGCCATGACGAGGGAAAATCACGCCACTTTCCGCAGCATCTCCTGCTCGACCTCCGGCGCGAGCGGCAGCTGCACCGGTGCTTTCAGCTTCGCCGACAGGTCGAGCGCCTTGGTCAGCATCAGCCGGTTGTGCGCCTCGGCGGCGGTCGCGGCCTGGGTCGGCACGCCGAGCGCCATGCGGTTGAGCCACGACACCGTCTCCTCCGCCATCGGGCCGCGCAACTCGCCGAGCGCCATGTCGCCGGGCGGATAGCTGCCCATGAAATCGACCATGCGGCTCTCGTCCGGCGCATAGCCTTCCGACTGCGCCTTGGTCACCGCCAGCACGATGTCGCGGTGGGTGTCGTCGATGGTGAGCACGCCGGTGGTGCCGACGATGCCGACCTCGAGGCTGTAGACCGCGGCCGGCCACGTCACGGGCAGCGCCCAGGAAATATTGAGATGATGCACGGTGCCGTCGGCGAACATCACCATGCCGGCGGTGGCGTCGATGCCGCGGTAGAGCGGGCCCAGCACCTTGTCGACCGAGCGGGCGTAGACCTCGCTCTGCTGCTTGCCGTCGAGGCACCACATGCAGATGTCGAGCGCGTGCGTGCCGGAGATCACCATCGGCGAGATCGTCTCCGGCTTGTCGGTGCGCTTGTAGTTGTCGATCGCGACCAGCCGGTTCATGAAGGCGCGCGACGTCACCATGGTCACGTCGCCGAGCGCGCCGGTCGCGCATTTCTCCTTCGCGGCGAGCCAGCGGCGGCGGAAGCGCTGGGTGTAGCCGACGACCGCGTCGAGCTTCGCGCTCTCGATCGCGGCGAGCACCTTGGCGGACTGCGCGAGATCGGTCGCGAGCGGCTTCTCGATCAGCATCGGCAGCTTGTTCTCGATCGCGCACATGATCGGATCGACGTGCAGGTGCTCGTCGGTCGCGATGATCGCGCAGGTCGCCTCCGAGCGCGTGAGCAGCTCGCGGTGATCCGTCGTGACGAAATCGGCGCCGATCTTGGCCGCGACCGAGCCGCCGCGGTTCGGGTTCTTCTCCGCAATGCCGATCCACTCGACCGCCGGATGCCGGGTCGCGACCTCGCCGCGAAACAGCCCGACGCGCCCGGCGCCGACGATGGCGAGGCCGATCCCCTTTGTCTTGCGGTCCTTCATGCAGCTCCTCCGCAGTCGAATGCGGCGGCAAACGACCACGGGCGGCGCGCGAGGTCAACGATGCTGTAATGAGGGCACTAAGGCGCCGCTGCTAGCCTCCCGCTCGTCGGCGGGGAGGGTCGAGCGAGGCAGCGAAGCTGCCGAAGCGAGGGGTGGGGGGCCTACGCTTGCTCCGAATTTGCGATCAGGACGAACCCCGCTTGCTGCGAGCAAGCGGCGCCCCCACCCCCGACCCCTCCCCGCCACTCGCTTCGCTCGCGGGGGGAGGGAGCGCAGCCACCGGCGCAAGCGGCTCACTTCAGCGCTTCGGGCCGCGGCGGATTGAAGATGCCCGGCACCGGTGGCGCTTTCGGCGCCGGCTGGGCCTTGAACAGCTGGAACACGAAATCCTTCTGCGCTTCCTGTTGCGCGAACATGCCGTGGCAATCCATGCAGCTGTGCGGCGGGTCCTTCTTGGTCGGATTCTTCGGCCCGGGCCCCTGGAAGAAGGTCTCGATCGTGCTGTTGGCGAGGAATGCCGGCTGCGGCACGCCGAACTTCTGCACGTTCTTCGGGTCCGACGGCCACTGGGTGAACACCAGCTCGTAGTACTGCCAGACGTTCGCCGCGCTCGACTGGCGCAACGCCGTCTGGAACTGGGTGTTGAGCGTCGTCACCGTGCCGGGAATCGGCGTCACCCGCAGCACCTGCACGGGCGTGGTCGAGTTGGTGGCGACCCGCTGGTTGGGCGGGCACTTCGTCGTGTCGCAGTTCGCATTGGTGAAGTTGTAGTAGCCGGGCGGATTGGGCGCCGGCGGGATCGCCGCACCCGGCTTCGGCAGGTCGGGCGCGTTGTCGACCTGCTCGAAGGTCGACCAGATCCACTCCGGCCGGCTCGCGGTCTTGTGTGCGATGTGCAGGCCGACGAGGCCGACCGTCGCCAGGAATGCGCTCGGCACGCCCGGCCGGTAGATCAGCGCCTTCGCGGTGTAGTAGCGCGACTGATCGTCCTTCGGCCCCATGATCTTCCACGCCGCCTTGACGTGCACCGCGCCGACCTCGCTCGTCGCGTTGTCGCCGCGCGGGAAGTCGATCTTCTGGAGCTTCTGGTTGTTGGCGTTATAGAGCTTGTGCGCGACGATGTAGTTGTACTCCACCTCGTTCATGCGCACCTCGTAATAGACGTGCTTGCCGTCCTGGTCGTTGAGCGGGCTGTCGGTGAACGACTCGGTGTCGTCGAACAGCACGTGCGTCGTCTTGGCGCTGAACGGCGACGGCGGTCTCGCATTCGGCAGGAAGATGTCGTTTGCGTCCTTGTAGGTCTCCCACACGGTGGGCGAGCTGCGCATTCCGTTCGGGTAATAGCCGCCTTTGGTATGGCCGCCGATGACGAGGTTGGCGTCCGGCACGCCGTTCTGGACTTCGCTCGCCGGCCAGTTGAGCGCGATGAAGGTCTGCCACGACAGATAATCCATCGGACCTTGCGTGCCGGTCGCGCCCGGAATCGGGTCGAACACGTCGTGCGGCAGATAGGGGCTGAGGTTGTAGGCGAGGGGCGGAGGCGGCGGAGGCGCGGCCGCCGGCGCCGGCGGCTGTTGAGCGAATGCTGCGGCGACGAGGCCGCCGGCGGCGATCGCGGTGACCGCATGCGCGAAGTTTTTCGACATGGGATGCTTCCGTGTGGCGTCGCGCCGCCATAGGCGGCTGCCCGCGGCGATGGGGCGAGTTTGCGCGAACAATCAGAGGGCGTCAAGAATAAGATCGTAACCAAAGGATGTCGTGTCCACGACGCCGTATGTCATGTGCGTCTGGCGCAGCGGGTGCGCGACTAGCGATACCGGAATGATTGGAACTGAACCGGCGCTTGCATCAGCTCGACCAAGGCGCGAAGGGAGGCAGATGGAGTCACCAACATGTCGATCCCCCGCCTCTCGTTCATCGCCGTCGTGGCCGCGTGCCTCTTTGGGGCCAGCGCCGCCGCGCAGACGCCGGAGGAGAATGCGCTTGCGGCGACACGCCTGCTCAGCGAGGGTCATTTCGCCGACCTCGCCGCGCAGTTCACGCCGCAAGTCGCGAGCGCGCTTCCCGTCGATCGCCTGGCGCAAACCTGGCAGGGCGTCGTCGCTCAGGCCGGCCCGCTGCGCGGTACCGGGACGCCGCGCGAGACGCAGCAGGGCGGCCTCACCATCGTGATCGTGCCGCTGCGCTTCGAGCGCGCGAGCCTCGACCTCGTGCTCTCCTACCAGCAGGGCAAGATCGCCGGGCTGTTCATCCGCCCCGCCCAGGCGCCGCCGCACGCCTGGACGCCTCCGGCCTATGACGATGCCGCGGCCCACCACGACCTCGACGTGACCGTCGGCGCGGCGCCAGCCCTGCCGGCGACGCTGACCCTGCCGCGCGTCGACCACAAGGTCGCCGCGGTCGTGCTGGTGCACGGCTCGGGCCCGAACGACCGCAACGAGGCGATCGGCCCCAACCGACCGTTCGAGGACATCGCCGACGGTCTTGCGTCGCGCGGCATCGCGGTGCTGCGCTACGACAAGCGTACAAAAATCGAGCCGCAGGCCTTTGCGCCGACGATTCCATTCACCGTCCGCGAGGAGGTGATCGACGACGCCCGCGCCGCCGTCGCGCTGCTGCGCGCGCGCCCCGAGATCGACCCGCGCCGCATCGTCGTGATCGGCCACAGCCTCGGCGCGACGCTCGCGCCGCGCGTCGCCAAGGACGACGCCGACGTCGCGGGAATCGTCCTCCTCGCCGCGGCGGCGCGCCCGCTCGCCGACATCATCGTCGAGCAGAGCGAGTATCTCGCCTCGCTCGACGGCGCGCCCAACGCGCAGACGCAGGCGAAAATCGACGCGCTGAAGGCCACGGCCGCGCGCGCCGACGCCGTGAAGCCGGGCGATAATGGCGCGCCGATCATGAACCTGCCGCGCTCCTACTGGGCCGACCTCAATGCCTACGATCCCGCCGCCACGGCGGCGACGCTGACGATCCCGATGCTGGTGCTGCAGGGCGGCCGCGACTATCAGGTGACGGCCAGGGATTTCGACCGCTTCCGCGCCGCCCTCGCCGGCCATGCCAATGCGACGCTGATCTTGTTGCCGCGGCTCGACCACCTGCTCATCGCCGGCGACGGCAAGAGCACCCCGGCCGAGTACACTCGCCCCGGCCATGTCGATCGCCAGGTGATCGACGACATCGTGGCGTTCATCGCGCACCTGCCTGGCTGACGCGCCTTCCCATCGCTTGCACACCCTTTGCGCCGCCCCGGGTTTTGTGGATGATCGCCGCATGAGCGATGATCTGTCCGGCCGGTCGGTGAGCGTGACCGGCGCCAGCGCCGGCATCGGCAAGGCGACGGTCGGCGCCCTGGTGGCGGCCGGCGCCCGCGTGCTGGCGACCGGGCGGCGGCGTGCCGAGCTCGATGCGCTGATCGGCCTCCACGGCGCCCAGTCGGTCGAGGCCATCGCGGGCGACCTCAACGACGCCGACTTCGTCGCCGAGCTCGCGGCGCTCGCCGCGGCCTGATGACAAGATTCAACAGGAGGAGACGTTCATGGCGAAAGCAGCGACAAAACGGAAGGCGAAGTCATCGGCGCGTACGGCGGCGCGCAAGTCGTCGGCGCGGCGCCCCGTGAAGGCGGCCACGAAGGCCAAGGGCCCCACGAAACGTCGTCCGAAGCAGACCTTCGTGGCGAGTCACCTCGAGGACGCCAAGTTCGAGACCGGCCTGCGCCGCTATGCGCAGTACCGCGACCTCGGCATCGCCAAGGCGACCGGCGGTCTCGCCCAGGCGCACGTGATCCGGATGATACCCCCTTGCATCCCGGCTGAGGTTTCAAAACGCCATTATCACGACGTCGACTTCCAGATGATCTACGTGCTCAAGGGCTGGATGAAGGGCGAATACGACGGCAAGGTCGTCACCATGCACGAGGGCTCCGCCTGGCTGCAGCCGCCGAAGATCAAGCACACCGTGCTCGATTACTCGGACGACTGCGAGGTCCTGGAGATCATCCTCCCCGCCGAGTTCGAGACCGTCGAGGTCTGAGCTTGCAGGGTCTGCAGCTTGCACGCTGCCCGCTCGCTGCGCTCGCCACGTAGGGTGGGTAACGGCGCCGTCGCCTGCCTGAAGCATGGGCGAAACCGCGGAAGCGCCGTTGCCCACGCGGTGCACCGGTGCCGGGCGATTTTGCCCACCCTACTGCCCCATCGTGCTGGGCGCGAAAATCTCCTCGAGCTTCATCCGCCGCGGCGTCAGCCCCTGCTCGCGCGAATAATCCGCGCAGGTCTCGAGAATCGCCCGGTTCGCCTTGATGCCGTGCCGGATCACGGGCCGCGCGAGCGCCGCCCGCGCTTCGCTCGGCAGCAGGCCGGTCGCGATGTGCTCGGCCGCGTGCTCGACGCGCTCGCGGTCGGCGATCGCGTTGGCGCGGTCGAATGCTTTCATCAGGTTGAGGATCACCCAGGGGTGCTTTTCGGCGAGCGTGCGCTTGATCACCATGCCGTGGTTGATCGGATGGAGGCCGGTCTTCTTGAAATAGCGGATGCCCTCGGCGACGGGATCGGGAAACAGCCGCCGCGCCGCCGCATGGTTCCACAGGTCGATGGTGCTGCGGTCGACCAGGTTGTCGTTGACGATGTAGTGGATGACCGCGTCGAGCTTGCCCTCGACCACCATGGCGCCGAGGCTCGTCTCGACCGGCACCGAATGGATGGTGACGCCCGCGGGCGGCGCAAAGCCCGTCGCGCCGCCGTGGCTATGCGAGGCCGGGCGCTCCATCCACCATTCCATGTCCTGCTCGGTGACGCCCCATTCGTGCCGCAGCGCGCCGCGCGTCCACAGCGCCGCGGTCTGCTGATACTCGGGCACGCCGACGCGCTTGCCCTTGAGATCGGCGGGCGTCTCGATGCCGGCGTCGCGCCGCACCAGGATTCCGGTATGGAAGAAGCGGTGGGTGGTGAAGATCGGCAGGCCGATGAAGCGGTCGTCGCCGTGCGCGAGCGTCATCATCAGCGACGACATCGACATCTCGCTGATGTCGAAATCGGCGAATTTGAGCTGGCGCCAGAAGATCTCGGAAGGGTGCGACGGCGTGATCACGAGGTCGACGCCCTCGACCGTGACGCGGCCGTCGATCAGTGGCCAGGTGCGCGGATTGGCGGCGAAGCTGACCGAGAGCGTGAGCTTGGCGGACAAGATGCGTGACTTCGTTCGTGACCGGTTCGCGGCTTCGTTCGGGGCTTGGCCCCGCTACTCGGCCGCCGCGAGCTTCGCGCCCGCGACGCCCTGATACCAGTCGAGGATCTCGGCGCCGTTCCAGTGCAGCACGCCCTCGAAGCCCTTCACGTAATCGTAGATCGCCTCGAGATATTTGATCCGGTGCGGTTGGCCGCTGACATAAGGGTGGATCGCCAGCGCCATCACTTTCGGCCGCTTCGCGCCCTCCGCATAGAGCCGGTCGAACTGGTCCTTGGCGCGGCGCAGGAGATGCTCGCTCTCGTGATGCTGCACGATCATGATGGTGATGTCGTTGATCTCGACCGTGTAGGGCAGCGTCACCAGCGGCCCCTTGGCGGTGCGGATCACGGTCGGCTCGTCGTCGTAGACCCAGTCGCCGATGTACTTCACGCCGGCCTCGGCGAGAATCTCCGGCGTGTCGAGCGTCTCGGTCAGCCCCGGGCCGAGCCAGCCGACCGGGCGCTTGCCGGTGAAGCGCTCGATCACGTCCATCGAGCGGTGCACCATGGCGCGCTGGTCGTCGACCTTGTGGATCGGCATCTGGTCGTAGGCGTGGCCCATGAACTCCCAGC
Source organism: Xanthobacteraceae bacterium (assembly GCA_035293985.1). Taxonomy (GTDB): domain Bacteria; phylum Pseudomonadota; class Alphaproteobacteria; order Rhizobiales; family Xanthobacteraceae; genus JAVDCA01. The sequence continues at coordinate 32,428 of DATGLS010000002.1, forward strand.
CCTGGCGCTTCGCTTCCTCGGCGACGCGCACATAGTCCTCGCATACGCGCGCATTGGTCGCGAGCGTCGGCCGGATGCCGAGCTTCTCGTACAGCTCGAAGAAGCGCCAGGCGCCGACCCGCATGCCGTACTCGTGCCAGCTCCAGTGCGGCACGTCGGGCAGCAAGGGAACGCCTGTCGGCGCCGGGATCACCTGGCGCGCCATCGGCCGGCCGATGTCCCAGACCTCGTAGTTGACGATGCTCCAGAAGATCAGCCGCGCATTGCCCGGCAGCTCGAGTGGCGGCCGGTCGACGATCGCCGAATACGCGGCGCGCTCGCGCGGGATCATGGGGTTCGTCATGCAGGGGACCTCAATAAGAAGGAGCTCGCGAGACGATGATACGGGGATGCCGCAGCGCATGCCAGCGGCGTGGTGACGCTCGTTTCCCCATCGACCGCTGCTTGTCGACGAAATCCATTGCACCTATCATAACAAAGGTACCGTGCGGACATCCTCATCATGGCCGGTTTTGCCGAACAAACTGCCCCCATGCTCTCGGTCGCTTCGTTCCGGACGTGGCTCGAGTCGCGGCCGGATGAAGAGCATTGGGAGCTAATCGAGGGCATCCCCATGAGGATGGCCCCACCCAATCGGTTGCATCAACGCCTCGCTTTTAATCTCACCTCCCTCCTCAGTACCGCGCTCGAGCGTCATGATCCGATGCTGGGCGTTTATCAGGACATCGGCGTGAATATTACGTCGACGGTCCCTTATGATCCGGAGCCCGATGTGGCTGTGGTCCGCGAGGACGAGAATTCTGATCCGCGCTACGCTGATCGCTTCTACCTGGCCGCCGAAATCCTCTCGGAGAGCGACGAACGAATCATGGACAGCAAGCGCGACATCTACCGCGCCCATCCGTCCTGCACCTGCATTCTACTGGTGCGTCAGGATCGGGCGGAGATCATCGTCGATCGCCGCACGGACCGCGGCTGGAGCACGCGGACCTTGCACGCCGACGATGAACTGGCGCTGCCGGACTTCGGCCTCGCCTGCGCGGTCCGCGATGTCTATCGCAACACTCCGCTCGGCTGAGCCCGAAGGCATCACGTTTGCGCGAGCCTTCCGCCCCCGCTAGCCGGATCGCGCGCGGCCACTTACATTGCGACGAGCCATTTGACGCCGCGAACGGGCAATGGAGTTTCCCATGGTTGCGCTGAGCGAAATCGACACTGCTCCCGATACGATCGAGGCAACGCTCAACTACATCAACAACAACGGGGAGAAGATTTTCACCGAGACCGCCGCGCCGGGCGGCACCGATACGCGCAGCGGCGGCAAGCCCGATCCGCGTCGGGTCATCATTCGCAACGGGCGGCTGCGCGATTTCGTCCTCGACAAGGACGGCTTCCGCTTCGTGCGCCACGACACCAACGTCGCGGACTTCTTCAACGAGAGCGAGATCCGCAGCACCTACTATGCCGAGATGGAGGCGCTCATCAAAGAGCAGAGCGGCGCCAAGCGCGTGGTGGTGTTCGACCACACGCTCCGGACGGCCGACGACGACTTGCGCGCACAGGCGAAGATCCGCGAGGTGGTGCGCCGCGTGCACAACGACTACACCGAATGGTCGGCGCCGCAGCGCGTGCGCGATATCCTGCCCGACGAGGCCGACGATCTCCTCGAACGGCGCTTCGCTATCGTGCAGGTGTGGCGGCCGATCCGCCATCCGGTCGAGACCCATCCGCTGGCGATGTGCGATTCCGCGAGCCTCTCGTTCGACGACTTCGTGATCTCCGAGCGGCGCTATCCCAACCGCATCGGCCAAACCTATGCGATCACCTACAATCCGAAGCACGAGTGGTACTGGTTCCCGCGCATGGCGCGCAACGAAGCCCTGGTGTTCAAGGTGTTCGACTCGGCGACCGATGGCCGCGCGCGCTGGAGCGCGCATACCGCCTTCGACGATCCGACCTCGCCCGCGAACGCGCGTCCGCGCGAGAGCATCGAGATCCGCACCTTCGCGTTTTTCTGAGCGCTGACCCACAAGCAAAACCCGGACCCGTCACCCTGAGGCGCTCGCGCGAAGCGCGGGCCTCGAAGGGCGACGGCGGATGCGGGGCCACTTGCCCGGTTGCTGCACCACCTCCGCCGATCATCCTTCGAGGCTCGCTTCGCTCGCGCCTCGAGGATGACGCGTTTGGGTGAGCGCCTTTCGGATAAGCTTCACGCGCGAACATCGGCGCTGCCTTCCCGCGGAAAACCGCCTCTGCGGCAAGCACTTGCGACGAGCTTGCAACGGCTGCGCCGGGTGTGTATCGCGCCCCAGCGCCTATTGACGCCCCGGGGCCGCCTCCCTATGGTCCGCCGCCCGTTGCGCCATTGTGGCCATTGTGTTGCGCCGCCAGGCACCGCCGCATCCGGACCCCACTCAAATGCCGCTCACCGATCTCGTTGCGCCGCAAGCGGTCGTTCCCGCGCTTCGGGTCAACAACAAGAAGCAGGCGATCCAGGAGCTCGCGTCGCGTGCGGCGGAACTCACCGGCCAGAACGAGCGCGAGATTCTGGAAATCCTTCAGCAGCGCGAGAAGCTCGGCTCGACCGGCATCGGCAACGGCATCGCCATCCCGCACGGCAAGCTGCCCAAGCTCGAGCGCCTGTTCGGGATGTTCGCGCGGCTCGACCGCCCGATCGATTTCGAGGCGCTCGACGCCCAGCCGGTCGATCTCATCTTCCTGCTGCTCGCGCCGGAACCGGCCGGCGCCGATCATCTCAAGGCGCTCGCCCGCGTGGCGCGCCTGATGCGCACGCCCGACACCGCGAAGCTGTTGCGCGACTCGCGCGACGCCGAGGCGATCTACGCCGTGCTGACGCGCACGTCGAGCAACGGGTGATTCCTTTCATTGCGAGCCCACGAACCGGGCCGAAGACTGTATGTCCCTTTCCTTGCGGAGGCGACTCGCCCTCGATGCGAGTGCGAGGGTTACCCGGATAGGCCGGGCAGAGCCTCACGCAAGGAGGGCGAGTCATGGACGAGCATATCGCAGCTTTTGTCGGGATTGA
>DATGLS010000003.1:0-36059 GCA_035293985.1 Xanthobacteraceae bacterium
TGCGCTATCCATTGCCGAAGCCGCGGATCGTCCATCGATACGCCACGTGAGCGAAGCTCTTGCGCGAAGAACCGGATGCGGGAAATCTGCACGTCCGGGTCTGTGGGGGGCGAGGATGGCAACATCCTCGCCTACCCGGCGAAAAGCCTATCCGCGGACAGGGTTGCCCCGGATTACGGCGCGGAGCCCGTCATCGGGCGGCGCTTCGCGCCGACCCGTCGGCGCCCCCATCCGGGGCTACGCGTGAGCCGCGACTTCGGGCGCACCGCGCCTGGCTCGCTCGTGCCCGAGCCGGCGAATCACCGTGTAGAACGACGGTGTGAACAGCAGGCCGAAGCAGGTCACGCCCATCATGCCGAACAGCACGGCCGTACCCAGCGATTGCCGCATCTCGGCGCCGGCGCCGGTCGCGACCGCGAGCGGGGCGACACCGAGAATGAAGGCGAGCGAGGTCATCAGGATCGGGCGCAGACGGGTGCGGGCGGCGTGCACGGCGGCATCGGCGGCGGTGGCGCCTTCCTCCTGCTTCTGGCGCGCGAACTCGACGATCAGGATTGCGTTCTTGGCCGCGAGGCCGACCAGCACGACGAAGCCGATCTGCGCCAGGATGTCGATCGGCATGCCACGCGCCAGCAGCCCGGTGACGGAGGCGAGCAAACACATCGGCACGATCAGGATGATCGCCAGCGGCAGCTTCCAGCTTTCATATTGTGCGACGAGCACCAGGAACACGAACAGCGCGGCGGCGCCGAAGACGAGCAGGGTCGGCGTCCCGCGCAGCTGCTGCTGGAACGCCAGATCCGTCCACTCGAACCCGATGCCCTTCGGCAGCACGTTCTGCGCCAGCTCCTCCATGCGCTGCAAGGCCGTGCCGGTGGCGACGTCCGGTGCCGCGACGCCCTGCACCTCGGCGGCGGGAAACAAATTGTAGCGCGGCACCCGATAGGGGATCGTCTTGGTGCGCAGCTGCGCCACCGTCCCGATCGGCACCATCTCGCCGAGCTTGTTGCGGACTTTCAGGCGGGCGATGTCCTCCGGCGTGCGCCTGAATTGCTGGTCGCCCTGGATGCGGACCTGGTAGGTGCGGCCGAGATAATTGAAGTCGTTGACGTACTGCGAGCCGAGATAAACCTGCAGCGTCGCGAAGATGTCGGACGGCGTGAGCCCCAGCTTCTCGGCTTTCTCCCGATCGATGTCGGCATAGATCGACGGCGAGCCGGTGTTGAACAGCGTGAACACGCCGGCGAAATCCGGGTCCTTGTTCGCCGCCGCCACCAGTGCCTTGGCGGCTTTCTCCAGCGCCTGCGGACCAAGCCCGCCGCGATCTTCCAGCATCATCTTGAAGCCGCCCGCGCTGCCGAGGCCCTGAACCGGCGGCGGCGGGATCGTCACCGCATAGGCGTCCCTGATGACCGACAGGCGCTTGCGCAGATCCGCCAGCACCGTGTTCGCAGTCACGCCCGGCAGCTCGTGATCGTAGAGCGACGGCAGGCCGGAGAAGATGGTCGCGGCGTTCGGCGCGACCGTGAAGGTCGTGGCGTCGAGCCCGGCGAACGGCGCGGCATGCTCGATGCCCTTCGTGCTCAGGATGATGTCGGTGCCCTGGCGGACGACCTTCTCGGTTCGCTCGAGTGACGATCCGGGCGGAAGCTGGACGACGCTGATGAGGTAGCCCTGGTCCTGCTCGGGGATGAAGCCGGTCGGCGTCCGCGCAAACTCGATCCCCGCGATGGCGATCAGCCCCACATACGCCGCGAGCACGATGGCGCCCGCGCGCACGAGCCGGCCCGTCAGGCTGCCGTAGCCGAACGAGAGCCACTCGAAGCCGCGATTGAAGCGACTGAAGGCGCGCTCGAGCAGGCGGCGCGCCAGCCCTGCAGGTTTGGGATCTTGTGCGGGGTCGTGCGCCACGTGCGCCTTGAACAGCACGGCGCACAGCGCCGGGCTCAGCGTCAGCGAGACGAAGCACGAGATGATGGTCGAGGCCGCGATCGTCACCGCGAACTGGCGGAAGAAGAGGCCGGTGATGCCGGAGATGAACGCGGACGGCACGAACACGGCGCACAGCGTCAGCGCAATCGCGATCAGCGCCCCGCCGACCTCGTCCATCGTGCGATGCGCCGCCTCGGCGGGCGACATGCCGGCGACGATGTTGCGCTCGACGTTCTCGACCACGACGATCGCGTCGTCGACGACGATGCCGACCGCGAGCACGAGTCCGAACAGCGACAGGTTGTTGAGCGAGATGCCGAATGCCGCGAGAATCGTGAACGCGCCGACCAGCGAGACCGGGATGGCGACGACCGGGATGATGGTCGCGCGCCAGTTCTGCAGAAAGAGGAAGACGACGCCGACCACCAGGAGGTTCGCCACGAAGATCGTGACGATCACCTCGTGAATCGACTTCGCGATGAAGACATTCGGATCGTAGATGATGGTCGAGGCGACGCCGGGCGGAAAGCTCTTCTCCAGCCCCTGCATCGCGTCGCGCACCTCCCCGTCGACCGCGAGCGAGTTGGCGCCGGGTTGGGCGTAGATGACCAGGACCGCCGCGTTGCTGCGGTCCTTGTAGGCCGTGCTGCCGTAGTCGGCGGCGCCGACCTCGACCCGGGCGATGTCGCGCACGCGCGTCACATGTCCCTGGTTGTCGGACTTGACGATGACGTCGCCGAACTGCTCGGGTGTCGTGAGCCGGCCGAGCGCCTCGACATTGATCTGGTAGGCGCCGAGGCTCGAGGTGGGCGGCTGGTTGAGGACGCCGGCCGAGACCTGCAGATTCTGCGCCCGCAGCGCCGCCAGCACGTCGCTCGCGCTGAGACCATAGGCCGCCGCCTTGTCGGGATCGAGCCAGATGCGCATCGCATATTCGCGGCCACCCTGGAACTGCACGTCGCCGACACCCGGCAGGCGCGCCAGCACGTCCTTGATGTGCAGGGTCGCGTAGTTCGACAAATAGAGCGTGTCGCGTGAGGTGTCGGGCGAGTAGAGGTGCACCGCCATCAGGATGCTCGGGATCGATTTGCGTGTCTGCACGCCGAGGCGCTGCACGTCCTCGGGGAGCCGGGAGAGCACGTCCTGCACCCGGTTCTGCGTCAGCATCTGCGCGACGTTGAGGTCGGTGCCGATGCGGAACGTCACCGTGATGGTGAGGTTGCCGTCGCCTGTCGACTGGCTGTTCATGTACAGCATGTTCTCGACGCCGTTGATCTCCTGCTCGAGCGGGGTCGCGACCGTGCGCGCGACCGTCTCGGCGGAGGCGCCCGGATAGGACGTCGTGACCTGCACGGTGGGCGGGACGATCTCCGGATAGCGGGCGACCGGCAGGATCAGCATCGTGCCCAGACCGAACGCCGTGATGAAGATGCTCAGCACGGTCGCGAAGCGCGGGTGATCGATGAAGAAGTGTGACAGGCGCATGGTCGTGGACTCCGCGCTGGGAGCGGGTGGCGCTCGGTGTGGCTAGCCCTGGCTGTCATTGGCGGCGAAACGGATCGCGCCGTCCTGCGGCGCGACCTTCGCGCCGGGCGCCGCGTGCGGAATGCCCTCGATGATCACCCGGTCGCCCGGCGCGAGGCCGGAGCGGATCACGCGCAGGCCGCCACGCAGGTCGCCGATCTCGACCGGCTTGGGCACCACCACGCCGTCGCGCGAGACCGTCATGACCACGTGGCGCGATTGGTCGGGAAGCACGGCCGCGTCCGGCACCAGCAGCGCCTGCACGGGGGCGCCCAGCGCGAGCCGCACGCGTGCGAACTCGCCCGGGGTCAGCAGGTGGTCGGGATTGGGAATGGTGGCGCGAGCATGGATCGTGCCGCTCGAGCGGTTGAGCACGTTGTCGACGAAATCGAGCGTGCCTTGCCGGTCGAACTTCGTCTCGTCGCTGAGCGCGATCTCGACCTCGTCGGCGAGCGGACCCTCGATCTGCGCGCGCTCGCGCGAGAAGGCGAGGAAATCGGCCTCGCTCATGTCGAAGTCGAGATGGATCGGATCGATCGACATCAGCGTGGCGAGCAGCGTCGTCGGGCTCGTGCCGGCCCGGCTGCCGGCGATCAGGTTGCCGACCGAGACCAGATGGGTGCCGATGCGCCCGGTGAACGGGGCCGTGATGCGGCAGTGCTCGAGGTCGAACTGGGCGTCGCGAATCTGCGCCTTGGCATCGTCGACGGCTGCCTGCGCGGCGCGCTGATCGGCGAGCCGCTGATCGACGGTCTGCACCGTCCCGAACGCCTTGGTGGCGAGGTCCTGCGCGCGATTGAGCTCGCGATCGGCCAGCGCCAGCTTGGCATTGGCGGTCTCGAGCTGCGCCGTCGCCTGCGCGAGCCGGATCTCGTAGGGGCGCGGGTCGATGGTGAAGAGGAGATCGCCCTTGTGGACGACGTCCCCGTCCTTGAAATGTATGCCGGTCAGCGTTCCGCCGACCTGCGCGCGCAGCTCGACCTGGTCGACCGCCGCAAATTGTCCGAGGAAGCTCAGCCGCGAGCCGACCTCGCGCACCAGCGGCCGGCTGACCACGACCTGCGGCAACGGCGCCGGCGCGGCCGGACTGACCGAGGCCGTCGCCTCGCCCTGACGGTACATATCGGCGAGCCCCGCGGTTGCGAGGATCGCAACCGCCGTCCCGGCAGCGACCCATAGTCTCACATGTGACCGCCGCTTGGGGAGCACGCCTTGCTCTGTGGCGCGCGACAGGGTGCCAGGTTCATTCACGGCGCTCTCCGCAGTCGGATGGAACACGCCGCGGAGCGCCCCACAGTCGCGCCGCGTCAAAACATGATGATCATCATGCTTGACGCCATACATGATGAGCATCATGTTAGATGTCAAGAACGAACGGACAGGAGGAAAAAATGCGCTACCCGGCGGCCGAAACGGCGGCCAAACATGCTCGAATCCTCGAGGAGGCATCGCGGCTGTTTCGCGAGCGCGGATTTGCCGACGTCAGCGTCGCCGAGATCATGCAGGCGACCGGGCTCACCCACGGGCCGTTCTACAATCACTTCACCTGCAAGGAGGCGCTGATGGTCGAGGCCGTCCAGCACGCTTCGGCGGAGGGGCTCACGGCGCTCGAGGCGACGCCGCGTTCGGAAAAAGGCAAGCGCGAATTCATGTCGAGGTATCTTTCGCCTGCGCATCGTGACTGCCCGGAGGACGGATGCCTCATCGCGGCGCTCGCCTCGGATATCGCCCGTGAGCCGGCCGTGCGCACCGCAATGACCGCGCACGTCAAGGCGATGATCGCGAAGATGTCCTCGCACTTTCCGTGGAAGAAGGGACGCAGCGCCCGCGGCGAGACCATCCGGGCGATGAGCTGCGCGCTCGGCGCGTTGATTCTGGCGCGCGCCGTCGACGACGATGATCTGTCGGAGGAGATTTTGAAGGAAGCGGCGCGTCAGTAGGCAGCCTCATAGCCCGCATGCAGCGAAGCGGAATGCGCGGAAAGCCCATCAACTGACAAGCCGACTCCGATTACGGCGCTTCGCGCCTCCATCCGGGCTAAGCCTCAAACCTCTTTCGCCATGTCCCGCAGCTTGAACTTCTGGATCTTCCCCGTCGATGTCTTCGGCAGGTCCGAGAACACTATGAACCGCGGGCATTTATAGCCGGCGAGGTGCCTGCGGCACCACTCGACCAGCTCCTCGCGCGTCGCCTGCGCGCCCGGCTTGAGCTCGATGAAGGCGCACGGCGTCTCGCCCCATTTGTCGTCCGGCTTGGCGACGACGGCGGCGGCCTGCACGGCTGGATGCTTGTAGAGCGCATCCTCGACCTCGATCGAGGAGATGTTCTCGCCGCCCGAGATGATGATGTCCTTGGAGCGATCCTTTAGCTGGATGTAGCCGTCGGGATGCATGACGCCGAGATCGCCCGAGTGGAACCAGCCGCCCGCGAACGCCTTCTCGGTCGCGGATTTGTTCTTGAGGTAGCCCTTCATCACCACGTTGCCGCGGAACATCACCTCTCCCAGCGTCTCGCCGTCGCGCGGCACCGGCGCGAGCGTGTCGGGATCGCGCACGTCGAGCCCCTCCAGCACAGGATAGCGCACGCCCTGGCGCGCCTTCTTGCCGGCCTGCTCTGCCCCGGGGAGGCGGTCCCACGCGGCATTCCAGTCGTTGACCGAGGCGGGGCCGTAGGTCTCGGTCAGCCCATACACATGGGTGACGTTGAAGCCCGCGCCTTTCATCGCGGCGAGCACCGCCTCGGGCGGCGGCGCCGCCGCAGTGACGAACTCGACCGCATGGGGCAGCGGCTTCTTCTCGCCCTTCTGGGCGTTGAGCAGCGTCGACATCACGATCGGCGCGCCGCACAGATGCGTCACCTTATGTGTCGCGATGGCGTCGAAGATCGGCGCCGCGCGCACGTAACGCAGGCACACATGGGTGCCGCCGACGAACGACAGCGTCCAGGTGAAGCACCAGCCGTTGCAGTGGAACATCGGCAAGGTCCACAGATAAACCGGATGCTTGGACATGCCGCAGGTCAGCGCGTTCGCCATCGCCAGCAGGTAGGCGCCGCGGTGGTGATAGACCACGCCCTTGGGATCGCCGGTCGTGCCCGAGGTGTAGTTGAGCGTGATCGCGTCCCATTCGTCCTCCGGCATGCGCCACGCAAAATTCGAATCGCCGTCCTCGAGCAGGTCCTCGTACTCGATCGTGCCGATATGCTCGCCCGCGCCGGTGTACTCGGGATCGTCGTAGTCGATCACCAGCGGCTTCGCCTTGGCACCGGCGAGCGCCTCCTTCATCACCTTGGCGTATTCGCGGTCGACGATCAGCACCTTGCTTTCGGCATGGTCGAGCGTGAAGGCGAGGATCGCGGCATCGAGCCGGGTGTTGAGCGTGTTGAGCACGGCACCGATCATCGGCACGCCGTAATGCGCCTCGAGCATGGGCGGCGTGTTGGCGAGCATCACCGTCACCGTATCGCCCGGCTTGATGCCGCGCTTGGCCAGCGCCGAGGCGAGCCGGCGCGCGCGGGCGTAGAACTCGGCATAGCTGCGGCGCAACGCGCCGTGGATGACCGCGGGGTGGTCGGGATAGACGGCGGCGGCGCGGTCGAGCGCCGACAACGGGGTGAGCGGCTGGAAGTTCGCCGGGTTGCGATCGAGGTCGGTGTCGTAGGGCGATTTCGCCATGGCGTTCCTCCCACCTGGGACGCAAGCTTGCAGGTTAGCGAATGGAGGCCGGCGCGATCAATCGCGCCGAATTCGCCGCAGCGCCCTCACTGGCGCAGCAAGGCCGTGGCGCCGAGCCCCACCAGCGAGATCGAGATCACCAGCACCAGCCAGGACGCGACCCGGTAGAACACCTCGACCGGGACACCCGCACCAGCCGAATGCCGGCCAAATTGGTCGGGACCGCGAGCGGCAGCAGCGCCGCGGTCGCGAGCGTCGCGGTCGAGAACTGGCCGAGCGCCAGATAAGGCGCGACCTTCATGGCGTTGGATCGCTTGCGCAGGCAATGACGCAGCATCCCTGCATAGTGGGATAGATTGAATTGCGCTTGCGTTTCCGGCGCGATCGGCGCATGGCATTAAGTGCAAAGTGACACATGCGCGTCCGCGGCCCCACGGCCTCGGGCGCGGTTTTGTTTTGGGGGACGCGCGGTCGCTTGTCGTCCAGGGGATACAACCGGACGCTGGCCGCGCTTCTGTATTTTTCATTGTTTCCATTGTTCTTGGCCCTGTTGTTTTCCTGTTCCGAGCTGTTCTTGGGCGGGCGGCTTTTCTCGCGTCCCGGCAAGGCCTTGCATTGTATTTGGCGGCAATTTTCCATTGTAAATCGCCTGTATTTTTTGTCGGAAAATTTTGGACTGCACCCCTGTGGTGAGACACGGGAAACGAGGAAGAGACGTTTTGAGCTGCAGCGTGCGGTCGCCGCACGGCGGCTGCACCCGGAAGGAAGCGCGCTGACGTGCCGGCTTGCAAAGCGCGGCGTCCGTCCCAGAATCCCATGAAACGCCAGACAGGAGGGCTGCATGGACGCCCGCACCAGCCGCTATCATGAGGTCTATCGCCGGGCGCTCGCCGACCCCGAAGGCTTCTGGCGCGAGGGAGCGGGCGCGATCGACTGGATCAAGCCGCCGGAGCGGATATTCGCTCCCGACGCCGGCGTCTATGGCCGCTGGTTTCCGGATGCGGTGGTCAACACCTGCTACAACGCGATCGATCGCCACGTCGAGCGCGGCCGCGCCGACCAGGCGGCGCTGATCTACGATTCCCCGGTCACCGGCACCAAGCGCAAGATCAGCTACGGCGAGCTCTTGGTCGAGGTCTCGACCTTCGCCGGCATCCTGCGCGAGCGCGGCGTCACCAAGGGCGATCGGGTCGTCATCTACATGCCGATGATCCCCGAGACGGTCGTCGCCATGCTGGCCTGCGCGCGCATCGGCGCGGTGCATTCAGTGGTGTTCGGCGGCTTTGCCGCCAAGGAGCTCGCCACACGTATCGATGACGCCAAGCCCAAGCTCATACTTTCGGCGAGCTGCGGCATCGAGGGCGCCCGTGTGGTGCCGTACAAGCCGCTGCTCGACGAGGCGATCGCGCTCGCCAGCGCGAAGCCGCAGGCCTGCATCATCCTGCAGCGGCCGCAATGCGAGGCGCCGCTCGTCGCCGGCCGCGACCACGACTGGAAGAAGGTGCGCGACAATGCCTTCGTGTGGGCGAAGGCGGTGCACGACGTGATCCCGGTCGCCGCCACCGATCCGCTCTACATCCTCTACACCTCGGGGACCACCGGCATCCCCAAGGGGGTGGTGCGCGACAATGGCGGGCATCTCGTCGCGCTCGAGTGGTCGATGAAATATCTCTACGGCATCGAGCCGGGCGAGGTGTGGTGGTCGGCCTCCGACGTCGGCTGGGTGGTGGGCCACAGCTACATCGTCTACGCGCCGCTCTTTCACGGCTGCACCAGCATTCTCTACGAGGGCAAGCCGGTCGGCACGCCGGACGCCGGCGCGTTCTGGCGCGTGATCGCCGAGCACGGCGCGGTCGCGATGTTCACCGCGCCGACCGCGTTCCGCGCCATCAAGAAGGAGGACCCGCAGGGCAAGCTCTTCGCCAAATATGATCTCTCGAAATTCCGTACGCTCTTTCTCGCCGGCGAGCGCGCCGATCCCGACACGGTGATCTGGGCCGAGAACCTGCTGCATCGCCCGGTGATCGATCACTGGTGGCAGACCGAGACCGGCTGGTGCATCGCCGGCAACCCGATGGGCCTCGGCATGCTCCCGGTGAAGCACGGCTCGGCGACGGTCGCGATGCCCGGCTACGACGTCCGGGTCGTCGATGAGGCATGCCGCGAGGTGGCAACGGGCAAGACCGGCTCGATCGTGGTCAAGCTGCCATTGCCGCCCGGCTGCCTGCCCACGCTCTGGCAGCAGGACGCGCGCATGCGCGAGAGCTACCTCAGCGAATTTCCGGGCTACTACAAAACGGCGGACGCCGGCTTCAAGGATGAGGACGGCTACCTCTCCATCATGGGCCGTACCGACGACATCATCAACGTCGCCGGCCATCGCCTCTCGACCGGCGGCATGGAGGAGGTGCTCTCGGGCCACAAGGACGTCGCCGAATGCGCCGTCATCGGCATCAAGGACGAATTGAAAGGCGAGGTGCCGTGCGGCTTCATCGTGCTCAAGGCCGGCGTCAACCGTCCGCCGAGCGAGATCGAGAAGGAGATCGTCGCCCTGGTGCGCGACAAGATCGGCCCGGTCGCGTCGTTCCGGCTGGCCATCACGGTCGCGCGCCTGCCGAAGACGCGCTCGGGCAAGATCCTGCGCGGCACCATGAAGAAGATCGCCGACGGCGACCAATGGACCATGCCGGCGACGATCGACGACCCGGCGATCCTCGAGGAGATCGGCGGGGCGTTGAGGGGGAAGGGCATTGCGGGGGCACCAGGGTAAAAAGACGGGTCCCGAAGGCCTAGCCTTCGGGACCGCTCCTGGCGTCCATCGGGCTTACCGGCAGACGAGGCCGTTGACCGTGTAGTGGCACTTGGCCGATGAGACGTTTCCGAACGGCGTCCGGACCACCGACGGCGCGATCGTCGGCGTCGCCACGGTCGAGCTCGGCACGATGCCCGGCGTCGGGACGGTCGGGGTCGGCACGGTGCCGGCCGGCTGGTAGCCGAAATACGTCACGTTGCCCATCTGCCCATTGTGCCCACGATAGGTGTAGGGCTGCACGCCGCCGAGGAAGGTCACGCCGCCATACTGGCCGCTGTGGCTCGGCAGGGATGTGGGGGGCGCGCCGAAGAACGTCACGTTGCCCGACTGGCCGCTGTGGCTGCGGTAGGTGTAGGACTTGGTGAAGAACGTGGCGTTGCCGTATTGGCCATTGTGGCTTGCGAAGGTGCGCGGCTTGGCACCGCCGAGGAACGTCACGTTGCCGTACTGGCCGCTGTGGGTCGTCAGCGTGCGCGGCGCCGCGCGGAAGAACGTGGCATTCCCGTACTGACCGCTGTGGCTGGGGAACGAGAAGGTCCGGACGGAGGGCGCGCCGCCGAAGGACGGCCGCGCCTGCACGGCGGAGGAGGCGGACAGCAGGGCCACGGCGGCGAAGGCCGACCGGGTGAGGAAGCGGCGGGCGGACAGGATCGACATGGCTATTCCTAAAGGTTGGCCCAGGGCGCCGATCGCCTTGGATGTCCACACCCTAGGAAAGAGGCCGCCCACGCGATGTGTTGGCCATCACAGGATCCACGATTTTCGGCCGGAGGGCTCGCTGCTACGCAGCGACGCGTCAGCAACTCGAATTCAAGGCGCCGCCGAGTCAGGCTTGGCTGCCCGAGCCGGTGACCATCTGAAACAAGCCCTTCAAGAACTGAAAGCCGCCGAACACGATGGCGCCCCACGCGATGACGTAATGGCCGCCGCCGCTGCCCGAGGAGGCGGCGCCGTATGTCCCGGCCGTCACCAGAATTCCGATGATGCAGATGACGCCGCCAATCGCCATGTTCCGAAGGCCGAGCTGCATGACTGTCTCTCCCCTGATCTCATGCTCGAATGCGCGGAGCATAGTACAATCCCGACATTCGGTGAAAAATATCGGTGCCGGGGCGAAATGTGACCTCCGGCGGTTGGGGGCAGCCGCGTCGTGTCGTCGGGCGAGGCGTCTTCACGGCTTCTTCTGCAAGCGCCGCGTTTCCACCCAGCTCGGATTCGCCGGCGTTGAGATTCTCTGCGTTCGCGTCAGGGTGCCGTCGTCGCGATCGATCGCGTAGACCGCGACCACATTTTCGGTCTGTCCGGCGCAAATCAGAAAGCGGCCGCTCGAATCGATCGCAAAGGCGCGCGGCGACCCTTCGACCTTGATCGACGCGACGCGCGTGAGCTGGCCGCTCGCAGGATCGATGCGGAAGACGCCGATCACGTTGGTCGCGCGCACGCTCGCATAGGCGAAGCGCCCGTCGGGCGTGACGTGCAGGTCGGCGGCGCGGGCGTTGCCGGCGAAGCCCGCCGGCATGAGCGTCTCATACTGCAGTTCCTGCAGCGCGCCGGCTTGATCGATCGCGAATCCCGCCAAGCTGCCGCCCGTCTCGTTGATGCAGTAGAGCACGGCGAGCCGCGGGTGCAGCGCGAGGTGGCGCGGCCCCGCGCCGGCGCGACAGACGATGCGGTCCGGCTGTGCCGGCGTGAGCTTGCCGGTCGCGGCATCCTGGCGAAAGACCAGGATAGAATTGCCGTCGACCGTCGTCGCATAGACGACGTCGTCGCCTCGGCCGCGGATGATGCAGTGTGCCTTCGGCGGCGTTGCCACGACCTGTGTGGGCGGCGCCCGCACACCGTCGGACGCGATGGCGCTGACGGCAACGAGCCCATTCACATAGCTCGCACCGAGCAACGTACGCCCATCGGTGCCGACCGCGATGTAAGCCATCGCCGCGGGCAGCGGTGCGGTGCCGCGTGCCGTGAGCATGCCGCTCGCCGGGTCGACTGCAAACGCGGTCACCGGAAAAGGCGGCGAGCGCAACGCGGCGTAGAGCGTTGTGCCGGTAGGCGCGAAGGCCATCGGCAGGTTGCTCGGTGACGGCCCATCGCGGCCCGGCAGCGCCACGACATCGAGCGGCTCGAGCGCGCCGCGCTCCTCGTCGAGCGCGAAGCGGTGGATCTCGGCCGGGCCGGCGCAGGCGATGTAGACGACGGTCGCCATCAGTAGTCGTCCTGCGGCAGGCGCATCAGCGGGAATGCACTGTGCACATGCGGCACATAGACCGGCTCGGCCTTGCACACATGCCGCCGGTCGAGCTCACCGATCTCGGTGACGCCGAGCAGGCCGAGGCACTCGATGATCTCGGCCTCGATCAGCTCGAGCACGCGGATGATGCCTTCGCTGCCGGCGGCGACGAGGCCGTAGCAGTAGACGCGGCCGATGCCGACCATGTCGGCGCCGAGCGCAAGCGCCTTGACGATGTCGGTGCCGCGGCTGAAGCCGCCGTCGACCACCACGGTGGCGCGGCCCGCGACAGCTGCAACCACCTCCGGCAGCACATCGATCGCGCCAAGCCCATGATCGAGCTGGCGCCCGCCGTGGTTGGAGACGTAGACGCACTCGATGCCTTCATTGCACGCGAGCTCGGCGTCCTCAGCGGTGCCGATGCCCTTGAGGATCAGCTGGATCTCGAACCTGTCGCGCAGGCGCCGCACGTCGTCCCAGTTGAACGCGGCCTGATAGCGCATGCCGTCCGGTCCCTTGCCGCCGCGGCCGCGCCACGGCTTGCCGAAGCGCTTGGCGATGTCGCGCTCGCGCCGGCTGTACACGGCGCTGTCGACCGTGATGCAGAACGCGTCGTAGCCGAGCTCCATCGCCCGGCGCACCTGGCCGTCGACCCAGTCGGCGTCGCCGCGCGTGTAGAGCTGGAAGATCTTCATTCCCGTGGCCGACTTGCCGACTGCCTCCATGCCGGCCTCCGATACCGAGCTCAGGATGAACGGCACGCCGAACGTCGAGGCCGCGCGCGCGACCGAGAGGCCGCCGTCGGCCTTGAGCGCCTCGAGCCCGCCGATCGGCGCAAGCACCACCGGAAGCCGCGTCGGCCTGCTGAAAAAGCTGTACGAGGCGTCGATCGTGGAGACGTCGCGCAGCACGCGCGGGCGTAACGCGAGGCGATCGATCGCCTGGCGGTTGCGCCGGACCGTCGTCTCGGTCGCGGTGCCCCCGATCAGGTAATCCCAGGTGTTGCGTTCGAGCGCCTTGTGGGCGGCACGGACGAGCTCGTGCAGCGTGAGATACTCGCCCTCGGTTTGACTAAGAGCCATACGAATTCCCTTTGTTCGGAGCAGAGAGATCGGAGAGGGAGGAAGCGAGCTACTCGGCCTTGAGCCCGAGCTTCTTGATCAGCGCCGACATATTGGCCGTGTCCTCTGCGAGCCGCTTGGCGAGCGGCTCCGGACCATCGAGCCGCACGATCGCGGCGCCGGCGCCGAGGCGGGCCTGCAGGTCCGGCCAATCGCGCAGGGCGGCGAGCGCTTTCACCATGCGGGCGCGCAATTCCTCGGGCAGATGCTCCGGCGCGAACATGGCGAACCAGTTGGAGACCGCATAGCCGGGCACGAACTCGGCGATCGCCGGAACATCGGGCAGCGTCGGAAGCCGTTGAGGCAAGGCGATACCGAGCGCCCGCACGGCGCGCGCCTTGACGTAGCCGAGCATCTCCAGCGTCGGCGCGAACACCAAGTCGATCTGGCCGGCGTAGATCGCGTTGAGCACCTGCGCGGCGCCGCGATAGGGCACGTGCAGCAGCTCGATGCCGGCAGTGCTCGCGAACGACGCGCCGGCGAGATGATTGGAGGAGCCTACGCCGCCCGAGCCGTAGGTGAGCTTGCCCGGATTGGCGCGCGCCTCGGCGATGATCTGCGGCACGTCGGCGAAGCGCGATTTCGCAGCCACCAGCAGGGCAGTCGGCACGTCGCACACGAGGCTCACGGGCAGCAAGTCATGCAGCGGATCGAAGCCGAGCTTCGCGCGCAGCGCCGGAAGGCTCGCGACCGAGGAGCTGGTGAAGAGGAAGCCGCTGCCGTCCGGCGGCCACTGCACGATCGCCTGTGCGCCGATCGCGCCGCCGGCGCCGGTGCGGTTCTCGACGATGAAGTTCGCCGCGAGGTCACGACTCAGCCGATCGGCGATCAGGCGCGCCGGGATGTCGATCGCGCCGGCGGCCGCGAACGGCACGATGAAGCGCGAGGTGTGCGCCGGCCACGCGTCTTTTGCTGCGTCTTGGGCGCGCGCTGACGCAGCCGCGAAACACCAGCCGGCGGCGGCGACGCGTAGGAATTCTCTGCGTCTCATCTGCAATCTGGTCCCCTTGATGTCGCGCCCGAATGCATGGACCATACAACAGTCGGGACGCGGAAAAATATCGCGCCGCTCCGAGAGGGCTGCGGCCAGCGCATGTGAGGTGAGCTTAACGGCTGCGCTCCTCGTCCCCGCGACGAGCGGGGAGAGGGAGCGCTGGCACCGTCCGGGAGGAACCACCATGAAGCTGCACCGTCGCAAGTTCGTTCATCTCGCCGCGGGCGCGACCGCATTTTCGGCGCTATCGGCCAACTCGCGTCTCGCCGCCGCCGAAACCTATCCGACCCGCCCCGTGCATCTGCTCGTGGGCTTTGCGCCGGGCGGCTTCACCGACATCACGGCGCGTCTCATCGGGCCGTGGCTGTCGCAGCGCCTCGGCCAGCAGTTCCTGGTCGAGAACCGGCCGGGCGCCAGCAGCAACATCGCGGCCGCGGCCGTCGCACACGCGGCGCCGGACGGCTATACGCTGCTCGAGCTTGCCGACACGAACGCGCACAACGTCACGCTCTACAACAATCTCAATTTCGATTTTCTCCGCGACATCACCCCGGTCGCGAGCATCGATCGCGCGCCGTTCGTCATGGTGGTCGGGCCATCCTCGCCGGCCAGGACCGTCGCCGAGTTCATCGCCTATGCCAAGGCGCATCCCGGCAAGATCAACATGGCGTCGTCCGGCGCCGGCGCGAGCTCGGGGCTCTTCGGCGAGCTGTTCAGGACGATGACCGGCATCGACATGGTGGCGGTGCAGTATCGCGGCATCGGGCTCGCATTGCCGGACCTGATGAGCGGACGGGTCGACGTGATCTTCATTCCCGTCGCCTCGGCGGTCGGCCAGGTCGGCGCGGGCAAGCTGCGGCCGCTGGGCGTCACCTCGAGCAGGCGCGTGAGCGTGCTCCCCGACGTGCCGGCCATCGGCGAGACCGTTCCGGGCTACGAGGCGGTCAGCTGGACCGGCATCGGCGCGCCGAGAGGCACGCCGGCGGAGGTCATCGCGCTGCTCAATCGGCAGGTGAATGCGGCGCTCGCGGATGCGGCGTTCACGGCCCAGCTTGCCAAGCTCGGACTGGAACCATACGCGAGCGCACCGGCGGATTTCGGCAAGTACATCGCCGCGCATGCGGAGAAATGGGGCACGATCATCCGCGCCGCGGGGATCAAGGCGGAGTGAGCCTATTGTCAATATATCGGTTGGTTGCCGCCGGCTGCCAACCGCAGTCGTCAATGCAGGAATGCCAATCCGGTTTCATTCCGTCGGCCGGATGCTCCAGCTTGCGCTGTCGACCATCGCGTTGCGATCGAGGTTTGCCACGATCGCGTCGAGCTCGTCGGGTTCGGCCGATGTACCCACCAGCGTGGCAACGATCTCCGCGTCGCCGCCCTCGCGCTCGATAACCTCGATGTCGCGCACCGGATAGCTGGCGGCCTCCAGCGCCTCGCGCACCAGGTCGCGGCTCTCGTCGAGATGCTCGCCACGCGTGGTCAGGCGCACCTCGTAGGTCGCCTCGGTCGTCCCCTGGTCGATCGGCGCGCGATTGATCGCATTGACGAGGGGGCGCAGCAGGGTGTTGCCGGCGAGCACGAAGACGGTGAGCGCGATCGCCTCGAAGGCGAGGTCGGCGCCCGCGCAGGCGCCGACAGCGGCCGAGCACCACAACGTCGCCGCCGTGTTGAGACCCCACACGTTGCTGCCCTGCTTCATGATCACGCCGGCGCCGAGAAAGCCGACGCCGGAGACCACATAAGCGATGACCTGCGTCGCCCCGGCATTGCCATTGAGGTGCTGGCCGATGTCGACGAAGGTCGCGGCGCCGACCGCGACCAGCACGTGCGTGCGCAACCCGCCGCCGCGCTGGCGGTACTGCCGCTCGGCGCCGATCAGTCCGCCGAGCACGAAAGCGGCGAACAGGCTGACCATCGAGTCGAGGAAATCGCCGGCCGTGAATGAGTGCAGGAATGCCATGCCAAGCCACCGGGTTCCGGTCCGCTTCTAGCAAGGATCGCCGCGAAGGCCTACACTGCGCCCGGATGGGCCGGAGGGCGTCCGAGATGGTGTTGCGTGCTCTGTTCCTGCTCGTGCTCGGCCTGAACGGCCTCACGGTTGTCAGCCCCGCGGCGGCCGAGACGTTTCGCGACTGCGCCGACTGCCCCGTCATGGTGAAGATCAAGCCGGGCTCCTTCATGATGGGCTCGACCGAGGTCGAGACGGCGCGCGAGGACCTCGACGCGATGCTGGCGCAGGAGGAGCGCCCGGCGCACCTCGTGACGGTGCGGCACGAATATGCGCTGGCGCAGTATTCGGTGACGCGGGGCGAGTTTGCGGCCTTCGTCAAGGAAACAGGCTACGCACCGCATACGGGATGCTACGTGCCCAAGGGCGAGCAATGGGTGTTCGACCGCAAGCGCAGCTGGCTCGATCCCGGCTTCGCGCAGGGCGACCAGCATCCAGTCGTCTGCGTCGATTACGAGGCGACGCAACGCTACATCCAGTGGCTCAGCCGCAAGAGCGGCCAGACCTATCGCCTGCCGAGCGAGGCCGAGTGGGAATATGCAGCCCGTGCCGGGGCGCCGACGGCGCGCTTCTGGGGCGACGGCCGCGAGGAGGCGTGCCAATATGCCAATATTTCCGACTTCAGCCGCGCCGATGCGATGGAATGGGACAGGAAGAACTCGGAGAAAGTCTTTCCTTGCAGCGACGGCTTTCCCCACACGGCGCCGGTCGGCTCGTTCAAGCCAAATCCGTTCGGCCTCTACGACATGCTCGGTAATGCCTGGCAGTGGGCCGACGACTGCTTCCACACCAGCTATCGCGGCGCGCCGACGGATGGCTCGGCGTGGAGGACGGGCGATTGCCGCTTCCGCGTCTTTCGCGGCGGCGCCTGGTCGTCGCGCCCGCGCGCGGTGCGCGCGGCCTATCGCTGCGCTGCCGAGCTTGCGATCCGCTACTATCATGTCGGCTTCCGCGTCGCGCGCTCGCTGACGCCGTGATTTCGTCTTGCGGACGTCATCCGTCATGTCCGGGCCCGTTCCGGCCATCCACGTCTTGGTCTCGAAACCAAGACGTGGACGCCCGGCTCGCCGGGCATGATGTAGAGCAAATTCTAAATCGATCGGTTGATGCCGCCATCGACGACGATGGTCTGGCCCGTGATGTAGCCGGCCTGCGGGGAGCATAGATAGGCGCACAGATCGCCGACCTCGTTGGGCTGTCCCATCCGGCGCACCGGAATGGTCGCAGCGAACCGCTTGAGCAGCTCGTCAGCCGGGGTCCCGGAGCGTTTCGCCCGCGCCGCGAAAATCTCGGTGATGCGGTCGGTCATGATCGGGCCGGGCGCGATGTTGTTGACGGTGATGTTGAAGGGCGCCAGATCGGTTGCGATGGTCTTTGCCATCACGGTGACGCCGGCACGGACCGAATCGGAGACGACGAGATCGCTCAGCGGCTCCTTCACGCCATAGCCCGTGAGGTTGACGATGCGGCCGCGGCCCGAGGTCTTGAGCGCCGGCAACGCGGCGCGGATCAGGCGCACGGCGCTCATCAGGTTGAGCTGGTAGGCGATGTCCCAATCCCCGTCGCCCGCCTTCTCGAACGATGCGGTCGGTGGCCCGCCCGCATTGGTGACGAGACAATCGAGGCCGCCGAGCGCCTCGATCGCCGCGGCGACGACACGCTCGACCTCGCCCGATCGTGAGACATCGGCGGCAGCGTAGCCCGCGGCCCCGATCTCGGCAGCGGTGCGCGCGAGCTCGTCCGCGTTGCGCGAGCAGATGAAGACGCGCGCGCCCTCGTCTGCCAGCGCCTTGGCGCAGGCCTTGCCGAGCCCGCGGCTCGCGCCGGCGACGAGCGCTCCGCAGTTTTTCAAGCCAAGATCCATCTGACGCCTTCGAGGGATTACGTACGCGCGGTTGCGAGATAGGCGTGCTCGAGCCGGGTCGGCAAGTCGGGCTCGCTGGTCTTTGCTTCCAGGACGATCGCGCCACGGGCCAGTGCATAGACTCGGTCGGCGAGGGCGAGTGCCTTTTCGATCAGCTGCTCGACCAGCAGCACCGCGGTGCCGGCCTCGCGCAGGCGGCGCACCACCACGAACACGCGATCGACCAGCACCGGCGAGAGGCCGGCGGACGGCTCGTCGAGCATGAGCAGGCGCGGCCGCCGCACCAAGCCCTGCGCCACCGCGAGCATCTGCTGCTGGCCGCCCGAGAGGGCGGCGGCGCGCTCGTGGCGCTTGGTCGCGATTTCGGGAAAGAGCGCGAGCGCTTCCTCGACGCGCGAGCTGCGCTCGCGGCGCGGCAGGTCGTAGGCGGCGAGCAGCAGGTTGTCGAGGACGGCGAGCTGGGTGAACACGCGATGGCCTTCGATGACGTGGGCGAGGCCCGCCTGCACGGTCTCGCGCGGGCTCAAGCCGGCGAGGTCGATCCCTGCGAACGTGACACGCCCGGTCCATGGCAGCAGGCCGGAGACGGCGCGCAGCAGGGTGGTCTTGCCGGCGCCGTTCGGGCCGAGCAGTGCCACCACCTCGCCGGCATTGATCTTGAGATCGACCGCGTGGAGCACGCCGATCTTGCCGTAGCCGGTCGCGAGGCCGGCGACATCGAGGAGCGGTTCAGCCGCCGAACGCGGCGGTTCAGCCGCCGAGCGCGGCGGTTCAGCCGCCGAGATAGGCATTGACCACCTCCCGGTGCGAGCGGATTTGGGCCGGCGTCCCGGCGGCCAGTGTCTTGCCGAGGTTGAGGACGGTGACGTGATGGCAGATGTCGAAGATGAGGTCGGCGTGGTGCTCGACCAGCAGCACGCCGGTGCCGGCCTTCGCGATCGCGACGATCAGCGCGCCGAGCCGGGTGATCTCGTCGGGGGAAAGGCCGGCGGCTGGCTCGTCGAGCAGCAGGAAGGCCGGGCGGAGCATCAGGGCGCGGGCGATCTCGGTGAAGCGCAGCTCGCTGTGCTGCAGGCGATCGGCGCGCACGCCGGCGAGCCGCTCCAGCCCGACGGTCGCGAGCGCCAGCATGGCGGCCTCGCGTAGCGTCGCCTCGTCGCGCCGGTGACGCGGCAGCGATAGCAGTGACTCGGCGAAGGTGCCGGCGCCGTCGATGGTGCCGCCGATCATCACGTTCTCCAGCACCGAGGCGGCGCCGACGATACGCGGGGTCTGGAACGTGCGAGCGATGCGCATGTGCGCGCGGCGGTGGCGCACGAACAGCGGCAGCGCGGCGCCGTTCAGGCTGACCACGCCGTGCTGCTGCGCGTAGTAGCCGGAGATCACGTTGAGGGTCGTGGTCTTGCCGCTGCCGTTCGGGCCGATCAGCCCGTGCACCTGGCCGGGATGGATGGCGAGATCGAGGCCGTCGATCGCGCGCACGCCGCCGAAGCTCAGCGCCACCTCTTTGAGCGTCAGCGCGCTGCCTTGCGGCATGCTGCCGAACAAATGCTGCAACAACTCGGGCCGCGGAAGGATGGCTCGGTGGGTCTCGAGCGGGCGGCGATTCTTGAAGTCGAGCAGCTCGGCGATGCCGCCGGGGATCACCAGCACGATCACCAGCAGCAGCACGGCGTAGAGGAAGGTCGACCAGGCGACGAGCGGCGCGGCGAATTCGGGCAGCACCGTCAGCAGCATGGTGCCGAGCAGGGGGCCGAGTATCGAGCCGCGCCCGCCGATCAGGATGGCGATGAAGAACAGGACCGAGAGGTCGAGCGTGAACGCGTCGGGCGTGATGTAGGTCTGCAGCGTGGCGAAGAGCCCGCCGGCGATGCCGGCCACGGCGCCGCTGAACAGGAAAACGGCGATCAGCAGGCCGGGCTTGGCGATGCCGCAGGCTTCGGCCGCGACCTCGGCGTCGCGGATCGCGGTGAGCGCACGGCCGAATCGGCTCGACGCGATGTTCGCCGTCATCCAGGTGCAGATCGCGGCGAGGCCGAAGCAGAAATAGTAGAAGCCCCATTGTGAATCGAATGGCCACGGAAACACCGGGCCCGCCACCCCGACGCCGCCGCCGGTGACGCTCCCCCACGCGAGCGCGATTTGCGTGACGATGGTGGCGAAGCCGAGCGTCGTGATGGCGAAGTAGAAGGTGCGTAGCCGCAGCGCCGGCAAACCGATGATCAGGCCGAACAGCGCGCCCGCGACGGCCGCGATGGCGAGCGCAACGTAGGGCGAAAGCTCCGGCGTGACGGTTCCGGCGACGAGCACGCTCGTCGTATAGGCGCCGAGCGTGAGCAGCGCGACCCAGCCGATGGCGATCTGTCCGGCGAAGCCGACCACGAGGTTGAGGCCGGACACCAGCACCCAATAGACGCAGGCGCGCGTCGCGATCACGCCCCAGTAGCCGCCGCCGAACAGCGGGAACGCGAGGCCGAATGCCAACAGCACGAGGAACGGCAGCGCGGCGCTCCACGCGCTCGACGTACCGAGCAGGTTGGCGCGACTCGGGGTCAATTGCGCGGCGGGCGTGCTCATCAGACGCGGCGCTGCAGGGCGCCGCCGGAGAGGCCTTCGGGCCGCACCAGCAGGACGATGATGAAGACGGCGAAGACTGCTACCGAGGCGAAGATGCCGCCCACCTCGAAGTTCGCGGCCTGCTGAAACAGGCCGAGCAGCAGGCCGGCGGCCACGGCGCCGCGGTTGTTGCCCATGCCGCCGAGCGCGACCGGGATGAAGCCGTAGAAGGTGAGCATCGGCGCGTTGCCGAAGAAGGCGAGCAGCAGCTCGCCGCCGGCAAAGCCCGCGAGCGCGCCGATCGCTCCGGCGAGCGCGAAGCTCGCCATGCGCAGGCGGCGCTCGGGCAGGCCGAGCGCGCGCGCCGCATAGGCATCCTCGGCGATGGCGAGGAAGGCATGGCCGATGATGGTGTGGCGATAGAGCAGCTCGAGCCCGACGATCACCGCGATGCAGGCGAGCATGGGGAGCCAGTACTGCTGGTCGAAATCGCCGCGGGCGAGGTCGAGGAGGCGCGGGAACGGGCGCGCGTCGGTGCCCCACTCGATGGCGGCGAGCTGTTGGACCATGAGCGCGAGGGCGAGCGTGGAGAGCACGTAGAGATGCTGCTCGATGCTGCGCAGCACCGGCCGCACCGCGAGGATCTCGGTGATGATGCCGAAGATTGCGCCGCCGATGAGCACGAGCAAGAAGCCGATCGCGATCGGCATGCCGTACCGGGTGATGAACAGCGATCCGAGCACGCCGCCGAGCATCCCGAGCGTGCCGGCCGTGAAGCTGAACACCCGCGAGGCGGAGAACATCACGTTGTAGGTGACGCCGATCAGCGCGTAGATGGAGCCGATCGCCAGGCCGGACAGAATGATCGATTGAAGCATCGGCGGAACCTGTGTCTGCGCCCTCTCCCCGTTCTTACGGGGAGAGGGTCGGGGTGAGAGGTCTCACCGCGAGTCCGGCATTCGCGGATGGACCCTCACCCCAACCCTCTCCCCGCGAAGAGCGGGGAGAGGGAGCGCTGGCAGCGTGCCAAAGTGGCTACGAACCGTAGCCGGGGGCGAGGTTGAACGCGCCGTCCTTGAGCGAGTTGGCCTCGACCATCACGACCTCGTCGTCCGGGTAGCCGTTGTGCTGATCGGGCGTGAACGAGATGTCCCCGTAGACGCCCGGGAAGCCTTTGAGCTTGTTGAGGTAGGCGACGATCTGGTCGGGCTCGGGCCCCGCCTCCTTCATCGCCTCGGCGATCATGCGCGGCGAGTCGTAGCCGAGCGCGATCCACCACAGCAGTGTGTCGCCCATGTCGATCTTCGCCTTCTTCAGGCGCCCGAGGAACTCGACGGTGCGGTCCGGCAGCTTGCCGCCCGCCGCGTAGCAGACAGTGCGGAAATTGTTCGGGTAGACCTTCGCCCAGTACTCCGGCTTTTCCAGCAGCGCCTTGGTCTGGCCGGAGCCGAGCGTGGTCTGGCCGACGATCGGCACATCCCATCCCATCTGCCCGCGCGTGTTGATGATGCGCGACAGGAAGCCGGCGTTGACGCTCCACGGCATGATCGCCTCGGCGCCGGCGGACTGCATGCGCAGGAGCTCGGGCTTGAGGTCTGGGTTGGCCGCGTCGACATTGCCCTGGTAGACCACGTCGGCGCCCCTGGCCTTGAGCATCGGCACGTAGGCATTGACCGACGCGGTGCCATAGCCGGTGGTGTCGCTGATCACCGCGACCTTCTTCTTCTTGAGCACCTCGACCACATAGCGGTTGGCGGCACCGCCGATCTGCTGGTTGGTCGGCGCGTTGCGGAAGCACATCGGGTACTTCTTCGGATCGGTCAGGGTGTCGACCCAGCAGGGATGCACCTGCGGCACCTTCACGCGCGCCAGCAGCGGCACGACCGCGAGCGACTCGCCGGAATTGACGGGGCCGAACACGACGACCACCTTCTCGCCGTGCGCGAGCTCGGCGGCGCCGTTGACGGCTTTGGTCGGCTCGCTCTGGGTGTCGCGGGTGATCAGCTCGATCTGCCGCCCCTTGATGCCGCCGGCGGCATTGATCTCCTGCACCGCGAGCTGCATGCCGCGATCGATGCCGACGCCGG
Organism: Xanthobacteraceae bacterium; assembly: GCA_035293985.1. Lineage (GTDB taxonomy): Bacteria > Pseudomonadota > Alphaproteobacteria > Rhizobiales > Xanthobacteraceae > JAVDCA01. The sequence continues at coordinate 22,805 of DATGLS010000003.1, forward strand.
TCGAGGACGAGGGACCGGTGAGGGCCGGCAGATACCCGACGCGGATCGGCGGATTGGCGGCGATCGCGGGCTTGGCAATTCCGGCAGCGACGGCAGCGGCGCCGGCCGACGCCAGCGCTTGGCGACGAGTTATCGACATTGGCAGCTTCTCCCTGAGCGTGTCTCGAACTACTCCCCGAGCCTTGTTGTTTTCTTGGGTTATACGCCGCAGTATAGCCGCGGCCGCAGGGAGCGGAAAGCGGCGGCTCGTCCCATCTCCGGATCGGGTGTGGGACCCATTCCAACTTCCGCGGCTCGACCTGCTGTCATTGCGAGGAGGGCGAAGCCCGACGAGCAATCGTGCCGCAAGCTCGTGCGCTGGCGGCGCGACATTGTTCGCTTCGCTCGCGATGACGGGCAGCTTACGAGCCGAGCCCCCGCGCCGCGCGATCGAGGAAGTCCTGCAGGGCCGTGATGGCGGCGTCGTCGCGGTAGACGCGGCTCTTGCCGGCCGCCATGCGCGCCTTGACCTCGGCGTACCAGGCGGGATCGCGGGCGAGCCGGACTGCGGTCGCCACGTAGCCCTCGAGCGAATCGGCGATCGTGTCGGTCACGCCCATCATGGTCAGGATCGCGGCGGTGTGACGGCTGCGCATGAGCGGGCCCGGCCACGTCACGTTGGGCAGGTCGTGCGGCAGCGCCTCGAGCGTCGAGTTGCAGCCCGACCATCCGATGCTGTCGAGGATGATCTGGCAGCAGCCGATCGCCGCAAAGAAGTCGCCGAACTGGAGGCGCGGCAGGACCGTGCAGTGGTCGCGGGCAACGAGCCCATGCGCTGCGAACGCGCGGTCGAGCCGTTCGAGGAAGAGATCGGTGATGCGCTCGGCGCCGTGGTAGCGGATGAACACGAACTGGCAGTCGCCGACCTCGCGGGCGATGCGGGGAAAGACCTCGTCGTATTGCGGCAGGTACTTGAACAGCGATTGCGCGCACCAGAAGAGCATTGCGCCCGGGCGCAGCCCGATCCGTTGCGCCAACTCGTCGCGATCGATCGACTGCTCTGCAGCCGGCTGCGGCTCGTAGTAGAACGAGAGGTTGGGCAACCGCGCGAGGCGTTCGGTGTAGTGCGCCTCGCCCCCCGCTGGCTCCATCAGGTCGCTGGTGAAGAAATGGTCGACGGTGGTCAATCCGGTCGTATCCGGATGGCCCATCGCGGCGCATTGCACCGGCGCGAGGCGCTGCGCCGCGAGGGCGAGCGCCGGGATCGACATGCCGATGTCCGGATAGATCAGCACGTGGGGCGCATCGGCGATGATCGCCTGGCGCCACGCCTCGATCGTCGGCTGGCCGCGCACGAAGCGCTCACATAGCGCCTGTGCCGCCCTCGTCTGGTCGTCCGCCGGCGCACCGGTGTCGTAGCCGAACACGCGGAAGCGGCTGCGATCGAGCCGATCGAGCCAGCTCTTGATCATGAGCTTCCAGACCGTGTGGTTGCGAAAGAAGTCGCTGACGATGCCGACCCTGATGGGCTCGCCCGCGGCCGGCGGCGGCGCCATGGAAGCGGATGGATATCGCGCTGCCATGATCTTGCAGCACATGGCGCCGTAGCTCGCTTGCAGGTCGTGGTCGTTGTGACCCTGGTAGGCGAGATAGAACGGCTGGCGCACACCGACCGCATCCGCGAATGCGGCGGGCGCCTGCTCGACGTCGCGGCGCAGCGCCTCGAGGCGTTGGGCATAGTCCTGGCGCCGCCGCGCAATCTCGGGCTCGTCCATGTAGAGGATCGGCAACGCCGACATGCAGCGGCCGAGCTTGGCGAGGGCGTGGTTCGGGTCGATCGCGAGCGCCTGGTCGTAGCACGCGAGTGCCTCGTCGCCGCGGTTCAGCTCGTCGAGCACGACGCCGCGGTAATAGAGCGCGTCGGCATCCTGCGGACGGATCGACAGCGAGCGGTCGACGGTTTCGATCGCCTCTTCATGACGATTGAGGCGGACCAGGACGTTCCGGCGCGCCGCGAGCGCGCTGATGTCGTTCGGCGCGCCGACGAGCAGTCGATCGTAGAGATCGAGCGCGGCGTCGTAGCGGGCCACGTCGTACAGCAGGTTGCCGTAGTTCAAGAGCGTGTTGGCGTGGCTCGGGTTCACGGCGAGCGCCTTTTCGTAGCTCGCCATCGCCTCGTCGACCCGATCGAGCGCGCGCAGGGTCGAGCCGCGGTTGCTCAAGGCGTCGACGTCGTCGCGGCGGGCCGTCAGGACCAGGTCGAAGCTCGCCAGCGCGTCCGTGTGGCGTCCGAGCTTGGCGAGCACGACGCCCCGGTTCTTGACCGCGTCGAGATGATCGGGCGCGGTCGCAAGGACGCGGTCGAAATCGGCGAGCGCCTCGTCGTGACGCCCGCACTGCGCCAGCAGCGTGCCGCGGTTGAAGCGCACCGGGACGAGGTCGGGACGGCGCCTCAGAACGTCCCCGTACTGCGTGATCGCCTCGTCGATGCGGTCGAGCTTCGCCAGGATGACGCCGCGATTATACGCGGTCTCGAGGTCGCCCGGCGCGCGCGCCAGGATGTGATCGCAGGTCGCGAGCGCATCCGCGGGACGATCGAGCGCGAGCTGCGTGCCCGCCAGCAAGGCGAGTGCCTCGGCGGAATCGGGCGCGAGCTCGACCGCGCGAGACACGTGCCGGAGCGCCTCGGGGGCGTTCCCTTGCTGATAGTGGGCGAGGGCCGTCAGATAATGAGGCTCGAAGCGCCGCGGTTCGCTCGCCATGACCGCCTTGTAGATCGCCGTCGCTTCGGACAGGCGGCGCTGGCGATGCAGCGCCTTGCCCTGCTCGATCAGGCGCGTCGCGTCCGGCCGCGCATTCATCGCAATGACTCCTTACACAACGACCAAACCGGTCACGCTTCATCTCTGCTTCATGGCGCATTTTTCGGATGACCGCCAGAGTTGGCCGCCGGCCGCCGACGGCTGGTCGAAGGAACCGCACTCACTTAAGGTCACCGTGTTGCGGCCGGCACGGACGCGGGCCGAAGGAGGGACCATGTCGGCCACGTCATCCCCGTCACCCGCTCCCAGCCACAACTATCTTCCGGTGCGGCAGGGTTGGCTCGACCGTCGGCGCGAGCCGATCCTCGAGCCGGAGCTGCCGATCATCGACCCGCATCATCACCTGTGGGATCGGTCCGACTGGCGCTACCTGCTCGACGACCTCCTCGCCGACACCAATACGGGCCATAACATCCTCGCCACCGTGTACGTGCAGGCCCGCGCGATGTATCGCGCGGCCGGGCCGGAGGAGATGAAGCCGGTCGGCGAGATCGAGTTCGTCAACGGCGTCGCCGCGATGTGCGCGAGCGGCACCTACGGCAGGATCAGGGTCGCGGCTGGGATCGTCGGCCATGCCGACCTGACCCTCGGCGACCATATCGAGCCGGTGCTTGCCGCACTCGCGCGCGCCGGCGGCGACCGCTTCCGCGGCATCCGCCACATCACCGCCTGGGATGCCGACGCCTCGATCCTCAACCCGTCCTACCGTCCGCCGCGCGGGCTGATGGGCGAGCCGACCTTCCGCGAGGGGTTCAGGACGCTCGGACGGCTCGGCCTCTCCTTCGATGCCTGGCTCTACCATCCGCAGATCGATGAGGTGACGGCGCTCGCGCGCGCCTGCCCTGGCACCCGGATCGTGCTCAACCATGTGGGTGGCCCGGTCGGCATCGGCCCCTATGCGGCCAGGCACAAGGAGATTTTTCCGGGCTGGGCGGCCTCGATCAAGGCGCTCGCGGCGTGCGACAATACGTTCGTCAAGCTCGGCGGCCTCGGCATGCGCATCGGCGGGTTCGGCTTCCACGAGCAGGCAGAGCCGCCGTCGTCGCAGACGCTCGCCGATACGTGGCGGCCCTATGTCGAGACGTGCATCGCGGCGTTCGGCACGAAACGGGCGATGTTCGAGAGCAACTTCCCGGTCGACAAGGGCTCGTACAGCTATCCGGTGTTCTGGAACGCCTGCAAGCTTCTCGCCAAGGGCGCCAGCGCGGATGAGAAGGCGGATCTGTTCGCCGGCACCGCGGCGCGGTTTTATCGGCTGGACGGCATCGTCTGAGAGCCTACAGTAGGATCCTCATGCGGCACGAGGAGTGGGCCAATGACATCGTCAGATGACGCGCGGGTCTCGGAAGATCGCCGCGAGGCCTTGCGCTATGCCCTTGCGATCGGCAGCGGCGCGGCGCTGGCCTCGGCCCTGACGAGCCGAGCCTCCGCGCAGCCGGCCGCGGACAACACGCTCGACCGCGTCCGCGCCACCAAGGTGCTGCGCATCGCGGTCCTGCCCGGCGAACTGCCCTATTTCAAGAAGGATCTCGCGACCGGCACCTGGTCCGGCTTCGCGATCGAGATGGCGAACGACATCGCCAAACTGCTCGACGTCAAGCTCGACTACACCGAATCGACCTACGGCAACTCCATTCTCGATCTGCAGTCGAACAAGATCGACCTCGGCTTCGCGCTCAATCCGACACCACAGCGCGCCCTCGTCGTCGATTTCTGCGGGCAGGTCTTCGCGCATCCGTTCGGCGCCATGCTCAAGAAGGGCCTCGAAGCGAGGGTATGGGCCGACATCAACAAGCCGAGCGTCAGCATCGCGGTCGATGCCGGCTCGGCGAACGAGACCGTCGCCCGCCGCTTCGCGCCGAATGCGGCGATCAAGTCGCTGAAGTCGCGCGACGAGGTGATGCTCGAGATGGCGTCCGGCCGTGTCGACGTCGTGGTCAATGCGCTGGTGCTCGGGCTCACGGCCATCGCCAAGAACCCTAATCTCGGCACCTACAAGATCCTGCAGTCGCCGTCGGTGGCGCTGACCTCGAGCATGGCAGTGCGCCGCGAGAGCGACAAGCGCTGGCGCGACTTCCTCTCGGTCTGGGTCGACTACAACCGTGGCATCGGTCAGATGCGCGAGTGGTTCACCAAGGGGCTCGCGCTGAGCGGCGTCAAGCCCGAGGACGTGCCGGCCGAGCTCAATATCTGAGCGGCGCGATCACACCTTGTCGTAGGTCATGCCGCGCTCGACGCCCCGCGCCAGCACCGTGACTGGGAACAGGATCGCGAAATAGATGACCGCGATCACCGTATAGACCTCGAGCGGGCGATAAGTCTCGGCGTTGATCAGCGTCGCGTTGTAGACGAGGTCCGGCACCGCGATGACGGACACAAGCGATGTGTTCTTCAGCTGCGTGATCGACTGGTTGACGTAAGGCGCCATCATCCGCTTGATCGCCTGCGGCAGGATGACGAGCCGCAGCATCGGCCAGGTGTCGAGCCCCAGGGACTTGGCGGCGTCCCACTGCCCGCGTTCGATGCTCTCGATGCCGCCGCGGAAGATTTCCGAGTAGAACGCGGCGCCGTAGAGCGACAGCACGCTGACGGCGGCGACGTGCGCCGGGATGTTGACGTGGATGAGAACCGGGAACGCATAGTAGAACCAGATGAGCTGCACCAGCAGCGGGGTGCAGCGGAAGAGCTCGACATAGGCGACGAGCAGCCAGTCCAGGACCGGCCAACGCGGCAGCCGCAGGATGCCGACGATGAGGCCGATGAGCGTGCCGAGCAGCACCGTGCCGATCGTATAGGCGACCGTCCAGCCCAGCCCGACCCAGAAAAGGTGGCTGTACTTGCCGAGAATGGCGAAGTCCCACGTGTACTGCATCACGTGTGCTGCATGCGCGATCGACGGCCGGTGCCGGCGTGTGAGACCCGGGCAAGCTTGCGCCGAGGATCGCACCCGCGCGGGCAATCGCGCAATCGCCATTTTCATGCGTCTCGGCGCGATCGGCGTGCGCGCGAGGCTGGCGATCACCCGGATGAGGAAGCGATATCGACGATGTTGCCGATGACGACGCCCTTCCAGGATATTCGGTGCATCCCCGGCCCGCCCTTCAGACGCTGCAACTAACAGGCAGGCCGGGCCGGGGACACGCAAGACGACAATGAGTGGACATTCGCGTGGGCGCTTGTGAACGGCCGCTCAGTGTCGGGCACCGAGATCCTTCACCGGCTCGCGTGCGCCTGCAGGCGCGTATTGAGCCCGATCGTCTCCATCAGCCGCGCGAGCTCGATGTCCTGCTTGGCGATGATCCGGCCGAACTCGGCGGACGAGGCGAAGGCCGGGCGTGCGCCGAGGTTTTCGCAGCCCTTCTTGAACTCGGGGCTGGCGACGGTCGCCTTGATCGCCGCCTCGAGCCGCGCGACCACAGCCTTCGGCGTGCCCTTCGGCACCGCGATCCCACGCCAGGCCTCGAGCGACACGTCGAACCCCTGCTCGCGCGCGGTCGGCACGTCGGGAAACGCCGGGTCGCGCTTGTCTGTGAGGCTCGCGAGCAGGCGCAGGTCACCCGAGCGCACGGAGCTCGTGAGCGCGGCCGGCAGCTGCAGCGCTGCGTCCACTTGGTGGCCGAGCAGCGCCGGGACCAGCTGGGCGGCGCCGAACGGCACGTTCACGACGTCGACCTTGGCGGTCTTGAACAGCGCGACCGCGGAGATGTGCGTGTGGCTGCCGGCGCCCGAGTTCGCGACCGTGAGCGTATCGGGCTTCGCTTTGGCGGCGGCGATCACGTCGGCGAGCGACCTCCACGGCGAGGAGCCGCTCACCACCAGCACGGGCGACTCGACCAGCACCTGCGCGACCGGCTCGAACCGCTCGTAGGTGAACGGCAGCGTGCCCGCATAGTAGGTGGTCGAGATGGAGTTCGAGTTCCACACCAGGGAATGGCCGTCCGGCCGCTGCGTCGCCACGTAGCGATAGCCGATGGCGCCGCCGGCTCCCGGCCGGTTGACGACGAAGACCTTGACCCCGAGGCGCTTCGACATGCCGTCGGCGAGCAGGCGCGCGCTCACGTCGGCAGATGAGCCGGCCGGAAACAGCACGGTCATCTCGATCGGGTGCCCACCGGGAAACGGGCTTGCGGACGCCGCGGTCGCGAGGCCCGCAGCCGCGGCAAGCGCCATCGCAAGGGTGATCAGGAGGGTTCTTACCGAGCTCATGCGTTGCTCCATTCGATCGGCGGTTTGGGCGAACTTTCGTGCGCTATTGCAGCGGCGGCGATGCCACCTGGTCGAATGAGCCGTGCACGCGGCGCGTTCGCCGGTGGTGCCGGCGACGCGCCATGGCGCGTCGGCCGTGATGGGAAGGCGGGCGGCGGCCCGAGCGTTTGCGCGCGCGCCGCCTCATGGCTGCGGCATCGCGGCGAGACGGCGGCCCGCTTCGGCCGATCCGAGCGCCAGCGCGCGCGTGTACCAGCGGCGCGCCTCGGCGACATCGCCGTTGAGGCCGCGCACGCCCTCCCGGGCGAGCACCGCCGGATCGTAGGTCTCGGCGAGCGCGAGCGCGGCGGGCGCGACGCCTGCATCTGCGGCGCGCTGCAGCACGGTGCGTGCGGTCGCGAGATCGCCGACCTCGATGAACTGCTTGCCCTGCTTGAGCAGCAGGTCGATCTCCTGGGCGTTCATCGCCGGCTCTGGCGTCGGCGCCGGCGGCTCGGGAGCCGGGCTCGCCTGCGGGGCGGCGGCCGGCGGCAGCGACGCGAGCGCCGGCGCAGCGCGTGGCGGCGGGGGGGCGTCGCTGCCATGCGCGTCGCTCGGCCAGGCCGGAACCCGGACCACGGGCACGACGCGCGCGGCAGGTGTCGGCGTCTGGGCCGGTGCGGGTGCCGGTGTCTGGCTCGGAGCGGGTGACTGAGCCTGTGATTGCGTCTGTGTCTGCGCGGGCGCCGGCGGCGGCTCGTCGACGGGAGGCTTCGGCGCTTCGGCCGCCGGCTCAGCGGTCGCCAGCGCATACGATGCCGGCGCCGCGTCGAGCTTGGCCCCGCGTTCGGCCATGTGCGCGTCCGGCTGGTCGGCGGCTGCGCTGTCGTGTGCCGGCTCCCCCGCGGCCTGCGCGGCCGTGGGCGACGCGTGCATGCCGCCGGCGACGAACCAGGCGAGCCCCGTCGCCACGATACACGCGAGCCCGACGCCGAGAATGAGGCTGAGATGGCCGCCGCGACTCGAGCTCCGCGGCGGCGGCGGCACCCGCGACGGCCGCAGCGACGGCGGCACGCGCAGGCCGTCGATGACGACATCGGAGTCGTGCACCGAGCCGAGCGGCGGCAGCGTCCCGGTGCGGCGCCAGGGCGCCCGATCGGGCTCCGGCTCCGGAGCCCCGTCGTTGTCGCGGCGGATCGATTTGAGCATCGTCACCAGACGCCCGAGCTCGTTCTCATGCTCGGTCAGCTCGGTCTCGTGGCGCGATGCGCGATGGGCGCGCATCTCGTCGCGCTCCTCGACCAGGTCCTCGGGCGTCGCGTCGTCCTCATACGGCGAGTCGTCGTATGCGGCTTCCTCGCGGCGACGATCGGCGACGGATTCCTCGTCGTCGCGTGACTCGTCACAGGGCGCCTCGTCGTAGCGCTCCTCGTCGTAGGGCGCCCCGTCGTAAGCGGCATCATCGCGTGAGGCTTGGTGTGAAGCGTGGTGGTGGTGCGCGCCCTCGTCCTGCCGATCATCGGGCACCAGTGGAGCGTCATGGCGCTCGTCGTCGTCGGGCCCACTCTCGTGCTCCGGCTGCGCCGGCGATCGCGGCACGATCGGTATCGGGTCGCTCGGGCTGTCGGCGCGGCGCGGGTCGAGGCTTTCGCGCACGCGCTTGGGCGCGTAGTCGAGGAAATCGGGCCGCGGCAGCGGCCTTCCTGCCGGAGTACTCATGACACACTCCCCTGGCTCAGGCGACTCGCGTGCGCCCGCCCAATCCCTGCCTGATTGCTTGTGCTTGTTGTCTTGCTTGTTGTTTCTTGTTGTGGTCGCGATCGGCGTGGCGGGCTCACGCCCGCCACGCGGGCGGCGTCATGGTTGCGCCGGTGTCGCGTGCTTCTGCTGCTGCCACTGGACGAACTGTCGGAACAGTGCGTCGCGCTGCTGGGGACTGAGATTGGCTCCCCCGTTCGCGCTGAGGAAGGCGGCGAAGTCGGCAGGTGCGGCCGCAGTGGTGGCGACCGGCGCCGGCGCCTGCTGCTTGAGCTTCTCGAGCATCTCGGTCGCGACGCCAAACCGCTGCCAGCCCGGTACGGTCGCGGCGAGGTTGACGTCGCGCCATTTGGGATGACGCGGCGGCTCGCGGAACTTCTCCCACTTGGTGAACAGCGCCTCGGTGAACCGCCGCACGCGCTCGTAGCGGTCGGTGCCCTTTGGCCAGTTGAACACGGCGAGCACGGCGGGGACCGCGATCGTGTCGACGCGTTGGCCGTCGCCGATCAGGGTCGGGTAGTCCTTGTTGGTGAACTCGCCGATGGTGTAGTAGTCCGCGAACTTCTGCGAGAACGGGATCGACACGAAGTGCAGGCCGGAATTGGGCGGCAGCTTCTCGAAGAAGTCGACCGGCTTGCCGATCACCCGCACCAGCGCCGCGATCTCGCCCGACTTGAGCTTCTGGATCGCGGTCGGATTGTCGATGTTGACCGTCTCGACCTGCACGCCGAGCCGCTGGAACACGATCGATCCGGTCAGGCTCGAGGCGCTGCCGGGCGGCCCGAAGTTGACCTTCTTGCCGCGCAGATCCTCGATGCTGTGGATGTCGTTGCGCGCCAGCACGTGCATCTCCGACACCGGCAGCCGGATGATGTACTGGACGCGCTTTTCCAGGTTGGAGATGTGTCGTGTCGTGCGGAAGTACTCGAACACGTCCGACTGCGTGATCGCGACGTCCACGCCGCGCAGGTAGAGCAGGTCGTCGAGATTGGACGCCGCCCCGTGGGTCACGATCGGCAGGACGCGCAGGTTATCGCCGTCATCGAGCACCTGCGCGAGCTCGTCGGCGAATCGCATGTACGTGCCGGAGAGAAGGCCACCGACGACCCCCACGACCTCCGCGTTCATGCGGTCCTTGGTTTGTGTCTCGCTGCCGCTTGGCTGCAGCGATTTTGGTATTGCCTGTGCCATTGCGGGCGTTCCGATCCCGACGATCGGAACCACGCCCGTACCACCGATGCCGGCGAGCGACAGGAACACGCCGGCACAGCAAATGAAAAGGGTACGCATTACATCCACCCCTTTTTCCCCGTTCTCTTCTATGCTTCGAAACAAATATGTTGTGAATCGGGCACACGATCATTCTTTTTTCGCAACCATTGAAAAAGGTATTGACTGGGGGATTCGTGGCGCGTTGCGCGGTAACACTTTCCGCGATTTTCGCCGAACGTGGCGATTGCGCTAACATCGCACCACGGAAAAGTCCGAGTTTCCAAGCAGATTGACGCGCGTCACCACGCGTGTGTGACGTAAATAAGGCGTGGTTTTTTTTCCGACGTAATTGCATCCGTTTCGCGGGAACAAACGTACGCCCGTCCGGCGAAAGCGTGTCGCCCGCGCGTCGCCTGAATGTCATGCAGCGCGGACGACCTGCGCGCTCGATCCTTTCGCCTTCGCGTCCTCGAGGATCATGTCGGCCCCCTTCTCGCCGATCATGATGGTCGCCGCGTTGGTGTTGCCGGAGACGACGGCCGGCATGATCGACGCATCGACCACGCGCAAGCCAGCGAACCCGCGCACGCGCAGCCGCTCGTCGACCACCGCTTTCGGATCCTGGCCCATGCGGCAGGTGCCGACCGGATGATAGGTGGTCGACCCGCGGCGGCGGATGAAGTCGAGCAGCTCGCTCTCGTTGTCGCATTTCGCGCCGGGCTCGACCTCCTCGGCGATGTAGCGCGCCATCGCGGGCGCCTGAAAGATGCGGCGCATCGCCTGCGTGCCGGCGACGATGGTGTCGCGGTCCTTCTGGGTCGCGAGGTAGTTCGGGTTGATCGCCGGCGCCGCGCGCGGATCGGCGGACTTGATGCGGACGTACCCGCGGCTCTCCGGCCGCAGCAGCACGCAGTTGCCGGTGACGCCGGGAAACGGATGCAGCTCGCCGCCGATGGTGCCGGCGGAGAACAGGGAGATCGAGCACTGCGAGTCGGGCGTCGCCGACGTCGGCAGCGCGCGGATGAACACCGCCGAAGAGACCGCCGGGATCGCCAGATAGCCGCGCCGCGTGAGCAGGTAATGCGACCCGTGCCAGAGCTTGCCGGCCCAGTTGCGCACGGCGTCGTTGAGCGTGATCGGTTCCTTGACGCGCAGAATGATGCGGCCGGAGAGATGGTCGTTGAGATCGTCGCCGACGCCCGGCGCGTCGGCGACCACGTCGATGCCGTGCGACTTGAGCAGCGCGGCCGGGCCGAGCCCGGAGAGCTGGAGAAGCTGCGGCGAGTTGAATGCGCCCGATGCGACGATCACCTCGACGTTGGCGCCGGCGCTGCGCTTGTCGCTGTCGTCGTCGCCGACCAGGTACTCGACGCCGGTCGCGCGCTTGCCATCGAACAGAATGCGGGTCGCCAGCGCGTCCGGCACCACCTTGAGATTGGGGCGGCGGCGCGCCTGCTTGAGATAGCCGGCGGCGGTCGAGGCGCGTATGCCGTTCTTCATGGTGGTCTGATAGAATCCGGCGCCTTCCTGCACGGCGCCGTTGAAATCGTCATTGCGCGGATAGCCGCACTGCACCGCGGCCTCCACATAGGCGACCGCGAGCGGATGGCGGTCGCGCAGGTCCGATACCGACAGCGGCCCGCCCTGCCCATGGAATTCATCGGCGCCGCGCTCGTTGTCCTCGGCCTTGCGGAAATAGGGCAGCACGTCGGTGTAGCTCCAGCCCGCATTGCCGAGCTGGCGCCAGTGGTCGAAGTCCTCCGCCTGGCCGCGGATGTAGATGAGCCCGTTGATCGAGCTCGATCCGCCGAGCACTTTTCCTCGCGGTGCGATCACGTTGCGACCGTGGCAGCCGTCCTGCGGCTCGGTCGCGTAGCACCAGTTGTAGCGACGGTCGGTGAACAGGCGGCCGAAGCCGAGCGGGATGTGCAGCCACGGATGCCGGTTGCGCGGGCCGGCCTCGAGCAGCAGCACGCGATGGCGCCCTGACGCAGTCAGGCGATTGGCGAGAACGCAGCCGGCGCTGCCGGCGCCGACGATGATGAAGTCGAATTGCTCTGAGCTCGGCACGTGCAGTCCCCGGTTCATGACGGCCGCAGGCGATTGCTGCCAGAAGAGCAAAGGCTAGCGCGGCGGCGATACGCTCGCCAAGCGTGCGGTTGGCGCAAGGCGAGGGCGTGTCCGGATGCATCGAGCGCGGCGCTGGTCACCCAACTCCGGCACGCCAAGGTCCTTGACCTCCTGCGCGAGCACCTCGTCGGCCTGCACCGTCACGGTCAGCCCGTGGCGGCGCGAATTTGCGCGCCGCGCGGCGTTTGCCGGCCGCGGACCTCGGGCCGGTGCTTCTGCGCTGCCCATCATCCCCGGCGACGATTCCGCCGGCTACGACATGCTGCATACGCGCATGCTCGCCGATGTGGGGCCCGAGCAATCTCATGGAAGCAGCCTGGACCCGCCGGGGTCGTCGGGGGTCCATTCGCGAGTTATGTTCTCGTTACGTTCGCAACAAAGGATGTCGGTTGGCGATGCCCCGCGAGGTAAATCCCCGCTATTCAGGTGCGGGCTCACCGGCCGATGGTCGCCCCGCCCTGCGGCCGGCGGGCGGTTTCGCGGTTTCTCAAGCTCCTGATGATTACCGCAATTAAATCAGCATATTGCGCGGACGCCGGCGGAACGATTTGGGCATCTGCGGCATAAATCTGCGCAGCTGAAGCTGCACGGAGTCGATAGACCACCGCCGCCATGCCGGATTCGTCATCCTACCGAGATCAAGCTGACCGCTTCGATCGGGTTGCCGACCAATGCACGATCCCCGCCCTCGTGCCCTATTACCGCAAGCTCGCCGAGGACTACCGTCAGCGCGCCGCCGAAGCCGCGATGGCATCGCCGGATCAGGATTATCCTTTCGATCGATGGGCGGCCGAATAGCGCAATAGGCCGGGTTGTGCGGGCACCGAAAGAAAGATGTAGAGCCGATGCGCTGCACAGCAGCAGCGCCGGCGGCGGATCATTCCGCCGCCATGGGTTGCTCGACGCGATCCTCGGGCGTCTTCTTGCTCCTGCGGAATAGCCGGACGTAGAGCTGAACGAGGATCAGGATGGCACACAGCGCGATGAACACCGCGCTGATCGGGCGCTGGACGAACACCCAGATGTCGCCGCGCGAGATCAGCATGGCGCGGCGGAAGTTCTCCTCGAAGCGCGGGCCGAGCACGAAGCCGAGCAGGATCGGCGCCGGGTGGAAGCCGAGCCGCAGCAGCACGTAGCCGAGGATGCCGATCGCCAGCACCTCGCCGACC
>DATGLS010000004.1:0-187328 GCA_035293985.1 Xanthobacteraceae bacterium
CAAGAGCAGCACCGCGGCTCCCTCCCCTGCCTGACCGAACCGCGCCGGGCCGTCTACCGCTTCCGACCCGGCTGACCGACCTCACCCGAAGCGGACAAATGATGTGCTACCAAAACCGGACATCTTGATTAGCTAACGACATGTCGGCGCTCATGCGGCGCGTCACTTGCGCCGATGGTATTCGTAGCGCACGAACAGCCATCGCCGCCCTGTCCCGTCCGACGTGGTCACGTGCTGCTCCTTGAGCTCATGCTCCGCATCGGGCCATGAGATCACCATGTCGGAGAGCATCAGCCGGCCCTCGACGTCGGCGCCGAAGCCGACGAAAGCCTGCGGATTGAACTGCAGCACGATGCGGCTGTCCGTTGCCGGCTCGAAGCTCCAGGCCGGCATGATGCTGACCGGGAAGCGCGTGTCCATGGAGACGTATTTCCACCGCCCCTCGACGCGATCGTAGTTGAGATAGTCCAGCCGGCGAAAATCCGGCACGCTCGCGCCCGCATCCGGATGCATCACCTCCTGGAGATAGGAGCCGATCATGCTGCGCTCGGCGATCAGGCCTCGCGTCACGATCGGGGCCGCGTCCGGGGTCGGCCACATGGTCGCGACGACCTCCCATGTGCCGCTGCGGGCGCGCAGCTGCTGCTCTTCGCGCCCCGGCTCCGACAGGCGCGCCGCGGCCGTGCGGGCGCTCGACTGAGCTTCGGCCGCCGCGAGATATCCGCCGGCCGACGCGACGAGAAGACACACGATCATCAACACCAAAGGCATGGGCCATGCGCTCCGGCTCTGCGTCGCGCGCTTCGTCACGAGCTCCGTCATGAGCGCCACCTTTCAGTCTCGCTCCTCCCCCGACGCTAGCGTGCGTGCATGAGCACGCGGTCGTCTTCGGCCGCGTGCTCGCCCCGTCCTACAGTCGGTCGGAGACCGGCGCAATTCATGCCGCGGGCGGCCTCGTTCCGAGCCCGAGCTCGGCTCGTCTTTTCTTCGACAGTCCTTGCGCGACGATGCCGTGGGATTGCCTTATGTAGTCGCGCAGCGCGGCGTCCGAGAGGCCCGGCTTCGCGAAGTGCTGGATCCACTTCAGGCCGCGCGATGCGAGATAGGGCGCGGGCCGCAAACCCGGCTGGTCCTTCAGCATCTCGTAAGCGATATCGCTCACCTTGAAGGAGAAGGTCGGCTTGTCATCGTGCGCGCCCGCGATCGCGAAGACTTTGCCGCCGACCTTCCAGACATGCGACCCGCCCCATTGCACGACGTAGGTGGTGGCCCGGAGCGATCGGCACAATGCATTGAACTTCGTGTAGGTCATGAACGCATCTTGCGGTTCGTCCCCGCAATCCTCGATCGGTCACTTTCGCACGCCTGCGCGGGCGCGGCGGGATCGCCGCAGCGAGGCTCGGTCGCTGGCGACGCCCCGCAAGCTCGACGCGGGACTCAGGCGCCCGCGTTTGGCGCAAGCGCGGCGGAATCCATCCACATCACTTCCCATATATAGCCGTCCGGATCCTCGACGCTGCGGCCGTACATGAACCCGTGATCCTGCTTGGGGTTGGGGTCGGGCCGGCCGCCCGCCGCCGCGGCGCGCGCGAGCGTCGCGTCCACGGCGTCGCGAGCGTCGACCGTGATCGCCAGCAGCGTCTGGCTTTCGCGTCGCGCGTCGCCGATCGGGCGCTGCGTGAACTGGCGATAGTGGTCGTACGTCAGCAGCATCACCCCGATCGCGTCCGAAAGCATCAGCGACGTCGCCTTGTCGTTCGAGAACTGCGGGTTCACGGTGCCGCCGAGCGCCACGTAGAAGGGCGTGGACGCCGACAGGTCGCGCACCGGCAGGTTGACGAAGATCATCTTGGACATCGGCTTCTCCTTCTGTCGTCCTTCCATCCTGCGGCGAGGCGTGATATTGTCTCGCCGTCATGTCGCTATACGCAATGTATCTTGATGTCAAGATACTTGTTATCGAGATAAAATCATGGACCGAGCCGGCTTGGCGATCGAGCAATGGGCGCGCGAACGACCTGATCTCCCGTCGCTGCCGATGGCGGTCCTGGGCCGCCTGTTGGAGGCCGCGGAGCGCGTGATGCGCGAGCGGATGGATCCGGTCTTTGCCGCCGGCGGCTTGCAGTGGGGCGAGTTCGACGTGCTCGCGACGCTGCGGCGTTCCGGCCCGCCCTACATGCTGTCGCCGACCCGCCTGCAGGAGGCGGCAATGATCTCGTCGGGCGGCATGACTGCACGCCTCGACCGGCTCGAGCGCGCCGGGCTCATCGAGCGCCGACCCGATCCGGACGATCGTCGCGGCAAGCTGATCGCCCTCACCAAGCGAGGTCGTGCGCTGATCGACGAGATGATCGGCCAGCACGTCGCGAACGAGCAACGCATCCTCTCGCCGCTCTCCCGTGCCGAGCAGGAAAAGCTCGCCGCATTGCTGCAGAAGCTGATCGCCGGGCTCTGACTCTACCGGTCGCATGTTCGCGTCGCCGGCGAACTCGGTGTGGAAGTTCCCCGGCCCGACCAGCCGACTTTGGCTCGGAGGGCCGCGGCCTCGTCGGCCAGCGCCTCGCTCCAGGCCTCGCAGCCGATAACTCTCGCCGCTCCGGAACTCGCCTGTCGGATGTGCGGTTGAGAGACTGACGGCCCGCGCCGACGCTTGCGGGGCCTTGCCCTCCAGCAAGCATTGCGAGGCCCGGAGATCTCACATGCAGGACGCCATCGCGGGTATCGACACGCTCGTCATCGGCGTGAAGAACCGCGCCGAGATGCGCGATTGCCTGAGCGCAGAGGCCGCAGGCCCATTGCCCGCGGAGGTGACGGCGCATCGACCTCGCCTCCAGGCGCCCGCCCCCGCCGTGACACGATGCGCCCCTTGGACCCGCTCGATGACATGCCGCCGCTAACGAGGGCGATGCCGCCGGTCTGAAGCAACCGTGAAGGAGAAAGCCCCGTGTCCGAGAAAGCACCGATTGTCGTCGTGGGCGGCACGTCCGGCATTGGCCTCGCGGTGGCCGCCCTGCTTGCCGGCAGCGGCGCGCCGGTGACGATTCTCGGCCGCAACAAGGCCAGGCTGGACGAGGCCCTGGGTCGCTTGGGCGCCGGCGCCCGCGGCGAGGTGGCCGACGCTGGCGAGCGCGCGGCGCTCGATGCCATCTTCGCCAGGATCGCGCCGATCGGCCATCTGGTGATCGCGGCCTCCGGCGGCGCCGGGGCAGGCCCGTTCGCATCAGTGACGGTCGAGGATCTGCGCCGCGGCTTCGAGGCGAAGTTCTGGGTGCACTTCACCTCGGCCCAGGCGGCGCTGCCGCACATGGCGCCGCAAGGCTCCATCACCTTCATCTCGGCGGCGTCCGCGCGCTTCGCCAATCCCGGCACCGCGGGCCTTGGCGCGATCAACGGCGCGATCGACACCCTCGTGCCGACGCTCGCCCGTGAGCTCGCCCCCATCCGAGTCAACGCGGTCTCGCCCGGCGTGATCGACACGCCGTGGTGGAGCGACAAGCCCGCAAGCCTGTTCGAGCAGCAGAGCCGCAAGGCGCCGCTCGCGCGGCCGGGCCGGCCCGAGGAGGTCGCCGACGCCGTCGCGTTCCTCATCCGCAACGCCTTCGTCACCGGCATCGTGCTCGACGTCGACGGCGGCCTGCATCTGACGTGAGGCATCCGTCATTCGCCGGCCATGACGTGACGCTTGATGGCTCACCGCTGCGCGACGAGCAGATCCTCCGCATTGTTCGGCGGGCGCAGGCCGTCCGGCCGGCCGGCGAAATAGCGCTGCGTCAGATCGGCCGCCGAGACGTGGCGCGCGTCCGCGAAGCCCGCCGCGCGGGCGAGCGCGACGATCTCGGGCGGCGTGAAGAAGCTCACGAACGGCGTGCCGCTGGCGCGCGCTCCCTTCGCGGCCATCTCGAGTCCGGGCCGAACGGCCGGCTCGGCAAGCTCGAGCGGCAGCAGGAACGTCATCGCGAATGTCGATCCCGGGGCGAGCGCCGCGACCTCGCGCAACGTCGCCGCGTTCGCATCCTTGGTGAGATACATGCTCACGCCGGTGGAGACGACGATGGCGGGGTTGCGGTCGTCGAAGCCGGCCGCAATGAGGCCGTCGCGCCAGGAGCCACGTGAGCCGCCCGCCTCGAAATCCACCGGCACGAACCGTAGCCAGTCCGGGATGCCGAAGCCGAGCTCGATCAGACGCCGGCGCTTCCATTCCTGTGGCCCCGGCTGGTCGATCTCGAAGACCCTGAGGCGAGACGCGACCTGCGGCCTTCTCTGCGCGAAGCTGTCGAGGCCGGCACCAAGGATGACGTACTGCGCAACGCCGCGGTCGGCCTGCTCGACGACCAGGTCCTCGATGAAGCGCGCCCGCGCCACGATGGAAGCGCGGAACGGCCGCGTGAATTGCGGGTCCATGTCGCCGCGCCGGCGCCAGTCCGGATCCGGGGCCAGCAACGCCAGGCCGATCTCGTCCGCCAGCACATGCGGCGGCGCATCGATCGCGACATGCAGCGCGCGCCACAACGCGACCCGCGCGGCCGTGCTGTCCGGCTGTGCATCTTGTTCGTCATTCATGATGAGAGCTCACTTGGTGCGAATGCCGACACTCGGCCAAAGCTGCGGAATGCCGCTCGTCCGGGCGTCGTTTGAAGAGAACGCGGGCACGGCCGATCACGATCTTCGCTCCCGGTCGGCGGGAGTCGTCTCACGATTGCCGCAAATCGAAGACGAGCACAAATGCCGATTGGCGCCTTGGACCGATCGAAGAATATCCACCGGCACTCCTGCGCGGCGCAGGTCTTCGAGCGCACGAGCCGGGCGGTCGCCCAAGCCTATGATTTGCCCCAACACATCGCCGCCGCTCGAGGCTCCTGCATCCATTTCATATCGTCGGAATGGCGATATTCGGTCGCGAGATCAAATCTCACGGCCGCTTCGGGATCTCGAGCCCGCGCTGCACGGCCGGCCGGGCGAGGCCGCGCTCGAGCCATACCGGCACCTGCTTCAGGCTGTCGAACGCGACGAGCTCACGCGCGCCATAGAAGCCCACCAGGTTGCGCACCCAGCCGAGCATGGAGATGTCGGCGATCGTGTAGTCGCCCATGATCCATGGCCGGCCGGCGAGCCGCCCCTCGAGCACGCCGAGCAGGCGCTTCGCCTCGGCGACATAGCGCTCGAGCGGCCGCTTGTCCTCGATCTCGCGGCCGGCGAATTTGTGGAAGTAGCCGACCTGCCCGAACATCGGCCCGATGAAGGCCATCTGGAAGAACACCCATTGGATGGTCTCCCACATCTGCGCCTCGTCGGCCGGCATGAGCTTGCCGGTCTTCCTGGCGAGATACATCAGGATCGCGCCGGACTCGAACAGGCCGAGCGGCTTCCCGTTCGGCCCGTCCGGATCGATGATCGCCGGGATCTTGCCGTTCGGGTTGAGCGAGAGGAATTCCGGCGTCCACGACTCGTTCTTGCCGATATTGATGGTGTGCGGCTCGTAGGGCAGGCCGATCTCCTCCAGCATGATCGACACCTTCACGCCATTCGGCGTCGGCAGCGAATAAAGCTGGAGCCGATCGGGATGCTGCGCCGGCCAGCGCTTGGTGATGGGAAAACCCGAAAGGTCTGGCATTCAGAAGCTCCATTGCAGGGACGCGCGGTCTCGCCGGCGCGCACGCGCCGCATATATTGCGCGAAGAGCTCCTCAACCAGCGCGTTTTTGCTGATCCACCTCGATCACATCGTGGCCGATGCAGGTTTGTTCAACGCGGCCACGAGGGTTTGGAAGCCGGCCCATCCCCAATAGACCCGGTGATGGGCGATCAGGCCGTCGGCAACATCCATGACCTCGACCAGATCCACCTGGTCGCCCTGCGGTGTTGCGCGCGGATACTCCCAGGTCAGTTGCCGTCCGTTGCTGAAGAATAGTCCGGTACGGTACCAGCGCGTGAGCTCGTTTCCGAGCTTGCGAAATCCCGCCGCGAAAAACGGCCTGAGCTCGCCCTTTCCCCGCAGAATCCCCTGCGTCCGATCCGTCAGCGTCACCAGGATCGCCGGCGTTTCGAATACGGCATCCTCGGCATAGAGCGCCATCAGGCCATCGAGATCGCGCCGGACGATCGTTTCGTGCCATCGGTCGTAGATGTGGCGGATTTGCGCATCGGTACTGTCGGCCATCGATCCCTTCTCCATCCGCGGCAAAAACCTTTTGACATGACCCGCTGCCGCTCCCGCTCACAGGTGCCGCGTCTCGGCCGGCTCGTGCATCCAGTCATTGTCGCGTCCGTTGAAGAAACGCACCGGCAGCGCCGCGAGCTCGGCATCCGGCACGTCGTCGAGGCACGCGATGTTGATCGAGACGTAGTCGCCACCGATCTGTGGCACATGCCCGCGCCCGAACGGCCGCACGCCGCAGTGCCTGCAGAAGAGATGATGGGCGTGCCTCGTGCCGAACTGGTAGTCCGTGAGGTCCCCCTCCCCGGACAGCAGCCGAAACGCATCGGGCTTGACGATCGCGCCCCAGGCGCGCTGCTTGCGGCAGATCGAGCAGTTGCATCTGCCCGTCCCGGCGCTGAGATCGACGTCCGCCTCGAAGCGGACGGCCCCGCAGTGACAGCTCCCGGAATGGATCTTGCGCATCGCTGGCTCCCGATTGATGTGTGTCGGGGCGGACCCTAGCGAGGGGCTGTTGCCACCCTGCTGTCAGCATGCCACCTGTATGCTGAGCACGATCCCGCAAAACGGGTACCGGCCTTCGCGAAGGATGATGCTCGAAAAGTACCATGCGCCGCGCCGATCGCCTGTTTCAGATCATCCAGATCCTCCGCCGCTCCAGGCGGCCGGTGACGGCGGCCGCGCTCGCGGCCGAGCTCGAGACGTCCAAACGTTCGGTCTACCGCGACGTCGCGGCGCTGATCGGCCAGCGCGTGCCGATCCGCGGCGAGGCCGGCCTCGGCTACGTGCTCGAGGGCGGCTTCGATCTGCCGCCGCTGATGCTCACCACCGACGAGATCGAGGCCGCGGCGCTCGGCGCGCAATGGGTGGCGGGCCATGGCGACCCCGCGCTCGCCCGCGCCGCGCAGGATCTCATCGCCAAGATTTCCGCCACCGTGCCGCGCCACTTCCAGCCGCTGATCCTCGACGCCGGCGTGCGCACCATGCCCGGCTGGCACATTCCGCCCGACGGCCTCGACCTCGCGCAGCTGCGCGCCTCGATCCGCGCCGGCCGCAAGATCGCGCTCACCTATCGGGACGAAAGCGGCCACGAGACGCGGCGCACCGTGTGGCCGGTGGTGCTCGGCTATTTCGACGCGGCGCGCATGCTGATCGCCTGGTGCGAGCTGCGGCGGGACTTCCGCAGTTTTCGCGTGGATCGGGTGACCGAGGCGGTGTTTCTCGAGGAGGTCTATCCGGAGCGCGCGGCCGTTCTGCGGGCGCGGTGGTTCGCGAGCTGGCAGCGCGAGGGGCCGGCGCGGGAGGGGCCACGAGATGCGCAATCTCAGGCTGAGCCCAGCGGTGCGACGAGCCGGCTTGCCGGTAAGCAGTCCCGTCGGCTGTGACGGGTCCGCGCAGATGCGGCGGGCCGCGATCACCTCGATGTCCTTGCCGCCGCGCCGGCTCGATCGCCGACAGTTCGACCGTCTCACGCGCTTGTCGGACGAGAGGGCCTCGCTTCGCCCGCAACGACGGGTTGGCTCCCCAGCAGCAGCCGCAACGGCATCAGCGGACCGACCGGAATGTACGCGTGATCGAGCAAGTGCTCCTTGGCGAGCGGCAAGCCCTCCATGATGGCGCTCGCCTCGGCGACATCTGCGGCATTCAGGAGGAACACCCCGCCTCTGCC
The DNA here is from genome assembly GCA_035293985.1 of Xanthobacteraceae bacterium. Lineage (GTDB taxonomy): Bacteria > Pseudomonadota > Alphaproteobacteria > Rhizobiales > Xanthobacteraceae > JAVDCA01. The sequence goes on from DATGLS010000004.1 coordinate 7,823, forward strand.
GTCCGCGCGCGAGTACCATTCGCGGATTTTGCCGTCGAGATGGAGCTGGACCGTCGCGCGGATCTCGGCGGGCATGATCGCCATGATCTGCTCGCGCTTCACGCCGGCCTTTGCGGTGAGAAGCGCGAAGACGCCCGTGGTCGTCGTGGTGGAAGCTGCCTTTTGGCCGTGCGACTGATCGTCCATCGTCCATGCTCCTGTCAGGTGGCGACGGCTCCGGGATGGGGCACGATCGCCAGCCTGAGATAGGCGAGCTCCCGCGCGCGGCTATTCGAGACAATATTGATGGGGTGTGAAGCGGGACTTCACAGTGAGCGTCACATCTGCGCTGCGATCCGTCCGATTTCGGCAAAGATGGCATTGCGCTCGCCGGCCGGTATCGACGGGATTTCGCAGTAGACCGTCGCGAGCATCGGCGCGCGATCCGGCGGCCACAAGGCGGCGATGTCCCCGGCGTTTCCGTGCTTGTCGCCATTGGTGCCGGTCTTGTCGCCGACGAGCCAATTCTTCGGCACGCCCGCGCGCAGGCGCGCGTCGCCCGTCTTGCAGGCGATCAGCCACGCCGCGAGTTGCGAGCGCGAGCGACCCGACAGGACGCCGCTGAAGAGAAGCTTGCGCAGGTTCTCCAGCATCGCGTCGGCCGTGGTGGTGTCGCGGACATCGTCCGGGCGATCGTGATAGTTGAGCGCGGTTTCGACCCGGTCGAGACGCGAGACGTCGTCGCCGAGCGTGCGGCAGAACGCCGTCCAGCCCGCCGGTCCGCCGAAGCTCGCGAGAAGCAGGTTCGCGGCGGTGTTGTCGCTCAGGGTGACGGCTGCCTCGCACAGCTCCGCCACCGTCATGCCGGGCGCGCCTGTGCGCGCCCCGGTGACCGGCGAGTAGCTGGCCTCGACATCCGCCTTCGCGAACGTGATGCGCCGGTCCAGGCTCTCTTGCCCTTTGTCGACGCGCGCGAGGACGAGGGCCGCCGCCAGCGCCTTGAAGGTGCTGCACATGAGCGTGCGCTCGTTCGCGCGGTGCCGGATGCGCTTGCCGCTCGCGAGATCGAGGATGCTCACATAGATGCGGCCGGGATGCCGGCGCTCCAGCTCGGCGAGCCTCGCTTCGGCGGGTCGACCCGTCTCGGCGTGCGCTCCGGTCGCGCGCGCCACCAGCGCCGGCACCGCCAGCAAGCTGCCGGCAAGCGCCCGCCGGCGTGACAACGGTTTTGCCATGACGTGTCTTCCTTCAGATTGACGAGATCGATGCCGAGCGCGCGCGCCCATGGCGGCAGCAGTTACCCTGGACAAACGGCCATTTCTCGGCTCAGACATGAGAAAATCTTGGCCTCCAGGCTGTCCATGGAAATCTCCCAGCTCCCGCTCAACGCGCTGCGCGGCTGGATGTTCGCCTCCTCGCTGACGCTCGTGGAGGCCGCCGCGCGCGGCGTCGGCCTCGCCCTCGTTCCGTCGCCATGTTTCGTCATGAGATCGACTTGGGAAGGATCGCGCAACCTTTCAGGACGGCCGTGCACGCCGGCGGCTATGGGCTGACGCGCCTGATTCGCCCGCGGAGACGCCCTCGATGAGGGCTTTCCGCGAATGGATCCTCGCCGAAATGGGCGCCGCCCGCGCCGTCAATGCAACGTTTCGGCGACGCGCTTGAGCTTGTCGGGATTGCGCGTGACGTAGACGGCGACGACCCGATCATTCTCGATCTGCAGGGCGGTGGTTTGCAGAACCTCGCCGCCTTCCATGGTGACGAAGCCCGGCAGGCCGTTGACGAAGCCATAGCGCACGAGGCGGGATCGGTTCGCGGCGAACACCGGCGCAAATCGTTCGAACAGACCCATCGCACCGTCGATCCCGATGACGGGTGCGCCGTGCGCCGTCGCCTTGCCGCCGCCGTCGGCGTAGACGGCGACGTCTGCGGCAAGCAACCCGCGCAAGCGGTCCATCTCGCCGTCTCGTGACGCGGCGAAGAACGCTTCCGCGATCTCCAGGCCTCGTTGCTTCGGCACCGGATAGCGCGGACGATCGGCGCGCACGTGGGCGCGGGCGCGGCTGGCGAGTTGCCGACATGCCGCCGGGTCTCGTTCGATCGTGGCCGCGACCTCGTCGAAATCGAGACCGAACACGTCGTGAAGCAGAAAGGCGGCACGCTCCAGCGGCGACAGACGATCCAGCGCCATCAACAGCGGCAAGGTGACGTCGTCCGCGCCTTCCTCTCCCGATTCGACGACGGGCTCCGGCAGCCAAGTGCCGACATAGTGCTCGCGCTCGCGGCGCATTGACCTCAGGCGGTCGAGACACAGGCGCGTAACGACTCTGCGCAAGAACGCCGCCGGCTCGCGCACGGATTTGCGATCGACATCGAGCCAGCGCAGAAACGCGTCTTGCACCACGTCTTCCGCATCCGCGACCGAGCCGAGCATGCGGTAAGCGACACGGATCAGGCCCGGCCGCAGCGGACCGAACACAGCGGCGGCGTCCTGGTGGGGCGTCCGTTCCATCACGCCGCCTCGCCCGGCGCGCCGGCGGCCGGGAACAGCACCGTCGGGTCGCCGTCCATCCAGACGTTCTCGATATTCATCTCATCGATGACCCACCGGCGCCCATGCCGTGACATCTTCATCGCATAGATGTTCTTGAGAAGCAGATGGCGGCTATGATCGCCGATCGGCAAATGCTGCGCTTCCACCAGCGCGAACAGGACGGCTGTTTCACCATCGAAGGAGACGATGCGCGGATTTGTGACCGAGTGGGTCGTGTCGAGACCGCCGACGGCGGAGAAGACCGTATCGGTGATGGTTTCCCGGCCTCGGAAGATCGGTAATGTGATTCCGAGCCGCCCCGCCGGCTGTGTGAAATCCAGCGCGGCATCGGCCGAGAAGGCCGATTCGAAGAGTGCGCGATCGTCCAGGTCCTGCCCGGCGGCGAAGCGATAGAGCGCATCGACGATCTCGGCGCGGTCCTGCGGCGGGACCACCAAATCGTCTGTCGAGGAGGTCGGTTCTGATTTCATCGGCTCGTTCAAGTCGTCGAGTGGATCGATTCAGTGGCCCGGTCCGCGATCAGCGTCCTCGCAATCACCGCAGGATCGATCAGCTCGCCTTCGGTGGAACGGGTTCTGGACCGGCTTCGGTGCCGTCGACCCGCCCGGCTCGTGCGGCCAGATCGATGCTCGAGCTTGCCAGCAACGCGTCGGCTGTGCCACCGGCGGGCGGATAGATGATCTGCGTGTTGATCAGCCGCTTCACCGCCTTTCCCTCTTCGCCGGTCTTCTCGACCAGGCGTTCCCAGCCTTGCGTAAGGACCGCGCCGGAGCGACCGAGATCGAGGCACGTCACATAGCGCAACTGCGCATAGGGCACCGGCGGCAGGCCGAGCAGATCGCGCGCCGCGTTCTCGCCGGCGACGCGGCCGAGCTGGTTCGCGTGCTGGCACGACTGCAGCGTCCGATGGCCGTCGCCGGTATCCGCCGACGCGGCATCGCCGGCAACGAAGATGCCCAGCGCGGCCGGCGCCGCGAGCGCGGCGTCGACGACGACCCGGCCCAACCGGTCCCGCTCGCCGGGAACCTGGGCCGCAAATGGCGCCGCCGCCATGCCGGTTGCGAGCACCACGGCGTCGGCGACGGTCGCGCTCCCGTCGGCGAAGCTCACGCGGTCTGCCGCCAAGGCCTGCACGCTCGCGCCGAGGCGCAGCTCGACATTGGCGGCCGCGAGCGCCGCCTCGATTTCGGCCCGCGGCCCCGGGCCGAGCTCCGGCCCAACGGTCTCGGCGCGATCGATCAGGACGATGCGGGCGCCCTCGGCCGCCCCCGCGGCGCCGTGCGCCGCGAGCCGGTCGCGCAGCTCGAGAACGAGCTCGATGCCGGTGAAGCCGGCACCGATGACGACGATCGTCGGCGCGGCGACGTTGGCGGCAATCTCGCGCAGGCGGCGGTCGAAGGCGATCGCGTCCGCCTGAGTGTCGACCGAAAAGGCCGTTTCAGCGCCCGGGACCGGCGGCCGACGCATGCGGCTGCCGGTCGCGACGACCAGGCGATCATATGCGAGACGGTCGCCGGCGGCGAGCGTCACGGCTCTTGCGGTGGTGTCGAGCCCCGCCGCCTCGCCGCGCACGAAGTTCACGCCGACCTTGCGCAGGAGCGGTAGGACGTCGACCGCGAGTGTCTCGGGCTTTGCCTCATAGAGGCGTGGCCGGATGACGAGCGCGGGCTCGGGCGATACCAGGGTTACGTCGACTTCCGGGCCAGCGACTCGCCTGGCCGCGACCGCGGCCCAGAAGCCGGCAAAACCGCCGCCGATGATCAATATCGTGTCAGGCATGATGTCTCCTTCCGCGCGCGCCGTCCCGGCGCGCATCCGCCGCGTGATGGTGAGGGGATTTCTGGAGACATGACGAAGCGGAAACGCGGCTTGTGACATCGACCGCGAAATTTTCCGACCTGTACGAGATCTCGGAGGAGCTCAGCGCGGCAGTGCCATCGATATCAATTGCGGCCGCGCGACGAGCTCCCGCGTCCAATTTTGCCAGCGTCGGTTCGAAATTTCACCGGAGGCTCGGCATCGTCATGACGAGCGAGGCTGAGCAATCGATGCGCAATCTCATGCGCCCGTGGGGCGGGATTGCTCGCTTCGCTCGCAAGGACGGCGGCCCATCGCGGGGCGTGCCCTCACCACCGGTAACGCAGCGTGCCGATGCCGGCATAGGTCTGCGCGCCGGCCGCGAGCTCGCCCTCGAATTTCGCGCCCAACGTCCATTGCGGCGTGAGGAAGAGCTGCGCCGCCGCGGTGGTGAGCGCGGAGTCGCGCGGCACCGGCGCGCCGTTGACCGTGAAGCTCGCGCCGGGGAGCGCCTGGAAAGCCGCGCTCAGCGCCGGGTTGCTGACGAAGTCGTGGGCCCAGGCGAGGCGGCCTGACAGCACCAGCGGCATGCTCCCAAGCAAGGTCGGCGCGTCGAAGCGTGAGCCGAGCTCGGTGCGCACGTCGGTTGCGTTCATCGCCGCGACGTTGAGCCCGAAGCCGCCGCCGGTCTGGTCGGTCTCGCCGTAGGCCGGCGTCTTGAAATCCTGGAGCTGGACGGCGCCATAGGGCGTCACGCCCAGGGTCGGCAGCACGGCGACGCGATAGCCCCCTTCGACGCGCGCCCCATAGCCCTGCCCGACGAAGTCCGCCTTGAGCTGATCGCCTAATGCGAAGCGGCTGGTGGTGAACCAGTGATTGCTGAAAGAGAGTGCGCCGGCGACATAGGCCGGGCCGAACCGCGAGATGCCGTAGGCGCCGACCTGCAGCGCGTCGCTGCGTCCGGTGCCGAGCGCGTTCGCGAGGCTCCAACTGGTGCCGGCGCCCGCGAGCGCGAAACCGACGCTCGTGTCCGCCGTCACGCGATAATCCATGCCGCCCGCAAAGCCATAGGTGCTCGCCGTGATGTTGCTCGATCCGGCCACCGCATTGCCATTGGCAGTGTTGGCGCCGCCATAGGCCGAGCCCCAGGCGCTCCAGCGCTGCGCGAAGCTCGGGGGCGGCGCCTTGGTCAGGATTGCCGCATAGGCGCGCGCGACGTCGGGCGGCAGGCTGGTCTGCTCGTCCGGCGCGAAACCGAGCCCTGGCCCGACGCCGCTGCTGTTGCCGCGCCCATTGGCGAATGGATCGAGCATCAGGTCGAGAAACTCGTTGGTCAACTGAAACGCCGCGTGCTCGGCGCCGGTCGCGACCTCGCCGTCGAATTGCGGCAGCCCGGAGCCGCTCAGCGCAAACAGGGGCAGGAAATTCGCCGGCAGCGTGCCGCCGGAATTGAAGAAATTGTCGATCGCGCTCGCGACATTCTGCTGGTTCTGATTGAGGCCACCCCCGCCGCCGAGGTTGGCCGTGAGGTTCAACAGCACGTCGGTCGACGTGTAGGTGAGCGTGCCGCCGAAGCCCGGCGCATTGAGCGCCGTGAAGCCGGTGAACTGGCCGCTGCGGCTCCCGAGATCGAGGACATCGTAGGTGGTCTTGCCGTTGTAGAGACCGGGCGCCAGGAACCCTTGCACCACGCCGTTGAGCGTCGCGGTGCCCACGACCGTGGCGCGCGATGCCGTGGTCGGGTTCAGGTTCACCAGATAGGCCGCCCCCGGCGCAAAGGTGAGGTTGCTGTCGATGGTCATCACCGTGCCCGGCGTGCCGGGCGTCCCGGGCGCGAGCGTGCCGCCCGCATTGACGTTGACCGACGCGAACGTGCCGGTGCCGGCGAGCGTTCCGCCATTGACGTTCCAGGCCTGCGCCTGGCTGAACGTCCCGGTCGTGTTCCACACGCCGCTCACGACATTGAAGGTGGTGAAGCCTTGATACTGCGGGCCGATGGTCGACAGATTGAAATTGCCCGAGCCGTTGCCGCCGAGTTGGAATGTGTCGGCGCCGGCGCCGACCACGTTGCCCTGAATGTTGAAGCCCGGCCCGAGCGTGAGCGTGTTCGTGCCTGAGGCGAATGCAATGGCCGTGCCGCCCGTGCCGATGATGGTGCCGGAGTCGAAGACGCTGACCGACGGCTGGCTGACCAGGACAATGCCGGCAGCAGCCGAGATGGTGCCCGTATTGCTGATGCCGCCGCCGAAAGTGGCGACGCTGCCCACGCCAATTCCGGTCCCAACCGCCGAGATCGTGCCGCCATTGATGATGCTGCCCGCGAAGGTCGAGATACCAACGATGACGATGCCGCCCGCACTCGTTGCGATAATCTTGCCGGTGTTGATGACGCCACCGCCGAAGGCCGCAACGTTATCGACGATAATACCGTTCTGGCCCGTTATCGTGCCGTTGCTGCTGACATTGCCGCCAAAGGTCGAGATGGATCCGACCCCGATGCCCAACGACGTGGCCGAGCTGACCGACCCGGTGTTGGTGATGCCGCCCGCAAAGGTCGAGATGAGGACGACCTCGACACCTTGGGAATGGGCCGTGATCGTACCGCCATTGCTGATGCTGCCCGCGAAGGTCGACATGGCGCCGATGAACATGCCGACGCGGGCGCTCGAGCTGATCGTGCCGGCGTTGGTGACGCTACCGCCGAAGGTCGAGATGTTGCCCAGAATAAAGCCGGTGCTGTGAGCCGAGATCGTGCCGTTATTGCTGACGTTGCCGGCAAAAAACGACATCGTCCGGACCGAGATGCCGTTCGCGTTGGCCGTGATCGAGCCGGTGTTGGTGATGCCGTTGAGGAAGGTCGTAATGCCGATCACCGAAATCCCGGTCGCCTGCCCCCCGGTGCCAGGCGCCGAGATCGTCCCGGCGTTGCTGATATTGCCGCCGAAAGTCGAAACGCCGACGACGAAAATGCCGTCGCCGCTGTGTGACGTGATGCTGCCCGCATTGGTGACGCCGCCGCCGAAGCTCGTGACGGTGCCAACAAAAATGCCCGTGCCGTGTGCCGCGATCGTGCCGGTGCTGGCGTTGCTGATATTGCCGGTGAAGGCCGACAGCCCCTCGACGACAATACCGATGCCGGCGCCCGCACTGATTGTGCCGGTGTTGGCAACGCTGCCGGTGAAGGTCGAGACGGCACCGATAAGAAGGCCAGTGCCGTGAACCGCTATCGTGCCGTTGTTGCTGACGTCGCCGGCGAACGTCGAAACGAATTCGATGCCGATGCCCTCGCCCGATTGAATCGTGCCATTATTGGTGAGACCGCCGCCGAACGTCGTAAGGTTGCCGACGACGATGCCTGCGCTCTTGGCCGACAGCGCACTGCTGTTGGTGATTCCGCCGGTGACCAAAGCATTTGTGACCTCGATACCGACACCGGCTACACCGGCGGACCCGGGCGCGGCGATGGACCCGGCATTGATGATCGCGCCGTTGATCGTGCTGTTGTTGATCGTAATGCCGATGTTGGTAGGAAACGCCGCGCCGGCGTTGATGGTGCCGGTCGCCGTGTTGGTGACGTCGCCGGTTACCGTCGAGCTCTGAATGTTGATGCAGTTGATCGCGCCGGAATTGGGCACCGGCCCGGTCGAAATGCCGACATCGTTGATGCCGCAGGTGCCGGCCAGCGCCGGCGCTCCGCCGCCGACGAGCAGCGCCGCGATCGAGGACGAGGCGAGCAGCAACCCCCCTCTGCGGCGGCCGATGCGTATTTGCATTGCAACGCTTCCCTCGCTCAACTCATGGCAGCAACGGGCCGCGCCGCTGCGTTGCGGCTGGCCGCCTCACCCCACCACGCTGCGAGAGACGGCACTTTGCCGAGCGTCCCATTCGCGGGAACGGCAAGAAAAACGACCGGGTCCTGTGGCCGATCGGCAACAGCTGGTCCGCGAGCGGCACTCCATTTAGGGATTTGGCGCGGGTGCAATGTGTAGTCTTGTCGTCACATAACTGAGGTGCCATGGATCGCGTGGGTGTGGCCGCATGACTGAGATGAATGCCGATGACGGAATGCGCGACGAGGGCACGAGCGAGTGGCGCAAGCTCCACCAACCCGCCTGCAGGGCCATGACCATCCCAGCGACCATCCCAACGACCATCCCGACGGCCATCCAATGACCGCCCCTTGGTTCGACTCCGCCGCCGGCGCGCGCGGCTTCGCCCGTTTTCGCGAGATCGCGGCTGGCGCCGCCGAAACGAGGGTCCCCGGCGCGATTGAGGATTTTCGCATGCGCTCGGCGACCCGCCATCTCGGGTCCGCCGCTTTGGTCGACATCACCATCTCGCCGGTGATCTACGACCGTACGGCCTCCGTCGTTGCACGCGCCGGCATCGATCATCTGATGCTGACGATGTACCTCGCGGGCGGATGTGCGTTCAGCGCGGGACGCCGCGCCATTACGGCACGCCCCGGCGACATCTTCGTCGTCGATTACAGCGAGCCGAATGCCTCGCGATCGTATTCAGACGACCGCTCGACCCGCGCCGTCAACCTGCTCGTTCCGCGATCGCGCCTCGCGCCGCTGCTCGCCGCGCCCAACGCGGCGCAAGCCTCGCTGATCCGGCGCGAGACGGCGTCAGCCCGCCTGATTCGCGAGCATATGCTGGCGCTCAACGACGCGCCGCCTGGTCTCGCCGCGTCCGAGATCGACGGCAAGGTTCGCGAGCTCACCCATCTCGCCGCACAAGCTCTGGGGCCGGGCGACCGGGACGGCGCAGACATTGCCGGACAGGCGTTGCTGTCGAGCATCAAGCGCCACATCGAGCAGCACCTCGTCGCGCCGGCCCTCGGCGTCGACGATTTGTGCCGCCGCTTCGGGCTGTCGCGCTCGGCCCTCTACCGGCTGTTCGAGCCGGAGGGCGGGCTGGCGGGCTACATTCAGGAGCGCCGTCTCATCCGCGCCTACGCACAGCTCACCGCGCCCGAGACGCGGCACCGGCGCATTCTCGATATCGCGATCGAGAGCCGGTTCGCGAGCGACGCGACCTTCGCGCGCGCCTTCCGGCGTCAGTTCGGCGTCACGCCGCGTGACGTCCGCGCCCTTGCCGACGGACAGGATCTCGCCCCGCTGCGCTGGCTTGCCGAGCTTCGGTGACTTCGCCTGATTCCCGCTATTGCGGATATCTCCCCGCCTCCGCCTCGCCCCGCGGCTTGTGGAAGACGTAGGGGACGCTGCCTGTTTCATCATTGTGACCGAAGCGAAGCAGTCTCGGTCCGCAATCTTGCGTCTGACACCTCTATGCCGCCTGCGCGCCGAGGAAGCGCGGTTCGAGCGCGTCGACGAACGGGAAATACTTCAGCCATGGTTGCGCTTCCCGAATGACCCGCTGAACGGACGGCCGGCCCACCAGCCGCTCGAAGTAGGCGGCGAGCGCCGGATAGGCGGCGCGGTATGGATGGACCGCCTCGACGTAAAAGAGAGCCGGCATGGCGGCGCAGTCCGCCATCGAGAACGCATTGCCGGCGGCCCAGGTGCGCTCGGCCATCCGCCGATCCAGCATCGCGTAGGCGATGTCGAGCGTGGCGCGGGCCTCGTCGACACCGACCGGATCCTTGGCGTTCTCGGGTCGCATCCGATCCGACACGAACTTCTGCATCGGCGTCTGGACATAGAGATCGAAGAAGCGGTCCCACAGCCTTACCTCGCGGGCCGCGTCGCCATCGGCCGGGATCAGGACGGCCGAACCCGGGTGATGGGCCTGAAGGTAGTCGATGATGATCGAAGTCTCGGGCAGGACGAGGTCGCCATCCTGCAGCAGCGGCATCTTGGCGATCGGCCACAATTCCACGTATGCCTTGTTGTCCCGCGGAAGCCCATTGATCTGCACCGGGCGGAACGGGGTTTCGGCCTCGTAGAGGGCGACCAGCACTTTCCAGCAATAGGAGGCGAGCGGGTGCATATGCAGGGTCAGGGTGGGTTGGTCAGTCGGCATCGCCGGTCTCCTCTTTCGGTAGGTTGTCGAGATAGGCATTCAGACGGGCCAGCCGGTGCTCCCATTCGACGCGTCGGGCATTGACCCACTGCTCTGCCAAGGCCCGCGCATCAGGCTCGATCGAGCACATCCGCACCCGTCCGATCTTCTCCGAGCGTACGAGCCTGGCGGCCTGCAACACCCGAGGTGCTGCATGGCCGCCGGCAGCGACATCGGTAGCGGCCGGGCGAGCTCACTCACCGCTGCCGGACCGCGGCTGAGCCGTTCCACCATCGCGCGTTGAACAGACGGTCAAGATCGGGCGATTGGTTGAGCATGTGCCTAACATCATTTTGCCAACAGTTAGGCAATAGCTTCAGCTTTGGTATTTTTGTGGCCAACCACCCTCCTCCGCTCGCCGGGAACGACGGTGAGCAGGTCAGCGTCGCTGACGGTCATCTCGAACGATGGGTTGGCCCGGCCCCTCGACCGCCTCGCCGTCTCGGCGCAAGGTAAGCCTGAACTTGCAACAGTCGAGGTGCGGCATGGAGATGGCGTATCGAGAGCGGTGGCAGGCTGAGATTGCCGCGCTGCAAAGGATCTTGTCCAGGTTCGACTTGAAATTGGAGCGCAAGTGGGGAAAGCCATGCTACACGACGGCTGGCAAGAACGTCGTCATCATTCAGGGCTTCAAGGAATATTGCGCGCTCGGCTTCTTTCAGGGTGCGCTGCTCGAGGACCGCAAGAAGCTGCTGGTGCAGCTCGGACGGGTGCAGGCGGCGCGGGTGATGAAGTTCACCAGCGCCAAGGAGATCGCGACGAAGGCGGCCACCATCGAGGCCTACGTGCGCGAGGCGGCGGCGGCCGCGAAGGCCGGAAAGAAGGTGGAGACGAAGCCGCGCGAGCTTCCCGTGCCCGCGGAATTGAAGCAGAAATTTCGCGACGATCCGCGGTTCCGGCGCGCCTTCGAGGCGCTGACGCCGGGCCGGCAACGGGGATACCTTTATCACTTCGCCGGAGCGAAGCAGTCCGCGACGCGGACCGCGCGGATCGAAAGGGCGATGCCCGCGATCTTCGCAGGCCGCGGCTTCCTGGAGCGGCGATAGATGACGAAACCGTCGATGCGCACGCGCCCACTCCCACGCGATGGTTTCAAGTCATCGCAACGCGCTGATTTTTCGGCGGGCCGCTCGTTCGATGACGCTGGCGACCTCACGCGCATGGGAGACGTGGACCAAATGGCTGCCATTGATCTCCACCACCTCGGCGCCTGAGCGCTGGTACATCCAGCGCGCGAGTTGGGGGTTGAGCGCGTGATCTGCCGTGGCGATGATCCCATAGCTGAACTTGTCGTGCCATGCCGCGACTGTCACCGGCGCGTCGAAAGCGGCCGCCGCCACCGGCATCTGCGAGTTTGCCATGAACCTTGCTTGCGCGGGCGGCAGATCGGCCGCCACATCGGCCGCAAATTTGTTCGGATCGATGAAGATGAAGCCATCTTTGGTCGGTTTGAAATCGCTGCTCGGCACACGCCCCGGCATCGAGGCGGCCAGCTTGCTGGTCGTCTCGCCGACGTCCGGCTGCAATGCCGCAACGTAGACAAGCGCTCGCACTTTCTGATCAGCGCCGGCGACCGTGATTATGGTGCCGCCATAACTGTGACCGACCAGCACGACCGGTCCGTCTTGCTGGTCGATGACGCGCGACGTTGCGGCAACATCATCGGCAAGGCCGGTAAGCGGCTGCTGAACGACGCTCACGTGGTACCCGTCTTCTGTCAGGATGTCGTAGACGCCTCGCCACGCTGAGCCGTCAGTGTTGGCGCCGTGCACGAGCACGATGTTTTTCACAATCGCAGGCTCCTCGGATCTGGCCTCCAGCGCCTGGCTGCTGGCGATTGCCGCAGCTGCGAAGCCGATAAAAAGCCTGAGCGCGAGGGACATTTGGTTTTTCAACATTGCGTTTGCCACCATGAGGTCTTCGATTGGATCTCGACTCACAAAGGTCGAAGCCGGCTGAACCCCGGCGCCCCCACCATCGCGGCTTCGACCTCCCGGCGCAGCTCGGCGACGCAAGACGTGCGCAGGTGGGCTTCCAGGTCGTCGAGACTCTTCCAGCATTCGTCGACCGCGAAGCCGCCAGCGGCCGCCGGATCGCGGTGCGGCCGATAGGCCAGAACACCAGGCTGCCGTCGCGCGGGCGCAACCGCCTTCTCGAAGGCTTGCTCAACCCGCGCCTGAGCGTCTTCGCGCACCTGGGATCGGGCGATCATGGCGAACGGGATCGCGCGATTGCCGAGCTGGGTTGCGAAGGCGCCGACGCTGGCGGAGACGTCATCGAGATCGGTGGTCGTGGCCATCGCACGCTCCTACTTCTTTCCCGAGTCATTCAGGACGACCGACCCGGTCTCCACCAGCGATTTCAGATTGGAGATGATCTTCGGCCAGCCGCCCGACACCGCCCCGATCAACTTCGAGGGCTCGCGCTCGATCGTGTGCACGATGGAGAGCTTCACCGCCGACCCCATCGGCTCCAGTTCCATCGTGCAGAGCGATTCGCCCTCGGCCTTCAGCTCGGGAATTTTCTCGTGGCGCCAGCGGATCACCAGGCGCTTTGGCGGCTGGGCCTCGACGATCTCGCCCGCATCGGTGATGCCGCCGTCGCTCGATACCATCTTCCACGAGGACCCGGCCGTCCACTTGCTTTCGCAGTGCATGCCGAACCAATACTGCTTCATGAACTCCACGTCGGTCGTCAGTGCCGACCACAGCTTTTCGGGTGTTGTGCGGATGTAGGTGACGTAGTGGAACGTTGATCTAGTCATCGACTTTCTCCAGTCGTTGTTTCAGCTTCGCAAGGGCCTTGAGGCGCGGCTTCTCGAACTTGGCAATCCACCGCTCGTAAATTTCCTGCAACGGCACCGGGTTCAGAAAGTGCAGCTTCTCGCGACCGCGCCGCACCGTGGCCACCAGGTTCGCCGCCTCGAGCACGTCGAGGTGTTGCGTCACGCCCTGGCGCGTCATGTCCAGGTGCTCGCACAGCTCGTTGAGCGTGCGGCCGTCGTGTGCATGGAGCACATCCAATAGCTTGCGCCGGTTCGCATCGGCGAGCGACTTGAAGAGGAGGTCGGCGTCATGGCGGCGGTCGGTCATGGTCACGACATGCAAGTAGTTACTTGCCTGTTTATATGCAAGCAATCACTTGCCTGTCAAGAGGCGACCGGGTCGGATTTTTTGGTCAACAGGTCATCGACGGCCGACGACCGGTCGTGGTCCTGGCGAGCGACCATGAAGGCGCGACCGCAAGGGGGCGCCCTGGTCGAGCAGCTCGGCCATGCGCCGGTCACTCTCGGCAGGATCGCGGAAGGCGGGCAGCTCGTGCAGGTGCGGGACGGAAGGAGCAGCAACGGAGTTGCGACCCTAGCGGCAATCAAGAGATGGAGCTCGTCTCGAGGTGGCGTGTCGGAGCACGACCGTCGCGGCGCGTCAGAACGCCGCCGTCGAAGGCGGCTTCGACCTGCCGCCGCTGATGCTCGCCACGGACGAGGTCGAGTCCGCCGTGCTGGGCACACTGACGCCGGAGCGAGACACGCCCTTTGCCGCGACCTCCGGCGGAGCTTGAATGACAGGCGCCGCGGCCGCCAGGATATCCTCGGCTCGCTTGTTTCGCGGTGGATAGATGCGCCGGCAATTGATCGTTTGCTTGGTCGCTTTCGCGGCGGCGCCGCTGGCGATCACCTGGCGATCCCAGCCGGTCGTGTAGACCGCACCCCAGGGGCCGAGATCGAGAATCGTGGTGTACCAATCGATGCGCAAAGGCAGCATCGGCTCGTCGAGCAGGTCGGCGGCGACGTTGTGACCGGCAAATCGTCCCATCGGTCGGCCATGTTGGCAGGACATGACCGATGCGTGATCCCGGTCGACCTGTGCGCACGCGGCGTCGCCGGCGGCGAAGACATCCGGCACGCCAATGACGCGCATGAATTCGTCGACCGCGAGCCGGCCGAACCTGTCACGCGTACCCGGAAGCGTTTGCGTCAATGGATTGGCCCGCATGCCTCCGCACCAGATCACCGTGGCGGCATCGATCTTCTCGCCGCCATCCAATGTGACGCCGTTCGCTTCGACGCCGGCGATGCCGACGCCGGTTCGTCGCTCGATCCCAAGGCTGGACAGCGCCTCCTCGATGAAAGGACGGGCGCTGTCTCCCATGTCGGAGCCGACGTGCGGAAGCCGATCGGCGACGATGACCCTGATGGGTTCTGACGACTTGGAGTGCTCGCGCACGCGCCGCAGGCGCTGCGGGAGCTCCGTCGCCGTCTCGAGGCCGGTCAGCCCGGCCCCGATGACCACCGCGGTGAATTGGCCCGGCGCCGGAGCCCGGCTGCCCAACAGGTCGATATGCCGCGCCAAGCGCGCCGCCGCCGCGTAGGTGTCGACGTCGAAGGCATTTTCGGCAAGGCCGGGAATCGGGGGCCGCACGAGCTCGCTGCCCAATGCGATCACGAGGCGATCATACGCAAGCTCGCGGACCCCCTCGCCTCGCACCAAGATGCGATGGCCGGCCGTGTCGATGCGGATGGCTTCGCCATGCACGACGCCGACGCCGATCGGCGGCAGGACGTCGCAGAGCGGGACGCAGACGTCGCTCAGATCCGCCTCGTAATTGCGAACCCGAATGTTGTGATAGGTCGTGCGCTCGACCAGCGTGATCTCGACCTCGCCTTCGGCCTTTTGCTCGGCAACTTTGCGCGCGGCGCCGACGGCGCTCCACAGACCCGCGAAACCACCGCCGAGAACCAGTATCTGCTTCTTCAAGGTCTGCTCCGACGATTCAGTTGGGATTCGCCTGCCGGGCGAGCTGTCTGAATATCTCGTGATCGCTTATAATTCGGTTCTCGACGACCAGCCCATCGCGAAGGATGAAGCGATCGACACCGACGCACTCGAACGGCCCGGTTGGCCCGGTGCCTCTGCCGCTCCATCGGATGAAGGCGACGTCATTTCCATACGCATACTCCTCCACTTTCAGACTGAGGTCGGGCACCAGGCGCATGAAGTCGAGCACCCGCTGCAAGTAGTTGTCGATGCCTCGAACCGTGCCCCAACCACCGGGCCAGTGGCCGACCACGTCCGGGCGGACCACGGTCGGCACTCTTCTTCTAGCAACCTCAGGATCGGGTTTCGACCAGAACCGCCGCCAGCTCTCGACCGACCATCCGTCGGCGGCGCGCTGACTCTGGTCTGGGCCGCCCATGACGACTATTCGGGCTTCGACGCCGTCCTGCCGCTCCGAACGCGCCCTTTGGTAGGCCTCGGAGTCGTAGAACGCGCGAGCCTTCTCGGGGCTGTCGAATTCAACGACCGCGACGCGATCGGGACGTTCATCCCCTTCCAGCACCGTTTGCGGTGCGCCGACCGCGAGATATCTTCCGCCTGCCGCCTTCGCGGCCGGGCCTGAAATGGCCGCATACCGTCGGTAGCTTTCGGGGTTCGAGATCTTGAAGCGCGCGATGAGAATTCCGGTCATGACTTTCTCCCTCAGGCTGCAGTCGATCGATTGAGTCTGGCTGTCGATTGCTCCGGTGCCGATTGCCGCAGCGAAATCTACGCAGCCCGCTTCGGCCGCGCAGGCGATCGAGCGCGGGAACCGAGCACCCATTGCGCTCGGTGGCATAGTCGCAATCTGGTGGCGGGCGCGGTTACGAAAAATGTTTAAGATCGAAATGCTGTGCTAAGATGATCTAATCAGTTCCAGCGGTGGTACGCGCGACGGCACCGACCGACAGGGCTACTCGACCAAATTTGCGATACGCCGATTCAGCATGCCGGGGGAGCTGCCGGTCAAACGGCGGCTTTCGCGAACGAGATGAGCCTGATCGGAATATCCCGCCTCGAGAGCCAGTACGGCAGTGCTTTCCAACGACTTTGCCGCCAAGTGAAGGTACCGCTGATGCCTGAGGATGCGGTCCAGAGTCTTCGGCCCGTAGCCGAACGCCTCATCGAAACGGCGACGCAATGTCCTTTCGCTCGTTCCGAGAGCGCGGCTGAGCCATGAAAGAAGCGGCGCGCCGGCCGGAGCGCCGCCCGCGACCAGCCGATATGCCGCCGCCATCGCCGGATCGGCGCATATAGTGGCAGGTCTCATCTGGCGCACCACGGTTACAAGCGACCGGACGAGCCGGTCGACGTTCCCGTCATCGACGACTTCTGCCGCAGCCCGGCGCGCGCGAGAGCCCCATAGGCTTTCAAGCTCAGTCCGCTGATCAGTGAGCTGGCTGGCGGCTACTCCCAGCCACGCCGCCGCGGCGGCAGGCCGGAAGCGGAATCCGATCACAAGCGCTCCAGCGGGCATGTTTTCGGTAAGCGCCTGCGTGTCCGGGCCGGCGACCCTGAACGCATGGTTGATCCATTGCAGATCTATCGTCGCATCGGACGCAATCGCGATCGATGCCGCATCCTTCTCGGGAAGCCTGTGAACCCAGACCGAGGCGAACGCCTGCGGTCCTGCCGCCGTCATCGGCCAACTGCGAAATGTTCCAACCGCTCGTGCGGGGACCGGATTCATTCGTCGCGCTCCGCGGCCGGGGTTCCAAAGGCCGTTCTACCATTTGCTCGTGCAAAGATCCCGCCTTGCACCGCATCGAACACAAAAGTTCGCGCCCTTTTGGCCGATTCGTTCAATTCAGGCATATCCCGATTGACTAACTTCGCCAACGACGCCGCCAGGCACCGTCTCCCGAAATTCCGGATGAGCGATTACAGAGGAGTAGCACCGTGAGAGCACGATTTGGCATGCTGACGCTCGGCGTCGACGACCTCGAGAAGTCGATGAAATTCTACCGAGACGGCCTCGGTCTGAAGACCGATGGCATCATCGGGCAGCAGTTTGAGCACGGCGCAACGGTCGTCTTCCGCCTCGAAGGCGGCCACGTGCTTGCTCTTTATGCGCGCAGCGATCTCGGGCACGACGCTGGTATCGAGCCGACGCCGCGCAGCTCGACCGAATTCACCATCGGTCACAACGTGTCCAGCGAAGCGGAGGTCGATCAGGTCATGGCTCTGGCCGAGAAGGCGGGAGCGCACATTCCAATGCCTGCCCGCAAGACCTTCTGGGGCGGGTACGCCGGCTACTTCCAGGACCCCGACGGTCATCTCTGGGAGGTCTTGCACAACCCGACCTTCCTACCCGGTGCGTCGATCGATACCCACTAGGGACACCTCGTCCTTGAACAGCTCGCGCAGCGGCTCGACAGCTTCGCGGGCATGTCGCCCGCGCACGCCGACATTCTGATGCGACTTGATCGTGATCGAACGGGCCGCCCGTGAACGGGCACGCCCGACAGGTCGAGGGGCCAAACCGACCGCGCCGCAGGCCATCAATTCGCCGGGTGCGCCGACTTGGCCCACTTCGCCCACTCGTCCGCCTGGACGCGGACGATCAGCTTGTACCCGCCGTGCCGATCCGGCTCGAATACCGATGCTTCGCCCTCGCGCACATCGGACCAGTCCTCCCCGAAGGCATCGACGATATTCGGCTTGTGCGTCACGATCACGACGTTGTTGTCGGCCGGTGGCGGCGTCGCGACGAGCTTGCGAAACGCCGATGCGTGCCGCTTCCTTTCGTCTCCAGAAGCGCTTTCGGCGAGGTCGGGAGCCGCCGTCACGGCGCCGAGGCCGAGCAGAGTCCCGGTGTCGACGGCGCGTTGGACCGTGCTGGTCAGGACCATGGCCACCGGGATATCGAGATCACGCATCGCCGCTCCGATCGATCTCGCCTGTGCGCGACCTTGCGCGTTGAGCGGCCGCTCTCCGGATACGTTCCGGCTCATGGAGTCGGTGCTCGCCTGGTCCGACACGGTCGCGCCGTGGCGAAGGACGATCACGTATCCGCCGAGGCGCAGATCACCGAGCCATGCGGGCCGTTGCGACGGCGGTTGGCCGGCATCGGCTGCCGGCAGGATCGCCAGCAGGGCAAACAGAAAAGATAGTCGAATGCCGGACATGAGATTCTCCTGTTGGTCGCTTGATCGAATGACGGTGCAATAGATGACAGGACTGAGGCGCTTGATGGGCGGCGCACCGATTCGGGTTCGGGTCAGACCATGAGCGCGATGCCGGACACGATGAGCAACGCGTTGACCACGAGCTGGAATTGCCGGTCCGAAAGCCGCTTGAAGATGCGCAGGCCGAACCAGGCGCCGAGCAGGGCCGCCGGAACGAAGGCGAGTGTCGTCCAATCCAGCTGTGCCTGGCTCGACGACGACGGTCGCATCAGCCCGATGGCAAGGAGCGTCACCGGCTGCATGATCAGGATGAACGGCTGATAGACGCCGCGTTGGCGCGCCTTGTCCCAGCCTTTGAGCCCGCACCAGATGGTGACGAATGCGCCCGGAAACCCGGCGAGGCCGCCCGTGATGCCGCCCAGGAATCCCGCACAAGCATCCGACAGGGAGCCCAGGCGCAACGCGTGAACAGGCCGTCGCAACAGAAGGTAACAGCCGTAGGACACGAGCAGGCCGCCCATCACGATCTTGTAGCTCGCCCTTGAGAGATGCAGCAACGCATAGACGCCCGCAGGCACGCCGAGGAAGCCGCCGATCAGGAAGACGCCGAGGCGACGCCAATCGATCGCGTGCCACAGCGCAGCGACGCTGACCATCTGAATCGCAATACTGCAGACGATCATCACGCGGACGGCCTGAAGTGGGCTGTCGACGATGTGGAGCAGCAACGCGCCGCACAACGCCGAGAAGGCAAATCCCACGATGCTCGATATGGTCGAAGCGGCAAAAACGGCGATCAGCACATAAGCGACCTCATGAAGGCCTTGCAAGGTGAACAGGATACCCTCGGCAGCAAGAAAGCCGACGCCGAGGAGCCCAACGGCGGTTGCACCGGTCGGATTCGAACCGGAGGTTTGGCCGAGCCGAACGCTTTGAACCATCTGTTTTGACATGTTCGCTTGCCTTTCGTCGGCGCCGAGCACGCGTACGGTCCGCGATACGTCGTTGCGAGCTGCTGCCGGCCGATGAACCCGCCGAATGGGTGCTCGATCGCGTTGCCGAAGATCGGCCGCTTATGGCGTCAGCTCGAGGATCAGGTTGACCGGAGACTGCGCGACGCGCCGCAGCCTGGAAAATCCCGCGTCGCGCGCGACCTCGCGCAGGCGCTTCTCGCCGGCCTGCGCCCCGAGGCCGAGCCCGACCTCCTGCGACAGCGAATTAGGCGTGCATGCCATGGCCGATGCGGCGTAGTACATGCGGCCGATCGGGTTCAGGTTCTCCTCCAGCCGGTCCCCGGAATAGGGCTCCACCAGCAGCACCTTGCCGTCGGGCTTGAGCGCCTTTCGGCAGCACGCGAGCGCTCCGACCGGATCGCCGAGATCGTGCAGGCAGTCCATGAAGCAGACGAGGTCGAAGTCGCGGCCGACGAACTCGGTGGCGGCCTTGACCTCGAACGCGATGTTGCCCGTCACCCCCTGCTCGGCCGCCCGCTGGCGCGCCGTGGCGATCGATGCATCGTGATAATCGAGACCGATGAAACTCGACTTGGGGAACGCTTGCGCCATCAGAATGGTCGAGGCGCCGTGTCCGCAGCCGATGTCGGCGACCCGGGCGCCGCGCTCGAGACGCTCGACGACGCCATCGAGCGCCGGCAGCCACCGGCTCACCAGATGCGCACGATAACCGGTGCGAAAGAAGCTCTCGGTGCCGCAGAACATGCGATGGTTGTGCGCATGCCAACCCAAGCCTGCGCCCGAGCGGAACGTTTCGACGATCTGATCCTCATCGAGCCAGAACGAGGCGGCGACCTCGAATGCCGGCGCCATGAAAATGGGGCTGTGCTCGAGCGCCAGCACCATCGTCTGCGCCGGCGGCAGCACGTAAATCTGCATCTCGGGATCGTAGGCGACATAGCCGCCTGCAGCCTGGTTGGCGAGCCACTCGCGGACATAGCGTTCGCGAATGCCCGTCGCTTCGGCGAGCGCCGCCGACGTGCAGGCGCCGAGGTCGGCCATCGCCTGATACAGGCCGAGCTTGCGCCCCACATTGATGAGCACGCCGGAAAAGGCCGCGCTCAGGTCGGTGACGACCTGGCCGATGAAGGCTTCGATCTCGCTCGGCGCGGGCGGCGGTATAGATCGCATCATGATCCGGTCCCATTGCGTTCGCATGGCACGGCCGGAGATGGCCGCTCTCGGTGCCGCTGAGGTAGTCGGCAAAAGAGAAGCGGTCTTGATATACTCCGCCAAAGCCTTGCGAGATCGCGCCAATGACGACGGATAGACGCGCCGCGGCCAAGGTGACGGTGCCGACCATCAATCTGGCCAGCATCGTCTATGGCCTCGATGCCTATATGCGCTCGCGCGGGGCTCATGCGAGCGAGGCCTTGCGCCGTGCCGGGCTCGAGCCCGGGGACCTCACCGATCCGGATCGGCGCGTTCCGCTCATCCGCTATCTGGAGCTCTTGGAAATCTGCGCCGACGTCCTTGCGGATCGGCAATTCGGCTTGAAGTTCGGCGCCCGGTACGAGCCTCGCCACGCCGGCGTCGTCGGCAACGTCGCCCTCGCCTCGCGCACGGTCGGCGAAGCCTTCGAGACGATGGGTCGCTATCTGCCGACCATGGTCGACGCAACGGTCCATGGCCTGGAGGTGAGTGACGGTGTCGCGTTCGTTTATTTCTACTACATCGACCCGCTGATGATGTCGTACCGGCAGAAGGCCGATTGGGCGATCGCCTTTGCATGCAACATCATCCGCGTCGGCCTGCGCGATCCAGGTTGGACTCCGCAGGAGGTCCTGCTGCCGCAGCTGGCGGACGAAACGCCGGCGCAACGCCGCGTCCGCGCGGAAGTCATGGGCGACAATATCCGGGTCGGCCATCCCTGGGCCGGCATCCGGTTCGAGGCCGGCCTGCTCGAGCGGCCGATGGCGACGGCCGATGCCATGATCGAGAGCCTGATGCGCCATTACGGCGATCTTCGGCTCGCCGCCTTGCCGGAGCGGCACGGCGAGATCGAGCAGTTGCGCCGCGAGATCGCCCGCTTGCTGGTCAAAGGCGAAAGCGGCATCGAGCACCTCGCCGATGCGACCGGCACCTCGGTGCGAACGCTGCAGCGGCGGCTGAAGGATGCGGGCGTGAGCTACCATGACCTGCAGAACGACGTGCGCAAGACGCTGGCGTTGAACCTGTTGGAAAACGAGACGCTGGCGCTGAGCGAGATCGCGTTTTCGCTCGGCTACTCGGAGGTCAGCGCCTTCAATCACGCCTTTCGCCGTTGGGTCGGCCAATCGCCGGGCGATTATCGCCGACTGCGCGCGGTGACGAGGTCGGCGGCGTCCGCCACGAGTTCGATTTGAATGACTTGTCGAATGACTTGTCGAATGACCTGTCGAATGACCTGTTGAATGACCTGCCTCGGACGGCGGCAAACTCCTGACCCAGGCTCAGGGGGATGCGCTCGAAGGATGGATAGCGGGCTTGCGTAGAACCAAAATAGTGTCGAGCATTACGATTCAGTCGATTTCTGTGAAGTCAGTGTGACAAAAAACGAAGGGGACGGCGTGAGCCGCCGAGTCGGCGTTTGTACGGCCAGTCATCGGGGCGTGAATAGAAGGGATAGATTGAGCTTCCGCTTGCCTACTGGACGCGGACGCTCGATACTGACGCGAGACAAGGAGGAAAGGTCGGTAAGGTCATAGGATTGCTTACCGTTGCGTGGCGGCAGATCGAACGAAGCCAAGTTGACCGAACGAAGCCAGCCCGACTGATCGAAGCCGCCCCTTCCGAACGAAGCCAATGCGCCCGAACGAAGCCAATCCGCCCGAACGAAGCCAATGCGCCCGAACGAAGCCAGACGCGAAGCAACTTGGCAGAACAAAGCCAGCATCGAAGGTCAACGATATCAAGTCAGCGCAGATCGCGTTCATTTTGGCCGAACGAACCTAGCCGGATAACATCAGCAATTTCAATGGCCGTCGCCCGGGAGGACCGGCCGACAAACCAAGGCCAGAAAGTCATGTGGTTCAGTGAGGCCTCGGCGATCTGTCTGCGCTCCCGCCTCGTGTCCAATTTTGGCAACGTCACCTAACTGGGATAACAGCAGCAATTTCAACTGCTGCCAGCGAGGCTGGCGGAACAAAAAAGAGAAAGTCGTGTGATCCGAGTAGGCCGCCAGCGGCCGGTCAGGCCCTGCCCGTATCCAATTTTGGCAGAACATCCCAACTGGGATACCACGAGGAATTTCAATAGCTGATTGCCACGATCAGCGATCAGCGCGAGCGAAACGAGCCGATCTCGTCCGATCGACGCATGAGATTGCGGATCGAGATTGCTTCCCACTCGATCGTTCTAAGCGATGATAACGCGCTGATTTATCAGCGCAATTTTTTTCGCTATGCGGCAAAGAACCGACTCGCCGATCCGTCAAAAATTCGGGCTCTTGAATTCAAAAGCGAATTTCGCCGATTTCGAATCTGCTCGGTTTCAGGGACTATCTGGTATCGATCGGTGGATTTTCGCGGATTCTGCGAGAATAACTGACTGGACCGGACCGGGAAAAAAGACCGCCAGCCCCCCGGCAGCGACGATCAACTGGATGAAAATCGCACCATCGGCTATCTGACAGCATGTTTTTATCCATTGCCACCACCCACCGGCCTGCGACCGACCTAGGATACCTGCTGCACAAGCATCCCGGGCGAGTGCACGCGATCGAGCAGACGTTTGGCAAGGCCTGGGTATTCTATCCCGAGGCCGGCGACGAGCGTTGCGAAGCGGCGCTGATCCTCGATGTCGACCCGGTTGGCTTGGTTCGGGGTAAGGGACAAGCGCAGGGCTTGCTCGATCAGTACGTGAACGACCGTCCGTATGCGGCGTCATCCTTTCTCTCGGTGGCCTTGAATAAGGCATTCCGGACGGCAATGACTGGCGTCTGCAACGCGCGGCAGGAACTCGCCGATAGCGCCATGCCGCTCGAAGCCGTAGTTACGCCCCTACCGATGCGCGGTGGAGAGAAGTTGGTCCGGCAGCTCTTCGAGCCGCTGGGATGGAGCGTTGATATCGATCCGATCGTCGGGCCGGACACAGGCTCAGTTAGTAAGCTCTATGCGCGAGTGAAGCTGGCGGGAGTTGCCCGTCTCAGTGCTCTTCTCAATCATCTGTATGTGCTGATTCCAGTGCTGGACGACGCCAAACATTATTGGGTCGGCGAGGACGAAATCGACAAGCTGCTCAAGCGCGGCGAGGGTTGGCTCGATCAACACCCGGCGAAGGAATTGATTGTGCGCCGCTACCTTCGCCACCGCGGCATTCTGGCGCGTGCCGCCCTCGAGAGGCTGGCACCAGAGACGCAAGAGGAGGCCATCGAGCCTGGAGCACGGGTTGCGCCCGAGGACGCACTGGAAGCACCGATCCGCTTGAACGATGAACGGATGGCAGCCGTCGTCGAAGCGCTCCGCGCGGCCGGCGCCAAGACGATCGCTGATCTGGGCTGCGGCGAAGGCAAGTTGCTTCATCGCCTCCTGCGCGAGCGGTGGGCGGAGCAGCTGATTGGCCTTGATCCAGCAGCACGTGAACTGGAGTGGGCGGCAAAGCGATTGAAGCTTCATCTCCCGGGCGGCCCGCCGGAGGGACGTGTGTTGCTCCTGCATGGCTCCTTGACTTACCGGGATGACCGATGGGCCAACGTGGATGCCGCCGCACTCGTCGAGGTCATCGAGCACTTAGATCCGGATCGCTTGCCGCTCGTCGAGCGCGTGGTGTTCGGCGAGGCGCGTCCGGCAACCGTGGTGGTGACGACTCCGAACGCGGAATACAATTCGCTCTTTCCAAACTTGGCAGCCGGCGCTTTCCGCCATCCTGATCATCGATTCGAGTGGACTCGTATCCAATTCGAAGCTTGGGCAGAGAAGGTCGGATCGACTTATGGCTATCGGCCAGCATTCGCCGGCATCGGGCGGCCAGATGCAGCGCTTGGCGCACCGACGCAGATGGCGGTCTTCACCCAATGAGTGCGGCCGATAAGAACATTCAGCTCCCCGATTTCTCGCTCGTCGTGCTCATCGGCTCGACGGGTTCGGGAAAATCGACTTTCGCAGCGAAGCACTTCCTGCCAACGGAGGTGATTTCATCGGATTATTGCCGCGCCCTTGTGTCCGATGATGAAACGGACCAAAGCGTCACTGCCGATGCTTTCGAGCTGGTTCGCGAAATCGCGGGAAGGCGGCTGAAGCGTCGGAAGCTAGCGGTCGTTGACGCCACCAACGTCCGTCCGGCGGATCGCAAAGGTTGGATCGAGTTGGCTCGCCAGTGGCACGCACTGCCCGTCGCCATCGTGTTCGATCCCGGCATCGACATTTGTATCGAGCGTAATAAAGCGCGGCCCGACCGTGCTTTTGGCGGCCAGGTCGTCCAAAGGATGGTCTCGGAAGTGCGTCGCGGCCTCGGAGGTCTTCAGCGTGAGGGCTTCCGCCAAGTTTGGAATCTCACCAGCGTCGAGAGCATCGATACTGCCACGGTCACACGTCAGCCTCTTTGGACCGATAAGCGAGACGATGCGGGTCCGTTCGATATCGTCGGCGACATCCACGGCTGCGCCGATGAGCTCCAGGCTCTGCTAGCTAAACTTGGATACCGGATCGAATGGGTCGAGGATCGCGGCGAGCGCGCGGTCACTGTGATTCCACCCGAAGGCCGGAAAGTAGTCTTCGTGGGCGATCTCGTCGATCGGGGACCGAACTCGCCGGATGTCTTGCGTATCGCGATGAGCATGACCGCTGCGGGAACGGCATACGCTGTCCAGGGCAATCATGATCGTAAATTCGAGCGTTGGCTGGCGGGACGGAAAGTAACAATCGCCCATGGCTTGCAGCAGACCATCGATCAATTGGAGGGTCAGGACCGCGGGTTTCGCGAAGCCTTGCCGAAATTCCTCGACGGACTCCGCAGTCATGTCTGGCTGGATGGCGGACGATTGGCGGTCGCACACGCCGGAATGAAAGAAGAGATGGTCGGTCGTGGATCGGCCGCTGTGCGAGAATTCGCGCTCTACGGCGAGACCACCGGTGAGATTGACGAATTTGGCTTACCTGTTCGCGCCGATTGGGCTGCGAGCTATCGAGGCCCAACATCCATCGTGTATGGCCACACGCCACTCGTGCGCGCGGACTGGGTGAACAACACTCTCTGCATCGACACCGGATGTGTTTTCGGCGGCAAGCTTACGGCATTGCGTTGGCCAGAGAAGGAACTTGTCGACGTCCCGGCCAAGCAAGTCTGGTTTGAACCGATGCGCCCGCTGGGCGGCGCAGCGGATTCGACATCGGCCCAAGCTGATGCAGATCAGGTGCTCGACATCAAGGATGTCAGCGGGCGCCGGTGGATCGAAACGGAACTCATGGGCCGCATCGTCGTCGCTGAGGAGAACGCGTCTGCCGCATTGGAAGTTATGAGCCGTTTTGCATTGGCTCCGCAGTGGCTCGCTTATCTTCCGCCAACGATGTCGCCCTCCGAGACCAGCGAGCGCGAAGGGTGGCTGGAGCGGCCAGAGGAAGCCTTCGCGCATTTTCGTGCGAGGGGCGTGGAGGAAGTCGTGTGCGAGGAGAAGCACATGGGCTCGCGCGCCGAGTTTGCGCTTTGCCAGACGGCGGATGTCGCCAAGGCACGGTTTGGGGTTGTCGGCAGCGAGACGGGTGCGATCTGGACACGCACAGGCCGGGCGTTCTTCAATGAACAAGCCATGACCGAAGGCCTTCTCGGCCGGCTGCGTTCGGCAGTCGATAGTGCAGGTTTGTGGAGAGAGCTCGATACGGACTGGCTGCTCTTCGACGCCGAGATCATGCCGTGGTCGGCCAAGGCCGGCAGCCTCATTGAAAGCCAGTATGCACCTGTCGCCGCGTCATCCAGCGCGGGCTTGGACGCAGCGGCGGAAGCCTTCGCTCGGGCCAAGCATCGCGGTATCGAGATCGCCGCCGTTCGCGATCACTTTGCCGATCGCGCGCAGCGCGCCACGCTTTATGCCAAAGCGTGGGCACCTTACGTGTGGCCAGTGTCCGGCGTCGGCGATCTCAAAGTCGCGCCATTCCATTTCCTCGCGAGCGAAGGTCGCGTTTGGTTCGATCAGGACCATGTTTGGCACATGGGTTTGGCCGATCGCTTAGCCGCCGCCGCGAACGGCGTCGTAACGCGCACGCAATGGCGCACGGTTTCGCTCGGCGATGAGAACGCCGTCGCTGATGCAATCAGGTGGTGGGAGGATCTGACCATTAATGGTGGCGAGGGGATGGTAGTCAAGCCGCGACAGTTTGTTGCTCGTGGCAAGAAAGGACTTATTCAGCCCGCTTTGAAGGTGCGCGGCCGCGAATATCTCCGGATCATCTATGGCCCCGAGTACGACGCACCCGAGAATCTGGTCCGACTCCGCGAGCGCGGCCTCGGAGGCAAACGCAATCTCGCCCTTCGCGAATTTGCCCTCGGTCATGAGGCGTTGAAGCGGTTCGTTGCTCGCGAACCGCTGAGGCGAATTCATGAATGCGTTTTCGCCGTGTTGGCGCTTGAGAGCGAGCCGATCGATCCAAGACTTTGACCGCCCGCGCGTTTCCTGAGCCAGCGCCAAATTTGGATTTGTTTCGTGAATCGTAGCCACGCTACGATAGCTCGCACTTTCTCAAAGATTCCGCGAAGGGCGGCGCTGCAACCTGCGGGCAGCCGGTCACAGAAAAAGACCGTCAGAACGATCAGAATTCCTGACGGTCTTTTCTCCGTCGCGTCTTGCGACTTCTGATGAAACCGTCCGAAGAACCGTCAAATGAGTCGGCTGGATCCCTCCAGAACCCTCCAGCGTGTCCCACACTCCTCATTCCCACTCGATCGTTCCCGGCGGCTTGCTCGTCACGTCGTACACGACGCGATTCACGCCCTTCACCTCGTTGATGATGCGCGTCGCCACCAGACCCAGGAACTTCATGTCGAAGGGATAAAAATCCGCCGTCATGCCGTCGGTCGAGGTGACGGCGCGCAGGCCGACCACGTAGTCGTAGGTGCGGCCGTCGCCCATGACGCCGACGGTCTTCACCGGCAGCAGCACCGCGAAAGCCTGCCAGATGTCGTCGTACTGGCCGGTGCGGCGGATCTCCTCGATGTAGATCTCGTCGGCCAGGCGCAAAATATCGAGCTTGTCGCGGGTGATCTCGCCCGGGCAGCGGATCGCGAGGCCGGGCCCGGGAAACGGATGACGGCCGACGAAGGCCTCGGGCAAGCCGAGCTCGCGGCCGAGCGCCCGCACCTCGTCCTTGAACAGCTCGCGCAGCGGCTCGACGAGCTTCATGTTCATGCGCTCCGGGAGGCCGCCGACATTATGATGCGACTTGATCGTCACCGAGGGACCGCCCGTGAACGAGACGCTCTCGATCACGTCGGGGTAGAGCGTGCCCTGCGCCAGGAACTGCGCGCCGCCGATCTTCTTGGCTTCCTGCTCGAACACGTCGATGAAGAGCTTGCCGATGGTCTTGCGCTTGGCCTCCGGGTCGGTGACGCCCGCGAGCGCCTCGAGGAAGATGCGCGAGGCATCGACGTGCACGAGCGGGATGTTGTAGCTGCCGCGAAAGAGGCTCACGACCTTCTCGGCCTCGGCGAGGCGCAAGAGGCCGTGATCGACGAACACGCAGGTGAGCTGGTCGCCGATCGCCTCGTGGATCAACACTGCCGCGACTGCCGAGTCGACGCCGCCCGAGAGCCCGCAGATGACCTTTCCCTTGCCGACCTGGGCGCGGATCTTCTCGATCGCCTCCTCCTTGAAGGCGCGCATCGTCCAATCGCCGCGGCAGCCCGCGATGCGGCGCACGAAATTGCGCAGCAGTGCTGCGCCGTGCGGCGTGTGCATCACCTCGAGGTGGAATTGGGTGGCGTAGAACTTGCGCGTCTCGTCGGCGATCATGGCAATCGGCGCATTCGGCGCCTTGCCGGTGATCTCGAAGCCGGCGGGCAGCTTCGTCACCCGGTCGCCGTGGCTCATCCACACGGGGTATTTCTCGCCGACGTGCCAGATGCCCTCGAAGAGCGCCGAAGGTTTCGTCACCTCGATCTCGGCGCGGCCGAACTCGCGATGGTGTCCGCCCTCGACCTCGCCGCCGAGCTGCTGCGCCATCGCCTGCTCGCCGTAGCAGATGCCGAGGATCGGCAGGCCGGCGTCATAGATGCCGGCCGGCGCCAGCGGGGCATTCTGGTCGGTGACCGAGGCCGGGCCGCCCGAGAGGATCACGGCTTTCGGGCGCATCTCCTTGAAGGCCTGTTCGGCCCGGTTGAACGGGACGATCTCGCAGTAGACCTTCTCCTCGCGCACCCGGCGGGCGATCAGCTGGGTGACCTGCGAGCCGAAATCGACGATGAGGATCTTGTCGTGATTCGCGGGCTGGTCCGTCATGGACAGCAAGTAGCGATTCGAAGCGCGCACCGCAACCGAAAGCCTCGGGCCTGTGCACGCTTCGCCTCCGGGGTGGGGTGACGGAGACTGAGCCACCCCACCCCGCTCGCCTTCGCTGCGCGAAGCCGACCCTCCCTCTTCAGGGGAAGGTAAAGAAAGGCAGACTCACCGCCGCACCAGCACGCTCACGAAAAATCCATCCGTATCCGTGCGCCGCGGGGTCATCTGCAGCCCCTCTTCGCCCAGCAGCACGGCTTGGCGGAAGATCAGCGCGCGCTCGCCGAGCGGCGCCAGCAGCTCGGCCGGCGGCGCCACGGCGAAGTCCGGGTGTCGCGCGATGAACGCGCGGACCTGGTCGCCGTTCTCCTCGGCGAGCAGCGAGCACGTCACGTAGGCGATACGTCCGCCCGGCTTGACCAACGGCGCAGCGCGGTCGAGCACCGCGGCCTGCTCCTTGACGCGCTCGGCGAGCGCACCGGGGCGCACGCGCCATTTGGCGTCCGGGTTGCGGCGCCAGATGCCGGTGCCGGTGCACGGAGCGTCGATCAGCACCAGATCCATGTGGCCGGCGACATCGGGCAGCGCGTCCTCGCGGCCGCGCGGCGTCTTCACCTGCACGTTGCGGGTGCCGGCGCGGGCGAGCCGGTCGTGGATCGGCGCGAGGCGTCGCTTGTCGAGATCGGTCGCAAAAATCTGGCCGTGGTTCTGCATCAGCGCCGCAAGAGCAAGCGTCTTGCCGCCGGCGCCGGCGCACAGGTCCACCACCTGCATGCCGGCGCGCGCGCCGGCGAGCAGCGCCGCGAGCTGCGAGCCCTCGTCCTGCACCTCGACGTGACCGGCCAGAAACGCCGGCTCGGCATGGATCGCGACATTGCGCGCGTCGGGCGCGAGCACGACGCGCAGCCCGGCCGGTGACCAGCGGGTCGGCGTCGGCGCAAGATGCGCCAGGGCCTTCTCGACCTTCTCGCGGTCGGCCTTGAGCGTGTTGACGCGCAGGTCGAGCGGGGCGCGGCGGGCGAGCGCGGCGCCCTCCTCGGCCCGCTCGCCGCCGAAGACGCGCGCGAGGTGCGGGTCGAGCCACTCCGGATAGTCGCCGGCGACATGCGGCGGCGCGTCGGCGAGCGTGCCGGCGCCGAGCGCCTCGGCCTCGCCCTCGGTCAACGGCGCGGGTGCGAACCGGCTGCCGTCGGCGAGCCGCGCGACGCCGGCAAGATCGAGCCCGCGCTCGAGCCGCAGCATGCCGAGCAACCGCGCACGCGGCGTGTCGTCGCCCATGAGATAAGCCGTCGAGGCATTGCGGCGCAGCGTGTCGTAGACGAGGCTCGCGATCGCGGCGCGGTCGCCAGAGCCGGCGAAACGATGCGCGAGGCCCCAGTCCTTGAGCGCGTCGGCGGCGGGACGGCGGCGCGCGTCGAGATCGGCGATCACCTCGATGGCGGCGGAGATGCGGGCGGATGGGGTCATCAGATGACGGACAATATCTCGACGGCGAAGATCACCCACATCACGAACAGCACCAGCACGCCCACGCCGTACGCCTGGCCACGCCACAGCACCTCGTTGTCGGTGACGTGAATGAAGGCGTGCACGATCCGGGTGAGCACGAAAATCCAGGCGAGGATGACGAAGATCAGGTCGGCATGGTGCAGCACGATCAACAGGATCACCAGCACGTAGAACAGCACCGGCACCTCGAACTGATTGGCGAACGAGTTGGCGACCTGGGTGGTGCGCGTCGGCCAGTTCGGCTCGCGCAGCGCGATTCGGTGCCGGTCGACCGCGCCGCTCTTGATGTCGCGGGTGCGCAAGCCCGCCATGGCGAACAAGAGCGCGAAAGTGAGCGCGACCTGGACGAACAGCGGAATGAGAATGGCCTGGATCATCATGGGATTGGGGCCTCGGTTTCGAGTGCCGTCACGTCGCGATGGCGCCGCCACCATAGCGCGCGCCGAGCCTCGACGGGAGCCTCGGCACGTGCGCCGAGAACGTGGATGCGCAAGCCGCGCTTCACGGATTTGACATCATCCCGTACGATCCCTGGCGCTCAGGTCGATTTGGGAGGATGCAAATGTTGCGGGCTTCGCACCGGATTTCGCTTTTCACGGCCGTATTCGCGCTGGCTCTGCCGACGCTCGTCAGTGCGGCGACGCCGCGCGAGGTCCTGCGCGATTTCGGCATGCTGGGCACCTGGGCGAACGATTGCAGCCAGCCGTCGAGCGCGGACAATTTCTACACAGTCTATGCCGGCATGCCCGACGGCAACGTGCGACGCACCTACTACAACACGCCGGACCGCAAGAATCCCTACAACGAATACTACATCATCCGCGCAATCCGCCTCCCCGCCGACCAGCTCTCCTACCGTCAGGAAGGCTCCGTCAACCACGACAAGATGGACGTGATCCTGCTCAAGGACGGCGACAAGTACAAGATCTGGTCATCGGTGCGCGACGACGACAACACCGTGCTGGTCGAGAACGGCAAATTCCCCAAGAGCGGGGATGAGAGCCCCTGGCAGGCGAAGTGCCACGATTAGGAGAAATGAAGTGCCACGATTAGGAGAAATGATGAAGGCAAGGTGAGCATCATGCCCGCGCTCCTTCTCGCCCTTCAGGGGAAGATGGAGCGACACGCCGAGCTCACCTCGCCAACCCCGCCCTTGAGAGGCTGCGCCTCGCTGACCATATCTCCGCCATGGCCCAAGCATTTCATGTCGGCGATCACGTGGGCTGGAACTCCGAGGCCGGCCGGGTCTCCGGACGCATCGTGCGAGTCCATACCAAGGACGTGAACTGGAAGGGCTACGTCCATCACGCGAGCGCGGACGCGCCGCAATACGAGATCAAGAGCGACAAGACGGATCATGTGGCCTTGCACAAGGGCTCCGCGCTGCACCGCCTGCGCGGCTGAGACCCGAAAGATGCTGTCGTGATCGGCCCCGATCAGGTCGGGCGGGCCATTCTGGCGGCGGCATCCGACGCGATCGTCGCCGCCGACCGCGATGGCGTCATCCGCTTCTGGAACCCGGGCGCCGAACGCATCTTCGGCCACACCGCCGCCGAAGCCACCGGCCGCTCGCTCGATTTGATCATCCCCGAGCGCCTGCGCCAGCGCCACTGGGATGGTTATCGGCACACCATGGCGACCGGCACCAGCCGTTACGGCGCCGGCGACCTGCTCGCGGTGCCGTCGATCCGCCGGGACGGCACGACGATCTCGATCGAGTTCACAGTCGTCCTGCTCAAGTCCGACGCCGGCGAGACCACCGGCATCATCGCGGTCATGCGCGACGTGACGACGCGGTTCGAGGAGGTGCGCGCCTTGCGGCGCAAGCTCGCCGATGCCGAGAAGACGTCGCGCTGATCAGCATCGCCATGTCATCGGCGCACCCCTTCTACACCATCGGCCACTCGACCCATCCGATCGAGGAATTCGTCGCGCTGCTGCGCGAAGCGGCGGTCACCTGCCTCGTCGACGTGCGCACGGTGCCGCGCTCGCGCACGAACCCGCAATACAACCGCGAGACGCTGCCGCAGACGCTCGCCCCTTTCCAGATCGGCTACGAGCACATCGCGACGCTGGGCGGCCTGCGCGGCAGAAAGCGCGACGTGCCGGACACCGTCAATGCCTTCTGGCAGAACGCGAGCTTCCACAACTACGCCGACTACGCCATGAGCGACGACTTCCACGCCGGCCTCGCCCACCTGCGCGAGCTCGGCCACGCGCAGACCTGCGCCGTCATGTGCGCCGAGGCCGTCTGGTGGCGCTGCCACCGGCGGATCATCACCGACTACCTGCTCGCCGCCGGCGAGACCGTGCTGCACATCATGGGCCCAGGCAAGATCGAGCCGGCGCATATGACGGAGGGCGCGAGGCCGGACGGCAGCGGGCATCTGACCTATCCGGCGTTGCTGTGAGATCAGGTCGCCGCGTCGTCATGGCATTCCCGCTTAGCGAGGCACTGGGGAGTCCCTTGCCGGGATGCCCGCGACCAGGGCGGGCATGCCGCGGAGAGTGTTGGACCGCCTTCCGCCTACACCCTACACCCTACACCCTACTCGGATAGTTCGGGCTCTCGCGCGTGATCGTCACGTCGTGCACGTGGCTCTCGCGCAGGCCGGCGTTGGAGATGCGCACGAACTCGGCCTTCTGGTGCAGCTCGGCGAGGTTCTTCGCCCCGACATAGCCCATGGCGGCGCGCAGGCCGCCGGCGAGCTGGTGCAGGACGTTCGCAACCGGCCCCTTGTACGGCACCTGGCCCTCGATGCCCTCCGGCACGAGCTTGAGCGAGTCCTTGATGTCCTGCTGGAAGTAGCGGTCGGCCGAGCCGCGCGCCATCGCGCCGACCGAGCCCATGCCGCGGTAGCTCTTGTAGGAGCGGCCCTGGAATAGAAACACCTCGCCCGGCGTCTCGTCGGTGCCGGCGAGCAGCGAGCCGACCATGGCGCAGTCGGCGCCGGCGGCGAGCGCCTTGGCGAGGTCGCCCGAATACTTGATGCCGCCGTCGGCGATCACGGGCGTATCGGTCTTCTGCGCCGCCTCGACCGCGTCCATGATGGCGGTGAGCTGCGGCACGCCGACGCCCGCGACGATGCGGGTGGTGCAGATCGAGCCCGGCCCGATGCCGACCTTGATGGCGTCGGCGCCGGCGTCGATCAGCGCCTTGGCACCGTCCGACGTCGCGATATTGCCGGCGACCACCTGGACGCGGTTGGAGAGATGCTTGATGCGCGAGACCGCGGCGAGGACGTGCTGCGAGTGCCCGTGCGCGGTGTCGACCACGACGAGATCGACGCCCGCCTCGATCAGCCGCTCGGTGCGGCTGAAGCCCGCCTCGCCGACCGTGGTCGCGGCGGCGACGCGCAGCCGCCCCTGCTCGTCCTTGCACGCGTGCGGATTGGCCACCGCCTTCTCGATGTCCTTGACGGTGATCAGCCCGACGCAGCGATAGTCGGCGTCCACCACCAGGAGCTTCTCGATGCGGTTCTGATGCAGCAGCCGCTTCGCCTCCTGCTGCCCGACCCCCTCGCGCACCGTGACCAGGCGATCCTTCGTCATCAGCTCCGAGACCTTCTGGCTCGGGTCGGTCGCAAAGCGCACGTCGCGGTTGGTCAGGATGCCGACGAGCTTGCCGGGCTTGGCGAGGTTGCCGCCCTCGACCACCGGAATGCCCGAGATGTTGTTCTGCTTCATCAGCTCGAGCGCGTCCGCAAGCGTCGCGTCCGGCCCGATGGTGAGCGGGTTCACGACCATGCCGGATTCGAACTTCTTCACCTGCCGCACCTGCGCGGCCTGCAGCTCCGGCTCGAGGTTGCGGTGGATGACGCCGATGCCGCCCGCTTGCGCCATGGCGATCGCCATGTGCGCCTCGGTGACCGTGTCCATGGCGGATGCGATGATCGGAATATTCAGCGCGATCTCGCGCGTGATGTGGCTCTTCACGTCCACCTCGGACGGCAGCACGTCCGAGAGACCCGGCGTGAGCAGCACGTCGTCGAAGGTGAGCGCTTCGCGCGGGGAACCGTTTGCGGCCATCGCCAACTCCATCCGACAGCAGGCCGATCCTCGCAGGAAGATCACGCGATCGCGTCGGAAATGTCCGCGCGCGAATCGAGGCCCGCTTTTGGGTTGGCGACGGGGCATAGCATGGCGGGGCCGCCATGCCTAGGGGCAGTGTGCGCGTGTCGGATCATCGCGAAATGTGGTGCGCCGCGCGCCGATCGGGCGGCGCGGCTCACCACAGCGCGGGCTTCCAAATCATCAGGGCGAAGATCACCAGCACGCCGATGAAGGCCGGCCAGCCGAGCCAGAACCAGACGCCGAACAACTGCCGATAGCGGGCCGACAGCGCAGCTTCGGCGGCGATGGCGCCCTGCGCGAGGTCGCGCAGGCGCAGCTGGATCCATACCACCGGCAGCCAGCAGACGCCGACGAAGACGTAGAGCACAAGTGCCGCGACGAGCCACGACTCGCGCAGCGAAAAGCCGGCGAGCGCCGCAAGCGCAACGCCGGTCGTCAGCTGCACCACCGCCGCCGTCGCCGTGAAGACCGCATCGGCCGTCACCACCGTGCGCACCGTGTGCGCGATCGCGCGCGCGTCGCCGCTGCGGTGCGCCATCCACATGAAGAACGCGATGCCGAGGCCGGTCCCGAACAGGACCGCGCTCGACACGATATGGATGAACTTCAGGGCGAGATAGCCGTCGATCATGAACCGTCCCGAGCTCGCCGAGCCGCGCAGGGCTCCTAGGCAGCTCGTAGGATGAGTTAGTTGGCGCCGCAGGCGCGTAACCCATCGGCCGAGTCGGCCAATCGCGACTCAGCCGATGGGCCGCTGTTGCCAACCCATCCTACACGCAAGCCATCCCATGGTCCGCGCGCCGAGCCTACGTATCATGCCTACGTGTTATGCCTATGTGCCCGGCCCTTGGCCGCGCGCGATCGTTCGGCTAGTGGGAGGCGCATGCCGCCCGGCCGCCCTCCCCGCTCCGCCATTTCGCCTGCATGACGCGCGAGCGCCTCATTCCGCTGATCGTCGCGGTCGCGCTGTTCATGGAGAACATGGACTCGACCGTGATCGCGACCTCCCTGCCGGCGATCGCACGCGACATCGGCACCAACCCGCTCGCCCTGAAGCTCGCGGTGACGACGTACCTGCTGGCGCTCGCGGTCTTCATCCCGGCGAGCGGCTGGACCGCCGACCGGTTCGGCGCCCGCACGATCTTCCGCGCCGCCATCGCGGTCTTCATGGTCGGGTCGATCGGCTGCGCGCTGTCGCAGTCGCTGCATCATTTCGTGTTCGCGCGCTTCCTCCAGGGCATCGGCGGCGCCATGATGACGCCGGTCGGCCGCCTCGTGCTGGTGCGCAGCATCGACAAGCGCCGCCTCGTCGACGCCATGGCGTGGGTGTCGATCCCGGCGCTGGTCGGCCCGGTGCTCGGGCCGCCGCTCGGCGGCTTCATCACGACGTTCCTGTCCTGGCACTGGATCTTCCTCATCAACATCCCGATCGGCCTGATCGGCATCGCGCTCGCTGGCCGCTACATCGAGAATTTCCGCGCCGAGATCCGCGAGCCGTTCGACGGCATCGGCATGCTGCTCGCCGGGCTGGGCATCGCCGGCGTCGCATTCGGCCTCACCGCGATCGGCGCCAAGGGCTTCCTGCCGGTGAGCGCGCTCGTGGCCATGATCGCGGCCGGCTCGGTCTGCATCGTCCTCTACATGCTCCATGCCCGCCGCACGCCGAAGCCGGTGATCGATCTCTCGCTGTTTCGCCTGGCGAGCTTCCGCGCCGGCGTCGCCGGCGGCTTCGTCTTCCGCGTCGGCGCCGGCGCGATCCCGTTCCTGCTGCCGCTGATGCTGCAGGTCGGTTTCGACAAGACGCCGTTTCAGTCGGGTCTGATCACGTTCGCAACCGCGGTCGGCGCGATGAGCATGAAATCCGTGGTGCCGATGATGCTGCGCCGGTTCGGCTACAGGAACGTGCTCACCTTCAACGCGCTCATCGCCTCCGCGCTGGTTGCGGCCTGCGCGGCGTTCACCGCCGCCACGCCGGTCGTCATCATGCTGGTGGTCCTGTTCTTCGGCGGCTTCTTCCGCTCGCTGCAGTTCACCAGCGCGATGACGATCGGGTTCGCCGAGATCGAGCCCGACCGCATGAGCCGGGCGACCTCGCTCGCGGCCGTGTGCCAGCAGCTCTCCGTCTCCGCCGGCGTCGCGGTCGGCGCCCTCACGGTCGAGCTGGTGGTCGCGGCGCGCGGCGAGGCCGCGATCGGCCCGCACGACTTCGCGCCCGCCTTCCTGGTGGTCTCCGCAATCTCGGCGCTGTCGGTCTTCATGTTCGCCCGCATGCCGGCCGATGCCGGCGCCGAGATGACCGGGAACGTGATCGCGCCGGCGCCGCCGCCCGCCGACGCCGCTGTCGAGGCGCCGGCGGCAAGCGAGCCGCGCAGCGCCTGACCGCTTTCCGTCAAGGGCGCGGCGCGCTTGCGGGTTGCGCCGCGACCGCCAGCATCCGGAGCAAGGCCGCCGTGATCGTAATGGCGACGGCGAGGAGCCCGCGCGCCACCCACCTTGACCACGAAGGCATCGACCACGAACATGAATTGCGCCGCGATGGCGAGCACCCACCATCGGCGGTCGGTCGGCTTGGCGTCGGTCCGCGATGATGCGAGGGAAATTTTCGATTCTTCCCTGGGACGCGTCATGCTGATGAGTTTGCGATTGCCGGCGCGGGTGCGCCGGCAACCACGAACTGGTAATCGACGAGGATCTGGCCGGCGGCATCGACGATCAGGAACTCGAGCCCCGTCGCCAGCACTTGCACGCCATCCTGCGGCAGCATTTCCCAGTTGAAGGTGACGACGTCGCGCAGCGCGCGGGCATTGCGCACGGCCCGGAAGCGGTTGCGGTTGAGCCGCACGTTCTTGTCGTGCGAGCCGGCGATCCGCTGCTCGAGCGCCGCATGGCCGTGGGCCTCACGCTCGCCCACGTAATGCGCGCCCTGCGGCGTCCACAGCGCCGCGATCGCGCGCCGGCGCGCCTCGTCGTCCGTTTCGTTCCACACCGCCACGTAGCGGTCGGCCAGTTCTTGAGCATCGGTCATGGAAGTCTCCTTCGTTGCCAATCGAGGACGGGAAGCTAGGCGGGGAAATTGACAAGCAAAACGCGTGAGTGAGATATGAGCAAATAAGTCCAACTTAATAATGGATCCCGGAGACCCACCATGGCGCGCGTCGACCAGTTCAGCGGGCTTGCCGAGTTTCTCGCGGTCGCCCAGCACGCGAGCTTCCGGGCCGCCGGCGCCGAGCTCAGGGTCACGCCATCCGCCGTGAGCCAGGCCGTGCGGGCGCTGGAGACGCGCCTGCACATGCCCCTGTTCGCGCGCACCACGCGCAACGTCGCGCTGACCGAAGCCGGCGCCGCCCTGCTCGCGCGGCTCTCGCCGGCGGCGGCCGAAATCGGGTCCGCGCTCGAATCGCTCGGCGCGCTGCGCGAACGCCCGACCGGCACCTTGCGCCTTTCCGTGCCGCGGATCGCGGTCGACCTCGCGATGCTGCGCGTGCTGCCGGCCTATCGCGAGGCCTGCCCGGACGTCACGGTCGAGATCGACGTCAACGACACCTCGATCGATCTCGCGACGATGCAATTCGATGCCGGCATCCGCATCGGCGCCGATATCGAGCGCGATATGATCGCGGCGCGGATCACGCCGGACTTCCGCTGGGTCGTCGTCGGATCACCCGCCTATTTCGTCGAGCATGGAAAGCCGAAATCGCCGCGAGACCTCGCCCGGCATCAATGCATCCGCTATCGCTACCCGACCGCGCGGGCGGTTCACCGCTGGGGCTTCCGGCAAAGGGCGCGCAGCTACTCGCTCGATCCGCCGGCCCGCATCATCGTCAACGATCACCTCACCATGATCGCGTGTGCGAAGCTCGGCCTTGGCGTCGCCTATACGGCCGACCTCGTCGCGGCGCCGGCGCTCGCATCAGGCGAGCTCGAGGAGGTGCTCGCGCCGCACCTGCCGACGACGCCCGGCCTCTTTCTCTATTTCCCGGCGCGCAGCCAGACCCAGCCCAAGCTTCGCGCCTTCATCGACCTGGCGCGGCGGATTCTGCTGGATGCAGCGCCGCCCGCGTCAGTGCGCAGGCGGCGTCCGCGATGAAGGACCTACGCGGTCGCTTGCTCGCTGCGAAACCCTGTCGCCAGCACGTAAAGCTCCGCCGAGTCGGCGCGACTTGCCGCGGGCTTGACGTGGCGCACCGTGGCGAAATCGCGCTTGAGCTCCGCAAGCAATGCGCCTTCGGTCCCACCCTGCAGCACCTTGCACAGGAACGTGCCGCCGGGGCTCAACACCTCGCGGGCGAACTGCGCGGCCGTCTCGGCCAGCGCCATGATCTTGAGATGGTCGGTCTTGCGATGGCCGGTCGCGTTCGCGGCCATGTCGGAGAGCACGACGTCGGCC
The DNA here is from genome assembly GCA_035293985.1 of Xanthobacteraceae bacterium. Classification (GTDB taxonomy): domain Bacteria; phylum Pseudomonadota; class Alphaproteobacteria; order Rhizobiales; family Xanthobacteraceae; genus JAVDCA01. Next base: position 46,511 of record DATGLS010000004.1, read on the forward strand.
GGCCCGCCGAGCAGCGCCTTGAGGCGATCCGGCGCCGCCGGATCGAGAAAATCGAGGTGCAGGACGTCGACCCCCGCGACCGGCATCATTTCGAGGATATCGATCGCGACGACGCGGCCGCGCCCGCTGTCGGCGCCGACGCGCTTGGCGGCGATCTGGCTCCAGCCGCCCGGCGCCGCGCCGAGATCGACCACGCGCGCACCGGCTTTGAGAAGGTGGTGCTTGTCATCCATCTCGACGAGCTTGTAGGCGGCGCGTGAACGCAGGCCCTCGCGCTTGGCGCGCGCGACATACGGATCGTTCAGCTGGCGATCGAGCCAGAGTTTCGAGGAGAGCGAACGCTTCTTGCCGCGCACCTGCACCTTGAGGTCGCGCCCGCCCCGCTCGCCGCGGCCTCCCGTCATGGTCCAGCTCTTGGTCCAGCTCTTGGTCCAGCTCTCGGTTCGGCTCTCGGATCGGTTCTCGGCTCGTCCCAAACGCCGTCGGCGCGCATCATCTCGACCAGCATGCCTTCGCGCAGGCCGCGGTCGGCAACCCGCAGGCGCCGGCACGGGAAGGCGCGGCGGATCGCCTCGAGGATCGCGCAGCCCGCGAGCACGAGATCGGCGCGTTCCGGGCCGATGCAGGCATTGTCGACGCGCTGGTCATAGGACATCGCCAGCAGGCGCTCGACCACGCCGGTCACCTGGCCATCGTCGAGCCAGCAGCCATCGACGCGACGGCGGTCGTAGCGCGGCAACCCGAGATAGACCCCGGCGATCGTCGTCACGGTCCCGGAGGTGCCGAGCAGATGCATGCGGCTCACCTCGCCGGCGTGGGCGGCCGCGAATGACGCGATGCGCGCCGCGACCTCGTCGATCATCGCCTCGAATTTCGCGCGCGAGACCTCGTGGCCGCCGTAGCGCTCGGCCAGTGTGACGACGCCGAGCGGGATCGATATCCATCCCTCGATGCGCGGCGCCGGCGGGCCGCGCCGCGTCGGCGCGCACGGCCCGAGCCGCACCAGCTCGGACGAGCCGCCGCCGATGTCGAACAGGATGACGCCCTCGGCATCGGGATCGATCAGCGGCGTGCAGCCGGTCGCGGCGAGCGCGGCCTCGGTCTTGCGGTCGATGATCTCGAGGTCGAGACCGACCTCGCGCAGGATGCGGGCATGGAATTCATCGCCGTTCTGCGCCGCCCGGCACGCCTCGGTCGCGATCAGACGGGCACGGCCGGCGTGGCGGTGGCGCATCTTGTCACGGCACACGCTGAGCGCGGCGACCGCCCGCTCGATCGCGGCTTCGCTGATTCGCCCCGAGGCCGATATGCCCTCGCCCAGCCGGATGATGCGCGAGAACGCGTCGATCACGCGAAACGCGTGGCCGGCCGGCCGGGCGACGAGCAGGCGGCAATTGTTGGTGCCGAGATCGAGCGCCGCATAGGTCGTGCGCGGCTCGCCCGCCGCGCGCGCCTGATCGCGGCCGCCGCCATGGTGGGACTCATGGTGCGACTCAAGGTGCGACTCACGGCGCGCGTCATGCCGCCCATCAGCGCGCCCATCCTGGCGCACATAGGGGCCACGACCCCGCTGGCCGTCAAACGACCGCGGCCCATCGGGCGCAGGGTCGAGGCCGCCCTCGGCCTCGTCTTCCATCGAGAACCTTTCCCGCCGCTTCGGAGCCCCCAGTGTCGCCCCTTGGGTCTCGACAACGCGGCACGTGTTTCGCCGATCGGTAACGAGTGTAACAGTGTCGCGCGGCAGTGCAACATAGCTGGGCTTCGGCTACGGTCTGGCTCGATCCTTGTCCCCGCCGTGCCCCTCCTCTATCCAACTCCCATATTCCCCACAGCCCCAACCAAGCCCCACCGCGAACCCCCGTGAATCTGCAATGAATCTGCACAACGACCCCACCACCTTTTCGCCCCACATCGCCAAGATCGGCGAGCCGCTGCTGCGCAGCGAGGACCCGAAGCTACTGCGCGGGGAAGGCCGCTACACCGACGACCTCGCGCTTCCAGGCCAAGCCTATTGCGTGATGGTGCGCAGCCGCTACGGCCATGGCGTCATACGCTCGATCAACACCGACGCGGCGCGAGCGATGCCCGGCGTGCTCGCGGTCTATACCGGCGCCGACCTTTCCGGCTACGGCCTGCTCAAGTCGAGCCTGCCGTTCAAGAGCCGCGACGGCTCGGAGATGCGCCACACCGGACGTCCGGCGCTGACGACCGACAAGGTGCGCTACGTCGGCGATCCGATTGCCTGCGTGATCGCCGCGACCGTCAACCAGGGGCGTGACGCCGCGGAGGCGATCGAGATCGACATCGATCCCCTGCCCGCCGTCACCCATCCGCCGCTCGCCGTCGGCAAGGACGCGCCGCAGCTCTACGACGACGCGCCCGGCAACCTCGCGCTCGACTTCCACTATGGCGACGCCGAGAAGGTCAAAGCCGCCTTCGCGTCCGCCGCCCACGTCGCCAAGGTCGACATCGTCAACAGCCGCGTCGTGGTCAACGCCATGGAGCCGCGCGCCGCCATCGGCGACTATGACAAGGCGAACGATCGCTGGGCCCTGCGCGTCGGTTGTCAGGGCGTCATGGGCATGCGGGCGCAGCTCGCCTTCGTGCTCGGCACCAGCACCGACAAGGTGCACGTGCTCACCGGCAACGTCGGCGGCTCGTTCGGCATGAAGGCCGCGGTCTATCCCGAATATGTCTGCTGCCTGCATGCGGCGCGCGCGCTCGGCCGGCCGGTGAAATGGACCGACGAGCGCACCTCGAGCTTCATGTCGGACAACCACGGCCGCGATCACATGTACACGGCCGAGCTCGCGCTCGACGCCGAAGGCCACTTTCTCGCGCTGCGGCTCACCGGCTACGGCAATCTCGGCGCCTTCATGGGCACCATGGCGCCGCAGCCGGCGACGCTCAACATCGTGCGCAACGCCGCGAGCCTCTACCGCACGCCGCTGATCGAGGTGTCGACGCGCTGCGTCTTCACCAACACGACCTTCATCAATCCCTATCGCGGCGCCGGCCGGCCCGAGGGCAACTACTTCATGGAGCGCGTGATCGACGTCGCGGCCGACCAGATGGGCATCGACCGGGCCACGCTGCGCAAGCGCAACCAGATCACGCCGCGCGAGCTGCCCTATCAGGCCGCCTCCGGCCTGACCTACGATTCGGGCGATTTCCCCGCCGTTTTCAAGCAGGCGCTCGAGGCGGCCGACGTGAAGGGCTTTGCGGCGCGCCGGCGCGAGTCGAAGAAGCGCGGCCGCCTGCGCGGCCTTGGCATCGGCAGCTATCTCGAGGTGACGGCGCCGGCGAACAAAGAGATGGGCGGCATCCGTTTCGAGGCGGACGGCACCGTCACGATCCTGACGGGCACACTCGACTACGGCCAGGGCCACGCGACACCGTTCGCGCAGGTGCTGAGCGAGAAGCTCGGCATTCCGTTCGACCGTATCCGTCTGCTGCAAGGCGACAGCGACCAACTGCTCGCAGGCGGCGGCACCGGCGGCTCGCGCTCGGCGATGAACTCGGGCAGCGCGATCGTCGAGGCGTCCGCCAAGGTGATCGAGCAAGGCAAGACGATCGCCTCGCACGTGCTCGAGGCTGCGGTCGGCGACATCGAGTTCGCGCGCGGCCGGTTCACGGTCGCGGGGACCGACCGCAGTATCGGCATCATGGAATTGGCCGACCAGCTGCGCGCCGGCGCGAAGCTGCCGGCCGACTCGCCGCAGTCGCTCGACGTCGCGCATGTGAGCAACGGCATGCCGTCGGCCTTCCCGAACGGCTGTCACGTGTGCGAGGTCGAGATCGATCCCGAGACCGGCGTGATCCAGGTCGTCAAATACACCTCGGTCAACGACTTCGGCACCGTCATCAATCCGATGCTCGTCGAGGGCCAGATCCACGGCGGCGTGCTGCAGGGTATCGGCCAGGCCTTCCTGGAGCGCACCGTCTACGACGAGGAAGGCCAGTTCCTCACCGGCTCATTCATGGACTACTGCCTGCCGCGCGCGACCGACGCCCCGCCGTTCGAGACCATCCACCACCCGGTGCCGGCAAAGACCAATCCGCTCGGCGCCAAGGGCTGCGGCGAAGCCGGCTGCGCCGGCTCGCTCACCTCGGTGATGAACGCGATCGTCGACGCGCTCTCCGAATTCGGCGTGCGCCACATCGACATGCCGGCGACGCCCGAGAAGGTGTGGCAGGCGATCCAGGCGGGGAAGAAGAGCTCGTAGCCTCGCAGGGTGGGCTAAAACCGCTAACGCGGCGTCCCCACGCGGAGCGGATGCGGACGTGGCGGTGGGCACGCTTCGCTTTGCCCATCCTACGACCAATGTGCGATCAGTCCCCCGGCGACCGCAGCGAGCACCACCACGATCCACGGCGGCCATTTCCACAGCGCGAGCGCGAGGAACGCGACGGCCGCGAGCGCGAAATCGACCGGCGCCGTGATGGCGCTGACCCACACCGGGCGATAGAGCGCGGCGAGCAGCAGACCGACCACGGCCGCGTTGATGCCGCGCAACGCGGCCTGTGCGCGCGGGTTGCCGCGCAGCGCCGCCCAGAACGGCAGCGCGCCGAACACGAGCAGGAACGAGGGCAGGAAGACGGCGACGAGGCAGATGATGGCGCCGATCCAGCCGCTCGGCTGCGTCTTCATCACGGCGCCCAGATAAGCCGAGAAGGTGAACAGCGGGCCGGGCACCGCCTGCGCGGCGCCGTAGCCGGCGAGGAAGTCGTCGTTGCTCACCCAGCCGGGCGGCACCACCTCGGCCTGGAGCAGCGGCAGCACCACATGACCGCCGCCGAACACCAGCGAGCCGGAGCGATAAAAGCTGTCGAACAGCGCAAGCGGTTGCCATCCGGTCGCGGCATCGAGCAGCGGCAAGCCCGCGAGCAGCGCAAAGAACGAAGCGAGGCAGGTAAGCGCGAGCCTCTTTGCGATCGGCACGTGCAGCGCCGAGCCCGCGCGCGCGGCGGCGTCGTGCAGCGCGACGAGCCCGATGATGCCGCCGGCCGCGATCGCGCCGATCTGGCCCCAGGCCGTGGGCACGAGCAGCACCACCACGGCGGCAAACACGGCGAGCGTCGCGCGCGGACGATCCGGGCAGAGCGAGCGCGCCATGCCCCACACGGCCTGCGCCACCACCGCGACGGCGGCGATCTTGAGCCCATGCAGCCAGCCCGAGCCGAGCGCGCCCTGCAGCGTGCCGAGGCCGTAGGCGAACAGCACCATCGCGATCGCCGACGGCAGCGTGAACCCGGCCCACGCCGCAAGCGCGCCGGGAATGCCTGCGCGCAGCAAACCGATTCCGATTCCGGTCTGGCTCGAGGCCGGACCCGGCAGGAACTGGCAGAGCGCGACGAGGTCGACATAGGAGCGCTCATCGAGCCAGCGCCGACGCTCGACGACCTCGGTGTGGAAATAGCCGAGATGGGCGACCGGGCCTCCAAATGAGGTAAGTCCGAGCCTGAGAAAGACCGCGAACACCTCAGGCCAACGACCTGGAGCAGCTTTGGATTCGGCCGTGTCGGGGACTGGCATTGTCGCGCGTATCGTTGCGGAACCGGGCGTTGGTCCGCCGGGTTATTTCCTAATTAGCCCTGATCGGCAACGGGCCATATGCGCGAACCAGGAGGCCGAGATGGCAGACGGCAATGGCGATCCGCGCCATCACACCCAGAAGATGGCGAAGCGGCTGCAAGAGACGATCACGCATCTACGCGAGGACGTGACCAAGGTCGACGAGCCTCAGCTCAAAGCGATGTTCGAGACGTCCGCCGAGGTGCTCGGCGGGCTCGTCAAGGCATTCAAGGATTACGAGCAGAAGAACGAGGCGGCCTGGCGGAAATAGCGAGACGGCGTCGTCGGAAACCGTCGGCGATTACGATCTCCACCGCACGCGCCGCAACATCAGCCGGCCATGTGGCGGGCCTCGAACGCATGATCGCCATCGACGATCTCGCCAAGGTCACGCCGACATGACCTGTTCGCCACGTCGGACGCCGGTATGCTATCCGTGTTCCCCACGGAGGAGCGCATGGATGCCTACATCTGCACCGCCTGCGGCACGCAATACGCCCCAAGCGAGAAACCGCCGGCGCAATGCACGATCTGCGAGGAAGAGCGGCAATACGTGCCGCCGACCGGGCAGAGCTGGACCACGCTCGCGGCGCTCGCGGCGCGCGACTTCAATGCCTGGCGCGAGCACGAGGCGGGCTTACTCGGCATCGGTACGCAGCCGGCCTTCGCGATCGGCCAGCGCGCGTTGCTGGTCCGCACGCCGCACGGCAATGTTCTGTGGGACTGCATCGCGCTCCTCGACGAGGCGACGGTCACGCTGATCAAGTCGCTCGGCGGCGTCGCGGCGATCGGCATCTCGCACCCGCATTTCTACACCACCATGGTGGAATGGAGCCGCGCCTTCGGCGGTGCGCCGATCCACCTGCATGCGGACGACCGCGACTGGATCATGCGGCCCGACCCGGCGATCAAGCTATGGGAGGGCGAAACGCTTACGCTCATGCCCGACGTGACCATGATCCGCGGCGGCGGACATTTTCCCGGCGGATCGATGCTGCATTGGGCAAAGGGCGCGGACGGCCGCGGCGTGCTGTGCTCGTCGGATATCGCGACCGTCACGACCGATCGCAAGTTCCTCACCTTCATGCGAAGCTATCCGAACTTCATCCCACTCTCGGCGCGGCAGGTCGAGGGCATCGCGGCGGCGCTTGCGCCGTTCCGGTTCGACACTATCTATGGACATTATTTCGATCGCGTGATCCGCCGCGACGGCGAAGCCGTGCTGAGGAAATCCGTCGCGCGCTACCTCGAGGCGATCGGCGCTTGATGGGAGCAGGCCAGCATGAGCAAGGACCATCCGATCCGCATCGAAACAAATCCGCACCGCGTGCAGGTACGGCTCGGCGGCAAGACCGTGGTCGACACCACGCGGGCGCTCACCCTGTTCGAGGCGTCCTATCCGGGAGTGCAATACGTGCCGCGCGAGGATGCCGACATGTCGCTGCTGACCCGCACGACGCACCACACGCACTGCCCGTACAAAGGCGACGCATCGTACTACTCGATCCATGCCGACGGCCGCGACGCCGAGAATGCCGTGTGGACCTACGAGCAACCGTTTCCCGGCGTGGCGCAGATCGCCGGATACCTGGCGTTCTACCCGAACAAGGTCGAGATCACGGTCGATAAGTGACGGCCTCGTCATGCCCGGCCATGGGCAGCCATGGGCCGTGCATCGACGAGTTGCTTGCCCTCATCCAGAAAGACGTGGACGGCCGGGACAAGCCCGCCCATGACGAGTCCTCGGGGTTACGGTTCCTGCGAATCCATCAAAATGAACGCCACGCGGCACGGGACCGTGCCGTGGTTGATCCAGGCATGATTGGTCGCCTGCTGCACCACGACATCGCCGGCCTTCAGGTGCACGACGCTGTCGTCCATCATCATGTCGATCTCGCCCGACATGATGAGCGCGTAGTCGACCGTTCGGGTGCGATGCATCATCGGGTGTCGGGGCGGGAGGCCCCGCTTTGGCGCATCCGGCCCCGCGACCTTCATCATCGTATCCATCGGCAGGTGCTCGATCTTGTCGGTCATCGGCACGAAATCGACGATGCGGAAGATGGTGCCGTTCTTCGGCGGCTGCAGCGCGACCTTGATCTTGCCGCGATCCTCGGTCCAGTTGAAATCGGCCGGCATGGCCTGCGTCACCCATACGTCTCCGGCCGGGTTGGGCGAGCGGAAGCTCCGCAGCGGCAGCGCGTCGTCGATCAGCGCGACCGATTTCCCGTCCTTGTTGATCGTCGTCACTACCCGATGCACGCTCGCGGGCGCCGTGCCCTGCTGGCCCGCCGCGTAGCCGGCCGCGACCAGTGCGATCGCGGCAAGCGCCAATGCAAGCTGTCGTCTCATGTCCGTCCTCCCTGGCTGGTTGCTGCTTGCCGCCGATCCTACTTGGATGGTCCGCATCCTGTCATGACCGGATTGCGCGCGCCGCGGGGGCGCCGCTAGGCTAGCGGCGTCCGAAGCTCGCGAGGAAGCCGCATGCGCCGCCTGGTCACCACGCTACTCTTCCTGGTCGCCGGTTGGGCGGCCGCGGCCGCCGCCGCGCAGGCGCAACCCTACCCGGCCCGGCCGATCCATATCATCGCGCCCTACGCGCCGGGTGGCATCGCTGACATCGCGTCGCGGCTGATCGGGCAGAAGCTGACCGAGGCCTGGGGCCAGCAGGTCGTGGTGGAGAACCGGCCGGGCGCGAACGGCTTCCTCGGCGTCACGGCGGTCACGCGCGCGCCGCCGGACGGCTACACGCTGCTGGTCGCGACCACCGGCGACCTCACCATCAACCCGGTGCTGTTCAAGAAGACACCGTACGATGTGCAGCGCGATCTCATCCCGATCACCACGCTGAGCGATACGCCTTGCCTGCTGGTGGCCAACGCAAACACGCCCTACAAAACCGTCGCCGACGTCCTCGCCGCCGCGCGAAAGAATCCGGGCAACATCCCGATGGGCTCGCCCGGCATCGGCAGCATCAACCAGCTCGCGTTCGAGTGGATGGGTCTCGGCACCGGGACCAAGTTCCTGCACGTCCCCTACAAGGGCGGCGCGCCGGCCGCGACCGCGCTCGCGGGCGGCGAGATCCCGCTCGCCATCGTGGCGATCTCGTCGGCGACGCCCTTCCTGCAGAACAATCGCATCCGCGTGATCGCACTCACCAGCGCCAAGCGCTCGAGCTTCAATCCGGAATGGCCGACCCTGCAGGAAGGCGGCGTGCCCGAGGTGGACGCTTCGAACTGGACCGCACTGCTCGCGCCAGCCGGCACGCCGCAGCCGATCATCGACAAGCTGCATCAGGCGGTAGTCGACATCCTCGCGATGCCGGACATCCAGCAGCGCTTCGCGGCCGGCGGCGCGACGGTGGTTCCGACCAGCGCGGCCGAGCTCGACGCGCGGATCAGGCGCGAGACGGCGGCGTTCAAGACGATCGTCGACAAGGCGAACATTCATGTGGAATGAAGGGGCGAAGGGCGAGTAGCGAAAACAGGCGCCACTACTACTCGCTATTCGCTATTTGCTATTCGCTATTCGCTCCAGTCGCCGCCAACACGGACTCGACAGCACATGGACGTCTTCGAAGCGGTCGACTCGCGCATCGCGTGCCGCTGGTTTCTCGACAAGCCGGTCGATGCGAAGATCGTGCGCGCGCTGATCGAGCAGGCGGCGCGCGCGGCCTCGGGCGGCAACCTGCAGCCGTGGCGCGTCTACGCGCTCACCGGCGCGCCGCTCGCCGAGATCAAGCGGCGCGTGGCGGCGCGCATCGCCGGCGACCACGATCCGCGCCACGACGATGCCGAGTACCCGATCTATCCCGAGACCATGTGGGAGCCTTACAAGGCGCGGCGCGAGGAGCATGGCTTCCAGCTCTATGGCGCGCTCGGCATCGCGCGCGACGATGCGGCCGGCCGGCTCGCGCAGTACAAGCGCAATTTCGAGTTCTTCAACGCGCCGGTGGCGCTCTTCATCACCATCGACCGCAAGCTCGGCCCCGGCCAATGGGCCGATCTCGGCGGCTACATCCACGCGGTCATGTTCCTCGCGCGCGGATATGGCCTCGACACCTGTCCGCAGGAATCCTGGGCGCGCATGCACAAGTCGGTCGGCGAGTTCCTCGCGATCCCGCCGGAGCACATGCTGTTTTGCGCGGTCGCGATCGGTTACGGCGACCATGCGCACCCGGCCAACAGCTTCCGCTCGCCGCGCGCCAGGCCCGACGAGTTCTGCACGTTCGTCGGATTCGAAGGCTCCTGACGGCAAATCGGAAGTGACTTGCAGCGCGTCGCGCGCGACAATGCCGCGATGACCAGCTGGACCGAACGCACCAAGAGCTTCTGCGCGCGCTTCAATCTGCGCGCCCCCATCCTGCTCGCGCCGATGGCGGGCGCTTGCCCACCGTCGCTCTCGATCGCCGTCGCCAATGCGGGTGGGCTCGGTTCGTGCGGCGCGCTGCTGATGGCACCCGACGCCATCGCGGCATGGGCCGACGAGGTGCGCGCCGGCACCAATGGGGCGTTCCAGCTCAACTTGTGGATTCCCGATCCGCCGCCGCGGCGCGACGCCGCGCACGAGGCGCGCGTGCGCGATTTCCTCGGCAAGTGGGGTCCGCCGGTCGCCGCCGACGCAGGCGACGCGACGCCGCCCGATTTCGCCGCGCAGTGCGAGGCGCTGCTGGCGGTCGGGCCGCCGATCGTCTCGTCGGTCATGGGCATCTACCCGGCGGAGTTCATCGCCAAGCTCAAGGCGCGCGGCATCGCCTATTTCGCGGTCGTCACGACGGTCGCGGAAGCGCGCGCCGCCGCGGCGGCCGGTGCCGACGTGATCGTGGCGCAGGGCATGGAGGCCGGCGGCCATCGCGGCGCCTTCGAGGCCGGCGATGCCGAGCGGGCGCAAGTCGGCCTCTTTTCCCTGCTGCCGGCCGTGGTCGACGCCGTGAAAGTGCCGGTGGTCGCGACCGGCGGCATCGCCGATGGACGCGGGGTTGCGGCCGCGCTCTTGCTCGGCGCGAGTGCGGCGCAGATCGGCACCGGCTTTCTGCGCTGTCCGGAGGCAAAGTTGCCCCCGGCCTGGGCCGATGGCCTGGCGAAGACGCTGCCCGAGGGCACGATGCTCAGCCGCGCCTTCAGCGGCCGCGCCGGCCGCGCCATTGCCAACGATTACGCCCGCGCCGCCGCAGCGCCCGATGCCCCGGCTCCGGCACCGTATCCGGTGCAGCGCAGCCTCACCGCCGCCATGCGGACGGCCGCGACGAAGGCCGGCGACGTGCAGCGCATGCAGGCCTGGGCCGGCCAATCCGCGGCGCTCGCGCGCGCCGAGCCGGCCGGCGCCCTGTTCGCGCGCATCTGGCAGGACGCGCAGGCGCTCCTCGGATGAGTTACTGCGGCCCGAAGGGACGCGAGCCGATCAGCACCACGGCCCAGATCACGATGAATACGCCGAGCGAAACGGCGACAACGAGCGGTCCACTGATCATTCCCTTCCCTCCTTCGCCGCCTGTGAGACTCGGGGCGTTCGACCCGATCCTAGCCTAGTCCCGCCCGTGGTTTGAGTCCCCGCGGCGTGGTAGAAGAGCCTCACGTGATGACATCCGGAGGATAGCCGGAATGAACCTGCAAGCGCTCGGATATGTCGGCATCCGCACCCGCAAGCCGGAGGACTGGCGTGCCTATGCGACGCGCTTTCTCGGCCTTCAGCTCGTCGACGAAAGCCGCGCCACGATGGCGTTCCGCATGGACGACCGCAAGCAGCGGGTGGTGGTCGAGAGCGGCGAGAGCGACGCGCCGGCCTTCTACGGCTGGGAGGTCGCCGACGCCGCCGCGCTCGATGCGCTCGGCGCGCATCTCGAAAAGCACGGCATCAAGTTCGCGCGCGGCTCCCGCGCGCTCGCGGACGAGCGGCGCGTCAAGGACCTGATCGTCTTCTCCGACCCGATCGGCAACCGCGTCGAGGTCTTTCACGGCGCCGAGGTCGCGAGCGAGCCGTTCCGGCCCGGGCGCGCGATCTCGGGGTTTCGCACCGGCGCGCTCGGCATGGGCCACGCGGTGCTCACCGCCGAGCGGCTCGATGACGTGCTGCCGTTCTACCAGGGCGTCCTCGGCTTCAAGGCGAGCGACTACATCCTCAAGCCGTTCAAGGCCTATTTCTTCCACGTCAATGCACGCCACCACAGCCTTGCCTTCATCGATACCGGCAAGAACGGCATCCATCACCTGATGATGGAGACCTGCTTCCTCGATGACGTCGGCCAGGCCTATGACCTCGCCTTGCGCAAGCCTGAGATGATCGGCACCACGCTCGGCCGCCACGTGAACGACGAAATGACGTCGTTCTACTCGTGGTCGCCGTCCGAGTTCCTGATCGAGTACGGCTGGGGCGGCCGCACCATCGATCCGGCGACGTGGACCCCGCACGAGCGCACCGAGGGCCCGAGTCTCTGGGGCCACGACCGCGCCTGGCTCGCGCCCGAAGCCCGCGAGCAGGCGCGCGACATGCGCATCAAGGTCGCCGAAGCCGGCGGACGCGTCCCGCTCAACGTGATGAACGGCAACCACAAGCTCGCCGCCGACGTGTGCCCGTGGTGGACCATGAATGTCACGGCGCGGAAGACGGGATCGTAGCTTCGTACGTGCCAGGGTGGGCAACGGCATCTTCGCCGCTGGCCACGCCTTTTGCGAATGCGCGGGCAAAATCGCGAAGGGCGATTTTGCCCACCCTGCGAAGCTAGGCCGCCTTCGCGCCCTCCCCGGTGATCTGCTCCAGCACCTTGCCCTTGGTCTCGATGCCGACGAACCACAGCGCGATCGCGGCGAGCAGAAAGGCAAGCGCGAACGTGTGCAGCACGTAAGCGCCGGCCCCCCAGTAGAGCATGTAGCCGACGACGGTCGGGGCGAGGAAGGATCCGATCCGGCCTATCCCGAAGAACCAGCCGACAGCCGTCGCGCGCAGGTGCGTCGGATAAAGCTCGCTGACATAGACCGCGTTCGAGCCATAGACGCCCGGATTGACCCAGCCGACCGCCGCGATGGCGACGTAGAGCCACGCCCCGGTCGCCAGCGCGAACCAAAGATGAAAGAAGGCGCCGACGAAATAGTAGAGAAACAGCACCGGCCGCCGGCCGAAGCGATCGATCAAGGCGCTGCAGGCTGCGTAACCGACGATCGCGGCGACCGCCTGCACGAACAGGAGGACGAGGATCTGCGAGAGCGGCAGCCCGCGCTCGCGCAGGATCGTCGGCAGCATGAAGATGATGCCGTTCGATGCCCACAGGAAGCAGAACGATACGATCCACAGCAGAATGGTGCGGCGCCAGCGCTCGGGCGTCAGGAGCTCGAACACCGTGACGCCACGTTCCTCGGCACCAACCGGGGCGACGACCGGCGCCGCCACCGCGGGCTCTCCGGCGAGCGCCTGGCGTTCGATCTCCGCGACGGTCGTCTCCGCTTCGGCCACCCGGCCGCGGCTGATGAGATAGCGCACCGACTCCGGCATCACGAGGCGCACGAAGAACAAGAGCGCGGCCGGCACCACGCCGACCACGAATACGGCACGCCATCCCCACACCGGCATGATAAAGTAGGCGACCGCCGCAGCGACCGCGAGGCCGGTCGGGAAGCCGACCGCCATGCCGCCGCTCATGCGGCCGCGAATGCGTCCTGGGCTGAACTCCGCGGTGAGCGCGACCGCGACCGGCACCTCGCCGCCGAGGCCGAAATTGGAGATGAAGCGGAAGACCGAGAGCGACAGCACGTTCCATGACGCGGCGACGAGCCCGGTGAAGACCGCGAAGATGCCGACCGTCGCCGCGAACGAGGTGCGCCGGCCGATGTAGTCGGAGATCGTCCCCCAGAACAGCGCGCCGAGGAAGGCGCCGACGAGGCCGACCGTCGCGAGCAGGCCGGCCTGCGCCTGGTTGAGCCCGAACTCGCGCGCGACCGGCGGCAGCGCCATGCCGAACAGCGCGAAGTCCGTGGCGTCGAACATCACGCCGAGGAAGCACAGGATGAACAGGTTGCGGTGCCAGCGCGAGAACGGCAGCCGTTCGAGCCGGCCGACCAGCTCGGCCGATTTTTGCGCAGCGCCCGCCATGATGCATCCCTCCCCGGCGCCTCTTGACCGAGGCTGTTGTGTGCCGAGTTAACAACGAAGCACGCGGCCATGACAAGCGGAGACGCAAAACGCGACGTCGTGCCTCGTGCAAGTCGGCGCTATTGCTTCGAAGCATGCGCGCCTTTACGGTCCGTCCCCTCGCCGGGACGCCCGAATGCTCGACATCTTCACCCACTTCATGCCGAAGCCGTTCCTCGATCGCCTCGGCGCGCTCATCCCAGGCCATCCGGTGCTCGCGGCTTTTCCGCGCATCAGAACGCTGTGGGACGTCGATGCGCGGCTGCGGCTGCTCGACGAGTTCGAGCCGCTGCAGCAGGTGCTCTCGCTCGCCAATCCGCCGATCGAGCTGATCGCACCGCCGGACAAGAGCCCCGACGTCGCGCGGGCAGCCAATGACGAGCTCGCGGGGATTTGCCGCAAGCATCCCGATCGTTTCCCCGCCTTCATCGCCTCGCTGCCGATGAACAATATCGAGGCGGCGCTCGCCGAGATCGAACGCACGATCGCGATCGGCGCCCGCGGCGTGCAGGTTTTCACCAACGTGGCGGGCGAGCCGCTGTCGGCGGCGAAATTTCGGCCGATCTTCGCCCGGATGGCGCAACGCGATTTGCCGATCTGGGTGCATCCGATGCGCAGCGCGCAGTTTGCCGATTACGCGAGCGAGAGCGCATCAGAGAACGAGGTCTGGTTCAGCTTCGGCTGGCCGTACGAGACCACGGCCTGCATGACCCGGCTGATCTATGCGGGCCTCCTCGACGAGCTGCCGAACCTGAAGATCATCTCGCACCACATGGGCGGGATGATCCCGTTTTTCGCCGGCAAGATCGACCTCGGCTTCCGCCAGATCTTCTTCGGCACCCCGAGCCGCAATCCGGCGGCGGAAGAGGCCGGGTTGAAGCAGCATCCTCGCCGCTACTACGAGATGCTGTTCGCCGACACCGCGCTCAACGGCGAGGTCGCGGCGATCCGCTGCGGGCATGCGTTCTTCAAGACCGACCACTGCCTGTTCGCGACCGATGCGCCGTTCTGCTCCGAGCAAGGCCGCGGGCTGATCCGCAATACGATCGCGGCCGTGAATGCCCTTGAGATTTCGGATGTGGAGCGCAAGCAGATTTTCGCCGGCAATGCGAAGAGACTGCTGAAGTTATGAACCGCAGGGTGGGCAAAGGCGCATGGCGCCGTGCCCACGCGCCACAGACGGTGGGCGCGTTTCGCTTTGCCCACCCTACGAAGGACCACGCATGAAAACCCGGAACATCAAGGTCAAGCTCCGCGACGGCGAGATGGGCGCCTACCTCGCGATCCCCGACGCGACGCCGGCAGGCGCGGTCATCGCCATCATGGAGATCTGGGGCGTCAATGACACCATGCGCCATCACGCGCATGAGTTCGCCGAGGCCGGCTTCATCTGCCTCGTGCCCGACCTCTTCTGGCGCCAGGAGCCGGGCGTCGAGCTGTCCGACGGCAACCCGGAGCACGTGAAGAAGGCGTTCGATCTCTACTACGACTTCGACTACGACCTCGCGGTGCGCGACATGGAGGACACCTGGCACCATCTCGCGAAACTGCCCGAATGCAACGGCAAGGTCGGGGCGGTCGGCTACTGCCTCGGCGGCAAGCTCTGCTATCTGATGTGTTGCCGCACCGACATCGACTGCGCCGTCGCGTACTACGGCACCTATATCGAGCACAACATCCGCGAGGTGAAGAATCTGCACCGGCCGTTCGTGCTGCACATGGCGATGAAGGACCGCTGGGTGCAGGCGGAGGTGAACGACCTGCTCGAGCGGCGGCTCGCGCCCAATCCGCTGGTGACGATCCACAAATATCCCGGCGCCGATCACGCTTTCGCGCGCAAGGGTGGGAAGACCTATTCGCAGCCCGAGGCCGACCGCGCGCTCGCGCTCACGGTTGACTTCTTCCGCAAGCACTTGCGCTGAACTTGCGCCGAACTTGCGCTGAACCATCGGCGCCTTCACCGATGCCTACGCGCGGCTCGCCATGCTGGCGCGTGGGGCGAAATCGCGACGGCGATTTGCCCCTAGCTAGGGGGTCGGCGTATTGGTCTTCGGCAGAATGCCGTTGTCCTTGAGATATTCGATCACGTCGGCGCGATCCTGCGCGTTCTTGACGCGGTAGAACATCTTCGTGCCGGGGACCAAGACGGACGGATCGGTGAGCCACTTGTCGAGCGTCTCCTCGTTCCACACGATGCCCGACTTCTTCAGCGCCGGCGAATAGGCATAATCGGGGACGCTGCCAGCGGTGCGGCCGAACACGCCGGCGTGCCGCGGCCCCTGCCCGTTCTTGTCGAACGAATGGCAGATGCCGCAGGTCTTGTAGATCTGCGCGCCGTGCACCGCGTCGCCGGCCGCCGAGACGGCGGAGGGCGCGAGCAACGCGGCGAGCGCGATTGCGCCGGCAATAACTGACGTATGCGAACGCGCGGTGCGCTGGAATTCGCTCGACATGATTGGTCCTCCGCGTGGCGGACGATCGATAGTGCCGCGGGCGCATCAAGAGCGGCGGCGCATCCGACCGGTTCGGCGGTGGAGACCTCGGCCAGTGGCGATTTATTCCTGTCGGTCGACGGCGTGGCACACTCCAGCAGGCGGATTGCATCGCCGCCGCGGAATCGCTATCTATGCAGTTGCTCGGCGCCCTGCTCGCGGGCAGAAACATCTGCTGGATCAGCGGCTTATTGGGGAATAGTTCAACGGTAGAACAGCGGACTCTGACTCCGTTAATCTAGGTTCGAATCCTAGTTCCCCAGCCACCGTTCGACGCTCCAAACTCACGACTTCATACGACTGCTGATCCGGCGCTACGCCCCGAGCCGCACCCGCCCGCTGGCCGCCGCGCGGCAGGCCATGTGTCTCACCTCGTCGACCGAGGAAAACGAGCAGCCCTGGCGCTCCCACAACAGCGCGAGCGACTGCTCGGTGTGAATCGAGATGTGCCCGTTGCGCGGGGCGACATACCACCATCCGAGGCCGCTCGACTCTGCGAAATCCGGCGGCAGCACCAGCGTCGAGAACAGCACCACGCCGTCGTCGGCCAGTCGCTCCAGAATGGCGCGCACGCAGCCGACCGGATCGGGCGTGTGCTCGAAGGTCTCGAAGCAGGTGATCAGATTGTAGGTCCCCTCCGGCGGCCTATCGAATTCCGGCGAGAAGGGATCGTAGGTATCGCAGTGCTTGAATCCATGCGCGCGCAAGCCTTTGGCGAAGGTGCCGTTGCCGCCGCCGTAATCGAGGACGCTCAGCCGTTCCTTGTGGGCATCGAACAGCCGCGCCACGAACGCCACGTTGCCGAGCGGCCGAAACTCGCGGTACTCGGGATCGACCTGGGCGTACTCGCGATTGTAGATGTGCGTGGCGAAATCCGCCGGGGTCCAGTCGTCGAACGCACCGGTGAACAGGAAGCCGCAGGCCGGGCAACGTCGATAGTAGATCGCACGACCGTAGAGCGGCAGGCGCATGCCGCGGTGGTCCACGCATGATTTATTGAAATCGACCGAGCCGACCATCGGCGCCGGGCTTGCGCAGATCTTGCAGGGCGCAAATTGCGGGGCAGGGCTTGGAAAGTGCATGCCGGCGGTTTCCTTTGCGCCAAGCCAGCGACGGCAGATGAGGCCGAATCACTTCCGCAGTGTAGACGACCAACGCTGCGTCGGCGGAGGGCATTGCGGCGCGCAATGATCCGCCAAGTTGGGCCGATCTACAAATACCGGTCTTCGCCCTCGGCGAGCTCGCGCACGCTCCACGCCAGCGGAAACCCGTACCCCGCACGTTGCCCCGGGCATTTCAGCTTGCCGGCCTTGTGCGCCTTGCTCGTGTACAGCTCGATGCCGACGAACTTCAGCGCCATCAGGAGCGCCTGCGCGGAATCGATGCCGTTGCCCTGCCCGTGCCGTGCCGCGCCGGGCCAGCCGATGGTGAAATCGCAGCGCCAATGATCGCCCTTGTTCACCGGCGCGTAGATCGTGACCGGCACCTCGACGTCGCGGCGGCCGACCTTCAGCGTGAGAATGCGGCCCGCGACGATCGCTGAACCGTCGCGCCCCGTAATCGCGGCCTCGGGCGGCGGCGCACCCTGCTCGGCGGCGTTCGCCCGCGCGGCAAGCTCGGCGAGCCGCACCTCGCTGTAGCGCCACCTCGCGACATCGCCCTGCACGTCCAAACCGGCCGGCGGCGACCAGTGCCTCGATGCGCGTCGCGATCGTGTGATCCCGGCTCGCGACGTCGCCGCGCTCGCACGCCTTGAGCACGTCGGCGATGATCCGCGCCACCTTGAGCCATTCTGGGCGGGCGGCGGCCAGCACGAAGGCATCGATTTGCTCCGCGGACGCAGTGCGCCGCCGGCCGCGCGCGCGGCAATATTCGTCGTAGGCGCGCGCGACCTCGGGATCGATGCTGCCCGGCGGCAGGCGATCGAAGAAATCGCGCTCGGCGCCGATGTCGACGTGGCCGCGCGTCATGGTCAGCGCCATGATCTGGCGCAACGAATCCTCGACCGCGCGATAGTCGGCGAGCTCCAAGGCGATGCGCGCCTTGACGCCCAGCGCCTCGCGGCGAAACAGGCCGGAACGCATGGCGGCCGCGATGGCGCGCTCGATGATATGCATGGCCTCGTCGGGAAGGTTCTCGTCGTAGAGCTTCTGCGACGCGAGCGCGATCAGCGGCCGCGCACTGTCGGGATTGGCGTCGGCATCGGCGCGTTGGACCGCCTCGGCTGCCAGGTAGTTGCCGCGGTCACGCTGCTCCTGCGCCAGCAGCCAGCGCAGCGTCTGCAGCCGCCGCGGGCCGGTCTCGTCGCGGATTTTCTGCTCGAGCACCGGCACGATGTCGCCCTCCACGTGGCCTTCGATGTGAGTCTCGCGCCAGTCGTCGCGCCAACGCAGAATTTCCAGATCCGGCCGGCGCGCGCGGATCGCATCGGCCTCCGCACGATTGCCGCAGGCCATGTGCTCCTGCACGAGAAGGTGATCGAGAATCTCCAGCCGGTCCGGATCGGATTCTTCCGCGATTCGCGCTTCGATGGCGCGCATGATGCCCTCGCGGGACAGTGATCGGCGCAGCTCGTCGCGCCACTGCTCGAGCTCGTTGAAAGATTCCGGATAGCCCATGCGTCGCCCCAACTGATGCGTCGCCCCAACTGATGCGTCGCCCCAGCTGCTGGCGATTGTTCGCTTTATGTTCTATAGTGCAACCTTTGCCTGCCGCCGATCAAGAGGGTCGTCACTCCCGGCAGCCTGCGCGAGCGAGGCGCCTCG
This sequence comes from Xanthobacteraceae bacterium, assembly GCA_035293985.1. GTDB lineage: Bacteria > Pseudomonadota > Alphaproteobacteria > Rhizobiales > Xanthobacteraceae > JAVDCA01. The sequence goes on from DATGLS010000004.1 coordinate 65,464, forward strand.
CGACGCTCGGCCGCACGCCATGGGGACCCACGCGGACGATTTCGGCGGTAAATCGTTTGCGCAGAGGCGTCTCGTCCAGCTCCCGGGTCGGGGGCAACGGAGTGCCGCGATGCATGCCATCGAAGCGCTTTATCAACAGCACCTGGCGCGCCATCAGCTGCCTCCGCACGGTCTCGTCGAGCGGCACACGCGGCGCATCACCGACGAGCACGTGGCCCATGACATCGCAGGTCGGCTGACCTGCGCGCTGCCCAGCGCCGAGGCGCTCGACTATCTCGGACGCCACCTGCGGCCGCCCGTGCTCACGGTCGCGGCGGGCATCGGCTTCTGGGCCTACTGCCTGCACGAGGTGCTGGGGATCGATCCCATCGCCACCGATCTTTACGCGCCGGAGGAGAATCCCCGTTTCCGGCGACGCGGCTGGCATGCGGTGCAGCCGATGGATGCGCTCGAGGCGCTGCGCCGCTATCCCGATCACGACATGATCGCGGCGTGCCTGCCGCCCGGCCTGAGCCTGCAACAGCTGTACGAGGCAGCCCCGCAAGCCACCTCGCGCCAACTTTTCGTCATCGGCTACTTCTCACGCGCGGCCTTCGGCGGCGGGCGGGAAGGCGTCATGTCGGAGGCGCACGGCTTGCGATTCAGGCGGGTCGATTGCATCGCCCGCTGGGGCCTGGAGGCGCCGGAATACCAGACGGTCCTGATCCACACCTGGCATGTCTGACCGGCACGCGTGAGCGCGGACGAAGCGCCTCAACGGCCTGCGTCGACTGCGCTACCCTCGCGCCAGCAACGAACCGTGCGGAGGGCTCGCCATGATCATCCAGACGGCGCCGGCAGGCGCGCCCCGGCTCGCCATCATGATGCACGAGCACACCGCGCTTGCGCACCAGCTCGCCCGCGCGTTCGGCAATGCGCGTTTCGCGCCGCCCGAGCCGGCCGACCTTTTCTATCACGTGGTGCTGCACCACGACGCGGGCTGGGCGGCGTTCGACCGCGATCCGGCGACGAACCCGCAGACCGGCCTGCCGTTCAACCTGGTCGAGACGCCGCCTGAGCACATCACGGTCACGAGCCGCGGCTCGCCGGACTACAACGAGCGCCACCATCCGTTCTGCGGCCTCGTCTCCAGCATGCACAGCTGGGGCCTCTACAACGGCCGCTACGGGCTCTCCGACATGGTGCTGATCGACAGAATTCCGCCGCCCGACCGGCCGCTCGTGCAGCGCATGCTCGACGACGAGCTCGCGCGCCAGTCGCGGCTCAAGGCCGCGCTCGCCCGCAATCCGTCGACCGCCGCGTGGATCGACGAGCGGCGGCTCTTTCAAAGCTACAAGCAGCTGCAGTTCGTCGACACGCTCGCCCTCTACTTCAACCGCACGCACGCGAGCGCGCGCGGGGAGGTCGCGTTCACGCACGTGCCGCTCAGCGCCAGCGAGGACACGACGGTCACGATCACGCCACGCGCGGCCGGCGTCTACGCCCTCGCGCCCTACCCGTTCGCAGCGGACGGCGCCGAGTTCGCCTTCGCGGGCCGCCCGATCGCGCCGGGGCAGCAGGATGCCGGCGGAAGCTGGGCGACGGCGCTCGCCACGAGCGCGACCATATGGGAGCGATTTCGGCTGGTGGCGGGATGAGCGCCGCAGGTTGGGTTCGAACTCTTGGTCGGCCCAACCGCCGCGACACGTCGGCGTGAGGTGGCGCCTGCCCGAATGATTAAGCGTTCGTTACGCAACCCGCGAGGATTCCGGAGTTCCATCAAATTCATTTAAATATATCGCGCCTAAGCTCCGGGGCCTGCAGGTTCGCCATGGAAGAACGGCGCATATCCCCGCGAATGCGGATGTTGAAAACCGGGAAGATTTTTCTCGGCACGCACGTGGTCGCGTGCACGGTCCGCAATCTGTCGGAGACGGGCGCCTGTATCGAGGTCGACAGCATCGTCGGCATCCCGTCGACGTTCGAGTTCGTGCTGCCCGAGCGCTGCTACCGCACCTGCCGGGTGGTTTGGGCGAACGGCGGCCGCATGGGTGTCCAATTCCAGTAGGCCCTTTACACAAAACGGTTTTACCCAATGTTCACGGATGAGGGGCTGATATACCTGCGTGATTGCACGGATCACACGCATTGCCACGACGTAGCAGCAGCGCAACCAGGGTCCCGCCCTGCGGCGCAACGTGACCGCCTGAGCCCGACAACCCAGGCCTGACGCGAGGCCCGCACACCATGCCGAAGCCGAGCAATCCCTCCCATCGGGCCAGCACCTGCGCTTTGGTCTTGGCGCGGCAGATCGCGCGAGCCACGGCCGGCTTCTTCTCCGACCGGCGCGGCAACGTCGCGGTCACGGTCGCGGTTTCGGCGCTGCCGATCCTCTACGCGATCGGCTGCGTCATCGACTTTTCGCTCGCCTCCATGGTCAAGACCAAGATTCAGGCCGCTGCCGACGCGGCGACGCTCGCGACCGTGTCGAACAACTCGCCCACGGTGGCGAACGCGAAAGCCGGCCAGAGCGTCTCGGGGGGATCGACCTACGCGACCAATTTCTTCGATGCGGGCTCGACCTCGACAAAGAGCGCCTTCAATCTGTCACTGACGCGAAGCGCGACCGTCACCATGAGCGGCACGACCGTGACGGCCGCCCTGACCTACAGCGGCAGCGTCCCGACCTATTTCCTCGGCCTCATCGGCTACAAGCACATCCCGATCAGCGGATCCTCGACCTCGAGCTTCACGCTCAATCCCTACATCGATTTCTACATGATGCTCGACACCTCGGGCTCGATGGGCATGCCCTCGACCGCGGCCGAGCAGGCGCGACTGCAGGCCGTCAACCCCGACAATCAGTGCAACTATAATTCCGGCTGCACCTTCGCGTGCCATTTCACCGCGCAGGGCGCCTGCAGCCAGAGCTGCCAGGGGCCCTATCCGGCCGTCGGCACGTTCTGGAACCCGTCGCCGACGAACCCCTCGCCGGGCGGCTACTGTCAGGGCTTCATCATCTCGCGGCTCGGCACCAGCCAGACCACCTACGCGAGCGGCAACAACTCGGTCAACGGCAACACGGTGAACTGGAACGGCACCCAGGCCACCTCCTGCCCGTCGCCCGGCACGACCTCCTGCATCCAGTTGCGCCTCGACGCGGTCGGCTACGCGGTGAGCCATCTCCTGCAGACGGCGTCGACCACCGAGACCCAGAGCGGCATCTCCAATCAATTCCGCGTCGGACTTTTTCCCTTCATCCAGAACCTCTGCTACGCGAGCGCCGGCAACAGCAACTCTTGCTCGGTCGGTCTCACCACCAGCCTGACAGGGACGACCATCACGAACATGGCGAACGGGCTCGCCAACTTTCTCGACACCGGCCAGAACTCGACGCTCGGCTCCGGCGGTACGCACTTCGAGAATGCGCTGAACACGATCAACACCTCGGTGATCGCCAACCCGGCCGGCACCGGAACGGCGGCCAACCCCCTGCCCTACCTTTTCATCATCACGGATGGCTCGCAGGACTACCAGACGCAGTGGAACGGGGGCTGGAGCTCGCAGAACTGGACCTCCAACTCGACCGTTCCCCACCAGAACTCGGCGACGTACATCCCGCCGAACAGCGTAACGTCGACGGACTACTGCACGACGATGAAAAACCGGGGCGTCACCATCGCGGTCCTTTATATTCCCTACCAATACATCGCCAATGCCAATGCGAGCTTCGCCAGCAACGAGGACGGATACGCCAACGGCAACGTCAGCCCCACCGACCTCCTCGCGCCGGCGCTGCAGGCCTGCGCGTCGCCGAACTTCTTCTACACCGCGAGCACGCCGGCCGCCATCGATAGCGCGCTGCAGGCGATGTTCAAGCAGGCGGTGAATACCGCGCATATCAGCCAATAGGGTTGCTCTTGAATGGCGAGACGCCGGTCGGCGCAGAAAGATAAAATACCTGGCCGCCCCACGATCGAACGAATCCGACGCGTTTCAGGACACCAATTGCTGGATCGTCGAGGAAACCCGGGCCGCTAACAGGTGCTTGGCACGCCGACATACTGGACGCAGATGCTGCTGCGCGGCGTCACATAGATATTGTCGTTGAGCGAGATCGTGCTCACGAAGCTCGAGAACAAAAAGGGCGTGTATGAATAGCTCACTTCGGCGTAGATCAGGTAACAGGGATACGAATTGCAGGAATTATTGCTTGCGCCCCTCAGCAGCGTCGGAAGCGTCCACGTCGTTCCCGCCGTGTGGGCGGTGCCGTTGAGCGAGTAGCTCCAGCTCACTATCGCGTTCGACGCGGAGGTCGCCTTGATCTGCGAGACCGTGAACGTGCCGGGCGTGCTCGAATACGGCGCGAGCACCTGGCTGACCTTGGTCATCGTGTCCGACATGTCGGTGGCCTGCATGCCGAAAGTGCCGGTCGCATACGTGTTGGTGATCGACGCCAGCGCGAAGGTCGCGGAGCGCACCTTCATGTACACCGCGATGGCGTTGCCGATGTCGTAGGTCTCGATCAGCATCACCAGCAGCATCGGCGCGATGACGGCGAACTCGATGGCGGCGACGGCGCGCGTCGAGGCGATGAACCGGCGGACGTGCTTGATCATCGCGGCGGCTCCTCAGTACGGCTCGACCCGGAAGACAGTGACGCCCATGATCTCGGCGGTGCCCTTCGGCATGTTCGGGCTCGAGATCAGGAACGCGAGCGGCGCCGTCACCACCGGCAGCGGATAGGCGAGCTGCACGACGACCGTGTCGCCCGGCTGGCCGGGGCTGTAGGGAAAGGTGGTGATCTGCTGGCCGTTGCCGTTGTAGAGCGCCGGCAGCGCGGTGCTCACGTTGGTGCCGCTCTGCACGAACACGGCGAGCGAGCTGCACTTGAAGATGACGGTCGGAAGATAGTTGTTGCAGATGCTGGTCTTGAACTGCGCCTGCGTGTCGTTCGCCGCCGATCCGGTCATCAGGGTGCGGCCGGCCTCGCTGGCGGCGTTCTGCAGCGCCTGTTGCGCGAACAGGAAGACGGCGACCTGGAAGATCGCGATCAGCAGCGCCACGAAGGCCGGCGCGATCAATGCGAACTCGACGGCGGACGCGCCCTCCTGGGCGGCGCCGAGACGCCTGACGCTACGTGCAAATCGACGAAATATCGCGCCCATGAACAAGACCCACCGCGGCCCCCCTGGACTGCCCTATGGGCTTGGCGAGGGCACACTGGACCGTGCTAATCCTTAGAGATGCCACGTGAATTTTCCCTTACCCTGACCGCAGATTCGCGCGGGTATTCTCCCAGATCGCATTGATGCTAATTCTTGGGCCATCAGCCATGGACAACTTCTCCCGTACCCAGATCACCCGCAAAGCCGTCATCCCCACCCGCGGCGGCCTCGTCGCGGCGGCGCACCGCCGCGCCGCCGAGGTCGGCGCCGCCGTGCTCGAGGCGGGCGGCGACGCGGTCGACGCGGCGGTCGCGGTCTCGTTCGCGATCGGGGTGATCGAGCCGTGGATGAGCGGGCCGATGGCCGGCGGCGCCATGGTGCTGTGGCGCGCCGACGAAGGCCGCGCCCGCGTCGTCGACTACGGCATGCGCGCGCCGATGGCGCTCGACGTGGCCGACTATCCGCTCGCCGCCGGCACCGTGACCAATGAGCTCTTTCCCTGGCCGCGCGTGCTCGGCGACCGCAACATCCAGGGCGCGACCGCGGTCGCGGTGCCGGGCGTGGTCGCCGGCATGGGCGTGGCGCACGCCGAATACGGCCGCCTGCCGTGGCGCGACCTGCTCGCGCCCGCGGTCCAGTTTGCGCAGCAAGGCCTGCTGACCGACTGGTTCTCGGCGCTGCTCACCACGGCGGCCGCGCGCCAGCTCTCCGCCGATCCCGACGCGGCGCGGATGTTTCTCGACGACGGCACCTGGCCGATCATCGGCTTCTGGAACGCGGCGAGCGAGCGCCACCTCGATCAGCGTGCCATGGCGGCGACGCTCGAGGCCATCGCGCGCAACGGCGCAGGCGAGTTCTACACCGGCGAGGTCGCGCATGCCCTCATTGCCGACCTGCGCCGCAAAGGCAGTGCGATGAGCGAGGCCGATCTCGCCGCCTATCAGGCGCGCATCGTCGACGCGCAAACGGTGCCCTATCGGAAGGGCCGCATTTTCGTCGCGCCCGGCCTCACTGGCGGGCCGACATTCGCGCATGCGCTGGGCTTCCTCAGCGCCGACATCGCCCCGGCGCGTGGCGCACCCGGCGTCGCGAGCTACCTCGCCTATGCACACGCGCTCGATCGCGCGTTCAAGGCGCGCCTCGCGCGCGACGGCATGGGGGATGGAATGGGCGACGGCCCGCGCGAGCCCGAGCATGCGCCGGCCTGCACGACCCATTTCAACATCGTCGACCGCCACGGCAACATGTGCGCGGTCACGCAGACGCTGCTGTCGCTGTTCGGCGCGCGCACGGTGTCGCCGGCGACCGGGCTGCTGCTCAACAACGGCCTCATGTGGTTCGACCCGGAACAGGGCAAACCCAACTCGCTCGGTCCCGGCAAGCGCTGCCTCGCCAATTTCTGTCCGGTGGTCGGCGAGGACGGGGAGGGCCGCCGCTTCGCGCTCGGCGCCTCCGGCGGGCGGCGTATCCTGGGCGCCGTGATGCAGATCGCCTCGTTCATGATCGACCACGGCATGACGCTGGAAGAGGCGTTCCATCAGCCGCGCATCGACATGAGCGGCGCCGGACGCGTCACCGCCGACCGCACGCTGCCGCGCCCCGTGCTCGACGCGCTGGCACAGGCGTTTCCGACCATCACCACGGTCCGCACCGGCTATCCCTACGCCTTCGCGAACCCGTGCGCGGTGCTGCGCGAGGGCGAGATCAACACGGGCTGCACCGAGATCATGTCGCCATGGAGCGACGTGGTGGCGCAAGGAACGCCGGTGGGCGAGGATTGAAGTGACTGTACCCCGACCCAGCGTCACGCGGTTGGCGTCCTCGAACGCACGGATCTCGGTCGCGTTCTGCGGGCCGGCGCGGGACCATCGCGTGTCGCGCCACTTGCTGCCTCTCGAGCTTGATGCGCGCGGCCTACGACGGCATGCAATCGTGTCGGCGATTCATCGTTGCAGCAGGCCGACGACCGTCGGCATCACTGTCGCGGTGAAGATGCCGCACAGGCCCATTCCCAGGCCCGCGAATGCGCCGCCGGTCTCATCGATGGCCAGCACACGGGCCGTTCCGATCGCGTGTCCGGCGACGCCGGCCGCGAGACCGGACGCGCGCATGCAATGCAAGCCGGTGAGGCGCAGCAGCGGCAGCGAGAGAATCGCGCCAAGAATACCCGTGACGATGACGAGGATCGCGGTCAGGTCCGGCAAGCCGCCGATCTGGTGGCTGATCCCCATCGCGATCGCGGTGGTGACCGATTTCGGTGCGACCGACAGGATCACCGATTTGGAGGCGCCCAGCGCCCACGCAATGCCGATGGCGCTCACGGCGGCGGACGCTGCGCCGGCAATGACTGCGCAGGTGACTGGGGCGGCCGAACGCTGGATGGTGCGCAAATTGCCATGAAGCGGCACCGCCAAAGCAACCACGGCAGGCCCGAGCAAGACGTGCACCAGCTTCGCGGTGTCGAAATAGACCTCGTAGCTGGTTCTGGTGAGATCGAGCACGCCCACGACCATCGCGATCGCCAGCAGGACCGGATTAGCCCACGCAGGCGACCCGATCCGACGGCTGAGCGCCATTGCGAGCTCGTATGCGGCGAGGGTGACGAAAGCCCCGCCAGCGGAAGCCGCAAGAACGCGGCGCCGGACGCCAGGACGATGTTCATTTGCGATGCTCCGCTTCGGGTGGCGAAAGGCTCAGCCGCGACGCAGCCGCTCTGCGTTCGCGCCAGCGTTCGACCGCGCGCATCGTCCACGCCGTGACGAGAATTGCCACGATCGAGGATCCGACCACGCTCGCCGCGATCGGCATCCATTCGGCCTGGATCAGCTCGAAGTGCGCCGCCACCCCGACACCGGCCGGCACGAACAGGACCGGGAAGTGCTGCAGCAAGCCGCGTGCGCTCGTTCCGAGCGTCCCCCACGGCCCGCCGCGCACGATGAGCAGGAGCAGAAGGAAGATCAGGCCGAGGACCGGCCCGGGTATTGGGATTGCACCGACGCGCTGCAGGGTTTCGCCAACGAGTTGGGCTCCGAGAATAATGGCGAAGTCGCGCATGAGCGAAGCTCGACCCGGTTGAACGGGCCGCGCAGGCTCGGCCGCACGTGCCTCAGGTGGATGCGCGCGCATGTCGGACTCGCTCACGGCCCCATGATCCAAGCGCCACTGGTGTCGGCTTCGATCGGAGCGTCGCCGCCGCCAATGTCGCGGGGGCCGAGCAGGCTCACGGCGACCAGGCCGGCCAACAGGCACCCGGCGACGAGTAGCGGAGCCACGATGCCCGATGTGCCCGAGCCGGAAGGTGTGTCGGAAAGTCGAGCGAAACGATTCTCCTCGGTTTGCATCGCCATGGCTTTGATTCCGCTGTCTCGATGGTCGTCGAGTAGATGAGCGTGTCTCGTCCCCGCGCGCGGCGGCATCGCGGAAACGACAGAAGGCCTGGCAGGCACTGTCTCGGGTTGTGTCATCGGCTGCTCCTACGGTCATAGATCCGGTGCAACGACAAAGACGAATCGAGTTGATCGAGCAGAACGATCTCCGCGGTGCCGGCACGTGGATCCGGCAGATCGCGACGGCTTCATCGCAACAGGAAGAACAACGTCAGCGGAACCGTGAATGATGCGGACCAGGTCGATACCGCGACCAGGTTCGCAATTTCGTCCGGCTCATTGTTCCAACGCTGGGCAAAGACATAGCTCAGCACCGCGACCGGCATGGCGCACTGAAGCACCAGAACGTGCTTGGCTGTGCTTGGAAGCCCGAAGCTTTGAGCCACGATGACCGCAATGGCGATTCCAACGACCACGCGGATGATGGAAAATACGACGGCACGTCCAAGGCAAATCGGACGGAGCCGCGCGAGCGATGCGCCAACCATGATCAGCATCGTCGGGATCGCAATCCCGCCCAAGAGAGATGCGCTTCGGACGACAGCGTCCGGCAGCCGAAGATGTAGCGACGCGATGGCGATGCCGGCGGCTACCGCATAGACCAATGGCGTCCGGATTATCACGCTCAAGAGCGCATGCGGGCGAACCGACGCCACGCAGACGATTTGGCTCAACGGGGAATTGAATGCGTGCGAGACGGCAGAGAAAACCACTGCGTACGCGATGCCGGATTCGCCGAAGGCGTAATAGGCCAATGGAATTCCGAAGAAACCGTAATTCCCCCAGGTGACCGACGAAAGATAGGTTCGCACGCGAAGCCTGGCCAGATATAATCCGGCGGCGCCGATCGTAGCCAACAGAACGAGGCAGACGAGCGATGCCATTGCCATTTGGCCGAACGAGTCAGGAGTGATGTCCGCCTTCGCAAGGGCGGAGAACACCAGACATGGCATCGAAACGTCGGAAACGAGCTGTCCGAACGTCGAGCCATCGTAAGGACGTCCGAAGCGAACCCACAGATAGCCGAGGATCACCGGAACGGTCACTGGGACCAGCGTCGACAGGAGAGTCCAATACATTGGTCCCTCCTCAACCAGCTACTCTGCGGGGCTCGAATTGATCGATACGGTTGGTTGCCCGCTTTCCACGGCGATGCGGGCGGCGAGCCGGCTCCGCACGATCTCGGCGCATAATGCCCGAACTCTGCCGATCAAGCTGCGCCGGGGCGGTCGTCGATACCAATATTCGTAGTACCAGTAGGAATGGGGCATGAAGGGCAAGAACGGAAGAATATCCGGATCACTGGCTGATAGCGTGTGGACCGGCGGCGAATCTTGCTTTCTGTCATGAGCAGTCATCGAAGGAACTCCTTCACCGACGTTTCCGAGTTTCCCCGCTCTCGTGGACCGACCGCGGGACATCTTGCGGTTCATGAAACCTCTCCGAGGATCCGCGACCTGCCATTCACAGTCTGGACCATCGACGAAAATCAGGGCGTGCGAAAACACACTCGACGTGCCGCGATAACTCCGCGCCAGCCCTCGTCGCGGCGCCAACGCTTCTCCGTGTGGTGAGGCGCTACCGGCGAGGACGCCTGATCGCGTTGGCGTGCCGGCGATGGGCAATATCGCAAGCCACCGCGAGTGACCTAGCCCGCCGGTCGGCGCCATTCTTCCTATGAACGGATGAGAAATTCGGCGGTGCTCTGGGATATGATCGCAGGCGGGAAGATGCCCCAGGAGATGATCGATGGCTGCCGACGACGGAGCGCTGCTCGATCTGGTCGATCGCATCTACGAATCTGTCGACCGGCCGGAGCTCTGGCCCGTGACCATCCGTGCCATCGGAGAGGTGCTTGGAGGACGGCGCCACTTTTGGGACCTGGATCGGCATAGCGAGCGCTTGGCTCACAATTTCGCGCTCATCCCATCGGCGATTGGCGCCTGTGAGCCGATGTTTCTCCTGTCGCGCGCCGGCCTGAGATTTCTCGACGAGTACGACCGGGAATTCGGCGAGCTGATCATCCGATTTTTGAAGGTCGTATTCCTCAGCATCCTGTGGTCTCCAAATGACGTGCACGCCCGCGAGGCCATCGGGCTCGTCCTGACGCAACGCTATGTGGCGGCATTCGACGCGCTTTCTAGCCCAGGACCGACTCCCGCCGGCGCTGCGCGACGCACGCTGATCGCGGCGCTGTGGGCAGATGGTCATGCCTTCGGCACAGACAGTCTCAGGGCGATGCAGCTTCTCATGCCTCATCTCGACCGCGCCGTCCGCCTACAGGTGCGCTTGAGCATTGCTGATGTTCAGGCTGACCGGGTAGCAGGCGCGCTCGACGTCCTGACCGTCGGCGTGATACTGGTCGCTCGATCGGGCAAACCGTTGTGGGCCAATCGCCGCGCCCAGGAGATCATGCGCGATGCGAACGGCGTGCGGCTTCGCGCGGCGGGCCTCATGGGGCGGCGGCCTGCTGACACCCGGTCATTGCATGAGCTCATTCAGGGCGCAGTGTCCGGCGGAAGCCAAGGCCTCGCTGCAATCAGCCGCGGCGAGGATTCGCGGCCGCTGCTTGCGATCGCAGTTCCGCTCAAGCCGCCGGCGGAAGTGACGCTGTCGATCGATCAGCGGCCGGCGTCGTCTTCATCAGCGATCCGGATCGCACCGACAAGCCGTCGGTCGAGTCTTTGCAGCGAGCCTTCGATCTAACCTATCGCGAGGCACAAGCCGCGCTCGCCGTTGCGAACGGTCATGGCCTGAAGGCCGCGGCGCAGACGATGGGAGTTGCATTGACCACGGTGCGAAGCCAGCTGCAGCAGGCCTTCGCCAAGACCGGCACCAAGCATCAGGCAGAGCTCGCCGCCCTCGTGCACAAGACGCTCACCCACGTCAGATATGACTGAGACGCGGCCGGCTGCGCCCGAGTGCCGTGCGCGATCAGCCAGGTCCGACCAGCGTCGCGCGGTTCGCGTCCTCGAACGCGCGGATCTCGTTCGCCTTCGCCAGCACGATCGACTTCGTCGCCACCGGGATGACCACGACCGCAGTCTCGTCGGCAAAGATGATGTCGCCCGGATCGACCCGCACGGGCCCGAGCATGACCGGCTCGTTGATCGAGGCGGTCTTGAGGTCCCACTGGCTCTTCACGGGGCTGAGACCGCGCACGAAGCTCGGAAGCCCGGAGGCGCGCACGTCCGGGCCGTCGCGGGTGGCGCCGTCGATGACGGCGCCGGCGACCCCGTTCTGCTTGCAGGCGTAGCAGTGGAACTCGCCCCAGGTCGCGACGTCGACGCGCCCGCCATTGTCGATCACCACCACGTCGCCCTTGCCGGCAACCTTGCGCGTGACCTCCTGGTGGCGTGTGAGCTTGGCTTCGCGGTCCTCGTCGGCATTCTTAGGCACTTGACGGCACGTGACCGCAGTGCCGACGATCTTGGTGCCGGGCGCCGCCAGCATCATCAGGCCGGTCACGATCGATCGACGCAGTCCGAGCATCTCCATGGCATCGCTGATTTGGCCGCTGGCGAGGGTGGCGAAATCGGCGCGTTCCTGGTCGGTCAATGGCATAGTGTGTTCCGTCGCGGTTGAGACAGGGCCGCATCATCCCTTGAACGCCGCGAGCCCTTCGGCGCGGCCGGAGTAGATGTTGAACATCGCGTCGAAGCCGCTCGTGTCGAGCACTTCGCGCACCTGCTCGTTGACGCCGCACAGCGCGAAGACGCCGCCCGACGCCTTCGCCTTCTTCACCAGGATCAGGACCGCGCGCAGCCCGGCGCTGGTGACGTGATCGATGTCGGTGAAGTCGATCAGGATCTTCGGATGCGTGCCGGTGATGAGTGCGCCGACCTCGTTGGCGAAGGCCGCGCTGTAGATGCCGTCGAGCCGACCATGCGCCGTGACCACATGGGCGTCCCCGATCTGCTCCTTCTCGATGTCCATGCATCCCTCGCTTGCGCCCGGCAGGACCACGAGTGTAGCAAGCGCCGCGAAGCAGATCATCCGCTCTCGCGACCACATCCGGGAGACCCGGATTTGGCGAAGCTCGAGTCCGGGCTTGCGGAGAGCAAGCCGAGGGCTTCATCGGTGCGCGGCGGCGACCACTCGCAACCTGAGGAGTCCGACGACATGGCCAGCAACGCGATCGCTCCCCCGCTGATCGCGTTCGACTGTCAACGAGATGGTGCTCGACCTCGAGATGATGGACGGTACGTAGTAGCCTGGATCGAGCGGAGTTCACCTTCCGGCTTGCCCAAGGCAAGACCCGAAGACTCAATCGGGCTGCGGGCGCTCGCCTGGTTCCATTCTGCAGAGATAATTCGGTGTAAATTTTACCAAATGAGAACCCTTTCGCACAACTATCAGCACACAACATTCCCCCTCACCTACCGTTAAGCCGTTTTTAGAGTCCGTAGACCAATGTCGCGCCCGAGCATCCGCTCGGTGGGGTTGCGGTGTCAGTCGAAACATTTCTGAACGAGCGTGCGGTCAATATCGCGGTCGACGGCAGCTATTCGCTCGAGCGGCGCTGGTACGACGCCGATGGAAAGCTGCGCAGCTTTGCCTGTCGAACGACCCGTGTCTCGCCGTTTCGCATGATGGTCCAGGTCCCGGTGGTCGGCCGTGTCGGCGAGCGCCTGAAGTCCTATTTCCCCGCGTTTGGCGATTTCGAAGGCGTCATCAGCCATACCATGCGCGGGAGCTTTCTGGTCGACATGGAATTGACGGAGGAACGTCGCGCGCGACTGGCCGATCACCTGGCCTGGCTCGAAAAGAAGATCAGCGATCCGAACGTTCAGGATGCAAGGAAAGACGCCCGCATCGTCCCGCCGGCAGCCCACTCGGTGTTCATTCTGGCCGACGGCAGCGTGCACACCTGCTTCCTCATCAACATGTCGTCGTCGGGCGCCGCGATCTCTGCCGAACTGCAGCCGCCGGTCGGCACACCATTGGCAATCGGCGGGTGCGTGGGCCGTGTGGTCCGGATTTTCGAAACCGGATTCGCGGTCAAGTTCGTCCACCAGCAATCGCTCGACGATCTGTCCCGCCTCATCGTCGTGCAGCCACGCCGGGCATCGATTTCCCCGGCGGAAGGCCAGGCCGGCGTGGCTGTCAGTCAGTCAGCGGCCAGGTGCGCGTGAGCGCGCCTACGCTCTTTGCGTTCTACTATTCGGCCGCCGCCGCATGGGCGAACTCGGTCGCCTGGCGCTCGAACAGATCGCGGTAGATGCCCCCGGCGCGCGCTGCGAGCGCCGCGTGGGTGCCCTGCTCGACGATCTCGCCGCGATCGAAAACCAGGATGCGGTCGAGGCTGCGCACCGTCGAAAGCCGGTGCGCGATCAAGATCGCGGTGCGCCCCTGCATCAGACGCACCATCGCGTCCTGGATCAAGGTCTCCGATTCCGAATCGAGGCTCGAGGTGGCCTCGTCCAGGATCAGCACGGGCGTGTCGGCCAGGAATGCTCGCGCCAGCGCCACGCGCTGGCGCTCGCCGCCCGACAGCTTGACGCCGCGCTCGCCGACCAGCGTGCCATAGCGCTTGGGCAGGCGCATGATGAAATCATGCGCATTGGCGAGCCGCGCGGCCTGCTCGATTTGCGCCATGCCGGCGCCCGGCCGGGCATAGGCGATGTTCTCGGCGAGCGAGCGGTGAAACAGGATCGGGTCCTGCTGCACGATCGCGATCTGGCTGCGCAGCGAGCGCTGCGTCGCCTGGGCGATGTCCTGGCCGTCGATCAGGATGCGCCCGTCGGTGACGTCGTAGAGCCGCTGGATGAGCTTCACGAACGTGGTCTTGCCGGAGCCGGAGCGGCCGACCAGCCCGACCCGCTCGCCGGCGCGGATGTCGACGCTGAGTCCGCGATAGAGCGGCGTCGCATGGCCGCCGTAGTGAAACGTCACGCGGTCGAACACGATGCGCCCGCCCTTGATCTCGATCGCACGGGCATCCGCCGCATCGGCGATGCCGATCGGCTCGGCATGGATCGCGACGAGCTCCTCCATGTCGTTCACCGAACGCTGCAAGTTGTTGATGTGCATGCCGATGTCGCGCAGATAGGCGTGGATGATGAAATAGCTCGTCAGCACATAGGTCACGTCGCCCGGCGAGGCGCGGCCCGCCATCCACAACAGCAGCGATCCGCCGATCACCGACGCGCGCAGGCATAGCAACGCGGTGAGCTGCGCCGCGGCCGCATAGGTGTAGCGCAGCCAGGTTCGCCGCACCCGCCGCCGCCACCCGCGCACGACGCCATCGAGCCGCGCGTCCTCGCGCGCCTCGGCGCCGAACGACTTGACCACGGCGTTGCAGGTGAGCGCGTCGGCGAGCGTGCCGCCCAACCGCGTATCCCAGGCGTTGGAGGCGCTCGCGGCCGGCGCGACATAGCGCGTCGACAGCGCCGCGGTCATCGCCACATAGACGAGCGCGCCCGCCCCGACCACGAGGCCGAGCGCGGCCCAGTGCAGCCCGAGCAGGATCATCGATCCGATCAGCACCAGCAACGACGGCAACAGCGCCATCAGGATCGTGTCGTTGAGCAGATCGAGCGCCCACATGCCGCGCGTGATCTTGCGCACGGTCGAGCCGGCGAAGCTGTTGGCGTGCCAGTCGGTCGAGAAGCGCTGCACCCGCATGAAAGCGTCGCGCGCGACGTCGGCCATGATCCGCAGCGTGAACGGCACGATCGCGAAGAGCCCGGCCTGGCGTACGATCAGCGACATCACGCCGAGGACGACGATCGCGCCGAATGCCCAAAAGGCATCGTGGCGCGCGGCGGCGTCGGCCGCGCCGCGCGTCAGCGCGTCGACCAGATGGCCGGAGAACACCGGCATGAACAGGTCCGCGACCGTCGCCGCCAGCAGGCAGCCTGCCGTCGTGAGCGCCAGGATCGGCTGATTGAGCCAATGGCGAAAAACGAACGGAAGCACCGTGCGGATCGCAGCAGGTCGCTTGCGGGTCGGAGCGGTCATATCGTGATCCGGTCATGCTCAGCGCATGCGCCGGCTCCATGCGGGCGATGCGGGCCGGCCGCAGCCGGGCAACGCGCAACGCTTGAGAGATCAGTGAGTTACTTAGTGTTGGGCGTCGGGCCATCGGCCCGACCGTTGCGGTCGAAGGGCGCCGTCAAACGGCGCGAAAGGCATCCGGAAAAAGCTTCGGACGCGCAGGGGCGATCTGCGACATCGACGAATACATGCAGATCCTCCTGGTTCGAGCCACGACGGGCGTGCTCATAGCCCGCCCAGAGGGATTTTGCAATCGGCGGTTACCGTAAGACGGCAAACAAAGGCGCGTGGCACGTCCTCACCGCGTGGGCAAAATCGCCATGCAAATCGGCTTCGCCCGATTTGCGCAAGTATTAATGCCGGGCAAGCCCGCAATCGGTGCGCCTTCGGCCATCCGGTGAAGCCGCGTGACGGCGATTTTGCCCGCCCTACGCGCGCTTTGCGTCGAGCGCGGCCCGCACCTTCGGCGGCGACATCGGCAGCTCGGTCAGCCGCGTGCCGACCGCGCGCTCGATCGCGTTGGCGATCGCCGCCATCGGCGGGCAGATGTTGACCTCGGCCGCCCCCTTGGCGCCGTAGGTATGGTTGGGGTTCGGCACCTCGACCAGCACGGGCTCGATCATCGGCAGATCCGAGGCGACCGGGATGCGATAGTCGAGGAAGCCCGGGTTCTCCATCAGCCCTTTCGAATTGTAGATGTACTCCTCGTTGAGCGCCCAGCCGATGCCTTGGGTGACCCCGCCCTGGATCTGGCCCTCGACGTAGCTCGGATGAATGGCGCGGCCGATGTCCTGCGCGGCGACGAAGCGCAACACCGTCACCTTGCCGGTCTCGGGATCGACTTCCACGTCGACGAATTGGGTCGCGAAGCCAGGCGCGACCACATTCGGGTTCACCGAGCCGGCGGCGACGATCGGCCCGCCGGTGGTCGGGCTCTTGGCGGCGATCTCTTTCAGCGTCAGCGGCTTGAAGTCGCCCACATTGGTGCTGGCCGGCCGCGCGCAGCCGTCCTCCCACACCACCCCTTCCGGGTCGACGTTCCACATCTTGGCGGCGCGGACGCACAGCTCGGCGATGATCTTCTTGGTCGTGTCGACGACCGCTTGGCCGGTCGCGAAGGTGACGCGCGAGCCGCCGGTGACGTGGGTGTAGCCGACCGAGGCAGTGTCGGCGATGATCGGACGCACCAGCTCGTAGTCGATGCCCAGCGTCTCGGCCGCCATGATCGCCATCGAGGCGCGCGAGCCGCCGATGTCCGGGCTGCCGGTCGCCAGCACCACGGTGCCGTCGGCATTGACATGCACGGTCGCGCTCGACTCGCCGCCGCCGTTGAACCAGTAGCCCGACGCGACCCCGCGCCCCTGGTTCTTGCCGAGCGGCTTCTTGTAGTCCGGATGGTTGATGAGGGCTTCGATCGTGTCCTTGTAGCCGTCATGGCCGAGCTTGCCGCCCGAGAGCATCTGCGTGCCCTTCTTGGCGGCGTTCTTCAATCGAAGCTGCAGCGGGTCCATGCCGATCTTCTGCGCCAGCACGTCGAGCACGCTCTCGACCGCGAAGGCGCCCATCGGCGAGCCCGGGGCCCGATAGGCCGCGACCTTCGGCCGGTTGCTCACCACGTCGTAGCCGACCGCGCGCGCGTTCGGGATGTCGTAGGGCGCAAACGCGCACATGCAGGTGCTCATGAATGGCGAGCCCGGAAAGGCGCCGGCCTGCAGCTTGAACAGGCCCTCGGCGGCCGTGATGGTGCCGTCGCGCTTGACGCCGATCTTCACGGTCATCGACGAGCCCGAGGTCGGGCCGGTGGCGCGGAACACGTCCTCGCGGCTCATCACCACTTTCACCGGCGCGCCGCTCTTCTTCGCCAGCATGACGGCGACCGGCTCGACGTAAATGACGGTCTTGCCGCCGAAGGCGCCGCCGATCTCGGCCGGGTAGACCCGCAGGTCGCCGAGCTTCATGCCGAGCAGCTGTGCCGTATAGGCCCGCACGACGAAGTGCCCCTGGCTCGAGCTCCACAGCTCGGCCTGCCCGTCGGCGTCGCAGCGCGCCACGGTCCCTTGCGGCTCGATATAGGCCTGATGCACCGCCGCGGTCTTGAACGACATCTCGACGACCTCGTCGGCCGCCGCGAAGCCCGCCGCGAGGTCGCCGAGGTTGTACTCGACCCGCTTGGAGATGTTGGACGGTTTTGGCGGCGGCGTGACGCCGCGGGTGATCAGGTCGTCGAACAAGAGCGGCGCGTCCGGCTTCATCGCCTCGTCGACGTCGATCACGTGCGGCAGCACCTCGTAGTCGACCGCAATCAGCGCCAGCGCCTGATCGGCGACCGATTTGCTGATGGCCGCGACCGCGGCGACCGGATGGCCTTCATACAGCACCTTCTCGCGCGCCATGATGTTGCGCGTCATGTGCCAGAAATTCTGCGCAACGCGCTCGGGGCCGACATATTCGAACTTCTGCTCAGGAAAATCAGCCGAGGTCACCACCGCCTTCACGCCGGGCAGCGCCGCCGCCTTGGAGACGTCGATCGAACGGATGCGCGCATGGGCATGCGGCGAGCGCAGGATGCGGCCGACCAGCATGCCCGGCATGGTGAAGTCGGAGCCGTAGAGCGCGCGGCCCGTCACCTTCGGCACGCCGTCCGGCCGGATCGGCCGGGTGCCGACCCATTTGAACTGCGCTTCCGTCGACTTGGTGGGGATGTCCTGCATGGCGCGCCTCGCCTGGATCGTGAGGGTGTGCAGGGTCGCGCGGTTGTGCGGCAAATGCAAGCGGCCACACGCGAGCCGCCCGCGCTCCCTCTCCCCGCAAGATCGTCGCAAGAGCGTCGCCAGGACGGGAGAGGGAGCGCCGGCACCTTGCCAGAATTACACGCATCAACCCCGTTTCCGTTTCCCGCAAACATGGGGTAGCGTTACGCCCTCGTCTTTGGATTTTGTCCAAATCCACAAAACGGCGAACGGGGTGCCGCTTCGCCGACATGCGTCAGGGAGGAGTCCCGCCCATGCTCGCCTATACCGCCCCCTGGACGGTCGATGAGGCCGTCCGCGCGCTCGCCGGAGCCCACGGCGTCGCAAAAGTCCTGTCCGGCGGGACCGATCTCTTGGTTCAGTTGCGCTCCGGCCGGGTCAAGCCGGACCTGATCGTCGACATCAAGAAAATCCCCGACATGGCCGGCATTCGCCAGCATGACGGCGGGTTCGTCATCGGCGCCGCCACCTCCGGCGCCGAGATCGGCGAGTGCGAAGCGCTGCGGCAGGCTTGGCCCGGGATCGTCGAGGCCGCGAACCTGATCGGCTCGACCCAGGTGCAGGGACGCGCGACGCTCGCCGGCAACCTGTGCAACGCATCGCCGGCGGCCGACAGCGTGCCGGCGATGATCGCGGCGCGCGCGACCTGCGTGATCGCGGGCGGCAACGGAAAGCGCGAGGTGCCGGTCGAGAGCATCGTCACCGGTCCTGGCCGCACCTCGCTCGCGCGCGACGAGTTCATCGTCGCTTTTCACCTACCGAAACGCCCGCCCCGTTCTGCCGACGCCTATCTGCGCTTCATCCCGCGCACCGAGATGGACATCGCGGTGGTCGGCGCCGGCGTCAATGTGACGCTTGACGCGGCCGGCGTGTGCACCGACGCCCGCGTCGTGCTCGGTGCCGTGGCGCCGACCGCCGTCGTGGTCGCGGATGCCGCAACCGCGCTGGTCGGCCACAAGCTCGACGATGCCGCGCTCGACGCGCTCGACGAAGCGGCGCGCGCCGCCTGCAAGCCGATCGATGACAAGCGTGGCACCATCGACTATCGCATCAAGGTCGCGGGCGTGATGGCGCGCCGGACGGCGGCGATCGCGTTCGAGCGTGCGGCAAGAGCCTGAGGAAAGCGTCAATGAGCAAGCATCACGTATCGACGACCATCAACGGCGAGCCGACCGAGTTTCTGTGCGAGCCGCAGCTCACGCTGCTCGATGTCCTGCGCGACGAGCTGCGCCTCACCGGCAGCAAGGAAGGTTGCAGCTCGGGCGACTGCGGCGCCTGCAGCGTGACCATCGATGGACGCCTCGTCTGCTCCTGCCTGATGCTCGCGGTCGAGGCCGAGGGCCGCAAGATCGAGACCATCGAGGGCATGGCCAACGGGCAGGAGCTGCATCCGCTGCAGCAGAAATTCCTCGAGCATGCGGCGCTGCAATGCGGCTTCTGCACGCCCGGCGTCCTGGTTGCCGCCAAGGCGCTGCTCGAGCGCAACCCCGATCCGACCGAGACCGAGACGCGCTACTGGCTCGCCGGCAACCTCTGTCGCTGCACCGGCTACGACAAGATCATCCGCGCCGTGCTCGATGCCGCCGCGGAGATGCGCGGCGCGTGACCGGCGAAAACAGCACTTCATAGGGTGGGCAAAATCGCGTGGCAATTCGGTCCCGCGTGGGCGACCGCGAGAGTAGCGATTTTGCCCGCGCGGGACCTCGGGCGCGGTTGCCCGTCCTACGGCGTCCAAGGTCGAGTTGAATGAACGAGTCCATCACCGCCCTCCCCGATCAGGATTCCGAATTCGCCCGCAACCTGCTGGCGCGGGTCGGCTGGCGCTGCGTGCCCGTCCTGCTGATCGCCTACGTCACGGCCTACATCGATCGCGTCAATGTCGGGTTCGCGGCGATCACCGCCACCAAGGATCTCGGCATGTCGCCCGAGGTGTTCGGCTTCGGCGCCGGGCTCTTCTTCGTCGCCTACCTGCTGTTCGAGACGCCCAGCAACTACTTGATGGAGCGGATCGGCGCGCGCATCTGGCTCGGCCGCATCATGATCTGCTGCGGCCTCGTCGCCGCCGCCATGGTGTTCGTGAACAGCGCGACCTGGTTCTACGTCGCCCGCTTCGTTCTCGGCGCGGTCGAGGCCGGCCTGTTTCCCGGCGTCATGCTCTACCTCACGTACTGGTTCCCCAAGCGCTACCGCGCCCGCTACGTCAGCATGTTCGCGATCGGCATCCCGCTCGCGAGCGTCGTCGGCGCGCCGATCTCCGGGCTGCTGCTCGGCCTCGACGGCGTGCTCGGCTTCAAGGGCTGGCAGTGGCTCTACATCCTGGAGGCAATTCCCGCACTGATCATCGGCGTGCTCATTTGGGCCATGCTGACCGATACGCCCGAGCAGGCCCGATGGCTCGAACCCGAGGAGCGCGACTTCATCCGGCGCACGCTCGAGCGCGAGAAGGCCGAGCACCCCGACACGGCACCGAAGCTGAACCTGCTGCAGTCGCTGCGCCTGCTGCTCGACCGGCGCGTGATCATTCTGTCGATCGTCTTCTTCGGCACCGGCCTGCCGAGCTACGGCCTCGCGCTGTGGCTGCCGCAGATCGTCAAGAGCTTCGGCCTCACCAATGTCGTCACCGGCTTCGTCAGCGCCATCCCGTTCCTGTGCGGCGCCATCGCCATGGTCTATTGGGCACGGCGCTCGGATGCGGCGCGCGAGCGCATCTGGCACACCGCGATCGCCGGCATCGTCGCCGCCGCCGGCATGACGGCCTGCTATTGGATCGCGTCGCCGGTGATCACGATGATTGCGCTGTCGGTCTCCGCGATCGGCACATTCGGCATCAAGGGCCCGTTCCTGTCGGCGATCAGCGAAAGCTTTTCCGACAAGACGGCGGCCGTCGGCATCGCCATGGTGGTGTCGATCGGCAATCTCTCGGGGTTCGCGGCGCCGTGGATGATCGGCGCGATCAAGCAGCACACCGGCGCCTTCCCGCCCGCCCTGCTGGCGGTCGGCATCTGCACCTTCGTCGGCGCGCTCGCCATCTTTCTGCACCAGCGGCCCGAGCCGACCCGCTAACCACGTAAAGTACCATCCCGATGCCAGACACCGCCCTCGTCGACTGCCACTTTCACCTGTTCGACAGGACGCTGCCGTTCGTCGATCGTCCAAGGCATACGCCCGACTACGACTTCACCGCCGAGCAGGTGCTGGCGACCTTCGACCGCTACGGCGTGGCCTATGGCGTGATCGCCGGCGCGAGCCTCTACGGCACCTACCACGACCACGTCATCCGGGCGACGCGCAAGCACAAGCGGCTGCGCGCGACCGTCATCGCCGATCCGGCGCTCGATCTCTACACCATGGAGAAGATGGCGGCCGACGGCATCATCGGCCTGCGGCTGGTGTGGATCGCGCTCAGCGATGATCGCCTGCCCGACATTACCTCTTACGAATGGAAGCGCCTGCTGCGCCGCGTGCGCGACCTCGACTGGCACGTCCACCTGCACGTCGGCCGCGAGCGCCTGCCGGCGATCATGCCGACCGTCGAGGCATCGGGAGCGAAGGTGGTGCTCGATCACTTCGGCTACCCCGACCCGAAGCTCGGCCTCGCCTGCCCGACCTTCCAGACGGTGCTGCGCGCCGTCGGCAACGGCCGCACCTGGGTCAAGCTCTCCGCCGGCTACCGCATGGGCGGCGCCGCGGCATTGGTGCCGTTCGCGAACAAGCTGCTCGAGGTCGCCGGTCCGCAACGCCTGGTATGGGGCAGCGACGCCCCGTTCGCCTCGTTCGAGGACCAGGTGACCTACCAGCAGACGCTCGACGATCTCGCGACCTGGGTGCCCGACCCGGCGACGCGGCGCGAGATCGGCAGCGTCACGCCCCTGAAGCTGTATTTCAGCTAGCCCGGACCATGGCGGGATACAACGAGTCCGCGACGGCGAGGGCGCGGTCGATCCTCCAGCCACGACCGACGCGGCGCTCGTTTTCATCGGTCGCATCCACACGCCGTGGACCGACCGGCTGAAGACCGCGCCAGGGCCCGCCGACGGGCCCACCTCCGCATCGCCCCGCGCCAGCCGGGCGACGGCGAGGTGACCCGCGAACCGTAAGCGCACGTCTCAGCGCCGCGGCTCGCGCCTCGGCCGTGCGGATTCCTTTCCGGCCGCCAGGACCCACATGCGGAACGCGCGCACGGCGGCATCGCGGGCGCGGTCCCGGCTCACGATCAGTTGATAGTCGTCGGCGCGCAATTCCGGCGCCGCGATCGGGCATACCAGCCGTCCCGCCGCGATGTCGCCCTCGATCAGGGGCAGCGAGGCGAGCGCGACGCCGAGCCCGTCGACGGCCGCCTGAAGCTGGAGGTAGACGTGATCGAGCTCGACGTGGCCCGCAGGCGCGAGATCGGCGACGCCGGCGGCCGCGAGCCATTGCGGCCACGCGGCGCGGGTGGTCGTCGAGTGCAGCAGCACGTGGCCGCGCAGGTCGCGCGCGGCCGTGAGCGGAACGCGGCGCAGGATGTCGGGGCTGCACGCCGGCAGCCGGCGATCGGGCATCAGCGTCTCGCAATGCATCGCGGCGCCCCGCTCGCCGCCGGAGCGCAGGCCGACGTCGAAGGCGCTGCCGACGTAGCGCAGCTTGCGCGACGTGGTCGACAGACGCACCTCGACGTTCGGAAAGGCCTTTTGGAAATCCGGCAGCCGCGGCAGCAGCCAGCGCAACGCGAGGCTCGACAGGCTGTTGACGCGCACGACGCCGGAGACGCGCGGCGCGACCTCGGGCCGCCGCAGCTTGCGCGCTGCCGATGCGAGGCGCGCCAGCGCGGCGCTCACGTCGGTCAGGAGCTCGGCGCCCTCATCGGTCAGCGTCACGCCGCGCGGCCGGCGCTCGAACAGAGCGACGCCGAGCCAGTCCTCGAGCAGCCGGATCTGCTTGCCGACCGCCCAATGGGTGACGTTGAGCTCGCGCGCCGCCTCCACGAAGCTCGCGTGGTGCGCCGCCGCCGCAAAGGCGCGGACCGCGTTGAGCGGTGGCAAAGGATCGTCGGGCATCGACGCGTCACCTGTGACTTTTTCTCCCTGTGTGGGGGAAAATACATCAATTGAGCTGTCATGCCATTGTCATATATCCGACCACGTCGCTCCCGCCGGTCGTGACGCGCCTGGCGGCGGGCGGAGGAGAGCGCGCGCGGACCGTGGAGGTCGCGGATGGCGGCATCGGTTGCCGTGCCGACGGAAGCTCATGAACCCGCCGCATCGCCGCGGCGCACGCTGCTGATCGCCTGCGTCGCCCACGCGCTGCACGACGGCTACACCGACCTGATCTATCTCCTGTTGCCGATCTGGCAGGCGGATTTCGGCCTCGGCTACGGCGTGCTCGCCCTCCTGCGCGGCCTCGCGGCCGCCACCATGGCGGGCCTGCAGGTGCCGGCGGGACGCGTCGCCGAGCGCATCGGCGGCCGCACCACGCTCGCGCTCGGCACCGCCTTGGCGGCGCTCGGCTACGTGATCGCCGGCTGGTCGGCCGGCATCGCCGGGCTGTGCGTCGCGCTCGTCGTGATGGGATGCGGCCTGAGCACCCAGCACCCGATCGCCTCGGCCGCGGTCTCGCGTGCCTACGGCGCGAAGGCGCGCGGCCCGCTCGGCACCTACAATTTCGCCGGCGACCTCGGCAAGGCCGCGCTGCCGAGCAGCACCTCGCTGCTGCTCGCCGCGATGACCTGGCACCACGCGCTGTGGATCGTCGCGGCGCTCGGCGGCCTCGTGGCCGGCGTCGTCGCGGTGCTCCTGCCGACGTTCCGTGCCGCGCCCGCCGGCGCGGGCGGGACCCAGGCGCGGCACGCCGGCGCCCGCGGCGGATTTCGTCTTCTGCTCGCGATCGGAATGCTCGACTCCGCCGTGCGCATGGGCTTTCTCACCTTCCTGCCGTTCCTGCTCGAGGCGAAGGGCGCATCCCTGTCGACGGTCGGCATCGCGCTTGCGCTGGTGTTCATCGGCGGCGCCGCCGGCAAGTTCACCTGCGGCTGGCTCGGCGCCCGCTTCGGCGTGCTCGCGACCGTCCTGCTGACCGAGGCGGGCACCGCCATCGCGATCATCGCAGTGCTGATCCTGCCGCTCGCGCCGACGCTCGCGGTGCTGGCGCTGCTCGGCGTGATGCTCAACGGCACGTCATCGGTGCTCTACGGCACCGTGCCGGAGCTCGCGCGCGGCAGCACGGAGCGCGCCTTCGCGATCTTCTACACCGGCACCATCGGCAGCGGCGCCATCGCGCCGATCCTCTACGGCATCCTGGGGGACGCGGCCGGGCCGCGCGCCGCGACCGTCGCGGCCGCGGTCACGGCCGCCGTGATCCTGCCGCTGGCGCTCGCCCTGGCGCCACGTCTGCCGCGATCGGCGGCGACGCCCGCCGAATGATGGCCCACCCTGCCGGCACGCGTCTTGATCACCGCCGCGCGATGCGCTGACATACGCCCATCACGTCGCTGGGGGCACCGGTGTCGGACGAGAATTTCGATCAAGACGCCTGGCTCGCACGCATCGGCCATCGCGGCGCGCGCGTGCCGAACCTCGACACCCTGCAAGCGCTCGTCGCGGCGCACTCCTCCGCGATCGCCTACGAGAGCATCGACGTGCTGCTCGACCGCCCGCCGCGATTGGATCTCCGCTCACTGCAGGACAAGATGATCGCGGGCGGACGCGGCGGCTACTGCTTCGAGCAGAACATGCTTTTTCGCGGCGGGTTGCGCTCGCTCGGCTACCAGGTCACGAGCCTGCAGGCGCGGGTCGTGCGCGGGCTCGAGATCGATGCGCCACGCCCGATGTTTCATATGGTTCTGCGCGTCGATCTGCCCGAAGGCCCCTTTCTCGCCGACGTCGGCTTCGGCAACCTCGCGCCCACCGCGCCGCTGCGGCTGGCACCTGCGATCGAGCAGGAGACGCCGCACGAGCCGATGCGGTTCATCGCGATGGGCGATGAGCTCACCCTGCAATCGCGCCTCGGCGACCGGTGGGAGCACGTCTATCGCGTGGTGCTCCTGCCCCGCTTCGATACCGAATACGAAATTTGCAACTGGTTCGCCGGCACGCATCCGCAGAGCCCGTATCTCAACAATATGATCGCGGCGCGGCCGGGCCCGAACCGCACGCGGCTTACGCTGTTCAATGCACGGTTCAATGTGCGGCACGCGTCCGGGAAGGTCGAACGTCGGACGCTCGCGGGCGAGGACGATTATCGTGCCGTGTTGCGCGATGGTTTCGGCATCGCGCTGTCCGACCATGACCTGCGGACCGCGCTTGCGAATGTCGAGCGGCGGGGAGCGCCCGGGGCGCCCCATCCGTTCTTCGCGTGAACGGGCCCTACCCGCACGCCAGCGAATAGATGTCCTTCACCGGGCCCGGCAGCGGCATCGCGACCCAGGTCTCGCCGCCGTCCTGCGTGGCGAAGACCTCGCCCTGGTAGCGCGCCCCGATATAGACCTGCCGCGGATCGGTCGGATGCAGCGCAAGCGACATGATCGTGCCGTGCACCTGCACCTTGTCGAAGCGCTGCCAGGTCGCGCCCGCGTCCCGGCTGCGATAGACGCCGCCGTCATGGCTCGCGGCCGCGACGCTCAGCGCCGCGTACATCGTCTTCGGGTCCTGCGGCGACACTTTGATGTCGCGCCCATAGGTGACCGGCGAAAATCGCTTGAGCTCCATGTCGTGCCAGGTGCGGCCCCGGTCGGCGCTGCGAAACAGGCCCATGCGCGCCGCGAGGATGACGGCCTCGGGATCGGCCGCGCTGATCGCGATGGCGTGGCCGTCGAGCATGCCCTCCGCAAACGTGTCGCTGATGATCTTGCTCTTGAGGTGCGGCAGCTCGGCGAGGCGCACGAGGTCGTCGCTGCAGTCGTGCCAGGTCTCGCCGCCGTCGCTGGTGCGCATCACGCCGCTGACCTCGAGCGCGGCGAAGATCTCCTCCGGCCGCCGCGGGTGCTGCGCCATGCGCATGACGCGCGGCGGGAACGGACAGGTGGCGCGCACCGGCAGCTCCGGACGCGGCAGGCGCCGCCAGCTCTCGCCGCCATCGTCGCTGCGATAGACGTCGACCGGCGCGCCGCCCGCATAGATGCGCTGCGGGTTCGTGGCATCGACCAGGAGCGACCAGATCTGCTTGCCGGCATCGGGAAAACGCGTCCGCGCGAAAGTCGCGCCGCGATCATGGCTGCGCCATACACCGTCGGTCGTGCCGGCGAGCACCACCGCGGGATCGCTCGGATGAACGCACACCGTGTGCGCCTCGAGCGCGCCGAGCACATGCTCCCAGTCGCCGCCCTCGGCGGCGCGGCGGAAGACCCCGGCTTTGCCCTGATGATCGGGACGGCCGATGTAGCCGGCGAGCGCCGCATAGATGTTGGTCTGCGATGCCATGACGCCCTCTCCGCGCGGCTCGTGCGTTGCTTTCGTGAGTTTCTTCGGCCCTCGGCGGCAGGCCGCTGTAAGGCCAGTCGATCCGGCGCTGCAACGGCGCCGAGGGCGGGCTCGCGGGTCCCGCTGGCGAATGAACAAGCGTCGAGGCGCGCCCGGCCGGGACGCGCCCAGCGAGCGGCCGCGTTCGATCGCGCCGGCCTATTTCTGCTTGGCGATGATCTTGTCCTTGATCTTGTCGTAGGTGGCCTGCGGGATGATGCCCTTCTGCACGAGCTCATCCTTGCCCTTGTAGGGGCGCCCCTTGATGATCTTGTCCGCATAGGCGCTGCCGATCCCGGGCAGCGCGTCGAGATCCTTCTTCGACGCCGAGTTGATATCGAGCAAGGCTTGCGCCTGCGCGACCGTCGCGGCGAAGGGCGCGCTGCCCGTCGAGGGGCCGAGAGCCGCGGCACCGACGAACGCAACGGCGGCGGTGACGGATAATCCGAGCTTGCGTATCAGGTTCATTGCTTCCTCCTCTCAAAACGACAGTTTGCGCCGGCCGTCGAATCATGCCGGCGCCAGTTTTTCCCTGCGGACTCCGGCCCTCACGAGGCGGGCTGGAGCTCTCCGTTCGGGCTCGCCTTGTCGACCATGTCCGGCAGGTGCTGGGACAGCATGTTCAATGCCTGGTCGACCGGCAAGCCGAGATGTTGCGCAATCTGCTTGACCTGCTCGCTGCCGAGGGCGGCGCGCAGCTGGTCGGCCGAGACCGGCATGTTGGCGCCGTTGCCGAGCCACGACTGCACTTGCGTCGCGAGCCCGCCCTGCTGCAGCTGGTTCACGATCCCGCTGAGATCGCCCAGATTGGTCTTGGCGAGCACGGCCTGGATCAGCGCCGGCACCGCGGCTGCCTCGACCTGGCCGATCACGCCGCCGAGGCCCAAACTATCCAACAAACCCATCACACCCTCCTGTTCGTCGACATGGATGCGCCGCGCACCGCGCGCGGCGCTCCGCATCCGTTCCGGCTCACGGATGCTTTTCGTTCTTCGCGGCGCGATCGCCGGCGGCGAGCGCATCCTTTTCGCACATGTAGGCGCCTTCCTTCGTCTTGCCGTAGTCGTTGTGCCCGCTGAAATGATAGACGTTCGACTTGGTGTTGACCCAGACGACGAGATCGGACGGGCAGTGCCCCTTGGCCTGCGCCTCGTTCGCGAACTGATTGGGGCCCATCGGCGCGGCGGTCGCTGACGGCGCCGGCTTCGGCGCGTTGATCGGCGCGGTCATCGGCGTCATGGTCTTGGTCGTGGATGGCGCGGGCGCGGTGGGCGGCGTCGCCGTGGTGGTGGTCGTGGCGGGCGGCGTCGCGGGTGCTGCGGTCTGGGTCGGCGTCGGTGCCGTTCCGGCCTGGCACTGCGTCACGTAGTCCTTTTCCCTGATCTTCTTCGCCTTGAAGTCGGCCTCGTTCGCCTTCCACTCGTCGCGGCACTGCTTGGCGGTCTTCTGCCCCGATGTGGCGGCGGAAGGCGTTGCCGGCGGCGTCGCAGGCGCGGCCGTCTGGGTCGGCGCCGAGGGAGCCGGCGCGGTGCCGGCCTGGCATTCCGCGACGTAGGCCTTTTGCGTGATCTTCTTCGCCTTGAAATCCGCCTCGTTCGCTTTCCACTCGTCACGGCACTGCTTCGCGGTCTTCTGTCCCGACGTGGCAGCCGCAGGCGTTGCCGTCGGCGCGGCGGTCGGAGCCGTGGCGGTGCCCGCCTGGCATTGCGCGACGTAGTCCTTCTCCTTGATCTTCTTCGCCTTGAAGTCCGCCTCGTTTGCTTTCCACTCGTCGCGGCACTGTTTCGCGGTCTTCTGCTGAGCCAGCGCCGCGGTGCTCATCCCGGTCGCGAGAGCGACGATCGTGAGCGCACGCAGCATCGCGCCAAAGCGTGTCATCTTGTGAAGCCTCTCATCTGGTACGGTGTGATCTGACCGCCGCGCAATGACGACGGCGTGACACGGGGGTCGGTGGGTTCAAAGTCCACTGCAAAAGGATCAATCTGGCAAGATCAAACGTGACGCTTGCACCCGGCGATCAGCAAATCTTTCGTCGAGACCCACCGAGGTACCGGCGGCCGAGCGCTGACGCGCGACTTGGTACGGCTCGCCACCGGGTTGGATACGTTTGGTGGAGAACGAATACCGGATCGTTCCGGAAACAAAACATGAAGAAGGAAGAAGGGTAGCCCACCGATGAACACGAGCAAAGCATCAGGCGTCCTCGCGGCCGTGATAGCATTCATGCTTCTTGCAGGGGGCAGCGATGCAATCGCGCAGCGACGGCAAGGCGCGCCCGGCCAGTTCGACTACTACGTGCTGTCCCTGTCGTGGTCGCCGTCGTTCTGCGAGACCGCGCACGGCGGCAGTGCCCGGCAACAGTGCGGCGCCCGCCCCTATTCGTTCGTGGTGCACGGTCTATGGCCGCAGTTCGAGCGCGGCTTTCCCGAGAGCTGCGAGGTCCCGGCGCCGCGTCTCGACCACCGCATCATGTCGAGCATGCTCGACCTGATGCCGGCGCCCGGGCTCGTCTATCACGAGTGGGACGCGCACGGGACGTGCTCGGGCCTCGCCCAGCGCGACTACTTCGATCTCGTCCGCAAGGCGCGCGCGGCCGTGACCATCCCGCCCGAGTACACCAATCCGCAGGCGAGCCTGGACGTCACCGCCGATCAGGTCACCGAGGCCTTCGTCAAAGCGAACAAGGGCCTGTCGCCGGCCGGCGTCACCATCGATTGCGATCGCTCGCGCCTGCGCGAGGTCCGCGTCTGCCTGACCAAGGACCTCAAATTCCGCGATTGCGGCAAAGGCAGCGACCGCGCCTGCCGCGGCACCGTGCGCATGCCGCCGGTGCGCGGCGGGTGATGCCGGCCGGGAGGATCGATGAGGAAGGCCGGGCCGCGCACGAGTGAGACTTGTCAAAGCTCGCCGTTCCGGCCCGGGCGACAGCGACCCGGCAGGGGGGCGACTTGCGCCGGCCGCCCAGATCTGCCGCAGCCGTGCGCGCTCCGTTAGGCCGCCTGCGCGTTCTGCTCGAAACCGGTCAACAGGCTCGCGATCTCAGAGCCTGGAATAGGCCGGCTGTAGAAATACCCCTGCACCTCGGTGCACCCCTCGGCGCGCATCTGTTCCAGTTGCTCTTTCGTTTCGACGCCCTCTGCGGTCGTGGTGACGCCGATGCTGCGGCCGAGCCCCGTGACCGCGCGAATGATCGCAATAGCGTCCGGCTTTTCCGCGAGATCGCGCACGAAGCTCTTGTCGATCTTGATCTTGTCGAACGGGAAACTGCGCAGATAGCTGAGCGAGGAATAACCCGTCCCGAAGTCGTCCATGGAGATGCGAACGCCCACTTGATGCAGCTGGTGCAGGATCGCGAGCGTCTCCTCGTTGTTGTGCATCAACGTCGTTTCAGTGATTTCCAGCTCCAGCCGATCCGGGCGAAGCCGCGCAGCCGCGATCGCGGAGATCACGGTCGATGCCAGGTTCTTGTTGCGGAACTGCACGGGCGACACGTTGATCGCCACGCTCAGATCGGACGGCCAGCTGCCGGCCTCGGCGCATGCCTGGCGAATGACCCATTCGCCGATCGGTACGATCAGCCCGGTCTCCTCCGCCAGCGGGATGAATTCGCCCGGCGCGACCATGCCGCGTGTCGGATGTTTCCAGCGCAACAGCGCCTCGAAGCCCCCGATCCGGTTTTGCTCGAGATTGACGATGGGCTGATAGAACAGCTCGAACTCGCCATTGCCCACAGCCCTGCGCAGATCGAGCTCGAGGGCGCGCCGCGCCTGGGCCTTGACGTCCATCTCCGGCTCGAAGAAGTGGAATCGCGCGCGGCCGTCGTCTTTGGCGCGATAAAGTGCGAGGTCCGCATTTTTCAGGAGCTCGTCGGTATCCGTGCCGTCGCCCGGCGCCATCGCCACGCCGACGCTCGCGCCGATGACGACGTTATGATCGCCGATT
Source organism: Xanthobacteraceae bacterium (assembly GCA_035293985.1). Taxonomy (GTDB): domain Bacteria; phylum Pseudomonadota; class Alphaproteobacteria; order Rhizobiales; family Xanthobacteraceae; genus JAVDCA01. Next base: position 96,120 of record DATGLS010000004.1, read on the forward strand.
TCGAACGGTGCGGTGAGCGTCTCGACGATTCGCGTCGCAAGCGCGGCGGACGCGTCCAACGTCAGGTCGGCGGCGGACTGCACGATGGCGAACTCGTCGCCCCCCGTCCGTGCGACCAGATCGTGCTCGTCGACGAGGTCGAGCAGACGCTTTGCGACCGCGCAAAGCAATGCATCGCCGACCGAATGGCCGAGCGTGTCATTGACGGACTTGAAGTGGTCGAGATCGAGGCAAAGCACGGACGTCTTGCCGCCGCGCGCGAGCACGTTCAGCGCCAGCTCGATGTGCTTGCGCAATTTCACCCTGTTCGCGAGACCGGTCAGCGCGTCGTGAAGGGCCAGAAACGCGATCTGCCTCTCGGAATTCCGCTTTTCGGTGACGTCGAGGTGGATCACGACCTCGCCGCCGGTCGTCAGCGGCGCCTTGATCGTCGTGATGCTGCGGCCGTCCTGCAGTTGCTGCTCGCGTGTCGTCGCGGCGGATTGCGCCGCCCTCGTCAGCTCGTCGGCAATGAAGTCCTCGTCGTCGGCCGCGCCGGTACCGTGCGCGGCCCGATATTCGAGGATGCTGCGGAGCGCGGTACCCGGCCGCGCCAGCTCGTCAGGCAGACCGTACATCGCGGCGTATTGCGCATTGCAGACGATCAGGCGCTGCTGCTCGTCGAACATGGTAAGTCCCTGCGGCATGCCGTGAAGTGTGGCATACAGGTGCTCGCTCGATCGTCGCTTCAGCGATCCGATCATGCGATGGATGACGAAGAGAACCAGGCCTGCCAACACGATGCTGATGACGACCGAGCACAGCAGCAGCAGGTCGGATTCGAATGAAAACTCCTCGATGTCGTCCCGCGCCTTCAGGCCCACGTCGGAGTTGCGTTGACGCAAGCGCTCCATGTCCTTCTGTATGAGGGACACCCAGTTCGCGAAAGCCGGATCGTTCGCCGGAATGTCGCGCAGAGCGGCGATCTTCGTTCTGATGTCGAGCCCGTCGACGCGGGCTGCGGCCGAGCTCGATCGCTCGATCGCGACATCCATGTTGTCGAACACGTTGTCGAGCAGATCGCCGGTATCCGCTCCTTGGCCGGAAGCCGCGCCCGCCCGGCGGCTGTCGACATAATGTTGGAACGCCAGCTGAGCGAGGTTGACATAGTTGGTGGAGATGAACGCGGTGTCGTAAACGTCGATCGCATGCTTGATGATCGACTGCTGCTGCTGGCGCGCAAACAGGCCGATGGCGAGGTTGACCATCAATAGACCGATGGTCAGCGCCAGGAACTTGCGCCGAAACGAGACGGCATAGCGCTGTCCCAGCACGTCGGACGGACGTTCCGCCTCGATCACATTGATCCTCCGTAGGCCATTCGGCGCCGAGCATAGCTGCCCCTATCTTAAGTTCAGGTGCATCGTGGGGACCCAGCGGCGGTTGCGCGATGCTACCGAGGCCAGGCCGCCTCCGCGAGGCCATGCTTCTGTGCGGCATCCGCGGGAAGCAGCTCGGTTGGGGCCGACTTTACCCCTGGCTTTGGGGACTTGGCCGTTGCGGCCGCGGGTCGTCCGCCGGAACCGAGTTTTACGCCCCATTAACCATGTTGCGCTTAAGTCGCGGCCAGCTGGGATGCACCCCACATGCGCAAGGCGCTCTTCGACGTGTTGCGTACAGGCGCGCGACCGACATCGCGAGCGGGGCGCAATGGCCCGACCATCAGCAGCGCTCGCCGCCTCCTCGTTGGCTTTGGATGCCTGCTGCCGGTGCTGCTCGCTTCGCTGATCGCGACGAGCGAGCCGGCGCTGGCGCTTCCGTCATTTGCGATGCAGACCGGCCAGCCGTGCGCCGCCTGTCACGTCGGCGCGTTCGGTCCGCAACTGAACCCCTATGGGCGCGACTTCAAGCTGCACGGTTACGTCGCCAGTGACGGTCAGGATCATGGCCTCCCGCTGGCTTTTACGACGCAGTTCTCGTTCACGCACACCAACCACGCGCAAGACGGCGGCGCGGCTCCCGGGTTCAGGGCGAACGACAATTTCGCGATCGACCAGCTGTCGATCTATTACGCTGGTCGGGTGACGCCGGAGATCGGTGCCTTCGTCGAGTTCAATTACGACGGTATCGGGCGCCGCGCCTCGCTCAACAATGTCGACATCCGCCACGCGCGCGAGGGCGAGTTGTTCGGCAAGGACGTGCTGTGGGGGATCACGCTGAACAATGCCCCGACCGTGCAGGACCCGTGGAATTCAACGCCGGTGTGGGGGTTTCCTTACAATCGCTCGGGGCTCGCGCCCACGCCCATGGCGGCGACGCTCGTCGACAACACGATCGGCCAGCGCGTCATCGGGACGGGCGTCTACGCGCTATGGAACGACCTTCTGTATCTCGAGACCGATGTTTATAAAGGGCTCGATCAGCCCGTATTGCGCGCCCTCGGTCAGCTGCCGGATGACAGCGATCGGACGACGTCATTCCTGCCCTATGCGCGCGTGGCCGTGATGCAGGATTGGGAAGCCCATCATTGGCAGGTCGGCGCCTACGTGTTGTCAGGCACTGTTATTCCGGGTGGCGATCAGACCGCGGGTCTGCCCGTGCACAAGACCGACGTGGCGCTCGACGCGAATTATCAATTCATTCCCGATCCCAAACGAGTGGTCAGCGACCGATTGTCGGCCCATGCGACCTTCATCCGCGAGAGAGCCAGCCTGGACTTCGACGGCGCGCTCGCCCTCGGATCACTGCAGGACCACTGGCTGAACACGTTCCGCGCCGATGTCTCCTACAGTTTCAACGCCACTGTCACGCCGTCGGTGCAATACTTCCGCACCACCGGCACTGCCGATCCGGCCTATTGGGCGACGCCGACCGGAAGCCCCGACAGCGAAGGCATGATTTACGAGATCGCCTACGTGCCCTGGGGAAAACCGGATTCACCTTTTCCCAATATCAACCTACGCCTGGCGCTGCAGTACATCACTTACTTCCGCTTCGACGGCAGCGCAGTCGACGCGAGCAGAAACAATAGCGTCTACCTCAGTCTGTGGACGGCGGTTAAATTCTGACGCACTTTTCCAACCGGACGGTCAACGGTTCGCGACAAGATGCGCCGATGCGTGAAAGCAGGCAGGGTATTGGGAGACCGGAGCCATGAAATCCACTCGCCTCGCCGCGGCCATCGCGTTCCTCCTCGGTTGTCTCGCCGCCGCGGCGGCAGCGAAGACCATGAATATCGTTCAACGCGGGCTCGCCCTGAGCCCGACTTCGGCGACCTTGACCAACGGTGATCAACTAATTTTCACCAACGAGGACGACGTAATTCACAACATCCACATTTTCGGCCCGGGGCCTGATGAAAGCGTCGATCTCGGCCTGCAAAAACCGGGCAGGAACCTGAGCTACCGGTTCACCAAGCCGGGAAATTACCGGGTCCGCTGCAACATCCATCCGTCCGTCAAGATGTCAGTGGTCGTGAAATAGCAGCATCTCGGAAATCGCGCTTGGCCGGCCCGCGCCGGGATGCATCGCCGCGAGTTCGTTGCGACCCATCGTAGGCATCTGATCGACGAGCGCGCTTGAGTCGCACGGACGGTCGGTGCAGTCGAATTTCACTGCCTGCCAGGCATGCTCGATCAGTCATCAGCAGCTTCGTGACCCGAACGGGACATCCCGAGGAACTTCCCGCAGCGGAAAGAAGTTTCCCGTCGTGTGCCGGAGATGCAAGTGTCGGGTCAGACTGAAGCGCACAGGCTCCGCAAACAAGTCTCCACGTTGGCCGAGTTCGGCAAACGAGCTCTCCGGGGCGGTGACATCAGCGCCCTCCTGCAGGAGGCAACCCGCCTGGTATCCGATGCGATCGACGTCGATCTCGTGAAAGTGCTCGAGCTCCTTCCCGACGGCGAGAATTTGCTGGTGCGCGCCGGGGTGAATTGGAACCCCGGCGTGGTCGGACACGCGACAATTCCGGCGCGAGAGGGCTCGCCGGCGGGCTACGCGTTGCGCACCAACCGGCCGGTGATCACGGCGGACGTCGCGAGCGAAAGGCGATTCCAGGTCCCCGCGCTGCTGATCGAGCACGGCGTCAGGAGCACCGTCAACGTCGTCATTCGCGGGGATGATGGGCCCTTCGGCGTCCTCGAGGTCGACTCGCGCGAGCTGCGCAAGTTCGAGCAGGACGATATCGATTTTCTTCAGAACTATGCCAACCTGCTGGCTTCCGCGATCGACCGGGTGAGAATCCAGCGTGAGTTGGCGGAACGCGCCTTCCGGCAGGAGGTTCTCGGGCACGAGCTTCAACATCGCATCAACAATATGCTCGCGACCATTCGCGCGGTTGCGCGCCGGACACGTGCCAAATCCCAGAGCCTCGACGAGTTCGCAAAGACTTTCGACGCTCGCCTGGCCGCAGTCGCACGCACACATGCTTTGTTGAGCCGGGTCCGGCATGGGCGCACGGTCGACATCCGCGAGATTTTCGCACAGGAGCTCTCGGCGCACGGCGCCGTCGAGGGCGAGAACCTCACCCAGCGCGGCCCCGCGGTCTCGATTGCGGCAAAGCAGGCGGAGGTGCTGTCGATGGCGGTGCACGAGCTTGCGACGAACGCCGTGAAACACGGCGCCTTGTCCACCGAGGCCGGGCACATCGAGGTGTGCTGGGACACTCACGACGGCGACCAGCGAAAGGAGCTGCGGGTGCATTGGCGAGAGCGAGGCATCCGGATTGCACATGAGCCTGTGCGATCGGGATACGGCTCGGACATTCTCAATAGATCGATCCCTTATATGCTGCATGGACGATTCGAGCGGACCTTCCATCCGGACGGAGTGGAATGCACGATTTCCTTTGCGCTGGATGCGGAACACGACCGTGAACCGGCTGACCAGCGACCGGTTTGACGATGCGACCCGGCCGCTCGCCGGCGCGAGATTGCTCGTGGTCGAGGACGAAGTGCTCGTTGCCATGGAGATCGAGGAGCTGATCGGCGAATTGGGGGCCGAAGTCGTCGGGCCGTTCGGGCGTATAGCCGATGCGCTGGATGCGCTTCGGCGGGAATCCGTCACGGGCGCGGTTCTCGATATCAAGCTCGATGGCGACACGACGCTGCCGCTCGTCGATATTCTGCGCGCACGCGGTTTTCCCGTTCTCTTCGTGACCGGCGGCGCGCCTGAGGCGATTCCGGAAAGCTATCGACAATTGCCGCGCTTGAGTAAACCCTTCGATCACGCGGAATTGGCCGACTTGGCGAGGTCGATCTTTGGCAGGCCGTGAATTGCCCGGCACACACGGCGCACCCGGTCGAAGCTGCAGGGCAGAGCACTCGACCGGCTCGAGCGGAGCTCGTCGTTGAAGCAAGGCATCTCGGTGCTGGGATCATGTCGAGAAAGCTGAAGGCATACGAGGCTTCGGTGGGCTTTTTCGACCTCGCCGTCGCGGCGCCGTCGATGAAAGCGGCGTTGCAAGCGTGGGGGGCCGAGCGGAATCTCTTCCACGAAGGTGTCGCGCGGGAGAGCAAGGATCCAGACGTCATCGCGACGACCATGGCGAATCCGGGCGTCGTTCTGAAGCGTCCCGTCGGCTCCGCCGCGCGCTTCCGGGAGCACGCCGAGCTCCCGACGTACCTCGCCGGCAGCGGCGCCGCGAAGGCTGACCGCAAATCCGCGGTCGCGACGAACAAACATCAGCAGCGCAGCAGCGAGCCCTCGGTCAACCGAAAGGCGGCGCTCGCTTCCGAACGCGAGCAGAGGCGCCGTGAGCGGGAACGCGCGAAGCACGCGGCCGCCGAGCGACGACAGCAGCACGCCGTGGACGAGGCGCAAGGCGCTTTGGACGCCGCCCGGCGCCGGCACCAAAGAATAGATGCGGACATCCAGGCTGCCCGCAAGGCGCTTGAGAAGAAGTCGCAAGCCGAGGAAGCGCGCTGGGAAAAGGAGCGGGCTCGACTCGAAGCCGCCCTGCGGCGAGCCCAAGGATCGTGACGGTAGGATCGTCGGCGGTATCCGAATAGGATGACCTGCCGTTCGCCTCCCGGCCGTGCGGATATCGAGATCGCGCGCTGCTGAAAGCGGGGGCACTCGTCGGCGAGCAGCACGGGAGGGCGTCGTTGCGGGCCGCGGCCTCGATCCGCCACGGGCGGTGGAACGCTGGATAGCGGGGATAGATTGAATTCCGCTTGCGTTCCCGCCGCGGGCGGCGCATGGCAGTAAGTGCAGAGTGACATTCGCGCGCCCGGAGCTGCCGCCTAGGGCGCTTCCCCTTTTTTAGGCGCTGCCATCGCCATCTTGTGGCATCACGGCCGGAACTGACACGCGCTCGAAGTTTTCATTGTTTCCATTGTTCGTCGCATTGTTCTTTCCATTGCAATCCATTGTTTTTTCCATTGTTCGCATTGTTTTTGCGCTGCCCGGTTTCTCTTGCCCGCATAAGGTGCTGCCTTGCATCGGCGCCACTTTCATTGCCGACCAGCCGCCGAAACCACGACGCTTCGTGGACCGAGTGGTTGCGTTCGCAACAGCAAGCGGCCGCCTTCTTCTCGCTCCGCGACATTGGGTGTGATCCGTCAGCGATAGAGCACACACTCTTTTTTTCCAGTGTTGCTCCGAGGTCACACTATGCACCGGTAAGTCCTGTATAATCGAACGTATCAATGCTGGAGGGCGACCATGAGAAATCTACTTTGGGCGGCAGCGGTTCTCGCGTTCACCGGCGGTGCGTATGCGGCGGACATGCCGCTCAAAGCGCCACCCGCGCCGGTCGCAGTTGCGACCTGGAGCGGCTGGTACATCGGCATCAACGGGGGCGGCGGCTGGGGCTCGGTCAACACCACCGCGGCCGATATCGGTCCCGACCTGTTCTTTGCACCCGGCAATATCGCTGCCGTTGCGGCCGGCGCGAGCCGGCACTTCAATACGTCGGGCGGCCTCGCTGGCGGCCAGATCGGTTATCTCTACCAGACGGGCCCGCTGATCGCCGGTCTGGAAGCCGGCTTCGATTGGGCGGACATCAGCGGGTCGACCAGCTTCGGGCCCACTCCGTATCCCGTGACGCCCGGTTCGACCTTCGCGTGGAATCTGCGCGCCAAGAACGATTTCCTCGCCACCTTCCTCGGCCGAGTCGGCATCGACATGGGCAGCTGGTACCCGTACGTGACCGGCGGCGGCGCGATGGCCCATCTCAAGTACTCCGCCAACTTCGTCGACACCTTCTATCCCACCAACAATACCTTCAACTTCGACCGGGATCGGTGGGGTTGGGCACTGGGCGCCGGCGCGGAGGCGCGCGTGTGGGACCGGTGGATGCTGCGAGGCGAATATCTCCACATGGATTTCTCGAGCTTCGGCGGCGTCGGGACGATCGCTTGCACGGCCGGCGTCGGCTTTTGCGGCGTCCCCGCCAACTCGACCAACTTCCTGTTCAACGCCAAGTTCAAGGAAGACATCGTCCGCGTACTGCTCAGCTACAGGTTCTGATCGGATTTCACTGATCGGAGGAACCCCGGGGCCGCTGCCCCGGGGTTTCTTTTTTTGCGCGTCGCGCGAAATCCGTGAACAGTGGTTAGTGCTCACGCCGGGCCGTGCCCCGACTCCAACACGATGGGCGCATTTACGCGACGTTTCGCCCCCGAGCCGGATGGCGGGCCAAGCGGCGGTGCTCGGCCTCACGCGCCTCGACATCCTGGCCCACCGGCTTGCGCAGGGCGACCAACCGGGAGCCGGCTTCCCAAGCAACCTCACGGAGCCCGCCGCCGCGTCCTGCCCGCACGCGCGTGATCGCAACCTGGGGGCAACCCGGCAGTGAAGGCTGGGCGTGCACGCTGAACGGCCGGCCCTACACCGTCCCGCCGGTGTGATCGGCAATCGGGTCAGCACCTGCGCCTGATTCGCGTTGTCGAGGGCGCGGGTGCGAACGATTTCGCCCCGCTTCGCACAAGATCATCAACCAAGGAGACTCAACCATGCCCTTCCAGCCCGGCCACAGCGGCAATCCGGCGGGACGCCCGCGCGGGTCGCGCAACAAGGCGACGATCATTGCCGAACAGATGCTCGGCGACAGCGCCGGCGAGGTGACGAGCGCGGCGATCGCCCGCGCGCTGGGCGGCGACGGCGCGGCGCTGCGCGCCTGCCTGGACCGCGTCGCGCCGCGCCTGCGTCACCGGCCGCTCGACTTCGATATGCCTTCCCTCGTCACGCTTGCGGACGCGCCGCCGGCGATCAATGCCATCGCGCAGGGACTCGCACACGGCGAGCTCGACCGCGACGAGGCTGCCGCGCTGCTGCGGATCGTGCGCGCGTTCATGCAGGCACTCGCCGAGGTCGCGCGCGCGACGCGTGCCAACCGGATTACCGTGCCAGCCAATGACCGCGAGGCACGCGAAGCCGAGCGCCGCGTCGCCTCACCCTGCCCCGATGCGCCGCACCAGGTCCGGCGTGATCTCCGCAATGCTCCGCAACCCGGCGAGCGCCATGTCGCGGCTGACCTCCTCCTTGAGCAGCGCGATCGCGCGCTGCACGCCATCCTGCCCGGCCGCGACCGCGGAATACAGCATCGGACGGCCGACGAAGCAGAATTTGGCGCCGAGCGCGAGCACCTTGAGCACGTCGGTGCCGCGGCGGATGCCGCCATCGAACATCACGGTCATGTCCTTGGCATCGGCCGCGATCTCGGGGAGCACGCGCAGCGGCGAGACCGAGTGATCGAGCTGGCGGCCGCCGTGGTTCGACACCATGATGCCGTCGACGCCGCTCTCGCGCGCGATGCGCGCGTCCTGCGGCGCCAGGATGCCCTTGACGACAAGCTTGCCCTTGAAACGGCGGCGGATCAGCTCGACGTGCTTCCAGGCAAGCTGGTCGCGCAGGCCGAGGTTGCGCATCAGGTTGCGTGAGAGGATGGGCGGGCCGCGGGTCGCGTCCATGTTCTCGAAATGCGGCATGCCGTGGTTCTTGAGCGTGCGAAACCAGGTGCCGATGAGCCAGCGCGGATGCATGAGGCCGTCGAGCATGACCTGCGGCGTGAACGTGATCGGCAGCGAGAACCCATTGCGGACGTTGTTCTCGCGGTTCGCCGAGACCGGCACGTCGGCGGTCACCACGAAGGTGTCGAAGCCCGCCGCCGAGACGCGGTCGACCAGCGGCTCGATGCGGGCGGGATCGCCCGGCAGATAGGCCTGGTACCACGCGTTGGGATTGGCGCGGTGCACGTCCTCGAGCCGGATCAGCGAGGCGGCGGAGAGGATCATCGGCACGTTCATGGCAGCGGCGGCCTGGGTGAGCACGAGGTCGCCCCGATACGCGATGAGCGCCGAGGAGCCGTAGGGCGGAATCCCGAACGGTGCCGAGTAGGTCTTGCCGAACAGCGTCGTGGTCTGGTCGCGGCCGGAGACGTCGTTGAGCACGCGCGGCACGAAGGCGTACTCGTCGAAGGCGCGGCGGTTGTCGCGCAACGCCGCGTCGGTCTCGACCCCGCCGGAGACGAACCCGTAGAGCATCTTGGGCAGCTTGCGTCGCGCCACCACCTCGAAATCGGCGAGCGACAGGTAGCGCCGTAGCGCGGGGGGCACCGCGCTCTGCGGCCGCGCAACCGCCGGCGGCGGCGCGGCGGCGGCCGCCGCCGGTGCGCTGGGCGACGGCGCCATGGTGGCGGTGGATCGATCGTCGGCGGCAACGGACATTGTCTTGGCCTTTCATTCTCGTCGGGCGCGGGACGCCCTCCCCACCCCCAGAATGTCCGGCCACGATGGCCGATGTAAAGGTCCCGATGCACGGCGAACGAAGGGCAACACGCACCAATGCATGTTCCGGTGGAAAGCCTGCTCCCGACCTGATCGGATGCGAACGCCGGGTCGTCGATGAGGACGTCCACCAAATTTAAGTGCCGATCGCCCTGATCGGCAGCCTGCCCTAAGGACAAAATAAACCCGAGGCCGCGATGGTCTCGCGGCGGGCAGCGACAACGACCCGAGCGGAACAATCGTGCAACAGGAGCGTCGGCCTATGATGCTGCGGTGGCGCCATGTATGGGGCGTCGTTCGGCATTTTTGCGCCACGACGGCCACGAAGACCTGCACGGAGCCCTGCACGAAGACCTGCACGAAGACGGGCACGAAGACGGGCATTGCCGCCGGCACGGCTGTCCCGCCGCTCGCGATCGCCGCTTTTGCGGTCGTGGCAGTTGCGCCGCTCGAACGCGGCCGCATGGCGGCCGAGATGTTCGTGGCCGTCGGGTCGGCAGCGCTCGCGGCTTGCGCCATCTGCCTGATCGTCTCGACGCGGCGACGGCTCGCGCATCTCGAAGCCGCGTGTGTCTCGCTGCGGCGGCAGAACGACGAGCTGCGCGCGCAATCGGATGCCCTGCTCTCGGGCAAGACGAATCTCGCGAGCCTCACCCGCGAGCTCGAGACCACGCTCGAGACGATGGACCAGGGCCTCATGACGGTCGACGCACGCGGCATCGTGGTGCAGTGCAATTCGCGCGCGCGCCGCCTGCTCGGCCTGCCCGACGACATGATGGCGGCGCGGCCGCGCTTCGTGGACGTGCTCAACTACCAATGGCACACCAACCAGTCGGGCCGCGAGGACGGCTCGTTCGCCGCGTTCGCGGCACGGCGGCTGGTCGCGGACCGCGCTTATGCGCACGAGCTGCGGCGGCCGGACGGCCGTATCGTCGAGGTGCGCAGCATCCCGCTCGCGACGGGCGGCTTCGTGCGCACCTACACGGACATCACGGCGCGAAAGGTCGCCGAGGAGCAGGTGCGCTACCTCGCGCGCCACGACGACCTCACGCGGCTCATCAATCGCGCTACGTTCCGCGAGCGCCTCGGCGAGGCGCTGTCGCTCGCGCGCCAGAGCGGCCGCGGCGTCGCCGTGATGTATCTCGACCTCGATCATTTCAAGGACGTCAACGATTCGCGCGGCCACGATGTCGGCGACCGCGTGCTCGCCGACGCGGCGCGGCGCATGCGCATGGCGGTGCGCGCGACCGATACGGTCGCGCGGCTCGGCGGCGACGAGTTCGCCGTCATCCTGTCGTTCCTCGACAATGAGAAAACCGCCGACGACATCGGGGCGCGTCTCGTCGCCGCGATTGCCGAACCCTATGCCATCGATGCGATGCCGGCGCGGATCGGCGTGTCGATCGGCATCGCGCTTTATCCGCAGGACGGCGGCGCCGCCGACGAGTTGCTGCAGCAGGCGGACCGCGCGCTCTACGCGGCGAAGCGCGCCGGCCGGGGCACCTACCGCTTCCAGGCCGCCGGCCCGCCGCGGGTCACCGCGGCGCGCAATTGAGTCGGCGACGCCGCCGGCTCGGCGCACGTCTTCGCCGGCATTTCATAAGTAGCACTACGTATGTTTGACGGTGGATCGTCGAATTCGCGGCAGATTTTCAGAAAATGGCGCCGCGTCTATCCGCGTAATACCATCCGTTGATGGTCGATTAGCCGAAACTTAAGACGATTCGCCTGTGCTTGTGATGCTTCCTCATTGCAAGGAATTCATCGCATGTCGTTTCTCCAGCTTCGCATCAAAGGCCGGCTCTATGCCGGGTTCGCCGCCCTCGTGCTGTTCGGTGTCGGGCTTGCAGCCTTCGCGGTCTGGCAGCTCACGGCCGTCAGTCGCCAAGTGAACAAGATGACGGCGCTCTCCGACAGCACGGTCCGGGTGCTGCGGGTCTCGTCCGATCTGCAGGCGATGCGGCGTGCGACGCTGCGCTACGTGTTCGATCATGACCAGGGATCGGCGCAGGAGGCGGAACAGCGCTCGCAGAGCTCGATCGAGCTCTTGCAGGCCGCCGCCGCCACCACGCTCTCGGAGGAGCGGCGCCGGACCTACCAGGCGCTCGTGGAGGCGGTGAAAAGCCTGCGCGACAAGCGCGCCGAGCTGATTGCGGCGGTCGACAAGACCGCCGCCGCCAAGGCGATCCTCTTTCCGGTCGGCGACAAGCTCGCGGCGGACGTCAACAAGGTCGTCGAGACGGCGCGTGGCACCGCGGCGGCGGCGAACGCAGTCGATGTCGAGCGCGACGTGCTGCTGGTGCGCATCGCCAACTGGCGGTTCCTGGCGACGCGCGACGCGGCGGGCGTCGCCACCTTCAAGACCAGCATCGGGAGGGCGCAGAAATCGATCGCCGCGCTCGAATCCGGCGAGCTCACCCCGGCATTGCGCGCGGCACTCGATTCCGCCAAGGCGAACCTCGGCGACTATGCCAAAGCGTTCGATGCGGCGGCGCCGAGCCTGCTGGCGAGCGACACGGCCTTCTACAAGTCGGTCACCCCGGCGATCGTCGATGCCATCGCCAAGCTCGATACGGCCATGGAGTCGCTCACACGCGAGCTGAAAGCGACACACGACGAGACCAACGGCGCGATTTCGAGCACGATCACGTTGCAGGAAATCATCGCCGGCCTCGCGCTGCTGGTCGGCGGTTTCCTCGCCTTCATGATCGCGCGCGGCATCATCCGCCCGCTCTCCGGCCTCACCGGCGGCATGCGCGAGCTCGCCTCGGGCAATTTCGACGTGGTGCTGCCGGGCCTCGGCCGCCGTGACGAGATCGGCGACATGGCGGGCGCGGTCGAGGAGTTCAAGCTCAAGGCCGCCGAGAAGGCGCGCCGCGAGGCGGAGGCGAAGGCCGAGCAGGACCAGATCGCCGCGCGTCAGCGCCGGGCCGCCATGCTCGAGCTCGCCGATACCTTCGAGGCCGCGGTCGGCGAGATCGTCGATACGGTATCCTCGGCCTCGACCGAGCTCGAAGCCTCGGCAAGCTCGCTGAGCAAGACCGCCGAGACGGCGCAGCAGCTCTCGGCCTCCGCGGCGGCGGCCTCGGAGGAAGCCTCCACCAACGTGCAGGCGGTCGCGAGCGCGACCGAAGAGCTCTCCTCCTCGGTGCGCGAGATCGGCCGCCAGGTCGAGGAATCGAACAAGATCGCCGGCGAGGCGGTGCGCCAGGCGGGCGCGACCGACGCGCGTATGACCGAGCTGTCGAAATCGGCCGAGCGCATCGGCGACGTGCTCCAGCTCATCACCACGATCGCCGAGCAGACCAACCTGCTCGCGCTCAACGCGACCATCGAGGCGGCGCGCGCCGGCGAGGCCGGCAAGGGCTTCGCGGTGGTCGCGCAGGAGGTCAAGCAGCTCGCGGCGCAGACCGCCAAGGCGACTGGCGAGATCGGCCAGCAGATCGCCGGCATGCAAACCTCGACCGAAGGCTCGGTCGCGGCGATCAAGGAGATCAGCGGCACCATCGCCCGCATCTCGTCGATCGCCTCGACCATCGCGGCCGCAGTCGAGGAGCAAGGCGCCGCGACCCAGGAGATCTCGCGCAACGTCCAGCAGGCGGCCGTGGGCGCGACCCAGGTCGCCGCCAACGTCACCGACGTCAATCGCGGCGCGGGCGAGACCGGCGCCGCCTCCGCCCAGGTGCTGTCCTCGGCACGGACGCTGTCGAAGGAAAGCAACCGCCTCAAGCTCGAGGTCGGCAAGTTCCTTGCCACCGTGCGCGCCGCCTGATCTCGTCGGTGCTGGCCTTGATGCGCCCCGTCATGCCCGGGCTCGTCCAGGCTTGTCCGGGCATCACGCTGCTGCAAAAGGCCTACGCGACCGCGGCCGGCGGCGGGTGGCCCCTGAAGTCGCGCAGGATCTCTTCGACCTGGTGCGCGCGGAACGGCTTTGGCAGCGGCGGCAGCATCACGAGACCATGGCGCTCGCCGACTCGCATGACGTTCTGCATCACCGCGTGCAGCCCGCTGATCAGCACGATGGCGCCGCCGTAGTGGCGTTCGCCCAGGGCGCGGATGACGTCGATCGCGTCGAACCCGCGCATTGCGAGATCGAGAAACAGGACGTCCGGGGCCGCGCGCATGCACGCCTCGGCGACGTCGCCGGCGGTGCGCCAGTCCGCCGAGCCGATCTCGGGCGAGCCGACCTGTCGATTGCCGAGGATTCGCCGCAAGGTCAGACGGATCGCCGGATCATCGTCGACGATCATGCATGTCGGCCGCAAGACCTGCCGTTTCTCGGGCTGATTGTCCGCTTGATTGTCCGCCTGACTGCCCATCGCGGAGCTGGTCTTCCTTGTGGCGCGCCCACGACTGCTTAGAAGCACGAGAACGGTTGCTGCGCGGTTGCGACGCTCCTAGGTAGTTGTAGCTACGGAGCCACAAATAAAACGCGCCGGGCGCAACGCCGTAAGGCGTCGTGCCCGGCGCGCCGCGGCCCCCACCGCGCTTGGCAACCGTATTCGGCAACCGTCGGATCGGCAGATCTTTTTTAATGGAGAGTCGGAGACTCGGGATGGACGCGCACGCGGCGCAGGCGCTCGATCTCGGCCATGACGCGGACGAACTTCAGCGGATCGTGCGAGGTGCGTGGGCAATCGGCCGCGATGGTGCGCGTATCGGACGACAGGATGATTCCGAGCCGTGAGGGCGGGGAGTCGACGCGATCGATCGGGAATGCCGAGGGTTTACGCGTGCGGGGCATTTTCAACCTTCCAATTCGCGGGGCGCCGCTTGCGCTCCAGTGACCCCCCGGTCGAGAAAATGCATACATCATCCGCTGACGCTGCGGCATCCGGTCGAATACGTAACTTTGGAACGCTGTTGGCGCTGAGCGCCGACAAGAAAAGAGCCGGCCCGCACGGCGGACCGGCTCTTTCATGGCGCGCGCTGTCGCTCGACGGGCGATGCGCTGACCTCAGGCGAGGCTCGTCGCATAGCTCTCCAGACGATCGATGGTCTGCGTCCAGCCCATCTCCATGCCCTCGAGCATGCTCGCGGCGGCCGGCGCGAGGCCGGTGGCGCGCATCACGACGGTAACGCGCGTTTTGCCGCCCTCCTCCGCGAACGTCACGGTGGTATGGCCCTCCAGCAAAGGACGATCGTCGGCGTCGACCGGGAAGTTGGTGAAGACGAGGCGCAGCGGCGCCAGCACCTCGGTGAAGACGCCGCGCATCGGATAGTCGGTGCCGTCCGGCCCGCGCATGACGATGTAGAGCTTGCCGCCCACCCGCGCGTCGACCTCGCACACCGGGTTGGTGAACCCGTGGGGGCCCCACCAGCGCGCGAGATGCGCCGGATCGGTCCACGCCTTGAACACGAGGTCGCGCGGAGCTGCGATCACGCGCGAGATCGTGACCTCGCGCTGCATCGGCGCGGTGTTGCTTGCCGCGCCGCTCATCGGATGCCCCCGTCGAGCTGATGTTGGGCCTGACTCTGCGGTGGCGGCTTCATTTGCGCGTCAGCGGACATGGTTCACCTCACTCCGGTTCTGATTCGGATTTCGACTCTGGTTTTGCGCTTGCGTTCGGACGCGGCAGCTTTCTGCGGCCGCGCTTCTTCTCCTTGGCCACCTTGGCCTCGTTCGCCTGCAGCTCCTGCAGGTAGTCGTCGAGCCGGTCGAGGCTCTGTTCCCAGAACCGGCGATAGCTCTCGATCCACGCGGCGACGTCCTTGAGCGGAGCGGCCTGCAGCCGGCATGGGCGCCATTGTGCCTCCCGGCCACGCGCGATCAGGCCGGCGCGCTCCAGCACCTTGAGGTGCTTGGAGACCGCCGGAAGGCTCATGGCGAAGGGCTGGGCAAGTTCCGTGACCGCGGTTTCGCCCAGCGCGAGGCGCGCCAGGATCGCGCGGCGGGTCGGATCGGCAAGAGCCGCAAACGTCTGGCTGAGAGGATCGCTCATTGAACCCACCAGTTAATTAACTTGACGGTTTAATAAAGCTTCTGTTGACGCATGTCAAGCGTGCGCCATCCGCAGCTTGACGGTTTTTCGTCGAACCGGCTAAACGTGGCGCCCTCCGGAAATGCAAAATCATCACACCCCGATCACGATCGCGATGGACGGCCTTCCGCGCTGCGGCGCGGCGTCCTATCTCGTTCGTGCCACGGTCACATGGCTGTGCTTTACACGCCGCCGTGGACCCGGAGCGCGGTGATGCGCGTTAGCGCATATCCCGGAGAAAGCCGGTCCCGAGCTCGCCTGGACTTGACCAAGGGGCATGCCGGTTCGCCGATCAGGATATGCGCTCGGGTACGAGTCACCGAATGCAGTCGATCCCACTGAGCAACATGGAATGAAATGAGCTTCTTCAAGCGACAGCCCGAATACCTGGACCGCCAAGCCAACGCCGCGAAAGCCAAGAGCGCCCTGCTCGACAAGTTTCGCGCCAATCAGGAGTCGGAAGACGACTTCGCCAAGCGGCAAGCCGTTCTCTTGGAAATCCGCCTCGCCCGCGAGGAGCGGGAGGCAAAGCGCAAGGCCGAGGCCGAGGCCGCCCGCAAGGCCGAGGAAGAGCGTCTCGCCCGGCTGAAGGCCGAGGAAGAGGCGCGCGCCGCGGCGCTCGCGGCGGAGCAGAAGGCGCGACGCGACGAGCGTTACGCCTCACGCAAGAAGCGCAAGAAGGGCCTGCGCTACGCACGTCCGACCGGAACCGGGTCGAGCGCCGGCGCGGGCGCCGAGAAGTAAGGCAAGTCGGCGCGACAAACGAAATCCGACGGACCCTTGCGGGTCCGCCGGACATTCGTGCGCGTCGTCGCGTTCGGGCGCGTCGGTCCGCCCTTACGGGCAGGGATGCCGCACGCCGTCGGTGCCGAGATAGGTGCCGGTGCGCGGATCATAGGAGTGGAAGCGACGGGCGCAGTAAGCGGCCGCATCGCCGCCGGGGGCCGGCCCCTCATAATACGCCGGCGCTGGGCCGTACCCCGGCGCAGGACCGTAGACCGGTGCCGGTGCCGGATAGTACGGGCCGGCTCCGTAGTAGTACGGGCCGCCCCCATAGTAGTAAGGGACGCCGTAGTACCCGTAGCCGGGCCCGTAATAGTACGGGGCTGCGAGCGCTCCGCCGATGATCGCGCCAGCGACGAAGCCGGCGCCGACGCCACAGCCCCAGCAACCACCATGGCCCCAGTGTCCGCCCCAGCGGACATGCTCCAGCGCGCTCGGCGCGGCCATTTGCAGCGCAGCGATCGGCGCCGCCGATGCCGGATTCGCCAGCATGGCGGTCCCGGCGCCCGCGAGCAGCGCGGCGGCCAGAAGCCTCTTCGCGTTCGACATGTTCGTCCTCTGATTGTTGACGATTGAAAAAATCGCGACGCCGTAAGGATAGCAAAAATTCGGGCCCGCGTGTGTCAAACCGCGGCATCATCGATTCGGCCCGCCCCTGACGTTGCGGTCACTCCGCCGCGGCCGTGCTGCTTGATTCAAGCCGGTGCCGGGCCAGAATGGCACAGCGATTCCCAGCCGGCCAAGGAGGACATCGGTGAAAGCGAGGCCATTTCGGCTGCTGTCCGACGCAGCACTCCTGGCGCTCCTCGTCGCGCCTTTGACCGGGCCGGCAACCGCCGCCGAGTACACCACCCTCGCCTACGGTGGCATCACCTGCGAAGCCTGGACCAATGCCCGCGCCGGCAAGGCCCAGGACGCCGCCGTCTACGAGGCGTGGATTCTCGGATTTCTCAGTGCCTACAATGCGTTCGTATTCAAGGGGCCGAACGTGGCGGCCGGCTCCGATTTCGACGCGCTGCGCAGCATGGTCGACGACCATTGCAAGGAGAGGCCGAAGGACGATCTCGACTCGGCCGCACAGGCGCTGATCAAGCAGCTGCTGGCGAAAAACCCTCCGCAGTAGTGGGCTAAGGCGGCCGAAGTGCCTGCGATGCGGCACCGCGTCAAACCCGCGTGCCCACGCGTGAACCACCTCTGCGTGCGCACGGTGGGCGGGACTTGCGTGCGATAGATCGAGACGGCTCGGCCGCCTTGCCCACAACTACGAGCCGCCCATTCCTAGATTTTTTGCCCCCTCGTCGAGCTGGCGCAGCTTGTCGGGATCGCCCTTGAGCGCGTTGCGTGCGTCGCTGAGTGTCGCGCGCGCCTTGTCGGGCTCGCCCAGCACGAGATATGAGCGCACGAGCTTGATCCAGCCATCGACGTCGGAGCCGTCCTGGTGCAGGCGCGCATCGAGCCGCGCGACCATGTTGCGGATCATCTCGTTCGGCGCGTTCTGCTCGTTTGCCGGGGAATTTTGCCCATTAGCCGCGGACGCTGGCGGCGCACTGCTGGCGGCCGGCCGCTCGCTCGCGGGCGGCGGCGCGCCCGCCGCGATCGCCTTGAGGCCCGCCTCGAGCCGGGCGAGCTTGTCGGGATCATTGGCGAGCGCTTTGCGCGCCTCGTCCTCGGTCGCCTTCGCCTTGTCGGGCTGGTGCAGCATCGTGTAGGAGCGCACGAGCATGATCCACCCATCGACGTCGGAGCCATCCTGATGCAGGCGCGCGTCGAGCCGCGCCACCATCGCGGCGATCATGTCGTTCGGCGGCGCCGCCGGCGCGTTGGCGAGCGCGGACGCCGCCGCCGGATCGACACGCGCGAGCGCGTTGCGCACGGCCGGCAGCCAGGGGGCGTTCGGCGGCGCATCCGCGGCGAGCGCGCGCCAGATCGCGGCGGCATCGGCCGACCGGCCATCCTGCTCGGCGGCAAGCCCGCTGTAGAAGCGCGCCGTGATGTCCCTCGGGTCGATCTTCAGCGCGCTGTCGAAGGCCGCCTTGGCGTCGCCGGTGACGATGCCGTTCTCGCGCGCGACCATCGCCTCGCCGAGCGCCGACCAGCGCTCGGCGGTTGCCCCGAGCGTGTCGAGCGCGTTGCGCCGCGCCTTGATCGCATCGTCGAAGCGGCCGAGCTGCATATAAAGCGGCGCCACCAGCTCCCAGCCGCGGCCGTCCTCGGGATGCTGCTCGAGATGACGCTCCATGCGCGCGAACAGCTCGGCCACAGAGGGGTTCTTGTCCGTATGCGCCTGGGCGATGCGCTGGGCGAGCGGCGCACCCGGCAGGCCGGGCGAGCCGATCGCGAGATAGACCCCGAGCGCGACCGCGGGCAGCGCGATCAACGCGATCAGCGCAACGACACGCCGCGGCGTCGGCGAGGCGGCCGCGGCCGGCTTCTGCTTGGCAGCCTCGGTGGCCGCATCGGCGGCGGCGATCAGCCGGCGCGAGACCTCGATGCGTGCCGCATCCGCTTCCGCCGGCGCGATCAGGCCGAACCGCTGGTCGCGCTCGATCTCGTCGAGCTGATCGGTATAGACCGCAACGTCGCTCGGCTCACGGGCCTCCTTGCGCGCGTCGGCGCCGCGCCGCGACAGCGGCCACAGCACCGCCATCACGGCAACGGCGGTCATCAATAGCATCAGGACCCAGATCATCGGGCGGGGAACCACTCGTCAGGCGGCGCGCGCGGCATTGGCGCGGCTCCGCATACTATCATCCGGCCCGCGAGGGAACCGGGCGTTCGCGCCGCCCTGCGCGCGAATAGCGCAGGGCGGACCATGTGTCGATGTCGAGGCTGTTGTCGTCAGCCGTCTCGCGCGAGCGCGCCGCGGCAGGCTTGCGCCCGCATGCCCGACGTTCGATGCTCGCCCGGCACGAAAATCCAGCCCGGAGCCTTCCGCATGTCCGCCGAATTCGACTTCATGCCCGCCCGCGAGATGGCGCGCCGCATCGCGCGGCGCGAGATCTCATCGCTCGACGCGACCCGGCGCGCGCTCGCCAAGGCGGAGGCGACGCAGGCCTCGATCAACGCCTTCAGCCACATCATGCCCGAGCACGCGCTCGATGCGGCGCGCGCCGCCGACGCCGCCACCATGCGCGGCGACAAGCTCGGCCCACTGCACGGGGTGCCGTATACGGCGAAGGATCTGATCGCCGTCAAAGGCGCGCCCATGACGTTCGGCTCGCGCACCATGGCGAACAACCTCGCGGCCGCCGACAGTCCCGTGGTCGAGCGCATGAATGCGGCCGGCGCGATCCTGATCGGCAAGACCACGACCAGCGAGTTCGGCTGCAAGGCCGTGGGCGACAATCCGCTCAACGGCATCACGCGCAATCCGTGGAATACCGGCAAGACGCCGGGCGGCTCGAGCGCCGGCGCCGGCGCCTCGGTCGCGGCCGGTGTCACGTCGCTCGCGCTCGGCACCGACGGCGGCGGCTCGATCCGCATCCCGTGCTGCCTCACGGGCCTCGCCGGCCTCAAGGCTCAGTTCGGCCGCATCCCGCTGTGGCCGCACTCGGCCGCGCCATCGGTCGCTCATGTCGGGCCGATGACGCGCGACATCCGCGATGCGGCACTGATGTTCATGAGCATTGCGGGATTCGATCCGCGCGATCCCGCCACGGTCGCCGGTCCCCCGCCCGATCTCGTCGCGGCGTGCGATGCCGGCGTGAAAGGCCTGCGCATCGCCTATAGCCGCACGCTCGGTTACGCCAAGCCCGACCCCGACGTGGCGGATATCATCGACAAGGCGGCAACAACCTTCGAGTCGCTCGGCGCCATCATCGAGCCGGTCGAGACCGTGTTCGCGAGCGATCCGGTCGACGTGTGGATGGCGGAGTTCTACGCCTCGATCGGCACGCGGCTCGCGCCGATCCTCGACAAGCAGCGCGACCTGCTCGATCCCGCCGTCGTCGCCATCCTCGATCAGGCGACCAAGCTCGATCTGCGCACCTATTACACCAAGGTGTTCGAGCGCTACGCGCTGCGCGAGCGCATGCGGCAGTTCTTCGAGCGCTACGACCTGCTGCTGTCGCCCACCCTCGCCGTCGCCTCGCTCGACGTCGGCAAGAACGTGCCCGACAGCCGGCCCGACCGCGACCTCGTGTCCTGGGTCTATTACACCTACCCGTTCAACCTGACCGGCGAGCCGTCCGCAACGGTGTGCGCCGGCTTCTCCGACGGCATGCCGGTCGGCCTGCAGCTCACCGGCCGCTCGCACGACGAGTACAGCGTGGTGCGCGCTGCCGCCGCCTACGAGGGCACGCGCCAGATGCCGAAGCCCGCCGGGTTCAGTTGAAGCGGCGGCGCCCGCAGCCCTCACCCTCCCCTGCAGGAGGAGGATCACGCCGAGCGTCGGCTCGGCGTCGGGTGGGGTGGCCCCGCGTGCCGCAATCGCAGCCACCCCCCCTCGCCTCGCTCCATAGCCGATGCTTGGCATCCTGCTCCTTCAGAACGGCGGCCGAAGGCCACCTATGCCTCCCCCTTCAGGGCAGGGTAGCCCTCGCAGACCGTCACCCGCACTGGTAGTCTCCAGATCCAGCGCGGGTGCAAGGGAGGAGCAGCATGAGGATGGACCGTCGGACGCTGCTGCGGCTTGCGGCCGGCGGCGCCGCGCTGCCGATCGCGCCGCGCCTCGCGCGCGCGGAAGACTATCCGACGCGACCGATCCGGCTGGTGCTGCCGTTCCCGCCCGGCGGCGCGTTCGACATCCTCGGCCGGCCCTGGGCCGACAAGGCGAGCCGCACACTCGGCACCGTCATCGTGGAAAACCTCTCCGGCGCCGGCGGCTCGCTCGCGGCGGCCTCGGTCGCCCACTCCCCGCCCGACGGCTATCGCATCTTCCTCGGCAGCTCGGCGATCCACCTCACCGACATGATCCTGCGGACGCACCCGCTGCTCAACCCGATGAAGGACCTGATGCCGATCTCGATGCTGGCGACGGTCTGCTTCGCGCTCGCGATCAACCCGAACGTGCCGGTCAACACGCTGGGCGAGCTGATCGCCCACATCAAAGCCAATCCCGGCCGGCTGTCCTACGCATCGCCGGGCGCCGGCACGATGAACCATCTGTGCGGCGAGATGCTCAAGTCGCTCACCGGCATCAAGGACTTGCCGCATGTCGCCTATCGCGGCGCCGGGCCCGCGATAACCGACGCGATCGCCGGGCAAGTGCCGTTCGTCATCCCGTCGATGACCAATGCGGTGCTGGCGTTTCATCGCGCCGGCAAGCTGCGCCTGCTCGCGATCACCAACCCGACGCGGCTGGCGATCGCGCCCGACATCCCGACCGCCGAGGAGGCCGGCGTCAAGGGCCTGGTCGCGCAGCAGCTGCTCGGCTTGTTCGCGCCGACCGGCACGCCGGAGCTCCCGGTCAGCAGGCTCGCGGAGACGAACCGTGCCGCGCTCGCCGACAAGGCCTACGTACAGTCGCTGATCGAGGCGTGCGTCATCCCGGTCGCGAACCCCGACGAATGGACGACCGAGCGCTTCAATCACTTCATGGACGACGAGGTCGCGCGCTGGGAGCCGCTGGCGAAAGCGCTCGGCATCCGGCTCGATTGAACCACACCGTCAGTCGTCCTCCTTGCCGGTCGAGGCATGGAAGGCGGCGCGCGCCTCGCGGTAGGCGATGTCGAGGCCTACGCGGTGCGACGCCGCTTGCACCGCGTCGGCAACGTAGAGGGAGGCCTGCTGCAGCGGGTTCTCGTCCATGTCGCGCAGCCAGCTGGTCAGGCTCTGCGGGATCGTCAGCAGCAACAGCGCGAAGGTCGCATAGATGATCACCGCCGCGGTGCGGACCGGATCAGGCGGGGTCGGCGGCTGACGCTCTTCGGTTTGCGACATCCCTGCCCTCCTCAGAACTGGAAATAGATGAAGGGCGGGATGCCGCCCGGCGCCGCAACCGCGATCAGGAAGATCGCCGCGAACGGCACCGCGATCTTGAGCGCGAGCGGGCTTGCGGCATAGCGCGCCTGCAGCCCCGCGAACCAGCCGGCCGGAATGATCTGCGTGAGCGCGCCGAGCACGAGCACCGTCGCGACGAGCGGCGTCATCGTGGTGCGCCCGCCGACGCCGGAGAACATGGTGGCGAAGTAGACCCAGGCGGCGTCGAGCGACGGCGAGCGGAAGAAAACCCAGGCGAAGCATACGAAGTGGAACGTGACCAGCCAGGCGAGCGCTGCGCCGAGGCGCGAGCGCGGCGCGCCGGCGAAGCCGAGCGCGCGCTCGAGCGCCAGCGCGAGCCCGTGCAGCAGGCCCCAAACGACGAATTTCCCGCTGGCGCCGTGCCACAGACCGCCGAGGCCCATGGTCACCATCAGGTTCACGTAAGTCCGCACCCGGCCGGCGCGGTTGCCGCCGAGCGCGCGGATATAGAGGTAGTCGCGCAGCCACGTCGACAGCGTGATGTGCCAGCGCCGCCAGAAATCCTGCACCGACAACGCCCGATACGGCTGATTGAAATTCTGCGGAAACTCGTAGCCGAGCAGGTTGGCGACGCCGATCGCGATGTCCGTATAGGCGCTGAAGTCGCAGTAGATCTGCAGGCCGTACGCGTAAGTCCCGAGCAGCAGATCGAGGGTGGAGAAATCGGCCGGATTGCGGAAGACATTATCGACGAAATCGGTCGACAGGTAGTTCGCGATGATGACCTTCTTGAACAGGCCGCCGAGGATCAGGAACACGCTGTATGCGAGCTTGACGTCCGCCGTGCGCGACGGACGCACCGTCTGGGCGAGAAAGGTCGCGGCGCGCACGATCGGTCCGGCGACCAGATGCGGAAAGAAGCTGACATAGAGCAGGATGTCGACGATGTCCGTGGTCGGCTTGAGCTTGCGGTCGTAGACATCGATCACGTATGACAGAACGTGGAAGGTCAGAAACGAGATGGCGATGACCGGCGGCAGCTCGATGAACAGGCTATTGCCGCCCGCCGCCAGCCGATCCAACCCGAGCGCAGCCAGGGCGTCGATCATGTTGGCGACGAAGAAGTTGTAATATTTGAAGACGCCGAGAACGCCGAGGTTGGCGCCGACGATCGCCCACAGCGCCGCGCGCCGCCAGCGCCCGTCGGTCATCTTGCCGAGCGCAAGGGCCGCCAGATAGTTGCCGAGCGAGCTGCCGAGCAGGAGCAGCGTCAGCTTCACGCTCCAGAACGCGTAGAAATAATAGCTCGCCGCGACCAGGAACCATTTCTTCCACGAATTATGCGTATTCAACAGCCAGGTGATCGGAAAGACGACCGCGAAGAAGGCCGCAAAGCTAATTGTGGGAAACAGCATCTGACCGCGATCGGATCTTGTCGATGACCGGTACCAGCGTGTCGAGAAACGCCGCGGCGCTCTTTTTGTAGCCCGCGATGGTGAAGTGGATGTGGTCCTTCGCCATCAGCGGCGGCGTCTCGGCGCGCCAGCGATCGGCGCCGCAGTCCTTCGGCATGATCGAGGCCCAATTCCAATAGACGAGGCCGTCGCGCTCGGCGATCTTGCGCTCGACCTCCCGCACGGCGTCGAGCTTCGGCAGCACCTTCCAGACGCACGCGTCGGCCTCCGCCGGCGCGGCATCGGGCCGGCGGCAGACCGCGGCCTCGCGCGCCTTGTCCTTGCAGTGGGCGGGCAGCTCCTCGCCCTCGGGCGGGCCGATCAGCACGATCGCGGCGGACGGGAGCGCGGCGCGGATCTTGGCCACGACCCGCTCGTATTTCTGCGTGTAGAGCGCCATGTCGAGGTTCTCCTTGTCGGCCTCGTTGGTGCCGAAGGAGAGCACGACGATCTGCGGCTGCAGCCGGCGCAGGTCGCTTTGGAAGAGGTGCTCGTCGAGCTTGTTGAGGATGTCGATGGTCGCGCCCGGATAGCCGACGCTGTCGTAGATCAGCCCGGCGCGGGTGTTGTAGATCGCGACGCTCGAGATGCTCACCTTGCCGTCGTTCTTGGTCGTGAGCGTGATGTCGCGCACCGTGTTGGTCGGGCCGTGCTCGGGCACGAGGCGGAGCACCACCGGCTCGACCTTGTCGCCGGCGAGGTCGAACGAGCCCTCGAGCCCGCCGTCGAGCTTGATATCGAACGTGCCGCCGCCCGGCTGGCGGATCGCCTCGATCTCGATCACGTCGAAGGTCTCGGGCTTTTCGGCCGTGAACGTAAGAGTTTCGCCTGCCTTGCTCGCAACCGTGTTGAAGCCCGACATCCAGAACCGGCCTGTGTCCTCCGAGCGCTGCAGCGCCTCATAGGTCCAGCCCGGTCCGACATCGATCTTGAGCGTCGAGCTCAGCACGCCGATATGCGGCCGGCCCGCCGTCACATAGCCGCTGCCGCCGTTGCCGTAGACCTGCTGCAGGCGCCGGCGCAGCTCGCCGGTGAGAAAATCAGCCGAGGTGTGGCTGTCGCCGAGCTGCAGGATGGTGATGGCGCGCGACGGTGCCGGCGGCGCCGTATCGCGGGGATTCGACGGCGGATGGTTCGAGGCGAGCACCGCCGGTTCCTGCGCCGGCGGGGCGGCGGCCGGCGGCGGGCTGCTCGACGGCGCCGACGGTCGAACCTGCGGCCGATCCTGCGGCGCCGCCACCGGCGCGGTCGCAAGCCCGACCGCCTCCTGCGACGCCACAGGCGATGCCGGATTGGGCGGCGGCGCCCTGTCGTCGCCGATCGTCGCGGAGCGTGGCGCAGCCTTCGGGACATCGAGCGCAACGCTCGATCGCAGCCGTTCCGCGCCCGCCAGGATGCCGAGAAATACGCCGAGAATGCAGGCTCCGCCGATCACGACGAAGGCCAATGCAACCACGAGCGCGCGCCACGGCATCACGGCTCCTTCTTCTGCTCGACGCGGGTGCCGGCGGTCGTGTCGGCCGGGCTGGCGGCAGGCTTGTCGTCGGGCCCGCAGGCACGCTCGAGCGGCGTTCCCATTTGCGCCAGCGCTGTGACGATTTTGGGGTAAAGATAAAGGGCGACGACGTCCTCGCCCGCGACGGTGAAATGCTCGCCGTCGCCGGTGCGGATCTGCACCATCCGCCCGCTGCGGTCCGGCCCATAGGATGCAAATGCGTCGGGGCCGGTCGGCTTGAGCCGCCACGGCTCGAGATATTGCATGTGCGGCGCGCCGACCGTCGCGACCGCGGCGGCGAACATCTGGTTCTTCTCCCGGAGGTCGGCGTTCTCCTGGGCGTCGCGCACCACCGGCAGGCCGACCAGCAGCACGCCGGCCTTGCTGGCGGCGGCGGCGGTCAGGAAGGCGATGATCTGCTCGCGGTACTTGTCGGCCCAGTCGGGCGCGCCCCAGGCGGTGCGCACGCCATTGCCGTCGACGATGAACTGTCGGTCGTTCAACCCGATCGAGAGCACGAACAGGTCGGGCTTGAAGGTCTCGCCGATGCGGCGCACCTCGCGCGGCCAGTACAGCCTGTCGCCGCGCGAAAGCCCGGTCCCGTTATGGGCAAAGCGGCCGAGCACGACGCTCGCCTTGAGGCATGCTTTGGCATCGATGACGCGCCCGATCGCCTCCCAGTAGTTGTCCACGATCGAGTCGCCCGCGAACGCGATGCGGGCGACGACCTTGGGCGCGGGCTTGTCCTGCGGCGGCGGCGCGGCGGCGCCGCGGCTCGCCGCAACCACGACCAGGCACGCGAAGAACGCAACGACGCGCGAGCGCCAATTGCTCGATACGCCCAAGCTCGCTCTCCTGGAGATGTGCCGCCGGCGTCCATCCGCCGCCGCACCTGACGCAATAGCGCTAACAGACGCATGGTTAACGCGCCCATAACTGCAATTGGTCTCAAAGGCCACCCCTATCCCCCTGACTGATTTATCGTTTCGGCCGGCGCGGCATCCCGCGGCGCGGCCCAACCCGACGATGGGGCGCCGACGACGACGCCAACTTTCAAATCCAAGACCACCCGCTGGACAGACCATACGTCAATTGCCGTGGGGCGCTCGTATCGAGCCACGTCGCCATCCCCGACATCGTCATCGAGCTGACGTTCAGACGTATCGCGTCACCGAGCATGGCCGGCATCGGATCGTACAGCGCCGGGCGCG
Source organism: Xanthobacteraceae bacterium (assembly GCA_035293985.1). Taxonomy (GTDB): domain Bacteria; phylum Pseudomonadota; class Alphaproteobacteria; order Rhizobiales; family Xanthobacteraceae; genus JAVDCA01. Next base: position 122,652 of record DATGLS010000004.1, read on the forward strand.
TCTTGCCACCTCCTGTGAGCGCTCGGGCCGGCCATTTTTTAGGCGGGGAAAAGCCGCAAAAGCAGTTGAAAGCTGGGGATGTCGACTTTGTAGTGCGGGAACGGGCGGCCGATGGCCGGCGGGGCATACCCATCATGACGACCGCGAACGCGGGTGACGCAGCGCGTCCGACCATATCGGCAGCCACGGCGACGGCGATCGTCGTCGCCGACATGGTCGGCGTCGGCGTCTTCACCAGCCTCGGCTTCCAGGTCAAGGATATCTCGTCGGGCTTCGCGCTGCTGCTGTTGTGGATCGTCGGCGGGATCGTCGCCTTGTGCGGCGCGGCCGCCTACAGCGAGCTCGCCGGCATGTTTCCGCGCTCGAGCGGCGAATACAATTACCTCACCCGCAGCTATCACCCGGCGATCGGCTTTCTCGCCGGCTGGCTCTCCGCGACCGTCGGCTTTGCGGCGCCGATCGCCCTCGCCGCCATGGCGTTCGGCGAGTATTTCAAGGCCATCGTTCCCGGCGCGCCGTCTCTCGCGCTCGGCCTCGGCGCGGTCTGGCTGATCGCGCTCGTGCACCTCTACGGCCTGCGCTCCGGCAGCGCGTTCCACAATGTATGGACGATCATCAAGCTCGCGCTTATCCTCGCGTTCCTCGTCGCCGGATTCGGCATCGCGACACCGCAGCCGATCTCGTTTGCGCCGGCCTGGCACGACCTCACCTACGTCACTGCCGCGCCGTTCGCGATCAGCCTCGTCTTCGTGATGTATTCCTACTCGGGTTGGAATGCCGCGACCTACATCGCGGGCGAGATCCGCGACCCGCAGCGCAGCCTGCCGCGCGCGCTGATCACCGGGACCGTGATCGTGCTGGTGCTGTACGTCGCGCTCAACGCCGTCTTGCTGCGCGTTGCGCCGATCGACAAGCTCACGGGCCAGCTCGACGTCGCGGTGGTCGCGGGCCGCCATATCTTCGGCGACGCCGGCGGACGCGCCGTCGGCGCGCTGATCTGCCTCGGCCTCATCTCGTCGATCAGCGCGATGACGTGGATCGGCCCGCGCGTGACCATGACGATGGGCGAGGACGTGCCGGTGCTGCGCATCTTTGCGCGCAAGACGAAGAATGGCGTGCCCGCCTGGGCGATCCTCTTTCAGCTGCTCGTCGTCAACGTGATGCTGTTGACGAACAGCTTCGAGGCAATCGTCAACTTCATCGGATTCAGCCTCACGGCGTGCTCGTTCCTCGCCGTGCTCGGCGTCATCAAGCTGCGCATCACCCGTCCCGACCTGCCGCGGCCCTACCGCGCCTTCGGTTATCCGGTGACGCCGGCGATCTTCCTCGCCGTCACCGGCTTCATGCTCTACTACCTGATCGTCGACCGCCCGAAGGAGTCGCTGGCCGGCGTTGCGATCATGCTCACCGGGCTCGCGCTCTACGCCGCGTCCCACCTCAAAACGCCCTCCTCGAATGCCTTGCAAAATGTCAATCGCGCCTGACCTCGCCTCCCCGTCGGCCCGCCTGCCCCGCCATGCCGCCATCGCCGCCGTCATCGCGGGATTGATGCTGCTCGGCGCGCCGTCCGCGCGCAGCGTCGAAAGCGGCAGCCCGATCTCGGCCGCGCCCCCGGCCAACGCGGCGCCGACCGTGACGGCACCCGCGGTCGCGCCGCCCGCGGCGCCGAGCCCGACCGCCGCACCGAACGGGACCGAGGCGGCGCAATCCGCGCCCGCCCCGGCTGTGCCGACGGTCGCGGCGCCGCAAGCGCCGGCGGCCGCGGTGCCCGCGGTGGCGGCACCGCAAGCGCCCGCCGCACCGACCGCGCCCACCGTGGCCGCCCCGCAGGCACCCGCGGCACCGGCTGCGCCGCGCACGGTGACAGCCGAGGCGGCGGCCGGCGGCGTCAACAATCAAACGGCGCGCTATCTCGCGGGCCTTGCGCCCGCGCCCGGCTCGCCGATCGCGGCGCTGGCGAACGAGGCCGGCTGGCGCGAGCACGCGCGGTTCTTCGACCATGCCTTCGGCGAGCTCGAGCGCACGCAGCTCACGAAAATCCGCGCTTGGTCGAAGGCGCAGCTGCATTCGCGCCGGCCGACCCTGTTCTACATGTTCAGCGGGCCCGACTATCTGTATGCCGACGCATTCTTTCCCGACGCGTCGACCTATGTGCTCGCCGGACTCGAGCCGGTCGGCCAGATTCCCGACCTCATGCGAATGCGCGGCTCGCTCGGCCCGGCGCTACGCAGCATGGCGACGTCGATGCACTCAGTGCTCAATTTCAGCTTCTTCAAGACGCACGACATGCGCGCGGAGCTCTCGGCCGGCCGGCTCGGCGGAACCACGCCCATCCTGCTGGTGTTTCTCGCCCGCGCCGGCAAGACCGTGCATGGAATCGAGCTGGTCGCGCTCGACGCCGAAGGCGGCGAGCATGCCGAGTCCGAGCACATCAAGAGCGGCGCGCACGGCGTCAAGATCGTGTTCAGCGGCGGCGACGGCCGGCTGCAGACGCTTTATTACTTCAGCACCAATCTGGCCGACGACGGCTTCCCGCGCAGCGGCTTCATGCAGTTCTGCGACAAGCTCGCGCCGGGCGACAGCCTGATCAAGAGCGCGTCCTACCTGATGCACGGTCACGGCTTCACCAAGGTGCGTGAATTCCTGGTCACCCACAGCGCCGCGTTGCTCGAGGACGACTCCGGCATCCCGCTCGCGTATTTCGATCGCAAGAAATGGGGTCTCAAGCCGTTCGGCCGCTACATCGAGCCGCTCGGCATCTTCCCCAACACCTACCAGCCCAAGCTCGCCGAGCTTTTCCGCAAGAGCGCGACGCCGATCAATTTCGGCATCGGCTACCGCTGGCGGCCGAACGAGTCGAACCTGCTCCTCGCCGTTCGCGAGGATGCGACCGGCGTCGCCGGCGTATCGGCGACGCCGCGCTAGACATCGCGCGAGCCGCGGGCGTGCGGTATCATCCTGGCGCCGCGCATACATCGCGCGGTCCGCGGAACGACTCACATCCGCCGCAGTTTAAAACTCGTTAACCATGCGGCTTCTAGAGTTTGCGGCCCGGTTGAGCATCTGATCGGAGCGTGCGGGTTTGACGGCGATTCGCGCCCTTGTGGGCACCACATGCGTGCTGGGCTGCTGCGTGCTGGGCGGCGCGTTGGCGAGCGCACATGCGGGCAACGCCATCGTGCTCGGCGACAGCCTCGGCGTCGGGCTCGCCGAGGTGTCGCATCTGCCGAACTTCGCGCATATCAGCGTGCATATCCGCGGACCGAAGGCGCTCGAGCAGATCCGCCGCGCACCCGCCGGCGTCACCGCTTTCGTGGTGCTCGGCACCAATGACGCCAACGGCTCGATCGACCGTCTCGACAAGAGCATCGACGCCATCCTCGATGCCGCGCAGAAGAAGCACATGCGGCTCATCTGGATCGGACCGCCCTGCGTGAAGCAGTCGTGGGACACGCGCTCGCGCAAGCTCGACGAGATGCTGGCCGCGAAGCTGCCCCCACGTGGCGTTCTCTACGTGCCGATGCGCGATCAGGCATTCTGCACCGCCGGCCTGCACGAGCCCGACGGCGTGCATCTCAAGACCAAGGGCTACATCTATATGTGGGACAAGGCGCGCCGCATCGCCGGCCTGGACGGTCCGGCTCCGCTCGCGACCGCCTCGGTTGGGGCCGCCACACCGGCGCCCCCCGCGAATCAGGGGCTGCCCGCCCCCGCCGCACCGTTTGCGCTCGCGAGCACGCCCGGTGCGAGCAATGGTTGGCAGGAGCCCAAAATCTACGTTCTCCACGTGAAGCGCGGCGCCCCGACGGCCAACAGGAATTGATTGGTCGCGCTCCATGTGATCGAGCCGCTCTGCATCTTTCCCGAGACTTGCGAGCGCAAGCTCGCGCACCTGTTCAAGACGAGCGCACCCTGTCGGCGTGCCGGAGCCGTGCGCGAGAGCGTTGGTTAGCGTTGCGTTAACCACAATCCGGCGACAATGAACGACCGTCGCAGGCCGGGCGGTTGCGCGCGCTTTTTGTCAGGCCCCCGAGACCTCGCCGACGGGTCGGGCCCGCGATCCTCGCTATCTGAATACCATTAAGCGCTCGCTCGCCCAACCCCACCATGTGACATGGTTCATGCAATCGAGACATCATGCCAATTGGATCAAATAGATAGGAGGATATCCTCGTCCAAGTTCGGCGACCCTCGGTTTCGCAGTTTTCTCGCAAATGCTCGGCCGCAAACTTGCCGCCATTGGGGAACACAAGGTTAAATGGGAAGGGGGGTTCTTAGTTAATGTCGCTTGGGCCAACTGTGGCGTTGGTGGCCACCGGCCTCGCCTTCGCGGGCGGGACCGCGTACGTGTCGCTGATGCACGTGAGCTCGCACGCGCCGGGTGAGGCGCGCGTGCTCGAGCGCCCGTCGAGGTCGTCCGCGCCCTCGATTCGTCAGCTCCCCGCCTATCTCGACGCGGCGTTCGCCAACCTGCGCCCCGTCATGCGCCCGGCACCGATGATGACCGCGAGCCTCGGGCCGCAGCCGACCTTCGCGGCGCGCTTCGCCGGCGTCGTCACCGACGTCTACGCCACCAGCAGCAGCACGCAGCTCGCGGCGGCGCCACCGCCGACGCGCTCGCTCGCGCGGCCGCAGACGCGGGTCGCCAAGGTGACGGCGGCGCCGGTGCCGATGCCGCGGATCCGCGCCGCCGCGCTGCGCATGGACGAGCGCGCGCCGGCGATCCAACCGAGATCGTACCAGGTCGCGAGCTACGCGCCGACCCGCGACGACAGGGTGGATGCCCCGCCATTCACGCTCCGCTCCGACATCCACGTGCCGCCGCTAGAAAAGGCCGAGACCACGCTCGAGCCGTTCGAGAATGCGCCCTTCCCGGTGCGCACGGCGTCGACCACCGGCAGCGAGTCCGTGCGCATCCATTTCCGCAGCAAGGTGACCTGGGAGAAAGGCGCCTTCAGCGACCCGCGCGTTCTGCTGCACATCCCGAAGGGCTTCGATCCGAACAAGCCCGCCGTGATGGTGGTGTTCTTCCACGGCCACGGCGCGACGCTCACGCGCGACGTGCTCAACCGCCAGGAAGTGCCGCTGCAGATTTCCGAGTCGCACGCCAATGCGGTGCTGGTGGCGCCGCAGCTCGCCTATGACGCCCGCAGCTCCAACCCCGGCAACCTGTGGGAGCCCGGCGCCTTCGCCCGCATGGTGCGCGAGGCGGGCGAGCGGCTCACCCGCCTCTACGGCGACCCGCGCGTCGGGCGTACCTTCGCCAACATGCCGATCATCATCGTCGCCTACAGCGGCGGGTATCTGTCGGCCGCGACCAGCATCGAGCGAGGCGGTCTGAAGACCCGCATCCAGGGCGTCGTGCTGCTCGATGCGCTCTATGGCGAGCTCGACGGCTTCTCGAGCTGGATCCGCAACAACCGCTCCGGCTTCTTCGTCAGCTCGTGGACGCATTCGACCCAGCGGCGCAACGCCCAGCTCGAGGAGATGCTCGCCAGCCACGACGTGAGCTACGGCCACGCCCTGGCGATGAACCGGCTAGACGGCAAGGTCGTGTTCGTGCCGGGCGAGGATGGCATCCGCCACCGCGATTTCGTCAATCACGCCTGGGCCGACAAGCCGATCAAGGACATTTTGGATCGATTGCCGGAATATCGGCTGTAGGGATTTCCCGCTTCGTAGCCCGCATGGAGCGAAGCGCAATGCGGGACGGCCTTCCCCAGGTTACGGCGCGGAACCTGTCATCGGGCGGCGCTTCATCCAGGCTACCTCCCGCTCAATGCTCCGCCGCCGCCGCGCGCTCGCGCAGACGGTAGAACTGCATCGCCTTCCTCGCCGTGTCCTGCTGCAGCCGCGCGAACGTCGCGCAGCATTGGTCGAGCTGCGGCGTCGAGCTGCCGTTGACGCCGGCCTGCAGCAGCAGCAGCGCTCTGGCGCAGTCCCAGCCGAGCCCGATCGCCTTGGCAAGGACGAGAATCTGCTCGGTCTTGCGGTTGGTGATCGCGCGCTCGACCATGCCGATCGGGAGATCGGCCATGAAGGACAGCGCGATGGTCGTCTCGTCGAAGCGCGCTTCGCCCGCGAACGTCATCAACGCGGCCTCGTCGAGACGGCCTGCTTGCCGCAGCGCCAGCACGCGCGTGCGCGCCGACGCGTAGGCCGCGGAGCCTTCGCGCATGCCGGTCTGGAGGCGCCTCGAGGCCTGGGCGACGACGTCGTGCAGCGCGCCGCCCTTGCCGCCGCCGGCCGCCTCGAGCTTGAGGCGCACGGCTTCCGACGCCTGGGTGAACATGGCGAGCAGGTGCTCGCGCGGGATTTCCGGCCGCACCCAGACCACGAGTGCGAGCTCGCCGTCGCGCTCGGCGCGCTGCACCAGCTTGGCGTAGCCGAACTGGGAGAACTTGGCGCCCTCGTTGGCGGCCGTGCTGACCGCGACCTCGCGGTCGCCGCGCACGACCAGCACGTCGGTCACGGCTTCCGGCAAGGTTGCGCGGCGCGAGATCGCCAGCAGATGCTGCTGGCTCTTGCTGCTCGCGCTCTCGACCAGCGTCGCCTCGTCGAGCGCGGTGGATTGCGCCAGCACCGGGCCGGCGACCTCGATGGCGTCGTCGAGCGCGAGGTCGCGCATGACGCGCGGCGGCGGCGCCGTGCTGACGGCGAGCCGCGCCCCGAAGGTGGCGCGCGCCGCGACGTCGATCTCCTCGACCAGGCGGCCGAGCACGTCGTCGAACAGCGAGAGCTGCTCCGGCGAGAAAGTGCCGGCGCCGGCGATGAAGAGGTCGGTCACCCGCCGCAGCGTCTCGGCGCGGTAGTGAATGTCCTTCTGCGCGACTGCTTCCTCGAGCTGCTCGAGCAAACTTTGCTGCTGGTTCATCGCGACCCTGGTTCTCCGTCTCGATTTTTGCAGCAACTCACGCGGCGCTCGCCCGCGCGCTGTCCTCGTGGTGGAACAGCTCGGGATCGATGGGCGAGAAGCGCAGCTCCGCCGCCGGGCATGGCCGGCAGAACAGGTAGCCCTGCACGAAGTTGACGCCTGCCGCGCGCAGCATATCGTACTGGTCCTCGGTCTCGACGCCTTCCGCCGTGGTGGCGATGTCGAGCCCGCGCGCCAGCGTGAGCACCGAGGCGATGACGGCGGCGCATTCGGCGCGCGCGATCAGCCCTTGTGTGAACGACTTGTCGATCTTGATCTTGTCGACCGGGAACTTGGTGAGATAGCCGAGCGAGGAGTAGCCGGTGCCGAAATCGTCGAGCACGATGGCGACGCCGATGTTCTTGAGCTGCTGCAGCAGCGTCGCGTAGTTCGCCTCGTTCTCGAGCAGCACCGACTCGGTGATCTCGACCTCGAGCCGCTCCGGCGGCAGGCCGGACTCGACCAACGCGCACAGGATGATGTCGAACAGGTCGCCCTTGCGGAACTGCATCGACGACAGGTTGACGGCGACCTTGACGTGGTCGGGCCATGCGGCCGCGTCGGTGCACGCCTTCTGCAGGATCCAGCCGCCGAGCTGGACGATCAGCCCGGTGTCCTCGGCAAGCGGAATGAAGCGGTCGGGCGGGACCAGCCCCTTCTGGGGATGACGCCAACGCACCAGCGCCTCGGCGCCACGCATCGCGCGCGTCTCGGCATCGTACATCGGCTGATAGAACAGCTCGAACTCGTTGCGCGCGATGCCTTCGCGCATCTCGTTCTCAAGCTGATGGCGGGCATCGGCTTCCGCCGTCATGTTGGCATCGAAGAAGTTGAATCCGTTGCGCCCTTGCGACTTGGTGCGATAAAGCGCGAGGTCGGCCTTCTTGATCAGGTCATCGGGATCGACGCCGTCCTGCGGCGCGAGCGCGATGCCGATGCTGGTGCCGATCGTCACGCGGCGGCCCTCGAGCTCGAACGGCCGCGCGACCACCTCGTTGATGCGCACCGCCAGCATGATCGCGCTGTCGCGCTGGTGCGTCTCGCCGCCCTGCAGGATCGCGAACTCGTCGCCGCCGAGGCGCGCCAGCACGTCGGTCTCGCGCAGCGAGGAGCGCAGGCGCTGCGCCATCTCCTTGAGGAGCGCGTCACCGGCCGGATGGCCGAGCGAGTCGTTGACGTCCTTGAAGCGGTCGAGGTCGAGCATGAACACCGAGAACGCCTCGCCGCGGCGGCGCAGGCGGGCGCCCGCCTCCTCGATCTTCTCCATGAAGAAGGTGCGGTTGGCGAGGCCGGTGAGCAGGTCATGATGCGCCATGAACGCGACCTTGGCCTCGCTCTGACGGCGGTCGGTGATGTCCTCATGCGTGGTGAGCACGCTGCCGTCCGGCAAGCGCAGGCGCTGGATCGAGACCACTCGCCCGCCGGCGTGGGTCTGGATGTCGGTCGCCTCCTCGAAGATGCGCCCGACGTACTCCTCCACGGTGCCGGTGTAGCTGCCGTTGGCGATGCGATATTCGACCAGCTGGCGGACCGTCAGGCCGGCACGGATCTGCTCCGCCGTCAGCCCGTAGATCTCGGCGAACCGGTTGTTGGCGACGACGATGCGCTGCTCGGCGTCGTACATGCACAGGCCCTGCGACATGTTGTTGAGCGCGGCGTCGAAGCGCATGTTGGCGCGGCGCAGCTCCTCGGACTTCTTGATCAGCCCTGCCTCGGCGAGCTTCTCCGCCGTCACGTCCTCGTGGATCGCGACCCAGCCGCCCTCCTCCATCGGCTGATGCGTGACCTGGATCATGCGCCCGTCGCGCAGCTCGTTGACGACGTGATAGGCCTTGGCCTCGGCGACCTCCTTGAGGCGCTGGTCGATGTACTCCTGCGCGTCGTCCGGGCTCATGCCGGCGGCGACGCGCGCCTCGAGCACCGCCCGCAGGGTCGTGCCCGGCCGCACCTGGTCGGCGGAGAGGTCGTACATTTCGCGATAGCGCGCGTTGCACACGATCAGTCGCTGATCGCCGTCGTACATGCACAGGCCGACCGGCAGGTTGGTGAGCGCCGCATCGAAGCGCAGATTGGCGCGCTCGAGAGCCTCGGATTTGGCGGTGACCTCGGCCTGGGTCCGCTTCTCCGCGGTGATGTCGTGATGGATGCCGACCCACCCGCCGTCGTGGGTCGGCTCCTGGTTGACCGCGATGATGCGGCCGTCCTGCATGTGATTGACCGCACGCGAAGACTTGCCGCCTAGGAGCTCGCGCAGCCGGCGCTCGACGTAATCGGGCGCCGGCTCGAGGCCGGTGCCGTTGGCGGCGGACGCCGTGAGCAGCGCGCGCAGCGAGGTCCCGGGCCGCGTCTGCTCGCGGGTGAGGCCGTACATCTCGCGGTAGCGGCTGTTGCAGATGACGAGCCGCCCGGCCCGGTCGAACTGCGAGAGGCCGGCCGACATGGTCTCGAGCGTCAGCCAGAGCGTGCGCGACTTGTCGGCGTTGCGGCGCGTCTGCCGCATCAGCAGGAAGGTGCCGAGCAGGATGACGCCGACCACGAATGCCACCATCGGGCCGAACGTGCCGAGGTGGCGATACCAGGGAGCGAGCACCTCGGCCCGATTGAAGCTCACCAGCATCACCAGCGGCATGTGCGGCACCGCCGCATAGCCGGCGATGCGTTGCGTGTCGCCGTAATAGGCCTCGACCTCGTAGGCGCCGGTCGTGGCTTGCGGCAGATGGCGGGCGAACAGCTCGGCCTTGGCAAAGGACCGTCCGATGAACTCGGGCACCAACGGCTCGCGCGCGAGCAACACGCCCGAGCTGTGAAACAGCATCACGGCGCCGCCCTGGCCGAGATGGAGCGAACGGAAGATGTTGGCGAAGTACGAAACGTCGAGCGGGGCGAGCGCGATACCGGCGAAGCTGCCGTCCACGTTGTTGAGGCGACGCGAGGCCGCCACGATCCAGCTCCCGGCCTCCAGCGAGTGATAGGGAGGGCTGATGAACAGGCCGGCATTGGGGTTGTCGCGCTGGACCGTGAACTGCGGCAGGTCCGCGACGTTGTGGCGCTTCGGGTCGCGGTCGTAGGAATGAACCAGCTTGTTGCCTTGCGCGTCCGTCCAGCTGACCGCTCGGATCAGCGGCGAGGTCTGCTGCAGGTTGCGCAACGCATCGTGGATCCGCCGCGCCTCCTCGACGGCCGAGCGACGGCTGTCATTCGCCTGCTGTTGCACGATCTCGGCGGCGCGCAGGACGCGGTCGACGCCCGAGAAGGCGCCGGCGGTGTGCTGCGCCAGCACCTCGGCGTAGTTGCGCGCCTCCTGCTTGGCGCCCGCAATCGCGTCGCGGTAGCGCGCATTGAGGTCGACGAGAAAAAGGACGGCGATCGAACCCGCGATGACGACGCCGAACGTCGCCAGCATGCGGTTGGGACCGCTCATCAGGTTACGAATGAAACGGCGCATTCTTCTGCTTGTTGCGGGATGGCGGGAGCCGCCCCGTAGACCCTCCCTGCACCGCGCGGACGAGCCGCCGGCTGTCCCGCCTTTATGACGGGAAACTCACAAGATGTGCTTAAGCCGCGTGCTTAAAGTGGGCTGAACGAATACACGCGCATATTGCATAATATCTGATGCGCCAATCTAAGGTCACGGGTTCCGCAAGGTCACGCCGCGGTTCCACGGTCGGAGGTGCAGCCGAGCGCGGCGGCCCGCGCTGCCCGCGATCAGGACTTCTTCATCAATTCGATGCGCCGGTCGGGCAGAAACCAGGCCAGCGCGACCGCGACGTAGAGCACGATCGCGATCCACGGCCGCACGAATGCAAGCAGGATCGCGGCGGAGTAGAGCGCGAGCGAGATCTTGCCCTTGAAGTCACGGCCGATCGCGGTCGCGAGCGTCGAGTCCGGCCCATTGCAGGCGATGAGCGCCCACTCGAGCAGCAGGTAGCCGAGCGCCGCCATCGCCAGCACGGTGCCGTATGCCGCGGTTGGCAGCGCCGCGAATCCCGCCTCGTCGATCCAGCGGATGACGAACGGCACGAGTGAGAGCCAGAACAGCAGGAGCAAGTTCGCCCACAGCACCTTCCCGTCGACCCGTGCGGCGGCATGCAGCATGTGGTGATGGTTGTTCCAGAAGATGCCCACGTTCACGAAGCTCAGCAGGTAGGTGAGCAGGATCGGCAGGCTGCCCCACAGCGCCGCAGCGGTCGCACCCGCGGGCACTTTGATCTCCAACACCATGATGGTGATGATGATGGCGATGACGCCATCCGTGAAGGCGGCAAGCCGGTCGGGTTGCATGTTTGGACCTCGCGGGTCGGCGCGCCCAAGTTTCGCTCACCCGCGCGACACGCGCCAGCTCAGCACCGCGTCGATCGAGGCCGGCAGATGCAGCACGTGGAGCAGCAGGTTGGTGTCGATCGACACCAGGCAGGCGCCGAGGATGGAGAGCGCCGAGCCGATGACGACATGCCAGCCGAAGATCTCGTGGTCCGGCGTGAGCGCGTTGGCGAAGCCGAAGCGGAAGACGAGGGACAGCTGCATGATCGGCGCGACCAGCATGATCGGCGCGATCGAGAGCGCCGAATAGAACAGCCCTTGCGCGATCGCGACGAATACGCCCGAATAGATGAACCACCGCAGGTTCTCGCGATGGAGGGCGCGCAGGTTGCGGCGCAGCGTCGGCGAGACCAGAAACAGGAGCATCGCCAGCGTGGCAGCGCCGTAGGAGATCACGCCGCCGAATATGCCGGTGAGCGGATCCGTGTGGGCGAGCGCGGTGCGTGCCATGATCGGGCTCGTGCCGTAAGCGAGCGCCGCGATCGTCGCGAACGTATAGCCGACCGCGCGGCGCGGCACGAATACGGGAATGCCGGCTTTGTCGGCCGCGGCAGCGGGTCTCTTCGGTTTCGCGGGCTGGCGCTGGGTGAGCAGCGCTCCGGCGAGCATGACGATACCGCCGGCGAGCTGCAGCGCGGTGCACGGCTCGCCGAGCACGAGCACCGCGAGCACGACCGAGACGAAGACCTGCAGCTGGATCACCGGCGCTGTCAGGTTCACGCCGGCAGCCTGGTTGGCGCGGTAGTTGCTGTAGCGCCCGATCAGGAAATGCAGGAGCCCGACGCCCGCCATCCAGGCGATGCTGCGCGCCGCGAGATGCGGAAAATGCGTCGCCCAGCCGGTGATGAGCGCGATCGGCGCGAAGCCGAGCAGGCCGACCGGGATGGTGATCGCCATCCCCTGGATCGCCGTCCCGGTGATGACCCCGCGTCGCGCCGCCGCGTTGTTGAAGGCGAACGTGGCGGCCGACAGGACCGCCAAGATGGCACCCAGCATTCCGGCCTTTCCTCCCCACCCCGGTCCGGCTTTTTTGCCGCACGCGAGCCGCGCAAGGTAGTGAGGTCCAGTGGTGGCGTCCAATGCGTTCTCGGCAGACCCGTTAACCAAGCGTTAACCATGGCGGGTCGAGTTTCCCAGGGGCGACACAACCCGGGCCGGTGCGTCAGAATCCGATCGGGAGATGTCACATGGCTGCTTCTTGCGCCGCGCCCGCGCCCGGCGAATTCCTGTCGGCGAGACAAGCGATGGTGCGCCGCCGGCGCGCCGACGCGAGCCCGCAGGCGCGTGCGCGATGACCGATGCGCGCAAGGTGGCTTTGCGTGCCGCCCTCGACCACTTCGCAGCGCGCCGGCACGCGGAGGCACAGGCCGCGCTGGAAGCGCTGATCGCGCGACACGGCGAGGATGCCGAATCGCTCCTGTTGCTCGCGACGCTGCGGCTTGCAACCGACGTCGATGCGGCCGAGGCGCTGTTGCGCCGCTGCGTCGCGCTCGCGCCCGGCAACGCCCATGCGTGGCACTATCTCGGCAAGGCCGCCGAGCAGCGCGGCGATCTTGCGACGGCGATCGAGCGCTTGCGGCACGCCGCGGCGCTCGACCCGCGCTTCGCGCCGACCCTCAACGATCTCGGCGCGCTGCTGCAACAGACCGGCGAGCGCGAGGCGGCGCTCGCGGCGCTCGACCGGGCGCTCGCGATCGATCCCGACTACGCCACCGCGCACCACAATCGCGGCATGCTGCTCGCCGAGATGCGGCGGCCCGCGGAGGCGCGCGAATCATTCCGCAACGTGCTGGCGGCGCGGCAGAGATCGAGCGACGACGCGAGCGATGACTCGGCCGACGCCTGGCACGATGTCGGCGCCGCGCACCTGAGCCTCGAGGAATACGAGCCGGCGGCGGCGGCGTGCCGCCAGGCGCTCGCGATCGACGCGGGCCATCTCGCCGCCTATGCGACCCTCGCGCAGGCACTCGGCCGCCTGCACCGCGCGGCCGAGGCGGCGCAGGTGCGCGCCGAATGGGCGCGGCGGCAAGGCATCGTGGTGACGCGCTGCCGGACCGAGCCGCCGCAGGCGCGCGTGCTGCTGGTCGGCGCCGCCGAGTTCTGCAACGTGCCGACCGGCGACCTGTTCGACCGCACGCGCTTCGAGACCATCTCGCTCAACCTGATGGCGCCGACGCGAGCGGCCGCCGATCCGGTAACCGACGTCGAGCAGCTTCCGCCCTTCGACATCGTGTTCAACGCCATCGGCGACGCCGACCGCGGCGCGCCGTTCTTCGCGCGCGCGGCGCAATTCTGCCGGACGCTCTCGCGGCCGCTGATCAACCCGCCGGAGCGCGTCGCGCGCACCCGGCGCGACGCCCTTCCCGCCCTGATCAAGGACATCCCCGGCCTCGTCACGCCGCGCATCCGACGGGTCGCGCGCGCGGATCTCGCGATGGTCGCGGCCGCGACCGAGCGGCCCGATCGGCCGCTGTTGGTGCGCCCGGCCGGCTCGCACGGCGGCGACGACCTCGTGCGCATCGACGATCGTGGCGAGCTCGCCGGCTACGCCGACAAGGCGCCGGCCGACGAGTACTACGTGAGCGACTTCTGGGACTATCGTGGCGCCGATGGCTTCTTTCGCAAGTACCGGCTGATCTTCGTCGACCGCAAGGTCTTCCCCTACCATCTGGCGATCACGTCACACTGGCTCGCGCACTATTGGCGCGCCGAGATGACGGGCTGGATGAGAGCGGAGGAAGAGGCCTTCCTCGCCGACTTCCGCCGGACGTTTCGCGGTCCCGCCGCCGAGGCCGTCGGCGAAGCGGCGCGCCGGCTCGATCTCGATTATGCCGGCATGGACTGCACGATCTTGCCCGACGGCCGGGTGCTGGTGTTCGAGGCGAACGCCACCATGCTGGTGCACCTGCGCGAGTCGCGCGAAACCTTCGCCTACAAGCACGCGCATGTGCCGCGCATCATCGACGCGATGAGCGAGATGGTGCTGCGGCGGATCGGCGACGCAGCGGTTGGCGCGCTCGGCTTAGCGTGTTCCGGAGATAGCCCGCGACTTGATCGGACGCGGACGCCGGTTCGCGACCCGGATCAGTGGGCTCCGGCGGCTGCCGTGTAATGAACGGTGTACACGAGCGAGGTCGGGATGGTGGTGCACTGATCGTTGAATTCCATCTTTTGAAAAATGCCCGTCGTCACGGGAATTTTGCTGCAGATCTTCTTTGCCGGCGGCAATTGAACCGTCATCATCACGCAATTCGGGGAGGATGAATCCGGCGTTATGTTCACGGTGGACGCGGAATTCGATTGCGCGACGTCGACGTGATCGATTCGCACAAGGCGTTGGCCTGCGGGAAGACAGAAGCGCTGGTTTTTGGTCGCGGGAGCGGAGTCGGTGGACTGGAAGGTGAACTGCGCCGTTTCGCTCATCTCCTGTGCGGCGGCGCCGCCCAGCGGGACAGCAAGGATCGCGAGGACGAAGAACCGCCGGCTCATGGATGCGCCACGGTGATCTGCGGCGGAACAAATCGTTGTTGGGCGTCATTGACGGCGCGAATCTGCGCGGCTTGCGCGGCATTCTGCGCTTCCTGAACCGAGACCGTCCAAGCAAAATAAAATTGCGGAGAGGTCAGAATCAGACTGAAGATCACAACCGCGCACGAGCGCGTCCACCACGACCGCGATTGGAAATCGGCCTCCTTGTTCAACAGCAGCAGCAGGAATGTAAGGCACGCAATGCCGAGAACCCCAATGTACATTTGGGTGAAGCTCATGATCTTCGTGAAGAACACGCAGATGTACCCGATGAACAGGCCGATGGCCGCGAGCACGCGCGCCTCATACGACTCGAAAAGGCCCTCCAGCGCGGCGTTGAGCTGCGCAGCATCTACCGGCGTCCCAGGGGTCGTCTCGGCCATGATCCCCGCCCTCGGTTCGCAATGATTGTAAGATGCAAGTTTAGCCGGTTCTCGACGAATTTTCAACCGAAAGCGCAGGCGGGTCGCGGTCACGGCTTCCGCGTCAGCGACGGTTGTGCCCGCGGATCGATGCGATGGGCGAGATGCTTCGCGAAGCGCCGAGCGCGCCGCGTTCGGGCGGGGGGCGAACCGGCCGCAAATACACTTGGTCCGCGCCGGCGTCCGCGATAGCTTGTGAAGCCGCGGCGGTCATCTGCTGCGATGCGAGCCCGCGACAGGCCACGAGGTGACCCGTCGTCATCCGGAGCCTGTTCGATGAGAACCTACAAGATCGCCGCCATTCCGGGCGACGGCATCGGCACCGAAGTGGTCGCCGCCGGCGTCGAGGTCCTGAATGCGCTCGCGGCGCGCGAGGGCGGCATCGCGTTCAAGTTCGACCATTTCGACTGGGGCGGCGAATACTACAAGAAGCACGGTCGCATGATGCCGGAGAACGGCCGCGACCAGATCCGCCACCACGACGCGATCCTGTTCGGCTCGGCCGGCCATCCGGAGATCCCGGATCACATCACGCTGTGGGGACTGCGGCTCGCCATCTGCCAGCCGTTCGACCAGTACGCCAATGTGCGGCCGACGCGCATCCTGCCGGGCATCACGTCGCCGCTGCGCCACGTGCAGGACAAGGAGCTCGACTGGGTGATCGTGCGCGAGAACTCGGAGGGCGAGTACGCGGGCGTCGGCGGGCGGGTGCACCAGGGCTCGCCGCTCGAGGCGGCAACCGATGTCGCGATGTTCACGCGCGCCGGCGTCGAGCGGGTGATGCGCTTCGCGTTCCGCCTCGCCCGGTCACGTCCGCGCAAGCTGCTCACCGTCGTCACCAAGTCGAACGCTCAGCGCCACGCCATGGTGATGTGGGACGAGATCGCCGCGCAGATCGCCCGCGAATTTCCCGACGTGACCTGGGACAAGATGCTGGTGGACGCGATGACCATGCGCATGGTGATGCGGCCGCAGTCGATCGACACCGTCGTCGCCACCAACCTGCATGCCGACATTCTCTCCGATCTCGCCGCCGCGCTCGCCGGCTCGCTCGGCATCGCGCCGACCGGCAACATCAATCCCGAGCGCACCTTTCCCTCGATGTTCGAGCCGATCCACGGCTCGGCGTTCGACATCATGGGCAAGGGCATCGCCAACCCGATCGGCACCTTCTGGTCGGCCGTGATGCTGCTCGAGCACATCGGCGAGAACGCCGCGGGCAGCCGGTTGATGCGCGCGATCGAGCGGGTCACGGCCGATCCGCGCTTTCACACGCCCGATCTCGGCGGGCGCGCGCGCACCACCGACGTGACCGTCGCCGTCGTCGACGCCATTCACGGCGCGAACACCTGACCGGGCTCGGCGCCCGATTGGGCATTGTGCGGCGGCGCGGCAGCGCAGCGCACACACCGGCGCGCTTCAGTGCGTGATGATTTTCCTCGAATCGTCATGGGCGCGATGGCCGACATCGTCGGCCCGATCACCGCCCGGTCGTCGTCATTGCTTGGGGTTCGGCGCTCGGCTCTTTCTAGCGCTACGGCGTCGTGGCGGCGAAAGGGCCGGTACATGCGCTGGCGCCTCAGCCGCGGGATGTCGGTGCCAGACGACGTTGAAACCCTCGCTTTGCGCCGGTGGCGTGATCGCGCGGTTGACAGGATCGAAGATCGCTTCCGGCACGTGGCCGAAATAGAGTCCCTCGGGCTTCGTCTCGTTACGCACGCGCAGGCGCGCCCGGCACACCTCGTCCGGTGCGTCGATCCAGTGCAGCTCGTGGCGCGCCGATGCGGCTTCGAACAGCGAGCGGACCCAAATGCGCGACTTCACGGTGTTGCCCGGCACGTCGAGCACGACCGACAGGCCGAGCCGCAGCAGCTCGATCACGTGCGGCCCCAGCGCGGCGCGCAGACGGCGCGCCTGCACCACGAAATCGTCGAACGAGTTGATATCGGCCTCGAGGCGAACCAGCCATTCATCCTCGCAGATCAGGGCCGCGCCATGCTCGGCCGCGAGCTTGCGAGCGAGGGTCGTCTTGCCGGCTGCGATCTTGCCGCAGACGACATAAAGCGTTGCGAGCGTCTGCGTCATGAGATCGACCAATGGCGATCAAGAACGGCAACCGAGACAGGCAATCAGAGCGACGCCATCACGTCGCAAACGGCAATCCGGCGCTTCGCAACGAGAGGAGACGCGCTTATCGGCGATGTCCCGCCTTTGCGGTGGCGCGGCGCGGACGTCCGCCGGCGATCGACTCGATCATCTGCAGCACGGCAGCGCGCATCGTCTCGCTGGTGATCTTGTCGAAGGCCTGCAGCAGGCGCAGCGAGTGCGGATGGGTGAGCAGCGCGCGCGCCGATTGATCCGGCACCGCCTGGCCGGCGGTCGGCGTTCCCTCGAACAGCGTCGGCAGCGGCACGCCGAGCACGCCGGCGATCTGCGTCAGGCGGCTTGCGCCGACGCGGTTCGCGCCCTTCTCGTATTTCTGGATTTGTTGGAATGTCACGCCGATGCGCTCGCCAAGCTCGGTCTGCGACAGCCCTTTTTGCAAGCGGCAAATTCTGATGTTTTGTCCCACCAGCACGTCGACCGGCTGTGGCGCTCTTTTAGCCATCTCTATCTTCCCCACGGAGCCCTCGCACTTTTTTGTAGCGCCCCAATCATCAAGAGCGACTTATCGCAAGTGTCACGCGAATACAAACAGTAAGGCGGAATCATCCACGCCTTGGCGCCTAAAGTCCATGGTTAGACATATTCGACGGGTCGCTGCGGTGTCGGGATAACACTATCCAGGTGCAGCGCGAGACCGACGACCGCTCCGGTTGCCGCAGCGCTGCAAAATTTGCAGCCATCGGTCGCACCGACGCGAATCTGACGCTCTACAAGCGCTCGATTCCGGCCTGGTCGATGATCTTCTTGAACATGTCGATTTCTTTGATGACGCGCGCCCACTCGTCCTTCGCGCCTTTCGGCCGCACCAGGAAGCCCTGCTGGTAGAGCTTGCCCTTCATCTGCGGCGTGCGCAGCACCTTCAACGTCTCGCCCTCGAGCCACGTCACGATCTCGGGCGGCGTCTTCGCGGGGGCGAGGAGGAAGGTATCGGTCGCGAACACGAAATCCGCGTAGCCTTCCTCCTGCATGGTCGGCACGTCTGGCAGGTCGGGCCAGCGCGCCTCGCCGGTGACGGCGAGGCAGCGCAGCGTGCCCGCCTTGATGTGCGGCGCCGCCGGCGGCAGCGATCCGGAGCTCAGCTGCGCGGTGCCGGCGAGCAGCGCCGCGATCGCATCGCCGCCGCCCTTGTACACGACGTCGGCGAGCTTCGTCAGCTTCTCGCGGATCTTCAGCACCTCGAGCTGGATTTGCGGCGTGGTGCCGATCGGCGGCGTCGCGCAGTTGTAGCTGTCGGGATTGGCGCGCACGAGCGCAACGAATTCCTTGATGTTCTTCGCCGGCAGGTCGGCTTTGACCACGAAGGTATTGGGCGAGGTGGCAAGCTCGCTGATACCCACGAAATCCTTATAGGGGTCAAAGGGCAGGGTTTTATAGAGGCCGTAGTTCACCGAATACGCATTGGTCGCGAGCAGGATCGTATAGCCGTCCGGCTCCGAATGCGCCGCATAGGCAAAGCCGATGTTGCCGCCCGCGCCGCCGCGGTTCTCGACGATGAAAGTCTTGCCGGTGGCCTCGGACAAGGCGGCCGCGATGATGCGGCCGACGAGATCGGACGGACCCCCAGGCGTGTTGGCGACGATGATCTTGACCGGACGTTCCGGATAGGCGGCGAGCGCCGCGCGCACGCCGATGAGCGCGGGCGCCGCAGCAGCCGCAAGCGCGCCGACGCCCTTGACGAGGCTGCGCCGCGTGAGACGCCCGTGCCCGATGGCTTGCTTCATCATTCCCCCCTCTCGCTCCGGCCCGTTTTCCACGGCGGCGGAAGATAGGCGCTCGGTCTGGGTCGAGCAATGGCGCAACATCCCGGTTCGCGGCGCAGCGCCGATTTGTCGCCGTCACGACCCTCAGCGTAGCCACAGCCACCCGAGCGTCAGGATGCCGACGACGCCGCAATAGTAGCCGAACGGATCGAGCGCATCGAACTCGTGCTTGCGGAAGTAGCGCATCAGGAAGGCGATGCTCGCGTAGGCCGTCACCCCGGCGGCGATGCCGGCGACGATCGAGGCCGTGTGCAGGCTCGCGCCCGAATGCAGCACCTTCGGCGCCTCGAGCACGGTCGCGCCGGCGATGATCGGCGTCGCCATCAAAAACGTAAAGCGCGCGGCCGCCTCGTGCGTGAGCCCGACCGCGAGGCCGGCGACGAGGGTCGCGCCCGAGCGCGACAGGCCGGGAATGAAGGCGAGGCATTGCACGAGCCCGATGCCGATCGCGGCCGGCCAGCTGAGCTCGTCGAGCGGGCGCGATCCGCGGCTCTTGAGCCGCTCGCCGGCGAACAGCAGCAGGCCGTTGACGACCAGGAACGTCGCGGCCAGCACGGGCGAGGCGAACGCCGCACGCACCAGCTTCTCCAGCGCAAAGCCGATCACCACCGCCGGAACGGTCGCGAGGCAGACGAGCCCGAACAGCCGCCGCTCGTCCGCGCCGCGCGGATTGCGGAACGCGAGCACGCCCATGGCGAAGCCGATCCAGTCACGCCAGAAATAGATGAGCAGCGCGATCGCGGTGCCGAAATGCATGACGACGAGAAACGGCAAGAACTCGGGCGAGCGCAGGTCGACGTTCATGTTCAGCACGGCCGGCACGATCACGGCATGCCCGAGGCTGCTGATCGGAAACAGCTCGGTCACGCCCTGCAGGATCGCGAGCCCGATGGCCGCCAGAATGCCCATGCGTCGTCCTTCCGTGTCGAGTTGGGTGAATGGAGGCGGGATCGTGCCGCGGCCGGCCGCGCCTTAGCGCATGCGGCTCAGGGATTCCAGCGATTGAATTCCACCACGGTATTGCCGCTCTCGCGGTTGAAGCGCGTCGCCTGCGTCCGCATGGCCTCGATCGACTGCTCGTCGCCACGCGGGCACTGGACCGCGCCGTGACGCACGCCGGCGCGCGAGAGCGCGTTGCCGAACTCGTCCTGCAGGCGCTCCATCGATTTCACCGTGGGAAACGCGGCCGACATGTACACCTTGTGCTCCGCATGCAGCGGGGCGAGGCAATAACGCCAGTCGTCCGCGCGCGCCGCTCCGGCGAGAAGCGTGACGAGCGCGCCCGCGGCCGCGATCGTGCGCAAGATCGTCCGTCCGAGGGCCGGATAATGGAACCGTCGCGAGGTGATCGATGAGCGCATGTCGGGCGTCCATCCTGTGCTCGGCATTTAGCGCGGCTTGTGCCAAGTGCGCTTGGATTTAGCGGCCCCCGCCGGCCCGCCACTATGCCGTGAGTCGCCGCCACGATCGATATACCACCGCGGCGAGACGCGACGCGAGATGCGCGGCCCAGCACAACAACAAGTGCTGCTGACGGCGGCGTGGCTGGCGAGCGGCCGTCTCGCCGGAACAGCTGTTCGATACGGCCTCCGAACGAGTGCCCGAACGGCTTGGCACCTCCAGCGCGGTTGAATATTCTGACGCTACCGGGGCCGTCGGTCGGCCGCGGCGTTACCGCTGTGGGGAGCAATCATGGCACGAATCAGGGCACGACGATTCGGCAAGGCGTGGCTCGTCGCCGCGGCGACGGCGATCTCGACGTGGTGCGCGACCGGTGTCGCGAACGCGATCGGCTACGACGACATCCTCGGCAACTGGTGCAGCACGACGGCGCGGCTCGAGTTTTCCCGCGACACCATGGGCGTGTTTCTGTTTTCCGACCGCTCGCATCTGAGCCGGCCCATCTCGCGCTACGAATTCCACGATAACTACGTGGTCGTGCACTGGGATCTGGATGGAAAGCAAACGAGCAGCACTTTCGGCGAGTTCACCTCCGACGGCCGCAACATGTTCCTGCAGCCGGGCGACGACGTCCCGCGCCGCCAGTACCATCGCTGCTAGATCAGCGGTGCGCTGGGCGAAGCGTCGGAACCGGGATATCACCTCGGACCGGAGCGCAAGCGCTGCTGGCCGCACTGATTGCCGGGGTGCGAACGGCATGACATTCGGCGGTCGGACAATCAGGTCCGGCCGCCGTTTCACGCAGAACAAATAGTGAACTTTTCACCGATTTCCGCTACACTGCGTTCCCCCGATTCGTCGGGGATTCGGTGACGGGAGAGGAGAAATGCGTGCGAACTCCGCTGATTCCAACGAGATCCTGAGGTTGTCGGAGTACACCGGCGAGCTCGCCCGGCTGCGCGAATGCGATGACGACGACCGCATCGATCTCGCGTTCAACGCCGTGTGCAAGCGCATCTGGGGCTACACACTCGACGACTTCGACGACGAAAGCTTGAGTGAGAAGGACCATGCCTTTCTCGATCGCCTCACCTGGAAGCGCGCGGCCGCCTTCGCGCTCGCGCACGGCTACGATCTCGTCGACGGCTCGACCGGGGACATGGTGCCGGACTGGTGGGGCTTCGCGTGGATGATTCTGGCCGAGCAGCGCGGCCTGCTCACGCCCGAAGGGCGAGAGGCGACGTGGCGGCGCTATGCGGCGCGTCTCAAGGCGAAGCAGCCGAAGGTCGTGGGCTTGGTCCGGCGCGCATGAGGCGCGGCGCGCAACGCATGACGGCGGCAACGCGCGGCGCGAGCACGTCGCCGCGCGCGATTGACACGCTTCGCGCATTGCCGCTAGCTCGGCCGCGGCTGACCGGGGGCGAGCGACATGAACACGCTGCACGTCTTTTTCGCGCCGCTGCACCGCGGGCCTGTTTCTGCTCGCGCTCGGGGCGGCGCTCCCGGCCGGCGCGCAGAGCTTTCCCGATAAGCCGGTGACGATCATTTCCGACGCCGCCGCCGGCGCGAGCCCGGATGTGGCGACGCGCTTCATCGCCGACGGGCCGTCGCGGCGGTGGGGCCACAAGGTGCTCGTCATCAACCGGCCGGGCGCGAACGGCAGCATCGGGGCGCGCGCCGCCTCGGAAGCCGTCGCCGATGGCTACACGCTCTATGCGCCGACGCTCTCGACCTTCGTCGCGCTGCCGACGGTCGCTCCCAACCTGCCGGTCAAGCTGCCGCGCGATTTCCTCCCCATCGGCTTCATCGCCGACCAGCCGATGTTCATCGCCGTCAACCCGGCGCTCGGCATCGCGACGCTGCCGCAGCTGATCGCGCGCGCCACGCAGGAGCCGGGAAAGATCTCGATCGCTCTCACCGGCATTGGCCGCATGACCCACCTGACCGGCGAGCTGCTGCAGCAGCAGGCGCATATCAGGCTGTTGCCAGTGCCCTACGCACGCGGGCCGGCGTCGGCGATCGGCGACGTTGCCTCGGGCCGCGTGTCTATGATCATCGAGGGCTTTTCCGGCATCATCGGCGCCGTCAATGCCGGCCAGGTCAAGCTGATCGCCACCGCCGCCGCGACCCGTCTGCCCGAATTCCCCGACCTGCCGACCGTCGCCGAGACGATCCCGAATTTTTCCGCCGCCGGCTGGCTGGTGCTCGTTGCGCCGGTCGGCACGCCTGCGCCCATCGTCGACCGGATCAGCACCGATCTCGCCAAGGTCGTCGCGGATGCGGACATCAAGCAGAAGCTCGGTGCGACCGGCAGCTATCCGCGTGCGATGACGGCAGCGCAAACCGCCACCTTCGTCGCGCAGCAGCAGGCGACCTGGCTGCCGGTGCTGCAGGGCATTTCCCAAACGCCGCAGGCCAAGTAAGTCCCGCAGGGAAAACAAGCGCGCTAAAAATAAAATCCAAGCGGAACCCGAGCGGCAGGCGCCGAATTTTTCATCCGGCGGGGCGGCGCCGAATGGCGTGCCGCCGCGCTGGGAGGTCGCCACAGTGAGCGCCGACGGACTGGCCGGCCTGCGCGTCCTGCTCGCCGAAGATGAGACGCACGTGCAGATGCTGATCGAGGATTTTCTCCTCAAGCTCGGCTGCGACGTGCAGGTCGTGTCCAACTTGGATGCCGCGCTGCGTGCCGCGCGCGAGGCCGATGTCGATGTCGCGGTTCTCGACGTGAACCTCAACAGCCAGCAGAGCTTTCCGGCCGCCGCCGCGCTCTCGGCACGCCAAATCCCGTTCGTTTTCCTGACCGGCTACGCGAGCCAAGGTTTCAAGGAGACGTGGAAGGACCGGCCATGGCTGCAGAAGCCGTTCGTCATCGATCAGCTCGCGCAAGCGCTGCGCAGCGCGATCACTCGGCCGGCAAATCCCAGCGCATGAACACCCGCTCGAACCCGTCCTCGCGCGCGCGGCGCGTCTCGGCGAAGCCGATGCGGGCGTAGAGCGCGAGATTCTCGTGCATCGCCGCATTGGTATAGAGTCGGATGGCGCCGAGCCCATGCCGGCGCGCCGCCTGTACGGCGGCGTCGATCAGCGTGCGCCCGAGCCCCAGTCCCTGGCGCACCGGATCGACCGCGACATTGTGGATGTAATAGGCGTCGGGCTCCGCCCACGCCACAATGTAGCCCGCCACCGCGCCGCCGATCTCGATCACGGTCACGCGTCCGGCCGCGATCTCCGCCCCATAGTCCGCGCTCATCGGCATGGGCTCACGCCCGATGCGCGGCACGTACTTCGCATAGGCAGCCTGAGCGATCTCGCGCAGGCGCGCCGCATCGTTCGGAGCGGCCGCGCGCACAGGGGCCATCGCGCCGCCGCTCACATCGCGTGCCGCGGCGCGGTGTCGAGCAGATCACGCAGCTGCTGCGCATAAAAGGCGGCATTGCCGGTGGTGCTGTGTCCCGTTGTGTCGGTGCTCGGCGGGATGAGATAGAGCCTGCCGTTCTTCACGCGCCGCATCGCCGCCGCCATGACGCCCGTCTCCGGTGGATTGCGTTCGTCATCGGCGGCATTGATCGCCAGCACCGTCGCCGTGATCTTCTCCAGATCCGGCGCTGGATCGTAGTCGGCGGAGGAGCCCCACGCCCAGATGAAGTCGTTGGCGTCCGCCGGCATCTGCGCGGCAAGGCGCGCATCGACGAGCTTGTCGGCGAGCGCGTTCGTCGGTGCGAGCTTCTGATAGTGCAGCGTGCCGCCGGCGGTCGCGATGCCGAAGAAGACGCTGGCGATCTTCAAGGAGCGCGGCTGCGTGGTGTAGTCGCCATCGTGGTAGTCGGGGTCGCGACGGATGATCTCGAGCATCATCCGCCGCAGCATCCAGTTGCGGCTCGCCATGGCGGTCGGTTGCGAGGCCATCGGCACGAGCGCATCCATGTAGTCCGGATGGCGCTCGCCCCACAACCAGGCATGCATGCCGCCCATCGAGTTGCCGATGATCAGCCGCACATGGCGGATGCCGAGGCCCTCGGTGAGCAACCGGTACTGCGCCTCGACCATGTCGGCATAGTCATAGTGCGGGAATTTCGTCTTGAGGCCGTCGGATGGCTTGGCGCTGTCGCCATGGCCGATCGCGTCGGGAATTATGATGTAGTACTTCGCGGCATCGAACGGCTGGCCGGGGCCGAACAGCTCGCCCGCAAAGGCGGGCGTCAGCTGGTTGCGCGCCGAGCCGCCCGAGCCATGCAGCACCACGATCGGAATTCCCGTCGGCGCGCCGACCGTCGTGTAGTGCAGCTTGAGCTCGGCAAAGGTCTCGCCGGTGTGGAATCTGAAATCATGCGCGATCCAGTCTCCCTGCTTCGGCGCCGGATAATCCGCCGCGAGCGCAGATGCGGCGAGCAGCGGGATCACGGCCATCAGGCGGAGAGATTTCGACGTCATGTCATCCTCCTGCGCGCGGGCCGCCGCACCATAGCGCGGCGCAGGCCTCGGCTGCGACCACTATGACTAAAACCCGAGCGATTTTTTAGAAGATTCTAACGCTGGCGCTTTGCCGGTGGGCAATGGATGGCGTGCACAATTGCGGGGCTCGACGGGGAGGTGCACGGAGGGCTTCCAAATGGTGCGCGCAGCAGCCGTTGCGCTGGCGGTTCTCGCCGGCTTCGATTTCGTCGGGTTCGGCGGCCGGTACACGGCCGATATGGTCCAAATTCTGACGGCGATCGAACAGGCGTTCGTCTGAGAGCGACGTAGGCCATTGCGACGCTGTCCCTCTCACGACAGCCGCCGGGACGGCTGGCTTGCGCAGCCATTGGGCCAGCGATATTTTTCCCCGGGCGCGGCGCCTGGTAATCGCGCCCGTGGGGATGTTCATGCCCGATAGCGCCTCGCACCTGATCTTTGCGGACGACAAGTGGGCGGATGACGCCGCCCACAAGCACCTCGACGCGCTGGCATCGAAATAGGCGCCTGATGGCCGCGCGCTCCGTCCGTTCCCTCCTGTGGGGACTGCTTGCCGTCGTCCTTGCATGCCTCGGGGTGACGACGATCGTGTCGCTGCGCAGCTTCGGGGTGCAGACGTTCAGCTTGCCGAGCGGATCGATGGAGCCGACGCTCCTGCCGGGCGACTACATTGCCGTCAACAAATCCAGCTACGGCTATTCGCGCTACTCGCTGCCGTTCGCCTATCCACTGTTCCAGGGGCGGATTTTCGCCGCCGCAGCGCAGCGCGGTGACCTCGTGGTTTTCCGCGTGCCGCGCCTCGACCAGGACTACGTCAAGCGCATCATCGGGCTGCCGGGCGACCGCGTCCAGATGCGCGGCGGCCAACTCTACATCAATGGCAAGGCGGTCGCGCGCGAGCGCGCTGCCGATTTCGCCCTGAATGAGGGCCCGGGATTTCCCCAGCACGTCAGGCGCTGGCGCGAAACGCTGCCCAACGGCGTAAGCTACGAGACGTTGGACTTGGAGGACAACGGTCCACTCGACGACACGCGTGAATTCACGGTTCCGCCGGGCAATTACTTCGTGCTCGGCGACAACCGCGACAACTCCCTCGACAGCCGCATGCCGGAACAGTTGGGATACATCCCCGCCGAGAACCTGATCGGGCGGATCGTGATGATCTTCTTCTCCGTCGATGCGAATGGCGTTCCCCGCACCGATCGCATCGGTCTCGTGCCGCAATAGCGCCGGCCGCGCCGTGTGCTGCGGTTTCATTCCTCCGCGGCAAGCGGGCGCCGCACGCCCCACTCGCCGAGCACGGTCTCGATCTCGCCCGCAACGAAGAAGCGCGCGCTGTCCTGGTCGTATCCCTGGCTCATGAGCTCGTCATAGTCCGTGAAGGCGTGCCGCACATAGGCGACGAGCGACAGCCACGCCGCCGTCTCGGGCGCGCTCGATTTGAGGCCGCGGCTGTCGAGCGCATGGTCGACCACCGCGCCGAGCTCGTGTGGTGGAATGCGCGGCGCAAGGCGCCGCAGCGCGGCTTCGACTTCGCTTCGTTTGGACACCGATCGACCCGCCGGCAGGATGGCGCGATCGAACACGAGACGGCCCTCGGCCGCAAGTCCGCCGCCGACCGCCGCGACATCCGCCGGCGGCCTGCGCCAGCGACATCCGGTCTCTCTTTCAGTCTCTTGCGGTCTCTTGCGGCGCGCCCGGAAAAGCGCGACGGTCCGCACCGGCTCGAAGAAACTCCGGGAGGCTCCCGTGCCCTCGCTGCGCGCAGCTTACGGCGCTCTCGCAGGCGCTATTCTGATCGTATCCGGCGCGACATCCGGCGCAGAGCAATATCCCGCCCGTGCGATCCACGTGATCAGCCCGTTTCCACCGGGCAGCGCCGCCGACACCGTCTCCCGCGTCGTGCTCAACCAGGTCTCGCAACAGGTCGGACAGCCGGTCGTGATCGAGGCGCGGCCCGGCGCCGGCGGCGTCAGCGGCTTTGCGACCGCCGCGAAAGCCGAGCCCGACGGCTACACCACGGTGGTGAGCTCGTCGTCGATGGGCTCCGAGATGGTGCTGCACCGCAAGCTGCCCTACGACCCGGTGCGCGACTTCGCCTCGGTCGCGCTGTTCGGGACGCAACCAAACGTCCTGGTCGCGAGCTCGCAGCTCGGATGGAAGTCGGTTGCCGACCTGGTCGCGGCCGCGAAGGCCAAGCCCGGATCGATCACGTTTGCGTCGGCCGGAATCGGCTCCGGCTCGCATATGGCGGCCGAGCGCCTGCGGCTCGCCGCCAACATCGACGTGCGCCACGTACCATTCCGCGAAGGCGGGCTCACCGAGGTGATGGCGGGCCGCATTGATTTCTATTTCATCCCGCTCGCGGCGGCCGCCTCCGCACTCGGCAGCGACAAGCTCACCATTCTCGCCGTCAGCACCCTCAAGCGGGTGCCGCTCCTGCCGAACGTGCCGTCGATCGCCGAGGCGGGCTACCCGAAGGCCGAATACGTGTTCTGGAACGGCCTGTCGCTTCCGGTGAAGACACCGCGCCCGATCATCGATGCGCTGCACGATCAGGTTGAGAAAGCGCTGCAGGATCCGGGGGTCAAGCAGCGGCTGGCCAAGCTCGGCGTCGCACCCGACCTGATGAGCGTCGATCAGTTCGACAAGTTTGCGAAGAACGATTTCGCCGCCACGGTCGAGCTCGCCAAGCAGGCGCACATCGAGCCGGGCGATTGAGCGGTCGGTCGGTGGGCGCTGCCAATCAGGGAGCAGCAAATTTCAGGAAGACGAGCCCCAGAAGGTCGGCGGCCGATAGGGGCGAATATGCGCAACGTCGGTGCGCTCGCCCCAATCGAAGCCGCTGTCGGCACCGGGTGCGAGCCGGACATCCTGCTCCGTCACGTCGGCGATGTAGCCGCCACGGCGCCGATCATAGTGCAGGCTTTCCCAGGCGAGCGGGAACCGGCGGTCGTTCAGTCCGGGAATGCCGTTGACCTTGATGACCGCATACGCCACCTGGCCGCTCACCTTGTTGATCATGAGCCGCTCGATGGTCCCGACCTGCGCGCCGTCCGGCCGGCACACCAAGGTTCCCTCGATGCGGTCGCTCGCGATCAATCGGTGCGACGCTCGCCCGGGCATTTGGGAACCCATCGGATCCTCCAGATGATGCATCCAGTATTCACGAATGCAGGTTGCAAATGTTCGTTCCCCGACTTCGCGCGGGGATTTATCGCGGTCTCGCTTCATGGCTGACAAATCGTAAAGCGCCCCGGGCCCTGGCCGGCCATCGATGATGGAACTCACAGGGCCAAATGGCCGCAATGCGCCTTTTTGCTTTCCCCGCAGCGGCTAAGGCATGTAGATTGATGTGGGGCCTGGGGGACATCATGACTGTACTGCCATTGACTGCCGTGCCGCTGTTGATCCTGACGGCGGCGACGCCGGACATCAACCTCGTCGATCGCATACCCACGCACTTGTCGAGCCAGGAACGCACGGCGGCGGTGCAGCCGTTCGTGACCCGCGCAACCGAGTGCGTTGCCCGCAAAGTCGCGGCGGATCCGCGCGTTTCCGACGCGAGCAAGCTCGGCGACCTGATCGTGGATTCGATGCCGACCTGCGCCGACCTCATGCGCGCGATGATCGCGAATTATGACCGCTATTTCGGCGATGGGACCGGCGAGGCATTCTTCTCCGGCCCCTATCTCGACATTCTGCCGACCGCGATCAGCAAGTGGGTGGCCGAGCGGAAACGCTAGAGTTCTTGGTGGCCAGCCGCGGGTCCCGCATCGACAGGGAAACCAACAGGGAAGATGCCTCAGCGCGGCAAGGGAGGGTCGCCGCAGTAGAGCCGATAAAGCTCGTAGAGGTTCTCGCCCAGGACAGCCTTGGTGATCAGGACGCCGACCCGATTGCGGGCGGATGCGTCGTCGAATCCAGGCGCCGTGCCTTCTGGCAGCGGTTCGGGGGCCCCTTCATGCAACCGCTCGATCAGGCTGCGCCATTCCTGTTCCTCGGCAGGACGGGACATGGCTGTCTGACTTTCCTCTCGTACCAGTAAACAACGCGACGGCACCCCCGTTCCGCCGCCCCGCTGCCCGAATTCTTGCCGCCAGGGCAATGGATGGCCGACTCGGGAACCGCCGGCCCCCGTCCACACCGGCTTAAGCATGCAAGAAAATCCGTCGGCATCCGGGAACCATCCGCACCGGCCGGAGTTTTGTCGTTTTGAGCGAGTGCGGGCGGCAAAAGGCCGCCCGTCTCGTCATGGCATCCGACGCGGGAAGTAACCCGCGCGGAGGGGGAAGATGAATTTGATGCACGGGTTCCCCGCCACACTAGGCTGGTCCGCGCCGGGCGGTCCGGGCGCATTCGCGCCTTCCCCATTTTTTCGCCATCTACCCCTGCCCCCTACGGGCGGCAACTGCGGACGCACACCGGCTAGCTCGGTTCCGCAGAGGAGATCCTCATGCAGCCAAACAGCGACATGATCCCCGAGGTCGCCCCTTTCAACGGCTCAGCCGCGCCGGCTCCGACGTCCCAGAACGGCGTGGCGAACGGCGCCGCCGGCTTCGATCCGCATGAGCTCTTGCATGCGCTGCAGGCGATGCAGGTCGGCGATTTCTCGGTACGCATGGCCGGCGACCGCACCGGCATCGAGGGCAAGATCGCCGACACCTTCAACGCCATCGTCTCGGCCAACCAGCGCATGGCCGAGCAGCTCGAGCGGGTCGGCGAGCTGGTCGGCCGCGAGGGCAAGGCGCGACACCGCGTCCGCTTCGGCCTCTCCGACGGCGCCTGGGGCGAGATGGAAAGCTCCGTCAATACGCTGATCGACGACCTGATCTGGCCGACCCGCGAGGTGACCCGCGCCGTGACGGCGGTCGCCCAGGGCGACCTGCTGCAGACCGTGCGCCTCGACGTCGACGGCCGCCCGCTGCAGGGCGAGTTCCTGCAGGCGGCCACCACCGTCAACACCATGATCAAGCAGCTCGGCGTGTTCACTTCCGAGGTGACGCGTGTCGCGCGCGAGGTGGGCACGGAAGGCAAGCTCGGCGGCCAGGCGCAGGTGCCGGAAGTCACCGGCGTATGGAAGGACCTCACCGAGAGCGTCAACTCGATGGCGTCGAACCTGACCGCGCAGGTCCGCAACATCGCCGACGTGACCATCGCGGTCGCCAACGGCGACCTCTCCAAGAAGATCACCGTCGACGTGCGCGGCGAGATCCTGCAGCTCAAGGAAGCCATCAACACGATGGTGGACCAGCTGCGCTCGTTCGCCTCGGAAGTGACCCGCGTCGCCCGCGAGGTCGGCACCGACGGCAAGCTCGGCGGCCAGGCCAACGTGCCGGGCGTCGCCGGCACCTGGAAGGACCTGACCGACTCGGTCAACGCCATGTGCGGCAACCTCACCGACCAGGTCCGCAACATCGCGCATGTGACCACCGCGGTCGCCCGCGGCGACCTCTCGCGCAAGATCACCGTCGACGTGCGCGGCGAGATTCTCGAGCTCAAGGACACCATCAACACGATGGTGGACCAGCTCAACGCCTTCGCGTCGGAGGTGACCCGCGTCGCCCGCGAGGTCGGAACCGACGGCAAGCTCGGCGGTCAAGCGCAGGTGCCGGGCGTCGCCGGCACCTGGAAGGACCTGACCGACTCGGTCAACTTCATGGCGTCGAACCTCACGGCCCAGGTGCGAAACATCGCCGACGTCGCGACCGCGATCGCGGGCGGCGACCTGTCGAAGAAGATCACCGTGACGGTGTCGGGCGAGATCCTGCAGCTCAAGGAGACCATCAACACGATGGTCGACCGCCTCAACGCCTTCGCGGGCGAGGTCACCCGCGTCGCGCGCGAGGTCGGAACGGAAGGCCGGCTCGGCGGTCAGGCCAACGTGCTCGGCGTCGCCGGCACCTGGAAAGATCTCACGGACTCGGTCAACTCGATGGCGTCGAACCTGACCGCCCAGGTGCGCAACATCGCCGAGGTGTCGACTGCGATCGCGAGCGGCGACCTGTCGAAGAAGATCACCGTCGACGTGCGCGGCGAGATCCTCGAGCTCAAGGACACCATCAACACGATGGTGGACCAGCTCAACGCGTTCGCCGGCGAGGTCACGCGCGTCGCCCGCGAGGTCGGCACCGAAGGCAAGCTCGGCGGCCAGGCGCAGGTGCGCGGCGTCGCGGGCACCTGGAAGGATTTGACCGACAACGTCAACTCGATGGCGTCGAACCTGACGGGCCAGGTGCGCAACATCGCCGAGGTCGCGACCGCGGTGGCGCAGGGCGACCTGTCGAAGAAGGTGACCGTGAACGTGTCGGGCGAAATCCTTCAGCTGAAGGAAACGCTCAACACCATGGTGGACCAGCTCAACGCCTTCGCGGCCGAGGTGACCCGCGTGGCGCGCGAGGTCGGCACCGAGGGCAAGCTCGGCGGCCAGGCGCAGGTGCCGGGCGTCGCCGGCACCTGGAAGGATCTCACCGACAACGTCAACTCCATGGCCGGCAACCTCACGGCGCAGGTGCGCAACATCGCCGAGGTCGCGACCGCGGTCGCGGGCGGCGACCTGTCGCGCAAGATCACGGTCGACGTGCGCGGCGAGATCCTTCAGCTGAAGGAAACGCTCAACACCATGGTCGACCAGCTCAACCGCTTCGCCGGCGAGGTGACGCGGGTCGCCCGTGAGGTCGGCACCGAAGGACGTCTCGGCGGCCAAGCCAACGTGCCGGGCGTCGCGGGCACCTGGAAGGACTTGACCGACAGCGTGAACTTCATGGCCGGCAACCTGACGGCCCAGGTGCGCAACATCGCCGAGGTGACCACGGCGGTCGCGCGCGGCGACCTGTCGCGCAAGATCACCGTCGACGTGAAGGGAGAGATCCTCGAGCTCAAGAACACCATCAACACGATGGTCGACCAGCTCAACGCGTTCGCCGGCGAGGTCACCCGCGTCGCGCGCGAGGTCGGAACCGAAGGAAAGCTCGGCGGCCAGGCGCAGGTTCCGGGCGTCGCGGGCACCTGGAAGGATTTGACGGACAACGTCAACTTCATGGCGTCGAACCTCACGGCGCAGGTGCGCAACATCGCCGAGGTCGCGACCGCGATCGCGAGCGGCGACCTCTCGAAGAAGATCACCGTCGACGTGCGCGGCGAGATCCTGCTGCTCAAGGACACGCTCAACACCATGGTCGAGCAGCTGCGCTCGTTCGCCGCCGAGGTGACCCGCGTCGCGCGCGAGGTCGGCACCGACGGGCGACTCGGCGGCCAGGCCAACGTGCCCGGCGTCGCGGGCACCTGGAAGGACCTCACCGACAACGTCAACCTGCTCGCCGCAAACCTCACCACCCAGGTGCGCAACATCGCCGAGGTGACCACGGCCGTGGCGCGCGGCGACCTCTCGCGCAAGATCACCGTCGACGTGAAGGGCGAGATTCTCGAGCTCAAGAACACCATCAACACCATGGTGGACCAGCTCAACGGCTTCGCGTCGGAAGTGACCCGCGTCGCGCGCGAGGTCGGCACCGAAGGCAAGCTCGGCGGCCAGGCCAACGTGCCGGGCGTCGCAGGCACCTGGAAGGATTTGACCGACACCGTGAACGTCATGGCCGCCAACCTCACCGAGCAGGTGCGCGGCATCGTCAAGGTCGTGACCGCGGTCGCCAACGGCGATCTCGAGCAGAAGCTCACGGTGCAGTCGAAGGGCGAGGTGGCGGCGCTCGCCGACACCATCAACGCCATGACCGGCACGCTCGCGACCTTCGCGGACCAGGTGACCACCGTGGCGCGCGAGGTCGGCGTCGAAGGCCGCCTCGGCGGCCAGGCCAACGTGCCGGGCGCCGCCGGCACCTGGAAGGACCTGACCGGCAACGTCAACCTGCTGGCCGCGAACCTCACCACGCAGGTGCGCAACATCGCCGAGGTCGCGACCGCCGTGACCAAGGGCGACCTCACCCGCTCGATTCAGGTGGACGCGCGCGGCGAGGTGGCCGAGCTCAAAGACAACATCAACACGATGATCGACAACCTGCGGCTCACCACCGACCGCAACACCGAGCAGGACTGGCTCAAGACCAACCTCGCCCGCTTCACCAACATGCTGCAGGGTCAGCGCGATCTTGCGACGGTCGGCCGGCTGCTGCTCAGCGAGCTCACGCCGCTGGTCAACGCCCAGCTCGGCGTGATCTACCAGCTCGACAGCACCGACGCACGGGCGCTGCGGCTCCTCTCCTCTTACGCCGACGACGGCCTCAACGGCCACCCCGAGCGCATCCGCGTCGGCCAGGGCCTGATCGGCCAGTGCGCGGCCGACAAGCGCCGCATGCTGATCACCGAGATGCCGGCGGACGCCGTGCCGATCGGCTCGGCGCTGTTCAAGACGCCGCCGCGCAACGTCATCGCGCTGCCGGTGCTGTTCGAGAACCAGGTCAAGGCGGTGATCGAGCTCGCCTCCGTGACCTCGTTCACGACGCTGCAGATGACCTTCCTCGAACAGCTCACGACCTCGATCGGCATCGTGCTCAACTCGATCGAAGCGACCATGCAGACCGAAGGCCTGCTCAAGGAATCCCAGACGCTCGCCGCCCAGCTGCAGACGCAGCAGCGCGAGCTGCAGACCACCAACGAGCAGCTCGAGCAGAAGGCGCAGGAGCTCACCCAGCGCAACCTCGAGGTCGAGCGCAAGAACCAGGAAATCGAGCAGGCCCGCCGCGCGGTCGAGGAAAAGGCGACCGAGCTCGCGCTCACCTCCAAGTACAAATCGGAATTCCTCGCCAACATGTCGCATGAGCTGCGCACGCCGCTCAACTCGATCCTCATCCTCGGCCAGCAGCTCTCGGAAAACCCGGACGGCAACCTCTCCAGCAAGCAGGTCGACTTCGCCCGCACCATCCATGGCGCCGGCACCGACCTGCTCAACCTGATCAGCGACATTCTCGACCTGTCGAAGATCGAGTCCGGCACCGTCACGGTCGACGCCGAGGAGGTCTTCCTCACCAATCTGGTCGACGCGATCGGGCGGCCGTTCGGGCACGAGGCGGAAACCAAGAAGCTCGCCTTCAAGGTGGAGGTCGACCCGCATCTCGGCCGCAGCATCGTGACCGACTCCAAACGGCTTCAACAGGTTCTCAAGAACCTGCTGTCGAACGCCTTCAAGTTCACCGAGCATGGCGGCGTGCGGCTCACTGTGAGCGCCGCGGTCGGCGGCTGGACGCCCGACCATCCGGTGCTGAGCCAGGCGGCCGGCGTGGTCGCGTTCGAGGTCGCGGATAGCGGCATCGGCATTCCGCTCGAGAAGCAGAAGATCATCTTCGAGGCATTCCAGCAGGCGGACGCCTCGACCAGCCGCAAATATGGCGGCACCGGCCTCGGCCTCGCGATCAGCCGCGAGCTGTCGAACCTGCTCGGCGGCGAGATCCAGCTGCGCTCGACGCCCGGCCGCGGCAGCACCTTCACGCTCTTCCTGCCGACCAAATATGTCGGCCCGACCGCCACCGTCCATGTCGCCGCGCAGGAGAGCACCGCGCAGCGTACGCTCCAGACACCGGCGATCCTGCCGCCGATCGCGACCGGCGAGCGTGTAGTCGAGCAGATCGCCGACGACCGGCTGGAGATCGAGCCGGGCGACACCATCCTGCTCATCGTCGAGGACGATCCGCACTATGCGCGGGTGATCATGGATCTGGCTCGCGACAAAGGCTTCAAGGTGCTGGTGGCGACCCGCGGTGCCGAGGCGCTCGACTTGGCAAAGCAGTTCCAGCCGACAGCCGTGTCGCTCGACGTCTTCCTGCCCGACATGCTCGGCTGGACGGTGCTGAGCCAGCTCAAGCAGAATCCCCTCACCCGCCACATCCCGGTGCAGATCATCACCCTCGACGAGGACCGCCAGCACGCGCTCGCGCGTGGCGCCTTCTCGTTCGTCACCAAGCCGACCACCGCCGAGGGCGTCGAGGCGGCGCTGACGCGCATCAAGGAGTACGCGCAGCCGCGCCGCAAGCGGCTCCTGGTCGTCGAGGACAACGAGGCCGAGCAGATGGGCATACGCGAGCTGCTCGGCTACGACGACATCGACATCGACACGGTCGCGACCGGCGCCGACGCCCTCGCCAAGCTGCGTAGCGAGCCGTGCGACTGCGTGGTGCTCGACCTGCGGCTGCCCGACATGACCGGCTTCGACGTGCTCGAGCAGATCCGCAACGACGCCGCCATCGCCGACGTGCCGGTGGTCGTGTTCACCGGCCGCGAGCTCTCCGCCGAGGAGGACGCCCAGCTCCACACCATGGCGCGCAGCATCGTGGTGAAGGGCGTGGAATCGCCCGAGCGGCTTCTCGACGAGACCGCCCTCTTCCTCCACCGTGTCGTCACGGATCTGCCGTCCGAGAAGCAGCGCATGCTCGAGCGGCTCACCAGCTCTGACGAGGACCTGGTCGGCAAGGTCGCGCTGCTGGTCGACGACGATGCCCGCAACATCTTCGCGCTGTCGAGCGTGCTCGAACGGCGCGGCATGCGGGTGCGCACCGCCACCACCGGCCGCGAGGCGATCGAGCTCATCGATTCGACGCCCGATCTCGCCATCGTGCTGATGGACATCATGATGCCCGAGATGGACGGCTATCAGACAATCGGCGCCATCCGCGAGAAGCCGTCGCTGCGGCGGCTGCCGATCATCGCCCTCACGGCCAAAGCGATGAAGGGCGACCGCGAAAAATGTCTCGAGGCCGGCGCCTCCGACTATCTCGCCAAGCCGGTCAACACCGAGCAGCTCCTGTCCGCTCTGCGGATGTGGCTGCATCGCTGAGCCCGGAGGACCCCGATGGACTCGGGCGACCGCGTCAACATCCTGCTGGTCGACGACCAGCCGGCCAAGCTCATGAGCTACGAGGTCATCTTGCAGGACCTCGGCGAGAATCTGCTCAAGGCCACGTCCGGCCGCGAGGCGCTCGAATATCTGCTCAAGACCGAGATCGCGATCGTCCTCGTCGACGTGTGCATGCCGGATCTCGACGGCTTCCAGCTCGCCGCGATGATCCGCGACCATCCACGCTTCCAGAAGACCGCGATCATCTTCATCTCGGCGGTGCTGCTGAGCGACATGGATCGCCTGCGCGGCTACGAAATGGGCGCGGTCGACTACGTGCCGGTCCCGGTCATCCCCGAGGTGCTGCGCGCCAAGGTGA
The DNA here is from genome assembly GCA_035293985.1 of Xanthobacteraceae bacterium. GTDB lineage: Bacteria > Pseudomonadota > Alphaproteobacteria > Rhizobiales > Xanthobacteraceae > JAVDCA01. The sequence goes on from DATGLS010000004.1 coordinate 158,776, forward strand.
AGATCTTCTCCGAGCTCTATCGCAAGACCCGCCAGCTCGAGCGGCTCAATGCGGAGCTCGAGGACCGCGTCAGGGAGCGCACCGCCGAGCTCGCGGCGTCGACCGCGCGGCTGACCGAGAGCGAGCAGCGGCGCAGCCTCGCGCTGCTCGCCGGGCAGATGGGCTCGTGGGATTGGGACCGCGTCAACGGCGACTGCCTGTGGGACGAAGGCCAGTACCGCATATTCGGCGTCGATCCCGATACCTTCACGGTCAACGTCGGCAACATCATGGAGCTCATTCCCTACGACCGGGAGCGGTTGCGCGACGCGATGAACCTGATCCTGACCGAGCGCCGTCCGCACCAAACCGAATTCCGCGTGCGCCGCAAGAGCGATGGCGCGATTCGCTGGTGCCTCGGCACGGCGGCGCCCAGCATGGACGCGGCCGGCAACATCGTCCGCCTGAGCGGAGTCACGGTCGACATCACGGAGCGCCGCGAGTCGGAGGAGCGCCAGGCATTGCTCGCGCGCGAGGTCGACCATCGCGCCAAGAACGCGCTCGCCATCGTCCAGTCGATCGTGCGCCTGACCCGCGGCGACAGCATCCAGACCTACATGGCGGCGGTCGAAGGCCGCATCACGGCGCTCTCGCGCGCCCACACGGTGCTGTCGCATTCGCGCTGGCAGGGGGCCGATCTCACCGGGCTGGTCGAGGAGGAGCTCGCGCCCTATCGCAGCGATCGCGGCGACCGCATCATCACCAACGGGCCGCCGGTATCGCTGCAACCCGCCTCGGCGCAGACGCTCACGCTGGCGCTGCACGAGCTCGCCACCAATGCGGTCAAATACGGCGCGCTGTCGTCGTCGTCGGGCCGCCTCAAGGTCAGCTGGGAGCTCAAGCCGAGCACGCTGGTGCTGCGCTGGGAGGAGTCCGGCGGGCCGCGCGCGCGCAAGCCGGCGAAGCTCGGCTTCGGCACCCGCATCATCGTGGCGAGCGTCGAGGGCCAGCTCGGCGGCCAGGCCAAATTGCTGTGGGGCGATGCCGGGCTGCAGTGCGTGCTGACGATCCCGCGCGGCGAGAAGATCGGCCAGCCGGCGCTCGCGATGGCCGAGAAGGTCGGCGAGGACAAATCGCATAGTGCGTCGACCGACCGTCTGGTCGTCGACGGCAATCGCGTCCTCGTGGTCGAGGACGAGGCGCTGGTCGCCATGGTCGTCAGCGATGCTCTGACGGAGCTCGGCTACCAGGTCGTCGGTCCGTTCAGCCGGCCGCCCGATGCGCTCGCGGCGGTGAAGAGCGGCCCGGTCGACGCGGCCGTGCTCGACATCAATCTCGCCGGCACCCTCGTCTACCCGATCGCCGAAGAGCTTACGGCGCGCGGCGTGCCGTTCATCTTCGTCACCGGCTACGGGGTCGAGAGCGTGGACAAACGCTTCGCCCATGTACCGGTGCTGCCCAAGCCGATCGAGCGCGAGACGCTGCAGCGCATTTTCGTCAACCGCCGCGCCGGCGCGGCGCCGGCGCATCAGCCGAGCGGCGCGCGGGTGGAGACCGATACGGCGCGCGCCGCCACGGCCTGACGGACAGCAGGCGTGAATCATTGACGCCAGCCGGAGGCCTCCGGCTGGCGTCAAATCGTTCAGCGCTGGACGAAGTCATCAGTGCATGTGTCGCCCGCCGTTACCGCCGAAGTGAACGCCGCGCGGCTGAACGTGCGGCGTGCGGTTGATCGTGCCGCGGTGCGTCCAGTGCGGCGTCACATGCGTGACATGGCGCGGCTCGCGCTGCGGCGTGTGGCCGTGTGGCCGGTGCCAAATGAGCCGCTGCGGGATCGTCGGCCGCACGCACGTCCCGTTGTCCAGGATCTGCCCCGGCGGGCAAGTCGTGGGTGGCGTATAGCACCCGTTCCGCCCCAGGATCTGGCCCGGAGGGCAGGTCGGCGTCGGCGGCTGACACTTGCCGTTCGGCGTCATGATCTGTCCGGGTGGGCAGGTCGAGGGCGGCTGGCACGTGCCGTTCGGTGTCATGACCTGTCCCGGCGGGCACGTCGACGGCGGCGGCACGCACTGGCCATGGCGCACGAGCCGCGGATCGCAGCAGCTGCCGTTGGGCGTCAGGATCTGGCCGGGCGGGCAGGTCGAGGGCGGCCGGCAGAGACCGGCGCGCACGAGCCGCGGATCGCAGCACACGCCGTTCGGCAGCCGGACCTGGTTGGGCGGGCATCCGCAGCGGCCGGCGCGGATTTCTTGCGGCGTGCAGCACTGCCCGTTCGGCTGGCGAATGGTGTCGGGTGGGCAGCACTGGCCGTTGCGGATCTGCTCCGGCGTGCAGCACTTGCCGTTACGGATCTCCTGCGGCGTGCAGCAGCGGCCGTTCGGCAACCGGATCGCGTCGGGCGGGCAGCACCTGCCGTTGCGGATCTCTTCCGGGGTGCAGCACTGGCCATTGTGGACCTCGCGCTGCGGGCAGCACTGGCCGTTCGGCAACCGCACCGTGTCGGGCGGACAACCGCAGCGGCCGTTGCGCACGAAGCGCCGCGCGCAGCACTCCCCGCCGGGCAGGCGGATTTCATCGCGCTGGCAGAAGCCGACCGGCACGACCAGCGAAGGTGTCGGGAACGCCGGCACGAACGCCTGGCTGCAGACGCGCCAGATCGCGATGTCGCCCATGTGGCCGCGCGCAGCCGGATCGGCGAACTGGTCGTCGTAATCGACGAAATAGGTCGCGAGCGGCGGCACGTTGGCGGGCCGCACGGCCTCCATCGCGTTGCCCTGCAGGCCGTTCACGATCGCGGGGCCGCCTGCCGCGAGTTGTGCGGCCAGCGCCTGGTCGTCGGTGACGCGCAGCTGCTCGCCGGTCGACCACAGGAAGCCGCCGCAGGCCGAGCGGTCGATCACGCCGGCCTGCGTGTAGCTGTAGCCGATGGCGACGCCGCCGTTACCGTTGCGCAGGTCGCGCGGGAAGCCGATCGCGTATTCGTCGGGCACCGGCTGCCATGACGAGCCGGGTGCCGGCGCATTCACGGGTTGTGGCTGGTCGCCCGGCGCGGCCTGGTCGGCCTGCACGGGCGCGACCTGCTGATAGTGCAGCACGCGGCCGACGCCCTCGCGCGCGAGCGCATTGAAGTCGTAGGCGCCGGTCGGGGCCGGGCGCTCGGCGAGCAGCATGCCGCCCTGATCGTCGAACGCGATCTTGGAGATCTCGCTCGTGCCGTCCCACGGCTGCACCTGCAGCTCGACGCGCGCATCGGTGCCGAACATACCGTTGGGTGCGATCGCGACCGACCACACCTGCTCGTCCGCCGTCGCGTAGTAGAGGCGGCCGGCATGCACCGCGAGACCGAAGATGCGGCGGTCGCGCGCCGCATAGCCCCAGGTCGCCGGGTCATCGGTCCTGAACGCCGGCTTGGTGATATCGAGACGGCCGGCCGCATCATAGGGGAGCGGCGGCAGGCCGGCCGTGGTGCGGCCATCGACGCCATGATCGAAGCGCGCGCGCTCGGCGCCGCTTTGATCGTAGGCGTGGATCATGCCGGTGCCGCGGTCGGCGGCGAACAGCGTGTGTGAGGCCGGGTCGAACGTGAGCCCACCGAGCGCTGCGCCCGAGTTGGCAACGCCGTCGAGCGTGACGTTGACGAACAGCCTGACCTCGCCGGTCGCGCCGTCGATGCGCCAGATCGAGCCGGGCCCGCCGCCCGCGGTCGCGGGGCCGAACAGGCCGGGCATGAACTGCGCGCCGGGCGCGCCCTGCGTGACGCGGACGGGGCCGCCGCCCGGCCCCGGCGCGATGATCGGCAGCCCGTAAGCGGACGTCGCGGCGATGTAGACGTTCGGCGGCGTTGCGTCATCGAGCGTGACCGCAAACACCTGCCCGATCTGCGCGGCCGTCGCGGTGAACGGCTTCGGCGCATTGATGAGCTGCGCCTGCGGGGGAGAGCCCGGCGATTGCAGATCGATCACACGCGCGGATGGACCGGACAGATCGATCTCGGTGAGATCGACCGGATTGGTGCCGGCCGGCGCTGCCGCCGGCGCCTTCACGCCGGAAAATCCGGTCACCACGGCATTGCCGGGCGCGAGGATTCCATTCGCGGTCTGCGCCGATGCGGCATCGAGTGCCGCAACGCTGGTGCCGAGCAACACCGCAAAGCCGAACGCAACGACGGCCGCACGTGCACCGAGGCGACGGACGGCCGAAGGAGCGGGCGCCGACTCTTCGGCACCGCACAAGGTTGGGGGCATCCGCAACATCGCAAACCTCCTGACGAACGAGCGGAACGATTGTCCGTCGTTAGTCGGCGGCGGCGGCGGCGGCGTTCAAATGCTGGTTGCGAACTTGTGACGGTTTCTGACGAAACGGGGTGTCATGCGGCAATTTTCCGCCGAATGCCGGTCCGATTCGGCAATTGCGTTGCCGATGAAACGGTTTCACCCACGGAACACGCTCATCAGCCAAACGTTTTATTAAAGCCGATGCCCTTTCAATGAACGAGAGGCCACGAACGAGGTGATGAATGAGCGATGAACGCGCCCTTCATCCTGCCTCGCGCGCGCCGCTCTCGATCGACGTCGAGCTCGCCCGTGCGCTGCTCGCCAACAGCAGTGATGCGATCGAGGTGCTCGACCTTGGCGGCCGCATCGCGTTCGTCAGCGACGCGGCCGTATGCGCCCTGGCGGCCGGCGATGCCGATGCGCTCGTCGGCACCGCGTGGGCCGCGTCATGGCGCGACACCGCGCAGGCATCGCAGGCGCTCACGCACGCCAAGACCGGCACCGCGACGGCGATCGAGGGCGAACGCCGCAGCGGCGACGGCAAGCCGACGTGGTGGGACGCGACCGTCTGTCCCATTCTCGATGCGGACGGCAAGCCGGGCCGCCTGCTCGTCGTCGGGCGCGACGTCAGCGAGCGCCGGGCCGCTCGCGAGGCACACCAGAAGCTGATGCAGCAGATGCATCATCGGGAAAAGAACGTGCTCGCGATGGCGATGGCGATCGCGTCGCAGTCACTCGCGCGTGCGACCAGCATCGCGGAGGGACGCATGGCTGTCGAGCAGCGACTGATGGCGCTCGCCGAGGCGCACAATCTGTTGCGCGAAGGCGGTAGCGACGCGGTCGGCCTGCGGCGCCTCGTCGATCGTGCGATCGCTCCCTATGACACGGTGCCGAGCCGGCTTCACGTCGACGGCGCCGACCTGCCCCTCTCCTCGCAGTCGGCGCTCGCAGTCGCGATGGCGGTGCACGAGCTTTGCACTAATGCGGTCAAGCACGGCGCGCTGGCGACGAGGTCCGGGCGCGTCGCGATCGCGTGGCGCGTGGGGACCGATGGTCTCCACTGGAGCTGGCGCGAGCTCGACGGCGCGCCGGTCTCGCCGCCGCGGCGCCGCGGCTTCGGCCTGCGCGTGATCGAGGCGGGCTTTCGCGATCAGCTGCGCGGAAGGATCGAGATGTCGTTCGCCCCGTCCGGCCTCGTCTGCGCCGTCGAGGTCCCGCTCGATGCCTTGCAGGGGCCGGCGGCCGGTTAGGCTCTCGTAGCTGAGTGGGGTGGGCAAAGTGTCCCGTGCCGCGGCCACCCGACGAGCTGTCGCTCATGCGCCGACGAACTTGTAGCCGTCGCCCCAGCGGCGCACGCGCCCGGTCGAGGGCGCGGGGAAATGCGACAGGCACATCAGCGTGTCCTCCTCGCAGAATCGGTCGAAAGTCTTGCGCCGCGTCACGCCGGCTTGCTTTGAATCGTAGTCGACGCGCATGCCGAGCTCCGGGTATTTCCCCTGCAGCGGCGAGTGGATCATGTCGCCGGAGATGAAGCAGCTGCGGCCCCGCTGCCCGACCAGCACGGAATAGTGGTCGATGGTGTGCCCCGGCGTCGGAATGAACTGCAGCGCCTCATTGAGCACATAGTCGCTTTTGACCACCTGCGCGCGGTTCGCGGCGACGATCGGCAGCACCGAATCGGTGATCCACGGGCAGGCGGAGGGATCATCCTTCTCGCGCTGCGTCCAGTAGGCGAGCTCGCGGTCGGCCATCACGTATCGGGCCTTCGGAAAGGTCGGCACCCAGCGGCCATTCTCGAGCCGGGTGTTCCAGCCGACATGGTCGGTGTGCAGATGCGTGCACATTACATAGTCGATGTCGCCGACACCGAGCCCGACCGCGCCCAGGCTCTTGGTGAAGCGGTCGCTGTCGAGCATGTTCCAGAACGGCCGCGTTGGCCGCGGCTTGTGGTTGCCGACGCAGGAGTCGATCAGGATGTTGTGATGCGGCGTCTTGATCACGAAGGCCTGGATGCACAGCACCAGCCCGTTGTTCGACGGATCGAGGAAGGTCGGCTCCATCCAGGCGCGATTCTCGTCGAGCAGCTCCTTGGTCAGTGTCGGAAAGAACTCCATGACGTTGAACCAGTTGCCTTGCTGCTCGATGACCGGATGAATGGTGATGTCCTGCAGCTCGATCGTCATGGTGGCTCTCCCGGGGGCTCTCTTCGCGGCGAGATTGGATCGATCGATGTTATCGGGTTCGTCCGACGTCGCCTAGCAGGCGGCAGCGCCTCGGACCCACGCATCGTCCAGCGCGACACAACAGGGTCGACCGCGGTCGCGCTCCGGGCGACGTGATCAGAATGGCCGATCTCGCGCCAGGAGCGGCGGCTGATCCTCGACATGCTGGTGGTGATTGCGCTCGCCTCGCGCGACCCGGATTGCTACGGCCACCTCGATGCGTGGTCGCGAGGCGGCCGATCTCGCCGCCAATGCGGTCTACGAGTGTTGCGCCGCTGGTCGATCGACTCGACCGCGAGCTGATCGCCGGACGCTATACCTGCCCATGGCAAGCCTGGACGGCGAAGCGACGTCGGCGCCCGTCCCGCACGGATAGCTTGTCATTGCGCGCGCGGCCCCGCGGGGGCTGGACGAGCGCCCGCGATTTTGGCAAACCGCCGGCCATCGAGATGCGCATGCGAGCGCGCGCCCGAGGCGCTCCCGACAGGCCAAAGGCAGGACCGATGAGCACCCTCGTCCAGGAGCAGTTCGGCAAGAATGCCGCCGGCTACCTCACCAGCAAACCGCACGCGCAGGGCAAGAGCCTCGACCGGCTGATCGCGCTGACCAAGCCGCAGCCCGACTGGCGCGTGCTCGACGTCGCGACCGGCGGCGGCCACGTCGCCTACGCGTTCGCGCCGCATGTGGCGCGCGTGTGGGCAACCGACATCACGGCCGAGATGATCGAGCTGGTGCGCGGCGAGGCGGCGAAGAAAGGGCTCGCCAATCTGCGCACCGGTTATGCGAAGGCCGAGGCGCTCTCGTTCGACGACGCGAGCTTCGACCTCGTGACCTGCCGCATCGCACCGCATCATTTCGACAGCATCCCGGCCTTCCTGGCCGAGGTGCATCGCGTGCTCAAGCCCGGCGGCCTCGCCGCCATCGTCGACAACGTGGTGGTGCCCGGCAGCGTCGGGGATTTCGTCAACGCCTTCGAGCGGTTTCGCGATCCGAGCCACCTGCGCGCCTGGACCATGCAGGAGTGGCGCGACGCCCTCGCGCAGGCGGGCTTGGCCATCGCGCACGAGGAAGAGCTCGACAAGACGATGGAGTTCAAGCCGTGGGCCGCGCGCCATGACGCCACCATGCAGGCGTTCCTGCGCGCCATGCTGGCGCGCGCCGACGCGGACGCCAAGGCATCGCTCGATCCGCAAGGCAGCGGCGACGCGCTGACGTTCCGCCTGCGCGAAGGCCTGTTCATCGCCCGCAAAGGCTGAGCATGGGGCTGGCGCGTGCCGTCACGACACGCGCCGCACCGAATGGCGGCGATCGACGGTTAGTGCCTCTTCTTGTCGTTATCGGCCGGGCGCACCGCCGCCCACGGATCGACCTTGGCGGCCGGCCCCCTGTCGCCGCGTGTCGCGGCGCGGTAGGCCCTGTCGATCGCCTCGTCGTCCTTCTTCTGCGCCTCGCTGCGTGCCGTCAGTGCCGCGCTCTCCTCGGCCAGCACGGTCTGCGCCAGCGTGGCAAAAAATCCGAGTGCGATGACGAGGGTGCCTAACGCACGCATGGGTGCCTCTTTGCCGGTGAGCGATGCGGATGCGGGTTGGTGTCCTAGCATATAATCGCCGTAAAGGCGACAATGTGGCGATCGGCAATAACGCGCTTGACGGCCGGGCATGCCGTGAAAAAATGCCGGAAAGCCAGCACGCGCGGCGGCGACCAGCCGTGCATCGCTTAATGAAGCAAGCGTGGCGGGGAGGACGTGCATGACCGGCCGTTTCGCCGGCCCAGCCCGGGCGCGGCTCATGCTCCTCATCAGGCGCCTCGTCTTCGCGCTCGTGGGCGGCACGCTGTCGAGTAGCCTGCTGTTGGCCGAGGCCAGCGCAGGCGAGCCGGGCTATCCCGACCGCCCCGTGATGCTGATCGTGCCCTATGCGGCGGGCGGCATCGCCGACACCGGCATGCGCATCCTCGCCGACAAGCTCGTCGGCACGCTCGGCCAGCCATTCGTGGTCGACAACCGCCCCGGCGCCGGCGGCATCATCGCCGCCAAGGCCGGTTCCGCGGCGGCGCCGGATGGCTACACGCTGCTGATGACCGGCAACAACAACGCGATCAGCGCCGCTTTGTTCAAATCCCTCCCCTACAATATCATCGGCGACTTCGCGTCGGTCTCGACCGTCTCCTTCTTCGACCTGCTGCTCGTGGCCCGCGCGGGCTCGCCGCTCAAGTCTGTCGCCGACCTGGTCGCAGCCGCGCGTGCCCAGCCGGGCAAGCTCAACATCGGCACGATCAACCCCGGCAGCACGCAGAATCTCGCGGCCGAGCTGTTTCGCTCGACTGCCGGAATCAAGGTCGCCATCGTTCCGTTCCGCACCTCGCCCGACATGGCAGCCGCGATCCTGCGCGGCGACGTCGACGCCGCCTTCGAGTTCTACGCCCCCCTGCAGGGCATGATCGCCGACGACAAGGTGCGAGTGCTCGCCTCGACCGGCTCGCAGCGCAGCTCCTATCTGCCGCAGACCCCGACGGTTGCGGAAAGCGGCATCAAGGATTTCGAGGTGCTGAGCTGGAACGGCATCTCGGTGCCCGCCGCGACGCCGAAGCCGGTGATCGCGAGGCTCGCCCGCGCCATCAATGCGGTGCTGCCGCTGCCCGACGTGCAGGAGAAATCCCGCCGCCTCGGCATGGAGATGCGGGGAAGCACGCCCGAGGAGATGACCGCGCGGATGAAGGCCGATATCGCCAAATGGTCGGCCGTGATCGAGAAAGCCGGAATTCCGAAACGCGACTGAGACCAACCGCGCGATAACGCGATAGAGGGAACGCAAATCCATGAGGGCCGTCGGGACAATGAGCACAATTTTCAAGCATCTTCTTTGCGTCACGCTCGGCGCCGCCATGGCCGTCGCGATGACTCATGCCGCCAGCGCCGCCGACGATCTCGAGGCGCGACTGCAGACCTGCAACGCCTGCCATGGTGCCGACGGCAAGCCGATCAGCGCCGCCATTCCGATCATCTGGGGGCAGCAGACGGCCTATCTGGTCAAGCAGATCCACGACTATCGCGCCAAGGACCGCGAGAACGTGGTGATGACGCCGCTCGCCGGCACCATCAAGCAGGAGGAGACGCGCAAGGCCGCGACCTATTTCGCGGCCAAGACCTGGCCGGCCGCTGCGCACACGGCCGCGGCGACGACCGAGCCCAAAGGCATGACGGTGTGCAAAGCCTGCCACCAGCCGAGCTTCGAGGGCGGGCTGCCCGCGCCGCGCCTCGCCGGTCAGAGCTACGAGTATCTCGCCGCCGCGATGGAAAGCTTCGCCAATGGCGAGCGCACCAACAGCGCCGACATGATGCGGCTGATGAAGATGGTCACCAAGGCCGATCGCGACGCGATGGCGCATTATCTCGCCGGACTGTGACGCAAAGATCGCGATAGGGACTAGAGTAGCGAACTGTGATCGCCCTACTCGCTATTCGCCACTCGCCATTCGCGAACTAACTGCTGCTCAGCGCCGTCTTCACCACCTGCCCGGTCGCCTGCACGAACCAGCGTTCGCTCACGAACGGTCGGCCATCGAGCCGCGCCATCAGCCAGTCGGCGACGAGCCCGGGCGGGAACGGTCCGAGATTGGCGGCCGGCACGCCGCCGACCGAATGGCGGCTGTCCGCGTAGATCACCAGCTGGCGCGGGCCCGTCATGGTGTGGATCATGCGCTCGGTGAACTCGAGCGGGCTCAACTCATCCGCCTCGCCGGCGACCACCAGATACGGGCTCTTGATCTTCTCGGCATGCCCCTCCCAGGTGAGCGTCTTGGCGAACTCGTCGAACTTCGCCTCGTCGGTGAAGTTCGACATCCACATGAAGCGCTTCTTGAAGGTGGGCGAGGCCTGCTCGAAGATCGTATGGCAGCCGGGCTCGAGACAGGTCGATGACACCGCGGTCGCGGCGATGCGCGGCTCGTGCGCCGACATGATGGTGCCGAAGAACGAGCCGAAGCTCGTGCCGGTGACGCCGATGCACTTGGCGTCGATCTCCGGCCGCGCGCTCAGCCAGTCGACCAGCACCGGGCCGGCGTCGATCCAGTTCTGCATCGAGACGTAGACGCCGAGCAGCGGGCTTTCGTACTGGCCGGGCCCATCGATCGCGAGCACGGCGGCGCCGCGCGTGAGCCAGCGGTCGTTGGCAAGCGCCACGCCCGACTCCTTGAAGCTGTCCATGCCCGGGATCGAGATCACCACCGGCAGGTTGCCGCCCATGTTCGGCGGCAGATGGAACCAGGCCGGGATGGACTTGCCTTTGAACGGGATCGACACCGCCTCGACCGGGTGCCCCGCGATCTTCGCGTAGTTGGCGTAGCATTCGCGCTTCTTCTGGTGCAGCGCGATGTGCTTGGTACCGGAGTCATCATACGGCCATTCGGCGGCGCCATAGTGGATCGCGGCCATGAACCAGTTGTCGCGCGCCGTGACGTGGTTGCCGTCCGCCTCGGCAGCCTTCGCCTTGGCCTCGCGGCGCTTCGCGGTCGACTCGAAGGCCGGGCCGATGTCGGCCATCTTCTGCACGCGGGCGCGGATGGCGGCGAAATCGGCGCCGGCCTCGACGCCGCACGGCGCCGCGAGATAGAGCGAGCGCGGCTGGTCCCAGTCGATGCCATTGGCGCGGATGATGTTGTCGAGCGCCCAGCGTTGCTCGGCGAAGCGTTTGGTCATCGCGGCGCCCGGCTCGTCGGCGAAAGCCGAAGCGGTCGCAAGCGCCGCGCTCGCGCTCGCCGCCGAGGCGATGAAGCTGCGTCGGTCCATGGTCGTGCCTCCCGGGTTGTGTTGGCGTGATTGTAGCACGTAGGGTGGGCGACCGCGCTTGCTCTCTGCCGCCGCGTGGGCAAAATCGCCACACGCGGTTGCCCACGCGGCAATGATTGTGCAAGCGATTTTGCCCACACTACGGAGTGCCTCCCCATGCCGACCAGCGTCTTCGATTCGTATCTGCTCGGCAGCGTCTGGGGCACCGACGAGCTGCGCGCGATCTTTTGCGACGAGACACGGGTGCAGAAATGGTTCGACTACGAGGCGGCGCTGGCGCTGGCGCAGGCGGAGCTCGGCATCATCCCGAAGGCCGCCGCCGCCGAGATCGCCGCCAAGGCCAAGGTCGCCAATGTCGACCTCAGGGCGATCGGCGGCGAAATCCGCCGCATCAAGCATCCGCTGGTGCCGGCGCTGCGCGCCCTGCAGGCGGTGTGCGCGGACGGGCACGGCGAATTCCTGCATTTCGGCCCCACCACCCAGGACGTGCTCGACACCGGCATGGTGCTGCAGCTCAAGGACGCGCACGCGCTGCTCGCGCGCGACCTCAAGGCGGTCGGCCGCGCGCTCGCTCGCCTCGCCGAGGCGCACCGGGCGACGCCGATGGCCGGGCGCACGCACGGCGTGCAGGCGCTGCCGATCACCTTCGGCCACAAATGCGCCATCTGGCTCGCCGAAGCGGGCCGCAACTTCACGCGCCTGACGCAAGCCGCCGAGCGCAACTTCGTCGGCGGCATGACTGGCGCGGTCGGGACGCAGGCCTCGTTCGGCCGGCGCGCCTTCGAGCTCGACGCGATGCTGATGGCGCGGCTCGGCCTGGGTGTCGCCGACATCGGCTGGCAGACCGCGCGCGACCGGCTCGCCGACTACGCCAACGCGCTCGGCCTGATCGGCGGCGGCCTCGCCAAGATCGCGCACGAGATCATCATTCTCAGCCACAACGAGATCGATGAGGTGTCGGAGCCGTTCGCGCACGGCAAGGTCGGCTCCTCGACCATGCCGCACAAGCGCAACCCGGTGATCTGCGAGGGCGTGGTCGCGGTCGGCCATGCGTTGCGCGGCTCGGTCGCCCTGATGCAGCAGGCGTTGATCGTCGAGCACGAGCGCGACGCCTCGGTATGGCGGCTCGAATGGAAGGCGCTGCCCGAATGCTGCCTGATGACCGGCGCGATGCTGGCGCAGATGCGGCACGTGCTCGAGGGCCTCGAGGTGCATGCCGGCAAGATGCGCAGGAATCTCGATGCGCTCGGCGGGTTCCTGATGTCGGAGCGGGTGATGTTCGCGCTCGCCGACAAGGTCGGCAAGCAGAGCGCGCATGAGCTCGTCTACGAGATCGCGATGCGCGGCATCGAGGGAGGTATCACATTCGAGCAGGCGCTGATGGATGACGGCGAGGTCAAGTCCGCGCTTGCACGCGACGAGTTGCGAGCCCTGCTCGATCCGACGACCTATGTGGGCCTCGCGCCCGAGATCGTCGATCGCGTGCTCGCCGAGACCAAGGCGGCGGGTTGGACCGAACCCTGAGGCTCGAACGTCACGCCATTGATTTTGCAGCGAAATCGTCGAATGGCTTCGTTCTGCAGTTCTGCAGAATTGCCGTCCGACGCATCACCGGTGATTAATTACCGAGAGAGCCCAAGGAAGCCGGGGGAGCGACCCCCGGCTCCTCCGCCTAACAATGGCCGGGCTGCTTGACCGCACTTGTGGGGAGCGACCCCGTGCATCAAGGGAGTGCCACGTCCGAGGTTAGACCTACCCGCGGATGAACCTGGGCACCACAACTATTACATCAAATCGGCGGCCGCCGCTACATCGCCGGATGAGATTTGAACAGGCACGGGGTCGCGAACCAGCGGGCTGCGCGTCGCCGTTACTACTGCGGCTTGATCTTCGCGGCGCGGACCACCTTGCCCCATTTCTCGGTCTCGGACGCCAGATGCGTGCCGAACTCGGTGCGCGAGGTCGGGAACGGCACCGAGCCGATCTGGATCATCCGCGCCTTGAAGTCGGGATCGGCGAGGCCCGCGTTGATCTCGGTGTTGAGCTTGGCGAGGATCTCGGCCGGCGTGGCGGCGGGCGCGCCGATGCCGTACCACGCGCTCGCCTCGTAACCGGGCACGAAGTCGGCAATGACCGGCACGTCGGGGAGCACCGACGAGCGCACCGCGCTGGTGAGGGCTAGCGCGCGCAGCTTGCCGCCTTTGACGTAGCCGATCGACGGCGGCAGCGGGCTGAACATCAGTTGGATCTGCCCGGCGAGCAGGTCGTTGAGCGCCGGCGGCGAGCCGCGATAGGCGACGTGGACGAGCTCGACGCCGGCCATCAAGTTGAACAGCTCGCCCGCCATGTGCAGCGAGCTGCCGATCCCGGCCGAGCCGAAGTTGATCTTGCCCGGATTGGCCTTCGCGTAGGTGATGAACTCCGGCACGGTCGTGGCCGGAAACGACGGCTGCACCTCCATGCCGAGCGGCTCGCGGCTGATGCCGGCGACCGGCGCGATGTCGCGCAGGAAATTCCAGTTGAGCTTCTCGTAAAGCGACGCGTTGACGGCGTTGCCCATGGAGGTCAGCAGCAGCGTGTGGCCGTCGGGCGCCGCCTGCACCACCGCCTCGGTCGCGATGTTGCCGCCGGCGCCGGTGCGATCCTCGACGATGAACGATTGCCCGAGCCGCTGCGAGAGCCACTGCCCGACCAGCCGCGCCAGGATGTCGGGCGCGCCGCCCGCCGCAAAGCCGCAGATGATGCGCACCGGCCGGGTCGGATAGGCCGCGGCGCGCGCGAGGCGCGGCAGCGCCGGCAAGGCCGCGGTGGCGGCAGCCGCAGCGCGCAGGAAATGGCGACGTGATGGTCTCGTTCTCATAGCCCCGCTGCCCCGACGGTCCCGATGCGCCCAAGAAATGTGCGCGAGCATACGATAGCGGTCCGCACGCCAGATCAGAAGCCGCAACCTCGCGCGGTGCGGCCATTCGACCCGCCGGCGTTGATGCGCCGCGCGCCGACCCGGTAAGCTCGCGCCAAAACCAACCCGGAGGAAGCCCCCATGATGAAGCGCGCGCTCGCCGCCGCGGCAATTCTTGCACTCGCCGCCGCGGCGCCCGCCCCGGCCCAGACGTATCCGGACCGAACCGTGACGATCGTGGTCCCGTTCCCGGCCGGCGGCCCGACCGACGAGCTCGCGCGGCTCGCCGCGCACGGCTTCGAGACCCGGCTCAAGGGAAATTTCATCGTATCGAATATCTCCGGCGGCGGCGCCAATATCGGCAGCAACCACGTCGCCCACTCGCCGGCGGACGGCTACACGCTCCTGCTGCACAATCTCGCGATCGCCGCCAACGTCACGCTCTACAAGGACCTGCCGTTCGATACCGAGAAGGACCTGCGGCCCGTGATGTTCATCAACCGCAATCCGCTGGTGCTGGTCGGGCGCAGATCGCTGCCGCCCAACAACCTGTCGGAGCTCGTCGCCTGGATGAAGGCGAACCGCGCCAAGTTCGCGATCCCGGGCTACGGCACCACCGGCCATCTCGCCACCGTGCTGTTCGGCCAGGAGGCGAAGCTCAAGTTCGACATCATTCCGTATCGCGGCGGCACGCCGGTCGTCACCGATCTGCTCGGCGACCACGTGGATCTGTTCTTCGGCACGCCCCAGCAGGTGGGGCCGCAGGTGCTCGCCGGCAAGCTCAAGGCGTTCGGCATCACCAGCACCGAGAAGCTGCCGCAGCTGCCCAACGTGGACAGCTTTCCGAAGATGTTCGGGCCGAAGTTCGAGATCCAGTATTGGCAGGCGCTGTTCGCGCCGAGCGGCACGCCCGACGCGATCGTGGACAAGCTCAACAGCACGCTCGAGCAGGTCGTCGATGATCCCGCCATCCTCAAGATCTGGGCCGGCGAAGGCGTCACCGCCTTCCCGAAGAACCAACGCTCGCCCGACGCCGGACGCGCCCTGATGAAGAGCGAGATCGCGCGCTGGGGCGAGGTAATCCGCGCCAACAACATCCACATCGAGCAGTAGGTCGGGTCGAGCCCTTGCGAGACGCAACGTCCGCGGACGCCGCCGCGGGGTCGAGCCTCGCGCGCGCTCGACCCGACCTACGCGACTGCACGCCATTCCTATGAGCGCTATAGTCGGGCGACGAGGAGAACCGCATGTCGCCCCAAAACCTTCCCGTGATCAACGCGCGCTACTGGACCGCGATCCTCGCGGCCAGCATGTGTGGCGCGAACACGGGCGATTTCGCTGCACGCTACCTGCACCTCGGGCACACGCGCGGGCTCCTTCCCCTCGCGCTGATCTTCCTCGTCATCGTCTGGGCCGAGCGCCGCAGCCGGGCCCCGACGGAGAGCTACTATTGGCTCGCGATCATCGTGTTGCGCACCGGTGCGACCAACCTCGCCGACCTCGGCACCCATGACCTCGCGCTCGGCTATCTGCCGTGCATGGCGGGTCTCGCGGCCTTCATGGTGCTGATGCTGCTGATCGACCGGGCGCGCGGCGTTGCTCCCAGCGGCGTTGCCGGGGCGGACGGACGCTGGCACGCGCTGCCCGCGACCGACATGAGCTACTGGATCACCATGCTGGCGGCCGGCACGCTCGGCACCGCGGCCGGCGATTGGGTCGCCGAGGAGACCGGGCTCGGCCTCGCCTATGGATCGTTCGTGCTCCTCGCGGTGCTGCTCGTCACCTGGCTCATCGCCGAGCGCGTCGGCCACATGACCAAGCCCTGGTACTGGCTCACGATCGTCGCCGCCCGCACCGCCGGCACCACGCTCGGCGATCTATTGGCGAGCCGCCGCGGCCTCGGGCTCGGCCTCATCGTCAGCACGATCTGCACCGGCCTGCTGCTCGCCGGCATCGTCGTCCTGTGGCGCCGCCACCGCGTCGAGCGGTTGAACGAGGCCTGACGCCGCCATCAAGGTTTGATCTGCAGGTGGAACTCGCCGACCACCTTGGTGTACCGGCCGAGATCCTCGGCCATGAACTTGGCATAAGCCTGGGTGCCGTTCTCGGCCATGTGGATGCCGAGCGTCTTCATCCGCTCCGCCATCGCGGGCTCGCGCAGGATTTTTGCCACCGCATGCTGGAGCCGGGCCACAACGGTCGGCGGGATGCCGGCCGGGCCCTGCAGGCCGAGCATCGTCGCGACGTCGAAATCTTTGTAGCCCTGCTCGGCGCAGGTCGGCACTTCGGGCAGCGACGCATCGCGCTCGGGCACGCTGATGCAGAGCGCGCGCAGCTTGCCGGTGCGGATCAGCGCGAGCACGTTGGCAATTCCCGACCAGCCGGCGTCGACCTCACCGGTCAGCAACGCATTCACCAAACCGGTGCCGCCGCGGTAGGGCACGTGCAAGAGCTCGATGCCGGCCTCCTGGGCGAAGATCACCATGGTGAGCTGATGAATCGAGCCGATGCCGGCGGAGCCGAAGCTCATCCGGTTCGGCTTCTCCTTCGCCAGCGCCACGAACTCGGCGAGCGTCTGGGCCGGCACCGCCGGCTTGATCACCAGCACGGTCGGCAGCGTCGCGAGCGCCGTGATCGGGGTGAAGTCCTTGAGGCGATACTTCACCGCCGGATTCATCGCGATGTTGATGGCGAGCGCGCCTGAATCATTGAGCATGAGCGTGTAGCCGTCCGCCGCCGCCGCCGCGGTCTGGTTGGCGGCGATGACGCCACCGACGCCAGGCACGTCCTCGACCACGAATGGATTGCCGAACATCTCGGTGAGCCGCGACGAGAGGAGCCGCGCCATCACGTCCGGGTTGCCGCCTGCCGCCGACGCGGCGAGCAGGCGCACCGGATGATTGGGATAGCCGTCCTCGGCGGCGACCGCGTGCGAGGCGTTCAGCACCAAAGCCGCGGCGATGATTTTCGCGATGTTCTTGCTGTGCATTTCGCTCCCCTCGCTCCCCTCGCTCCTTTGCTCCGTCATGCCGGCGGAGCAGGCACTCACGTCTTCCTTTCTTTGTCGTGGCAAAGGCGTGGATGGCCGCGACGCGCCCGGCATGACGACTGGAGTTTTTTTACGTGTCGCCCCACACCTCGCGCGCGAGATCGCACACGAGCGCGAGTTTCTTCGCCTGCACGTCGGGCGTGATCGGGTTGCCGGTATCGATGCTGGCGAAGCCGCATTGCGGGCTGACCGCGAGGCGATCGAGCGCGACGAACTTCGCCGCCTCGTCGATGCGCCGGCGCAGCGCCGCCTTCTCCTCGATCTCCGGGACCTTGGTCGAGACGAGCCCGAGCACCACCGATTTGCCCGGCGGGACGAAGCGCAACGGCGTGAAGCTGCCGGCGCGCGGGGTGTCGTATTCGAGGAAATAGAACCGGATGTCGAGCGCGTTGAACAGGCGCTCGGCGACCTCCTCGTAGCTGCCTTCGGCGTGCCAATGGCCGCCGCGGTTGCCGCGGCACAGATGCATGCCGATCGCGAGCTCCGCGGGCGCCGCCCGCAGCACCCGGTTGGTGACCGCGATATAGGTGTCGATCAGCCGGCTCCAGTGGTCGCCGCGCGCAGCCAGCGCCGCCTGCACGTCGGGATCGCCGAACTTGGCGAACGCGGTCTCGTCGATCTGCACGTAGCGGCAGCCGGCGTCGAGGAGCGCGCGCAGCTCGCGCCCGAACGCCTCCACCGTATCCGACCAGAACCGCTCGACGTCGCTATAGGCGCCGGCGAGCACCGCCTTGTCGCCGCCACGGAAGTGCAGCGCGCACGGGCCGGGAATGGTGATCTTCGGCGCACGGTCGGAGCTCTTCTTGAGGAAGGCGACATCGGGCGCGTTGATCGGATGCGTCCACTGCACGCGGCTGCCGATCATGGCGACCGGCTGGGTGCCGCGCCGGCCCTCGCCCACCCCAGCCTGCGCGGCCTCGCCGTCGATGGTGTCGATCGAGAGCCGCCCGAGCTCGCCGTAGAAGAAGCTGTGATAGGAGCGGCGGCGGAATTCGCCGTCGGTCACGAACTTGAATCCGAGCCGTTCCTGCAGCGCGATCGCGTCGCGAATGGCCGCGTCCTCGGCGGCCGTGAGCGCCGCCTGGTCGATCTCGCGGCGCGCGAAGCGGGCGCGCTCGCGCAGCAAGTCGGCCGGCCGCAGCAGGCTGCCGATGTGCTCGGCGCGAAACGGCGGCGTCGTGACGGGCTTCCCGGTCGGAGCCCCGGCGTGGACATTCATGGCGTAACGCTCCCGTCCCTGCATCGACCGGCACGACGGGTCCGGCCCGCGCAATGCCGTCGGCTGAGTGTAGCGCGGGCCGGGCGAAGCGGGTATCGGCAAAGGCGTCGCGCGGGCTGCGCCCAGTTCCATTGCCGGTCGGAGGGCGGCCGCCGCCGTCGGTACATTGCCTCAGCGGCGCATTGTCTGTAGCGTTGCGCCGAGCCACAGGGGGATGCCATGCCGAAAGCTTCCGCACGCGCGCTTGCAACGGCGCTGTTCATCGCCGCGACGCCGCTATGGCCGACGAGCGCCGCCGCACAGAGCGCCGAGGAATGGAATTGCCGCGGCGACACCCGCGACCTCGACGAGCAGATCGCCGGCTGCACCCGCGCCATCAATTCGGGCAAATACCACGGCAAGGGCCTCGCCTGGGCCTACACCAACCGCGGCAGCGTCTACGACTACAAGAAGGACTTCGAGCGCGCGATCGCCGACCTCACCGAGGCGATCCGGCTCGATCCCGACGCCGTCGTCGCCTACCAGGATCGCGCCGCGAGCTACCGCAACAACGGCCAGTACACCCGCGCGCTCGACGACCTCAACCAGGCGTTGCGACTCGCGCCCCGTGACGCGCGCACCCTGATGAGCCGCGGCGTCATCTACCTCAAGCTCAACGCGGCCGCGCGCGCGCTCGTCGACTTCGACGCCTCGCTGAAGATCGATCCGAAGTTCGCCCCCTCCCTCTTCGGGCGCGGCGTCGCCAAGCTCAGAGAGGGCGACCGCGGTGGCGGCCAGGCCGATATCGATGCGGCGCTGGCGATCCAGCCGACCATGAACGAAGTCTTCAAGATGTATTTCGGTATCGAGCCGTAGGACGCCTTACGTCCGATTTGCTGCTTTCCCTCGCGTCCCTCGCCGCGTAGTTTCGGCGCCCCCGACAACGACGCTGCATGAGGGATATGGAATGAAACGACTGGTTCTGGCCGCCGCCGTCGCCGCGGCCTCCGCGCTCGGTTCGGGCCTGAGCGCCGCGCACGCGCAGACCTATCCGGCGCGGCCGATCACGATGGTGGTGCCGTTCGCGGCCGGCGGCCCGACCGACACGATCGCGCGCCTCGTCGGCCAGGCGATGGGCGCGAAGCTCGGCCAGACGGTGCTGATCGAGAACATCACGGGCGCGGCCGGCTCGATCGGCGTCGGCCGTGTCGCCCGCGCGGCGCCCGACGGCTACACCATCGGCATCGGCCACTGGAGCACGCACGTGGTGAACGCCGCGGTCTATCCGCTGCAGTACGACGTGCTCAACGATTTCGCGCCGATCTCGCTGATCGCCAACAATCCGCAGCTCGTGGTCAGCAAGAACGCGGTGCCGGCCAAGAACCTCAAGGAGCTGATCGCCTGGGTGAAGGCGAACCAGGACAAGGTCACCCAGGGTACCGCCGGCGCGGGCAGCGCCTCGCACATCGGCGGCATCTTCTTCCAGCAGCTCACCGGGACGAAATTCCAGTTCGTGCCCTATCGCGGCACGGGCCCGGTGATGCAGGACCTGCTGGCCGGCAACATCGATCTCACCTTCGACCAGGCCGCGAACTCGCTGCCGCAGGTGCGCGCCGGGCAGATCCGGGCCTATGCGGTCACCGCCAAGACGCGCCTTGCGGCGGCGCCCGACATCCCGACCGTCGATGAGGCCGGCCTGCCCGGCTTCTACATCGCAGTGTGGCACGGCCTATGGGCGCCGAAAGGCACGCCGAAGGACGTCATGGCCAAGCTCATCGACGCGGTGCACGCCGCGCTCGCGGACGCGAACGTGCAAAAGCGTCTCGCCGAGCTCGGGCAGGACATTCCACCGCCCGATCAGCAGACGCCGGAGGCACTCTACGCGCATCACAAAGCCGAGCTGGACAAGTGGATGCCCATCATCAAGGCCGCGAACATCAAGCTGAATTGATCGCGCGACGATTTCGCCACGTGGCACGGTCCTGGCCGTAGAGATCCACCGTGTTGTCCAACGGCGCGGGCAGCCGCGCCGAGCCGAGCCGCCGCGAGCCGAGCCGCAGCGCGACCTGGATCGACGGTTCGTTCGCCGGATCGATGGGATGCATCACGTCGTCCCAGCCGAGGGTATCGAACGCCCAATCAATGCATGCCGTGGCCGCCTCGGTAGCGTATCCCTTGCCCCACGCAGACCGGACGAGTCCCCACCCGACTTCCTTTCCCGGCCATCCTTCCGGCTGCCACGGCCCGCCACGCCCGATCCAACGGCCGCTCGCCTTCTCGATGAACGAGAACATGCTGAAGCCCCGCACGACCCACGCTCCCGTCACGGTGCATATGCTGCGCCACGCACCTGATCGCGACAGCGGGCCGCCGATGAAGCGCGACGCATCCGCGTCGGCCATCAGGCCGGCCCACGCGTCGAAATCCTCCGCGCCTGGCGGCCGCAACAGCAGCCGTTCGGTCTCCAACGTCGGGCCCAGCATGTGCTCTCCCTCAAGCGGCGCCGGCCCTTGGCCGCCAATCCGGCCGCAGCAGCGACATCAGCACGAGATCGACGCGAAGATGCAGGCCGGCCGCACTTGTCGCAAGGCGCCCGGCTGGTGCCGCCTGCGCATTTTCTTCATGATGGCCACGAGTCTCGCTGATATGCCGTGCTGACGACCCACGCGTGACGTCGCTTACGGCTCCAGGCTCTGCGCTCGCGACGCGAACTCGAACAGCTTGCGCATGAACCCGGGCGCGAGCGTCCGCAGCGGATCGATCCGCAATACCGGTGCCGAGGGCGGTCCCGAGATGGCATAGTCACTCGCGATCAGCCCGACTTCGTTCGGAAGATCCATCGGCACGGCCTGTGAAAACTGGACGAGCGGCACCATGACGCCACGCAGGTCGAGCCGATCTTGCGCGAGATCGTAGCTACCGTCGAGCGTCGCCTCGATCGGCTCGCCGATGATCATTCCTTCGCCGAAGGCGACGTGTCCGGCCCGTGAATTGAACGTCAAGCGCAGGCGCGAGAATGCGAAGAGCCGACGCGCGGGGCTGCGGCGATCGAACAGGAGCCGCGCGAGCGGCCGCAAGGCGGGATCGTCCACGATCGTGAAGGCGCGCAGGCTCGCGACGCCGTCCTCGGCCGCGCCGTCCGCGGCCGGCCCATGCACGGCGATATTCAGCGTGCCGCCGCGCATGTGGCGATAAAGACCGGCCCAGCGCAGGAAAGCGCCGGCATCTCCGGCGTCGAGACGGATCGTCGGCCGACGGTCGGCTGCAGTGCCCAGCACACCGCTGACGTCGCCGTCGCGGAGCTTGGCGGCGAGCGCGAATGCCGCGATCGCGCCGTGCTCCACCCACAGGCGCAGCGTCACGTCGCGCAACGTTTCGTGGTTGAAGCCGTCGAGCGTCTTGACGACGATATCGAGATCGACATCGACCGGCGCGGCCTCGGCATCACTCGACGCCAACAGCGTCAGGATCGCACGGATCAAACGACGGCCGTCGCACGCATCACCACGCACGGTCACGCGCGCATCCGGCGTCCGCGTGACCACGCAATGGCGGCCCTGCCCCAGCGCGAGCGCAGCGATCACGGCGTCGGCGCGCGTCCCTGCGGTCGCGGCGCCCGTCGCCAGGATCCCAACAATCATCGTGGCAGCGACGATCGCAGTGACGGCGGTGCGCTGCAGGCGCCGCGCCGTGTCGGCGCTCGCGTCGCGATCGATCATCCCCTGCCCCCTCCAGACGTCGAGAACCTTCGCCGCCGCCATTCGCCACAATGGAACCCAGTGAAAACGCCGAAAGCGGGGCATGTCCGCGGCCCCATTTTGGCCACCGGTTGACGGCAATCGGCGCCTGGGTACTCATGCGGCCACAAGGCATCCGTTTCTTTGTGTTCTTGGCTCGATCAACCGGAACGAGGCGACCATGAAAACACGGCAGCTTGTTGCGCTCTCCATCCTGGCCGGTGCCGCCCTCGGCGGCGGCGCAGTGCAGACCTTGCACGCGCAGGCGAAACCGCCGGTCTATTTCGTGGCCGAGATCGCCGCGATCAACGATCCGGTCGGCTGGAGCGCGCTCGGCAACCGCACCAACGCGGTCGCGGCGCAGCTGTTCACGGATTTCGGCGGTCAGTACATCGCCCGCACCGATCACCTCACGCCGCTCGACGGCCAAGCGCCCAAGCGGCTGATCGTCGTGCGCTTCGACACGGCCGAGCAGGCGAAGGGCTGGTACAACTCGCCGACGCAAAAGAAGGTCAACGAGATCCGGCAGAGGACCACGACGTCGCACGCCTACCTGGTCGAAGGGCTCTGAGCCGCCGCATGCGCCGGCCCTCGTCGGCGGGTGACACGCGGGCGTCGCGCGTTTGTGCTAACGCGTCGGGCGGGCGCGATCCTGGCGCGCCGCATCGGAGGACCCGGCCATGTCGACCGAGCCACCACCCGCCGCAGCCGAGCCGGCGCGCCTCACCGCCGCATTGCGCAACGCCGGCGCGCTGGGCGATGGCCGCGTGCGCGACGTCGCGGTCGAGAGCGCACGCAACACCATCCTGTCGCGCATCATCCGGCTGCGTTTGTCTTACGAGGGTGACGCGGCCGGCGCGCCGCAGTCGCTGATCTTCAAAACCGGTGCGCCCGAGCGCATGAGCACGCCCTGGAACGGCGGGCGCCGGGAGGTCGCGTTCTACAACGAGATTGCCGACACGATGTCGGCCCGCCTCGCGCCGCGGTGCTACGACGCGCAATGGAACCCCGAAACCAACGTCTGGCACCTGGTGCTCGAAGACCTCACCGACACGCACATGGTCGCGACCACGTGGCCGATCCCGCCGGCGATCGCGGACTGCGACCGAATGGTCGCCGCGCGAGCGCGCTTTCACGCCGCCTGGTGGGACGACGCGCGGCTCGGCTCGACGATCGGGGCCTGGAACGATCCGGATGACGCGGCGCGCAAGGGTTTCGCCGACCAATATGCGCGCTTTGCCGATCGCCTCGGCGACCGTCTGCCGGCCGAACGGCGAGACGTGTATGAGGGGCTGATCGCCGCGTGGCCCCAGTTGAGTGCGCGCTACGCTAGCCATCGCAACATGACGATCCTGCAGGGCGACGCGCACGTCTGGAACATCTTTCTGCCGCGCGATGCGACGAGCGCCGACGTTCGCTTCTTCGACTGGGATTCATGGCGGCTCGACGTCGCGACCGACGACCTCGCCTATATGGTCGCGCTGCACTGGTACCCGGACCGCCGGCGCCGGTACGAGCGCGCCCTGCTCGACCGCTACCACGCCGAGCTCGTGACGCACGGCGTTCGCGGCTATGACCGGCGGGCGCTCGACGACGACTACCGCCTCTCGGTGCTGTGGCAGATCACGACACCGGTCGGGCAGGCGGAGAACAAGATTCCGTCCGTGATATGGTGGTCGCATCTCGAGCGCATTTTCCTGGCCGTCGACGACCTCGGCTGCCGCGAGTTCCTTGCCGATTAATGCGGA
Source organism: Xanthobacteraceae bacterium (assembly GCA_035293985.1). Lineage (GTDB taxonomy): Bacteria > Pseudomonadota > Alphaproteobacteria > Rhizobiales > Xanthobacteraceae > JAVDCA01. Next base: position 182,668 of record DATGLS010000004.1, read on the forward strand.
CGCAGAGTCCGGCACCTGTCGGAGGAACATAGGCGTTCCTGCTCCGTTGAATTCACTGCGTGGCGCATGTCGGACGAAGCCTGCTCGCACGCGCGGGCAGTGCTGCGTCGCGAGATCGATTTGCGTCGAGCGACGGTGTGAACCGACAAAAACGGAGGACATGAGATGACCAGACTTGGCAAGACTTTGATCGGCGCGGCGCTCGGCGGCGGCGTCCTGGCCTTTTCCGGCATGACCGCATCGGCCGCGATCGTTTGTAGCGAAGACGTCTGCTGGCACACCCATACGACCTACGAATACCCGGAAGGCGCGCACGTGATCGTGCACCCGGATTCGTGGCGTTGGGGCCCGCGCGAGCACTTCACGTTCCGCGAGCACGAGGGCCGCGGCTACTGGCGCGGCGAGCGCTGGATCGAGTGGTAAGTCTCGCGCCGCAAGCGTCCGAACAGCGACACTGACGCGTCCCGCCCGGCGGCGGGGCGCATGCCGTGTGTCCGCATGTCGTTTTGGCTCGATCCGGACTTCCGCTCGTCAGAAAAACCCGAGCGACTCGCAGCCGGTCCCCGCCGCGAAGCTCGCCTTGACCTTGCGCGCCGGGATGTCGATCACATGCACGGACCCGTCGCCCTGGCACGCGACGTAGAGTTCGTCGCCGCGGAACGCCATGTCCATGGGTTGGCTGCCGACCCTTATGGCGGTCTGCTGGCGGAATGACGGATCGATCAGGCTCACCATGTTGCTGTTGAGGCTGGTGACGCCGAGCATGCTGTTGTCGGGTGCGTAGCGCGCGATCTGCGCCGCCTTGGGGACGTCCTCGAGCACGACCTCCTCGCGCACGGCCCCGGCCTCCGTGTCGATCAGGATGAGCTTCGGCTCGGCGTCGTCGACCGCCACCACGGTCGCGCCATCGGCCGAGATCGCGATGCCGGCGAGCGGTCGCGGCGTCTTGACCTTGCCGAGCAGCTTGCGCGCCGGCAGGTCGATCACCGAGATCGTCGCGTCCTCCTCGTTTTCGGTGTAGAGGCGCTGCCCGTCGGGCGCGATGATCAGCCGGTGCCCGTTGGTCGAGCCCGAATCGATCGCGCCGACCACCTTCTGGGTCTGCGGGTCGATGATGGCGACGACCGCGCTGTTCTCGCACGTGATGTAGATCAGCCCATCCGGCCCGCGCTTGAGGGTGTGGGGCGCGATGTAGGGCCGCAGGTCGATGGTGGCCACATGGGCGCGCTTGTTGAGATCGAACACGCACAGCAGGTGCTGCGGGTTGGGATTGCGGCCGTGGATGCCGTCACCGAAGATCGGCACATAGGCGAGCCCCAACTCGGGAATGATGAGCAGCTCGTGCACGGTGCGCGGAAAGCCCTCGATCGTGACCTCGGTCTTGAACGTGACCGGGTCGAGAAAGAGGACCTTGCCCCCCATTTTGTCGACCGCGATCATCCCGCGTGCACTCATCCCGCCTGCATTGTCCGCACTGGCCATTCCGGACTATCCTCCGTTGCGCAACGAGATTTAAGCGCAGACGGCGGAATGGCGCCAGGGCATATCCCGGCGAAGTCGACACCGGTTCGCCGAAAAGGATATGCGCCGATCTGGCGCGTCGAACGGGGGCGGCAATGTTGCAGAACCTTTGGCAGTTCCTGGTCGGCCTCGCGATCTGCATCGCCGGCCTCCTTATCCTCTACCTCGACTTTGCCTCGAGCGCCGCGAACCCCTCGGTCGTCAACAGCGGCAGCTATTTCTTCGAGCTCGGCCTCGGGCTCGCGCTCGGCGGCGGCATCTGGGCGGTCATCCAGGTGCGGCAGGCCTTCGGGCTCGCCAAGCCGGAGGGGTCGGGCGAAAAGCCGCCGCCGGGTTGATTTTTCTCCCAGCCCGCATGGACCGCAAGCGGAATGCGGGGAAAGCCCCTCCCCGGATTACGGTGCTTCGCACCTCCATCCGGGCTTCGGATCAGGTGAGAAACTCCGCCCGCCGCCTCGCCGACCGGATCACGTCGGCACGACGGCGCGGGCGGCGTTGTGCTGGAGGCGCGCGACGATGAGGTGCAGCACGCGGAAGCCGAATTGCGGATTCTCGAAGTAGAGCTCCTTGAAGCGTTCGTAATCGAGCCGCGCGGCCTCGACGTCCGTCTTGCAGCGCGCCGTCAGCGTGCGCCGGCCATCCGGCGCAAACAGACCGATCTCGCCGATGAGCGTGCCCTTGCCGAAGGTCTCGCCCAGCTCGACGAGCTCGACCTCGCCGGCCACCACGTAGAAGGCCGCCGTCGAATAGTCGCCGCGCGCCATCATGACCTGGCCGGCCTTGAATCGCTGCGGCCGCGTGAAGGGCAGCAGCCAGGTCGCATCGAGATCGCCCTTGATCGCCTGCTCGATGTCGCGGACCAGCTTGCGGATCTGGTGCAGCCGGAACGCGTTGAGCGCCAGCAGCAGAGCGCAAACCACCGCAACGGCGACAAGACCGAGCCACAGCGCGCCGACGAGGGCGAGGACATTCGCGGCGATCGAAGCGGCCCGCAGCGGGACCATGGTCTCGGCATATGCCGCATAAAGGCTCGCCAGCGCCGCCGCGACGCCTATCGCTTCCACGAGATAGGTCTGCATGAGCCCACCCTTGCCTCGGATGCGGGCATTGTCGCGTAGCCCGCAATGAACGCAAGCGGAATGCAAATAGAGCCTCCCCGGACTACGACCCTCTTCGTCTCTCCAACTGATGCTCAACTGATGCGACGGTCCTCTCGCCTACCGGATGCCAGCGCGCAGGAAGCTCTGGATGAACGCGCGCTGGAAGACCAGGAACGCGATCATCAGCGGCGCCGAGGTCATCAGCGCGGCGGCGCAGATAACGGACCAGTCGATGCCCTGGTCGACCGAGGCGAAGACCTGCAGGCCGACCGTGACGGGCCGCTTCTCCACCGAGTTGGTGACGATCAGCGGCCAGAGGAAGTTGTTCCAATGATAGCTCACCGAGACGAGGCCGTAGGCGACGTAGACGGGCCGCGCGAGCGGCAGGTAGACGCGCCAGATGGTCTGCAGCGTTCCCGCCCCTTCGAGGCGCGCGGCGTCGTCGAGCTCCTTCGGGATGGTCTTGAACGCCTGGCGCAGCAGAAAGATGCCGAACGCGGACGCGACATAAGGCAGGCCGATGCCGGTGAGCGTGTCGGTCAGGCGAAGGGACTGCAGGGTGCGGTAGTTTTCCAGGATGAGCACGTCGGGCGTGACCATGAGCTGGACGAGGATCAGCGCGAACAGGATGTCGGCGCCGCGGAACCTCATCCGCGCGAGGCCGAAGGCCGCGAGCGTGCAGATGACGAACTGCGCCGCCATGATGCCGATGACGAGCAGGACCGTGTTGACGAAATAGCGCGCGAACGGCGCCGCGTCCCAGGCGCGGGTGAAATTCCTGAGCGTCAGCGGTGCGGCGGGATCGAAATGCGTCGTGTCGGCGGCGGGATGAAACGCGGCCCACAACGCATAGAGCAGCGGCAGGGCCCACATGAGGCCAAGCAACCAGGCCGCGAGGCTCGTCAGGGGCGACACGGGCGCGCTGGTCTCCCTTCCGTTCATCGGTAGTGGATCCGCCGATCGAGGAGGAAGAACTGCGCCAGCGCGACGCCCGCGAGCGCGGCCAGCAGCACGGTCGAGAGCGCCGCCGCGTAGCCGGAATCCCAGAAGCTGAACGCAACCTGGTAGATGTAGAACAGGAGCAGGGTGGTGGCGTTGTTCGGATCCCCGCCCGTCATGGCGACCACCTGATCGACCACGCGGAAGGCATTGATCAGCGCATTGATGGCGACGAACAGGGTGGTCGGCATCACCATCGGCCAGGTGACGCGGCGGAAGGTCTGCCAACGGCTCGCATTCTCCATGCGAGCGGCTTCGTAGAGGTCGGGCGGCACCTGCTGCAGGGCGGCAAGGAAGAAGATCATGAAGAAGCCCGCCTCCTTCCACACCGTCACGGCCATCAGGGCGGGCAGCGCGGTCGCGGGATCGCCGAGGAAGTTGACGCCGGCGAAGCCGAAGGCGCGGATCACCTGATTGATGAGGCCGTAATCGGGCGTATAGAAAAAGAGCCAGATGCTCGCCGCCGCGACCATCGGCAGGATGGCCGGTGTGAAGAAGGCGAGCCGCAGCGCCGCGCGGCCGCGCACGCGGCCGTTGACGAGGAGCGCCATCGCGAGCGCGAGCGCGATCGCGAGCGGCACGGTGACCAGCGCATAGACGAGATTGTTCTCGATCGCGCGGGCAAAGATCGGATCGGCCAGCATGGTGGCGTATTGGTCGAGGCCGACGAACGGCGCCGCGCCGTTGCGCGCCGGCGTCGCAAAGAAGCTGTCGATGATGGTCTTGATCGCCGGCACATGCGTGAAGGTCGCGAGCAGAACCACCGCCGGCAGCGCCAGCAGCCAGCCCTGGATGTGCGGATCGAGGCGGCGAGACATTGGTGCGTCATCGACTCGGCGTCATTGCGAGGCGGCGGCGCCGCCGAAGCAATCCCGCGCCGCAGACGTATGAGCCCGCTGGACGAGATTGCTCTTATGTCCCCTGTCAAGCAATGAGGCGCGATTGTTTTTCTGCCGAGGCATTGGCCTCGGCAGGTGTGTCGCGGGATGATCGTGCAAAGGTGGGGACGAAGCCTTGAGACGTCGGTGATCAATCTCTCAT
>DATGLS010000005.1:0-191994 GCA_035293985.1 Xanthobacteraceae bacterium
GGTGCTGAAGCCGGCATCGAGGCTCTCGGTCTCGCTCGTGCTGCCCTGGGTCGCCGGACCATCGGCACCGAAATGGGCGCCGAGCGTGCCGCTCGCCTCGGTGGCAAAGCTCGCCGAGCCGGCGTGGTTGCCGGTGCCGAATGGATCGGTCGCGGCCGTCAGGCCAGCCTCGAACACCGTGCCCGAGGCAGCCGGGCCGATCATCGGGACGTCGTCGGTGACGCTGATCTTGAAGTCGCCGGAGAGCGTGACGCTGTCGCCGTCGGAGTCGACTGCCTTGATCAGGCTCGACAGGTCGAGCGTGATCGCATCGCCGTTCGCCCCAGTGTCGTCGAGCGGGTTGAGCAGCGTGAAGGTGTAGCCGCCGTCGCCGTCGAGCGTAAGGCTGAAAACCGCGTGGCTGCTCGGATCGTTCGTCGGCCCCCCATTGGTCCACGCCGTCAGCGTGTTCGCGACCTCGACGGCGCCCGGGCCCCCGATAAATCCCTCGCCCGACAGCGTGACGAAGTTGACCGCCGCGCCGTGCGACGTCACCCCGAAGTCGAACGCGCTGTTATTGGCGACCGCGAAGTTGAACCCGGCGGCGAAATGCGTCGTACCGGATCGGTCGACCGATGTTCCGAGCTCCGGCCCATCGGCGCCGAAAGAGACGAGGTTCGCCACCGAGCCGCTCGCCACCGCGAGGCCGTGCGCATGGCCCGGATCGTTGCCGGTGCCGAAGAGATCGCCGGGCGAGGCGGCGCTCGCGAGCGCGCCTTCCTCGACGACGCTGCCGGTGGCGACCGCGGGCACGAGCACCGGCACGTCGTCGGTGTCGGTGATCGTGAAGGTGCCGTTCGCCGTGTCGCCGTCGAAATCCGTCGCCGTGTAGGCGAACGTCAGCGTGAGCGGATCCTCGCCGCCGAACGGTTGATCGAGTGCCTGGTCGAGCACGAAGTCGTAGCTGCCGTTGCCGGCGCCCGACAGCGTGACTGTGAACACCACCTGCTCGACCTGGCCGCCCTCGGGCGCGACCGTGTTGGTGAAGGCGACGAGCGTCTGCGCATCGAGCAGTTGGAAGTGGACGGCATCGCCGTGCGAGGTCAAGTCGGCAAGGCTCACGGTTTTTCCGTTGCCGTCCGTCACCGTGACGTTGTTTGCCGCGTTCGCTTGGTCGGTGAACGCGACCGCACCCGTCGCCGCGGGACCGTCGGCGCCAAAATGGACGCCGAGCGAGCCCCTCGTCTCGGTCGGAGCGCCCGGATCGTTGCCGCCGGTGATGAACAGGAACGGGTTGGTGCCTGACAGCCCGCCTTCGTCGACGCTGCCGGACTGAGCGCCGGCGACCGTCGGTGTGTCGTCGACCACGCTGATCTTGAAGTCGCCCGACAATGCGATGCTGCTGCCGTCGAAATCGACCGCCCGCACCAGGCTCGACAGGTCGAGCGTCGCCGAATTCTCTCCGCCGCCGGCGGCGTCGTCGAGCGGCGCGAGCAGCGTGAACGCATAAGTGCCGTCGCCGTTGAGCGTCAGCGTGAAGACCGCATGGCCACCGTTCGCCTCGCCGCCGTTGCTCCAGGCTGTCAACGTCTGCGACGCGCCATCCGCACCGTCGGTGACGGTCGAGAGGGTGACGTAGTTCACCTCCTGCCCATGCGACGCGACGTTGAAGTCATGGCTGGCGCCGTTCGCCACGGCGAACTGGAAGCCGGAATTGCCGCCATTGGCATCGACCGCATGGCCGTCGGCGCCGAAAGACACCAGGCTCGTGAGCGAACCGCTCATCGCCGCCGAGGCGCCGATGAGCGAGTGGTCGTTGCCGCCGCCCAGTGCTCCCTCGTCGACGCTGCCTGCGACGGTGCTCGTGGTCAGCACCACCGCATCGTCATTGACGGTGATCTTGAAGTCGCCCGACAGCGGGATGACGTCGCCGTCGAAATCGACCGCCTGCACGAGGCTGGAGAGATCGAGGGTCGCCGCGCTCGCGGCCTGGTCGGGGCCGTCGTCGATCGGGTTGATCAGCGTGAACGTATAGCTGCCGTCGCCGTCGAGCGTCAGCGTGAACACCGCGTGGCTGCCGCTCCCGCCTCCGTTGGTCCAGGCGGTCAGCATCTGCGACGCGCCGTCGGCGCTGCCGGTCACCGGCGAGAGCGTGAGGAAGTTCACCTCCTGGCCGTGCGACGTGACGCCGAAATCGTGCGTCGCCCCGTTCGCCACCGCGAACTGGAAGCCGTCCACCGCCTGGACGGTGTGTCGCTCCTCGCCTTGCTGCACGTTGATGAACGCCGGGCCGTCGGCGCCGAAGGCGACGAGTGTCGCGAGCGAGCCAGTCGCGGTCGCGAGGCCGTGCGCATGGGTCGGGTCATTGCCGGCGCCGTAGAGATCGCCGGACGAGCCCGCTCCCAGCGCGCCTTCCGCGACGCTGCCCGACGTGTCCGTCACGCCGGTGAGCAGCGGCACGTCGTCGGTGACGACGATGGTGAAATCCTTCGCCAACGTGATGGTGAGACCCGCCGCATCGACCGCCTGGATCAGGCCGGAGAGGTCGATCGTCGCCGTGTTGGTCCCGTGCCCGACCGCCTCGTCTAGCGGCGCGAGCAACGTGAAGGTCCACGCGCCATCTGCGTTGATGGTGAGCGAGAAGACCTGGTGCGGCGTGCCTTCGGCCGGATCGGTGCTGGCGATCAGCGTGTCGCCGTTGACCGTCGCGGTATCGATCGCGGCGCCGTGCGAGGTGAGCCCGAGATTCGCAAGCCACGTGCCGGCCGCACTCGTCGACACGAACCGGAACGGCGCCGCGTTCGGCCCGCCGGTGCCGAAGTTCACGAGCGCGAGCAGCGAGCCCGGCACGCCGGTCGCGACCGCGTGCGCGGCCGGGTCGTTGCCGACGCCGAACTGATCGACCGTCGCGGTCAGCCCGGCCTCGTCGGCGGCCGCCGTGATCGTCGCCGCGGTGAGCGACATCGGGACGATCTGCTGGCCGGCATTGCCGTTCGTCTCGGCGCCCGTCGGCCCGTTCGCACCTTCGGACGTGAGGAGCCCCAGGGGCGTTCCGGGCGGAGCCAGCGCGTCGATGGTGAACGAGACGAAGTTGCCGCCCGACGCGATCGAGTTCGGGCCGCCGGAGGCCGGCAGCACCGACGCGTCGGTGGTGATCGGAAAATCGCTCGCGAACTGCGTGGCGCTGACGTCGTGGTCCGGGCCGAGCTCGACCGTGATGTCGGGGAGCGGCTGGCCATTGTCGGCGAAGAACGGCTCGATCGTGACTTCGGCGTGATTGTCGAAGAGGATGATCAGCCGGTCGCCGACATGGACCAACGTGATGTTCTCATTGGCAATGGCGGAGAGGTCGAGCTTGGTCGATCCATCGAGATGGATCGTGATCGCTTGATTGTTGTCGGGCTTGATGACGGCGACAACTCTAGCGGGAGCCGCGTTCGAACCCTGAGCGCCGTTCGCCTGCGCCAGCACAACCGAATTTGTCATGGAATCACGCCCGCCCTGCAGGTTTTTTGCTCTTTTTTTTGGTCAGTTTCCCGTAGTCGAACCCCTTCATATGGTCAACAAAATGCAAACGCGATCCGGAAACTTTCGTCGCGCGATAGTAAAAGGCGGCGCCGCGCGGCAGAACTCAACGTCACGAATCTGTCGTTCGCAGTGCGCATTGCATGGAACTCTGTTTCAAATTGGGATGTCTTTGGTAACTCTTCGCTAAGGTGATGCACGGGTTGTGCCGGGCGTGATGTGCGAAATCGCACATGTCAGCGAGATTACCCGCTATGCGTGCGGGCGCGGACGTGCACTACCGACTACTGACATTCTTGCGAACGGCCGAACGCGAGCGCCCGCAGCCAAAAGGCCTCTTGAAAAGTGCATTGCGCGCGTGCGGAAATAATGGGTGCATTTGTCGTTGCGCGCCGGCCCCGGGGCAGCCGGGTTCGTCGAAATCCTGCATTCCCACGCTGCAAAATTCCAACGAGGCACGGGCCATGAGACGGCTGATCGCTCCGCTGGCAGTGGCGCTTGCGCTCGCCGCAACGTGTGCGCAGGCGCGCGTCACCCGCATCGAGATCCTGCGCACCGAGCCGTTCGCGGGCGGCGCGGCCTTCGGCACGGTCGGCGCCTACGAGAAGGTGGTCGGCCGCTTCCATGGCGAGCTCGATCCCAAGGCGCCGCTCGACGCCGTGATCGTCGACCTCGACAAGGCGCCGCGCAACGCGCGCGGCAAGGTCGAATACTCCGCCGACTTCTACATCCTGCGGCCGGCCGATCTCGCCAAAGGCAACGGCGCCCTGCTCTACGACGTCAATAATCGCGGCAATAAGCGTGCGCTCATCCAGTTCAACAGCGCCCCGGCGAGCAACGATCCTTCGACGCTTGCACAAGCCGGCAACGGCTTCCTGATGCGCGAGGGATTCTCGGTGGTGTGGAGCGGTTGGATTCCCGGCCTGCCCGCCGAGAACAACAATCTGCGCATCGAGGTGCCGCATGCCACCAACGCGCCGAGCCCGATCGTCGGCACCGTGTGGGACGAGTTCCTGCTCAACGATGCGACGACCAAGCAGGTGCGCTTGAGCTATCCGACGGTCGACCAGGACTCCGCGACGCTGATCGAGCGCGACCGCAACGCCGACGCGTCGTCGATCATCTCGGGCGACCAGTGGGAATTCGTCGATGCGCAGACCATCCGCCTCCTCCCCGCGGGCACGGCCTTTCGCATCGGCACGATCTATCAGCTCGTCTACCAGGCGAAAGATCCGCCGGTCGCGGGCGTCGGCTTTGCGGCGACGCGCGACCTCGTCGCCTTCCTGCGCCATGCGGCGGCCGACGACGCCGGCACCGCCAACCCGCTCGCGCGCAACGGCCGGAGCGCGATCACGCGCACGCTCGCGCACGGCACCTCCCAGAGCGGGCGCTATCTGCGCGACTTCGTCTACCAGGGCTTCAACGAGGACGAGGCGCATCGCATCGTGTTCGACGGCATCAATCCGCACGTCGCGACCGCACGGCTCTTCCTCAACGAGCGCTTCGCCCAGCCCAACCGCATGGTGCAGATCGGGCATGGCTTCATGTTCTATCCGAACATCGGCTTCCCGTTCGCGTTCGAGACGCAGACCGATCCGTTCACCGGCGCGAAGGACGGCATCCTGGCGCGTTGCAGCGCGCGCGGCGATTGCCCGAAGGTGATCAGCACCAACACGGCGACCGAATACTGGCAGTCGGGCGGCTCGCTGCTCGTCACCGACCCGAGCGGGCAGCAAGACGGCGTCGAGCCCGCCAATGTGCGCATCTATCATTTCGCCGGCACCCAGCACGTCGAGATCCAGACCATGCCCAAGGGCGTGTGCGCGATGCCGTTCAACACGCTCGACTACCGGCCGCTCTTGCGCGCCGCGCTGATGGCGCTCGACCGCTGGGTCAAGGACGGCACGCCGCCGCCGCCGAGCCGGCATCCGCGCATCGATGACGGGACGCTGGTCGCGATGACGGGACCGACCGTGCACATTCCGGGCTTCACGCTCGCCAAGGGACCGAGCCCGCGCCCGCGCTTCGACTACGGGCCGCAATTCGCCAAGGGGATCATCGATCAGGTGCCGCCGGTCGCGCTCGCCGACCACTACGCTGTGCTGGTGCCGAAGGTCGACCGCGACGGCAACGAGACGAGCGGTGTGATCCTGCCCGACATCGCGGTGCCGACCGCGACCGCGACCGGCTGGTCGGTGCGCAGCCCCAGCGCGGGCGCCCCCGGCGAGCTCTGCTATCTCGACGGCTCCTACCTCCCGTTCGCCCGGACCAAGGCGGAGCGCGACGCGACCAACGATGGCCGCTTGTCGCTCGAGGAGCGCTACAAAAGCCCGGCCGACTACGCCGCGAAGGTGCATGCCGCCGCCGTCAAGCTCGCACGGGAAGGCTATCTGCTCGACGAGGACGTCGATCGCATCAGCGCGAGGTCCGCCGCGACGGCATGGTGACCGGCCGCCGCACGTGCGTGAACGAGCCTGCCGACGGCAGATTGGTCAGCCGGGCGCGCCGCGGTCGGTGAGGTCGTCGATCAGGCTGAGCAGGTATTTCGGCTCGCCCCTCTCGTCGCACACCGGAAGGCGCCGCGCGACGACGCGCCGCCTGCCGTGGCCCGGCGTGTCGACCTCGTGCTCGCCGAGAAAGAGCTCCCGCTTCGACTGCAGCAGCTGCCGGTCGTGCGCGACGATCAGGTCCGCCGTCGCCTTGGGAAAAAGCTGGTGCGTGGTCCTTCCCATGATCTCTCCGCGCGGGAGGCCATAGAACTTTTCGGTCGCGCGATTGACCAGGAGGTAGCGGAGCTCGCGCGCGTCCTTGACCACGATCACGGTCGGGACGTTCTCGACGACGCTGAGGAGGAACTTCTGCGCGCGGTCGAGCTCGCGCTCGACGCGACGCTGGCTGGTGATGTCCTCGTGGGTCGCGACCCAGCCGTGATCGGCCATCTCGCGCACCACGATCGAGATCGTGCGGCCATCGGCAAGCTCGACGACCTCGGTCAGCGCTTTGCAGCGGGCGATCGCCGCCGTGATCTGGGGAAAATAAGTGTCGGGATCGCCCACGAACGTGCCCGTATCGCGGCGATGGCGCAGGATGTCGCGCAGCATCGCGCCGGGCTTCACGACGTCGCGCGTCTGCCCGTACATCTCGACGTAGCGATCGTTGCAAACGATCAGACGACCTGTCGCGTCGAACATGACCAGGCCCTGCGTCATGTTGCTGACCGCGGTATCGAGCTGCAGGCTCATCGCCTTGCGGGTGTCCTCCGCATCCCGGCGCGCGCGCGCCAACGCGCCCGCCGCCGCAAACTTGTCGTCGACCTTGGCCTGCTCGACGCGCGTCACCGCCTCGTTGGCGGCGCGAATGGCATCCTCGGCGGCGCGGGCGCTCTCCACCTTGGCCTGCGCGACGCGCTGCTCCGCATCGAGCCGATAGCGCCGGACCTGCCGCGTGACGCCCGCGGCCGCCGCGGCCGACATCAGCGCCGTGAAGGCGCCGGCCAGGATGGCCGATCGCGATATCAGAAGGATGTTTGCGGTCGTGACGATGCCCGCAAACCCCGCGGCCGCGAGCGCCGTCAATATGACCGTGGGCCGGCTCCAGCGGTCGGCCTCCGGCTGATGATCGGGGATCGTTGCCGCGCCGCGCGAGCGCCGTTCCGGGCCGGAGCCCTCGAGCGTGAGAGCAGGTTGCGCCATTCGCTACCGTATGGCGCGCGCAAGTTGAGATACCCTTAAGCTCGCGCGATCGTCCTTGCGATAGGTTTGAGAAATTCAGCTGAAAACGCGAGAGATTTGATCTTTCGCAACGTCTCCGCGGAGGTGTGGAAGTGTTGGTGGGGGTGTGCGACCGCTCACGATGCACTGATGCAGCCCTCTTGTGCGAGCACGAAACGCCCCGCCGGATAGATGCAGCGGGGCCTGCCAAGGATGTTCAGGAACGTGCGCGAGATCGCGGCTCACAGTGCGCCCTTGACGCGACCACCGTTCCCAGGCGTTTGGATGCGCACTTGATCGAGGCTCGTCGGCGCCGCGCCGGTCGTTGCCGCGCCGGTGGTGCTGGCGTTCACATCGACGCCCAGAGCTTGCAAAGTCAGGTCATCCGGCTGGCCAGTCTGCTCGAGATTGAGCTGGCGTTGAAAGCTGCTCAATGCCTGCCTCGTGTCGTGGCCCAAGACGCCATCGGGATGTCCCACTTGAAAGCCCCTCTGGTCCAGCGCCTCCTGGACCTGCTTGATCTGGTCCGGGCTGAGCTTCCTGTGGCTCGCCTCCCGCGCCTGCCGAAAACCTTCCTGCTGTGCCTGCTCCATCAGGCCCGCCGCCACGGCCGGCAGCGAAAAGGCGAGCGGCAGCGCCAAGGTGGCGGCCGCAATCGAAGCGGCTTTCGTCATGGCAGACTCCCTGGCTCCTCGGTCGAGTGCGATGGAACAACGCACGAGCGTCGGGCCGGGTTTCACTAGTTGCGTTCGCTTGCAGACTTTAAACGGTAGCCGTGAACCCCCGGCAAGCACGTGCCACGCGGAAGACGCCCCGCCGGACGAAATCCAACGGGGCGCCCGGATCATGCGTGATCGCGTCTTACTTCTGGCCGTTGCGGTTTGCGTTCGCGGGCGGCTGATTCGGATTTTGGTCGGAGGGCTGGTTCTGATTTTGATCGGACGGCGCCGCACCGGTCGTCGACGCCCCGCTGGTGCCGCCATTCACGTCGATGCCCAGCGCCTGCAGGGTCTGGTCATCGGGCTGGCCGGTCTGCTGCAGCTTCTGCGACTGCTGGAACTTGCTCAAGGCCTGCTTGGTTTCGGGCCCTAGTTTTCCGTCCGGGCGTCCCGCCTTGAAGCCTTTCTGATCCAGCGCCTGCTGGACCTGCTTGATCTGATCCGAGCTGAGCTGATTCTGGTCGGCGTTCTGCGCCTGTTGCCCCTGCTGCGCTTCGGCGCCTTGCGATTGCTGCGCCGGCTGTTGCTGCTGCGCCTTGGGCGGCGGACTGTTTTGCTGCTGTGCCGCGGCCGGCAGCGAAAACGCGAGCGGCAGCGCCAAGGCGCCGGCCGTCAATAGAGCGGCTTTCCTCATTTCGGACTCCTTCGTTGATGGACGCCCTGACCGGGCGCGTTCACAGGAGCAACGCATCGGCTGCGCGCCAAGTTCGGCCGTGCGACCTCTTTCCATGTCTCTTGCGTGTCGGCGTTCCGCGTCGGCGCTCGCGCGGGGGGTGCGCGGCACGGCGCCGCGCGGGGCTTGCGCTCGCTCAGGGAACCTCGCGCGCGGCGGACGCAGCGGCGGTGTCGCGTGCGCTCTGCGCGAGTGTTTTCGCCAACGCGCGCCTTGCGCGCTTGGGCGGCAGCCGCAGCGAGAGCCGCAGCTCGAGACCGCTCGGCGCATACTGGATGTCGACCGTGCCGTCGAACTGGCGCACGCTGCGGCGCAGGAGCTTCGTGCCGAAGCCGCTGCGCGTGGGCGGCTGTGGCGGCGGTCCGCCGCGCTCGACCCAGGCGAGCCGCAACCGATCGCCCGCGCACCGCCAGGACACGTCGACCCCGCCGCCGGCCGTCGAGAGCGCGCCGTATTTCGACGCATTGGTGGTGAGCTCGTGCACGATCAGCGCGAGCGGGATGGCGGCACCGGCCGGACACTCGACATCCTCGCCGTCGAGCACGAAACGCGTCAACCCATAGGGCGCGAACTCGCTGCTGAGGATCGTACGCAGCGAGGCGCCCGACCATTCCGACCGCATCAGCAGATCGTTGGTCGCGCCGAGCGCGGCAATGCGCGCGCCGATACGGTCGCGACTCTCCGGCTGCTCGCGCAGCGTCTCGTTCACGATCGCCTGCACGCTGGCGAGGACGTTCTTGATGCGGTGATCGAGCTCGTGGTTGAGCAGGCGCCGCGTGCCTTCCTCCTCGCGCAGCCGAAGCAGGACGCCGCGATAGCTCTCGGCCGCCCAGATGATCACGAGGGAGGAGATCGCGAACGTGAGCACGCCGATGACCTGCTCCTTGACGAACGGCGCCGCCATCCAGTCGGGCGGCACGAACAGCCACAGCGCGACGAGGCCGCCCGCGACCGCCGCGACGCTGCCGGCGGCGGCGCCCGCGACGAGCGCGGCGACGAGCGTCGCCGAGTAGTAGGAGGCAAACAGCGCGCTGTCGGGCCCGACGAGGCCGAGCGCCTCGCGCACCAGCGTCGCGAGCACGACGCAGCCGAGCGCGAACAGCCAGGCTGACGGTGATCCTGGACGCAATCCGAGCCCCCAGATCGATAGCCACCACTCCAATGCGCGTTTGACCATGCCGATCTCGATGCCGCAGGCTCTGGTGCCGACGCAAACACCCGAGACACGAACGAGAGCAACAGCCCGGCGCGCAATGGGCGCGCGAATTCGGCAAGCGTCCCGCCAATGCGCCGACCCTGCCACCGCGGCGCCGGCACGGCCAATTAATCTTCCGCAATGATGGCGCGCGCGCGAACGCCGCGCGGCGGCAGAACGTCGCGGCGCAGGATCACCGGGCCCGTCACATCTGCCGGATCGAGCCGAAATCGAAATGCGAGTCGCTCGGATTCTCGCCGACGCGGAGCGTCGTGTCGTTGACGAAACGGTACGGCGGCACGGGCAGATTGTAGGGCGCCGGCACGCCGCGAAAGACGCGTCCCGCGGGATCGTATTTCGAGCCATGGCAGGGGCAGAAATAGCCGCCGAGCCATCCGCCGACCGGCGTGGTCGCGCTCGGCTGTGGGTAAAAGAGTGGGATGCAGCCGAGATGGGTGCAGATGCCGACCAGCACCGCGAATTCCGGCTTGATGGAGCGGTGCCAATTCGTGGCATAAGGCGGCTGCTGCAGCTCCCGCGAGTCCGGATCGGCGAGAAGCGACAGCAGTTTCTGGTCGCGCATCATGTCGAGTATCTGCGGCGTGCGGTGAAAGACGAAGATCGGCCGCGCGCGCCAGCGGATGAGCACCTGCTGGCCGGGCGCGACCTTGCTGATGTCGAGCTCGACCGGCCCGCCTGCCGCGAGCGTCGAGGCATCGGGCTCCATCTGGCCGATCAGCGGCACCAGCGTCGCGAGCGCGCCGATCGTGCCGACCGCGGCGGTCGCGATATAGAGAAAATCGCGGCGATTGCGATCGGGGGCGGCCGCTTCATCCGCCGGAGAGGACGCGCTCATCGGAGATCCTTCTTGGGAAAAACCTTGTCGTGCTCGCGGCCGGACCGCCCGGCCGGCCACGGTCGCCGCCCACAGGCGGAAAACCGCACCAGCCGGCGAACGGTTCCGGCCGCGTCAAGCGACCCCGGCAATTGGGGCAAATCAATGGAACCGTCCCCATGTCGTGCGGATTGCCGCACTGGGGATGACGCCACTATATTGTGAACAGGACTTAGGCCATGCACGCCCGAGTCGCGCGTATTATCCCGATCCTGATTGTTGCCGGGCGTGGCGCGGATGCGCTATGGCGCCCCGCAATGCCGTGAGGTCCGACATGAAGAAGACGATTACCCTTGCTGCCGGCGTCCTGGCCGCGGTGCTTGCGGCAAGCGTTGCCGGGATCGCGATCGGGGCATCGACCCGCGCGGGTCCCTCGGTCGCCAACCTCGCGTTGATCAATGGCGTCATCGAGATCGTGCAGCGCGACTACGTGCACACGATCAACTCGGACGAGCTCACCACCGACGCGCTCAAGGGAATGCTCACCCGGCTCGACCCGCATTCGGACTACATGGACGAGGCGGAATTCAAGGAATCGCAGAGCGACCTCAACGGCCGGTTCGGCGGCCTCGGCATCCAGATCTCCACTCAGGACGGGGTGCCCAAGATCATCTCGCCGATCGACGACACGCCGGCCTCGCGCGCCGGCCTTGCCGGCGGCGACCTGATCGTCGCGATCGACGGGCAGAGCACGCACGGGATCGACCTGCAGAAGATCGTGCGCATCCTGCGCGGCAACCCCGGCACCAACGTCAAGCTCACCATCCTGCGCGGCACCAAGGCGCCGTTCGAGGTGTCGCTCACCCGCGCCATCATCGAGGTGCCCTCGGTCAAGTCCAAGCTCGAGCCGAACGGGATCGGCTACGTGCGCGTGACCGAGTTCGGCAGCGACACCGCGGCCGACTTCAAGAGCCAGGTCGACAAGCTCAAGCAGGACGCCGGCGGCAAGCTGCGCGGCCTCGTGCTCGACCTGCGCAACGATCCGGGCGGGCTGCTTTCGGCCGCGATCTCGATCGCCGGCGACTTCCTCGACGGCGGCACCGTGGTGAGCACCCATGGCCGCCGGCGCACCGAGGACCGCAGCTATCCGGCGCCCGCCCACGGCGACATCATCGCCGGCGTGCCGATCGTCGTGCTGATCAACGGCGCTTCCGCCTCCGCCTCCGAGATCGTCGCCGGCGCGCTGCAGGACCGCAAGCGCGCCACCATCATGGGCACGCCGAGCTTCGGCAAGGGCTCGGTGCAGTCGGTGATCCCGCTCGCCGGCCATGGCGCGCTGCGGCTCACCACCGCGCTCTACTACACGCCGAATGGACGCTCGATCCAGGGCGAGGGCATCACGCCGGACGTGGTGTCCGAGGCGCCCAAGGACCAGCAGGTCGCCGGCGCGCTGATGTTGAGCGAGAACGAGCTCAACGGCGCGTTCAAGAACCCGGGCCGGCTCAACAACGGGCAGGTCAAGAACGACGCCAACGCGGCCAATCCGGCGCAATACTCGGCCGCCGCCCAGCATTCGCCGCCGATCAAGGCCGATCTGATCGGGACTGACCAGGACGCCCAGCTCAAGGCCGCGATCGCCCGCCTCGAGCAGCTGAATGCTTGTGCCAGTGGTGCCGGCGGCGCGACCGTCACCGGTTCGGGCTCGGGCACCAAGGCCTGCGCGCAGTAAACACCGGGAATAGGGAATAGCGAGTAGCGAATAGGCCGCGTATTCGCTACTCGCTATTCGCGCCCATTCAGTGGATGATATTGAACAGCCGCGACCAGCGGATGTCCCACGGCCAGTTCCAGATCTGCCAGGCCGGGCTGCCGCCCTCGAGCGAGAAGAAGATGATGCGGGCGTGGCCGATCAGGAGATCGGACGACACGAAGCTCACGTCGGGAAAACGGCTGTCCTCGGAGTTGTTGCGGTTGTCGCCCATGAAGAAATAATGGCCGGGCGGCACCTCATAGACGGGGGTGTTGTTGGGGTCGAGCTCACCCTCCTCCAGGCGCCGCGGCGTGCACGCGAGCGTGTCGTAGCTGCGGCCGTTCGGCAGGGTTTCGCGAAAGCGCTTCACGTGCACCGTGCGGTTGGCGAGAAAGCTCAAGGTCGGCCCGTCCTTGGGGCAAGGATCCTCGCCGACGAAATCGTCGGTCGGCTCGCGCTTGACCTCCGTGCCGTTGATGTAGAGGCGGCCGTCCTTCACCTGGATCTTGTCCCCCGGCAGGCCGATCAGCCGCTTGATGAAGTCGAGATCGCCGTTCCTCGGATCCTTGTGGCGGAAGACCACCACGTCGCCGCGCTCGGGGGGCGACGCAAAGATACGCCCGGAAAAGAGCGGCGGCGCGAACGGGATCGAGTAGCGGCTGTAGCCGTAGCTGTACTTGGTGACGAACAGGTAGTCGCCGACCAGCAGCGTCGGCTCCATCGACCCGGACGGAATGCTGAAGGGCTGAAACAGCAAGGTGCGGATCACGACCGCGATGATCAGCGCCTCGACCAGCGAGACCAGCAGCTCGGTCCAGCCGCCGCCCTTCTTTTTAGCCGTGCTGCTCTTGCGCGTCGCGTTCATCGGCCCGTCCGCATCATCACCCGCCCCGCGAAAACCATATTGAAGTCGACGCGCGCCTTCAATCGCAATACCGCCGGTTGCCGCCCGCGGCATGCGGCCGCGACCATTTCAATGGGCTTGAACGAGCGGCTCAAGCCTCCCCTCCCCGGCGCGCGGCCGAGGGGATAGACTGAGCAAGCGGAGACGTTTGGAGGATTCCCATGGACGCGGTCGTCGACAGCAAGTCGCAAGCCCAACATACGATTCCCGAGCCACGCGCCCGCGTCGGGCTGATCGTGCCGTCCGTCAATCGCATGAGCGAGCCGCAGTTCAACCACTTCGCGCCGGCGGGGCTCGCGATCCACGTCGCCCGCGCTCGCATCACCGGCCAGTGGCGCAAGCCGGCCGTCGAGATGAGGGAGGAGATCAGCCGCTCGGCCGCGGCACTCGCCGACAGCGGCCCGGACCTGATCGTCTACCACTGCACCGATTCCTCGATGCGCGAGGGCTGCGCCGGCGAGCGCACGCTGACCGGCATCGTGCAGGAGGCGACCAACATCGCGACGGTCGCGACCAGCGCGCTGGTGATCGAGGCGATGCGCGCGCTCGGCATGAAGTCGGTCGTGCTGCTCAGCCCCTACCAGTCGAACGACGTGATCATCCGCTATCTGCAGGAGAACGGCATCGCGGTGTGCAACGACGTGGCGCTGAAGCTCGACGGCCATGCCTTCGCGGGCGTCACGCCGCAGCAGTGGCTCGCCCTCGCACGCGAGCACGACCGCGCCGACGCCGACGGCATCTTCCTGAGCTGCACCAACACGACCCAGATCGAGGCGATCGAGGACATCGAGCTCGCGCTCGGCAAGCCGGTGGTGAACAGCAACCAGGCGGTGCTGTGGGGCTGCCTCAAGCGTCTCTCCGCCAAGCTCGGCGCGCTGCCGCCGATGACGCGGCTCGGCCGGCTGATGAACTGTTGATTGGCGCGTGTCCTTTGTCGGCGAACCGAGCCAAGCTCGCCGGCACACGCGCTAGAAGCGGCTGATCGTCGTATAGGCGAGATAGACCGCGATCGCGCCGCCGAGCAGGACCAGCAACCCGGCGAGCGTCACGTCCATGCGCGCCCCGCTGTTCGGGCGCTCCTGCGGGCTGTCGATGTCGAGCGCGGTCTTGCGAAAGCGCACGATCGCCAGCACCAGCGTCGCGCCACCGAGCAGAATCAAGATGAGCCCGGCGACATTCCCGAGCGTCTGCCCGGAGGTCGAGAGGGTATTCGCCGTCACTTCCTTGCCGGCCATCTCGCGCGCCGCGATCAGCACGAGCAGGTCGAACTTCTCCACCAGGAAGCCGAACGCCATGATGGCGATCGCGGTGCGCACCCAGGCGAGAAACGTGCGCTCGTTGGCGGCGTGATCGGAATATCGCTGGATCATGATGAATTGCCTCCTGCGACGGCCTGTCCTTTGGCGCTCCCGGCATGATATCAGGATCGCCCGCCCTCGCTCAGCAGGGTGTCTCGACGAGGACTCATGAAAATCGTCATCCCGAACGAATACCAGGACATGGTCGATAAGCTCTCCTGCTTCGACCTGATCCGCCACCACGAGGTGGTCCGCTATCGCGAGCCGGCGGCCTCGTTCGACCAATTGGTGGAGCGCCTCGCAGACGCCGACGTGGTCGTCGCAGTGCGCGAGCGGGTCGAGTTCTCGCGCGCGCTGCTCGAGAAGCTGCCCAAGCTGCGCCTGCTCGCGCTGGTCGGCCGCAATGCCTCGACCATCGATTTCGCCGCCGCGACATCCCTCGGCATCCCGGTGTCGCACGGCAAGAGCAACTCGGCCGCCGCACCGGCCGAGCTCACGCTCGCGCTGATCGTCGCGGCGCGGCGCAACATCGCGCTCGAAGCGGAGCGGATGAAGCGCGGCGAATGGCCGTGCACGCTATCGCATCGGCTGCGCGGGTCGACGCTGGGCATTTTCGGCCTCGGCGCGATCGGCACGCTGGTGGCGGAGGCCGGCCGCGGCATGGGCATGCGGGTGCTCACGCTCGGCCGCGACAAGACCGCCGCGGCGGCGCGGGCCGCCGGCTACGACGTCGCCGCCAGCAAGGCCGAGCTGTTCGAGACCGCCGACGTGCTCTCACTGCACGTGCGGCTCACGCCCGAGACGCGCGGCATCGTCGGACCGGATGACCTTGCCCGCATGAAGCCGACCGCGCTGATCGTCAACACGTCGCGCGCCGAGCTGATCGCGCCGGGCGCGCTGGTGGCGGCGTTGAAGAATGGGCGGCCCGGCTATGCGGCGGTCGACGTCTACGAGGAGGAGCCGGTGGTCGACGGCGACCATCCGCTGCTGAAGATGCCGAACGCGCTGTGCACGCCGCATCTCGGCTGGGCCGAGTGGGACAATTTCGAGCTTTATTTCCGCGAATGCTTCGAGCAGATCGTCGCCTTCGAGCACGGCCGCGAGATGCGGCTGATCAATCCGCAGGTGAAAGCGCGGGCGTAGCCCGCACGTCATTTAAACGTCCGCCGCTTCCGCCGCCCGCTCGCGCCGCCAGCTCGCCTCGTCGGCGCATTTCTCGACGTGGACGTCGCGGTTGATCACCTGCAGATTGGGCAGGCCCCAGAAGGCGAGCAGTTGCGGCCACGGCGTGTCGCGATGCTCGCGCCAGACCTTGAACAGCGGCACGCGGTGATCGACCTCGGCGGTCTTCCACAGGCGGCCGCCGGTCTGGGCGCAGCGGCGCTGCTGCGCGCGGCGCAGCACTTTGACGAAATCGCTCGGCGCGACCCACAGGCGCCAGGCGGTGACGCAGGCGGTGTGCCACTGCGCCTTGCGGTTCGGCCCGTCGTCCCACAGGTCGACGTGCCAGCCGAAGCGGAAGACCGGCTGGCCGCACACGCAGCAGAAGCCCGGGCCGAGGTGGAATTTCTTCTCGCGGTAGGGCGCAGCCGGCATGCGGAAGCTCGCGGGAAGATCCTTGTCGCGCTTGCCGCCGGTGCCGAGCCGCCAGGTCCAGCCTTTCGGCGCGCCGCTTTTCGCCGCGAGCGCGCGGGCGAGCCGGTCCGCGCGGAGTGGATGAATGCGCCAGTAGGAGTCGACCGCGAGGCGCGGCATCGGCGGCGTGAACCGGCGCGCCAGCGCATGGGTGAGCACCGGCGCCGGAAAGATATCCGGCAGCGCCTTGTGCAGGCGCGCGAGCGAGCGCTCGTTCTGCAACGCGAGCGTTTCGGACATCTTCATGCCGGCCGATCCCCTGGACACGCCATGCTGGCGCCAAGACGTAAACGATTCGTGAGGTTTTGGCGGCCCTTGCGGCGGCGGCACGATCTGGCAAGGTGATGGCTGCCAGCGCCCACAAAGAGTGTGCGTCGCAACCCGAGGCCCGTCCGCATGACCACCGCGTCGCTCGATTTCGCGCCCCTTCT
Organism: Xanthobacteraceae bacterium; assembly: GCA_035293985.1. GTDB lineage: Bacteria > Pseudomonadota > Alphaproteobacteria > Rhizobiales > Xanthobacteraceae > JAVDCA01. Next base: position 16,655 of record DATGLS010000005.1, read on the forward strand.
CGCCACCGGGTTGCCCCCGCCCGCGCTCAAATGGAACGGCTTTCCCAAGTATAATTTCGTCGGCGGCCATAATGACGGCGAGCACGTGCCGGTCGAGGCGCTGGCCGCGGCCGCGACCGCCGTGCTCACCCGCGAAGGCAAGACGCTCGCGACTTATGGCCTCGAAAGCGGCCCGCAGGGCTACCGGCCGCTGCGCGAGTTCCTGGTCGCCAAGCTCAACCGCGACGCGGGCATCAAATGCACGGTCGACAACATCCTGGTCACCTCCGGCTCGCTGCAGGCACTCGACCTCGTCAACGGCATCCTGCTCAATCGCGGCGATACCGTGCTGATCGAGAAGGAGAGCTATCAGGGCGCGATCAACCGCCTCACGCGGCTCGGCGTCAACGCGGTCGGCATCCCGCTCGACCAGGACGGCATGCGCATGGACGCGCTCGCGGCCGCGCTCGCCGACCTCGAGCGCAAGAACATCCGCCCGAAATACATCTATACGATCCCGACCGTGCAGAACCCGACCGGCACCATCCTGCCGGAGGCGCGCCGCCATGAGCTGCTGCGGCTCGCCCAGGACTACGGCGTGCCGATCTTCGAGGACGACTGCTACGCGGACCTGATCTGGGACGGCAAGCGCCCCCCTGCCCTGCACGCGATGTCGAGCCGGCGCGACGTGATCCATGTGGGCTCGTTCTCGAAGTCGGTCGCGCCGGCGCTGCGCGTCGGGTACATCGTCGCCGAGTGGGACCTGATCGCCCGCATGCTGGCGACCAAGACCGACGCGGGCTCGGGCGCGCTCGAGCAGATGGTGCTCGCCGAGTTCTGCACCAGGCATTTCGCGACGCACGTGCCGGCGCTGACGCGCGGGCTGCGCAAGAAGCTCGAGACGCTGATGGATGCGCTCGCCGAGCAGTTCGGCACCGCGGCCGAGTTCGAAGACCCGAAGGGCGGCATCTTCCTGTGGGTGAAGCTGCCCGACAATGTCGACACGCTCAAGCTCTATCAGGCCGCGCTCGCCGCCGGCGTCGCGCTCAATCCCGGGCCCGAATGGTCGGTAGACAAGGGCTACGCCAGGCCGCGCCTGCGGCTGTGCTTCGCCAACCCGTCGCACGCGGCGATCCGCGCCGGCGTCGCGGCACTCGCCGAGGTGTGCCGCAGGGAGTTCGGCGTGCCGGAGCGGATCGCCAATGTGGAGCGGCGGGCGGTCTGAAAAGCCTTACGCGAGGCGCGCGCAGCGCGACGAACCGATCTCGATCCACGAATACGTGCGCAAGCGAAACGTGATTGCTTCGCGGAGTTTACCCTTGGGCACGCCGAAGGCGAGCCCCGGGGGCTCGCAATGACAGTGAGGGAGAGCCCATGCCCAAAACACCCGACTATTTCCATGACAAGACCATCATCATCACCGGCGCCGCGAGCGGCATCGGCCGCGCCACCGCGCTGATCTTCGCGCGCGAAGGCGCCAACGTCGTCTGCGCCGACATCAACGAGGCGGGCGCGCGCGAGACCGCGGCGCAGATCAACGGGCCGGGCAAGACGCTGGTGCTCAAGACCGACGTGACGTCGCGCGAGCAGATCAACGACATGGTCAAGCGCGCGATCGAGACCTTCGGCAGCGTCCAGTTCCTGTTCAACTCGGCCGGCGCCGCGATGCGGCGGTCGAAATTCCTCGATATCGACGACGACCTCCTGGAGAAGACTTTCGCGCTCAACCTCAAGGGCACCTTCTACGCCATGCAGGCCGTGCTGCCGCACATGCTCGGCAACAAGTTCGGCGTGATCGTCAACGTCGCCAGCATGGCGGCGAAGCGCGGCGGGCCCGGCACCTCGGTGCACTATGCGTCCGCCAAGGGCGCCGTGAACTCGATGACGATGGGCGTCGCGCGCGAGTTCGCCAACCAGGGCATCCGCTGTCTCTCGATCTCGCCGGGCCCGATCCGCACGCCGTTCCAGGACGCGGCGCAGACCTCGCCCGAGCTGGTCAAGCGCTTCCTCGACGACATCCCGATGAAGCGTTTCGGCGAGGCCGACGAGATCGGCGAGCTCGTGCTGTTCATGTGCTCCGACGCCTGCCCGTTCATGACGGCCGACACGGTGTTCGCCAACGGCGGCGGCGGCTGGCGATGAAATCTAGGCCCGGACCGTCACCCTGAGGCGGCCGCGCGAAGCGCCGCCCTCGAAGGGCGGCGGCCCGTCTGGCGCCACTTGCATTGGCTTGTTGCACCACCGCGGCCGATCATCCTTCGAGGCTCGCTGCGCTCGCGCCTCAGGATGACGGGTCTATGCGTTATTCCGCGGCTTTTCCATCTGAAACGTGAGATGCGCCTTCACGGCGGGCCATTCATTGGCGATGATGCTGTAGACGACGGTGTCGCGCAGCGAGCCGTTGGGGGCGATCTGGTGGTTGCGCAGGATGCCGTCGAGCTTGGCGCCCAGCCGCTCGATGCCGCGCCGGCTCGCATGATTGAAGAAGTGGGTGCGGAATTCGACCGCGATGCAATTCAGCTGCTCGAACGCGTGGCGGAGCAGCATGAGCTTGCACTCGGTGTTGATGGGCGTGCGCTGCACGCTGCGCCGATACCAGGTGCCGCCGATCTCGACGCGCCGGTGCTCGGGCTCGACGTTGAGATAGTTGGTGGTCCCCACCGCCCGGCCGGATGCCACGTCGATCACCGCGAAGGCGGTCAGCTTGCCCTCCGCCTGATCGGCGAGCCGCTTGTCGACGAACTCGGCGAGCTTTTCCCGGGTCGGCACGAACGTGTACCACAGCCGCCACAGCTCGCCATCGCGCACGGCTTCGTCGAGATCGGCGAGGTGGTCGCGACTGAGCTGCACGAGGCTCGCGTGCGCGCCGTGCAGCTCGACGGGTTCCGGCCACGGCATGCGCGTCGCTCCCCTTACGCCAGCGGCAACCGCTGGCCGGTCTTCAAATCGAACAGGTGCAGGTCGCGCCGCACTGCCGTGAAGGCCCGCGTCGTGCCGGCCGGGATCATCACCTTGCCGGGCTCGCGGCAGGTGATCGCGCGGCCCGATCCGCTCAGGCGCCCGTGCACATACGTTTCGGCGCCGACCGCCTCGACCGCGTCGACCGCGAGGTCGAGCCTGATCCCGCCGGGCGGGACGCCGCCATTGGTCGCGAGCGCAAGATGCTCGGCGCGGATGCCGAGATGGGCGCCGGCGGGCGGCATCGGCAACGCCTCGAGGCCGCCGATGCCGGACGGCATGGCGCCCGGCGCGAGCTCGATGATGTTCATCGGCGGCGCGCCGATGAACTGGGCGACGAACAGGGTCGCGGGCGCCTCGTAGAGATGCAGCGGGTCGCCGATCTGCTCGACCTTGCCGACGTTCATCACCACCAGCATGTCGGCGAGCGTCATCGCCTCGAGCTGGTCGTGCGTCACGTAGATCGAGGTGACGCCGAGCCGGCGCTGCAGCGCCTTGATCTCGACGCGCATCTGCCCGCGCAGCTTGGCGTCGAGGTTCGACAGCGGCTCGTCGAACAGAAACACCTGTGGCTGGCGCACGATGGCGCGACCCATGGCGACGCGCTGGCGCTGGCCGCCGGAGAGCGCGCGCGGCTTGCGCGACAGGAACGGCTCGAGCTGGAGCAGCCGCGCCGCCTCGGCGATGCGCTGCTTGATCTCCTCGTCCGGCGTCTTCCGATTGCGCAGGCCGTAGGCCATGTTGTCGTAAACGCTCATGTGCGGATAGAGCGCGTAGTTCTGGAAGACCATGGCTATGTCGCGGTCCATGGGCTCGACCCGGTTGACGACGCGCCCGCCGATCTTGACCTCGCCTTCGGAGATGGTTTCGAGCCCCGCGATCATGCGCAGCAGCGTGGACTTGCCGCAGCCCGAGGGCCCGACCAGCACGCAGAAGCCGCGGTCCGGCACCGCGAATGAGATATCGCGCACCGCGCGCACGTCGTCCGCGTAGACCTTGCCGACCCGATCGAGATGGACCTCGGCCACCCTACTTCTCCGTCTCGACGAGGCCGCGCACGAACAGCCGCTGCATCGCGACGACGATGATCACGGGGGGCAGCATGGCGAGGATGGTGGTCGCCATGGCGGCCTGCCATTCGGTGAGCGCGTCGGTGACGAGCAGGATTTTCTGGATGCCGATGACGATCGTCTGCATGTTGTCGCGCGTCGTGATGAGGATCGGCCACAGGTACTGGTTCCAGCCGTAGATGAACTGGATCACGAACATCGCCGCGATCGGCGTGACCGACAGCGGCAGCAGCGTGTCCTTGAAGAATTTCAGCGGCCCGGCGCCGTCGATCTTGGACGCCTCGAGCAGCTCGTCCGGCACCGTCATGAAGAACTGGCGAAACAGCAGCGTCGCGGTCGCGGACGCGATCAGCGGAATGATCAGGCCCGCATAGCTGTCGAGCATGTGAAGGTCGGAGACGATCTTGTAGGTCGGATAGATGCGCACCTCGACCGGCAGCATCAAGGTGATGAAGATCACCCAGAACGCGGTGAGGCGGAAAGGGAAGCGGAAATAGATGATCGCGAAGGCTGAGAGGAGCGAGATGAAGATCTTGCCGATCGCGATGCCGAGCGCCATCACGAGCGAGTTCATCAGCGGCACGATCATCGGCTGCTTGGTCGAGCTCTCGGTGCCGTGGAACAGGACCTGCGCGTAGTTGTGCAGGAAATTCGGGCCGGGCACGAGGCTGAGCTGGCCGTTGGCGATGGTCGCCATGTCGCTCGTCGAGGCGACGAACGCGACGTAGACCGGGAAGACGACGATCACCACGCCCACGAGCAGGATGAGGTGGGAGACGAGGTCGGCCCAGGGACGGTTCTCGACCATCAGTAGTTCACCTTGCGCTCGATGAAGCGGAACTGGACGGCCGTGAGCGCGATGACGATCAGCATCAGGATCACGGACTCGGCGGCCGAGATGCCGAGATCGCCGCCGCCCCGGCCGTCGTTGAACACCTTGTAGACCAGCGTCGTCGTGGCTCCTGCGGGCCCGCCGCGGGTCACCGCGTGAATGATGCCGAAGGTGTCGAAGAACACGTACACCAGGTTGACGGTGAGCAGGTAGAAGGTGGTCGGCGAGAGCAGCGGAAACACGATGGTCCAGAAGCGGCGCCGGCGGCTCGCGCCATCGATCGCGGCTGCCTCGATCAGCGATTTCGGAATCGACTGCAGGCCGGCGAGAAACAGAAGGAAATTGTAGCTGATCTGCTTCCAGGTGGCGCTGACGATCACGAGGATGAGCGCGTCGCCGGCACGAAGACTGGGATTCCAATCGTAGCCGAGGACGCGGATGCCCTTGGACAGCATACCGAGCGACGGCTGGAACATGAACAGCCACAGCACGCCGGCCACCACCGGCGCGACCGCATAGGGCCAGATCAGCAGCGTCTTGTAGATGCCGGCGCCGGTGAGCGCGCGATCCGCCTGCACGGCGAGCAGCAGCGACAGCGACAGCGCCGCGACCGTGACGACGGTCGCGAACACCGCGGTCACGAATATGGCCTGGTAATAGGCGTGATCGCCGAAGAGCTGCTGGTAGTTGTCGAACCAGACGAACTCGGTCGAGATGCCGAAGGCATCCTGCAGCAGGAATGATTGGTAAACGGCCTGTCCGGCGGGCCAGTAGAAGAAGACGAGCGTGACGGCAAGCTGCGGCGCGAGCAGCGCGTAGGGCAGCAGCTTTCCGGAGAAGACGGTGCGCTTGTCCATTTAAGATATGGGCCCCCGCGCCGGCGCCGGCGCTCCTTCTCGCCCTTCACGGGGAGAGGGAGCGCAGGCACCTTGCTCACCTCACCGTCCGCTGGAACTGGCGCAGCATGGTGTTGCCGCGGTCAGCCATCGCGTCGAGCGCCGCTTGCGCGGTCTTCTTGCCGGCGAGCAGCTGCTCGATCTCCTCCGACCACGCGTCGCGGATCACGGCGAGGTTGCCGAGGCGCAGGCCGCGCGAGTTCTCGGTCGGCGGCTTGTTGGTCATCTGCTTGATGCTGATCTCGGCGGCCGGGTTCTTGTCGTAGTAACCCTGCTTCTTGGCGAGCTCGTAGGCCGCATTGGTGATCGGCAGGTAGCCGGTCTGCTCGTGCCACCACACCTGGACGTCGGGCTTCGACAGATAGGTGAGGAACTTGGCGACGCCCTTGTATTCCTGCTGCGTCTTTCCGCCCATCACCCACAGCGAGGCGCCCCCGATGATCGAGTTCTGCGGCGCGCCGGGCACGTCCGGATAGTAGGGCATGAACGCGGTCGTCCATTTGAACTTGGCGGCGGCGACCACGTTGCCGAGGAAGGCAGACGAGCTGATCACCAGCGGACACTCGCCCGACGTGAAGCGTCCCTCCGCCTCGTTGATGCGGCCCGAATAGTCGAAGGTCTTGTCCTTCTGGTACTTGGCCAGATTTTCGAAGTGCCGCACCACGACCGGGCTCTTGTTGAAGGTGAGCACGGTGTCGAAGCCGTCGAGCCCATTCGCCTTGGTGGAGAGCTGGATGTTGTGCCAGGCGGTCAGCTGCTCGATGTTGGTCCAGGTGATCCAGGCGGTCGAGATCCCGCACTTGTCGTAGCCGGCGTTGTGCAGCTTGGTCGCGGCCGCGAACGTGTCCGGCCAGGTCGCCGGCACCTTGTCGATGCCTGCCTTGTTCAGCGCATCGAGATTGACCCACATCACGTCGGTCGACGAGTTGAACGGAAACGACAGCATCTCGCCCTTGGCGGTCGAGTAATAGCCGGTGACGGCCGGGAGATAGGATTTCGGATCGAACGGCTCGCCCGCCTCCTTCATGAGCTGATAGACCGGCTTGATCGCGCCCTTGGCGGCCATCATGGTCGCGGTGCCGACCTCGAACACCTGCAGGATGTCGGGCGCGCCGCCGGCGCGAAACGCCGCGATGCCGGCGTTCATGGTCTCCGCATAGGTGCCCTTGAACACCGGGACGACTTTATAGTCGTGCTGCGAGGCGTTGAAATCATTGGCGATCTTGACGATCCGCTCGCCGTTCGCGCCGGTCATCGCATGCCACCAGGTGATCTCGACCTGCGCCCAGGCCGGGGTCGCCAAGGTCGCGATGGAGGTCGCCGCGGCGACCAGCCATCCGGCCGTCCACCCGGCACGCCGTTTGCAAACGCTCATCCAATCCTCCCCTGCTGGCGCCGCGCGGCGCGGGCCGTCGATTGCATCGCACCATGACGGCCGCGTGACGTGTCGCGGCCTTTTTGTTCGACTGGTAGAGTACGCGAGCGCCGCGCCTTCATTCAAGTTTTCATATGGGAGTGAGACGAAGTGACAGTCCTGACCGTCGGTCAAGCCAAGATCACCCGCATCGAGGAAACCTATCTGCCGACCTATCCGGCGACGCAGATCTTCCCCGAGCTCACCGACGCGATCCGGGCGAAGCACGCCCACTGGCTCGCCCCCAATCACCTCGATGCGGCGAGCGGCCTGATCAAGCTCAGCGTGCACAGCTGGCTGTTGCGCATCGGCGGACGCAACATCCTGATCGACTCGTGCTGCGGCAACGCCAAGACGAAGCCGGGCCGGCCATTCTGGACCAACCTCAACACCGATTATCTCGAGCGCATCGCCGCCGCCGGCGTGCGGCCGGACGAGATCGACCTCGTGATGTGCACCCACCTGCACCACGACCACGTCGGCTGGAATACGCAACAGCGCGACGGCAAATGGGTGCCGACCTTTCCGAAGGCGCGCTATGTCTTCTCCAAGCCGGACTTCGAGGCCTTCTACGCGCTCGACCGCGACCCGAAGAACGAGCCGGCCGAGATGGGCACCTTCCGCGAATGCGTGCTGCCGATCGTCGAGGCCGGCCGCGCCGACCTGGTGACGGGCCCGCATCGGCTCGACGAGCACATCGAGATCATTCCGGCGCCGGGCCATTCGCCCGGGCACGTGGTGTTCAAGTTGGAGAGCGGCGGCGCGCAGGCGGTGTTTCTCGGCGATGTGTTTCACCACCTGCTGCAGGTCTACTATCCGGATTGGAATTTCCCCAAGAACTCGGATGCCGGAGAGGCGCGCGTGAGCCGGCGCAAGGTGCTCGGCATCTGCGCCTCGACCGGCGCCCTCACCCTGCCCGGCCACGTCGGCGCGCCGTTCGCCGGACACATCGAGGCGGACGCCGACGGCTTCGTGCCGAAATTCGGCTGAGGCGCCGAGATGGCGACCTATGTCGCGCTGCTGCGCGCCGTGAATGTCGGCGGCACCGGCAAGCTGTCGATGAGCCGGCTCAAATCGATCTGCGCCGAGGCCGGCTTCGATCGCGTCGAGACCTACATCGCGAGCGGCAACGTCGTGTTCGCCAGCAAGGCAAAGGCCGGGCAGGTCAAGGCCGAGCTCGAAACGCGTCTCGCCGACGAGCTCGGCAAGCCGGTCGGCGTCGTGGTGCGGACCGGCGCCGAAATGGCGGCAGTGCTCGCGGCCAATCCGTTCGCGAAAGGCGAGCCCAAGCACACCTGCGCGATCTTCCTCGATACGGCGCCGCCGCGCGACGCCCTCGACCATGTCAAGGGACGCAGCGACGAGGAGCTCGCGCTCGGCAGGCGGGAGATTTTCGTCCATTACCCGAGCGGCATGGGGCGGTCGAAGCTGCGCCTTCCGGCGGCGAGCGCCGGCACCGCGCGCAACATGAACACGGTGGCGAAGCTCGCCGAGATGGCGGCGCGTTCGTAGGATGGGCTGAGCGGGAGGGAAACTTATCATCTGTGTGCTGCCGCGAAAGCGAGATCGCGCCGCGGCAAAAAGAAACCCCGGGCGCGAGGGCCCGGGGCTCTTCGTTCTTCCGCGCTGGAGGATCGCGTCAGAACCGATAGTTGAAGCCGCCGCGCACGAGGTTGTCGTGGAAGCTGACGTTGTCCGTGCCGGCCGCGCCGCAGCTGCCGCCACAGTCGAAGCGGCCGAGGTCGACATGGAGATATTCGACCTTGGCGCTCCAGTTGTTGCTGAGCGCATACTCGACGCCGGCGCCGGCGGCCCAGCCGACCTGCGTATTGGTCATCCCCGAGAAGCCCGGGGCGCTCGCCTGCACGTCGCCGACCGCGAGGCCGCCGGTGATGTAGGGCAGCCAGTGGCCGAACGCGTAGCCGACGCGGCCGCGCGCGGTGCTGAGCCAATTGTTCTGCACCGAGCAGCCCGGGCAGCCGGCCGCCGAGGTCGAGCCGCTCACGTTCGACCAGTCCATGTCGCCTTCGAAGCCCAACACCCAGTTGCCGAGCTGCGCGTTGTAGCCGATCGTACCGCCGGCAACGCCACCCGAGGTATGCATGCCGCCGCTGAGATCGGTGAACGCATGCCCCCAGCCGCCGCCGCCGTTCACGCCGACATAGAAGCCGGACCAATTGAACGTCTCCTCGATGAAGGGCGGCGCCTTCGTCACCATCTGTTGCGGCACCGGGCGCGGCAGATCGGCCGCGCTCGCGAGCGACGTCGCCAGCACGGCCCCTGCCGCGGCGCCCGCCACCAGAATCCCACGCATGGAAAATGTCTCCGCGTTGCGCGCCACCCGCTGCTCCCTTCCATCTTCCGGATGGCCGTATTGTGGTTGGCGCGTGATGGCGGCGTGACCATTTCGGGCCTTCCATCCGATGGTTAAGGAACCGACTCGCAAGCGACCCTCATCGGCCCCCTCAACGCAGCGCAGCGATCATGTAGCCGACGCCGCGCACGGTATGGATCTGCACCTTGGCGCCGCGCTCGCCGAGCTGGCGGCGCAGGCGGTGCACGTAGACCTCGACGGCATTCGAGGACACCTCGCCGCCGAGCCCGAACAGCTGATCCTCGACGGCCTTCTTCGCCACCGCGCGGTCCTTGTGGCGCAGCAGCATCTCGAGCACGGCGGTTTCGCGCGCGGAGAGCACCTGCGGCTCATCGTCGATGAAGGCCTGCTTGCCCTGCGTGTCGAAGGTCAGGTTGGCGAGGGCAAGCATATGGCCCGTCATCGCGTGCGGACGCCGCAACATCGCTTCGATGCGCGCCACCAGCTCCTCGAAGGCGAACGGCTTGGTGAGATAATCGTCCGCACCCGCGCGCAACCCGGCCACCCGGTCGTGCACGCCGGCGCGGGCCGTCAGAATCAGGATCGGAACCTCGTTGTGCCGGGCGCGGACATCGCCGACCACTGCCAGCCCGTCGCCGTCCGGAAGCCCGAGGTCGAGGACGACCGCCGAATAGCGCGCGGAGGTAAGGGCATGACGCGCCTCGGCCGCGGTCGCGACACGGTCGGTTTCATAATCGGCGTCTGCGAGACCCTCGGCGATCAGGCCGCTCAGCTCCTCATTATCCTCGACCACCAAAATCCGCATCGGGGCAATCCGCGCAGCCGCAAATGCCTTCTAGCACCCAATCCGCTGCGCCGGTCAATCAATGACCGATATAGCGTGTGTAAGCTTTCTGTAAGACCCGCACTGCCGCGGGTGGGCCGCGGCCCGAATGTGGGCCGAGGGTAATAGATTTCAGGCGTTTCCGACACAATTGGCTGACGAGTTGGCGGCCACCGCAAACGTACTCAGAAAAGCTGCACCGGCGAAGCTTTCCGTCGGGCCGCGATGTCCGACCTCAACGACATCATGCCGGGCAACGGCACCAATGCCAAGGGCGACTCGCCGCAGGAGGTGCTCTTCCTCGTCTCCGACGGCGTCGACGACAACGCCATCGGCGGCTCGCGCAACCAGGCGCTGTTCGATACCAGCGCGTGCACGACGATCAAGAACCGCGGCATCCGCATCGCGGTGCTCTACACGGTCTACCTGCCGCTGCCGACCAACCGCTGGTACAACACCTACATCGCGCCGTTCCAGTCGCAGATCGCCGGCAACATGCAGAGCTGCGCATCGCCGGGACTTTATTTCTCGGTCACCACCGACGGCGACATCTCGGCCGCGATGACGGCGCTGTTCAACGAGGCGCTGCAGAGCGCGCACCTGACGCATTGAGGGCTCGGTGGGGCTCGTGGTCCTGCCTGGTCCCGGCCTCCAGCGCGCGCAAGCCGCAAAAAAGCCGCAACCTCTCGCCAGCCTCGCAAACGAACGGGGAACGCTTCGGCTGGCGCAGCCGAGACGCGCGGGACATGAATTGGTGGCGATCGCGACGGCGATGCGGCGCAGGGCTTGGCCTGCTGGCGCTGCTCGTCCAGAACGTCCTCGCGTTCGGTCACATCCACCCCGAAGACTTCCAGCCGGCCACCGCGCGGCCGATGGCGGCGCTCGCCCACCAATCGCCGTCGCAACCCGACACCCCGCCCGGCCAGCCGGATGATCATTGCCCGATCTGCATGGCGGTCCAGCTCGCCGCTGTCGGCGTCGTATCGACGCCGCCCGTGGTCGCGCTGCCGAGCGAGTTCGTCCGCGTCACGCATTCCGCGACCGTCGCGCGCGAGATCTCGGTCGCCCGCTACGTCCTGTTCCGCACCCGCGCTCCACCCATCGCCTGAGACTGCGTTTTGACGTCTCGGCGTCGCGCCTCACGGGCGCGGCGGCATTCTGCCCATGCGCGACGGAGCTTCGTCCATGCGACCCATCAGCCAATCCACGGCGGCCGCCTTGCGCCGCATCTCCTGGCGTGTCTGCGCGCGCCGCCTTGCGCTGGCGGCCGGCCTCCTGGCCGCGAGCGACGCCTGCGCGCACCCGCACGTGTGGGTGACGATACACAGCGACCTCGTGTACCGGGCGGACGGCGCGATCGCCGGCATCCGCCACCACTGGACGTTCGACGACATGTTCTCGGCGTTCGCGCTGCAGGGCATCCCCCACAAGAAGAAGGATGCCTACACGCGCGAGGAGCTCAGCTCGCTTGCCGAGGTCAACGTCACCTCGCTCAAGGAGTACGGCTACTTTACGCGCGCGCGGGCCGACAACCGCAAGCTGGTGATCACTGACCCGGTCGACTACTGGCTCGAATATGCGGGCAGCGCGCTGACGCTGCATTTCACGCTGCCGCTGCAGAAGCCGGTCGCCATCAAGGATCTCATGTTCGAGATCTACGACCCCACCTGGTTCGTCGACTTCACCTACGCCGACAAGAATCCGGTGACGCTGGTCGGCGCGCCGCCGCAGTGCCGCGTCGACGTGCAGCGCCCGACCGGCTTCAATGTCGCGCAGGGCCAGCAGCTCGGCGAGGCCTTCTTCAACTCGCTCGGCTCGAGCAGCCAGTTCGGCGCGCAATTCGCCAACAAGGTGTTCGTGCAATGCCGATGACCGTCCGCCCTGCGCCCTCATGCGCGCCCGCGTGGGCGCCGACGGCGCGCGCTGCCGCGCTCGCCGCCATGGCGATCCTCATTGCTTCCGTCGCGGCGCATGCCGCCATGGCGCAAAGCCCCTTCGGGGTCGGGCCCGCGACGTCGGCGCCACCCGAAGCGGCCGGCGGCCTCATCGGCTGGATGCTGCGGCAACAGGCGATCTTTTATCGCGAGTTCACCGGCCTGATCCGCGCCGCACGACAGAGCGGCGGCATCGCCTACGGGCTGCTCGGCCTGTCGTTCGCCTACGGGGTCTTTCATGCCGCCGGCCCCGGGCACGGCAAGGCGGTGATCTCCTCCTATCTCGTCGCCAACGGCGAATCCTGGCGGCGCGGCATCACCCTGTCGTTCGCCTCGGCGCTGATGCAGTCGCTCGTCGCGATCGCAATCGTCGGCGTCGCGGCGGTGCTGCTCGGCGGCACCGCCGCCATGATGGGCGCGGCCGTGCGCAACATCGAGATAGCGAGCTATCTGCTGGTCATCGTCGTCGGCCTGCGACTCGCCTGGACCAAGGGCCGCGCGCTCGCCGTGGAATGGCGCGCGGCGCGGCGATCGGTACCGGAGCCTCAGCTCGTCCTGGCGCTCGCAGGCGCACCCGTGCCGGCGCGGTTTCATGCGCATGATTGCAGCGCGGATCACGACCACACGCACGGCATGCACGGATCATGCGCGCACGGGCACCATCATCACGATCACGCGCATCACCACGACCATGTCCATGATCGCAATGATCACCATGATCACGATCACCACGATGACGATCATCATCACGGAGCCCACGGCCACGACGCGGCCTGCGGGCACAATCACGGGCCCGAGCCGCAGGACCTCGTCGGCCCCGGCGGCTGGCGGCGCGGCCTCGCGGCGATCTGCGCGGCCGGCCTGCGCCCGTGCTCGGGCGCGATCATCGTGCTGGTGTTCGCGCTGAGCCAAGGCCTGTTCTGGACCGGCGTCGCCGCGACCTTCGCGATGGGGCTCGGCACCGCGATCACGGTGGCGACGCTCGCGACCTTGGCGGTGGCGGCGCGCTCCCTCGCCACACGGCTTGCCGGCGATGGCGGCGGATTCGGCGTGCTGGCGCTGCGCGGCCTCGAGCTCTGTGCCGCCCTCGCCATCATCGTGGTCGGCCTCCTGCTGCTCACCGGCTACATGGCGAGCGAGCGGATGTTCCTCGTATGAGCGTTGACATCAGCGGCTCTGTTGCGCGCAAACACGCAGAAATCCCGCCGTGTGCGCGAGCCGCGGACGTGATATGCTCGCGCTGGCGGGGGGCCTCGTTTACAGGCCTTACCAAGTGTTATAATGTAACACTTGGTGGGACCGGCAATTGCCGGACGTAGGGGCACATGGGTTGGATCAGGCTCAATCGGCGGATCGGAGCATGGGCGGCGCTGTTCGCGCTCGCCGTGCAGATCACCGTGTCGTTCAGCCACATCCATCTCGACAAGAATACCCTCTCGTCGCTGGCGTCCGCGCACGCGACCCAGTCGCAATCGGTCGAGCGCCGTAGCCCGTCCGGTCCCGCGCATCAGAATGCCGCCGACTTCTGCGACATCTGCGCGACCATTGCGTTGGTCGCAAGCTCGATTCTTCCCGCGCCTGCCGCGCTGACGCCGCCGCTCGCCACGTCATGCGCGTGGCAGCGCCCATTCGAGGCGGCATTACTTTGGCGCCAGGCGCACGATCATTTTCAAGCGCGCGCTCCACCTTTCATTGCCTGAATTTTCGGCTGCGTCCGCCGCCTGCGCGGTGGGCCGGTCGAGAACCCATCCGCTCCCGGAGAAATTTGATGTCGAGTGGTAACTCACTATGCGCACGTTCTTCACGGCCACCGCGCTCGCCGGCGCGTCGGTCGCACTGACGCTTGCTGCCGCCACGAGCTACGCACAAACTGCGCTTCCGCAGGTTACCGTCGAGACCACCAAGAAAAAACCGCCGCCGAAGCGACCCGTGGCGCGTCGGCGCGCGCCGACGCCGACGATCGTGACGGCCGCGCCGGCCCAACCCACGCAAACTCCGGCGCAAGCGCAGGAAGCCGCCAACCGGCCGGTGGTGCAGCAGACGCAGAACCTCGACCAGCGGCGCGACAACGTGCTGATGCCGAAGACGGGTGCGAGCAACTACCAGCTCACTCAGCAGGACATCGCCAGCCTGCCACAGGGACAATCGGCGCCGGCGAGAGACGTCCAGCTCCAGTTTCCCGGCGTCTACCAGGACTCGGCCGCGTCAGGCTATTTGCACGTGCGCAACGACCACGCCAACGTGCAGTACCGCATCAACGGAATCCTGCTGCCCGACGGCGTGTCCGGATTCGCGGGGCTCCTGGACGCGGGCTTCATCAGCAACATGACGCTCCTGACCGGCGCCTTGCCGGCGCAGTACGGCCTCCACACCACCGGCCTGTTCGATATCACGACCAAGAGCGGCGCGGCGCTGGCGGGCGGCGAATACGGCATCTATGGCGGCAGCCACGATACGATCTCGCCCTACTTCAACTACGGCGGCGTGATCGGTCATACGGAGTACTTCGCGTCGGGCCGCTTCCTGAGCACCGGCCTCGGGCTGGAGAATCCGACCGCGACCAACGAGGCCATCCACGACATCTCGAAGCAGGGCCGGTTCTTCGCCTATACGTCGACGCTGCTCGATCCGAACACCCGCTTCGTCACGCTCACCGGCGTGGCCGAGAACCGCTACCAGATCCCCAACAATCCGGGGCAGCCCACCAACGTCGGCGGCTTCAGCGGCGTCGGCGGAGCACCGTACTCGGCCTTCGGGTTCACCGATTTCCAGACCGGCAACATCAACCAGAACCAGTACGAGAAGAACGCGTACGCGGTCGCGGCCTGGCAGCGCCACGTCGACGACGTCGACATGCAGCTCGCCTACTACTCGCGCTACAGCGATCTGCATTTCGTGCCCGACCCGATCGGCGACCTCGTGACCAACAACGTCGCCTCCGACGTCTTCCGCAGCACCTTCCTCAACGGCATCTCGGGCGACTTCGCCTACCATGCCAATGAGCAGCACACGATCCACACCGGCTTCTACACCAACGCCGAGTACACGCAGATCCGCAACCTCAGCGCCGTCCAGCCGCTCGACGCGGCCGGCGAGGCGATCGACACGCCGTTCAACATCCTCGATGCCGACAACAAGATGGGCTACCAGCTCGGCGCCTACGTGGCGGACGAATTCCGCATCACCGACAAGCTCACGGCCAATTACGGGCTGCGGTTCGATCAGATCTATCAATATGTCGACGCCAACCAGCTGAGCCCGCGCGCGAGCCTGACCTACAAGCCGTGGTGGGGGACCACGTTGCACGCCGGCTATGCGCGCTACTTCACGCCGCCCGAGCAGGTGCTCGGCCGCACCGTGCCGAACGGGCTGTTCGACAATACGACCGCCATGCCGGCCTCGCTGAACATGGGAGCGATCGAGCCGGAGCGGTCGAACGTCTACGACGCCGGCATCGTCCAGGAGGTCCTGCCACAGTGCGAGCCGGTGACGAAGGACATGCCGCTCAAGGCGCAGGCGGCGGCGAAGAGCTGCCCGAGCCTGCAGTTCGGCCTCGACGCCTACTACAAGCACGCCAAGAACCTGATCGACGACGGTCAGTTCGGCCAAGCCTATGTGCTCACCGCCTTCAACTACGCCTACGGCTACAACTACGGCGTCGAGTGGACCACCCGCTATCGCGAGGGCAACTTCGCGTTCGACATGAACTGGGCCTATGGGCGCCAGAAGGCCACGACGGTTGTCTCGAACCAGGCCCTGTTCACGCCCGACGATCTCGCCTTCATCGCGACGCACTGGATCAACACCGACCACGACCAGACCTGGACCGGCTCGACCCGCGTCGCCTACAAGTTCGATGACACCTGGGGCCCGCTCGACGGGACCCAGGTGAGCGCAACCGGCATCTTCGGCAGCGGCCTGCGCACCGGCCCCGACAACGTGTTTCAGCTGCCGTCCTATTACCAGATCAACCTCGGCGCCTCGCACGAGTTCGTGCCGCCGCCCGGCTGGTTCATCAACGACCGGCCGATCACGGTGCGTTTCGACGTCGTCAACGTGACCGACAACATCTACCTGATCCGCAACGGCAGCGGCATCGGCGTGTTCGCGCCGCAATACGGCCCGCGCCGCGGCTACTTCTTCGGCCTGTCGCAGAAGCTCGGCGATCCGAAGGCGTCGGAGCCGGTCATGTGGACCAAGGCGCCGCCGGCGTACGACTGGAGCGGCTTCTATGTCGGTGCCCACTTCGGCGGCGCGTTCAGCATCGCGGACGGCAGCATCAACCCGGTGCTGCTCGGCGGCGGGATGACCAACTCGCTCGACTCGAGCGGCGCGCTCGGCGGCTTCCAGGCGGGCTACAACTGGCAGTTCGCCCGGCACTGGCTGATCGGCGCCGAGGCCGAGCTGTCGTGGAGCGCGATCGAAGGGCGCACGAACTACATCAACACCGCCAGCGCCGTGACGCTGCAGAACAACTACAACAACATGCAGACGCTCGCGGCGCGCGTCGGCTATGTCCAGGGCGCGCTGCTCACCTATGTGAAGGCGGGCGGCGCGTTCGCCAACATCGACTACAACATCACGGCCGGAGGCGCCGTGAACGGCTCGGCCACCGTCAACGCCGAGCGCTCAGGTTGGATGTTCGGCACCGGCATCGAATACAAGCTGTCGCGCGCCTGGTCCGCCAAGGCCGAGTACAGCTTCCTCGATTTCGGCACCGACACGGTCGGCTCGAACCTGATCGCGCCCGGCGACCAGCTTGCCGCCCGGGACCAGGTGCACGAGGTCAAGGCCGGCGTGAACTATCACTGGCTGCCATGATGTTGCGGCTTTTGATTGGTTCACACCACGGGCGTCCGGCCCGCATGGCGCGCCGTAGCGGCGCGTCATGCGGAACGAGAACGAGCACGCGAAGGCCGTGTTAGATGGCCTGCCGCGCTCATCGCGGGCGTATTTGCGAAATGGGGCGGACAATCCGGTGCGGCGAGGCGCCGCGAGGAGCGATTTGATGCCACGAGAAAATAGACGCAGTGCCGTGATCATGCTCGGCGCCGCCGCCTGGATGATGCTGGCGAACGTAGCGACCGCTCAGACCGCGGACGGCCCACCGGCCACGATGATCGGCAGCGCCGCGCTGCCGCGCGACCTCTCGCCCTGGGGCATGTTCCTCTCGGCCGATATCGTCGTGAAGGCGGTGATCATCGGCCTCGCCTTCGCGTCGGTCGTGACGTGGACCACCTGGCTCGCCAAGACGATCGGCATCTTCATCGCCAAGCGCCGGGCCCGCGCCGCGCTGCGCGCGCTGATGGCGGCGCGCTCACTCGCCGACGTCGGCGTTCGCGTCAGTCCTGCCGCCGAGTTCGTCGCGGCGGCGCGCGAAGAGCTGCAGCTCTCGGCCGACATCCTCGACAACGAGGGCGTCAAGGAGCGCATTGCCTCGCGCCTCGAGCGCATCGAGGCCGCCTTCGGCCGCCGCATCAGCCGGGGCACCGGCGTGCTCGCGACCATCGGCGCGACCGCGCCGTTCGTCGGCCTCGCCGGCACCGTGTGGGGCATCATGAACAGCTTCATCGGCATCTCGAAGTCGCACACCACCAACCTCGCCGTGGTCGCGCCCGGCATCGCCGAGGCGCTGCTCGCGACCGCGTTCGGGCTCGCGGCCGCGATCCCGGCGGTCGTCATCTATAATGTGTTCGCCCGCTCGATCACCGGGTATCGGGCGCAGCTGGGCGACGCCTCGGCGGAGGTGCTGCGGCTGGTGAGCCGCGATCTCGATCGGCACGGGGTGGCGCGCAAGCCGATGCGCGCCGCCGCCGAGTGAGGAGGCGCAGATGAGCGTGCGCCTCGATCACGGCAAGGACGAGCTCGACGAGGTCCACGAGATCAACGTCACGCCGTTCATCGACGTGATGCTGGTTCTGCTGATCATCTTCATGGTTGCGGCGCCGCTCGCGACCGTCGACATCGCGGTCGAGCTGCCCTCCTCGGCGGCGCCGGAGCAGCCGCGGCCCGACAAGCCGGTGTTCCTGACCGTGAAGCCCGATCTGTCGCTGACCATCGGCGATGACGTGGTGTCGCGCGATGGGCTCGGCCCCACGCTCGATCAGGCGACCAACGGCAACCGCGACACGCGCATCTTCCTGCGCGCCGACAAGGTCGTCCCGTACGGCGAGCTGATGAACGTGATGAACCTGCTGCGCGCGGCGGGCTTCCTCAAGGTCGCGCTGGTCGGGCTGGAGAAGGCGCAGTGATCGCGACCGCGCTCGATCGCTCCGAGCTGCGCATATGGGTCGTGAGCGCCGTCGTGGTGCTTGGCCTGCACGCGGCGGGCACCGCCGCGCTGTTCACCTGGCATGATCCGGATTTGGCCGGCGTGACCTCGGAAGGTCCAATCGAGGTCGATCTCGCGCCCTATGCGCCGCCGAGCGAGACCGTCGAGGACATCGCGCCGGGACCGCTGCAGCAGGAGGAAGCCCCGCCGCCCCCGCCCAAGCAGGAGAAGGTCGAGGAGAAGATCGACGAGAAGGTCGACGTCCCTCCCGCACCCGTGCCGCCGGTCGCGGCACTGCCGCCGCCGGAGCCGCCCAAGCCGAAGCCCGAGCCGACGCCGGTGCCCGTCGCGCCCGCCCCTGCCACCACGGCCCCACCACGCGCCCATGCCTCGAGCGCCCAAGTCCGGGCCTGGTGGGCCGACATCTCCCAGCGGCTTCAGGGGAACAAGCTCTATCCGCCGTTCGCGCGGGCGCATGGCGAGATGGGCGTGGTGCAGCTCGCCTTCTCGCTTGACCGGCAGGGCCACGTGATATCGAGCAAGATCGTGAAAAGCTCCGGCTACACGTCGCTCGATCAGGCGGCGATTGACGCCGTTCAGCGCGCGCAGCCGTTTCCGGTGCCGCCGACCGGCTATGATGGCGCGCTCGATTTCACCGTGCCGATGAAGTTCAGCATCCGCTGAACACGCGGCGCGGGCTCACGCCCCGCCGTCCGCGATCGTCTTGCCCACGCGCGGTGTTGGGCCGCGTAACTTATCGTCCGATGTGCGGGTCGAGCCGCCGCGCGGCGGCGACGTCGGCATCACCGGCGCCGATGTTGCCTTGGCGCTGCTTGGCGAGGCCGCGGTTGTAGTAGGCGGCGGCGTCGTTCGGCCGCAGCTCGATCGTGCGGTCGAAATCGGCGATCGCGCGGTCGAGATCGCCCCGAGCCGAGAAGGCGAGCGCGCGGTTGAAGTAGGCCGCCGCCGCGGCCGGCGCGAGCGCGATCGCGCTGTCGTCGTCGGCGATCGTCCGATCGAGATCGCCCTTGCGGCGCAAGGCGACGGCGCGTCCGAGATAGAGTCTCGCGTTCTTCGGCTCGCGCGCGATCGCCGCTCCGTAGTCGGCGATCGCCCGATCGAGATCGCCTTTGGCCATAAAGGCCAGTGCGCGGTTGTTGTAGGCGTCGGCACTGTTCGGCTCGCGTGCGATCGCGGCCCCATAGGCTGCGATCGCCCGATCGAGGTCGTGCTTCGCGCTCCAGGCGTTGCCGAGATTGATGAAGGTGGCCGCGTCGGTTGGATCCAGCTCGGTCGCGTGCGCGTAGTCCACAATCGCGCGATCGACGTCACCCTTGGCGGCCCACGCGATGCCGCGGTTGCGCAGGCTCGCTGCATCCTTCGGGTCGAGCCCGATCGCCGCGTCATAGTCGGCGATCGCGGCGTCGAGATTGCCCTTGCGCCGCCACGCGATGCCTCGGCCCGCATAGGCGCGCGCATTCTTCGCATCGAGCCCGATCGCTGCGCCGTAGTCGGCGATCGCACCGTCGAGATCACCCTTGGCGGCGAGCACATCGGCGCGGCCTACATGGGCGTCCGCGTCCTTCGGGTCGAGCCGGATCGCCTCGCCATAGTCGGCGAGCGCGCGGTCGTGGTTGCCCTTGGCTACCCAGGCCCCGGCCCGGTTGAACCAGGCTGCCGCATCATCGGCCCGGAGCCTGATGACCGCATCATAGTCCGCGATGGCGCGATCGGCGTCGCCTTTGGCACTCCACGCGCTCGCCCGCGCGAAATAGGCGGCAGCGTTTGCGGGGTCGAGGGTGATCGCGCGATCAAGGTCGGCGAGCGCGCGGTCGAGATCGCCCTGGCGGCGGAAGGCGCGACCGCGGCCGTACCAGGCGGCGGCATCCTTGGCGTCGAGCCTGATCACCGCGCCGTAGTCCGCGATCGCCCGATCGAGGTCGCCCTTGGCCGCCCACGCGGCGGCGCGGACGCGCAAGGCTGGCACGTAGCTTGGGTCGACATTGATTGCCGCGTCGTAGTCCGCGATCGCCTGGCCGAGGCGGCCCCGGCGCGCGAAGGCAAGGCCGCGGTCGAAGTAGGCCGGCGCGCTCGGCGCCAGCTTGATCGCCTCGCCGTAGTCGGCGATCGCGTGATCGAGCTCGCCTGCCGCCGCATAGGCGATCGCGCGGCTGAGGTAAAGCGCGGCGCGATCGGCGCTGGCATAACGTCCATCCGCGATCAGGCGCCCGCACGCCGCGATGTCGCGCGCCTGCTGGCACGCCTGCACGTCGTCCGCGGCAGCGGGCCCTGCGCCGAAAGCCACCAGCGCCGCGCATGCGAGCACTCCGCCCATCGCTACCCGCATGTGGCTCTCCGCTGAACATCTCCGCGCAGGTTAGCGCGGATCGCGGCAAAACGCTGCCGCCGGGCGCCGTGCCGCCGTTCACTTGGCTGGCTCCACCGTGCCATCCGACTGCGCGGCGCTCGCCGACCGGCCTTGACGGCGAGGAGCTCGATTTCACCGTGCTGGCGAAGTTCAGCATCCGCTGAACACGCGGCTCGGGCTCATGATCCGCCGTCCGCGAGCGCCCTGCGTACGGCGTCCAGCGTGCCCGCGATCCACTCCTGATAGGTCTTGTCCGCCGGCTCGGTCTCGGAGACGCCGACGACCGGCACATGCGCGGCGCGGGCGATGCCGAGCATCCGTGTCGTCAGGTCGTCGCTCACTTGCGCATTGTAGAACAGGATTCTCACCCTGTGGGCCGCGAGGTCACCCTGCAATGCGGCAACATCGCTCGCGCTCGGCTCGGTCTCGTTCATGATCGCAAGCTGGAAGCGCGCATTGCGCATCACCAGGCCGAGCGACCGCGCCATGTCGCCGAACACCGGTTCGGTCGCCGTGACCGGCGTACCTCCGTATTGCGACTTGATCGTGCGGATCGCGTCGTCGATCGGGACGAGCGAGGCAAGGAAAGCCGCCAGGCGCTGCCGATACGCGTCCTTGTGCATGGGATCGTGGCGCGCGAGCGCGCCGGCGATTTGTGCTGCTACGGCCGGCATCGTCGCAGGATCGTACCATAGATGCGGGTTGTCGCCGGGTTTCCTGTGCACGAGGTCCGCGGCAACGATGACGCTGCGCCGCGCCGGACTCGTCGCGGCCAGCAGCTTGTCCATCCATGGGTCGTAGCTCGCGCCGTTGAGGATCACCACCTGGGCGCCGACGACCGCGCGCGCCACCGACGGCGACGGCTCGAACTCGTGCGGATCCTGCATCGCCGACGAGATGATGCTCGTGACCGCAACCTGCGGCCCGCCGATCTGGCGTGCCACATCTCCGTAGAAGCTCTCCGCCGCCACGACCGGGATCTGGGTCTCGGCGGAGGCTGCGCCTGGCCACAGCAAAAATGCGAGGCCGGCCACTTGGAAAATTGCTCTCATTCGGCAATGTTATAACATTACGAACTCAGGTCAAGTTGCCGCTCGGGGCCAATGACGTTCAACATCCGCCGGAATAACCTGACACACTTGGCGCCTTTTGCCGCAATCCCACACCTGTGCCGTGGGCAATTCTTGACACTTGCGCCGCACGGCAGCCATGGTCCGCGGTAACAAGCAACGGCCCGCACATTTTGCGGGCAGCCTGAGGGGGCGCGCAAAACTCGGAAAGATGCGCTGGTTCCGATCACATATCCGGCTCGGCTCACGCTTGGCTTTGGCCGCCCTCGCGGTCCAATTCCTTCTGACGTTCAGCCACATCGACGATTGCGACCTCGCTCCGGCAGCCGCCAGGGCGATGACCGACGTCATGATGGACGCGGCCCCGGCCATCGCGGCCCACGGGTTCGCGTCTCACAAGAATGCGCCGACACATAAATCCGGTCGCACCGGCGATCGCACGTGCCCGATCTGCGCACTGATCCAGCTCGCCGCGGCCTCGGCGCCGTCCTCCGCGCCCATCTTGCTGCCGCCGACCATGGTGGGATCGCACCGGCTGGAGCCGCCAGCCGCAGCAGCCATCCCGGCCTCCGCGCCCGCGCTTTTCCGCGCCCGCGCCCCGCCGCTCGCCTGACGCGATCGCCGGCGGCTGCGCGTCGTCCGACACGATCCTGATTGCCACGAAAAGCATCGACGCGCGCCGGACGGTGACGTCCTCGCGCGCCAATCCCTGTCGAAAATTCACGTTCAGACGAGAAGGCCAATGCTCGTCAATCCGAAACCCGAGGACCGCGACAGCGGCGCCGCGGCGGCACCCGGGCAACCCGAGCCGGCGCCGAGCGCCAAGCCGTTCTTCGCGCTCGTCATCATCCTCGTGCTCGTGGCCGGCGCCTGGCGCATCTTCGTCGGGCCGTTCGGCCATGCCGAGCCCGCCCGCGAGCTCGCCGTGAAACCGGCCGCGGTGGTGCGCACCGGCGAGCAGGTCATGGTGCCGCAGGCCTCGCCGGTGCGCAGCGAGCTCACGATCGCGCCGGTCGGCATCAAGGACGTCCGCCGCGACCTGGTGCTGCCCGGCGTGGTGGAGGCCGACCCGGCCCGCCTCATCAAGGTGCTGCCGCCGCTCTCCGGCCGCGTCATGCAGCTCAAGGTGCAGCTCGGCGAGCGGGTGAAGGAGGGCCAGCCGCTGATCGTGCTCGACTCGCCCGATCTCGCCCAGGCCTACGCGGATTACGACCGCGCCAAGGTGCAGCTCACCCTCACCCGGCAGAACCGCGACCGCCAGCGCGGCCTCGCCAAGATCGGCGGCGCCGCCCAGAAGGACCTCGAGCAGGCCGAGACCGACTATGCGAGCGCGGTCGCCGAGCTCCGCCGCACGGAGGCGCGCCTCACCCAGATCGGCGTCGATGCCGACACCAAGAGCCAGACACGCGACGTGACCGTCTCGGCCCCGATGGCCGGCAGCATCATCGACCTGCAGGTGGCGCCCGGCGCCTACTGGAACGACCCGACCCAGGCGCTGATGACGATCGCCGACTTGAATACGGTCTGGGTCACCGCCAGCGTCCCGGAGTCGGACACCACGCTGGTCGCGAAGGGCCAGCCGGTCGAGGTCGCCTTTCCGGCCTATCCGGGCGAGGTGTTCAAGGGCAACGTCCTGTTCGTGAGCGACGTGGTCGATACCGACACGCGCCGCACCAAGGTGCGCATCGCCTTCGCCAATCCGGGCACGCGGCTGCGGCCCGGCATGTTCGCCAAGGTCACCTTCTTCGCGCCCGCCCAGAAGGTCGCGATGGTGCCGACCAGCGCGCTCGTCCTCAAGGACGACCTCACCCAGGTCTATGTCGAGACCGCGCCATGGACTTTCCAGGCGCGCACCGTCGATCTCGGCTTCCAGCAGGGCGACGAGGTCGCGCTCAAGAGCGGCGTGAAGCCGGGCGATCGGGTCGTCGTCACCGGCGGAGTGCTCCTCGGTGATTGACTGGATCGTCAGCTTCGCGCTGCGCAAGCGCCTCGTCGCCGCGATGATCTGCGTCTTCGTCGGCATCTACGGCTACTATTCGTGGACCGAGCTGCCGATCGAAGCCTATCCGGACGTCGCCGATACCGCCGCGCAGGTGGTGACGCAGGCGCCGGGCCTCGCCGCCGAGGAGGTCGAGCAGCAGGTCACCATCCCGCTCGAGCGCGAGCTCAACGGCACGCCCGGGCTCACCCTGATGCGCTCGCGCAGCACCTTCGGGCTGTCGCTCATCACGCTCGTCTTCCGCGACGGCATCGACGACTACTGGGCGCGCCAGCGCATCACCGAGCGGATCGCCAACGCGACGCTGCCGCCCGGCCTCACGGCCGGGCTCGATCCGGTGTCCTCGCCCACCGGCCAGATTCTCTATTACGTGCTCCAATCGAAGACCAAGAACCTGCGCGAGCTCTCCGAGATCGAGCGGTGGATCGTGATCCCGGCGATCAAGCAGGTGCCGGGCGTCGCCGACGTGTCGAACTTCGGCGGCCTCACGACCCAGTACGAGCTCGAGCTCGACCCGCAGCAGCTGATGCGGTTCAACATCTCGCTCAACACCATCACCAGCGCGATCAGCGCCAACAACGCCAATGCCGGCGGCAGCGTGCTCAACCGCGGCGAGATGGGCTACGTGATCCGCGGCATCGGGCTGGTGCAGACGCTCGACGACCTCGGCAACATCGTCGTCGCCCAGCACAACGGCACGCCGATCCTCGTGCGCGACCTCGGCAAGCTGAAATTATCCAATCTCGAGCGTCACGGCATCGTCGGCATGGACGACCTCAACGACGTGGTCGAGGGCACCGTGCTGCTGCTGCGCCACGAGAATCCCTCGCGCGTGCTCGAAGGCGTGCACGCCAAGATCGACGAGCTCAATGCGCGGCTGGCCGCCGACGGCGTGCAGATCGTTCCCTATCTCGACCGCACCACGCTCGTCAACGCGACCGTCGACAAGGTTCGCACCACGATCCTCACCGGCGTCGGCCTCGTGCTCATCGTGCTGATCATGTTCCTCGGCAGCCCGCGCGGCGCGCTGATCGTCGGCGTCACGATTCCGTTCGCCATGGTGGTGGCGTTCATCCTGATGCACCACACCGGGATATCCGCCAACCTGCTCTCGCTCGGTGCGATCGACTTCGGCATCATCGTCGATGGCGCGATCGTCATGACCGAGGCGATCCTGCGCCGGCGCGAGGCGAGGCCGGATGCGCCGCTCACCGAGGCCGATGCGCGTGACGCCGTGCGCCAGGTGGCGGGGCCGATCTTCTTTGCCACCCTCATCATCATCACGACCTATCTGCCGCTGTTCGCGTTTCACAGCGTCGAGGCGAAGCTGTTCCACCCGATGGCCTATGCGGTCGGTTACGCGCAGCTCGGCGCGCTCGCCTTCGCGCTCCTGGTCGTGCCGGGTCTCGCCTACCTGGCTTATCGCCGGCCGCGCCGGATTTTTCACAATCCGGTGCTCGGCTCGTTGGAGCGCGGTTATGGCCGTGCGCTCCACGTCTCGTTGCGCCGCCCGGCAATCGCCTATGTGCTGGCGGCCGGCGCCGCGATCGCCGTGATCGGCCTCGGCGCCACGGTCTGGCGCGAGTTCCTGCCCGAGCTCGACGAGGGCGGCCTCTTCCTGCACGCGTCGCTGACGCATGGCATCTCGCTGCAGAAATCGAGCGAGATGGTCGCCCGGCTGCGCGCGGCGGTGCGCGAGTTCCCGGAAGTGTCGTATATCGTCACGCACATCGGCCGCAACGATGACGGCACCGATCCGTGGACGCCGGCGCACATGGAAGCCGCCATCGGCCTCACGCCGTACTCGACCTGGCCGGCCGGCGAGACCAAGCAGGACCTCATCGGGCGCATGGCGGCACGGCTCGACCGGCTGCCCGGCTTCGAGATCGCCATCAGCCAGCCGATCATCGACAGCGTGCACGACTACGTGTTCGAGCCCCACACCGCGCTCGCCATCAAGGTGTTCGGCGACGATTTCAACGAGCTGCGCCGCATCGGCAACGACATCGTCGCCGCGGCCGGCACGGTCGCGGGCGTCAGCGACGCGGCGATCGACGAGTACACGCCGCTGCCGCAGGTCTCGATCAAGGTCGACCGCGCCGCGACCGCGCGCTACGGCATCAACGTCGCCGACGTAGTCAACCTGATCAGCACCGGGATCGGCGGCGCGCCGGTGAGCACGGTGTTCATCGGCGACCGTCGCTACGACATCACAGTGCGATTCCCGGCCGCCGCCCGCAACAGCCCGGACGCGATCAAGGCCCTCGTGCTCACCTCGAGCGACGGCGCGCTCATTCCGCTCGCCCAGGTCGCCGACGTCAAGCTGCAGACCGGCGAGAGCATGATCAACCGCGAGATGGATCACCGCTATCTGCTGGTGAAGCTCAACTATCACGACCGCGACGCGCTCGCGGTCGTCGCCGACGTCGACAAGGCGATCGCCCAACGGGTCAAGTTCGATCACCGTCAGTATCGCCTCGCGTGGGGCGGCCAGCTCGAGGGCCAGGAGCGGGCCGAGGCGCGCTTCAAGCTCATCATCGGCATGGTGCTCGCCACCATGATGCTGCTGCTCTATGCCGAGTTCGGCCTGCTGCGCCAGGTCTTCCTCATTCTCGCAGTGGTGCCGCTCGCGACCCTCGGCGGGCTGGTCGCGCTCGATCTCACCGGCACGACGCTCAACGTCGCGTCGGGGGTCGGCTTCATCGCCTTGTTCGGCGTCGCCGTGATGAACGGCGTCATCATGGTGGCGAACCTCAATCGCATGCGTGAGCAAGGGATGCCGCTGACCGACGCGGTGCTGGCCGGCGCCGGCGAGCGGCTGCGCCCGGTGCTCATGACCGCCGCGGTCGCGACCGTCGGCATGCTGCCGGCGGCGCTCGCGACCGGCGTCGGCAGCGATGTGCAGCGCAATCTCGCAACAGTCGTTGCAGGCGGCCTCGTTCCGGCTACGCTGCTCACGCTGTTCATCGTGCCGACGTTCTATTTCGTGCTCGAGCGCCGGGCGGCGCGGCGCGCGCCGGCCGGGGAGCCGGCGATCGACACCGCGTAGGTATCCAAATCCGCAAGTCACGGACTCCGAGGGGCAGTCAGGGCGTCAGGGGATGATCAGGGGGGTTTTGGGGAAAACCGTCGCGGCGCTGGGCGCCGGCGCGCTGCTCGCAAGCTGCGCGCTCGGTCCCGATTTCGCCCCGCCGTCGGCGCCGGACGTGCAGGGCTACACGCCCACGAGGCTGACGCCGACGACGGCCTCCGCCGACACCACCGGCGGTGGGGCGCAGCACTTCGTCAAGGACCTCGATCTGCCGGGTCAATGGTGGACGCTCTTTCACTCCAAGCCGCTCAACGCGCTGGTCGAGAAGGCGCTCGCCTCGAACCAGGATCTGAAAGCCGCGCAGGCGGCGCTGCGGGTCGCACGCGAGAACGTCCGCGCCCAGCAGGGCGCGCTGTTCCCGCAGGTCGACCTCAACTCATCGGCATTCCGCGGGTTGCCGCCGCTCAGCGGCCCGCTCGACAACAGCGTCCAGACGCCGACCTTCAATCTCTTCACCACGCAGCTGAGCGTCTCCTACGTGCCCGACGTATTCGGCAACATTCGACGTCAGATCGAGACGCTGGAGGCGCAGAAGGACCAGCAGCGCTTCCAGCTCGAGGCGACCTACCTCACCCTCACGTCGAACCTCGCCGGAGCCGCCGTGCAGGAGGCGTCGCTGCGCGGGCAGATCGCCGCGACCGAGCAGATCATCAAGATCGAGCGCGACACGCTCGGGCTGCTGCGCAAGCAGTGGGACGCCGGCCAGATCGCCGAGGCCGACGTGGTGGCGCAGGAGGCGGCGCTTGCTCAGGTCGAGCAGACCCTGCCGCCGCTGCAGAAGCAGCTGCTGCAGAACCGCGACCTGATGGCTGCGCTCGCCGGCGGTTTTCCGAGCGACCATATGTCGGCGCGCTTCGTCATTGCCGGATTGCACTTGCCGCGCGACCTGCCGCTGAGCCTGCCCGCGAAGCTGATCGAGCAGCGCCCCGACGTGCGCATGGCGGAAGAGAATTTGCATGCCGCGAGCGCGCAGATCGGCGTCGCCATCACCAACCGGCTGCCCAATATCCTGATCACCGCCAACGCCGGCAGCACGTCGGACGCGATCGCCACGATGTTCGGCTCCGGTACCGAGTTCTGGGGCGTGACCGCGGCGGCAACGCAGCCGATCTTCCATGGCGGCACCCTCTTTCACCGCGAGCTTGCCGCCAAGGACGCCTTCGACGAGGCGCTGGCACAATATCGCAGCACGGTGATCACCGCCTTCCAGAACGTCGCCGATGCGCTGCACGCGATCCAGACCGACGCCGTGGCGCTGCAGAAGGCGGTCGCCTCCGAGCACGCCGCCCGCCACAGCCTCGACATCGTGCGCGGCCGGCTCGAGCTCGGCGACATCAATTATCTCGGCCTGCTCAATGCCGAGCAGACCTATCAGCAGGCGGTGCTCGCGCTCGCCCAGGCGCGGGCCGCGCGCTACGCGGACACGGTCGCGCTCTTCCAGGCGCTCGGCGGCGGCTGGTGGAACAGGCAGGACGTCGAGGCCGAGAAGCCGACGACGATCGGGGATTTCTTCCAGTAGCCGGTCCTCGCGGCGCTTAGATCGTGCCGCTGGTCACGAGGTAAGCGACGACGAAGGCGATCACCACGGCAACCAGTCCGATGCCGAGGACGACGCGCACGTTGTGGCCGGTCACCGCGCCTCGCGCGCGGACCGGATTCACCACCGTTTCGTCGCCGACGCGCGTGCGGCGCGTTTCCGGTCCAGATCCCAATTCGGGCGCCGCCGCCGGCGCCCGCGTTGCGTTTTGCGCCTCTTGCTGCATGGCGTTCTCGCTGCGTTTTCGTCGACTTATCGTGATCGCCAACGCGCCCGCGTCGACGAAAGTTCCGGCTCCCGTGTTCTGCCGCGTTGGCCAGTCGGCAGGAACCGCATCTGGCATCGTCGGTTGAACCAAAGCAGCAAAGAACATTTCCAGGATAGTCGCGGAGGACTCCCATGGCGAGCAGCGATGATCGCGCCTCGGGCGCCGGTTCCAGCCGACGCGAGTTCCTCCTCGTGGGCGCCTCGACGGTGGCGGCACCGGCGCTGGCGCGCGCCGCAACCGAAACCCCGCGCGCCGCGCCACGCGATCCGCGCATGCCCGCCGCCATGACGCTCAACGTCAACGGGCACGACCATCGCGTCGCCCTCGACATACGCACCACGTTGCTCGATGCGCTGCGCGAGCATCTCGGGCTCACCGGCGCGAAGAAGGGCTGCGATCACGGCCAATGCGGCGCCTGCACGGTGCTGCTCGGCGAGCGCCGGGTGCTCTCCTGCCTCACCCTCGCGGCCTCGGTGCAAGGACGGCCGGTCACGACCATCGAGGGCCTCGCCAAACCGGACGGCACGCTGCACCCGGTGCAGCAGGCCTTCGTCGACCAGGACGCTTTCCAGTGCGGCTACTGCACGCCGGGGCAGATCATATCGGCGGTTGCCTGCATCAAGGAGGGCCACGCCGAGAATGACGCCGATATCCGCGAATACATGAGTGGAAACCTCTGCCGCTGCGCCGCCTATCCGAACATCGTCGCGGCGATCAAGCAGGCGAAGCGCGCCATGGCGATCGCCGCGACCGGCTCCGGTCGATAGGGGAGGCGCGGCATGCAACCGTTCATCTTCGAGCGCGCCGACACCCCCGCCGCCGCGGTGCGTGCCGGGACATCGACGCGCGGACCGTCGGCTGTCGCAGGCCCCATCCAGTATCTCGCCGGCGGCACCACCCTCCTCGACCTGATGAAGCTCGACGTGATGCGGCCGCAGACCGTGGTCGACATCAACGCGCTCGGCGACGGCCCGCTTGGCCGCATCGAGGCCACCTCCACCGGCCTGCGCCTCGGCGCGCTGGTGCGCATGGCGGACGCCGCCGAGCATCCGGCGATCCGAAGCGACTGCCCGATGATCGCGCAATCGCTGGCGCTGGCGGCGAGCCAGCAGATTCGCAACATGGCGAGCCTTGGCGGCAACGTGCTCCAGCGTACCCGCTGCACCTATTTCCGCGACGTCACCTACCAGGCCTGCAACAAGCGCGTGCCGGGCTCCGGCTGCGCCGCGATGGATGGCTTCAACCGCGACCACGCGGTGCTCGGCACCAGCGACAGCTGCATCGCCACCTATCCAGGTGACTTCGCCCAGGCGATGATTGCGCTCGACGCGCGCGTCGAGGTCATCGGATCGGGCGGCACGCGGACGATCCCATTCGCGACGCTGCATCGTCGACCTGGCGAAACGCCTGATGTCGAAACCTCGTTGCGGCCCGGCGATATGATTGCCGGCTTCCGCGTGGCGCTGGCGCCATGGATGCGGCGCTCCCTCTATCTCAAAGTGCGCGATCGCGTGTCCTACGAGTTCGCGCTCGCCTCGGCCGCGGTCGCGCTCGACGTCAAGGATGGCCAGGTCGCCGATGTCCGCATCGCACTCGGCGGCGTCGCCACCGTGCCGTGGCGCGCCAACGAAGCGGAAGACGCCCTGCGCGGCCAGGCTCTCGATGACCGGACCATGGAGGGAGCCGCACAGAGCGCCTTCGCGACGGCGCGCACGCAGGCGCACAACGCCTACAAGGTCGCGCTCGGCCAGCGCACGCTGATCCGGGCGCTGCGCGAAGCCGCCGCGATGCAGATCTGAATCATCTACGGAGAACCCGCATGGCTAGCTCCGCGGCCCCCGCACCCCAGGCCAACATGGGCGACCCCGCGCCGCGCCTCGACGCGCGTCTCAAGGTGACCGGCGAAGCTCGCTATCCGGCCGACGAGCCCCTCACCAATCCGGCCTACGCCGTGCTGGTGACGAGCGGCATCGCCAAGGGCCGGCTCGTGCAGATCGCTCTCGACGATGCACGCACCGTGCCGGGCGTGCTCGAGATCTTCACGCAGCAGAATACCGGCGATCTCAAGCAGCTCAAGTTCATGCAGGCGGGATCGGCCACCTCGATCCAGTCGCTCGGGCCCGACATCTTCCACGACGGGCAGATCATCGCCATGGTGGTCGCCGACACGCTCGAAGCCGCGCAGGAAGCGGCGCGCAAGGTCAAGCCGACCTATGCGGCCGATCAGCCGAGCGCGACCTTCGGCGCCCCAGGCGTCACGCAGGAGGATGCCACCAGGGTCTCACCGGTCCACAAGCATGTGCCCAATGTCGGCGATGCCGAGGCGGCGATCGCGGGCGCCGACGTCAAGATCGACGTCGAATACGCCACGCCGACGCAGCATCACAACCCGATCGAGCTCTTCTCGACCACCGCGGTGTGGCACGACGACAAGCTCACGCTGTTCGAGCCGAGCCAGTTCGTCTACGGGCTGCGCAATGGGGTGGCGCAGCGGCTCGGCATCGACCGCGACAAGGTCCGCGTCGTGAGCCGGTTCGTCGGCGGCGCCTTCGGCTCCAAGGGCGGCATGACGCCGCGCAGCGCGCTCGTCGCCTTCGCGGCGCGCCAGCTCAATCGACCGGTGCGCCTCGTGGTCAGCCGCGCGCAAGGCTTCACCACCGCGACCTACCGGGCGGAGACGCGCCACCACATCCGTCTCGGCGCACGGCGCGACGGCAAGCTGGTCGGCTATTCCCACGAGGGTTTCGAGGTGAGCTCGCGCCCCGATCCTTACGTCGTCGCCGGCGTCCTCGACAGCGCGCGGCTCTACGCCTACGGGGCCGTGAAGACGGCGGTCAACCTCGTGCATGCCGACCGCAACACGCCGGGCTACATGCGCTCGCCCCCGGTCGTTCCCTACATCTACGCGATCGAGAGCGCGATGGACGAGCTCGCCTGGAAGCTCGAGATGGATCCGGTCGAGCTGCGCCGCATCAACGATACGATGAAGGATCCGATCGACGGCAAGCCGTGGTCGAGCCGCTCGCTGATGCGGTGCTACGACAAGGCCGCCCAGGCGTTCGGCTGGGCGAAGCGCGCACGCGAGCCGGGCGCCACCCGCGACGGCGACTGGCTCATCGGCTGCGGCTGCGCCACCGCGGTTTATCCGACCCATACCGGCACCGCGACCGCGCGCGTGCGCCTGATGGCGAACGGCGAGGTCCGGGTGCAGACGGCGGCGCACGAGATCGGCAACGGCGCCTACACGGTGATCGGCCAGGCCGCGGCCGAGCGGCTCGGCGTGCCGCTCGCCAAGGTGACCGTCGAGCTCGGCGATACCGAGCTGCCGCCGGCGCCGGTCGCGGGCGGCTCGCGTACCACCGCGAGCACCTGCTCGGCGGTGCTCGAGGCGTGCGACGCCATCCGCGCCAAGCTCTTCCGCGCCGTCGCAGGGGCCAAGGATGGGCCGCTCGCCGGCCGCAACGTCACCGGGATGACCCTCGATTCGGGTCACGTGGTCGCGAAGGACGGCGGCAGCCACGAATCGATCGCCGACGCCTTCCGGCGCCTCGGCGCGAACGCGATCGAGGAGTACGCCGAGTTCGTGCCGAGGGGCCTCCAGCCGCAATCGGTCCAGGACCTGTATGACGGCAAGAGCGACGCGAGCGGCGGCCCGGAGGGCGACAAGGTCATGTACGCGACGGGGGCCGAGTTCGTCGAGGTGCGGGTCAACGCCGCGACCCGCGAGATCCGCGTGCCGCGCATCGTCGGCGCGTTCGCGGCCGGCCGTCTCATGAACACCCGCACGACGCACAGCCAGCTCATGGGCGGCATGATCTGGGGCATCAGCTCGGCCCTGCACGAGGCGACCGAGATCGACCGCGGACGGGCGCGCTACGTCAACACCAATCTCGCCGACTATCACGTGCCGGTGAACGCCGACGTCGCCGATGTTGAAGTCATCCTCGTCCCGGAGGAAGATCACGACGTGAACCCGGCCGGCGTGAAGGGCCTCGGCGAGCTCGCCAATGTGGGGACGGCCGCGGCGCTCGCCAACGCGGTCTACCATGCGACCGGCATCCGCGTCCGCGAGCTGCCGATCAGGATCGAGAAGCTGTTGACGGCATAGGCCGCATCGACGGTGCCTGCGCTCCCTCTCGCCGCTTCTTCGGCGGGGAGAGGGACCGCAGGCCCCGTGCCATGACGACGTGAAGAACATGAGCACCCCCCTGACCTGCACTTGTGTGGTCGCCGGCGGCGGGCCCGCCGGCGTGATGGCCGGCTTCCTCCTGGCGCGTGCCGGCGTCGACACGATCGTGCTGGAGAAGCACGCCGACTTCTTCCGCGATTTCCGCGGCGACACGATCCATCCCTCCACCCTGCAGGTGATGGCCGAGCTCGGCCTGCTCGATGAATTCCTGAAAGTGCCGCATGACGAGGTGCGCTACGGCGAGGCCGAGATCGGTGAGGAGAAATTCCGCGTCGCCGACCTCAGCCATCTGCCGACGCGCTGCAAGTTCATCGCGTTCATGCCGCAATGGGACTTCTTGAACTTCATGGCCGCGCAGGGAAAGAAGCTGCCGCGCTTTCGCCTGATGATGGACACGGAAGCAACCGACCTGGTGCGCCAACGGAATGGTCAAGACGATCGCTTCGTCGGCCTGACCGCCAACGCGCCGTCCGGACCGATCGAGATTCGCGCCGATCTCGTGATCGGCGCCGACGGGCGGCATTCGCGCCTGCGCGATGCGGCCGGGCTCGAGGTCGACGACATCGGTGCCCCGATGGACGTGCTCTGGCTGCGGCTCGAGCGGCGCCCCGGCGAGGACCACGCGGTGCTCGGCCGCTTCATCGACGGCCGCTTCTTCATCATGCTCGACCGCCACGACTATTGGCAATGCGGTCTCATCATCCGCAAGGGCACGTTCGATGTCGTCAAGAACGCCGGAATAGCGGCCTTCCGGACACGCGTCGCGCAGTTCGCCAAGCGCGACAACGTGGACGAGATCAAGAGCTTCGACGACGTGAAGCTGCTCACCGTCGCGGTCGATCGCCTGCGCGAGTGGTCGCGGCCCGGCCTCCTGTTCATCGGCGATGCCGCCCACGCGATGTCGCCGATCGGCGGCGTCGGCGTCAATCTCGCGGTCCAGGATGCGGTCGCGGCCGCCAATATTCTCGGCGAGCCGCTGCGCCGGCGCGCCGTGACGCCCGCCGATCTGCACCGCGTGCAGAAGCGGCGCTCCTTCCCGACCTGGGCGACCCAGACCGTGCAAGTAACGATTCAGAACCGGGTGATCGACCCGATGCTCGCCAGCGGCAAGACGCCGAAGCCTCCCGCGCTGCTCCGCCTGATGCAGCACTGGCCATGGCTGCAGCGCATTCCGGCGCGAGTGCTGGGCCTGGGATTTCGGCCGGAGCATGTGCGGACAAGCCCCGCGCCGTAGCCGCAAGCCTCGGGCGCGTCAGGAAAAGGGATCTTTCACATCGAGTGAGTGGAATTTCCGGAAGTCGCGATCATTCGTGTAAATCGTGCGGACGCCGTGCTGGAACAGAATGCTCGCCACGTGCGCATCGGGGACCAGATTGCCGCGCACCGGCATCTCGCCGGCGACGTGGCGATAGGCGTCCAGGAAACCGTCGAGCTCGGATACGGCGCGCACATGGGGAAGCCCGAGGAGCGCCACGACGTTGGCGAGAGCCTCGTCGGGCGACAAGGGTGCCGCGAAGATGCGCGGGTGCGTGGCGAGGCGCAGATACGACATCAGGGTCGGCCACGCCAGGCAGAGTATCTCCGGACCGGCGGCGCACGTTTCGATGAAACGGCGGGCGCGATCATG
The DNA here is from genome assembly GCA_035293985.1 of Xanthobacteraceae bacterium. Lineage (GTDB taxonomy): Bacteria > Pseudomonadota > Alphaproteobacteria > Rhizobiales > Xanthobacteraceae > JAVDCA01. The sequence continues at coordinate 51,316 of DATGLS010000005.1, forward strand.
CCGCTCACTCGATCGATCCGAGGCGTAGAGAAGCACGTTCACGTCGATAGAATAGCTCACCGGCGATCCGCATCGAGGGCGGCGTGAACCGCCTCCTCGTCCGCAAGGTCGACCAGCGCCTTCATGTCGCGCGCGGCCCAGCGGAAAGGCGGCCGGCCCCGCGGCGAACGACGGCGGGCAAGCGCGTCCGCCAAAAGCTCGGAGACGACCGCCCCCATGGACCGGCCTTCCCGCTCGTGGATGGCCTTGACCTCGCGCAAGACCGGGTCGTCGATGTCGAGCGTGGTTCGCATGATGTTTGATGCTATTGTTCTCGACATCTGATGTCAAGACGGCGGGACGGTGGATTGTGTGGCCACAGCAGTCCGCTGGTTACAGGCTCAGCCGTCGATTGCACCACGGCGCGGCGGGTTGGCATTGTTCGAGCCCGTGATGTGCTGCAGTTGCGCGCTTCGCCCTGCAGCCCGACCGAGTGGTGTTCTGGCCGATCAGTCCTGAATAGCGGGGATAGATTCATTTGCAGTTGCCCATGTGCCGCGTCGGTTGTATTGGGGAACAAATCATGAACAATGAGGAGCCCTGATACCATGTCCAGCCTCCCCGCCCCGAACCCCCTCGCCGCTGAATGCCTCGGCCCGCCACCCCTAAACCCAGGCGACGACGTCGCCGGCTACGAGACTTTGCTCGCGCGGCTCGTTGCCGAAGTCGGGCCGCGCGGCTTGATCGAGGCGGCGAACCTGCGCGACGTCGCCGACGCCATGTGGGAGGGGGCCCGGCTGCGCCGGGTCAAGGCGAAACTCATGACGACGTCGGCAGACCGCGGCATGAGCGAGGTTCTGGACGCCATCGGGGTGCCGGCCGACGAGGCCCGCGCGCTGGCGCAAGGCTGGGCGGCGGGCGAGCTTGCAGCGGTTGGCAAGGTCGATGCAATGCTCGATGCCGCTGGCCTTGACATCCACCACGTGATGGCGAAGACGCTGAGCCTCAGGCTCGACCAGATCGAGCGCATCGACCGCATGATCGCCGCCGCAGAGGCGCGCCGCGCCGCACTGGTGCGCGAGATCGCGCGCTACCGCGAGCCCATTCGGACCGCCGGCGCCATCGCGGCCACCCCGGAACGGGAGTGCACCGAGCCGCCCGCGCCGGAAGGCGCGGCCGCCGCAGCCGCGGGGGCGGCCGCATGACCAGCGCCCGCAAGGTTTTCGCCAATCGCGCCAACGGGCGGCTGAGCAAGGGGCCGCGCACCGTCGGCGGCCGACAGCGCCACGACCGTGCGCCGCTCCGCCATGGCCTCAGCCTGCCGGTGCTGCTCGACGCCGCCCTCGCGCCGGAGGTCGACGCCTTGGCGCGCGAGATCATCGCGACCTCCGCGGCCGGGCCGATCGGCGACGCGCACCGCGCCATCGCGAGCCGCATCGCCGAGGCGATGATCGACTTGCGCCGGGTGCGCCTCGCCAAGCGCCCGCTGTCGATTGCGCTCGACGCCGACCCCGCGAACATCGCAACCCTCAAGGCCCTTGCCCGGCTCGACCGCTACGAGCGCCGCGCCCTGTCGCGGCGCAAGTTCGCCGTCCGCGAATTCGCCGCCGCGTTGGCGGGGACCGACCCGGCGCGACCTCGCCGCACCCGATGGCCGGGTTTTCCCGGTTTGGCAATTTTGGCAAAGGCTCCCAACTGGGATAACAGCAGTGATTTGAAGGGCCACGCCACGTCGCGGAAGAGACGAGTCAACTCGCGATGAACCTCGACATCGGTGTTGCCGATCCGGCGCGACCTCGGCGCGCCCGACGGAGCGGGGTCGGCGATCGGTCTGGCAATTTTGGCAGAGGCTCCCAACTGGGATAACAGCAGTGATTTCAATGGCCGCGCCGCCTCGGAGATAGAGCTCAACTCGCGACGAACACCACCGAGATCGGCGCCTCCCGAAACACGCCCGCAGCCGTCTCGCCGAAGAACAGCTTGTCACCCGGGCGGCGGCTCACGCCCATGACAATGAGATTGTGCCGCTTCGCCGCCGTGAGCACGGCATCGTCGGGGGCAACGTCGGTGCGCACCGCGGTCGCGATCTTGCGGCCGTAGAGCCGCGCGAGCTCGGTGACGTCATCGAGGATCGCCTGCTCCTCGCGGCGCAGGCGCCCGCTCCGGCCGCGCCGTCCGGTGCGGGTCGCGACATAGAGCGCCGTGACCTTGGCCGTGGCGCCGCGCGCCACCTCGACGGCGATCTCGGCGGCGCGGCGCGATACGTCGGTGCCGTTCACGGGCACCAGCATGTCGAGCGGACTGTCCTCCGGGTTGTCGAGATGCAGGCCGGCGCCGGCGACGATCGCGAGCGGCCCGTCGAACGCGGCGGCGATGCGGTCGACCTCGTCATGGAAGGCGTCGCGGCCGCGCATGCGCTCGAGCCCGACCAGCATCAGATCGTAGCCGCGCTCGGCCTCCTGGGCGATCGCCTCATGCGTCGGTGCCTCGAGGGTGCGCACCGTCACGTCGACGGTCTCTGCCCGGTCCTCCTTCGGCTGCGAATTCTTGGTGTCGTCGGCCGTTTCCTTCGCGGTGTCCTCGCCGGCGGCCTTGCGGCCGCGCTCGCCCGGCTTCGTCGTATCGTCCTCCGAGGTCAGCGACAGCACCGTGATCGGAATACCGCGCTGGCCGGCCACGAGGCCGGCGATCCGCGCCGCGAACTTGCCGTTCTGGCTCTGATCGACCGCGAGCAGTAGCCGCTCGAGCTTCGGCACGAAGCCCTTCGCCTCCATCTCCTCGCGCGCGAGCCGCTCGCGCTCCGCCCGCCGCATCGGCACGCGCGCGAGCGCGAAGCGCAGCATCGGCGGCATCGCCATCGTGGTGGTGATCGCCATGGCGACGATCATGCTGAACAGCTTCTGGCTGAGCGCGCCCATCGAGAGGCCGATGGTGGCGACGATCACCTCGGTCGAGCCGCGGGCATTCATGCCGCAGCCGAGCGCAAAGGCCTCGCGCCAGCGCAGGCCGCCGAGCTTGCCGCCGACGAAGGCCCCCGCGAACTTGCCGACGCTCGCGATCGCGATCAGGCCGAGCGCGAGCAGCAGGAGCTCACGGTCGGCCAGGATGCGCATGTCGGTCGAGAGGCCGGCGAGCGCGAAGAACACCGGCATGAAGAAGGCGGTGATCAGGCCGCGCAGCTGCTCGTCGATGTGGCCGGTGAGGATCGGCGAGTCCCCGACCAGGACGCCGGCGACGAAGGCGCCGAGCACGGTGTTGACGCCGATCCCGTCGGTGACGAGCGCCATCACGCCCATGATCACCAGGATGGTGGTGATCACCGCGAACTCGCTTTCGAAATAATCGTTCGACCAGCGGATCAGCAGGACGACGAGGCGGCGACCCAGCGTGAGGCTGAAGGCGAGGAAGGCCGCCGTGCCGGCGACGCTGCGGGCGACGCTCTTGAGATCGATGTTCCCGGCCTGCGCGAGGCTCAGCGTCACCGCGATGATGATCCAGCCGATCGTGTCCTCGAGGATCGCCGACGAGATGATGATCTGCCCGAGGTCGCGGCGCGAGAAATTCATGTCGCGCACGATCGCGGCGACGATCTTGATCGAGGAGATCGACAGCGCGGTGCCGAGGAAGAGCGCGGTGAGCAGCCGCTGGTCGGGGCGCGGCAGCAGCGCGTCCGGCAGGAATTCGCCGAGCGCGACGCCGAGCGCGAACGGCACGGCGACGCCGGCGAGCGCGACGCTCACGGCGGCGCTGCCGACCTTGCGCACCAGCTTGAGGTCGGTCTCCATGCCGGTGAGCAGGAGCAGGAGGAGAATGCCGAACTGCGAGATGGCGTCGAGCATGCTCTTCTGCGCTTGCGCGTCGAGAAAGAGCGCGTGCTGACCCTGCGGCCACAGCGCACCGAAGACGGACGGACCGAGGATCACGCCGGCGAGCAGCTGCCCCATCACGGCGGGCTGGCCGAGCCGCTGCATGCCCTCGCCGAGCAGCCGCCCGGCCGCCATCAGCACCACGAGCTGGGCAAGAAAGAGCGCCTCGGAGCCCTTGGGGCCGTCCGCCGCGAACGCCGGGCCGCAGCCGAGCAGCACGAGCGCGGCGAGGCAACCTGCGAGGCGCGCGCCACCGCGCAGGCGTTGGTTCGAAATCGTGAAACTGATCATTCCGGCGTGCCTCGCAGGCAACGCGCAGGGCCACCGTCGGTTCCCCGGCACCACCCCGGATCTTGTCTTACTCAAGCGTGTTTGCGCAGCGTCGCCAGGTCCGGCAGCTTCTGGCGGACACGGCCGATGTCAGACCACGGGTCCTGCTTGAGGCCATCGAGCCGCTTCATCAGGTTGAGCACCGTGTACTGATTGGCGGCGCTGGTGCGGCCAAGCTCCTGCCAGCTCACCGGGACCGAGACCGGGGCGCCGGCACGCGCCCGCGTCGAATAGGCCGCGACTGACGTTTGCTCGAGCGAATTGCGCAGATAATCGACGAAGATCTTCCCCTTGCGGATCGACTTCGTCATCTTGGCGACGTAACGATCCGGCTGGTCCGCCGCCATCGCCTGGGCGAAAGCCTGCACGAAGGTCTTGGTCGTGTCCCAGTCGGTGGGCGCGATTGGCAGCACGACATGCACGCCTTTGCCGCCCGAGAGCTTGGCGAAGCTTTCCAGGTCGAGCGCGGCGAGCCGGTCGCGCACGTCGCGTGCGGCCGCGACGATATCAGCCCAGCCGAGATCTTCGCCCGGATCGAGATCGATTACGATGCGATCGCAGAGATCGAGGCGGTCGATCAGCGAGCCGCGCACATGCACCTCGAGCACGCCGGCCTGGACCAGGGACAGCAGGCCTTCGACATTCTCGACCGCGATGATCTGGCGCTTGTTGCTGTCGATCACGGTACGCAGCTTCTCCTCGGTCAGTCCCGCGGAGGCATGCTTCTGGAAGAAGCATTGGCCCTTGGTGCCCTCGGGACAGCGCACCAGCGCGAGCGGCCGGCCGACCAGGTGCGGCGCCATCCAGTCCCACACCAAACGATAGTAGTCGGCGAGATCCTGCTTGGTGACGCCGACGTCGACCCAGTAGACGCGATCCGGATGGGTGAGGCGGACGCCGCCGGCGCGCGGTTGCGTGCTGGTGGCGCGCGGGGCGCGGGCTTTGGCCTGCTTCGCCGGTTGCGAGCGTTTGCTTGTGCTGCGCGCCGCGTGCGCGGCGGCCTTCGCGGGCGAGCGGCGTGTGCCTGATTTGGCCGACGGCTTGTCCGAATTATCCAAGGACTTATCCATGGCGGGCGTCTCCCGGACCACCTCGGCGGCAGGCTTGTCCTCCCGCACGCCCTTGAACGCGGCCTGGCGCAGCAGGCGCTCCGCCGTCCAGCCGCGGAATTCGGCTTCGATCACCAGCTCCGGCCGCACCCAACGGGTGTCGCGCCGCCGCTCGGTAGCCGGCATACGATCGAACAGCGGCTTTGCCACCTCGAGCGGATGCAGCCGCTTCCATAGGTCGCGCGCCACCGCCTGCGTGTAGCCCGTGCCCATGCGGCCCGCATAGACGAACCGCCCTTCCTCGTAATAGCCGAGCACCAGCGCGCCGATCGCCTGCGCATGCACGCTCGACGGCACATAACCGCCGACCACGAATTCCTGGGCATTGGCGCATTTGGTCTTGATGAAGGCGTCGCTGCGGCCCGAGCGGTAGGGCGCATCGGCGCGTTTCGACACGATCCCTTCGAGCGACATCTCGCACGCGCGCTTGTGCACGAGCGCGCCATTCTCGCCGAGATGGTCGCTGTAGCGGATCGGTCCGTTCTTGCCGGCCTTTCGGAGGAGGCGCTCGAGCGCCGCCTTGCGCTCGGTCAGCGGCGCGCCGGTAAGATCGCGCCCATCGAGATGCATGAGGTCGAACACATTATAAATGAAACGGTCCTCGTCATGCGCCTTGAGCGCCGCCTGCAGGGCCGAGAAGCTCGACACGCCCTTGTCATCCTCGACCACGATCTCGCCGTCCATGAGCGCCGTGGCCGCATCGAGCTCTGCCACCGCCTGCGCGATGTTGGGAAACTTCTCGGTCCAATCGAGGCCCTTGCGGGTGAGCAGGCGCACCTCGCCATGATCGAGCCGCGCCTCGATGCGGTAGCCGTCGAACTTGATCTCGTGCACCCAGCCCTTCCCGCTCGGCGCCTCCGCGCTCAGCGTCGCGAGCGACGGCGGCATGAAATCGGGAAGCGGGTCGCCGGCGTCCGCATCCTTGCTGCGCGCGCGTTTTGACTTGGTTCCCTTTTTGGCGCGCTTCGCCGGGCGTGCGGCAGCCGATTTAGGCTTCGCGGCCTGCGCCTTACCATTGGCATTGCGATTCGACTGCCATACCCGCCCGCGCTTGGCGTTCGCGATCTCGTCGAGCGAGCGGCCGCTCACGACCGAATCCGGCTCTGCCTCGAGAATGTCCGGATCGCGTTCGCCGCGTGCGGCGTCATCGCGCGCCTTGATGAGCAGCCAATTCTCGCGCTTCTCGCCCGGCCGCCCACGCATGCGCACCAGGTGCCAGGCCCCATGCAGCTTCTCGCCGTCGAGCGTGAAATCGAGCCGGCCCTTTTTCAGGCCCACGTGCGGATCGCCCTCCGGCTCCCAGCTGCCGCGGTCCCAGATCATGACGGTGCCGCCGCCGTACTGGCCCTTCGGGATCGTCCCCTCGAAGGTGTTGTACTCGATCGGGTGATCCTCGACCGCGACCGCGAGGCGCTTGTCGCCCGGCACCAGGCTCGGGCCGCGCGTCACCGCCCAGCTCTTCATCACGCCGTCGAGCTCGAGCCGGAAGTCGTAATGCAGCCGGGTCGCATCATGCTTCTGAATGACGAACCGGTGGCCCACGCGCCGCCCGGCACGGCCGCGCGGCTCCGGCGTGGCGGAGAATTTACGCTTGGCGTGGTAGGCGCGCAGGCTCATCGATGATCCGTCTGCCTCGCCTCCGAAAACCCTTGGGAAAACACCCCGACTGCGCCTGAGTTCCGGACGTGGCATCAGGGTAATCCGGAAGGCCGCAGAGATGATAGTCGCAGTTCTGCAAAAACACGCAGGCGCCCTGCACCCCAGCGGACCCCTCCTTGACGCCGCGGGAGGTGGGCGCGACCCTGCCGCAATGATGCGTCGAAGGCAGGCGTTCAGCCTGCCGTTGGGAGGAAACGATGACGAAACGCCGCCAGACCCCGGAAGCCAATCGCCGCAATTTCCTCAAGAGCGCGACCCTGGTCGGCGCCGCCGCCGTCGCGGCCCCGGTAACGGCGCGTGCGCAAGCCGCCGCCCCGCATGCCAAGCCCAAGGCGCCGCCGCCCGGACCGCGGCAGATCGCCGTCGAGACCCAGGCGCCGTCGATCGACCCGATGTACAATCAGAGCACGAGCGGCGGCGATTTCATGGTCGATGTCCTCAAGACGCTCGACATCGACTATCTGGCGATCAATTGCGCCTCGAGCTTCCGCGGCCTGCACGAGGCGGTGCTCAACCACGGCAACAACACCAAGCCCGAGATCATCACGTGTGCGCACGAGGAGATCGCGGTGCATATGGGCCAGGGCTACGCCAAGATGGAAGGCCGGCCGATCGCCATGGCGTGCCACGGCGTGGTCGGGCTGCAGCATGCCACCATGGCGATGTACAACGCATGGTGCGACCGCGTGCCGATCATGGTGCTGGGCGGCAACATCATGGAGGCGAACAAGCGCGCCCCCGGCGCCGAATGGGTGCATTCGGGCGTCGACATCAACTCGATCGTGCGCGACTTCACCAAGTGGGACGATCAGCCCACCACCCTGCAGCACTTCGCCGAGTCGACGGTGCGCGCCTACAAGATCGCGACGACGCCGCCGATGGGCCCGGTCATGCTGTCGCTCGACGCCGAGCTGCAGGAGAACCCGATCGCCGATGCGGAGAGCCTGCGCATTCCCAAGCTCGCCCGCGTGGTGCCGCCGCAGGGCGACGCGGGCGCGCTGGCGGAAGCCGCCAAGCTCCTCGTCGCGGCGCAGAACCCGCTGATCATCTGCGATCGCGTCGCCCGTACGCCGGACGGCATGGCGCACCTCGTCGAGCTCGCCGAGACGCTGCAATGCGCGGTGCTGGACCTGCAGGGGCGCATGAACTTCCCCTCGCGCCATCCGCTCAACCAGACCTTCCGGCGCTCCGTGGTGCTCAATCAGGCCGACGTCATCATCGCGATGGAGGTGAACGATCTCTGGGGCACGCTCAACAACTTCCGCGACCAGATCGTGCGCACGTCGCACCCGGCCATCAAGCCGACCACCAAGACCATCACGCTCGGCGTGCGCGACCTCTACCTCAAGTCGAACTACCAGGACTTCGGGCGCTACCAGGACGTCGACCTCGACATCGCGGGCGACGCCCAGGCCTCGCTGCCGGCGCTGATCGAGGCCGTCAAGCGCCAGACCGACGACGGCCGCAAGGCCGCCTTCGCGGCGCGCGGCAAGAAGCTCGCCGACGCGCATGCCCAGGCGGTCGAGCGCGCGAAATCGGACGCGACCCTCGGTTGGGATGCGAGCCCGATCACCACGGCGCGCATGTGCGCCGAGGTCTACGCCCAGATCAAGGACGAGGACTGGTCGCTGGTCGGCAACACCATCCGCAACACCTGGCCGCACCGGCTCTGGGACTTCAAGAACCCGCATCAATGGAATGGCGTCTCGGGCGGCGCCGGCGTCGGCTACAACGCGCCCGCCTCCCTCGGCGCCGCGCTCGCCAACAAGCGGCACGGCCGGCTCACGGTCACGTTCAACGGCGACGGCGACCTGATGTTCGTGCCGCAGACGTTGTGGACGGCGGCGCACCATCGCATTCCCATCCTCTACGTCGTGCACAACAACCGCGCCTGGCACCAGGAATACATGTACCTGCAGGCGATGGCGGCGCGGCACGGCCGCGGCATCGAGAACACGAAGATCGGCACCACCATCACGGATCCGAACGTCGACTACGCGACGGTCGCGCGCGGCTTCGGCGTGCACGGCGAAGGGCCGATCGTCGATCCCAAGGATCTCGCGCCCGCACTTTCGCGTGCGGTCGCGGCCGTGAAGAGCGGCCAGCCCGCTCTCGTCGACGTCGTCACCGATCAGCGCTGAGGAGAGCCCGATGATGACCCGCACCATGCTCCGCACGCTCTTTGCGGCCGCTGCCTGCACCGCCATCGCGGTGGGCGCGACCGCGGTCTCCGTCCGCGCCCAGGATGCGCCGAAGGGCGACGTCGCCCGAGGCAAGCAGATCTACATGGCGGACGGCTGCTTCCTCTGCCACGGCCGCGTCGGCCAGGGGGGCGGCTACAACGCCCCGGTGCCGCCGCTGGCCAAGACCGAGTTGCCGTACGAGGCGGTCAAAATGCAGCTGCGGACGCCGTCCGACGACATGCCGGCCTATTCGAGCGCGGTCATCTCCGACGAGCAGATCGCCGACATCTATGCCTACCTGCAGTCGCTGCCCGGCCGCCGCGACCCGAAGAGCATCGCGATCTTGAACAATTAGGCATACGGACCACCGCGAGCTCTAAAGGTAATGAAAAGCGCCATCGTTCTCGGCGCCGGCATGGTCGGCGTGGCGACCGCCGTGCATTTGCAGGCGCGCGGCTGGTCGGTTGCGCTCGTCGACCGCCGCGAGCCCGGCCGTGAGACCAGCTACGGCAATGCCGGCATCATCCAGAGCGAGGCGCTGCGGCCCTACCCGATGCCGCATGACTGGCGCGCGCTCGCCGACATCGCGACCGGCCGCACCAATGACGTGCGCTACCATTGGGCCTCCCTGCCCCAGCACATACGTCCGTTATTCCGCTATTGGTGGCACTCGTTTCCCGCCGCGCACGCGCGGGCTTCGAAGGCCTATGCGCAGATCATCATGCGGGCCGTGCCCGAGCACGAGCCGCTGATCGCGAAGTCCGGCGCCGGCAATCTCGTGCGGCGTAACGGTTTCCGTGTCCTTCATCGCGATCAGGCGACGTTCGACGCCGAGGTCGCGGTCGCCGAGGCCCTGCGCGCGACCCATGGCGTGAAGTTCACGACCTTGACGGCGCGTGAGCTGCAGCAGGCCGAGCCCGGCCTCGCCGCGGCCGGCGTCGGCGGGCTGCACTGGCCGGAGCCGTGGACGGTGTCGGACCCGGGTACGCTGGTGTCGGCCTATGCGGATCTTTTCACGCGATCGGGCGGCAGCATCCTGCGCGGCGACGCACGGAGCCTCGGCCAACGTCAAAACGGCTGGTCGGTGAGCACGGACGCCGGCGGCATCGACGCCGAGGCCGTCGTCGTCGCGCTCGGGCCATGGTCGCCGGACCTGTTGCGGCGGTTCGGCTACCGCATCGCGATGGTGCGCAAGCGCGGCTATCATCAAAACTATGCCGGCGGCAGCCCGCTCGATCTGCCATTGCGCGACGCCGCCAACGGCTACGTCATGGCGCCGATGCGTCGCGGCGTGCGCATCACTACCGGCGCCGAGCTGACGGCGCCGGACGGAAAATCCGATCCGATGCAACTGGTCCGCGCCGAGCAGGCCGCGCGCCAACTGATCGATCTCGGCCAGGCGGTCGAGCCGGAGCCATGGTTCGGCACCCGGCCGTGCATGCCCGACATGCTGCCGGTCATCGGACCCGCGACGCGGCACCAAGGCCTGTGGCTCAACTTCGGCCACGGACACCAGGGCTTCACGCTGGGGCCGATCACGGGACGCCTCATCGCCGAGCTGATGAGCGGCGAGCCGCCGATCGTCGATCCCTATCCGTACCGCCCCGACCGGCTCTGACCGGCGATCGCGTGGCGATAGCCGGCGAGGCACCCGACCACATCTCGAGGGCTCCCTGGCTGGCTCCGCCGGCAAGGGCGGAAATGCAGCTGGCCAGGAAGGTGCGCCAGGCGATCAGCCACACACCGATATCGTCCGGCCCCATGTCGGCTCGAGCTCTTTCATATCCGCCTTCTGACTACGATCGAGCTGCATGGCGTCTTTGAAAGAGGATTTGGATATTGGCAACGGAACACTTTGCATCGATCTGGAACCGCGCGGCCTCATCCGCGCGCAACGGGTCGCACAAGGCGCCGATGGCGCCAAAGCGTAATGGCTTTTTAGGCGGCCGGCAGCATGGCGCCACCGCCAGCGGTTACGCGCTCTTGCTCACTAATGCGAACAGCGCCTGCTGGGGATCGCGCCCCTGCATGATCCAGCTGCCGCCCGGCACCTGCATCGGGGCGACGATGATATCGGCGCCGTGCCGTTTGACGCGCTCGATCGCCGCCGCGACACTGTCGACGTTGAAGTAGTAGTTCCAGTACGGCTTCGGCGCCTGCGCCGGCTTGGTCATCATGCCGCCGATCGGTACGCCGTCATGGGCGAACAGCTGGTAGACGCCCATCTCGCCCATGGGGATTGCGTCGGCCTTGGTCCAGCCGAACATCGTGGCGTAGAAATCGAACGCCGGCTCGAGGTCGCCGGCGAAGAGCTCGTGCCAGCCGACGTGGCCGACCGCATCGGGCGCGGCCGGCGGCATGTCGGACGCCGGCGCCTGCCATTTGAACATCGCGAAGGTCGCGCCTTGCGGATCGGCGACGACGGCAAAACGGCCGACGCCCGGAATGTCGGTCGGTTCCTTGTAAATGGCACCGCCGAGGTCGCGCACCTTGGCGGCGGCGGCATCGACGCTTTCGACCCCGACATAGCCGATCCAGCCCGGCCGTGCGCCCATGGCGGCGGCTTCCGCCGGGATGGCCATCAAGCCGGCAACCCGCGTCGGACCTGCCATCAGCAGGGTGTATTCCATCCCCGGCACCCCCATTGGGGCCGCTTGCGCCTCCCAGCCAACCACATCGCGATAGAAGGCCTCGGCGGCCTTTGGATCCGAGGTCATCAGCTCGTACCAGACGAAGCTTCCATAGGAGTTGGGCATCGGGGGTCTCCGTTGGGAAAAGCGCTCGAACCAGGCGCGGCAGCCGGCCTGTCCGTCTATTCCGGATTGGCCGGCACGAATGTGACGGGCCGAAGACCGCAGTGCGCGCGCCCCGACGCCGGCGCGCTCTGCGTCCCGCCGGCCCCCTCCGGGATATGGTATGACGCTCCCGCATAGGACGGCGCGGCCAAAAGCGTTTACGTTCCAGATGCCAAACTATTGCGCGACCCCGTCGCGTCCAGTCGTATGTCGATGCCCGAGTCCAGAACCTACGATTACATCATTGTCGGCGCCGGCTCGGCCGGTTGCACCCTGGCGAGCCGGCTGACCGAGGACAAGGATGCGCGCGTCCTCCTGCTCGAGGCTGGCGGCTGGGACCGTGACCCCTGGATCCACATTCCGCTCGGCTGGCCGCATCTGCTGCTCAACCGGCGGCACGACTGGATGTATTTCCACGAGCCCGACGACGCGATGGGCGGGCGCGCGCTCGAATGCGCGCGCGGCAAGGTGATCGGAGGCTCGTCCTCGATCAACGCCATGGCTTATGTGCGCGGCCACCGCGGCGACTACGACCGCTGGGCCGCCGCCGGCTTGCGCGAATGGTCCTATGCGCACGTGCTGCCCTATTTCCGCCGGCAGGAAGCCTGGGAAGGCGGCGCCAGCTATTTCCGCGGCGGCGACGGTCCGCTCAGTGTGCGCACCACCCGCTTTGCCGATCCGCTGATCGACGCGTTCACGGCCGCGGGCGTGTCGGCCGGCTTTCCGGCGACCGCCGACTACAACGGCGCGCGCCAGGAGGGGTTCGCGCGAATGCAGATGACGGTGCGCGACGGCCGGCGCTGCAGCGCCGCGGCCGGCTACCTGCGTCCAGCGCTTGCGCGCCGCAATCTCACGGTCGTGGTCGACGCGCTGGCGACACGGATCGTGATGGACGGCCGGCGCGCGACCGGCATCGAGTATCGCCAGGGGAATGATGCCAGCAAGCGGGTGACCGCGCGCGCCGAGCGCGAGGTGATCCTCGCCGGCGGCGTGATCAACTCGCCGCAGCTGCTCATGCTCTCCGGCATCGGGGATCCGGCCGAGCTCGCGGCCCATGACATCGCGGTCCGGGTGCCGCTCCCCGGCGTCGGCAAGAACCTGCAGGACCATATCTCGGCAGGCCCGTCCTGGCTGCGCCGCGGCAAGGGTCCGGTGCACCGCCAGATGCGGGGCGACCGCATCCTGCGCGCGCTCGCCCGCGCCCATTGGCGCGGCGAAGGTTTCGCCGCCGACCTGCCGGGCGGCATCCTCGCCTTCCTCAAGAGCCGCAACGCCGCCGACCTGCCCGACGTCCAATTCCTGTTCAATGCCGCGCCGATGACGGCACATCCGTATCTCGCGCCGTTCCGCCGCGCCTATGTCGATTCATTCGCCTGCCGTGCCGTGCTGCTGCGGCCGGAGAGCCGCGGCGAGGTGCGCCTCGCCTCCGCCGATCCGGCCGCCCCGCCGCGCATCCGGCAGAGCTTCCTGGCGACCGACCGAGACCGCAAGACCCTGCGCGACGGCATCCGCATGGCGCGCGCCGTCGCGGCGCAACCGGCGATGCGCGCTTTCGTCGAGGGCGAGATCGCGCCCGGCTCGGATTCGGATGCCGACATCGACGCGCTGATCCGCGCGACCGGCATCACGGTGCATCACCCGCTCGGCACCTGCCGCATGGGCACCGATCCGCTCGCCGTGGTCGATCCGACCCTGCGGGTGCGCGGCGCCGATAACCTGCGCGTGGTCGACGCCTCGGTGATGCCGGACATGGTCGGCGGCAACATCAACGCGCCGGTGATCATGATCGCCGAGAAGGCCGCGGACTATATCCGCGGCCGTACGCCGCTTGCGCCCGTGATGGCTGGCATGGCAGCGTCGCAACGCATCGCTGGATAACCCACAGAAAGCTCCGCATGGACGACCAGACCAATATCCGCTGGCCCGACGTGATCTATGACCATTTCAAGCGCGTCGGCATCCGCCAGGTCGGCTACGTGCCGGACGCCGGCCACAGCCGGCTGATCAAGCGGATCTGTGACGATCCCGAGATCGCCGACGTGGTGCTCACCACCGAGGAGGAAGGCGTCGGCCTCGTCGCCGGCGCCCATCTCGGGGGGCAGCGCGCCGCGCTGCTGATGCAGAGCAGCGGCGTCGGCAACTGCATCAACATGTTCACGCTGGTGCGCAACATGGGCTTTCCGTGCCTGGTGCTGGTGACGATGCGCGGCGAGTTCGCCGAGTTCAACCAGTGGCAGGTGCCCATGGGCGCGATCACCGAGCCGGTGCTCAAGCTGGCCGGCTTCCTCACCTATCGGGTCGAGGAGCCCGGCGAGGTCGACGAGGTGGTCGCGGCCGCCTGCGACATGGCGTTCGACGGCGATCTCGCGGTCGCGGTCGTCCTTTCGCAGCGGCTGATCGGCCGCAAACGGTGGACCAAATGAGCGCCGCACCCACGAGGACCAAAAGCGCGATGCTGGAGCGGCGCAAGCTGGTCAAGGATCTGCTGATCGACCGTCGCGACCTCATGGTCGTCTGCGGCCTCGGCTCGGCCACCTATGATGTCGCGGCCGCCGGCGACCATCCGCTCAACCTCTATCTGTGGGGTGCCATGGGCGGTGCCGCCATGATCGGCCTCGGCCTCGCGCTCGCCAAACCCGATCGCCGCGTCGCCGTGCTCACCGGCGACGGAGAGGCGCTGATGGGCCTCGGCGCGCTCGCGACCATCGGCGTCAAGCAGCCGGGCAACCTCGTGATCGTCGTGCTCGACAATGGCCACTACGGCGAGACCGGCATGCAGGCGAGCCACACCCACGGCACCACCGACCTCGTCGCCATCGCCAAGGGCTGCGGCTTTCCGGAGGCGTTCGCGCTCACCGACCAGGCCGGCGTCCCCCGCGTGCGCGAGCTGATGCATACCGGCAAGGGCCCGATCCTGGTGAACGCGCGCATCTCCCACGAGGAGACGCCGCGCGTCCTGCCGGTGCGCGACGGCCACGCCATCAAGCAGCGCTTCATGCAGGCGGCGAACGCCCGCGTTTCCGCGTAGGGGGGCAAAACGAAACCTGCCCACGACCTGAGTCCGCGTGGGCACGGCGCTTCACGCCTTTGTTCATCCTACTGGCCCAGCACGTGCTCCGCGATCTCGCCGCGCGTACCTATCCAGATATCCGACGCCTTCGCGGCCATGCGCACGATCTGCTCGAAGTACCAGGCGCCGCGCGGGTGGCCGAAGATGTGCGCGTGCATGGTCACGTCGATCATCGTGAGCTCGCTCTTTCGGGAGCGCGCAATGTTCACGTTCTCGCTGAATGACTCGAACATCAGTTTCGGCGCATTGCCGTATTTCATGAACGGCATGTCGTTGACGTCGGTGCCGAGCGGGATGGCGACGATCTTACGGTTGCCGAAGGCCCGCACGTAGGGCAGATCGTCGTCGAACACGTCGCCGTACCAGGTGTAGCCGGCCTCCGCGAGCATCCCGGGTGTCTCGGCGCGCGAGGTGCCGCGCGGCGACAGCCAGCCGCGGACCGGCCGGCCCGACGCCTTCTCGAGCAGCGACGTGCACCGGGCAATGTTCTGCTTCTCGTCCTCGAGCGACAAGAGTGCCGGCACCACGTCCATGGCGTAGGAGTGCGAGACAACCTCGTGGCCCGCCTCTGCCACCGCTTTGACGGCCTCCGGCGCGCGCTCGGCGATGATCGCGTTGGTCAACACGCTGGCTTTGGCGCGCTGGCGCGCAAAGCCGTCGAGCACGCGATAGATGCCGCGCTTGATGCCGTAAGCGGCCCACGAGATCGCCATGGTGTCGAGCACGCCGGAAGGCAGCGGATTGCCCATCGGGCTGATGCCGGGCGCCTTGCCGTCCGACCATGCCTCCAGGCAGACGTTGAAGACGACGGCGATGCGCTTCTTCTTCGGCCACAGCCAGGTTGGATTCTTCATCGTAGCGCCCTCCCCGCGGCGCGAGGCGCCGGCCCGAGCGCCTACTGTCTCACACGAAGATCGTGATCGCCATCCCGACCACCGCGGCCGCCATCACGCCGGTCGCGACCCAGCCGACGATGCGTAGCGCGCCGCCCACCGTGAACTTGCCCATGACCTTCGGGTTCGCGGTCATGACCATCATGATCGCCATCACGGGCACCGCGACGACGCCATTGATGACGGCGCTCCAATAAAGCGCCTTGATCGGATCGATCGGCGAGAAGTTGATCGCCGCGCCGATCAGGGTGGCGAGCGCGATCGCGGCATAGAAGGCGGCCGCCTGGCGCGGCTTGCGCGCCAAGCCTTCCGGCCAGCGGCGGGCTTCGGCGAGCGCGTAGGCGGCCGATCCCGCGAGCACCGGCACGGCGAGCAGCCCGGTTCCGAGGATGCCGAGCGTGAACACCGTGAAGGCGAAGCGGCCGGCCACCGGCTTGAGCGCCGCCGCGGCCTGGGTCGAGCTTTCGATATTGGTGACCCCGGCGACGTGCAGGGTCGCAGCGGTGGTCACCACGATCGCCAGCGCCACCAGGTTGGAGAACGCCATGCCGATATAGGTGTCGATGCGGATGCGCTCGAGCTCGCGCTTGCCCTGCTCGGGGGCGCGCACCAGCGGCTTGCGTGCCCGCACCCGGCGATTGTCCTCCACCTCCTGCGAAGCCTGCCAGAAAAAGAGGTAGGGGCTGATCGTGGTCCCGAGCAGCGCGACCACCGTGGTCCAGAAGGCGGCATCGCGGCTGAAGGTCGGAATGAAGAAGCCGTGGGCGAACTCGCCCCACGGAATGCGCACCACCAGGACGGTGCCGAAATAGCTGAACAGCGCCAAGGTGAGCCAGCGCAGCACGGCCGCATAGGATGCGTAGGGCACCCAGATCTGCAATCCGGCGCAGAAGACCGCGAACGCCACCACGTAGACCAGGTGCGGGCCACCGATCAGCAGCCCGAGGGCGTCGCCCATGGCGCCGAGATCGGCGCCGATATTGACGGTGTTGGCCACCAGCAGGAGCAGCACGATGCCTTGCAGCATCCAGTTGGAGTAATGGATGCGGATGTTCGCCGCGATCCCCTTGCCGGTGGTGCGGCCGATGCGGGCGCTGATCTCCTGGATCGCAGCCATCAGCGGATAGGTGACCAGCAGCGTCCAGCTGATCGAGAAGCCGAGCTGGGCGCCGGCCTGCGAATAGGTCGCGATCCCGCTCGGATCGTCGTCGGACGCGCCGGTGATCAAACCGGGGCCGAGCACGGTCAAGATACGGCGGCTGCCACGGCTCGTCTCGGCGCTATCCTTCGTTTCGACGCGGCTCACCGACGCCTCCGGCAGCGGCAAAAGAGACAGCCACGGCGCGGCTCATCATCCGCGGCCATCAACGCAAGCTAACGTTTTGAAATTCGAAAGGGTTCCGTCGACCGGTCAGGCGGGCGGCGCGACCGCGGCATCCGGCTGGTTGCTGCGCTTGAGCGCATCGGCAATGAAGCCCGAGGCCTTGAGCTCCTCGATGAAGCCGTGCAACCACCGCGCGCCGGTGTCGCGCCCCTTCACGGTGCCCATGGCCTGCTGAATCTCCATGAAGCGGCCGGCGAGCAGGCGCATGTCGGGATGGGCTTTGACATACCCGACGAGCGGCTGCTTCACGCCTGCCACCACTTCGAGCTTCTGCTTGACCAGGTCATCGAGGCTTCCCTCGCCGCGCACCAGCGTCGCGTGCTTGAGGTTGCGGGTGAGGAAAAGATCGTAGGCCGAGGCCTTGTTGACGCCGATGCGGATGCCCGCCCGGTCGACCTGGTCGTTCGACGTGATGGCCGAATCCTTGGGCACCATGTAGACGCCCTCGATGATCACATAGGGCGCCGTGAAGGCGACCTCGGCGGCGCGCACCGGCTCGATCGCGAGGAAGACGATGTCGAGCTTGCCGCCCTTGAGCGCCTCGAACGACTTGCCGGCGGCATCGAAGCGGTTGAGCTCGACCGGCACGCCGAGGCGCTTCGCCGCCTCACGCGCGAGGTCGACGGTCACGCCCTTGAGCTCGCCGCCGGCACCGACCTGCACCAGCACCGGATTGCCCGCATTGATGCCGACCCGCAGCGTACCGGTGGGAGCGAGGCTCTTGACGATATCGGATGTGACGGAGCTCATGCTGCCTCCCTGAGGTGATGTGACATTGGTGTTCTGCGCAAAGGCGGCGGAGGCCGCAACCATGAAAGCGATGACCGTGCATGCGACGATATTCATGTCCCGCTCCCGCCTGGGCGTGCTCTCAATCATAGCGCAATCCAAGCTCCTTGAGCGCCTTCTCCCAGCGGTCCGCCTCGTGGCGCATGAAGGCCGTCATCCCCTCCGGCGTCGTGGTCTCGATATAGCCGCCGGTTGATTCCGATTTCTGCCGCACCGCTGGATCGGCGAGGATCCGCACGACCTCGTGGTTGAGCTTGGCGATGATCGGTTGCGGCGTGCCCTTCGGCGCGACCAGGCCGAGCCAGATCGACAGGTCGTCGAAATCCTTCAGCCCTGCCGCGTCGGCGAGCACCGGGACGCCGGCGAGCGCCGGCACCTCGCGGTGGTTCATGCGGGCGAGCGCGCGCAGCTGGCCTGATGCGATTAGCGGCGCCGTGGTCACCGCCGAGGCGTAAACGAAGTCGACGCTGCCGGCGAGCAGCCCCTGTGTCGTCTCGGGCGTGCCCTTGAACGGCACGTAGACGACGTCGAGCCCCGCCGCTTTGTGAAACAGATAACCCATGAGCTGCGCCGTGATGGTGCCGCCGCCGAAATTGAGCTTGCCGGGATTGGCGCGCGCACGAGCGATGAGCTCGGCGAGCGTCTTCGGCCCGTCGGCGCGCACCGCCACCACGGACACCGTCTTGGTCGTCAGCGTGATCGGGGCAAAGTCGTTGAACGGGTCGTAGGGCAGGTGCCGATGAAGAAACTGGTTCATCACCAGCGTCGAGTCGATCGCCATCAGCAGCGTGTAGCCGTCGGGTGGCGCCCGCGCGACCATCTGCGCGCCGATGATGGTGTTGCCGCCCGGCCGGTTGTCGACGATCACCGGGACGTGCCAATCATCGCTCATCTTCAGCGCGATCACGCGCGAGATGAGGTCGGTCGGCCCGCCGGCCGGAAACGGCACCACGATGTGGATCGCACGGGCCGGATATGCACTTTCTGCTTCTCCAGCGGAAGCGATCGCCGGCAGCAGCACCGCCAGCGCAACCAGCGCAGTCCCGAATACCCAGCTGCTCACCCTTGCGCTCCCCGTCTCAAACCCAAGCTCGCCACCGCCGGTCGTGAATGATCGCCCGCGCCGCATTGTGCCCGGGCGCGCCGGTGACGCCGCCGCCCGGATGGGCGCCCGAGCCGCAATGATAAAGGCCGCGCAGCGGCCCGCGATAGTCGGCGTAACCGATCATCGGCCGCGCCCAGAAGAGCTGGTCGAGCGTGAGTGCGCCATGGAAGATGTCGCCGCCCGTGAGGCCGAAGGTCTCCTCGAGGTCGAACGGGCTCAGCGCCTGCCGCGCCACCACCCTCGCCTTGAAGCCGGGCGCATGGCGCTCGACGGTATCGATCATCAGGTCGGCGACGGTGTCGCGATGATCGTGCCACGATTGCCCGTCGGGCAGCTGCGGCGCCACGTGCTGGCAAAACAGGCTCGCCACGTGCGCGCCCGCGGGTGCGAGCGAGGCATCGAGCGTCGAGGGAATCAGCATCTCGATGATCGGCGCGCGGCTCCAGCCCGATTGCCGCGCATCGTGATAGGCGCGCTCCATGTAGGCGAGGCTCGGCGCCATGATGATGCCGGCCGTGAGATGGTCGCCATTGTCGTCCGAGGGGGCCGCCGTGAAGCGGGGCAGATGCGATAGGGCGACGTTCATCCTGAAGGTCCCCGAGCCGCAGCGCCAGCGGCGGATGCGGGCGAGGAATTCGTCCGGCAAGGCGTCAGCGGGCAAGAGCCGTGTATAGAGCAGGTGCGGATTGACGTTGGCGGCGACCGCCCGGCCGCGCACGGCGCGCCCGTCCGCCAGCACGACGCCGGCGGCGCGGCCGCGCTCGAGCATGATCTCGCGCACCGGCGCGCCGGTCTCTATCTCGGCGCCGAAGCTCGTCGCGGCGCGCGCCATCGCCTGGGTGATCGCCCCCATGCCGCCGACCGCATGGCCCCAGCTGCGCTTCTTGCCGTTCACCTCGCCGAAGGCGTGATGCAGCAGCACGTAGGCGGTGCCGGGCGTATAGGGACTGGCATAGTTGCCGACGACGGCGTCGAAGCCGTGCAAGGCCTTGATCAGGTCGCCGTCGAACCAGCCGTCGAGCACATCGCCTGCCGACTTGGTGGCGAGGTCGAACAGCACGCGGACCTGCTCGGCCGGCAGCCGGCGAAGCCGGTTCGCGAGCGCGCCCGTGTGGAGGAGCTCGCCGAGGTGCTGCAGCGTGAAGCCGGAACTCAGGTTGGGGGGCGCCCGCAGGACCAAGTCGCGCAGCACGTCCGCGGCCAGATCGATCTGGCGGCTGAACTCGGCGTAGCGTCCGGCATCAGCCTCGCTGAACTTGGCGATCTGCCGCTCGGTCTCGCCTTCGGCCACGACCAGATGGGAGCCATCCGTGTCGGGAAGGAAGTTCTGCACCCGCCGCTCGACGATCTCGAGGCCATGCTCGTGGAGACGCAAGTCGCGGATGACCTTGGGCTGCAGAAGGCTCACCGTGTAGGCGGCGACCGAGTTGCGGAAGCCGGGATGGAATTCCTCGGTTACGGCGGCGCCGCCGACCACGTGCCGGCGCTCCACCACCTTCACCCGCAGGCCCGCCATCGCGAGATAGGCCGCGCAGGTCAGGCCGTTGTGCCCGGCACCGATGATGACGACGTCGTAATTGTCCATGCGACACAGCATCCATCAAAACCTGGTCGTACGAAACGTCATCATCGCACTTCCGGCGGGGACAATTGCCGCGCCCCCATGGTGCCCTCTTGCCACTCGCGTGCGGCGCAGTATGAAGACCGTGGCCGACGATCGCGGTTGTCGCCCGTGGGCCACCGTCGACTCGTTGGGACGAACCGATTTGACCAAGATAGCCAGCAAACGTCATCGCACCACGCCGCCGCATCAACCGGGACCCTTCCGCGTCGGCCGTTCGCGCACCGGGCTCGGGCTGTTTGCGACCGAGCCGATCGCTAAGGGCAAGTTCATCATCGAATACTGGGGCAAGCTCGTCCGCTGGAAGGACGTCGATGACGAGGACCAGAACCGTTACTACTTCGATCTGAACACCCGCTGGGCGATCGACGGCGCCGACCGGCGCAACACCGCGCGCTACATCAATCACTCCTGCAAGCCCAACGCCGAGCCCTACGAGGTCCGCCGCAAGATCAAGATCTACGCCAAGAGGACCATCCATCCGGGCGAGGAGATCACCTACGACTACGGCAAGGAATATTTCAAAGAGTTTCTCGAGCCGATCGGCTGCAAGTGCGCGGGCTGCGTCGAACGCAAACCGAACGGCAAGGCGGCGCTGCGACGCAAGCGCAAAGGAGGGCATGCTTGAAAGGCAAGATCGGGCTGGAGGAGCATTTCGCGCTCGAGGAGACGGTCGGCGACGGAACCGGCTTCTTCCCGAAGCATGTGTGGGGCGAGTTGCACGCCCGCCTGCTCGATATCCATGACCGGCGGGTCGCCGAGATGGACCGCAACGGCGTCGAGATGATGGTGCTCTCGCTCAACGCGCCGACGGTTCAGGGTATTCCGGATTCCGCGAAGGCCGCCGACCTCGCGCGCCGCGCCAACGACTTCCTGGCCGAGCAGGTGCGCAAGCGCCCCGGCCGTTTCCAGGCGCTCGCGGCGCTGCCGATGCAGGACCCCGAGCTCGCCGCGCGCGAGCTCACCCGCTGCGTCAGCGAGCTCGGCTTCCGCGGCGCGCTCGTCAACGGCTTCTCGCAGGTAGGCGTCGCCGACAGCATGGTCTATTACGACTTGCCGCAGTACTGGCCGTTCTGGGAGACGGTGGAGCGACTCGACGTTCCGTTCTACCTGCATCCGCGCAATCCGCTGCCGAGCCAGGCGAAGATCTACGAGGGCCATCCCTGGCTGCTCGGCCCGACCTGGGCGTTCGGGCACGAGACGGCGGTGCATGCGCTGCGCCTGATGGGCTCAGGCCTGTTCGACAAGCATCCGCGGCTCGCCATCATCCTCGGCCACATGGGCGAGGGCCTGCCGTTCAACATCTGGCGGGTCGACAACACCAATGCGTGGGTGACGAACCGCCACACCCATGCGGCCAAGAAAAAGATCGCCGACTATTTCAACGCCAATTTCTACGTCACGGTGTCGGGCAACTTCTGCACCCCGGCGCTGCTGACCTCGCTGCTCACGCTCGGTTCCGACCGCATCCTGTTTTCCACCGACTGGCCGTTCGAGAACGTCGATCACGCCGCCGTCTGGTTCGACACGGCACCGATCAGCGAGGTCGACCGGATGAAGATCGGCCGCACCAACGCGATCAAGCTGTTCAAGCTGGATATGCGCTGAGGAGTGTTCTCGGCGGGTTTCAAACGGCCGCGCGCCTGACCGACGACCTGCTAGCGCGGCGCGGACGCGCCTGCATGTTGCCGTAGATGCGGCGCAAGCACCGCTTCACCACGGCGAGCTCCTCGGCGGACAAGCCGGCGGCCGCCTCGGCCTCCATGTCCCGAGCCGGCGGAATGAGGCGTGCGACCAGCGCGCTGCCCTTCGCGGTCAACGCCACGACCACCTCGCGGCTGCTGTTTTCCGAGCGGGCACGGCTGGCGAAGCCCAGGCGGACGAGACGGGTGACGATCCGCGACAGCGTCGACGCATCGATGCTGGTCAGATCGGCGAGATCGATCTGACGCTGCGCCCCGGCGCTCGCGAGCACGGCCAGCACGCGCCACATCGCGATGCTGATCCGGTGCGGCGCGAGCGTTTCCTCGCCGAACTGCTCGGCGATGATCACGCCCACCCGGTTCACCAGGTAGGGGAGGAAATCGCTGAGGTTGAGCTTCGCGTCCTTCACCGGCGTTTTTTCGCGAAAAAGCGGAATGCGCATGCACCGCAGCAAACGTTGCATTGACAATACATGCATTTTCAATTATTGCAAGCACAACAATAACGGTCAAATCATGAAGACCGGAGGCCGCGGCGCCGTCACAGGAGGAACCCCATGGACTTCGGCTATTTCACGCTGAGCGACAATCACTACGACAACAATCCGCGCAACGCGAACCAGTTCGTCGCCGACATCGCCGCGGAAGCGCTCTATGCCGACCAGCTCGGCATGCACTCGGCCTGGATCGGCGAGCATCATTTCAACTCGCTCGGCGTGCTCTCCTGCCCCGATCTCGTGCTCGCCTATATCGCGGCGCGCACCCAGCATATCCGCCTCGCCCCCGCCATCACGGTGCTGCCGCTGCATCATCCGATCCGCGTCGCCGAGCAGTGGGCGACCCTCGACCTGCTCAGCAACGGCCGCGTCGATTTCGCCGCCGGGCGCGGCTACGACAGCCGCGAATATGCGCCGTTCGGCATCGACTTCGCCGACAACCAGGGCATCTTCGAGGAAGGCCTCGAGGTGGTGCGCCGCCTGTGGGCGGCGGACGAGCGCATCTCGCACCACGGCAAGCACTATTCCTTCGACGACGTGCGCATCACGCCGAAGCCGGTGCAGCGCCCGATGCCGGCCTACGTCGCCTCGTTCTCCAAGCCGTCGATCGAGCTTGCGGCCCGGCTCGACTGCGGGCTGATCGTCGCGCCGTTCGCGGCCGCCATGAGCTACGGCGGGCTGAAGCAGGTCGCCGACCTCTACAACGAGACCTGCGCCAAGCTCGGACGCAAGCCGGGCCGGCTGATGTGCAGCTACTTCACCCACTTCTACGACGATCCTCACCAGGAAGCCGAGCAGCGCGCGCGCCAGATCCGCTACTACAAGGAATGCGTCATCCCGGCCCTGCCGGGCGATCCGAAGACCGCCCCGCCGAGCTACCGCTATTTCGTCGACATGGTCGAGCGGCTCGGCAAGGTGCAGGCGCGGGATCTGACCGAGAACTCGGTGCTGCTCGGCTCGCCGGCCCAGATCACCGACACGCTGAAAAAAGTAGAGGCCGCCGGCTTTTCCGAGGTCATTCTCTACTTCAACGTGGGCATGAAGCCGCACGCGCAAGTGAAGGAGGAGATGGACCGCTTCATGCGCGAGGTCGCGCCCGCCTTCGAGGGCGAGCACAAGCGCCGCGCCGCCGCCTAGGCGCCGTCACTCGGAGGCGCGCCATGATCGCCTCCGTCGAGATGATCGATCGCGTCACAGAGGCCGACGTCGCCTATACGATCGCGCGCATGCAGGTGCTGGACGCCGTTCCCGGCAATCCGGTCGGCATCGCCTACCGCCGCATCGACGATCACACGACAGCGCTGATGGCGCGGCATCTGCCCTCGCCTTCCTTCAATCGCGTGGTCGGGCTGCGCGCCGGCGACGAGCGCCATATCGCGCCGCTCGATGCCTGGTACCGCGAGGCCGGCGTCGCCGCCCGCTTCGAGATGATCCCGGGTCATTTCGATGCGGCGCTTGGCCGCGAATTGATGCGACTAGGCTACGCCCATTCGGCCTTCCACGCGGCGCTGATCTGTCCGCCGGGCGGCAGCGCCGCCGAGCCCGGTGAAATCGCCATCGAGGCCGTTACGACGGCAGCGCAGATGGAGCACTTTCTCCACGCCTACGTGGCCGGCTGGGGCTCCCCGGCGAAGGACCACGAGCGCTTCAAGACCAATGTCCGCCCCTGGCTCGGCCTGCCCGGGTGGTCGCTCTATCTCGCGCGCCAGGCCGGCCGGCCGGCGGCGGCCGCGACGCTCTTCGTGCACGGCGCCGTCGGCTATCTGGCGGACGCCTGCACCGACCCGGCCTTCCGCCGGCGCGGCCTGCACACCGCGCTCATCCGCCGCCGCATCGCCGATGCGCACCGCGCCGGCGCCGATCTCGTGTTCAGCGGCGCCGAATTCCTCTCCGGCAGCTACCGCGACATGGAACGGGTCGGCCTGCAGCTTCTGTTCGTGCGCGCGATCTGGACGCCCACTGACGCACCCACGTGAGCCGGGTGTGGACCAGGTCCCCCCTTGCCCCTTTGCCCCGGGACTTGCCGACGCCAATGCCGGTACGCAGGATGGCGGCGGGATTGATTCGCTTGGAGGGAAGAACACCATGTCGTGCGGCTCAAAATTCCGGTTGGTTTGCGGCGTTGCGGCGGCCTGGGCAATCACGATCTCAGCCGCGCAGGCGGCGCCTGAAGGGTTCTGCCGCGACTATGCCAGGGCCGCCGTGCGGCAGGTCGAGCTCGCCCGGGCGACCCCGGCCTGCGACCGGGGCAACGGAGCGCGCTGGACGACCGATTATCGCGTTCATTTCGACTGGTGCATGGGGGCCGCGATCCCGGCCGTCGAGGCCGAAAGGCGGGCGCGCACCAACTGGATCCGCAGCTGCCGCGGGCGTTGACCGGAGGCGGTCAGCCCCGTTGCGCGAATACCCACGCGCCTGCCCCGAGCTCACGCGGGAAAGGCGCGATCAGCTGATCGCTGGCGCGGCGTGGCGTGATGTCGCCGCGGCGCAATACCGCCTCGACGGTCGCGAAGGACGCGACCACGATCGTGCACGCGCCCATGAAAGGCAGGCCCGGGACAACGATCTCAGGAAAGCGCCTGCGAAACGCATCGGCGGTCACCAGCTCCACACGACCGCGATCGAGCGCGATGACCTGCCCGCCTTCGCATGACGCCGTCGGGCGGCCCGTGAAGCGGGCAAAGCGCGCCGCCGCCTCGCCCACGTCCGCGACCGCGACCGTCAGCGCCGCGAGCCCGCGGGCGCCGTTCGGATGATCGAGCCAGCGCGGCTGCCACACCGTATGCTCGGTGCGGTGGGTCAGCATCTGGATGCGCCCC
Organism: Xanthobacteraceae bacterium; assembly: GCA_035293985.1. Taxonomy (GTDB): domain Bacteria; phylum Pseudomonadota; class Alphaproteobacteria; order Rhizobiales; family Xanthobacteraceae; genus JAVDCA01. Next base: position 77,118 of record DATGLS010000005.1, read on the forward strand.
TCCGGCATCTGCCCCGGCATGATCCGGGCGAGCGTGAAGGCGGCGATATCGGGACCCGACACCGTCTCGACCGGGCGCTGCATCGCGACCAGCGGCTGGGTGCGGAAGCCGGCCTCGCCGAGCCGGCGATGCGCGACAGCCGCATCGGCGACCGCGAAGGCAGCAAGATGCAGGCCGGAATAGCGCGCGATCGCCGTATCGAGCTCGCGGGCGATCGCCGTATCCGAGGTCTTGAACAGGATCTCGATGTAGCCGCGCGCGAACATGGCGGTGACATTGCCGGTGCCGGTCGGCTTTGGCGCGCCGCCGGCCGGATCGGGATTGACCTGGATCGACACCGGCGTCGGCGCAAAGCCGGCGCGCACCAGCGCGGCCTGCGCGGCGTCGCGGTCGGGCACGAAATGGGCGACGTGATCGAGAAAGATCTCGTCGTCGAGCGGCAATTGGCGGTCAATGGAGCTGATCAATTCAGGTCCCCTGCCCTTCGACGATCCTCGCCGGCGCGGCGCGAGGGCCGCGCGCGCGGCTTTCGATGCGCTTGTACCAGGTGAGCAGGGCCGCGATTGCGACCATGATCCCGATCCCCGACACGCTGACGAGCAGGTGCACTCCGAGGCCGCCGGACAGCTCGACGATCGCGAAGTGGCCCGCAAACGACAAGAACTCGCCGGCACAAAATATTGCCAGCGAATGCTGGCCGCACAAGATGATCGGCCGCAGCCATCGCGATTCGAGCCCAGCCCAGTCGGGCCGCACGAACTGGACCGTCACCAGGGCCAGCGCCACGAAGTGGATGAAGCGCTCGGGGTCGAGCCGCGTCTTGTCGATCGAGAACAGCCAATTGCTCAGCCAGCGCGGCACTTTGGGCTCGAGCGTCGCGGAAAAATTCCACACGAACGAGAGCGCCAGCCCGAAGGCCAGGTAGGCGACCGCGAGCGCCAGCGCCGGGCGCGACATCAGGAGACGGCCGAGCCGCGCCGCACCGCCGAGCGCGCACCAAGCCCCGAACACGAACAGGAACTGCCACGCCAGGGGGTTGAAGAACCAGACCCCCTCCGGATAGGTCGCGAGCTGCAGCCCGAACATCCGCACCGCCGCGTAGAGCGAGAACGACGCGCCGAGCGCAAGCGTCGGCCGACGCAGCAGCAGCCACAGCGTGGGCGGGAAGCCGACCAGCAGCACGATGTAGAGCGGCAAGATGTTCATGTTGGCGGGCTGGAAGCGCAGGATCAGCGCCTGCACCAGCATGCTGTCCGGCTGCCTGAAGAAATCGAGCAGCCCCATCTCCTCGGAGTAGAGCGGGTTCTCGAACGCGGTCGTCACGTAGGCGATCTCGGTCAGGTACAGCACGAGCAGGAAGATATGCGCGACATAGACCTGCCAGGCGCGCTTTAGGATGCGCGCGCCCCCGACCACGAAGCCGCGGTCGCGCATCTCGCGGCCGTAGACGAAGGCCGCCGTGTAGCCGGAAATGAAGACGAAGATCTCGGTCGCGTCGCTGAAGCCGTAGTGCCGGATGGTGATCCAGCTCGCGATATTGTTGGGGATGTGGTCGAGAAAGATCAGCCACAGCGCGAGCCCGCGAAAAAGGTCGAGGCGCAGATCGCGGCCCGATGGGATGCTCGCGGGCATCGCGGCTATGATCCGGGCGGGGCCGGCGCCCCGTCGGCCGGCCTTGTGGCGGTCCGCTCGGCCGCCATCCGGTGCAGCGTCGCGCGGTCGACCTTGTTGGTCGAGGCGAGCGGCAGCTCGTCGACGAACCAGACGAAGCGCGGGTGCTGGTAGGCGGGCGCATTGGCCAGCGCGAAGCGCTTGATCTCGTCCTCGCCGGCCGCTGCACCGTGGCGCAGGATCACGAAGGCGACCGGCTTCTGCCCCTTGATCTCGTCGTCGATCGGCACCACCGCCGCATGCGAGACCGCTGGATGGCGCTCGAGCATGCGCTCGACGTCGGCCGGGAAGATGTTCTCGCCCCCCGATACGAACATGTCGTCGGTGCGCCCGACGAAATAGTGGAAGCCGTCGGCATCGCGGCGAAAGACGTCACCGGTGACGTAGAAGCCGTCAGGCGTGATCGGCGAAGCCACGTCGGGGCGATTGTGATAGCCGAGCATCAGCGCGGGGCATTTCATTTGCAGGACGCCCTGCTCGGCCGCGCGGCCCTGCTCGTCGATCAGGCGCAACTGCACTTGTGGGTGCGGATAGCCCACCGACTGCTCGGGCTGCGGCAGGCCCCGGGGATGCGGCCCGAACACGACCGGCCCGGCCTCGGTCGTGCCGTACGCGTTGGTGACGGCCGCCTGCGGCAGCGCGCGCTTCAACGCGTGCATAAGGCTGAGACTGACCGGCGCCGAGCCCATACGCACGAACTCGACGCTGGAAAGATCCGTCCGCCCCAGCAGCTCGCTCTCGCGCAGCATCATGGCGATCATCGGCGGCACTGCGGTGAGCCAGGTGCAGCGATATTGCCCGATTGCCGTGATGTAGTCGCGGGCCGTGAACTGCGGCAGCAGCACGATGGTCGCATGCGCCGCGCAGGCGAGCTTGGCGAGCGCGAGCGCGTTCATATGATAGAGCGGCGCCGCGATCAGGTACCGGTGCCGCGCGAGGTCCTGCCCGAGCCGCACCGCGACGACCCAGAGATGGCTCTGGTGGGAGAGCACGACGCCCTTCGGCACCCCGGTCGAGCCGGAGGTGTAGAGAAACATCGCCGGCGCGCCCTCGGCCGGCATGACGGCCGCGAATGGGCCGCGATCGAGGAACTCCTCGAACGCCAAATCCTCGAACGCCAAATCCTCGAACGCCTTGCCGCCGTCGTCGTCAAAGGAGACGATCGGAAGATCAGTCGGGCAGTCGGCGCGGCGCTTTCCATCGCAGAACACGAATTTGGCGCCGGCGTCCGCGATGATGAAGTGGATCGTCCGGCGCGGAAACTTGAAATTGACCGGCACCGCCACGAGCCCGGCGCGCATGATGCCGTAATAGGCCGCGAGATACTCCGCCCGGTTGGCGGATAGGATCGCGACCCGCTCGCCGCGCCTGAGGCCGCGCGCCAGCAAGGCGCGCGCGACGCCGTTCGCCATCGCGTCGATCGCGCCGTAGCTGAACTCACGCGGCCCCGCCCCACCGCCTAGGTCGATGATCGCGGTCTTGGCGAGGTCGCGGGAGCGGTCGATCAGGTCGCCGAGATTGGTGAAATTGGACATGGGGACGAATATAGCCGCAGCCTGCTCGGTTTGCTCCTCTCCCCGTTCTTGCGGGGAGAGCGAGCGCGAAGAGAGGTGAATCACCCCTTCGGCGGGGCGGTGAAATAGGTGCCGCGGCCGCTCGCCAGCAACTTGCCTTGGGCGTCGAGGATCTGCGCCTCGGCGACGGAGAATTGGCTGCCCATGCGCACGATCTTGCCGCGCAGCGTGAGGTCCCCCGGAAAGGCGGGGCTGTGGTAGTCGACCCGCATGTCGATCGTCGGCACGCCGCGGCCGGTCTTCTTCACCATGGCCCAGTCGGCCGCGAGGTCGATCAGCGCGGCGAGCACGCCGCCGTGAGTGTAGCGGCGCTCCGGGTTGACCACCCACTCTTCTCGCCATTTGGCCGTGAGCTCGATGCCGTCGTCGTGCAGCGCGGTCACCTTGATGCCGAGCCAGCGGTGATAGGCGCCGCGGTCGATCAGCTCCTGCGCGCTCTCGATGGTGACTTCGTCGGTCATTGAAATCGTCCTCTCGTAGGGTGGGCACCGCGCATACTTGGCACGAACCGCGTGGGCAAAATCGCCAATGCGCGATTGCCCACGCGGCGAGGTAATGGCAGGCGATTTTGCCCACCCTACCGCTTCTCGCAATGATCGGGGAAACTTACGGCGCCACCACCACTTTGCCGATCACCTCGCGGTCGCGGATCAGGCGCAGACCCTCGCGAGCCTCCTCGAGCGGGAGCACCTTGTCGATCACCGGACGCATCTTGCCGTCGGCGATCAGCCGCATCAGGCCCCGGAGGTCATCGTCGTAGAAGCTGTTCGAGCCGACCACGTTGATCTCGAAAGTCCAGATGTAGCGCAGGTCCTCCTTGGGGTCGTGGCCGGCGGTGGCGCCGCACACCAGCAGCTTGCCGCCGCGCTTGATGCAGCGCAGCGACGGCACCCAGGTGTCCCCGCCGGTGAAGTTGATGACCACGTCGACGCCGCCCTCGTAGGAGCGGCGCTGCGGCTTGCCGTATTTCTCGACCGCCCATTTGGAAAAATCGACCTTGGTGTAGTCGATTGTCTCGTCGGCGCCGAGCGCTTTGAGCCGCGCCATCTTCTCCTCGCTCGACGCGCAGGCGATCACCTCGGCGCCGAGCAGCTTGGCGAGGATCACGCAGCCGGTGCCGACCCCGCCGCTCGCCCCGAGGATGAGCACGCGATCCCCCTTCTTGATGGTGTTGTGGGTGATCAGCATGCGGTGCGCGGTGCCGTAGGCGACCGGCAGCGAGGCGGCCTCGGCGAACGAGACGCCGTCCGGCATGGCGACGAGCTGATCGGCGGCGACGAGGCAGTATTCCGCCATGCCGCCGTCGAGCATCTCGCCCATCAGGCCTTTCTTCTTGTTCACCGGATTGACCAGCACCCGGTCGCCGGGCTTCCAGCCGTTCACGCCGGCGCCCACATGCGCGATCTCGCCCGCGAGATCGAGCCCGATGATCACCGGCAGCGGCACCTTGATGCCCGGCATGCCGCGCACCGTGAACACGTCGTGGTAGTTGAAGGAGGACGCCTTGACGCGGATCACCACGTGGCCGTCGATCGCCTGCGGCACCGGATAATCGCCCACCACCTCGAGATCCTGCAGGTCGCCGTGCCGGCGCAGCACCAGGGCCTTCATCGTCTTCGCATTCATCGGTCACCCTTCCGGCGGCGCAACCTCCACGATCCGATTGACGTGGGTCGCGATGCGGTCCCGCGCGACCCCATAGACGTGGATCGAGATCGCGGCTTCGTCATCGGCATTGCCGAGCCGATGGATTTGGTCAAGCCCGCTATCGGCGAAGCAGGCATAGCCAACACGCCGGACCGCGACGCCGGCCGGCCGCGCCAAGCCGGAGGCTTCGTCGTAGGCATAGAGGGTCTCGCGCAGCGCGCCGCTGCGCACCGCGTACGCGCACCAGGCGTGGTGAGCATGCGGCGGGCTGAACTGGCCGGCCCCCCAGACCAGCGCCAGGATTGTGAAGCACCCCTCCGGATCGGCGTAGAGCACGTTGCGCGCATAGCGCTCGGCCTCCGGCTGGCACTGCCCAGCCGTGACGAGCGCAGGGTCCGCGGCGGCGGCCGCCAGCGCCGACATGATGGGCTCCCCCATGCGCGCGACCGGGCCGTCGCATGCGCGGGCGACCTCGCGCACAAGCTGTCCGAGAGGGCCGGACGGAAGGGCCTCCTTGCTGTCAGGCGACCGCCGTCCAGCTAAATCGGAACTCGCAATATGCAGCATGGCGGCGGCTCCAAGTCTACACCGAATCGACATTCTCATTCTAAATTCAATGTCATTAATGGACAATTTATATTGCATACTAGGTGATATGCAGGATATACATATCGTATCGAAGCAGAAATATAGAAACATTTCACTGCAGCGCAATATCGACCCCGTCCGGCAAGGGTCGGCATGTCGCAAATCAATGCCAACCTGGTGCCGCACGGACCTCGACGGCGGCACGCAGCGCTGCTTTATGGTCGGCGCGCTTTTTGGAGACCGGCATGCAAGAGAATTTCCGCCAGTTTCTCGATCGCCTGCGCCAGGCGGGCGAGCTCGTCGACCTGCACCAGCCGGTCGATATCCGCCACATCGCGACCTTGGTGGACCAGGCGAAGACCGCGCTCTTCTTCCACAAGGTGATCGGCTACGACGTTCCGGTCGTCTCCGGCATCATCCGCTCGCGCGAGCGCGCCATGATGGGACTGGGGGCCGAGACCTACCGCGAGATCGAGGACCGGCTGAAAGCCGCGATCGATGCGCCGATCGCGCCCAGGCACGTCAAGACGTCGCCGACCCGCGAGGTCACGCTCACCGGCGACGACGTCGACCTCTATCGCCTGCCGATCCCGATGTCGTCGATCTACGACGGCGGCCCAATGATCACGGCGGGCGTCGTGATCGCGCGCGATCCCGAGCTCGGCATGAACAGCGGCATCTACCGCTTCATCGTCAAGGAGAAGAACCTCACCGGCATCGACATCGTCACGCCGAACAACATGCGCTTGTTCGCCCAGCGCGCCTTCGAGCGCAAGGAGCCGTTGCCGGTCTCGATCTCCATCGGCACCCATCCGATCGAGATCACCGGCTCGGGCTATCGCGCGCCGCTCGGCGTCGACGAGATGGCGATCGCCGGCGGCCTGCGCGGCGCTCCGGTCGAGCTCGCACCGTGCAAGACCATCGACCTGCCCTATATCGCGGATGCCGAGATCGTGCTCGAGGGCGAGATCCTGCCCGTCGGCTGGACCTGGCCGGAGGGTCGCTTCGGCGAGTTCACCCGGCTGATGGGCGGGCTGCACTGGAATCCGCTGGTGCGCATCAAGGCGATCTCGATGCGCAAGGACGCGATCTATTACAATCTGCACATGCCGTGGGAAAACACCTGGCTTGCGGCGCCGACCCGCTATGCGGCGATCCGCCAGGCGCTCAAGACGGCGGGCGTGCAGGTCAAGGACATCAACGTCACGCTCGGCGGTTGCGCGTTCTGGCACGCGGTGATCTCCATCAAGAAACAGCCCGGCGAGGCGAAGAACGCGCTGCTCGCCGCCCTCTCGGTGATGGACCTCAAGCACGTGGTCGTGGTCGACGACGACATCGACGTGTTCGACCCGACCGACGTCGAATGGGCGATCGCGACCCGAGTGCAGGGCGACCGCGACGTGATGATCGTCGGCAATGCGCGCGCGAAGCCGCTCGATCCGAGCCTGCCGCAGGGTTTTGGCGTGGTGCCGACCGGCGCCAAGGTCGGCATCGACGCGACCATCCCGGAGGGCATCCCGCGCGAGCACTACGAGCGCATCACTTATGCGTATGCGGACCGCGCCAAGATCGACGACTACGTCAACGGCAAGGCGGACGCGGCCGGCGAAGCCGGCGACCCGCAGGCCATCGAGGCGCTGGCGGCGAAGATATTGCAGGCGATCGACCAGGAGCCGCTCTACTACACCGACGTCGCCGAGCGCTTCGCGCAATACGATTTCCGCACCATCGCGCGCGCCCTCGGCCACCTGCACGCGACCGAAAAGCTGTGGCAGGACCCGCGCGGCCGCATGTGCGTGCGCGGCTCGAAGTTCGCCGCCAAGCCGCCGGTGAAAGGCTGACGCCCGCAATACGCTCCTCCTCATGGTGGGGAGCGCGGCCGCGCGTCTCGAACCATGGGCGACGGTACAAGCGGCGCCACAGGCGTGCTCGGCCCATCCTTCGAGACGCTCGTCTTCGCTGCGCGAAGACGCGCTCCTCAGGATGAGCAATCCCTTCTTGCCCCAGCGATCAGGCGAAGATCGCGCGCCCGAGCTCTTCGATCATGCGGTTCAATTCATTCGCATCGCGCGCGATCCCGTAAACATAGCGGTCGGGGCGCGCGACGACGGCTGCCGCGCCATGGTGCGCCATCCAATCGGCGAAGAGGCTGCCCCGTTCAGAAAATCGGCGGATGCCCTCCGCCTCGCCAGCGACGCTGGCACCGATCACGATCCGCTCGCCGGCAAGGCGGCGCCAGACATCGAGCGCGGCGGCCGAAAGCCGCGCCTGCGCCTCCTCGCTCCTCGTCACCAGCAGAAAGCCCGGCCCGACCACATCATCCAGCAGCGTGCCCTCCCCGGCTTCGCCGACGCGCGGCTGAACGAACAGCGTGCCGGCGACCGCACCCGAGGCCGTGTCGAGCACGCCCGTCGTGAGGTTCGGGATGTAGCGCTGGCGGATGGTCTCGGCGCGGCCGCTGCGCAGGAGATCGAGCAACGCGGCGTCACGCGCGCGCGCCTTGGCGAGGTCGAGCTCGCCGATCACCTCGCCGGCCCGGATGGCGAAGTCGATCAGCGCCTCCACGTGCGGCTTGCGCTCGCGCTCGTAGGTGTCGAGCAGGGCGTCGGCGGCGCCGGCGCGCAGCACCAGGGCGAGCTTCCATGCGATATTGGCGGCATCGCGGATGCCGGCGCACATGCCCTGGCCCATGAACGGCGGCGTCTGATGGCAGGCATCGCCGACGAGAAAGACACGCCCCGTCCGCCAGCGCTCGGCGACCAGCGCGTGGAAGCGATAGACCGCCGAGCGCCAGATCTCGATCGCGTCCGGGTCGACGAAGCGCGCGAGCTGGCGGCGCACGTTCTCGGGCGCGCCGAACGCCTCCGGCCGTTCGCCCGGAAGGAGCTTGATCTCCCAGCGGCGCAAATTGCCGGGCCCCAGGATCATGGTCGCGGGTCGCTCGGGCCAACAATACTGGATGCATTTCTCCGGCAGCGCGACCGGCCGCACGAGGCGCACATCGACCACCATCCACCATTCGTCGAAGGCGAGGTCGCGGTGGCCGACGCGGAGGGTGCGGCGCACGAAGCTGTTGGCGCCGTCGCAGCCGATGACGTAGTGCGCCGCGAGCTCGCGCTCCGCGCCGTCCGCGGCGCGCACCGTCACGTCGACGCGATCCGCGTGCGGCGCAAGCGCGAGGGCTTGCGTCGCCAGCAACACATCGGCGCGCTCCGAACGCGAGACGCCGGCGCGCAGGATCGCCTCGACCTCGGGCTGCACGAACGTGCCGCTCGGCACCCAGCCGAGCGGGTGCGGCGGCGGCTGCGGGTCGTAGATGCGGATCACCTCACGCTCGACGCCGAGATAGTGCGTGCCGGGATGCGGCGCCGTGAACGGCGCGACCTCATGAGCGACGCCGCACGCCTGGAAGATGCGCATCACCTCGTGGTCGAGCGTGATGGCGCGCGGCTTGTCATAGACGCCGGCCGCCTGCTCCAGGACCGCGATGCGCAGGCCGTGGCGCGCGAGCAGGCCGGCGAGCGTCGCGCCGACCGGGCCGTAGCCGATGATGAGGGCGTCGTAGGGGAGGGTCATGGGGAGCAAGGCGAATGCGAGTAGCGAATGGCGAGTAGCAGCCGGTCAACTATTCGCTACTCGCCATTCGCTACTCGCCATTCGCTATCGAGGCCATCAGTGCGTGGTCGAGCCGTTCGTATGCGGCACCACTTGCACGGATTGGCCCGGGCCGAGCGCCTTGAGCGCCGCGACCGGGTCGACCAGGCCGGCGCCGTCCTCCTCGCCCTTCGGGCGCGCCGCATACGGGATGGCGGTGCGCATCAGGATGGTGCGCACCTCGTCGGGCGTGATGCTCGGCTTGCGCTCGACCAGCAGCGCCGCGACGCCGCTCACATGGGCCGTGGCGACCGAGGTGCCGGTGGTGAGCTGGTAGGTGTTGCCGGGCGCCGGCACCATCACGTCGACGCCGGGCGCGCCGACCGCGATGTACTTGCCGCGGTTCGCCATCGTGAACGGCTTGTCGTTGTAGTCGCTCGCCGTGACCGCGATGACGTTCGGATCGGCGCCCGGGTAGAGCGGCGGCGATTTCGGCCCGGCATTGCCGGCGGCCGCGACCAGGATGATGCCCTTGTCGTGGGCGAGCTTGAGGGTGCGCTCGAGCATCGGATCGCGCGGACCGGCGAAGCTCATGTTGATGACGCGCGCCTTGTGCGCCATCGCGAACTCGAGACCCTTGAGGATCTGGACGCTGGTCGCCTCCGCGCTCGCGGCCTGCTCGTCGAACGCCTTGATGGCGAGCAGCTTCACGCCCGGGGCGACGCCGAGCAGCCGCTGGTGCGCCGCGATCGCGCCCGCCATGCCGGTGCCGTGCACATGCGGGTGGCTCGGGGTCTGCGTCGCGTCGAAGCGCTCGATGATGTCGCCCTTGAGGTCGGGGTGGTTCGCGTCGATCTCGCTGTCGATCACGGCGACCACCACGTTGCGCCCGCGTGCCAGGTTGTGGATCTGCACCAGGTGCATCTTGTCGATCACGTATTGTGCGGCGTCACCCGCCGGCAGGGTCTCGAGCGAGGCGGTGTCGGCGTTGGCGAGGCCGGGCTCCGCGGGCGCCTTCGGCGGGATGCTGTCGGTCTGCTCGGGCGGCGGCGCAGCCGCCGGCGCCGGCGCCGCGGCGCTCTGGCCGAGGATATACACGTAGTTCGGCTGCGCCGACGCGATGATCTGGTTCTTCTCCAGCGCGGCGATGAGGACGCGGATGTCCTTTCCGTTGGTGACGCTGAAGCGATAGATGATGCGGCCGTTGACGTCGTAGCTCTGCGACGAGATCAGCGTGATGCCGAGCTGCTGCGCAATCTTCATGACGGTCGACAATGGCACCGTATTGGAGATCTGCACCACGATCTCGCCCTTGAGGAAGCGCGTCTCGCCGATCGGCGGCACCCCGCTGAAGTGCTGCTCGTCGTAGGTGCGGCCGAGGCCGGGTCCGGGCGGCGGGCCGGGGCTCTGCGGCGGGCCGGCGTTGTTGGTGTGGTTGCCGTTGTTGTTGCTGGTGCCGGTGCCGTTGCCGTTGCCAGGCGTGGTGGTGAGGTTCACGAGGGTCGGCTGCGTGGTGTTATCGTTATTCGGCGGCAGGATGACCTGCTGAGTCGGCGGCGGCTGGTCGGTGACCGGCGGCGTCGATGGTGTCGGTTGTGGCGTGGTTGGCGACGGATCGAATATGCCGCCGGGCTGGAACGGCCCGCACAGCGGAGCGCCGCAGCCCAAGAAGAAGGCCGGCGGCGTCGGATAGGCAGGCGTCATGCTGGTGCTGGCGACCTGCTGATAGCTCGTCGACGGCCCTGTGTAGTTCGAGTCATTCGAGATTGTGCCGGGCAGAGTGAAACCGGCCGGCGCGTTGGGTATGTTGAAGTTGCCACCCGCAAATCCGCCGACGATGCTGCCACTGCCGCCGGTGATCGATCCGGACGCGAACGACGGATCGATCGTGCCGACGTTGAATGCCACGAACCCGCCGACCACGTTGCCGCCGCCAGCCACCGCGACGCTGCCACTGTTGTTCGAGTCCTGCACCGCGCCGACATTGATGCCGACGAGTCCGCCGACATAGCTGTCCGAACCACCATTGACCTCGGCGCGCGAGCGCGAGTCGACGATGTTGCCGCCGTTCACGCCGACAAGCCCGGCAACAATGCTGTTCTGGCCCATATCGGTCGCCGATCCCCAGGCACGCGAATACTTGATGAGCCCGGTGAGATCGTTGATGCCGACAAGGCCGGCGACGACGCTGTCGTGATCGCCGGTCACGGCACTGCCGGAGTGGTCGCCCCGCAGCGTGCCGCTGTTGATTGCCGTGATGCCGCCCCCGACGCTGTCGGCTCCGACCGTGACGCTGCCGCGCGAGCCCGAGTGGGCGATCACGGCCTTCTGGTTGAAGCCGTCGCCGAGCGAGCATGAGTCGCAGTTGGGGTTGGAGGGATTGTTGTTGCCCGCAACGCCGCCGGCGAGGCTGTGGGCCCCCGCCACAACCGGGCCAAAGGCCGCCGAGCGCCAGATGACGCCACCATTGTCGCCGACGAGGCCGCCCACATCGAGATTGACGACGTTGGCATTCCCAACCGCGCCGCCCGCAAACGTATGCGCAATGATTCCTTGGTTTCCACCGACTAGGCCGCCGAGGGTCGTCATGTGGCTGAAGTCGCCGCCCGGGGCAGCGTCGCCGGGCACAAAGACGCGCACGTCGCCGGTCGCAAAGGCGTAACGGATGATGCCCTGGTTCTGGCCGACGAGCCCGCCGCCCGTGCTGCCGATACCGACCGACACGATGCCGCCTGCACAGGCGAAGCCGACGGTACAGTTGCTGTCCGCGGCGGGCAACGTGCGGCCGAGGATCTCGCCCTGATTTTGCCCGACCAGGCCCCCCGCGTTGGCAAACACACAGTTGGGCGAGCAGTCGCCGGTGGCGCTCGCTCTCGAGGTGACGTTGCCGGTAGCGCTCGAACTCCAGATCACCGCAAGCGGCGCGTTGTAGCCCACGAGGCCGCCGAGCGCGACGGCGCCTTGCGTGCTCGAGACCGCGCCGCTGGCCCAAGAGCCGATGATCTGCGGGCCGGTGAGCGCGACGGGCGGCCCCTCGTTGGGGAAGGTGGCATTCTGGTTGGTGCCGACGAGCCCGCCCGCGAAAGTGTTGGCGCCGACCGTGATGGCGCCGCTCGCCGAGGAATAGGAGATCGTCGCGACGTTGAAGCCGACGAGCCCGCCTGCATTGTTGAAGCCACCGTTGCAGCCGCCGCCGGTGCACAGGATGCCGTCGCCGAGCGTGACGCTGACATCGGCGTGCGAGCCAACGATGAGCGCGCTTTGCGCGTCATCGGCAGCCCTGGTCGCGCGCGCGACATCGGCGTTGATCGTGCCGCTCCCGCCGACACCGCCGGTGAAGCTGGAGCCGAGGGTGCCGTTCTGGCCGACGAGGCCGCCCGCGGTCACGCCCGCGAGATTGAGCCCGTTTATCGTGCCGCTCGCCGTGACGTTGCCGATGAAGCCGAAGTTTTGCCCCGTCAGCGTGCCGACGAACTGCCCAGGCAGCCCGACATTCGAGTTGGCGGTGATCGATACATTGGCGAGGTTCAGATCCTGAATCGTGCCGGTATTGGCGCCGAACAGGCCGACGCTGTTCACCTGCTTATCGACCGGCGCAATGACGAGCCCCGCGATCGTGTGCCCTTGCCCATCAAAGGTACCGTTGAACGGATCGCCGATGCTCCCGATTGGCACGAAGCCGGCGGCTCCGTTCGGGGCGAATACGCGGGAAGGATTGGTGAGCGGCGCGTCAAGCCCGATGTTGTTGGCGAGCTGGTAATTCGCGCTGAGGTCGAGATTGATCAGCTCGAGCTGGTGCGGGTTAGAGATCGTGGTCGACCATTCGGACAGCAGCATCGGGCGCGTCGCACCCGCCTCGCCATTCGCGTTGTTGAGCGAGCCGTTGGCGTCGATGACGACCCATCCCGAGCCGCCCGGCGTCGTGCCGAACTTCCAGTCGGCGAAATTCCCGCTATTGCCGAACTGGGCGGTGGTGAGACCGAAAGTGTCGGCGCTGCCGGCGCTGTGCAGCTGGCCGGTGGTCGCGACATCCCAATAGGAGCTCGCGACGGTTCCCGAAATCATGGTCGAGCTATCGGAATTCTGGGACGTGGCGCTGTTGACCGCCACCAGTCCGCCGAGAATGCTCGCCGTTCCGCCGGTGACCGGGCCGGTCGCATATGTCTGCGTGATCGACCCGCCATTGACGCCAACCAGGCCCCCGGCAAGGCTCGTTGCCCCCACCGTGACGGGTCCTACCGCATACGAATGGTCTATCGTCGCAAGAACGCCGTTGCCGCCGACGAGCCCGCCCGCATTGCTGCCCTGTCCCGTCGCGGTGACAGCGCCGCCCGACCAGGATTGGGTGATCGAAGCACCGGTCAAAATAATATAAAACCCGTCGCCAGCCACCTGACCATTCAATCCGACCAGTCCGCCGGCGTACGAACTGCTCCCTGAGCTGCTGACACTGCCCATCGCGTACGCTCCGGTGATCGTGCCGCTGTTCGCGCCGACCAGTCCACCGACCTCGGCGCCGCCGGAGCTTGAGATGCTCGCAACATTGCCGGTCGCAAACGAGCCGGTGATGTTGCCGCCGTTGAAGCCCACGAGCCCACCGGCGAAGTTGGTGACGTTGATGCACGATTCGAATGCGCAAAACTGGCGGTCGCCGGCCGTGACCGTGACGGATGACGATGAGTTCTGAATGGTCCCTATCATCAGCAACGCGTCGTCGTGCCCATAACTGAACAGGCTGTTGTTGTAGCCCACGAGCCCGCCGAGGCTGGCGCCGCCCACCGACACGCCGTTGATGTGCCCGCTCGCGCTCACGGTGTCGATCAGGCCTTTGTTCACGCCGGCGATCGCGCCGACATATTGGGAGCCGGGGAGCGTGCCGAAGTCCGATCGCGAGGCGATGTTCGGATCGGCCGTGATCGAGACGTTCGTCAGGCTGACGTTCTGGATGGTGCCGCTGTTGATGCCGAACAGCCCGATGGCCGCGAAGCCGCTCGCATAGGTCGGCGCGATCGCCAGCCCGGAAATGATGTGGTTCTGCCCATCGAAGATGCCGGTGAAACCGTTGCCGCGCGGCCCGATCGGGACGAAACCCTGTCCGTCATTCCAGGTTGCGGTGGGGCTCGCGTCGATATTCCGCCCAAGCGCATAGGTACCGCCGAAGTTATTCCGCACGTTCTGCAGGTCGTAGACGGTGTTCACAAGCATGTACGCGTTGAGCGTGCCGGCGCTGACGACGCCCGAGAAGTCAGTCGGCGTCGTGTAGCTCGACTCGTTGACGCTCGTGTTGTCGTTGCCGACCTGATTGTAGAAGATCGATACCGCGCCCGTGGTCGCAACCGAGCCGCCGTCGCCGAAACGCACGGTGCCGACGCCGGTGCCGGTATTGTCGGCGTGCAGGGTGACCCCACCACCGCCGGTGCTCGAGATCGGCGCATTCACAAAGATGCTGTTGTAGGCGCTGAGCGTCAGCGAGGAATTCGTGCTCCAGGAAATGCCGTCGCCGACCGTGATGTTGCCCGACCCGTTCTGATTGAGCGCCGTCGTGATGATCACGGAGCCCTGGCCCAACTGCGTTTCGAGGTCCTTCGGATCGATCGTCTGCCCATCGCAGTCGCTGCAGATCATGACGTCCTGTGGGTCGAGCAACAGCGTGCCCGGCGTGCCCTTCGGCGCCCGCAGATCGGCCAAACCCGTATAGCTTAGCGTCCCGTGGCTCGACACCTCGACAAAACCGCCGTTGCCACCAAACACGCCGCCCGTCGCCCTGATAAGGCCGGCAAAGGTCGTAAGCTCGTTCGACCACACCACCACCTTGCCGCCATTACCGTTCTGCGTCGCCGACGCGTCGATCACGCTGCCCTTGTCGATCGAGACCATGCTGGCGAGCGCGACCGGCCAATGCTGCAGCTGCGCCTGCGGGATGTTGGCGACCGCCGCATTGAGATGGCCGCCGCCGGTGTCGCCGCCGATCAGCACGGTCCCGCCGCCGGCGGTGCCCGACGCATCGACTTTCGCACCCTGCAGCGCGATCGACTCGCCCGTGATCACGACCGTGCCGCCGGTCTGGTTGGCGTGAGTGCCCCGCGCCGACAGCGTGCCCGAGACCACCACGTTCTGCGTCGGCGCGCCCCGCGGCTTCGTCCCCGCCGTCGCGGCGCCGAGCACGATCATGCCGTTGCGGGTGCCGACCGTGTTCGCCTCGATCACGCCGGTATTGTTGATCACCGAATCGACCACTGTGCGCGCCGCCGCGGCGGTGAGCGCGACGGTGCCGCCGTTCGCGCGCAGCTTGCCGTTGTTCTCGACCAGCGAGGTGAGCGGCTGGCCGGTCGCGACGTCGATCACCTGGTTGGCGACGCCGTGGTCCACCTGCAGCGTGATCAGCTTGTCGCCGTAGAAATCGAGTGTGAAGCCGTTGCCGGAGGCGAGCGCGATATTGCCCAGCCTGGCGCTGATGACGCCGTCATTGCGCACGCCGGGCGCGACCAGCGCCGCAAAGCCGCCGCTCGCCGGGGTGATGCGGATGTCGCCGAGGTTGACGATCGAGGCGTCGAGCCGGCCCGGAATGTTGAAGTTGTAGTGGCCGTGCATGAAGGCACGGTTATGGATGTCGTTGGTGCTCGCCAGGAAGCCGGCGGCGTCGACGCGCGAGCCGAGCCCGAACAGGATGCCGTCCGGATTGACCAGGAAGACGCGGCCATTCGCGGTGATCGTGCCGTAGATCTGCGACGGCCCGAGGTTGCCGGTGACGCGGTTGAGCACGATCGCGTTGGCATTGGGCTGGTTGAACTGGGTGAGCTCGCCGGCCGCGATATTGAACGTGTTCCAGTTGATGATCGCATTCTGGCTCTGCTGGTTGACCGTGACCGTCTTGGTCCCCTGCCCCTGGATCGTGGCTTGCCCGCCGACCACCTGGCCGCCTTGCGGGTTGGCGTACGCGCCCCCGAGCGGGGTGAGCGCGAGCACGAGCGCGAGCGTGAATTCGAGCGGGTGGGTGAGCACGCGGCGCCATGCGAACCGCGACGCCTTGACTCGCGGAGAGACCCCCTCGCCCCGACCCTCTGCCCCTGAAGGGGGAGCCGGGGCGCAGGCACCGAGCAGGTTTTTGATCGTTCGCTTCTTCATCCCCCGCCCCTAATATTTCGCGCCGAGGATGAAGAAGATGCGGGTGTCGTCGCGCGTGCCCTCGATCGCTTTCGCGACCGAGAGGTCCGCGGTGTAGCGGCTCAGCATCGCGAGGCGCACGCCGAGGCCGGCGGAGGCCGCGATGATGTTGGCCGAGGTGCCGAACGAGGGGTCGTTCGTCGCCGGCGCGAGCAGCCACAGCCGGCCGTAGTCGGAGAAGGCGTAGAGCTGGATCTGGTCGATCGACGCCGTGAGCTTGGGCAGGTCGTAGCGCAACTCGGCGAGGCCTTCGAGGCAGTGGTCGCCGAGCAGCTCGGAGGGATCATAGCCGCGGCCGAAGAAGCGGCCGCCATAGCCGCATTGCTCCGGCACCAGCAGCGGCGTGAAGGCGTACTGGCCGTAGATCGAGCCGAACGCCGAGAAGCGGTCGAACAGCGGCTGCGTCCGGCTGATCGTCGCCTCGATCTTCTCGAAGTCGACGCGGCCGAACTGGCGCGAGGTCGGCACCTGGTCCATCAGGTTGGCATTGTTGTCGGAGCTGCCGAAGCCGTGGAAGCCCTGGCTGTAGGTGATGTTGACCTGGTTGATGCCGAGGAAGCGGTCGGCCCAATCGCCGTCCGCCTTGAAGCGAACGCCGCGCAGCCGGTCGGCATTGAACGGTATCTGCAACAGCGACTCGTCGCTGCGATTGTCGCTCATGAAGGCGAGGCCGGTGAGCGTCAGGTTCCGCTCGCGCGAGCGGATCACCGGGCTCGCGAGCCCGCCCTCGAGCACGGTGCTGCGGGTGCGGAAGTTGAGGAACGTGAGATCACCCGGATAGCCGTAGCCGTAGCTCGCGTTGACGAAGGCGTAGAGCCCCTCGGAATTGAGCACCTGGCGCCAGCTCGCCGCGTAGTACTCGAGCTCCTTGGTGCCCGGCACCGTGTCGGCCCAGTTGAACGTGAAGGCCTCGTGCTGGTGCAGCAGGTTGTTGAAGTTCGCACCGAGCAGGTACTCCATCGGCCCGCGCGAGTGGGTGCCGCGGTTGTCGAAGCGGCCGTAGAGATCGACCGGCTTTTCCACCACCTCGACCACGAGGGTCGCGGCGCCCTCATGCGTTTTCGACGGCTTCAGGCTGGCATTGAAATGCAGGCCCGGCAGGTCGCCGGCGAGCAGCAGGTAGCGCTCGATCGTGCGCACGTTGACGGGGCGCTGCGCCGTGATCTTGGCGGTGTACTCGGTGAAGAAGTCGCGATACTGCGCGACGGCGGCCGGCCATTCGACGTTGTCGACATAGCCCTCGATGATCTTCACGCACGGCACGGCGCCGTGCGGCGAGAACGCCTGCGGCGGCACGATCGCGCGCGAGAGCACGTAGCCGTCATTGCCGTATTTCGCCGTGATGCGCTTGGCGAGGTCGTAGAGCGCCATCACGGGCACGTTGCGGCCGATCAGGTCCCCGTAGAGCGGCGCGAGGTCTTCCTGGCGGTAGACGGTCGAGCCCTTGATGCAGATGTCGCGAATATCGACGGTGAGCTTCTCGGCGCCGCTCGGCGGCGCGGTGCTCGGCAGCACGATCGTCGGCCCGACCGGCCGCGCAAGCGGCGGCGGCGGCGCGGTGAATCGCTCGCGCTCCCGCCCCGGCAGGTCGACGCCTCGGACCGCTTGCGCGGACGCCGCCAATGGAACAAGCGTCACCGCAAGCGCCGCGATGAATACCGCGCGGGCGCTCACAATATTGGATCCCTCACCCCAACAATGAACCGATTCAATGCTCTGACTCGGGGCGAGTCAACGAGCCTTAACCATTTATTTACCAAAGGTTAATGACGTTTTGCGGTGGCAATAAGGCGGTACGTGGGTGCAGGAGATTCCACTCCACTACGAAAAGCGGTGGCGGACTGGCAGGTTAGTGGGGGGCGGGTTCCACGAAGGTCAAGGGCCGGCGCCAAGCCGGGCGGCAGCCAAAAAGCCAGCCGCGCGGTCGAGGGGTGGGCTCTACGACCGCGCGGCTGGACGTTGACGAACCGCTGGCTCCCGTTATTGCGGCCCGCCCTCGTAGCTCAGAAAACCGTTCACCGATCCGGCATCGTGGGGAACGCGGTCTCGACGAACTTGGAGGACTATAAAGCTCAACTCCTAAGCTCATCCTAACTCGATCGTGCGAAGCCAGAATAGCATAGTTCAACCAACGCGAATTCAGGTATTTGTGCTTATGAGTACGTAGTACTACTTAAAACAATACGAGGCTGCCGTCACGGACGTCACCAAACGGTATGTTGGTCCGGTTGCATTCCGCTTCGATGTTCCTATTTAGGAACCGCGCGCGCCGCATGAGGTGCGGCCAGTCGGCGATCAACCGGCGGCCACCTCGGACATCATCCGATCATGCGCGCAGGCGCCTTCAGGAAATGCCGCAGGTCTTGATTCGCACTCCCGGCCGCGCCGGCGCGCTGGGATATCGGGCAATGCGTTGCCCGACCCGCGATCGATTTGCGGACGGAGACGGGAAGCCGACACGATGGCATTGATCGATCCTCCTGTGCGGGGCGGCCCGGACGCGTCCGACGTGCGCGCCGGGCTCGTGCGGGTGCTCGCGAGCAATGCCTTTCGCGCCTCGCCGCAGCTCGGCGCCTTCCTGCGCTATGTGGTCGAGGAGCGCCTCGCCGGCCGCGGCGCGTCACTCAAGGGCTATACGATCGGCGTCGAGGCGCTCGGGCGCGATCCGCGCTTCAATCCGCAGGTCGATCCGATCGTGCGCGTCGAGGCGACCCGGCTGCGTCGCGCGCTCGAGCGCTACTACGCGGACGACGGCAGCGCCGATCCGGTGGCGATCACACTGCAGCGTGGCAGCTACGTGCCGATGTTCAGCTGGCGGACCACGGCGCCCACCGCGCCGCTCCCGCCGCCTGTCGCGACCACCATCTCAGCCGTCGTTCCAGCGGCCGTCCATTGGGCACCGGCGCGCGCCCTTCTCGCGGTGCTCTTCTTCGGCGCGCTCGTCGCGCTTGCCGGCCTCATCGCGCTGCCGCGCCTCGGCCGCGCGAGCGTTGATCCGGCGGCCGCCGGAGCGATCGAGACGCCCGCGGCGAGTCGGCTGCCGCCCGGCAACGGGATGCCGACCATCTACATCGAACCGCTGCGCGTCACCGGCACGCCCAAGCCCGACCAGATCGCGGCGGCCTCGCTCACCGACAAGATCCGCGACGCCTTCGCCCGGTTCGACACCATCAACGTCGCCTCCGAGCCGCGTTTTCCCGCCGACGCGGCCTACCGCCTCGCCGGCTCGCTCGAATATGGCGAGACCGCGACGGCGCTGCGCGTTCAGCTGATCGACACCGCCGCGGGCACGATCGCCTGGTCGCGCAGCTTCGACTATCCGGCGGCGGCCGCCGACCAGGATGCGGCCGAGGATACGATCGTCGTGGCGCTCACCAACACGCTGCTGCAGTCCTACGGCGTGATCCGGGCGCGCGACCGCGCCCATCAGCTCGCCGCGCCGGGCGGCGACCCGCGCTATCGCTGCATGCTCGAAGCGGCCGATTCGCTGCGCTTCCTCGACCGCTCGCTGCACGACCAGGCGAGAACGTGTCTGGAACGGCTCACCACCCTCGACCCCAGCTTTGCGATCGGCTTCGAGTATCTCGCCCTCATCTACTACCGCGAGGACGCGCTCGGGCTGCCGCCGCGCCCGGGTGACGCGCCGGCGCTCGAGCGCGCCTTGCGCGCGGCGCGCCACGCGATCGAGCTCGCGCCGGCGAGCGCGCGCGCCTACCAGGACCTGTTCGTGGTGCTCTATGCTCGCCACGACGTCGCCGCCGCCTTCGCGGCCGGCGACAAGGCGATCGCGCTCAACAAATACGACCTGATCACGCTCGCCGAATATGGCGGGCGCCTGATCATGAGCGGCGAGGTCGAGCGCGGACTCGACATGCTGCGCCGGGCCTCCGCGCACAATGGCGGCGTGCTGCCGGCCTGGCAGCATTACTATCTCTTCCTCGGCAACTATCTCGCCGGCGATGTCCACCAGGCCGCGTTTCACGCCGGTCAGATCACGACCGACGACTATCCGCTCGGCCTCGTCGCGCGCGCGATCGCGGCCAACCGCAGCGGCCACGTCGACGAGGCGCGTCGCCTGATCGATCGCCTCATCGAGGTCCAGCCGGTGTGGCGGACCGACGCCCGCCGCCTCCTGGAAAAGAGCATCTACGTGCCGCAGAGCGTCGACCGCCTTCTGCATGATCTCGCCGCCGCCGGCTTGACCGGCGTGAGTTGAGCAATCGCCGGTATTATGATCAGCCAGTAGCGTCGACCATTGCGCCCGCCGCGGGAGCTGCGACTCGACCCCCGCCGTGCCCGCGGTTTGGTTCCCCACAACCACGCACCCTATCTGCAGTTGTGAAGAACCTCGATTCCAGACTAAATACACGTTTTCGGTGCGATTTCTAAGTGTTTGTACGTAAACGGATTTAACAGCAAATTACCCTTCCCTTGCGCTATGTTGCTTTGCAACCGGGACAAAAATCGGCAGAGCCTTGACCCAAGGTCCGATGAGGTCGGCCCCGTGAAACCCGTGAACAACATATAGGTGAAGCTAGATGAAACCGTTGCTTGCAGTATCCGATCCCCTTGGCGAGACCGACGTCGTCTGGGTGGGCGCCGCGAAGTCGACCGCGCAGCAGGCCGCGGAGGCCGCCGCCCAGGGCGCGGACACGGGCCGTGACCAAAACGACGACGCCCTGACGATCAGCCAGATGGCGGACAAGTTCGGCGTGACCCCCCGCGCGCTGCGCTTCTACGAGAGCAAGCGCCTGCTCAAGCCGGCGCGCGAGGGCCGCGGCCGCGTCTACTCGAAGACCGACCAGCACCACGTCTCCCTCATCCTCAAGGGGCGCAAGCTCGGCTTCACCATTGCCGAGATCGCGCAGATGATCGCCGCCGAGGAAGGCGAAGGGTCGGCCCAGGCGCTCAAGCTCACGCGCGAGAAATGCGTCGAGCAGATCGCCCACCTCGAGCAGCAGCTGCGCGAGACCAACGAGGCGCTCGCCGAGCTGCGGCGCATGCACATCGCGCTCTGCCGGTCGTGATGTGACGCGAATGGCGAATAGGGAGTAGCGAATGGCAAGAACGCTACTCGCTATTCGCCACTCGCCGTTCGCCCATCTCTACAGTCCCGCCGCCTTCCTCAGCGCCGCATTGATGCGGTCCTGCCAGCCGGGACCGTCCGCCTGAAAAAAATCGAGCACGTCGCGGTCGATGCGCAGGGAGACCATCTCCTTCGCGCCCGGCAGGGACGGCTTGCTCGCGCCGGGGATCGGCTCCGGCGGCTTGGTGGTCGCAGCCTTGAACGCAGCCTCCGCGGCGGCGCGCGGGTCGTTCGGTCGGCGAGGTCGATCGGCTGGCATGTGTGTCGCTCCTCTCTCATCCGTCATCGCGAACCGCAAACGCATGAGCGGGTGGATCGAGATTGCTTCGCCACCTGGCGGCGCCTCGCAATGACGAGACCCGTCACTGCGCCTTGATGCCGGCCTGCGCGACGACGCGGCCCCATTTGTCCATCTCGCTCTGCATGAAGGCGCCGAACGCGGCCGAGCTCATGCGCACGACGTCGGCGCCCTGCGGCTCCAGCTGCTTTTGCACCTCCGCCGAATCCTGCGCGGCGGCGAGCGCCGCCTGCACCTTGGCGATGATCTCCGGCGGGGTGCCGGCGGGCGCGATGATGCCCCACCAGTTGGTCGCCTGATAGCCGGGCACGCCGGCTTCGGCGATGGTCGGCACGTCGGGCAGCACCGGGCTGCGCTCGGCGCCGCCGGTGCCGAGCGCCCGCAGCTGCCCGTTGCGGATGAACGGCATCGTCTGCACCAGCGAGGAGAACATGATCTTGGTGTTGCCGGCGAGCACGTCGAGCATCGCCGGGCCGCCGCCGCGGAACGGCACGTGCACGATGTCGACGCCGGCGTCGAGCTTGAACAGCTCGCCGCCGAGATGCTGGAAGCTGCCGATGCCGGCCGAGGCGTAGTTCAATTCACCGGGCTTCGCCTTGGCGAGCGCGACCAGTTCCTTCACCGAATGGGCCGGCAGCGTCGGGTTCACCACCAGCACGTTGGTGCCGCTGCCCATGCTGCCGATCGGGGCGAACGCCTTGATCGGGTCGTAGTTCAATTTGTAGAGCCACGGGTTAACGGCGTGCGCGAGCGAGATGACGAGCAGCGTGTAGCCGTCGGGCGCCGCCTTGGCGACGAGCTCGGTGCCGACCACACCGCCGGCCCCGGGCCGGTTCTCGACCACGAGCGGCTGGCCGAGCCGCTCGCTTATCGCCGCCGCAAAGACCCGCCCGACCACGTCGTTGCTGCCGCCAGGCGGAAACGGAATGACGAAGTGGATCGGCCGGCTCGGATAAGTATCGGCCGCGCGCGCGACGGACGCCGCGGCGAGGAGGGCGAGAGCGAACAGCAGACACTTACGAAGCATCGACGAAATCCCCAACCACATCATTCCCGTCATGGCGGAGCTGCTCCCGGCCATCCACGTTCTTCTTTGCAGTAGGCACCGCAAGTCGTGGATGCCCCCCTTCGCCCCCTTCGCGCCCATGACGAATACGGTCAGCCGGCAGGATGGACAACCGCCCCCGAGCGCCCGCGTGGGCAAAATCGTCTCGCGCGCGGTTGCCGGCATGGAGAGTGATCGCCACGCGATTTTGCCCACCCTACCGCATCATCTCCCGCACTTCCTTCGCCTTCTCGGTGCATGCCGCCAATAGGAACGCCAGATCCGTCCCCGTCGATACATATCGCGCCCCCATCTTCACGAACTCCGCCGCGAGATCCGGCCGCGTCGCCAATCCGCCGACACCGACGTGCTTGCCGTGCCGGCTCGCCGCCGCGATGACCCGCGCATAGGCCTCGCGCACGCGCGGATGCTCGTATTGGCCGGTGAGGCCCCAGTCGGCGAGCAGGTCGTTGGTGCCGATCATCGCCATGTCGACGCCCTCGACCGCCATGATCTCGTCGGCGTGATCGAGGAACTCGGCGCTCTCGCACTGGACCATGACGGTCGTCGCGCCGTTGAGCGCCTCGTTCGCCTGCGCCTGCGGGAACGCACGATACTGCAGATGCGGCAGGCCGCCGGCGGCGGAGCGCTCACCGAGCGGGGGAAACTTCGCCGCCCGCACCACCGCGCGCGCCTCCTCGGCCGAGCGGATGTGCGGCGCGATCACGCCGATGGCGCCGCCGTCGAGCACGCGGCCGACATGCTCCGGGCGGATCGAAGGCACGCGCACGAACGGCGCGATCCCGACCGCCAGCGCGGCGATGCAGATCTGGCTCGTGGTCGCGAGCGAGAGGCTCGAATGCTCCACATCTATATATAGAGTATCGAACCCCGCCGTCTTGGCGAGCGCCGCGATCTCGATACTGGAGACGAGCCGCACCGTCATCGAGGCGACCACGTCGCCGCGCGCAAGCTTGTCCTTGACCGGATTGCGCGGGATGTCGGCGATCGGCTCGGGCATGTGTGTTCCCTCTCATCGTTCACCCGTCATGCCCGCGAAGGCGCGCATCCACGTCTTTCTTCGCGGCCAAGACGTGGATGCCCGGCCCGAGGCTGCCCGAGACCGGGCATGACGCGTGGACGGGCCTTGCCACAACCGCACAACGGCCCCGGATTGCGCGAAGCGCAATCCAGGCTACACTGCGGCACCTGGTGAATCCTGGACCGAACTATCCATGAACTACGCGACCGACTTCAAGTCGATCAAGGACGAGGTTTCGCCGGCCGAGTGGCAGACCCGCCTCGATCTGGCGGCCTGCTACCGCCTGGTCGACGTCTACGGGATGACCGATCTCATCTACAACCACATCACGGCGCGCATCCCCGGCACCGAGCACCTGCTGATCAACCTCTACGGCCTGCTCTACAAGGAGATCACCGCGTCGAGCCTGGTGAAGATCGACGTCGAGGGCAACATCATCTGGAAGCCCGACACCGACTACGGCATCAACGTGTCCGGCTACGTCATCCACGGCGCGATCCACAAGGCGCGCCCCGAGGTCAAATGCGTGGTGCACACGCACACCCGTGCCGGCATGGCGGTGTCGACGATGAAGTGCGGCCTCCTGCCGATGTCGCAGACCTCGATCCGCTTCAACGGCCACATCGGCTATCACGACTACGAGGGCCCGGCGGTCGACCTCGAGGAGCGCGAGCGCCTCGTGCGCGACCTCGGCCCGCACGACGCGATGATCATGCGCAACCACGGCCTGCTCACCTGCGGCGCCACCATCCAGCAGGCATTCAACACCATGTACCAGCTCGAGCTCTCCTGCCGCAGCCAGGTCGACGCCATGGCGGCGCGCACCGAGCTCACCATGCCGGGCGAGAACGTGCTCGCGCACACGGCGCACATGTACCAGCCGGGCACGCGGCGGCCCTACGGCGTGCTCGAATGGCCCGCGATGCTGCGCCTGCTCGACGCCGAGCAGACGCACTCCGGCTATCCGTCCTACAGACACTGACAGCGTGAACTGAAGAAGAAAGATCGCGAGGATATCAATGATCAACGCACGCGTGACCGGACTGCGCAGCGTCGAGCTCGGCGTCGCCGACCTCGACAAGAGCGCCGCGTTCTACCGCGACGTCTGGGGCCTCGAGGAGGTGGTGTCTGGCGGCGACACCGTTCACATGCGCGGCACCGGCGGCGAGCATCACGTGCTCACGCTGCGCCAGCGGCCGAAGGCAACCTTCCTCGGCGTGCATTTCGCCGCCGCCAACAACGAGGCGGTGAACAGGCTGCACGACCAGGTCAAGGCGCATGGGGCGACGATCGTCTCGGCGCCGGCTGCCCTGCCGCGCGACGAGGGCGGCGGCTACGGGTTTGCGCTGCGCTCGCCCGAGGGCCAGCCGATCTTCATCTCCTCCGACGTCGACCGCCTCGACGTCGGCCGCGAGGACCGCTCGCGGCCGACCAAGCTCACCCATGTGGTGCTCAACGCCACCAAGACCGACGCCGAGCTCGCCTTCTTCCTCGATGCGCTCGGCTTCCGCCATTCGGACTCGACCGACATGATGGAGTTCGTGCGCTGCACCGCCGACCACCATTCGCTCGCGCTGGTGCGCACCGAGGGGCCCTCGCTCAACCACATGGCCTACGAGATGGCGAACATCGACGGGCTGATGCGCGGCGCCGGTCGCATGAAGAAAGCGGGCTACAACGTCGAATGGGGCCTCGGCCGGCACGGCCCAGGCAACAACGTGTTCACCTACTTCATCGAGCCGAACGGCTTCGTCACCGAGTACACGACCGAGGTCGACCAGGTCGACGAGGCCACCTACGAGAAGCACGACGCCGCTTATTGGCGCAGCTTCCCGGGCCGCCCGTGCCGCTGGAACATGGCCGGTCATCCGTCGAACCGGCTCAAGGTCGCCATGGGCGGCAACCCGGTCGCGGCCCAGGCGGTTTCCGACGGCGAGCGCTGCGAAGACGTGATGGCGAAGACGCTCGCGCGCTAGCGCGAGCCGGCCAGCCCAACGGGGCGTCCTCGAGACGAGAGCCCGAGTTGTTGAGCCACTGATAACAGGAACAATTTCAAAGCGCTGTTCCTCTCTCCCGTGCGCGGCACGCATGCAGCCCACGACCTTTTCGGTGGTTGAGCGGGAAGATTCCTGGCTAGAATGTCGCGAAGGTCCGCACAGAGGCCGGATCAACAGGGAGGCCGCCCGATGATCAGGGCACTGCTCGCAGCCGCGCTGTGCGTCCTCGCGCTCCATTCAGCGCCCGCGAACGCGCAGGCTTACCCGACCCGACCGGTCAAGATCGTCGTGCCGTTTGCGCCCGGCGGGGCAACCGACGGCATGGCCCGCATCATCTCGGAACGGCTCGGCGTCGCGCTCGGCCAGCCGATCATCATCGAAAGCCGCGGCGGCGCCGGCGGCGGCGTCGGCTCCAAGTTCGTCGCCGAGGCCGAGCCCGACGGCTACACGCTGCTGATGTCGCCATCCGGCGGGCTCGCCACCGGGCCGGTGATCAATCCCGCCATCGGCTACGATCCCGCGCAGGCGTTTGCGCCGATCGCCGAGCTGATCGAGTCGCCGATCATCTTCGAGGTCAATCCCAACCTGCCGGTGCACTCGATGGCCGAGGCCCTGGCCTATGCCAAGGCCAATCCCGGCAAGCTCAAGTTCGGTTCACAGGGTTTCGGTACCGCACCGCACCTGCTGATCGAGCTGTTCCGGCTCGAGACCAAGACCGACATCGTGCTCGTGCCCTATCGCGGCACCGGGCCCCTGCTCAACGCGATGCTCGCCGGCGAGGTGCAGATCACCGCCGATCCGAGCACCACCAGCCTGCCGTTCATCCAGGCCGGCAAGCTGCGCGCGATCGCGATCGGCGGCGCGACCCGCACGGCGGCGCTGCCGAACGTGCCGACCGTCGTCGAGGAGGGCTTCCCATACCTGGTGTCGCCGTTCTGGCTCGCCGTGGTGGCGCCGGCGAAGACGCCGCCTGCGATCATCGCCAGGCTCAACGCCGCCTTCCGCCAGGCGCTTGCGGACGCCCAAACGCGCAAGCGGCTCGACGCGCTCGGCGCCGAGGTCAAGATCGGCACGCCGGAGGATCTCGCCAAGATGCTGGCCGCCGAGCGCGCCAAGTGGACCGACGTGGTCAAGCGTGCGGACCTCAAGCTGCAGTGATGTCGGCCGTCCCACGTACGCCCTAGCTCAAGCCAATCATCATGTTCCGTCACGATTCACCGGACGAAGCCGCGTTTCGCAGCGAGGTGCGCGCCTGGGTCGAGGCCAACCTGCCGGCGACGCTGCGTGGACGCACCAACCGCCCGCCGCCGGCCGAGTTGATGCCTTGGTACCATGCGCTGTCGCGCAAGGGCTGGATCGCACCACACTGGCCCAAGGAATACGGCGGCATGGGCGCGACGCTCAACCAGCAAATCATCATGACCGAGGAGCTCGCACGGGCCGGCGCGCCGCACCTGCCGGCGCAGGGGCTCCATCACATCGGGCCGATCCTGATCGAGTTCGGCACCGCGGCGCAGAAGGCGCGTCACCTGCCGCCGATCATCGACGGATCGGTGATCTGGGCGCAGGGCTATTCGGAGCCGGGCGCCGGCTCCGATCTCGCGAGCGTTGCGACCCGCGCGACGCTCGATGGCGACAAGTTCGTCGTCAGCGGGCAGAAGATCTGGACCACGTGGGGCCATCATTCGCAGTGGATGTTCGCGCTGGTGCGCACGGACCCGCAGGCGCAGCCGCGCCACGCCGGCATCAGCTTCCTGCTCGTCGACCTCGCGAGCCCCGGCATTCGCGTGCGGCCGATCCGCACCATCGCGGACGACGACGAGTTCAGCGAGGTGTTCTTCGACGACGTCGCGGTGCCGGCCGAGAACCTGGTCGGCAAGCTCAACGACGGCTGGCGCATCGCCAACGCGTTGCTCGGCCACGAGCGGCTCGGCACCTCCAATCCGCAGTTCGCCCTGATCGCGCTCGAGCGCATCAAGACGATCGCGCGCACGACCGGCATCATGGCCGATCCCGCCTTCCGCGATCGCCTCGCCGCCGCCAGCATCGACGTCACGACGCTCGCGGCCCTGTTCAACCACGCGGTCGAGCTCACCAACCGCGCGCGCAGTCCCGGGCCCGAGGCCTCGATCATCAAGATCTACGGCTCCGAGCTGCTGCAGTCGCTCAACGACCTGCTGCTGGAAGCCGCCGGCAGCGATGCCGCGCTCGCGCCGCCGCTCATGACCGCGCACGGCCGGGTCGAGGTCTCGGCCCCGTTCCTGCAGGTGCGCCGCGCCACGATCTACGGCGGCTCCTCCGAGATCCAACGCAACATCGTCGCCCGCCGCGTCCTCAACCTGCCGCAGTGAGATGCGAAGCAAACGCGAGACGGAGCGCCGCCAGCGCCCTCACGGTGAACCTCATGGACCTCCATCTCACGTCCGAGCAAGCGCTGCTGCGCGACAGTGCGGCGAAGTTCGCCGCGGCCGCCGGCGCCAAGGTCGCGCGTGCTTCGCGTGGTCGCGGCCTTGCGCCCGCGCGGTTGCGCGAGGCGGGCGCGCTCGGCTGGCTCGGCATGCTGGTGCCGGCGGCGGCCGACGGGGCGGGCCTCGGGCTCACCGAGCTTGCGCTGGTCCTCGAGCAGGCCGGGCGGACGCTGGTGTGCGAGCCGATCGGGCTCGCGGCGATCGCCGCCGCCGCATTGGCGCAGGGCCACGCGCCGCATCCGATGCTGCCGCGCCTGATGCGCGGTGACGCGCTCGTCGTGCCCGCCCTGCAGGAGACCGCGCATGATTTGCCGATGCTGCTCACGCGGGCGGACGGCGACGACCGTGCACCGCGCCTCACGGGGAGGAAGCTCTCCGTCTGTGCCGACGGTGCGGACGGATTCCTGGTCAGTGCCGAGAGCCGTGACGGCACGGCGCTCTACTACGTCGCGCGCGGGGCCTCGGGCGTGAGCCTCGCGACGACCCCGAGCGTCGACGGCCGCGGGCTCGCGACGTTGACCCTCGACGGCGCGCCCGCCGACCTCGTGCCCGCGCGCCAGTCCTCGCGCGGCGCCGTCGCGGCGCTGACCGACCTTGCCCTGATCGCGCTCTCGGCCGAGCTGCTCGGCGTCATGGAAGGCGCCCAGGAGATGACCTTCGCGTATCTGCGGCTGCGCAAGCAGTTCGGCAAGCCGATCGGCAGCTTCCAGGCGCTCCAGCACAAGGCGGTCGACATTTATATCAAGACCGAGACGACGCGCTCGCTCATCTATCAGGTCGCCGCCGCCAACGATCCCTATCGCATCGATCCCGCGCTCGCGGTCGCCGTCAAAGCCAAGGCCTCGGAGAATGCGCTCGCCGTCACCCAAGCCTGCATCCAGTTGCACGGCGCCATCGGCTTCACGGACGAGCACGACGTCGGCCTCTATCTCAAACGCGCCATGCTGCTGTCGTCGCTCTGCGGCAACGCCGCGGCGCAACGGCGCCGCTATGCGGAGCTGGCTGACTCGGGGGCGTGAGCCATGTTGAATCGCATTTCCGCGTCGTGGCCGGACTTGCCCCGGCCATCCACGTCTTGTTTGCTAAGCCGACAGAAAAGACGTGGATGCCCGCCTTCGCGGGCATGACGACAACTGGATGACCAGGAGAAGTCATGAGCGAGGAACAGACGGTCACCTACGAGCTCGAGGGCGAGATCGCGCTCGTCGGTCTCAACCGCCCGGACAAGCGCAACTGCTTCAATCCGACCGTGATGCAGCAGCTGCGCGCCGCGATCGAGCGCGCCGGCGAGGAGGCCAAGTGCGGCATCATCTTCGGCCACGGCGACAATTTCTGCGCCGGGCTCGACCTGCGCTGGGCAGCCGAGAGCTGGAAGGCGGGGCGATCGCAGCGGCTGCCCTTCCCGTTCAACCGCAACAGCTATTTCGAGGCGATGGCGCGCGGAAACATCCCATTCGTCGCGGCGCTGCACGGCGCCACCCTCGGCGGCGGGCTCGAGACCGCCGCCGCCGCGCATATCCGCGTCGCCGACGAGACCACCTATTTCGGCCTGCCGGAGGGCACGCGCGGCATCTTCATCGGCGGCGGCGGCTCGGTGCGCGTCGCCCGCCTGATCGGGTTCGCCCGCATGCAGGACATGATGCTCACCGGCCGCGTGCTCAAGGTCGAGGAGGCCGAGCGCTACGGCATCGTGCAGTACATCGTGCCGAAGGGCCAGCAGATCGCCAAGGCGAAGGAGCTGGCCTTGAAGATCTGCAAGAATGCGCCGCTGTCGAACTTCGCCATCACCAACAGCCTGCCGCGACTGCAGGACATGAACTACGACGACGGGCTCTATTTCGAGCGCATGGTGGCCGAATACACGCGCAGCCCGGAATCGATCGAGCGGCTGCACCAGTTCCTCGACAAGACCGCGCCGCGCGTGCGGCCTGATCAATCGTAAGGGAGCCAAAATGAGTCTGCGTGACCACGCGATCGTCGCCTATGCCGAAACCAAGGTGATGAAGAAGAGCGACCGGGACGTCTGGGTCCTGGCGGGCGAGATCCTCGAGGCGCTGCTCGACAAGACCGGCTTCGAGAAGCGCGAGATCGACGCCATGGTGCTCGCCGGCCTCACCGGCACCGGCGGCTCGAGCCAGTTCTGGTCGCAGAGCATGTGCGACATGCTCGGGCTCGAGGTCGGCTTCTGCGAGGAGGTGCACACCGGCGGCTGCTCGGCGGTCGGCACGGTCGCGCGCGCCGCCGCCGCGATCGACGCCGGCCTGTGCGAGGTCGCGCTCTGCCTCTTTGCCGATACGCATGTGCTCGAGCACAACGGCCGCAACGAGCGCAGCTACCGGCGCGACTGGACCGAGCCGTACGGCCTGCTCGGGCCGCCCGGCGCCTTCGGCCTGCTGCAGCGCGCCTATGACGCCAAGTATGGCGTCGACTTGCGCGCGCTCGGCAAGCTCGCCGTGACCCAGCGCAACCACGCGCTCCTCAACGAGAATGCGTGCGAGGAGCTGCGCGTGCCGATCACGGTCGACGACTATCTCAACTCGCGCATGATAGCCGATCCGATCCGCCTGCTCGACTGCGTCATGCTGGCCGACGGCGCCGCCGGGCTGATCGTGACCAGCCGCAAGCGCGCCAAGGAGAAGGGCCTGCACAAGCACATCATCCCGCTCGGCTACGCGGAGCGCACCAATTTCCTCGGCGCCGAGACGCTGATCGACGTGACGCGCAGCGGGCACGAGATCGCCGGCCGGAAGGCGCTCGCCGCCGCCGGTCTCGACATCAAGGACATCCGCTCGTTCCACCCCTATGACGACTTCCTGATCGCGCTGGTGATCCAGTTCGAGGCGTTCGGCTTCTGCAAGCCCGGCCAAGGCATGGCGTTCGTGCGCGACACCGACCTCTCGCACACCGGCACGCTGCCGATGAACACCGGCGGCGGCCAGATCTCGGCCGGCCAGGCCGCCTCCTCGTCCGGCAACCTGATCGAGGCGATCCGCCAGCTGATGGGCGAAGGCGGCCCGCGCCAGGTCAAGGACACGACGAACGCGCTGGTCACCGGGATCGGCTGGATCAACTACGGACGCAACTGGGGCAGCAGCGCCGCGCTGGCGCTGGCGCCGGGGGAATAGAGGACACCATGGCGCTCACATTGCACGACACGCTCGACGTCAAGCGCGACATCAAGCACTATGATTTCGGCATGCCGTTCTGGGACGCGACGCGGCAGAAAAAGCTCGTCATCCAGTACTGCAAGGTCGCGAAGAAGTATCAGCACTTTCCCCGGCCGGTGAGCATCTTCACGGGGCGGCGGCGCGACATCGAATGGCGCGAGGTCTCCGGCAAGGGCACGGTGTTCTCCTTCACGATCGCGCACCGCGGTCCGCCGGCGTTTCAGGGCGTCGCGCCCTACGCGATCGCGAGCGTCACGCTCGATGAGGGGGTCAACGTCATCGCCGGCGTGGTGAACTGCCCGGCCGAGACGCTGAAAGTCGGCATGAAGGTGAAGCCGTACTGGCATCCGCTC
Organism: Xanthobacteraceae bacterium; assembly: GCA_035293985.1. Classification (GTDB taxonomy): domain Bacteria; phylum Pseudomonadota; class Alphaproteobacteria; order Rhizobiales; family Xanthobacteraceae; genus JAVDCA01. The sequence goes on from DATGLS010000005.1 coordinate 108,812, forward strand.
GCCAACGGCGAGCACCTTCTGTTCTGGCAGCCCGCATGAGCGCGGCGGATGCAGCGCGCGGCGCGCAGGCGGTCACCCGGTTCCTGCGCCCGCGTTCGATCGCCGTCATCGGCGTGTCGACGCGGGCGGGCAGCGCCGGGCAGGTCATCCTGCAATGCCTGAAGACGAACGACTTCGCGGGTGACCTTCATCTGGTGGGCCGCACCGACGAGCCGATCGACGGCCGCCGCGTGCTCAAGAGCCCGGACGAGCTGCCGGAAGGGGTCGACCTCGCGGTGTTCACGCTGCCGGCCGCCTCGGTGCGCGACGCCATGGAAGCGTGCGCGCGGCGCAAGGTCGGCACCGCCATGGTGTTCGCCGCCGGCTTCGCCGAGACCGGCGATCACGCGACCCAGGACGCGGTCGCCGCCACCGCGCGCGCCGCCGGAGTCGCCGTAATCGGGCCGAACTGCCTCGGCGTCACCAACAACGTCGACGGCCTGTGGCTGCACATGCTGTATGCGCGCAAGGCGCTGCGCGGCGTCACCAACGGGGTCGCTTTCGTCGGCCAGAGCGGCGGCCTGCTCGGCCACTTCCAGCGCGCGAGCGACGGCCGCGGCATTCCATTGTCCTACGTGATCTCGACCGGCAACGAGGCCGGCCTCGAGACCACCGACTTCATCGAGTTCCTCATCGACGACGCCGCGACCCGTGTCATCGTGGCTTATTGCGAGGAGATCAGGCGGCCGCAGGCCTTTCTCGCCGCCATCCGGCGCGCGCGTGCGGCCGGAAAGCCCGTGGTGCTGATGATCGCCGGGCGCGGCGCCAAGGCGCGCAAGGCAGCGCAATCGCACACCGGCGCCCTCGTCGGCGATTTCGCCACCGTGCGCACCCAGGTCGAGGCCGCGGGCGCGATCGTGGTCGCGACCATGGACGAGGTCATGGATCTCGTCGCGATCCTGCAGCGCTATCCGGCGCCGCCCACCAAGGGGCCGGGGATCCTCACGGCGTCGGGCGCCTATGTCGGGCTGACCAACGATTTCGCCGAGGAGATCGGGCTCGATCTGCCCGAGCTCGCGCCGGAGACGCTGCAGAAAATCCGCGCGACGCTGCCCCCCTATGGCAACTACGGCAATCCGCTCGACACGACGGCGGGCTTCACGCCCGCCATGCTTCCGGCCGTGACCAAGGCGCTGATCGACGATCCGAACGTCGGCTCCCTGTTCATCTCGTTTCCGATCAACACCAATATCCCGGTGCGGGCGTTCAACGAAGGCATGGCGCAGTCGGACAAGCCCAAGGTGATGGTCGCGCTCGGCGACACCTGGCCGCTCAACGATGACGTGGTTGCGGCCCTCAACGAGAGCCCGGCGGTGTGCTCGCGCTCGTCCGACCGCATGCTGCGCGCCATCGGGCTCTTCACGCGATACGGTCGCCTGCTCGCCCGCGCCCACGCCTCCTCCCCGGCGCCGACCGCCGGGCTGCCCGAGCTGGGCACGGGCGCGCAGCCGGAATGGCTCGGCAAGAAGGTGCTCGCCGCCGCGGGGCTGCGCGTTCCGGACGGCGCGCTCGCACGCACGGCGGGCGAGGCTGTCGCTATCGCGACGAAGATCGGCTTTCCGGTGGTGCTCAAGGCGCAGGCGGCGGCGCTCTCGCATAAGACGGAAGCCGGCGGCGTCGCGCTGAACCTCAAGGACGAGGCTGCGGTGCGCGCCGCCTGGGACGCGATGATGAGTAGTGTGAAACGGGCCGCGCCCGATGTCGTCCTCGACGGCGTGCTGGTCGAAACAATGTCCCCGCGCGGCGTCGAGCTGATGGTGGGCGCAAAGCGTGATCCCGGCTGGGGCACGGTGCTGCTGCTCGGGCTCGGCGGCATCTGGGTCGAGGCGCTGGGCGACGTTCAGCTCTTGCCGGGCGATGCCGACGCAGTGCAGATCCGCGAGGCGATCGGCAAGCTGCGCTCGGCAAAGCTGCTCGCCGGCGTGCGCGGCGCGCCGCCCGCCGATGTCGAGGCGGTGGTGCAGGCCGTGCTGGCGATCGGCCGGCTTATGCAGGGCGTGCCGCAGATCGGCGAGGTCGACGTCAACCCGCTGATGGTGCACGCCGCGGGTGAGGGCGCGACCGCGCTCGACGCGCTGATCGTCATGAGTTCATGACATTGCGATCACATCAACAGGGGGCTGATACGCGCATGCGCATCCACAATCTCTACGTCGACGCCCAGGGCGAGACGCATTTTCGCGACATCGAGGTCGAGTGGGTCGAGAACCGTCCGGGCGGCAAGCTGTCGAAACGCTTGCCGGCGACCGGCATCATCTTTCGCCAGACCGGCGGCGACTACGACCTCGATTGGCATCCGGCGCCGCGCCGGCAATACATCATCAACCTCGACGGTGGGGTCGAGATCACGGTCAGCGACGGCGAAAAGCGGGTGATCGGCGCCGGCGAGGTGCTGCTGGTGGAGGACGTCACCGGCAAAGGCCACCTCTCGAAGGCCGTCGCCGGCAAGATGCGGCACTCGATCTTCGTGCCGATCGACTGAGCCGTCATCGTAGCCCGCATGGAGCGAGGCGGAATGCGGGAAAAGCGCATCTGCCGATAGCCGTTGCCGGATGTCGCTTCGCTCCATCCGGGCTACAAGTCGATCGCTGGGAGCAACATGTCCAAAGATCTGCAGGGCAAGATCGCGATCGTCACCGGCGCGAGCAACGGGATCGGCCGCGGCATCGCCGAGGCGTTCGCGGGCGCCGGCGCCAACACCGTGCTGGTGGCGCGGCGCGCCGCGCTGCTCGACGAGGTCGCGGCCGCCATCAAGCAGGCCGGCGGCGAGGCGCTCGCGCTCGCGGCCGACCTCACCCGCGAGGACGAGATCGTGGCGCTGTTCGCCACGGTGCAGAAGACCTTCGGCCGGCTCGACGTGCTGGTCAACAATGCCGGCATCGCGACGCACCGCGACACCGAGGACATCACGCTCGACTACTGGCGCGCCGCGCTCGACATCAACATCACGGCGCCGTTCCTGTGCAGCCGCGAGGCGATCCGCATCATGAAGGCGCAGGCGCCGCAGGGCGGGCGCATCATAAACATCGGCAGCGTGTCGGCGAAGACGCCGCGGCCCGACTCGCTTCCCTACACGGTCACCAAGTTCGGGCTGCAGGGCATGACGCACCAGCTGACGATGGACGGGCGCAAGCACAACATCGTCGCCTCGATCATCCATCCGGGCGCGACGCTGTCGTCGTTCACGTCCCGGCGCGGCCGCACGACCGCCGGCCCGGGCGAGCGTCCGGACGACTACGTCATGGCGGCGGCAGACGTGGCCCGCGTCGCGGTGCTGATGGCGTCGCTGCCGGGCGAGGTCAACCTCTACGAGGCGACGATCTTGCCGAACCACATGCGCTCGTTCATCGGCCGCGGATAGCTCACCGCAGCCACAAATCCTCGTCGCCGTCGTAGCCGTCGCTGCAGAACGGGCCGCCCTCGTACCAGTCGGCGACGCGGTCGGGCGCGATCTTCGCCTGCGCCGCGAGGGCGGCGTCGCGGAACTTCTCCGCCACGCCGGTCGGACGATAGCCGAAGCGGAACGCCTCCTCGTTGTCCCACCATCCGCGCGCATTGTCGGAGGCGCCGAAGAAGATCTGGCAGCGGATGTCGGGATGCTCGAGGCCGATGCGGATCAGCTGCAGCAGATCCTCGGGCTTGAGCCAGATCGACAGGCGGCGCTGGTCGACCGGCTGGTCGGCGAAATTGCCGATGCGGATCGAGGTGACGCGCATACCGTGCTTCGACGCATAGAGCGAGCCGAGCGCCTCGCCGAACGCCTTCGAGACGCCGTAGCGCGAATCCGGCCGCACGCGATGGTCGGGACCGATGCGGCGGTTGCGCGGATAAAAGCCGACCGCGTGGTTCGACGAGGCGAAGACGACGCGCTTCACCTTGGCGCGGCGCGCTGCCTCGAACAGGTTGTAGCAGCCGACGATGTTCGCGCTGTGGATCACGTCCCACGGACCTTCGACCGAGAAGCCGCCGAGATGGATGATGCCTTCGATGCCGTCGACCGCCTTCTCGACCGCCGCCATGTCGGCGAGATCGGCGGCGACGAATTCCTCGTCGGATTTGAGGTCGGCCGGCGCCTTGAGGTCGGAGAGGCGCAGGCGCGGATAGACGCCCTTGAGCAGGCTGCGCATGCGCGTACCGATGCCGCCCGCGGCGCCCGTCATCAGAACCGACTGCATTTCATCCTCCTGCGGGAGCATCTGCCGCAATTCGCACGTGAAGCCGGAGGCAGCGGTCGTGTCCTCCTAAAACGGCCGCGCCCCGGATCGCCTCCAGGGCGCGGCCTCGTCGGATCATTCGCTCAGCAGCGATAGAACTCGCGCCGTGGCCCAGCATCGTTCTTGAGCTGCACCATGCGGCGCCCGTTGCGGCTGAATTCGGAAAAATCGGTGTGGACGTTCTCGCCCTTCTCGTTCTTCCAGGTCACGCGGACCGTATCGCCCTGGTAGTCGTAGCTGATGATCGGGTAGACGCGCCGCTCGCCGGACGAGGCGATGATGGCGACCAGGTTGTCGTGGTCGAACTGCTCGCTGCCGCCCTCGGTGCACCATTTTCCGTTGATGTCCGCGAACGTCACCGCGGCCGCACCGCTGCAGCCGAGCGCGCCGATCGCGACCACGGCCGAACCCACGAGCACTGCGTTGCGCAACTGCCTGCTCACTGCCTTTCTCCCTCCTGGCTGACAAATGAGGCAACGAGACCATAACACATTCCCGGCTCGCGAGGCATCTACCCGGATCGCAGCTAAGCCTTGCGCGGTTCCTTCGCGGCCAACGCAGCGACGATACTGAGCGCCGAGAGTGTCGCGAACACATGCAGCGACAGCGTATAGGCGCCGGTCCAGTCGTAGAGCGCGCCGGAGACGAGCGGCCCCGCCGCCTGCGCCAGCACCTGGCACGGCAGGGCGATGCCGCGGATCGCGCCGTAGTGGGCGCGGCCGAAATAGTCTGCCCAGGCGATCGGCAGCAGGGTCAGCATGCTGCCGATGCCGGCGCCGAACAGGCATGCGCACAGGTAGCCATCGGCGGGCGAGGTGATGCCCGGCATCAGCCAGGTCGCCACCCCGGCGAGCGCCCCCGCGCCGGCGAGCGGGAAGCGGATCGGCCAGCCGCGCGGCAGCAGGCCGCAGACGATCGTCGCCGCCGCCGAAGCAAGCGAGAAGCTGCTGACGATGAACGCGGCCGTGGTCGGATCGAGGCCGCGGCGCACGAGATGCGCGGCCTGGTGCAGGCTCACGCCGGCCTGCACCGGATAGATGAGCATGGCGTAGAGCATCAGCAGCCAGAACGCGGCGGCGCGCAGCGCCTGGGGCCGCGAAAAGGCGGGCTCGGGACGGGTGGTGGTCGCGGCGCCGGCAGTGGGGCCGGCGCGGTCGGGCTCGAGGCCCATGTCCTCGGGCCGTCGCACGAGCAGAAGTGCGACCGGCGCGAATCCGACGATGAGCACGGTGGCGCCGAGGGCGAGCCATCCGGCGCGCCAGCCGTCGCGTGCGATCGCGAATTGCGCGATCAGCGGCATCGCGGCGAGCCCGAGCATCTGCGCGAGGTTGGCGATCGCGGCCGCGGCGGCGCGGCGGGCGAGGAACCAGTTGTTCAAGCCCGCATAGATGCCGAGCTCGAACGGCGCCGCCCAGCTCATGCGGGCGATGCAGAACAGGAGATAGAATACCAGCAGCGATGGCGCCGCCGACAGCAGCAGGAGCGCGCCGCCGCTGACCAGCACCGCGAGCGCGAGCACCAGGCGCGAGCCGCGCCGGTCGAGCACCGGCCCGATGACGGGCGCGGCGAGCGCCGCCAGCAGGCCGCCGAGCGACACCGCGCCCGAGAGCGCCGTGCGCGACCAGCCGAAATCGCGCGTCAGCGGCTCGACGAAGACCGAGAAGGTCGCGACCGCGCCGCCCTGCCGCGCAAAGCCGGCGCAGCACAGAGCGGCCAGCACGATCCAGCCATAGTAGAAGGGAAGGCGCGCCGTCAGTGCATGCGGCAGCCCTGTCCCGACGGGCTTCTTGTGCGATGTATCGGCCACGACGGAAAGCGATACTGTGCGGAGCGATCATCGCGCAAGCGGATCGCCCACGCGGCCGTCATGGATGATCAAGCCGGGGCGTCCGCCGCCGACCGCGCCGCCAACCTCGTCCCCTCATCCTGGCTGAAATCCCTTCGCCTGGAAACGCGGCGCGGACTGCGGCGCGGTCAGGAACTCGATGAGCGACTTCGCCGCCTCGGGCGATCCGCTTCCGGCGCCCATCGCCGCGGTGAATTGCGTCAAGCTCCCGAGCTCGCCCGGGAGCGGACCCACGAGTTGCGCGCCCGCGACCGGCACGATCTCCGAGGCCTGGCCGACGCCGAGCTCTGCCTCGCCCTTGGCGACGAGCTCGGCCGCCTGCGCGCCCGGCACCAGGATGGTCTTCGATTTCATCTGCTCGGCGATCCCGAGCCGATCGAGCGCGTGAGCGAAGACGACGCCACTCAGGCCGCCCTTCGCCGGGTCCGCATAGACGATCGACTTGGCCGCCAGCAGCGTCCTCTTGAACGCGTCGACCGTGCCGATATCCGGCTTGGGCGCGCCGGCGCGGGCCGCCACCGCGACCGGCGTTCCGGCGACATTGACGAGGCTGCCGGCGAGCTTGTTCTGCTTCTGCAGGTCCTCCATCATCGCGCGCGTCAGCATGATGACGTCGGCGGTCTCGCCGGCGAGAACACGCTTCTTCATCTCGGCTGCGAGCCCGTACGTGATGGTCAGCTTGTTGCCGGTTGCCTTCTCGTAGGCCGGTGCGAGCTCGTCGAGCACCGACTTGAGCGCCACGGAGGTGAACACCCTCACGTCGGCGCCGCGCGCGGTCGCGGGCAGGATGCATGCAGCGAGCGCCGCGACCGCGGCCACCAGATTGAACGCGCGCCTCGTCATGATCTCCTCCCCTTGAGGCCGGCGTGTTCCGCCGGTCGAGAAGTAGCCTAGCGCGGATGGAGCGCAAGCGAAATCCGGATCGAAGCGCGGCCGGTTCAGCCTCGATGCGCCACCAGCCGCCGATAGCGCTTGCGGCTGTTCATGAGGTGGGTGCGCATGGCGGCGCGCGCCTTGGCGACCGAGCGGGCGCGCAGCGCCTTGAGTATCGCGAGGTGCTCCTTCTGGAAGGTGCGCAGATAGGCGACGCGCTCGCTCGCGGCGCCGGCGGCGCGGATCGTCTGGCGCGGGATGATGATGCGGCCGAGATATTCGAGGAAGCGGGCGAATTGCGGATTGCGGGTCGCGGTCGCGATGCTGCGGTGGAAGGCGAAATCCTCGTCGATGCCGGCTTCGCCCCGCGCAATCGCGCGTTCGATCGCCGTGAACGCCGCCGCGATGGCGCGCAGATCGGCGGCGCTCGCCCGCTCGGCCGCGAGCCCGGCGGCCTCGACCTCGAGGGCGGTGCGCAGCTCCATCACGGCGAGCACCTCGGCGAGGGAGCCGAGGCCGGCGGGATCGATACGGAATGGCCGGCGCGAGCCCTCGGCGACGAAGGCGCCCGCCCCCTGGCGGGTGACCACGAGCCCCTCGGCGCGCAAGGCGGCGATCGCCTCGCGGACCACCGTGCGGCTCACCCCGCTCGCGGCGATCAGCTCCTGCTCGGTCGGCAGCTGCGCGCCCGGCGGCAAGCGGCCGCTGAGAATCTCCCCACTGAGCCGCTCGACCAGCGCATGGGCGAGGCTGCGCGGCGCGAGGGGCGCGAGGGAGGCAGACGGCGCGCTCGCCGCCGGCCGCCGCGGCGCATTTGCCCTCGTGCGCAAAGTCGTCATATGATATGATGACTATCACGATTAGCCGCGCACCACAACCGCGGCGCAAGAACCGGGAGGACGACGTGCATCGAAACATGCATCGAGGATCGGCCATCGTCGCGCTGGCGCTGGCGGCGGCACTCGCCACCCAGGCGCGGGCGCAGACCCTGCTCAAGGCTTCGGACGTGCACCCGGCCGGCTATCCGACCGTGGTCGCGGTCGAGCATTTCGGCGACAAGCTCGCGGCGGCGACCAACAAGCGCCTCACCGTGCAGATGTACGCTTCGATGCAGCTCGGCGGCGAGAAGGAGGCGATCGAGCAGGCGCAGGTGGGCGCGATCCAGCTCGCGCGCGTGAGCGTCGGCGCGCTCGGCCCGGTGGTGCCCGACCTCAACGTCTTCAACCTGCCCTTCCTCTTTCGCAGCACCGCGCACATGGAAGCGGTGATCGACGGCCCGATCGGCCAGGAGCTGCTCGACAAGGTGACCGCCAACGCCAAGGCGGGTCTCGTCGGCCTGTGCTGGATGGATGCGGGCGCCCGCAGCATCTACAACACCAAGCATCCGGTCAAAGGCATCGCCGACCTCAAGGGCCTGAAGGTGCGCGTGATCGGCAATCCGATGTTCATCGACATGATGAACGCGCTCGGCGGCAACGGCGTCGGCATGGGCTACGACCAGGTGTTCAGCGCGCTGCAGACCGGCGTGATCGACGGCGCAGAGAACAATCCGCCGAGCTTCGTGTTCGACAACCACTATCAGGTGGCGAAGTACTACACCTTCACGGAGCACCTGATCGTCCCTGAGATTCTGGTGATGTCGCGCAAGGCCTGGGACGCACTGTCGAAGGACGACCGGGCCTTGGTGAGGAAGTTCGCCCGCGAGGCGCAGCTCGAGGAGCGCACCTTGTGGAAGGCCTATGAGGCGAAGGCGCTCGACAAGGCGAAGGCAGCCGGCATCCAGTTCACCGAGGTCGCCGACAAGGCCGCGTTCCAAGCAGCCGTGAAGCCGGTGTGGGACAAGTACGGCCCGCGCTTCGCCGACACCATCAAGCGCATCCAGGCGGTGCAATGAGCATGGCGCAGGTCGTCCGCCGCTTTATGGATCTGCTCTACTGGACCTGTGCGGTGCTCGGCTGCACCGCGCTGGTGCTGATCTCTGCGGTCATTCCCTGGGCGGTGTTCACCCGTTACGTGCTCGACAGTGCGGCGTCGTGGCCGGAACCGTGCGCTGTGCTGCTCACGATCGTGCTCACCTTCTTCGGCGCTGCCGCCTGCTATCGGCGCGGCGTGCACATGAACATCGGCGTGTTCGCCGCGATGCTGCCCGACGGGCCCCGCCGCGCAGTCGCGCTCCTCGCCGAGGCGCTGGTCGGCGTGTTCGCGCTGTTCATGGTGTACTACGGCGCAGGGCTCGTGGAGACGACCTGGTACAACACGATCGACGCGTTCCCGTGGCTCTCGGTCGGCGTCACCTACCTGCCGATCCCGATCGGCGGCGTGATCCTGTTCCTGTTCGTCGTCGAGCGCGTGACGCTCGGCCGGCCGGACGAGCCGCCGGCGGAAGAAGCCGCTGTGCCGGTGGATTGAATGTCTGTTCGATCACTCCTCCCTGTCATGCCCGCGAATGCGGCGCGAATGCGGGCATCCACGTCTTTGCAGCGACGCAAGACGGGGATGGCCGGGCAAAGGCGTCGCGATGCGACCCGTTCTTCGAACGGCTATGCCCCGACATGACGAACAAGTAGAGCGAATCAAACGACGATGGATGTCTTCGTTCTCCTCGCCACCATGTTCGTCTGCTTCATCATCGGCGTGCCGATCGCCTTTTCGCTCGCGATCGCGGCGCTCGCCGGCGCGCTATGGATCGGCATCTCGCCCGAGGCATTGATGCTGAAAATCTCCGACGGGGTGAGCAAGGTCGCGATGCTGACCATCCCGTTCTTCGTGCTCGCCGGCGCCATCATGGCGGAAGGCGGCATGGCGCGACGGCTGGTCGCGCTCGCCGACGTCATGGTCGGCTTCACCCGCGTGCGCGGCGGGCTTTCCGTCGTCAACGTGCTCGCCTCGACGTTCTTGAGCGGCATCTCGGGCTCGTCGGTCGCCGACGCCTCGGCGATCGGCTCGGTGATGATCCCGCAGATGGAACGCGCCGGCTACCCGCGCGTGTTCGCCACCAACCTGACGATCACCTCCTCGGTGCAGGCGCTGCTGGTGCCGCCGAGCCACAACGCGGTCATCTACTCGCTCGCCACCGGCGGGACGATCTCGATCATCAGCTTGTTCATGGCGGGCGTGGTGCCGGGCCTGCTGCTCGGCGTCGCCATCGTCATTCTCTGCCTCGTCATCGCGTATCGCGATGGTCACCCGCGCGGCACCAGCGTGCCGCCGCGCCAGGCGCTCAAGATCGCCTTCGAGGCGATCTGGGGGCTGATCACGCTCGCGATCATCCTCGGCGGCATCCTGCTCGGCGTGTTCACCGCGATCGAGGCCGGCGCGGTCGCCTGCGTGTGGGCGTTCTTCGTCACCATGTTCATCTATCGCGACTACAGCTGGCGCGACCTGCCACGGCTGCTCCATCGCACCTTCAGCACGGTCGCCATGGTGATGACGCTGATCGCCTGCGCGTCGGCGGTCGGCTACATCATGGCGCTGGCGCAGATGCCGGCGAAGATCACCGCGTTCTTCCTGTCGATCTCGCACGACAAGTACGTGATCCTCTTTCTGATCAACGTCCTCCTGCTCGTGCTCGGCTGCCTCGTCGACATGGCGCCCTCGATCCTGATCGCGACGCCGATCCTGCTGCCGGTGATGCAGAACTTCGGCGTCGATCCGGTGCATTTCGGCATGATCATGATGCTCAACCTCGGCATCGGGCTATGCCATCCGCCGGTCGGCGCCATCCTGTTCGTCGGCTGCGCGGTCGGCAAGGTGAAGATCGAGAAGGTGATGCGGCGCATCTGGCCGTTCTACGGCGTGATGTTCGCCGTGCTGATGCTGGTGACCTATATTCCGGAACTTTCGCTCTGGCTGCCGCGCCTCGTGCTGAGGTAGACTCCCGGCCCGTTACGGGAGGATGACAACGATGGCGCCCATCCGAACGCTGCTCGGCGTCACGATGCTCGTCGGCATGACCATGTCCGCAGGGCACGCCCAGGCACCGGTTCCCGACGGACCGCGCTATACCATCACCTATCTGGAAGTCATGCCGACGGCCGAGCGCGAAGGCGCTGCGATCGTGCGCGACATGCGCGACGCGCTGCGGCGCGCAACCGGCAACCTGCGCGGCGAGGCTCTTCAGCGCATCGGCCGGTCCAACCAGTTCGTCATTCTCGCCGCCTGGAAAGACCAGGCGGCGCTCGATGCGCACGCCAAGGCGGAGACGAGCGCGCGGCTCGATGACAAGCTCAAGCGTATCGAGAACGCGCCGGCCGACGAGCGCGTGACGTTTCCGCTTGCGGTCGGGCCGCTGCCGGCAAGCCTCGGCGCCGACACCGTCCTCGTCGTCACCCACGTCGACGTCATCCCGACGCAACGCGAGATGACCGCCACGCTGCTGAAGGCACATGCCGAGGACGGGCGCCGCGAGCCCGGCAACCTGCGCTTCGAGGCCCTGACGCAGACCAACCGTGGCAACCATTTCACCGTGATCGAGGCGTGGCAGAGCAGCGATGCCGCCCAGGCGCACGGCATGGCGGCGGCGACGCGCGCCTTTCGCGACAAGGTCGCGCCCGCGATCGGCGCCCTCTACGACGAGCGCTTCTACAAGGAACTCGATTGAATTCCGCTAGCCTGCCACGACCGGGAGGCGCGTCTCGACCGCGTAGAAGACGCACAGCGCGAGGCTCGCCCAGACCGCCGCACTGAAATAGAGCGACATCCAGGCGATCTCCTCCTTCCAGGCGGCGATATCGTGCGTCACGACCCAACGGGTGCTCACGTCGCGCAGCCCCTCGAGCGGCGCCAGAAGCTTGCCGCCATCGACGACCTTGGCGCGCCAGCGCGCGAGATACATCGGGATATCGATGGTGACGAGAAAAGCCAGATAGCCGGCCGTCCCGACGATCGCGACCGCGAGGGCGTCGCGCGCCGCACCATCGACGTCCGGCAGCAATCGCCCGAGGCCGATCCCGACCGCCGCGAAGGCGACCGCCCACAGCGAGTTCTCGATCGCGCTGCCCAGGTAGTTGGTGGTCAGCACCGCGTACCACGAGAAGCATTCCGCGACGGCGATCAGCGGGATGACCATCCAGGCCGCGATCAGGGTCGTATCCGCGCCCGTCATCGTGCCGAGCTGCCGCAACACGATGAACCATTGCGCCGCGAAGCAGACCTCGGCCACGGTCGCGACCGTTCGTCCGACGACGACGCTCGACAGCCAGGTGTCGAAGAGGCAAATCCGCTGAATATCAGCGCGCGGAAGGAAAGACCGGAAGGCGCAGCCGAACACATAGGCGGCGCTGAGCAGGAGCATCGGCTCGACGCCCGACGCGCCGTCGAGACGGCCAGTCGGTCGTTCCGGGAGCGCGTCGTAGAGGACGATCCAGATCGCGATATTGGCGCCGCTCACGAGAGTCAGCAGGCCCCACCACCACGCCAGGGGATTGGACCAGGCCAGTGAAGCCGACTTCGAGGCTGATTTGCTTCGATATTCCAAGCTCATGAGCCACAACCGCGCGTCGCCAATTGAGATTGGACCGTAACAATTATGTCACAAATGTGAGATCGTGGGGAGATCGCAATCGCACCCCTGCGAGGACCGGGCACTAGCGAGGGACCGAACGAGGGCTGCGACCAAGCCGGCGGGGCGTGGCGCGGCCATCGCCAAGCGATCGACCGAAACCGGCGAGTCGCCGGCGTCATACGACAATCCCGCCTGACAGACGCGTCGCGTTCTGCTATTGATCGCGGGCCAACAGGGAGCGATGGGCAATGAAACAGACTTGGAGTGAGAGGCTGAAGCAGGCGACGGTTGCGGTGCGGTCGATCGGACCGGTCTGCCTGCTGGGCGCATTCCTCGCGGCGCCGACTGCGGCACAGGCGACCGGCGCGGTTGCGATCGGCCTGCCGGCCGACGTCGCGCAGGACGGCATCTCGATGTTCATTTTCGTCAATGCATCGAGCGCGTCCGAGGCACGGACCAAGGCGGTCGAGGGCTGCAAGACGGTCGGCTCGCAGACGGCGCGCAATTTGTGCAAGGTGATGGCGACCTTCAACAATCAATGTGCCGCCGAGGCGCTCGATCCGAAGGACGGCACGCCCGGCTTCGGGTGGGCGATCGCCGACACCGAGGCGGAAGCCAAGAGCATGGCGCTCGCCAACTGCCGCGACACCGCGGGCCCCGACCGCCAGGACGCCTGTGAGGTCCCCGCCAAGGGCATCTGGTGCGACGGACGCGCCCGCCGATAAGGCCGCTTTTCGCGGCCCTCAACTTCTAGCGCGCCAAGGGGACCGCGATCAACGCGGTCCCCTGCTTGTCATCGGGCGTTCACGCCCGACGACGCAGCCGTGCTGTTATGCCTTCACCTCTCGGCCGAGCCAGTCGATCGCCGCCTGCACGCCGCCCTTGCGGTGGGGAATGTCGAGCGCGTCGAGGGCGCTCTCGATCACGCCGAGCGTCCCGAGCACCATCGGAGCGTTGACGTGTCCCATGTGGGCGATGCGGAAGGCCTTGTCGCGCCATTCGCCGAGCCCCTGCCCCAGCACCACGCCGCACTTGGTGTTGCAATAGTCGAGCAGCGGGCGCGCCCGGCGCCCACCCGCCATGCGGACCATCGTGATGGTGTTGGAGCGCTCGGCCGGCGCCGCGACATTGAATTCGATCGCCTTGCCGCGCGCCCACACCGAGACCGCGCGGCGCGCGGCCTCGGCGAGCAGGCGATGGCGGCGGAAGATGTTGTCGAGCCCCTCGGCGCGGATCATTTCGAAAGCGCGCGCGAGGCCGAACATCAGGTGCTCGGGCGGCGTGCCGGCGTATTTCATGTAGTGGATGTTGCTTTCGCGCGCGGTCCAGTCCCAGTAGGGCGTGCGCAGGCCGGCCCGCTTGTGTGCCGCGCGCGCGGCGCGGCCGGCGGCGACGAAGCTCAGGCCCGGCGGGGTCATCAGGCCCTTCTGCGACCCCGACATCGCGACGTCGACGCCCCAGGCGTCCATGTCGAACGGCATGCAGCCGAGCGAGGCGACCGCATCGACCATATAGAGCGCGTCGTGACCCGAGCGCTTGATCGCCCTACCGATCGCGGCGATGTCGTTGACGACGCCGGACGCGGTATCGATCTGCACGACCAGCACGGCCTTGTAGCGATCCTTGCCCTTCTGTCTCGCATCCTGGCGCAGATGCGCCTCGACCTCGGCCGGCCGCACGGCGCGCCGCCAGTCGCCCGCGAGCACCTCGACCGCCACGCCGAGCTTTGCCGCCATCTCGCCCCAGGTGGCGGCGAAACGGCCGCTTTCCAGCACCAGGATGCGGTCGCCGCGCGAGAGCACGTTGGTCAGCGCCGCTTCCCATGCGCCGTGCCCGTTGGCGATGTAGATGTAGGTGCGTCCGCGGGTGCGAAACAGCCAACGCAGATTGGCGTGCAGGCGATCGGTCAGCGCGAGCAGCGAGCCCGCATAGATGTCGATCGCCGGGCGATGCATCGCCTGCAGCACCTCGTCCGGCACCGTGGTCGGCCCCGGAATGGCCAGGAATTCGCGTCCCGCTCTGACGACCATGCTGCCCCGTGAATCATTGGCTGCCGCGAAAGGGCGATGATTAGCCGGTTGCGGCGCGGGGGGCCAGATGCGCCGGCGGATGGCCGCATTGCGGCGCGGCGCGGCGCGGCTCAGCGTGGGGCGATCTCTGAGTCCGTCAGCGCAGACGCGAACGCGCGCGCAAGCGCTTGCAAAACATGGCGCCGTGGCATCACGATCGCCGATCCGTCACCTTCGACCGCGGTCTTGCGGGAGGTTCGATCCGCCGCAAACCGGACCATGGAGCGTCGCGATGCGCCGCGCGCGTTCTACGCCCTTATCCGCCGGCAGACTGCGCGGGGATCGCCGGCGCCTCGGCTTCGGTGGCCTTGGCGGCGATGCGCGCGACCGCCTCCTGCGCCTTTTCCATGGCGCGCGTCACGTCGGCCATCAGCAATTTGAGATCGTTTTCCGCCGCCAGCAGCTTCACGGCCCGAGCCGTCATCCTCCGCCTCCCTACGCTACCCACGGCGGCAGTATTTCCGGCCATTCGTGAACAGTCTCTAAAGACGTTCGGCGCCCGGCGGGGTCGCAATGCGTCGATCGCAGCGGCAAGCAAATGCCGGCGTCGCATCGCGCGACGCCGGCGAAGAGGCGGAGCTCCCCACCCGGCACGAACCGGCGGCAGATCTCTGCGAAGATCGCGCCCGCCGTCAGCCGAGGATCGCCCGCGCAATGCGATCCGCGGTTCGGTTGCTGTGCGCGACTGCCTTCGCCAGCAGGGCGATCACGAGCACCACCGGATCGCAGCCGGCATCGCGCGCGTCTTTGATGACCCATGGCTCGGCCGCGATCCGGCGGATTGCGTCGGCCAGCGAGCCGTCGAGGCCGGCGAGATCGCCTGCCTGCAGGCGCTGCGGCGCCGCATCCCAGTCGATGCGCGCCGCGAGAGCCGCCATGATGCTGCTCGGCGGCGAGGGCGCAAGCAGCCGGGTGAGACGCGGCAGCCATCGGCCTGAGCTCGGCTCCGCCGGACGCGCGGCCGACACCGACCTGACGCGACGCTCCTCCTCCGCGCTGCGACGTGCCTCGACGGCGCTGCGGCGCAGATCCTCCTCCTCCCTGCTGCGCCGCGCCTCGGCTTGCCGCCGACCCGCATCGGATGGTGGCGGCGCGGCCTGCTTCGGCCCCCCGTCGACGGTGGAATCGAGGCCTCGTATCAACTGCTTCAAGGGCTCGGGAACCGGGGCGTTCACGACATCATGGTAATTTCTCAACATGCGCGTGCCGCGCCCCATGCTGAAATGCCCGGCCGGCGACGGCAGCGCGACCTTGCGGGCCGCCGGGACGGTTTCTTGCACGGCGCCTGCCTCATCGACCAGCACCAGGCTGGTGAGATGCGTGACAAGCCCTTCCGTTTGCGCGAGCTCGGCCGCCACGTCGGCCTCGAGCGTCGGCAGCATCAGCTTCGCGGCAATCGCCGCGACCGCGCGCGACTCGATGCTCCGTTGGTCCTTCGCGGTGACGCCGGCCTCGTTCCAGGTTGCGACAAGCTCCATGCCGGCACGCCGTTCGCGCATCTCGCGCCGGTCGAGCTGCGGCGCCCGATGCGGCATCCGCAGCGAGCGCACGGCGGCGCCGAGCATCGCGGGAAGATCGGGACCGGCGGAGACGAAGATTTCGCCGCCGGAGAGCGCCGCGAGATGCCCCACATGTGCTTCCAGGCTGTCGGCGCCGACCAGCACGAGCGCGAACCGGCGACCGCTTCGCGCCAGCGCCTGCACGTCGAGCGCATGGCTCTTGCCGTCGGTGACGAGAAGGATGTCGCGCGCGCCCGTCGCGGCGAGCACGCCAGTGACTGCATGGCCGATCTCGGTGCCGCCATCCGGTCCGTCCAGCCGGCCGACCAGCTCATGCAGCGAAGCCTCGCGGCTCGAGCCGATATGCTTGAGCTTGGCGGCGAATTCCCACAGGTCGACCGTGTCCTCACGGCCCACGTCCAACGCCAGGCGCTCGAGGGCCGCCAGCGCGGCCTCGTGCTTGGTGAGGCCGTCGAGCGTGGAGCACCGCTCGCTCATCGAGCCGGAGCGATCGACCAGCAGGGCGACGTCGAGCGTTTGCTCGCCGCCCGCGAGCGGCTCGATGCGCAACGCCACCGGGCGTCCGTCCGCCATGCGGCCGGCGAGCGTCCGCGGCGTCCAGCCGGTGACGTCGAGATCGATCGGCGCGTTGAGCGCGATGTCGGCGCGGCCATCCTCCAGTCGGCCGCCGATCAGCGATACGACACCGTCGCGGCAGGTCACGGTGAGGACGCCGCACTGCACCGGCCCGCCATGGATGAGCTCATCGGATTCGGCAAGCCCGGAGCGGCCGTAGATGTCGCCCACTGTGAGCGGGATGCGCAGCCGCCCGCGGCCGTTGAGGTGGGTGAGCGTGTTCGCCCAGGTGGCGCGCACCTCGACCTCGCTGCCCGGCGCGATCTGCCCGACCGAGAGCATGTGCACGCCGCGCAGCACCTCCTCGTGTAGAACCGCGCCCTTGCCGCGATCGACCGCGTCCTCGTAGGCGCGGCGGGCGGCATTCTTGCGGGCGGCGCGCGCCGCGAGCACGCGCTCGCCGATGCGGGCCTCGAGCGCGAACAGGGTCGCGTGCACGGGCAGCGGAAACGTGATGGTAGCCTCGATGCTGTCGGCCTCGCCATTGCGGAAGGTCCGGGTCATCACGACGATCGCCAAGCCGGCGTCGATCGTCACGTCGAAGCGGGTGGACACCAGGGGACAGGGCCTCGGAGTGCCGGCCACGAAGGCGCCGGCCATAAAAGCATGGAGCGGATCAATCATCGTTTGCGACGCGATCGGCATGTGTTCTTTCCTTCAACAGATCCGTGAGCAGCTTGGCGACACGCTCGATCAGCGGACCTGGGCGCGTTCCGCTGCCGAGCAGGTTGGGATCGACCACCAGCGTCACTCCAGGCGCGACCGCAAATGGGGCGCCCTCGCGTGAGTCGAGCAGCAGCTTGATGGCGGCGGGTGGAAATCCCAACTCGCGCAACCGGGTGTAACGGCGGATCGCGGCGACATGGTCGTCGCCGTAGTCCGCGTTCGCCCGCCCCCCGCGCGGCGCCGGGATGAATCCTTCCGCGATCAGGTAGCGAACCTGCCGCTCGGTGACGCGGGCCCGCCGCGTCAGCTCGCGCATATTCATGCGACCTCCTTTCGACAAATACATTGTCGAAAGGCGGGGAGAAATCAAGAGCGGAGCACGGCACCTTTCGACAATTTTCGTGTCAAAAGAGGGGCACGCCGCCACTGGGATCAACCGCCGCCGACCAATGCGCGGACTGTCGCCATAAACTGCGCGCCGTCGCAGGGCCGCGCGAGGATTCGCACCTGCTGCAGCGCCGGCGGCAAGCGGCCGCGCAGCGCCGCCCCATAGGTCGACGCGAAGGCGAATGGAATCCTTTTCGCCCGCAGGATGATGGCGAGATCGGTCGTCGGCTCGCCATAGAGATGAGCCTTGAGGACGGCCGCATCCGCTCGCGCGTCCACGACCAAGGATCGCACGCGATCGAGCGTGCCGGCCGCGCACGTGACCTCGTATCCGGCCTCGGTCAGAAGGTCGTCCTCCCACAGCGCGGTCAACGTGTCCTGTTCGATCAACAGAATGCGCTTGTTCACGGCCGGACTCGATCAACGGCGCGGCGCTCGCCTTTCGCCACGCCGACGGGACCGCGCGCCGGTGAGCCTGGTCACCGGCAGCCCGCCGCGAGATCGCGCTCTCGATCCGAGAGGCGCAGCTCCGCCCGCGATCGCGACATCATTCGATCAGGATTTATTTTGCGGCGCCGTCTCCGCAGGATTGCGCCCCCGCGACGCCTTGCGCCGGCGCTGCGGCCGGCGCGAGACATGGCGGGCGGCCGATCGGTCTCGGCCGCCCGCGAAGCGCGATGAAAGATACGCTAGGCCGCGCTCACTCCGCCGCGGCGAGACCCGCGCCTGCGGACTGCCCGGCGCGCACCAGCTTGCCCGGCATGGCGCCGGTGTGCTCGCCGCGCTCGTAGATCGGCTGCCCGGCGCAGATCGTCATCTCGTAGCCGTCGACCCGCTGCACGAAGCGGCGGCCGTTGGCCGGCATGTCGTGCACGAGCTCGGGCTTCTGCACCTGCAGGCGGCCGTGGTCGATCAGGTTGACGTCGGCGCGCAGGCCCGGCGCGAGGCGACCCCGGTCGTTGAGCCCGAAGAAGTCCGCGGTCTCGCTGGTCTGCCGCTTGATCAGCCGCTCGAGCGGCAGCTTCGGTCCGCGCTGCCGGTCGCGGCCCCAGTGCGTGAGCATATACGTCGGCACGCCGGAATCGACGATCGAGGTGCAGTGAGCGCCGCCGTCGGAGAGACCGAGCAAGCAGGCCGGATCGTTGAGCATCTCGAAGATCGACCCATGGTCCTCGGTCGTGTAATTGACGACCGGAAACCAGAGATACTGGTCGTCCTGAACAATGATGTCGTAGGCGACCTCGTCGGGCGGCCGGCCGGTGCGCGCCGCAATCGCCGCAACGGCCTTCTCCGGACCCGGCTCGTAGTCGGGCGGATTGCCCATCACATAGAAACGCTCCCACATCGTGGTCACGGCCTGGCGGAACTGGGAGAGCTTCTCCACCTCCGCGGCCGACGGCTGCTCGGCGAGGATTTGCGCACGCACCTGCGGGTCGCGCAGGCGCCGGCGCTGCTCGGCGATCGGCAGGGTCTCGAGCGCCTTGTAGGCGAGCCGCACCGTGAACGGATTGAGCGCGGTGCCCACCCCCATCATCACGCCGATCGGCCGGCCCGCCATCTGCGCCGTGATCGACAGGCCCTCGGCCCTCGCTTGGTGCACGGCGCTCATCAGGCGGCGCCAGCGTTGCGGGTCCTGGTAGCGGTCGGTGAGCAGGAACCAGACCGGGCGGCCGGTCTCGCGCGCGAGCTTCTTCATCCAGCGCAGCTCGAACTCCTCGTCGTCGAAGTCGCTATTCATGCCGAACGCGCCGGTGCCGGTGATGCCGAGCGCCGCGCCGATGCCGAGCAATTCGTGATCGTCGGCGTCGCGCGACGGCACGAGCTCGCCGTCCGGGGTTTTGTGCGAATCCGTGCGCGAGGTGGTGAAGCCGAAAGCGCCGGCGCGTAGCGCCTCGACGGTGAGGTCGCGCATCTTGGCAATGTCATCGGGGGTCGCCGGCTCGCGGCGAATGGCGCGGTCGCCCATGACGTAGACGCGCGCGGGCAGATGCGCGAACTGCGCCGCGATGTCGATCGCGCGCGGCCCGCCGCGGTCGAGCGCGTCCATGAACTGCGGAAAGGTCTCCCAGTCCCAGTTGAGCCCCGCGGCGAGCACCGGGTTGGGGATCTCCTCGACGCCTTCCATCAGGTCCATCAGGGCGCCGCGGTGCTCCTTCTTCACCGGCGCAAAGCCGACGCCGCAATTGCCGAACATCACCGTCGTGACGCCGTGCCAGGACGACGGGGTGATCATCGGGTCCCACAGGGCCTGGCCATCATAATGGGTGTGCACGTCGACCCAGCCGGGCGTGACAAGCAGGCCACCGGCATCCACCTCGCGCTTGCCGGGTCCCTGCTTGCCGCCCACCGCGGTAATTCGGCCGCCATCGATCGCGACGTCGCCGGCGAATGCAGGCTTGCCGGTGCCGTCGATGATATTCCCGCCGCGAATGACGATGTCGTGCATCGGAGCGCTCCCTGATCGCCCTTAGGTTGCCCTTAGGTGCCCTTGGGTCATTATGACGATGATGCGCTTCCCCTTCCGGCGATGCAACGGGGCGCCGACCGGCGCGGACCATCCTGGCGCGCTCGGCTCCACTGCGCGCCGCGCATGAATGTCTGGCCAAGCATCGAGTCTTTCCGCAGCATCGGCCCGCAGCGCTATGCGCGCCGCGAGATTGCGGCGCGGCGGGCGGACGGGTAGTACTCCTCGCATGAGCACGCGGCAGCGCCCGATCGTCGGCGTCATCGGCAGCGCCCATTTGGTCGAGGGGAAGTTCACGGCACAGCGTGTCGGCGAACGCAACCTGCGCGCCGTCGCCGAGGTCGCGGGCGCGCTGCCGCTCATGTTTGCCGGCACTCCCGAGATCACCGACATCGGCGCCCTGCTCGACACGGTCGACGGCATCCTGCTGACCGGCGCGCGCGCCAACGTCCATCCGAGCCATTTCGGCCACGCGGAGCACCCCCGGCACGAGCCCTACGACCGCAACCGCGACGCGCTCGCCCTCGCGGTGGTCGAAGCGAGCGTCGCGCGCGGCGTACCGTTGTTCGGCATCTGCCGCGGCCTCCAGGAGATGAACGTGGCGTTCGGCGGCTCGCTGCATCCGGAGATTCGCGAGCTGCCGGGGCGCATCAACCACCGCATGCCCCGGCTGGCCAATGGCGAGGTCCACCCCGACCTCGAGGTGGTCTTCGCCGACCGCCACGAGGTGCGACTGAAGCAAGGCGGCGTATTCGCGAAGCTTCTCGGCGCCGAGAGCATCCGCGTCAACTCGTTGCACGGCCAGGGTATCCTCGAGCCGGGCAAGCGCGTCGTGATCGAGGGCATCGCCGAGGACGGCACCTACGAGGCGATACGCATCGCCGAGGCGCCCGGCTTTGCACTCGGCGTGCAGTGGCATGCCGAGCACGAGGCGCAGCGCAATCCGATCAATCGCAAGCTGTTCGAGGCGTTCGGCGCCGCGGTCGCGGCCTACCGCGGCACGCGGCCCGCTTAGGCGCGATTTCTCGTTCTGCTTCTGCTTTCGCCTCAGGGCAGCAAGTTTCGCTGGATGCGGAAGAGGATCGTCAGCACGTCCTGATCCTGGATCCTGAAGCTGCCGGCGGCGGCCAGCGGACGCGCGCCGTTCGCCGCAACCGTCGCGAAGCCGGCAAACGCCGTGTTCAGGTGATCCCACATCAGGTCGACGCCGATGTCGAGATCGGAATGCGGATTCCATTGCGTGCGCGAGCCGATCCCCCAGGCGGACCAGTTCGGGCTGCAGTTCGTCACGCCGCCGGCGAATGGAAAACCGGTCGGAGACGGCGTGCCCGCCGCGCCGCCTGGGCAGATATTGGCGGTGGCCTTGGCGTCATAGTCGACCTCGTAGTAGCCGCCATAGAGCGAGGTGCGCCACTTCGGGCTCCAGAAGTGCTGGAGGAGCCCGTTGATGCTCCACGAGGTGGTCAGCTCGACCGGCCCGCCGGCCACGAACGTGCCGTCCGACGTCCAGCCAAAACCGGCGCTGTTGCCGCTGCCGTAGACCTGCGTCGGGCCTTGCTTGAACGTGTAGCCTCCCGCGCCCCGACCATAGGCGACCTGCATGCCCAACTGATCGCCGCTCCAACCGAGCACGTCGTTGAGTGTGAAGCCGCCGCTCACCGCGAAACCATAGGCATCGGCGGGATGACCGTTGTTCTGGAGGCCGGCCGCGAGAGCCGTGCCGCCGGTCTGGTAGTAGCCGGCGCTCACGTCGTGCAACGCCGCCGATACCTGCGCATAGCCCCAGGCCCGATCGATGCGGAGCGATCCGACCACGTCCGGAACCTTCCAGCCCTCGTTGTCGAACGACGTCGTGCCGAGGCCGAACTGGGCCGCCATCGACAGGTTGACGACCTGTTTCAAACGCGACCCCGTTTGACCCGAGCTGTTGCCCTGCGAGCTCGAGCCGCCGTCCTCGAGCGAGATCGTCGCCGAGATGCCGTTACCGAGCTGCGCCGTGTAGGCGATGCCCCACAGGCCGAGCGCGGTGGTGTCGGCGGAAAAGCGAACATTCGCATAGCTGTACGACCCGAACGAATTGATGTCGAAATACGAGCGGATACGCCCGGCCGTGAGCCCGGCGAACTGGACGAAGCCGCGGTCGACGTAAACCGCATCGTTGGTGGGCGCCGAGCCGTTGTTGCCGCTCGTCTGGAAGCCGCCCTCGAAGTACGACCGTAGCGTACCGTATTCGGTCTGCGTGCGCAGATCGACCGAAAGGCCGGCCCGCGTGCGGAACGACAACTGACTGGTGTCCGTGCGGTCGAGACGCCCGGCCGCCGCCGCATCGGTCGCGCCGAAGCCGATCGGCACGCCGCCGTTGCCGGCATTCCATTCCACTTGTCCGCGGATATACGAGCCGATCTTCAGGCAAGTGTCCGTCCCCGGCACGTACCAGAAGCCCGCGCCGTAGAGGCTGCACACCTTCACGTATTCGACGGGCTTGGCCTTGACCGGAAGATCCGCCGCCTGCCCGCGCGCGATCGCGACAAGACCCGCCGCCGAGCCGAGAACAACTGATTTTACGAATGTCATTGCAATCCCCTATGAAATTCCGGCCGGGATTTCGCCTGCCCCCTGCCCCCTCGCTCGCCCGATGCTTCACACTGTCCCGCGTGGTGAGCGAAGCCTATCGGGGCTGTCAGGCTATCGGGATGGTCCACTCGGTCAATTTGAATGGGAGCAGGGATTGGGAACGCCGAAGCTTTCCGAAGGCCGTGTTGTAAATTTGATACTCATCTGTCGGGAATGAAGTCGTCGATGGCTGGCTCATCCCGCGTCATTCGCGTCGGAATCGGCAGCGCGGCCGCCATATCCCGGGCCTCATGCGTTGAGATTTTCCCGCAGCGTCGGACCCGCGTATCTCCTCTTCGACAGCCCGCGCCGCTGCAGCTCCGGCACGACGTGCTGGACGAAATCGTTGATGTTGCCCTCGGCCGAAAAGCCGCGGGCGAGGATGAAGCCGCCGTTCGCGCCGGTGCCGAAGTGCAGCTCCTCGAGCTTGTCGACGATCTGCTTCGGCGTACCGCTCGCCGACAGCACGCGGTCGACCAGGAAGCGCTTGCCGAACGCCTCGACGGTCTGCTCGGGGTCGACGGTCTTGAGCAGCTCCTCGAAGCTGCCGAGGTTGCCTTTGTTGGCCTTCACCTGGTCGGCGAAATCGGCAAGCCGCATGCCGGGCCGCGCAGCCGAGAAGTCCACATTATATTGGGCCGACATCTCGACCAGGCCCGCCTGCGGCGGGATCGCCTCCAGGTAGCGCCGTTCCTGCTCCAGCGCGGCGGATTCGGAGTCGGCGACCTGGACGCGGATCGACCAAAGGACGCCGACGTCGCGCGGCTTGCGGCCGACCGCGGCGAGCTTCTCGTCGAGTGCCTTCCTGTGCTGCTGCATGCTGGCAAGGGTGCGGCGGGTGGAGAACTGCAGCTCCGCATAAGTCGCCGCGAGCGCCATCCCGGGGCCCGACAGGCCGGCCTGGATGATCACCGGCCTGCGTTGCGGCGAGGGGAGCGCCGGCAGCGGTCCGCGCACGTTGAACCAGCGGCCGCGGTGATCGATGCGATGCACCTTGGCGGGGTCGGCGTAGATCCCCTTCTCGCGGTCGAGGATCAGCGCATCGGGCTCGACGCTCTCCCACAGCGCGCAGGCGACCTGCAGAAACTCCTGCGCCCGCTCGTAGCGCTCGTCATGCTCCATCATGACGTCGAAGCCGTAATTGGCGGCCTCGTTCTTGTAGGCGGAGGTCACCGCGTTCCAGGCGATGCGGCCGCGGGTGACGTGGTCGAGCGCGTTGAACACGCGCGCGCAGTGAAATGGATGATGATACGTGGTCGACATGGTGAGCGCGAAGCCGATGCCGGGCGCCGCTTTCGCCATCAACGGGATCATCGGCGTCATGTCGTGGCGCGGCCATTTGGCGCCATAGCGCACCACCGCCTCATGGCTGCCGCCGAAATCCTCCGGCGTGCCGCCGGTATCGCCGAAGAACAGCATGTCGAAGATGCCACGCTCGGCGGTGCGCGCGAGGTCCTCGTAGAACTCCGACGTGCCGTAATAGGGATAGCCCACCCACGATCCCGGCATGCGCCAGAGATAGTCCGTGTGGAGGAACGAGATGTCGGCCGCGAGATGAATGATGTCGGATTGGGACAGGGCGAGGTCTCCTCCACCCCGTCATGCCTGCGCATGCGGGCAGCCACGTCTTGCGTTGTCACAAAGCAAGACGTGGATGGCCGGGTCAAGCCCCGCCATGACGAATGGAAGGCCGTACTCTATTCTCCCGTCGCGCACGCCGTAAAGAAACGTCAGGTGGAGACCCGATAATGCTCAAGCTTCCCGGTCATGGCCGTTATGCCTATTCCCCGATCGTCAAGCGGTCGGACTACAGCTGGCCGGGCGGCAAGCGCCTAGCCTTCTACATCGCGCTCAATATCGAGCATTTCGCCTTCGGCACCGGCATCGGCATGGACCCGAGCCGGCGCGAGGGCAATCAGAACTCGCGCAATTTCGCATGGCGCGATTACGGCAACCGCATCGGCAACTGGCGGCTGTTCGAAATCCTCGACGAGCTCAAGCTGCCCGCCTCGATCCTGCTCAACAGCGAGGTATGCGTTCACTATCCGGAAATTGTGGAGAAGATCAAAGCGCGCGGCGACGACGTGCTCGGCCACGGCCGCACCAATGCCGAGGTGCTGCGCGGCATGTGGGAGGCGGACGAGGCGAACGCGATCAAGCAGTGCAGCGACACGATCGCCCAGCACGTCGGCGTGCGGCCGACCGGCTGGATGGGCCCCGGCGCGCTCGAGTCGAACATCACGCCCGACCTGCTCAAGGAGGCCGGTTACACCCACCTGCTCGACTGGCCCGTCGACGACCAGCCGATCTGGATGCAGACGCGGGCCGGACCGCTCTTGTCCGTGCCCTACCCGATGGAACTCAACGACGCCGGCACGCTGGTGTGGCGCGACCATACGGGGCGCGAGTTCGCCGACATGATCGTCGACCAGTTCGAGGAATTGCTGGAGCAGTCGGAGCGCGCCCCGATGGTGTTCGCGCTGGCGCTGCACGGCTTCGTCGTCGGCCAGCCGTTCCGCCTGCGCCCGCTGCGCCAGGCGATCCGCCACTGCGTCGAGCACAAGAACCGCGACCGCGTGTGGTTCACCCGCGCGGGCGACATCGCCAAGTACTGCTTCACGCTGCCGAAGGGGCTCGTTCCGGGAAGCTGACCGTAGGGTGGGCAAAACAAAGGCGCGCATCGCCGCCCATGCGTGGGCGAAATCGCCCGCGCGCGTTTGCCCACGCGACGCAGTGCAGGCGATTTCGCCCACCCTGCGCGGGGCTCATTCCAGGAGCTGACGCTCAGTTCAGCGGGACCGTGAATCCCGCCTCGCCCTCGGCCTCTTCCCCATCTTCCTCGTCGTCCGACCCGACCCACGGCGCGGCGCTCAAGGTCGCGAGCGTGATCTTCGCGCGGTGCTGCCCCGGCACCCGCTGCGGCGCCGGCGGCGCCTCGCGCGACTGGGCATAGAGTGTCTGGCCGAGCGCGGTTCCCCAGGTCTGCACCAGCACGCCCTCGTCGCACGTCGCCGCGATGGCGAGGCCGATGCGGTGCAGGTGAGACTTGCGGTAGCAGTACATCGCAAGGTAGGCGCGGTCCTGCAGCGTCAGCTCGGGCAGGAGATCGAACACGGTGCTCTCGCTGGCGCGGTAGAGGCGCCCGATCAGCTCTTCAGGCACGAGCTGGTCGTCGTCGATTTGCGGGGCCGGTCCGACAGCAGGCAGCGATTTCATGATTTGCCTCATGCGTTCTGCATTGCCTCATGGCGTTCCACCACGCCTTAATCTTTACCTCGCAGGTTAACGGGCTGTTAATTTTCCCTTACGGGAGGTTACGCATTTTGCGAGTCGCGCGCGGAACCTGCAACCAGCGCGCGATCAATGCGCGACCAATGCGCCACGTTGACGCTTCCAACCTTCTATGGAAGCCTCGCGTGGGATGTGTCGGGAATTGCGGCGGTTTTCGCTTGCGCCGAGCCGCGACGCGGCAGCGGGAGCGCATCACGACATCCGCGGCACCCCCAAGACATCCCAATGGCACCGTCCTTGCTCCGCCGACCACACCGTCTTTCGCCTCGTCTCGACATTAAGGATCACCGTCATGCCGAATCACCCAACCCGCCGCCGGTTTCTCCGCCATGCCGGGGCGGCATTCGCCGCACCGCTCGCCCGCCCGGCGCTCGCGCAGGGCAAGCGCGATATCTCGATGCGGCTCGACTGGGTTTTTCAAGGTCCGAACGCCGGCTTCATGGTGGCGCACGAGAAGGGCTTCTACGATCAGGCCGGGCTGAACGTCGATATCGGCCCCGGCAAGGGCTCGGGCAGCACCGCTCAGCTCGTCGCCAGCAAGGCGACGCAGTTCGGCTTTTCCGACGGCTTCGTGGTCGGCAACAGCGTGTCGAAAGGCCTCGACATCCGCACCGTCGCCGGCATCTACCGGCGCAACCCGACCGCCGTCACGGTGCTGGCCGACAGCGGCATCAACTCGCCCAAGGACCTCGAAGGCAAGACCATCGCGATCACGCCCGGTTCGGCCCAGTTCCAGCAATGGCCGGCCTTCGTCAAAGGCTGCAAGCTCGACGCCGACAAGATCCGGGTGGTCGCCGTCGATCCCGCCGGCACCCCGCCCGCGCTGATCACCGGCAAGGTGCAGGCGATGGCCGGCTTCGCGCAGGGCCAGGTTCCGACCGTCGAGATCCGCGGCGGCAAGAAGGTGCGCGTGTTCTGGTACGCGGACTGCGGCGTCAACGCGGTGAGCAACGGCATCATCGTGCACAACGACCTGGTCAAGCAGGACCCGGGGCTGATCAAGGCCTTCGTCGCCGCAACCATCAAGGGCTTCCTTTACGGACGGGCCCATCCGGACGAGCTGGTGGCGAGCGTGAAGAAATATTCGCCGACCGTCGATGCAGCGGTGACGTTGCGCGAGGCGGAGCTGTCATGGGAGACCTGGGTCACGCCGAATACGGTCGGCAAGCCGCTCGGCTGGATGGCGCAGCAGGACTGGGAGCAGACCATCGACGTGCTCAGGCAATATGGCGGCGTCAGCACGCCGCTCGACGCGGCGCGGCTCTACACCAACGACTTCGTCCCGGGCGGACCTGAGTTCGTGCCACCTAAGAGCTGAGACCCATGACCTCCTGGCGAGGAGCGCGCAGCGCGATGAAGCAATCCCGTTTCGCAGGTAGGTGCGGCGCGAGATTGCTTCGCTTCGCTCGCAATGACCCCGAATGACCTTTGCTTCCCGCGACACAGTCCGGCCCTATCTCGACGTGCAGGGCATCGCCAAGGTCTTTGCCAGCCGCGACGGGATGGTGCGGGCGCTCGACCAGGTCTCGCTCGCCGGCGAGCGTGGCGCCTTCATCTCGATCGTCGGCCCGAGCGGCTGCGGCAAAAGCACGCTGATGATGATCGCGGCCGGGCTGATGAGGCCGTCGAGCGGCCGCGTCACGGTCGACGGCGTCATCGTGACGGCGCCGCGCACCGAGATCGGCATCGTCTTCCAGAGCCCGGTGCTGCTCGAATGGCGCACGGCGCTCGGCAACGTGATGCTGCAGGCGGAAGCAAAGCGCCTCGACCGCGCCGCCGCCGAGCGCCGCGCACGCGACCTCCTCGCCGCGGTCGGGCTCGCGGGCTTCGAGCACAAATATCCGCATGAGCTCTCCGGCGGGATGCGCCAACGCGTGTCGATCTGCCGCGCGCTCATCCACGACCCGCCTCAGCTCCTGATGGACGAGCCGTTCGGCGCCCTCGATGCGCTCACCCGCGACCAGCTCGTCCTCGACCTGCAGCGCATCTGCCAGGAGCGGCGCATGGGCGTGCTGTTCATCACCCATAGCGTCGCCGAGGCCGTCTTCCTCTCCGACCAGGTGATCGTGATGACGCCGCGACCGGGCCGCATCGATCGGGTCATCGACATCGACTTGCCGCGGCCGCGCACGCTGGCCATGCGCGAGACCCCGGAGTTCGCCCGCTACAGCCGCGAGATTCTCGATCTGTTTCTCGCCCGTGGCGTGCTGCGCGAGCACTGAGGCGGGCCGGAGAACGAACCAGAGACGGACGATGAGCGACACCGACCGATTGCCTGTCGCCCCACACATCGACGAGGTCGAGGCGAGTGTCGAGCGCGCCCGCGCCGCGCGGGCGGCGCAAGCACGCGTTACCGCGGTGCTGGCCCCGATCGTGGTGTTGATCGTGGTGCTTGCATTATGGCAGGCGGGCACACAGCTCTTCGCGGTGCCGGCCTTCCTGCTGCCGCCGCCGAGCGCCATCGCGGCCTCCATGGCGAAGAATGCCGGCCTGCTCGCCGGCGGCGCCTGGGTGACGACGCTCGAGATCCTGCTCGGGTTCCTGCTCAGCATCGCGGTCGGCATCCCGCTCGCGCTGATGATCTTCCTGTGGCCGCCGTTCTCGCGCGCCGTGCTGCCCCTGCTCATCTCCTCCCAGGCGATGCCGAAGGTCGCGGTCGCACCATTGTTTCTCGTCTGGTTCGGCTTCGGCATCTTGCCCAAGGTGCTGATCGCGTTCCTGATCGCGTTCTTTCCGGTCGTGATCAACACCGCCGTCGGACTCGCGGCGATCGAGCCGGAAAAGATCCACCTCGCTCGCTCCATGGGGCTCGGTGCATTCCAGACTTTTTTCAAGATCCGTCTACCCGACGCCCTGCCGGCGATTTTCGCGGGCCTGAAGATCTCGATCACGCTCGCGGTGGTCGGTGCCGTGGTGGGCGAGTTCGTGGGCGGCGATGCCGGGCTCGGCTACCTTCTGATGGTCGCCAACGGCTCGATGGACACGCAGCTCCTGTTCGCCGGCATCGTCTGTCTGACCATCCTCGGCGTCGGCTTCTACGCGCTGGTCGCGCTCGCCGAGCGGCTCGCGGTTCCGCGCCACATCATCGCGCGCGACCGCACGCCCGGCGGCACGCTATGAGCGCTATGAACATGCGCCAAATCTAGAATCGCCCGTAGTGCGGCTCGAGACGGGCGTAGTGATCGTGCCCGCGCAGGCGACGCGGTTCATGCGCGCGGTACGGGGGATGCCGCTCGCCCGCGTAACGCCTGCGCACACGCCCATGCCGTTCCGCATGGCGGATGTAAGCGACATGGCGACGGGTGTGGCCATATTGCACCGGACGCAAGGCGGCGACGTGCTTGGGCCGCTTGTCCTCCGCCTTCTCGGCCGCCGCGACGATTCTGGCGGATTCCCGCTGTGCGGCCGTGATGGCCGCCGCGATGGCGGCGCGCCGCTTGAGATAGCCCTTGGCGAAGGTGAGCTCGCTCTCCGGAACCAGCACGCCATCGATCACCATGCCGGCGGGCGCTGCCGCGATCACGACCGGCGCCGTCGCCGCCAGACCCACCTGCGCGGCGCTCGCGGGCGCTTCGACCGGCAGCCCGCCGAGGGCCGCCAGCTGCCGCAGCGCGCCCGGGGTCGCCTGCTCGACCAGCACGGTCAGGCCGCTCACGGCCGCAACGCCGGCAAACACCAAGAGCGCGAAGCCGGCCACGAGAGCGAGGCGCGCCGATGGGATGCGGGCGACGAGGGAATGACGCTGGCGCACGCGCAGGAAGGGCGTTCCGGCATCGACGCTGCCGCCGCCGCGCCAGGGCGCGGGCATCGGGATCGGGGGCGAAAGATGGCAACGGATGTGATCGGGCGGCGGCCCCGCCGGCCGGCGGCGCTCGGAGGCGGCCGCCCCCGGCGACCACGCGCGCTTGCAGCCGGAAGCGCAAACGACGCGGGCTCCGAGCCAGGCGAGCAGCGCCGAGCCTATGGCGACCAGCATGCTGGCGGCGACGCCCGAGCGCACGTCGAGGGTCGTGGCCGCCGGCGGCAGCTCGCCGATCGCGGCCAGCATGAGGACAACCATGGCCGTGGTGATGAACCGGGCCGTGCGGAGGAGCCACCAGTTGGTGATGAGCCAGCGGGTGACCGCGACGCTCAGCGGCCCGACGAAGAACGCCGCCAGCGGCACCAGACACCACGCCCACCAGGCGAGCGCCGGGCGCGAATGCGCGCCATGGGCCGCGATCTGCCCCACGATCAGGTCGTCGCGCACGCTGCCGAAGTCCAACCCGAGATGGAGGAGCCCACTCTGCGCCGCCATTCCGAACAGGGCGCCGGAGATCAGCGTGACGCATACCAGCACGCTGCTCGAAACAGCCTTGGTGTACGCTGTTCTTGCGCTTGTTCTTGCGCTTGCTGTTGCGCCGGTTCTTACGACGTTGCGCATCTGCGGACGCCTGCCAACCGCAGCACTGATATTTTTTTGGCTTGCGTCGACTATACGACATGTCGACGATTTGGAAAAGTCACATCATCGATTCAGTCGCAAAATTTTCTGCGACGGATCGTTCGCGGAAGCGAAATGCACGCCGTGAGCGCGCGTGATACGACCGCCGCGACGTCGTTTGTGTGCCACCACGATAATGGGATTCCTTCTATGCATGTCGCCTTGACCCCGGTCGTGGTCGTCGGTGCCGGTGCGCTCGGCTGTCTCTTCGGCGGGATGCTGGCGCGCGCCGGCGCGCCCGTGACGCTGATCGGCCGGGCGACACACGTCTCGGCGATCCGCCGCGACGGCCTGGTGCTCGAGAGCCGCGCCGGCACCGAGACGATCGCGCTGAGCGCGACCGAGGATGTGGCGGCGGTTGGCGGCGCCGCACTGGTGCTGCTCTGCGTCAAGAGCACCGATACGGTCGCGGCCGCTGGCGCGATGGCACCGCACCTCGCCGCCGACGCGTTCGTGCTCAGCCTGCAGAACGGGGTCGACAACGTGGAGCGCATCCGCGCCCGAATGGGTGTCTCTGCCGGCGCCCATGTCGGCAACCGGGTGTTGCCCGGCCTCGTCTATGCCGGCGCCGAGATGGCCGGACCCGGACACGTCCGCCACACCGGCGACGGCGATCTCGTGATCGGACAATTGAAGGCCTACGCGCGACAGGATGGATCGGATCGTACATTGCTCGCGGCCATCGCGTCCCTGTTCACGGGCGCCGGCGTGGCGGTGCGCATCTCCGACGCGATCGAGGTCGACCTGTGGACCAAGCTCACGATGAACTGCGCCTACAACGCGATCTCGGCTCTCGGCGGCGCGCGCTACGGCGAGATGATGACGCTGCCGGAAATCCGCGCCACCATGCAGGCGGCCACGCGCGAGGTCGTGGCCGTCGCGGCCGCCAAGGGGGTCCCCCTGGCGGACGATATCGTCGATGCGGTGATGAAGCTCGCCGATCGCATCCCGGTGACGATGTCGTCGACCGCTCAGGACATCCGCCGCGGCCGGCGCACCGAGATCGATCATCTCAACGGCTACGTGGCGCGCGAAGGCGACGCGCTCGGAATCGCGGTACCTGTGAACCGCACGCTGCACGCGCTGGTCAAGCTGCTCGAGCGCCGATTGCCGGCATCGTGACCGCCGCGTTACTGGCGTGACGCGCACGCATTAACCACGCGATCGCCCGCCTCAATCGGGCACACCAGTGCCCCGCCCACGACAAAAACGAGACAAAAACGAAAAGTAAACGGACCCCTCACGCATGTGGGCGCGAGAGCGCCTTAACGCACGTCAACGCGGGTTCCCATGCGCCGGCCGGGGAACGGAGGTCGGCGATTAACGCGATGATAAGGTCCTCGCGGAAAGATGCGCGGATGAGTGCGTGAATGGGGATCGCGCCGCCTCGCCGCGGCCGATGAGAAGAACGTCGGACAGAGACACGCTGTCTGTGTTGCGTTGCGTGGGATGGGGTAATGCGAGGGGGTCTCGCCTCAAAGTCGGCTGATCGGTTGTCGGGCGTCGTGTTGGTCACCGGCGCGCTGATGGCGGTTGGCGTCGTGGTGCTCGTCGCGCTCCCGCTCGCCATGTCGGGCCCGTTCCCGATCGCGCAGGGTGACTGGGTCATCGACAAGGCGCTGGTGCCGCCGAGCGTGGTGCAGAACATCGCGGCGAACGTCGCTCCTGCACCCGCGCCAGCGCGCGACGAGACGACGATCGTCAAGACGACGGTGCCGACGCGGTCACTGACGATCGCGACCATGTCACCCCCGCCGCGGCCCGCGCCGGTGCGCACGCGACGCGCGGTCGACCATCTCGTGTTTGCGGCGCGCTGGAAGCGCACCGGCCTGCCGGCAAGCGACAGCGCCGACGATGCGCCGACCGGCACTATCCGCCTCGCGCTCGCAGATGAGCATACCCCGATCATCGCCGCGCCGAGGCCGGCGACACTCGAGGTTCCGGCCGAGGTGACACGCATCAAGGCGGTGGAGAAGAAGGTCGAGGCGGCGCCGGTGAAGAAGCGCGACGTCAACCCGATGGACGTGGTCGACGACTATCTGTGGGACGTGTACGAGCGTGCGCCGGTGAAGAAGGACAACACGGGCGACTTCACCTGGAAGGACGTCGCCGCGGCGAAGCGCATGCACATGTCGCTCAAGGACTACGTGATCCGCGGCATGGATCCGGATTTCCGCGAGGAGCTCTATCACGCCGGCCACGCCATGGACGCGGCCGGGCTGAAGTGGTCGATGCTGAGCGCCTTCCGCGACGACTATCGCCAGACGCTCGCCTCCGGCTTCAAGGCGCGGACCGGCAACTCGCTGCACGGCGGCAGCCGCGCGGTCGGCGGCTACGGCCATGGGCGCGCGATCGACATCAACAACGTCGAGGGCGACGACGAGACGGTGTGGCGCTGGATGGACGCGCATGGTGCCAAGTACGGCCTGCGCCGCCCGATGCCGGGCATCGATCCGGCACACATCCAGTCGGGCGGCAACTGGCACGAGATGGCGCAGGCGATGCGCGCCGACCGCACGCACGTGGCGGAGGCGAAGAAGCCGGACAAGCCCACGACGCAGGCCTCGGTCCGCTCGCGGCGCTCGCGCGCGCATATGTAATTGCCGCGCTCGCCATGGCCGAGCCTGTCCCGGCCATCCACGTCTTACGGTGTGGTAAATACGTGGATGCCCGGCACAAGGCCGGGCGTGACGATCCACTGCTCGTGTTACTCCGCCGGCCCCTCCACGATGTATTGCCGCGAGCTCGACTCGCGCAGGCGCACCGTGACGATCTTGGTGTAGGCCGGCGAGTAGCGCCACTCCTTGGCGGCTTCGAAGCTCGGAAACTCGCTGATGACGACGCGCGCCTTGGGCGGCGCGCCCTCGGTGCCGAGCACCCGGCCGCCGCGCGCCAGATAGTGGCCGCCGAACGGCTCGACTGTCGCGGCCGCATGCGCCGCGTAATCCCGCTGGTAGGTCTCGCGGTCGCCGGTGATCTCGACCTCGGTGACGATGTAGGCTTTCGGCGTGCCCCTGCCCTGCTGGACGCGCGCGGCCGCCGCGCCCGCGGCGGCGCCGAGGATCGCGGCCGCCGCTACGGCGTAGGATGAGAAGACCATTGTTTCCTCCTGTTACGAAAAGCTGTTTCAGTTCTCCTCTCCCCCGCGCGCGTAGCGCGTGGCGGGGAGGGGCCAGGGGTGGGGGCGCCGCTTGCTCGGAATTGGCGGTCACTCCACCCCGACCGCCCTCGCCGCGCGACGGCAGTCGACCCTCCCCCTGCAGGTCCCCTGCAGGGTCCCTGCAGGGGAGGCTAAAGATCAATCGCATCTCGCCGTCATGCCGCCGTCGACGACGATCTCGGCACCGGTGACGAAGCGCGCCTCGTCGGAGGCGAGATAGAGCGCCGCATAAGCGGTGTCGCGGCCGTCGCCCATGAAGCCGAGCGGGATGCGCGCGACGCGCGACTTGAGGAGGGCATCGACGTCGCCGCCGCTGCGCTGCTTGGCGAGCCGCACCTCGACCATCGGCGTGTGCAGCTGGCCGGGCACCACCGTGTTCACCCGGATGCCCTTGCTCGCATATTGCACGGCGGTCACGCGCGAGAGCTGCAGCACGCCCGCCTTCGCGGCCGCGTAGCCGACCTGCGCGGCCCCGCTCCAGCGGATGCCCGATGCCGATGCCACGTTGACGATCGCGCCCCCGCCCTGGGCGATCATGATCGGAATGACGTGCTTGCAGCCCAGGAAGGCGGACTTGAGATTGTGATCCATCTGGGCATCGAACCCCTCCTCGCTCAGCTCAACGGCGCCGCCCGCGGCCGAGCCGCCGACATTGTTCACCAGAATGTCGATGCGCCCGTAGCGCGCATGCGCGGCCTCCATCATCTTGGCGACCTGCCCAGAGTCGGTCGCATCGACCTGATACGCTTCGATGTCGCCGCCGGCGTCGCGCACGCGCGC
The DNA here is from genome assembly GCA_035293985.1 of Xanthobacteraceae bacterium. Lineage (GTDB taxonomy): Bacteria > Pseudomonadota > Alphaproteobacteria > Rhizobiales > Xanthobacteraceae > JAVDCA01. Next base: position 143,335 of record DATGLS010000005.1, read on the forward strand.
CAGCGTCTCGGTCATGGCGTCGAGGTTCTTGTCGGCGGCGAAGACTTTGGCGCCTTCCTGCGCGAAGATCACGGCCATGGCGCGGCCATTGCCCCAGCCAGGGCCGACACAACCGGCGCCACTGACGATTGCGACCTTGCCTTCCAGTCTTCCAGCCATGTCCTCTCCCCGGCTTGCGCGCCTTCGGTTTTTCGCCGGATAAGCTACACGAACCCGCAACGGAGCTTCCAGGCATGACCGCATCGGCCGAATTCGCCCCCGGCAACTACCGTTTCATCCCTGCCGTCTTCCAGTATTCCGGCGGCGTCGCGGCCAGCGAAGGCTACGCGATCGAACGCCTGCGCTTCCGCGAGCCCGTCCCGTTGGCGGAAGGATTTGCCCGCATCGAGCGGATCATCGGCGCCGCCGGCCGCCCGCTCACCTCGTTCTGTGCCTGCGAGCTGCGCTCGCCCGCGCCCTTCACCGAGGATGGCTTTCGCGCTTTCAACGAGATCTACGTCGTCACGCTGCGCAAATGGGGCCTGTTCGACGGCACGATCAATCCGGTCGCGCGCAGCAATGTCTGCCCCGAGGTCGCGCCGCCACCCGAGCCGTCGTTCCACGCCTTCGCGTACACCGTGAAAGCTCCGGCGCCGGCCAATAGCTCTTCAAAAAGCTTCGTCATCGCCGGCAGTGGCGAGGCGCGCGAGGGCGGCGCGAGCTACCGCGAGCGCACGGTGCGCCGCGGCGAGCAGACGCCCGACGCCATGCGCGAGAAGGCCCGTTACGTGCTGGGCGAGATGGAGCGCCGCCTCGGCCTCCTCGGCTTCACCTGGGCCGACACGACGGCGACCCAGGTCTACACGGTCTACGACCTTCACCCCTTCCTCGGCGACGAGATCGTGCGGCGCGGCGCGGCGCGCGCTGGGCTCACCTGGCACTTCTGTCGCCCGCCCGTGCTGGATCTCGACTACGAGATGGATTGCCGCGGCGTGGGTGTCGAGAAGGTCATCTGAGATTTCCCCCTCATGCGCGCAAAGGCGACGCGAAGGCGGGCATCCACGTCTATCTTGCTGCGAGTCAGCACAGCAAGGACGTGGATGGCGGGGACGAAGTCGAGCGAAGCGGCGCCGTTGTTCGAACGGTATGTCCGGCCATGACGAGTCCTACTGCGCCTTGATCCCCGCCTTGGCGACCACCTCGCGCCACTTCGCGAGATCGGTCTTGATCCGCCCGCCGAGCAGCTCCGGCGGCCCAGTCTCGACCTCCACCCCCTGCTTCGCCAGCAGCGCGACCACGTCGGGGTCGCGCATCACCTCGTTCACCTGTGCGTTGAGGCGTGTGACGATCCCGGGCGCGACGCCCGCCGGAAAGACGAGGCCGGTCCACAGCCCGGCCTCGTAGCCCGTGAGGCCGGTTTCGGCGAGGGTCGGCAGATCGGGCAGCATGGCGTTGCGCTTGAGGCCGGTGGTCGCGAGCGCGCGCAGCTTGCCGGATCGGACCTGCGGCAGCGACGGCGCGATGGTGCCGAACAGGATCTCAATGCGGCCCTGCATCAGGTCGATCATCGACTGCTCGGTGCCGCGATAGGGCACATGATTGATGTCGACGCCCGCCATGGTGGTGAACAGCGCGCCGGCGAGGTGCGCCATGGTGCCGACGCCGGCCGACGCGTAGTTGAGCTTGCCCGGCTTCGCCTTGGCCAGCGCGATCAGCTCCGGCACCGAACGGGCGTCGAGCCCGGGCGTCACCAGCAGCACGAGCGGCGAATAGGCGAGCATGCCGACGGGGGTGAAATCCTTCACCGGATCGAACGCGAGCTTGATGCCGAGCGCCGCGGTGGTCGCATGCGAGGTGGTATTGGCGAGCTCGAGCGTATAGCCGTCCGGCGCGGCGCGCGCCGCGAGCTCGGTGCCGAGGATGGTCGAGCCGCCCGGCTTGTTCTCGATCACGACCGGCTGGCCGAGCTTTGCCGCGAGCTTCTGCCCGACGATGCGGGCGATGACGTCGGAGCCGCTGCCCGCGCCGAACGGCACGATCAGGTGGATCGGGCGCGCCGGCCAGGTCGCCGCCGGCTGAGCAACCGCAGCACCTGCCAACAGCAGCGCGACCACCGCGCCGCACAGCCATCGACCGGTCATGCGATCGCCTCCGCCTCGCGCAGGCTCTGGATCAGCGACGAGCGCAGCAGGAAGGCGTGGGCGAGCTTGGGATCCTCGGCGGTGCGGCGCAGCTCGTCGTGATTACGCGCCCGCACGGCCGGGTCCTTCTCGGCCAGCAGCTTCTTGTTGCGCATGGTCTGCGCCTGCGTGTGCTGCAACGCGACGTGGCGGCGCTGGCGTTCGTAGCGATCGAGCGCATCCTCGCCGAGCTCGCCGCGCAGGATGCCGGCGAGCTTGTCGGCGAGGTTGAAGGCATCGTGCACGCCGCTGTTCATCCCCATCGCGCCGATCGGACTGTTCACGTGCGCCGCATCGCCGGCGAGGATCGCACGCCCGACGCGGAATTTCCGCGCGACCCGTTGATGCACCGTGTAAAGATTGGTGCCCACGATATTGAAATCTCTGCCGGTCGGCAGAAACCGCTGCAGCCGCGCCTGCAGTGCCTCGGGACGGCAGATCGCCGCCTCATCCTCCTCGGGGGCGGTCGGGAAGTGCACCCGCCAGCGGTCGGGCGGGCCCTTCCAGTGGAACAGGTTCGACCATTCTGTTGGGTCGGAGATGTAGTTGCGCTCGGTGTAGCCGTGCCGGCGGAAGTCGTAGGCGACCTCGATGTTCAACGTACGGTCCGAATACGTGAAACCCTCGAACTCGATGTCGAGGTCCTTGCGCACGATGCTGCGCGCCCCCTCGGCGCTGACCAGGTAGGCGCCCGCGATGGTCTCGGCCTCGCCGGCCGGATTCGTGACATGCGCGGTCACGCCGCCGGCGCCCTGCTCGAACGACGTGAAGGGGGTGGAGAGGCGCACGTCGATCAGCGGATGGGCCTGCGCGAGCTTGAGCGCCTCCTCGACGATCTTGATGCGCTCGCATTGCAGCACATAGGGAAACTTCGTGTCGCCCCGGAGGAGGGCATGGTCGAACTCGGCGATCCGCCGGTTCTCGTGCCGGTCCCAATAATGAAACAGCGGCGCCACGATGCCGCGCGGCTCTAGCTTCGAGTAGAGCCCGATTGCGTCATAAAGCTCGAGCGTGGCCGGATGGTTGGTGCCCGCGCGCGGCACCTGCTCGAGGAAATTGTCGGCGCCGAGCGCCTCGATGACGATCGATGGGACGTCCTGCTGCGCCAAGCGCAACGCAAGGCACAGGCCGACGGGCCCTGCCCCGATGACGATGACCCGGTTCACACTACGTCATGCGCGGGCTTGGCCCGCGCATCCACGTCTATCCTGGGAAGCGTAAGACATGGATGGCGGGGACGAGCCCGGCCATCACGGCGTGAGTGCCGCACGTTCAACTCTTCGCCACCACGTCCTTGACGGCGCCGGCCCAGCCCTTGTGGGTCAGATCGAACACGATGCCGAGCGGGTCCTTGTACTTCGCCTCGTAGAACGAGTTCGCCGAGGTCGGCCGGCCCGCCAGATAGGTGCCGCCGGCGTCGACCACCTTCTTCTCGGCCTCGTCGAGATCGTCGACCCACATGCCGAAGTGGTAGATGCCGATCTCCTCCTTCTCGCTCTCCTTCTTGAGCAGCGCCACGTTGACGGTGCCGTCCGACATGTAGATTCCGCGCCGCGCCGTGCCGGCGCGCTTCATGTCGAAGGCTTTCTCGAAGAACGTGGCGGCGGCCTCCGGATCGGGAACGATGAGCGCGATGTGGCGGAGCTTGGCCATGGGGACCCTTTCGTTTCGGCCGGCGCACACCCGCGCCGCGCGTCAGGCCCATTAAGCCAAAACATCAGGCGGTGCGCAATTTGCCTGTCGGCAGCACGGGTATTCCGCCTCGTAATGCGTCGCCACGGGCGGGAAGCGCCCTACGCCTCGCCCATGACGGCGGCAAAGGCCCGTTCGAGCATCAGCCGGCACTCGTCGGCCTGGCGGCGGCCTGCATCGTCGCAGCGGCCCGCGATGTCGCGCAGATCGCGAATGGCGGCGTCGACCGCGGTCAGAAGGTCGATTTCGCTCGTGGCGACCGGTTCCACGGCCGGCTTCTTCCTCCGGAATGGAATCACGTTGGACACGACATTGGACATCACATTGGACATGGGAACGCCCCCGAATCACGCGACACGCGCGCGGAGTTTGGCCAGCCAAAGGTTAACTGATGTTTGGCGCCGCCGCCGATCGGCGTGCGGCGTGCCAGGCGACGGCGCCGGCCGCAACGCCGAGCACGGCACTTGCCCCGGTCGCGACGATCATCGGCCGCGGCGTGCCGTCGGCGATCAGGCCGTAGAGCTGGGCAAACAGCGCGCCCGCGACCTGCTGGACGAACACGCCGATCCCGGCTGCGGTGCCGGCGAGGCGCGGGATGGTCGCCATGGCGCCGGCCTGGGCGTAGGGCAGCGCGATGCCCTGCGACATGGTGACGAGGGCGCCGGGCAGGAAGAGCATCAGCGGCGCCGGCGGCAGGGTGGTGAGCAGCACGGCCTGGACCGCGACGGCGGCGAGGCAGAGGAGCGAACCGGCGAGCACCATCGCCTCGGTCGGCGCGCGGCTGCCGAGGCGGCTCGAGATCATCGTGCCGCTGATGAAGCCGAGCGGCAGCAGCGTGAAGTAGAGCCCGAACTCGGTCGCCGGGCGCGCGAGCAGCTCCTTCATCAGCGTCGCCGAGGCCGAACCGACGATCAGGAAGGTCGCGGTGGAGAAGCCGGTTTGCAGCACCAGGGCCGTGAACCGCGGCTGCGCGAACAGCTCGCCATAGCCGCGCAGCACGCCGCGGGCCTGCGACGCCGGCGCCGCCGGCCTCGTCTCGTAGACGACCGCGTAGACCGCGGCCGCGATGACGATGCCGCCCACGAACGCGAAGCCGAAGACGCTGCGCCAGCCAAGCGCGTCGACCAGCACGCCGCCGACCGCCGGCGCGACCATCGGCCCGATGGCGTAGAACATCGTGAGGTAGGCGATCGCCCGGACGAGCCGCTCGGGACCATAGGCGTCACGCGCAATCGTGCGCACGAGCGTGAGCCCGCAGCCGGCGCCGACCGCCTGCACGAGCCGCCCGAGCACCAGCATCGGAAAATTGGCGGCCGCGGCGGACGCGACCGTGCCGACGAGAAACAGCGCGAGCCCGGAGAGCAGCACCGGCCGCCGGCCGAGCCGATCGGCGAGCGTGCCATAGACCAGTGTCGCGGCGCCCATGCCGAACACCGCGATCGAGAAGGTGAACTGCGCGAGCGCGTCGGAGAGCCCGAACGCCGCCTTCACGGCCGGAATGACGGGGAAGAAGAGGTGCACGGCGAGCGGGCCGATGAACGCGACCATCCCAAGCGCGAGGGCGAAGGAAGGTCCGGGCGTGCGGGGCATGTCGGATTTCATCGAGGGCTGGCAAGCTGCCTGAATTCCCTCTCCCCGTTCTTACAGCCGTTGTTACCGGGAGAGGGAGTGCGGGCGCCGGATATTTGGGCGGATCACTTCTTCAGCTTGTACCCGGTCCGGAACATCCACCACACGATGGCGAGGCAGATGGCCAGAAACACGAACGTCATCGCGATGCTGATGCCGATGCTCACGTCGGCGATGCCGAAGAAGCTCCAGCGGAAGCCGCTGATCAGGTAGACGATCGGGTTGAACAGGGTGACCTTCTGCCAGAACGGCGGCAGCACGTGGGTCGAATAGAAGCTACCGCCGAGAAAGCTCAGCGGCGTGATGATGAGCAGCGGGATGACCTGCAGCTTCTCGAAGCCGTCCGCCCAGATGCCGATGATGAAGCCGAGAAGGCTGAAGGTCACCGCGGTGAGCACCAGGAACACCAGCATCCAGGCCGGATGATCGATGCGGATCGGCACGAACAGGAACGAGGTCGCGAGGATGATCAGGCCGAGGATGATCGACTTCGAGGCGGCGGCGCCGACGTAGCCGATCACGATCTCGAAAGCCGAGATCGGCGCCGAGAGTATCTCGTAGATCGTGCCGACGAAGCGGGGGAAGTAGATGCCGAACGAGGCATTCGACGTGCTCTGGGTGAGCAGCATCATCATGATCAGGCCGGGCACGATGAACGAGCCGTAGCGCACACCCTCGATCTCGTTGATGCGCCCGCCGATCGCGGCACCGAACACTATGAAATAGAGCGACGTGGAGATGACCGGCGATACGATGCTCTGCAGCAGCGTGCGGCCGGTGCGCGACATCTCGAACACGTAGATCGCGCGGATGGCGCGCAAGTTGATCGCGCAGCTCGTGCCCCGGCTCGTGCCTTGGCTCGTGCGTCGACTACCGACTTGGCTCGCGGCTCGGCTCGTGACTTGGCTCATGACGCGGCTCCCGGCGCAACTCCCGCTTCATTCTGCGCATCCTGGTGCACCAGGCCCACGAAAATGTCCTCGAGCGAGCTCTGCGTCGTCTGCAGGTCCTTGAAGCTGATCCCGGCGCGGCGCAGGTCGTCGAGCAGGTTGGTGATGCCGGTGCGGCCCTTGCGGGTGTCGTAGGTGTAGACCAGCTCGCGCCCTTCCGCCGCGAGGGTCAGATGATGCGCCGCAAGCGCGTCCGGGACCGTGGCGAGCGCCGCGGGAAGCTGCAGGATGAGCTGCTTCTTGCCGAGCTTGCGCATCAGCTCGGCCTTGTCCTCGACCAGGATCAGCTCGCCCCGGTTGATCACGCCGACGCGGTCGGCCATCTCCTCGGCTTCCTCGATGTAGTGCGTGGTGAGGATGATGGTGGTGCCGGCGGCGCGCAGCTCGCGCACCACCTGCCACATGTCCTTGCGCAGCTCGACGTCGACGCCGGCGGTCGGCTCGTCGAGAAACAGGATGTGCGGCTCGTGCGAGAGCGCCTTGGCGATCATCACGCGGCGCTTCATGCCGCCCGAGAGGGTGACGATCTTTGCGTCCTTCTTGTCCCACAGCGAGAGAGCGCGCAGGACCTTCTCGATATAAGCGGGGTTCGCGCGCTTGCCCCACAGGCCGCGGCTGAAGCTCACCGTGTTCCACACCGACTCGAAGGCATCGGTGTGCAGCTCCTGCGGCACCAGGCCGATCATGCTGCGCGCAGCGCGATAGTCGCGCACGATGTCGCGGCCCGCGACCGTGACCTGCCCGGTGCTTGCCGTCACGGTGCCGCAAATGATGCCGATGAGCGTGGTCTTGCCGGCGCCGTTCGGGCCGAGCAGGGCGAAAATCTCGCCGGCACGGATGTCGAGGTTGATGCGTTTGAGCGCCTGGAAGCCGGTCGCATAGGTCTTCGAAAGGTCGGCGACGCGAATGATCGGCTGCGCCGGGCCGGACGCCGGTGTAGAAGAATCGGGCGCGGGGGTCGTTCGTTCGAGCATGCAGAATATCCCGGCAATTCACCGCAAGGAGCGTCGCAAAGGCGGCTGCAAGGGCCGCTGGTTGTCGTCCTTATTTGGCGCGCCGGCAAGGCGGATGGAAGTGCGAGCCATGCGTCTTTCGACGGGGTGCGCGGCCGTCGCCGGCGTCCTGTTGGCGCTGCTTTCGTGCAACGTCATTTCAGGCAAGGTGATGGCGGCCGATTCGGAGGCGATCGGACCGCCGCCGCAGCGCTACACGGCGACTTGCCCACGTGCCGCCACGTTTCGCCCCGTCATCGACGTCGGCCATACGGCCGATGCGCCCGGCGCGACCAGCGCGCGCGGCGTCAGCGAATACGAGTTCAACCTGCGGCTCGCGCACAAGATCAGCGATGACCTCGTCGCGGCCGGCTTTGCCCGCACGGTCCTGATGGTGACCGCCGAGGCGCCGCGCGCCGGCCTGTTCAAGCGCGCCGCCCACGCCAATTCGTTGCACGCGGATCTCTTTCTTTCCATCCACCACGACTCGGTGCCCGACGCGATGCTGCAGACCTGGCAGTTCAACGGCCAGGAGCAGCACTATAATGACAGCTATCCGGGCTATTCGCTGTTCGTGTCGACCGAGCACCCCAACCACGCCGAAAGCCTCGCTTTCGCGCATCTGCTCGGCATGGCGCTCGAGGCACGCGGGCTGCCCTACACGCCGCACTACACCGACGCGAACATGGGCGAGCGCCGGCGCGTGCTGCTCGACGCCAAGGCGGGCGTCTACGAGTTCAACAAGCTCGTCGTGCTCATGCAAACGCAGATGCCGGCGGCGCTGCTGGAGGCCGGCTCGATCATCAATCGCGACGAGGAGCTCGCACTCGCGACGCCGGAGCGGCAGGCGCAGATCGGCAGCGCCGTGGTCGACGCCGTCGACGCGTTCTGCAAGGCGGCGAAAGCGAAGGCGATGCCCAACACGTCTTCGGCGCGGTCAGCTCACCATGATGTTGGGCTGCTGGAGCGGCTTTGGCCGGGCCTCCACCGGCATAAAAAATAATTTGCCATACCCCATTGCCAAGGAGCTGCGTTGCGATTATCCTACTTGTTTTTTCGCGGTCACGGCGGAACAGGACGCCCAGGCCTCGAAACGAAGCGCGCGACGCTTCGCGCGCAGCGAAGTGATGCGCATGAGTGACGTGAGTCTGCTATTCGAGTCAAAGGGTTCCACCGGCCATAAGGCGTGGCCCTTGCGCTGGGGCGCACCGACCGCCGCCGAGCGCGGGCCGGTCATTGCGGCGCGCGATCCGACGCAGCGCAACGTGATCGGCACCTACGCGGGCGGCTACTCGGTGTACCGCGCGCTGGCGATCGCGGCGCGCAACCTCCCTTCCGACCATCGCCCGAACCTCACCGACACGCTGCCGGCCGAGCACATCGGCCCGCACCCGCAATGGGCCGACGCCGACAAGATCGTCTCGCTCGATCCTTGGGGCCACCTGGTCGGCGACGTCTTCCGCAGCGAGCGCGAGCATGGCGTCGACATCCGGCCCACCATCGCGGTGACCCGCGCGCATATCGACATGCCGGAGATCCGCGCCGCCTTCGAGGCCGGCCGCATCAAGGCCGACGGCGACGTCGTCTCCAAGCTCGGCCTCGTGCGGGTGATGAAGGCCGCGATCGATCCGGTGTGGTACCTGCCGGGCGTCGCCAAGCGCTTCGGCATCACAGAGGACGACCTGCGCCGGAGCCTGCACGAGAACACCGGCGGCATGTTCCCCGAGCTGGTGGAGCGGCGGGACTTGAAGGTCTTCCTGCCGCCGATCGGCGGCTCGACAATTTATGTGTTCGGCGATCCCGCCAAGCTCGGGAATACCAAGTTTCCCCTCGCCTGCCGCGTGCACGACGAGTGCAACGGCTCCGACGTGTTCGGCTCGGACATCTGCACCTGCCGGCCCTATCTCGCGCACGGCGTCGAGCTGTGCATCGAGATGGCGCAGGCCGGGGGCGTCGGCCTCGTGGTCTACAATCGCAAGGAGGGCCGCGCGCTCGGCGAGGTCACCAAGTTCCTGGTCTACAATGCGCGCAAACGTGACCGCAACGGCGACACGCCGGACTCCTATTTCACCCACACCGAGGGGGTGGCGGGCGTGCGCGACATGCGGGTCCAGGAGCTGATGCCGGACGTGCTGCACTGGCTCGGCATCACCCGCATCGATCGGTTCGCGTCGATGAGCGACATGAAGATCGACGCGCTCGAGGAGGCCGGCATCTCGATCGAGGAGAGCGTGCCGCTGCCCGACGGGCTGATCCCGACCGACGCCCGCGTCGAGATCGAGGCGAAGCTCGCGGCCGGCTATCGCGGCGGCCAGGCGATCAACCTCGATGCGCCCGCGCTCGGACGCGGCCTCGGCGAATGAGCGCGCCTGCGACGGCGCGCGAGACGAGCGCTCCGGCTGAGCTGATCGCGCTGCGCAATGCCGCGGCGGTGCGCGAGCGTTGCGCCCGGGTGCGCGATTGGGTCGCGGCGGGACGCTCGCCGCACTTCACGCTCAATGAAGCGAAGCTCGACGATGCCGCGGCGCTGGTCGCCGATGTCACGCGCGCGAGCTGTCCGGATCTTGTGATTCCGCACCATAGCCGCTGGCGGCATTTTTCCGCGGGCGGGCGCGATCGCTGGGCGGCGCTGCCGCTCGGCGCGGCAGACGCTCTTGAGCGCACGCGCGTCGCCATCGATCTGGCGGTCGTGAGCGTGCTGCTCGATGCCGGCGCGGGCGCCGTCTGGTCGTATCATGACGACGATACCGGCATTCGGTTCGCGCGCTCGGAAGGGCTCGCGGTGGCGAGCATCGACATGTTTCGGGTCGGCGCCTTCTCGTCCGATCCCGCGCGGCCACTGCAAGCGGACGCACGTGCCCTCGCCGGCCTGCAGCAACCTGCGCTCACGATCGGCCTCCAGGTATCGAGCCAAAATCCGCTGGTCGGCCTGCCGCAGCGCCTGACCTTGCTGCGCCGCCTCGGCGCCGCGCTCGCGGCGCGTCCCGATCTGTTCGGCGCCGTTGGGCGACCCGGCCATCTGATCGATGGCATCTTCGCGGCGTCGCGCGACCGCACCATCGCCGCCGCCGACATCCTCGCCCATCTGCTCGACGGGCTCTCCTCGATCTGGCCCTCCGGCCTCACGGTCGACGGCATCGCGCTCGGCGATGCCGGCTTCCATCCGGCGGTGCGCACACGCGACCGCTCGGACCGCATCGTGCCGTTTCACAAGCTCTCGCAATGGCTCGCCTACTCGCTGATCGAGCCCATCGAGCAGGCGGGCATGACGGTCACCGACGTCGACGGCCTCACCGCGCTGCCCGAATATCGCAATGGCGGCCTCCTGATCGACGCCGGCGTGATCGTTCCGCGCGCGCCGCTGGAGCCGGCGGTCGCGCACGACGTTGCCTCCGAGCTGATCGTCGAATGGCGCGCACTCACGGTCGCGCTGCTCGAAAAGCTGCGCGAGCCGGTGCGCCGCCGGCTCGGCCTCGCCTCGCTCGCGATGTCGCAGCTGCTGCAGGGCGGCACCTGGCTCGCCGGCCGCACCATCGCGGCGCGCCTGCGCCCGCCCGACGGCCCGCCGCCGATCTCTGTCAGGGCAGACGGGACTGTGTTCTGAGCACTGGTAGCCCGCATGTAACGAAGCGGAATGCGGGACAGCCTTCCGGATTACGGCGCTAACACACCTCCATCCGGGCTACTCCTACGGTCGCGCTCACGACTGCGCGAAACGGACCGTGACGCGCCCGATCGGCTCGAGCTCGAAGCCGAAGTCGCTGTCGTCAGCGCCGATGAACAACGGCGCGACCACCGATCCGGCGATGATGACGTCCCCGGCGCGGAGCGCCGCCCCGGACGCGGCGAGGAGCTCGGCGGTGTGGCGCAGCGTGTCGACGATCCGGCCGGTGTTGGCTTCGAGATCCGCGACCTCCTCGGGCGCGCCGCGCGTGCGGTGCACGCGGCCGCGCAGCCCTTCGAGCCGCGCACCCGCGCGGCCGGAATCGCGCGCTCCGAGGACCACCCGGCGCTGGTAGATGTTGCGCGTGAGAATGGCCTCCACGTCGTCGGGCGGCGCGTCGAGGTCGGCGAGCTCGATCGCCGGGCCGAGCGCCGCAACCGCCGCGGCAGCCTCGGCCGCGCTCGCGCCGGCCGCAATGTCGGCACCGAGATAGACGGCGATCTCCGGCTCGGCGACGGGCTTCGCCCAATCGCGCAGCGTGACGGCGGCGCCGGAATCCACGAGCGCGCTGCGCAGCAGGAACCCGACCAGCGGCCCCGACAGCGCGAAGCGCGCGAGCGCCGCCGGTGCGCCGAAGCCGACCTTCCACCCGAGCGGCGCGTCGCCACCCTCGAGGCGGGCGCGGCGGGCCGCGAGCTGGGCGCGCATGCCACGCGCGATCCGCGGATCCGGTCGGAACGACACTATTTGTGCTCCGATGTATGCTCCGCCGGCACTTCGTAGCCCGAGGCCTCGATCGATCCCGCCCCGAGCCAGCCCCACACCAGCACCACATCCTCGTTGGAAGTGTTGTTGAAGCCGTGCCAGCAGCTGCGGGGCGAATAGACGACGTCGCCTTCGACGGAGGGCTCCTCGCCCTCGTCGGTGTAGATGTGCCCCTTCCCCTTCACGACGATGAAGAACTCGTCGCAATTGCGGTGCAGGTGCCGCTCGTGCCGGGCGCCCGGCTTGAGCACGGTCCAGCCCACCACGTGGTCGGCGCCCACCGTCCTCTTGTCGATCAGGAATTGCACCTGCATGTCGACCCAGCCGTCGTCGCGCTTCAAGCCGTCGACCACCGGGACTTTGGCGAGGTTTGTGCGATAGGGCGCCGTCATGCTTGTCCTCCCAGGCGTCGATAGACCTCATGCGCGGTCACGAAGTCGCGGTGATCGATGCCGAGCCCGCGACAGGCGTTCATCATCTCGTTGGCGGCAGCCGCGAGCGGCACCGGGCTGCCGAGCTTGCGGCCGAGATTGAGCGCCAGCAGCATGTCCTTCTGCTGCAGCGTCACGTCGGCGAGGGGTTTTTCCGGCATCTTCCCTTCCAGGATGAATGGCCCGCGATAGCCGAGCACCGGCGAGGCCGCGACGCTCTTGAGCACGGCGTCGACCGCGACCTCGCGGCGCACGCCGCCCTTCTCGGCGAGCGCCACCGCCTCGCCGAACGCGATCACCTCGACCATCAGCAGCAGATTGACCGCGATCTTCATCTGGCATGCGGTGCCGTTCGGCCCGATATGCGTCGCCTTCGGGCCGATCGCGAGCAGCACCGGCTTCACCCGCTCGAAGGCCTCTTCGCTGCCGCCGATCATGATCGATGCTTGGCCGGCCTTCACGGTCACCGGGCTGCCGGAGATCGGGCCGTCGAGCATCGTGCGCCCGCGCTCGGCGAATTTTTCCGCGATCGCGCGGCTCGCGTCCGGATCGATCGTGCTCATGTCGATGTAGATGCCGCTCGGCGAAAGCCCGGCGAGGATGCCGTCCGCGCCGAGCGCGACGGCGCTGACCGCCGCCCCATCGGTCACGATCGAGAAGACGACCTCGCAGCGCGTCGCGACCTCGCGCGGCGTGTCCGCCCAGGCCATGCCGGCGGCGATCAGCGGCTCGGCCTTGCGGCGTGTGCGATTCCACCCCGTGACGCGATGGCCGGCCGCCATCAGCCGCGGCGCGATCAGGGAGCCCATATCGCCGAGCCCGACGAAACCGATTTCCACGCGCACCTCCCCGGGGCGACACGTCACGTTCGGAGCAAAAGCTGGCAAATCCGGACAGGCGCGACAAGAGCGTGGCCGGCGCGGAGCCGCAACATATGAATCGACCTATGGGCAGCCGCCCGCAATAATGACTACGATAGGGTGCGGCCGTGTGCGGTCGGTCAGCGGTCGTAACAGGACCGCACAACCGGTGCCACCCTATCGAAGCATCTCGAGCGCAAGAGGACCGATCCCATGTCGCAGCCCACGCGTAGCTTCGCACTGATCGGAGCGGCCGCCCTCGCCATCGCGGCCCTCGCGTCGTCAGGTGCGGCACAACCGGCGCCGGCCGCGAGCAAGCCCGATGCGATCAAGGCCGACGTCACTTTGGGGTCGACGCCCGGCACCGTGGTGTGGGGCTATTTCGCGGCGCGCATCAAGCCGGTGCTGCGCATCAAGTCGGGCACGACGGTGCGCATCGACACCCTGTCGCACCAGGGCGTGCTGACGAAGGATGACCCAGTCACCTTCTTCGCCGCCGGCGGCGTGCGCGCCGACGAGGTCCTGCAGGACGCCAAGGACATCTACACCAAGGTGCCGCATCCGGGCGGCCTCGGCGCGCACGTGCTCACCGGGCCGATCTACATCGAAGGCGCCGAGCCCGGCGACATGCTCGAGGTGCGCGTGCGCGATCTCGAGCTGCGCGTCCCCTACGGCGTCAACAATACCGGGCCGGGGTCGGGCGTGCTGCCCGATCTCGTCACCAAGCCCGCGCCGCTCATCATTCGCACCGATGCGGCGCGCAAGGTCGCGCTTTTGCCCGGCGGCATCGAGCTGCCGCTGTCGCCGTTCCTCGGCATCATGGCGGTGGCGCCGCCGCCCGATCTGATCGCCGTCAACTCGGTGCCGCCGGGACGCTGGGGCGGCAACCTCGACCTGCGCGTGCTCACGGTCGGCGCGACGCTCTATCTACCGGTCTTCGCCGATGGCGCGCTGTTCTACACCGGCGATCCGCACGGCCTGCAGGCCGACGGCGAGGTCGACGGCACCGCGCTCGAGCAGTCGCTCACCGCGACCCTGCAGTTCATCCTGCACAAGGGCGCCGGCCATGCCATGCGCGGACCTCGCGCCGAGGACGCGGCGAACTACTATGCCCTCGGCCTCGATCTCGACCTCAACACGGCAATGAAAAAGTCCGTGCAGGAGACGGTCGAGCTGTTGCAGCAGAAGGGTCACCTGACCGCCGCCGAAGCGTATGCGGTCGCAAGCATGGGCGTCGATTTCAAGGTGGCCGAAGCCGTCGACAGCGTGCAGGTGATCTACGGCACGATCCCGAAGCGGTTGTTCAAGCAGAACCCGCCGTACTGGGAGAAATGAGCCCCAGTACGTCGCGGCGCCCCGTCTCGCCCGATGCCGGGCGAGACTGGACGTCTCATCCTATTGCGCGAGATGCAGCGGCACCGCGACCCACTGCTGGACGCCGAGCGTGGTGCAGCCGCTCGTCTGGGAGAAGTTGAGGTTGACGCTGCCGTCGGTCGTGAAGGTGTTGAGCACGAACTTGGTGCACTTGTTGTTGTTGCTGGCGCCGCTGCCGTGCCAGGTCACGTTCGAGCGCGGCAGGTAGACGACGCCGTCGGCATTGAACGTCGCGCCCGGCCCGAACGTATCGGCGATGCCCCAGGGGCTGTCGGTGTTGGTCAGCACGGGGTCCTGATAGATCGCGATGCCGACCCAGGGATTGGCCGAATTGGTCGACGGCGAGACCGTGAGGGTCGCGCCCTGCCCTTTCCCGGTCGGAAACGTGATCGCGCTCGGCAGGCTGTTGTCGCCGGTGAGCACGATCGTGGTGCGCACCGTGTTGACGTTCGCCTTGGCGGCGACGTTCAGGTTGCCGTTCTCGACGACGATGATGGTGTCCGAGCTCGGCGTCGCCCCGGTGAGGTAACCGGTCCCGGTGAGGGTGAGATCGCCGCAGACGTGATATTCGGTGCCGTAGCTTTGCGAGATCTTGATCAGGCCGGCGGGGGGGCTGGTCGCGCTCGCGTCCCACGTCACGCCCGAGCTCGCGCCCTTGGGGCACTGCATCGTGATGTTGGTGTTGAGGCCCGCATAGATGTCGGGAACCGCCACCTGATTGCTGCTGGAGTTGCTGCAATTGGCGACGTTGCCGGCCGCGATCGAAGCCGACGCATTGCCGTTGTGGCCGTTGCAGTTCATGCTCGTGTTGGAGCGGATGCCGCAGCCGGTCAGCGACAGGTTGGGCGCGCCGTTGAGCGTCAGCGAGACGTCGGACAGACTCTGGTCGTGGTCGAGCGTGAGGATGCACGAGTTCTCGGTTCCCGAGCCGGGCGCCACCGATGTCGTGGCGCTGACTGCGATCGACGAGATGCCCAAGGCCTGCATCACGCTCGTTCCGACCGAGCCCGTCACGCTCGCATGATAGTTGCCGTTCTGGTCCATCGAGAAGGAGGGCGTGCCGGCGGACGCGCCGAGGGTGTTCGGATTGCCATTGAACACGGCGAGAGCCACGGCGCTCCAATTCGGCGATCCGTCCTTCGCGCCGGCCAGCACCGCGGAGTCGAGCGCCGTCTGCAGCTGCGTACGGGCCGTCGCGGCCCGCGAATAGTCCACGGCGGCGCCGATTCCCGCGAGAATCGGGATCGCCAACAATGCCATCAGCGGCAACACCGAACCCTCGCGGTTTGCAACGAACGCAAAGCCGCCGCGGATGAGCTTCCGAAACTCTCCCCCCATGGGAATGGTTCCTTTCGTGACGAGTTCTCGGCAAACCTTGCCGGGCCAGTCTTTCATCCGGGCTAAGTCCCGCGAGAAAGTTTTAATCGAATTGGAATCAACGACGTACCATCGAGCGGCTATCAGCCGGGGCGCGACCGAATCGCGAGACGAACCGGATCCGGTCGGACGGCGACCTGACAGACCCCGACGAATTGGACGCGGAACAGCAGCGAAGCGCCGTCGTTTTTCCCTGAGCGGGCGCCGGTCGGGCCCGCGGGAACAAACGGTCGGGGACGGAGGACAGGAGGAGCATATGAAGTCCAGAATCACGATGATCCTGGGAGCCGCCGCCTTGGTTGCGCTGCTGGGACCGATTTCCGCCCAGGCTGGTGGGGTCCATGTCGGGCCCGGCGGCGTTCGCATCGGCGGCGACCGCGATCATTGTCGCACCATCATCGACCACCGCACGAACGACCGCGGCGACGAGGTAACCGTGCGTCGTCGCGTTTGCGACTGACGATCCTCACCGGAAGACACTTGCTTGGGCCCCGCCCTCTGCGGGGCCCGGTTCATTTGTTCGTGATGCCGTCGCATGGGACCTGCCAGTTCCGCGGGCGACCAAGACGCCTGCACGCGAGCGATCGAAGCCAGGTGCGGAGACCAGCCGGTGGAGACCAGCAGGAAGCGTCATGTCGCCGTCGCGTCCGCGATATTCGGTGGCTTGGCCCTGACCGCGGTCGTTCTGGCCGGCGCATTGGCCGTCGCCGACAAGCGCGCCGCCGAGACGCTCAATGCGGAGCCGCGGATCACCCATGAAAACATCAAGCGCAAATCGACGGCTTCAGCCGCTCGGCGCGGCGCGGCTCAGCTGAGCAAGCAGCACGCCGCCTCCGGCGGCACATCCACGGTCGCGTCGGCACGAACAGATGCGGCGACCGTCGGAAGCGCCGACAGCGCGCCGACCATACGCATCACAGATCATCACCATAGAAGAAGGCATCACCGGCGGTAGCCGCCGATCTCAAGGGTGCCCGCGCGTCGTCTCGGCGCCGGTAGCGGGCCACAGGGGATTGTTGGGATAGAAACGGAGCGCCTCGCGCTGCGGCGACGGCTCTGCCTTGATCTTGATCTCCCCCGCGGTCTCGAGGCGGCGCCCGGCGGCGTGAACCGCACCCAGCGAAGGTGCAAAAAAGCTGTCGATCAACGTACCGCGGCCGAACCAATGGACCCTGGTGCGCAGAAAAGCCAGAACGTAGGCGTCATCGCAGCCGGGATACTGCATGATGATGTGCAGGATGTCGCCATCGTACTTGGCGCGGGCCTGCTTCACGCTGGCGCGGGGACCGGATGCGCGGCCGACGGCGCGATCGGGATGTGCCGGGCCCTTGACCGAAACGGGCTGAACGCTCGTCAACAGCTCTTGAGCCCACCTTAAAGACGCACCCATCATGCTGCGGCTGCTCCGCCGCGGAACGTGCCCTCGGACACCGTCATCACCCCATCGCAACGTCCGCTACGGAAACGAACATAAGTGATTCGCGCCGCACGGACAGCGTGCTCGCAGACTCGATCTTCCAATGCTCGCGCCGACCCGAACACCCCAGCCCCGCACCCCGGACGGATGGTCCGGGCGTGCTGCTCAAGGAATGGAGAACGTTATGTTCAACCCATTTCTTCCGGGATCGCCGGTGAACCATTTCGGATGCCGGTCCGACCAAAGGTCGGATGAGCGCCCGCGAAATGTCGATCGGCTATTCCGGCGCCTCGGGTGAACCGGGTGAGTGCGGAGAACTGCAGATGCGCCCGTCAGTATACTCGTTGCTCGCATGCCTGGCCCTGACGGCGCTCGCATGCGTTGGTACGCCGGCCGCGGCCGACGACCGGGACATCTGCGGAACGCAGTCGGGCGACCTTTCACTCGCGGCATGCTCGCGCGCCATCGAGACGCGTCAATACACGGGTCGGAGCCTCGCGCAGCTCTATGCCGGTCGCGGTCTCGCCTACCTCGCGCGGCGCGACCTCGAGCACGCCCTGGCGGATTTCAACGAGGCGATCCGGGTCGATCCGACCTATGTGCGCGCCTACAACGCCCGCGGCATCGCCTGGCGCCACAAAGGCGACCTCGACCGGGCCATCGCCGACCATGACGAAGCGATCCGGCTCGATCCGAAAAATGGATACGCTTACGGCAATCGCGGCGATGCATGGAGAGTCAAAGGCGACGTCGACCGCGCGATCGCCGACTATGACCAGGCGATCCGGCTCGATCCGAGCAATGAATACACCTACGTCAGCCGCGGCGACGCCTGGAAGGCCAAGGGCGACCTCGACCGGGCGATCGCCGACTATGACCAGGCGATCCGGCTCGATCCGAAAGACGCTGGTCCCTACTCCAGCCGCGGCGTCGTTTGGAAAGCCAAGGGCGACCTCGATCGTGCCATCGCGGATTATTCCGAGGCGATCCGCATCGATCCGAAAGAGGCTTCTTTCTACTACAACCGCGGCATCGCTTGGAAAGCCAAGGGCGACCTCGACCGTGCAATCGCGGATTATTCCGAAGCGATCCAGCTCGATCCGAACGATGCGGGCGCCTATGTCAACCGCGGCAGCGCCCTCGGCAACAAGGGCGAGCTCGACCGCGCCATCGCCGACTATACCGTGGCGATCCAGCTCCAGCCTAAAGATCCCGATGCCTACTTCGACCGCGGCCTCGCGTGGGAGCGCGAGCACCGGCTGCAAGAGGCCTTGGCCGACTTCCGGATGTATTCTCAACTCGCGCCGTCCGAGCCGGATGGCCCGAAGGCTGTCGCGCGCGTATTGGAAGAATTGGTTGCAAAGTGACGGGCCGCGACTGCGGCCCGTCACGATCCGCGCAGCCGGTCGCAGGCGGTCCGCCGCTCCGAGCAGCACACGGTCTGCGGCTCAAGTCTCGCCGCCGTGCTCGTTGCGCCGCCGTGCTCCTTGCGCCACTGCGCCACCTGCGCCTGCGTCGCAAACCATCACTTTCCCTTCGCCTTCGAGAGCGCGATCAGCTGCTCGACGACCGGCAACCGCGAGCAGTGGCCGCTGACATGCTGATGTTGATCAGTTCAGCGCGACGACGTTGGAGGCCACCGGGCGTCGACGCACGGCCTCGCGGTGGAAGGTGTATAGACCGCACGTCGCGATCAAGGCCGTGCCGATGATGCTCCATAGATCGGGAACCTGGCCGAATATGAAATAGCCGGCCAGTCCGCCCCAGATGAGCAATGTGTAGCGAAAGGCGGCGACGACCGACAGCGGCGCGATCCGGCACGCATGAACGAGCAGAAGCATGCCGACCAGATAACTCGCCGCCTGGACGATCACGAGAAGGTGCAGCGGTTGCGTCAATGGCACCCACTCATGGATCCCGAATGCGAGGCTTCCCGCCGCGGCGAAAACGGCCGAATAGAAGGTGACTTCAATGGCCGGTGTTTTCTGATCGATCGTGCGCGTGACGGTGTCCCGCGCCGCGCCCGCGGCCGCACAGGCGAGCGCGAGGAACGCCCATTTGTCCAGCGCGAATGGATTCGGTTTTATGACGAGCAGCACACCGCAGAATCCGCCGATGATCGCGAGCCAGCGTCGATGGCCGACCGGCTCGTGAAAGAACACGGTCGCGAGGATCGTCAACATGAATGGCGCCGTCAGCAGCACGGCGTAAATCTCGGGCAACTGCATATGCACCACCGCAACCGTGAACGTGAAGATGTTGATGCAGTCGAACAGGCTGCGCGCCAGCATGGATGGCGCGGTCGCGGTTCGCATCCGTGGCAGTCTTCGCGTGGCGATCATGGCTATTGCGAGCGCGGCCGCGATCACGACGCTCCTGATGAAAATCAGCTCGATCGGCGGGAAATAGCGGCCAAAGACCTTCAGGATGATGTCGCCCACCGTGAAGGAAAACATGCTGGCGTTGATCGACCAGATGCCGCGGAGGAAGGAGGATTCGGATCGCTGCTCGGAAACCGTCATCAGGATCTGTTGCGGTATGGCAGAGTGATCGGCCCGCCGTAGATTGGGGCGAACGTTGGCAAGACCCAACGCGTGGCACAATGTTGGGTCTCGCGAAGGGCTCGACCCGACCTACTGGAAAGACGCGTGGATCGATTCCATTGGACTCTGCGTCAGAGCCAGTTGACCGGGCCGAGGAAGTCCCGCTTGCCGAGCGGCACGCCGCGATGACGCAGGATGTCGTACGCCGTCGTCACGAAGAAGAAGAAATTCGGCAGCGCGAACTGTTGCAGATAGTCGTTTCCCTTGATTTTCCGGTCGTTGCTGCCGGCCTTCCAGGCGATGACCTTGTCCTCCGCGCCGTCGAGCTGCGCGCGCGTCAGCGACTTGACGAAGCCCAGGGCGGTTTCGACACGGCCCTTGGCGGCGGCGAAGCTGGTGTCGTCCACGGCCGGCAGCGCGGGGGGCGTAACGCCGGCCAGGCGGCCGCCGGTGTTCATCGCGAGATCGGCCGACTGACGGATCTGGCGGGCGAGGCTGAACATGTCTGGGTACAGACGGTCCTGCAGCAGCACCGATTCCTCGATCTTGTTGGCGGCACAATGCGCGGCAGCCTTGTCGATGATGCCCACCAGTGCGCCGAGCTGTTGCGCGCAGGGCGTTACGGCCGCGTCGTACAACGAGTATGCCATTTTTGGTTTCTCCTTCGAGTCGGATTTGAGCGGGAAGAAAGCTCCGGCTCGATGATCGGCTCGACCGCTGCCCGCGCGAGCCGGTCCGGGCGCGGCGGGAAAACGCGGCCGTAGGCCGTCGCCCGAGGGGTGGCCCGCATAGGCCTCACGCTTCGCCGCCGTGCTGCTTGCACCACCGCGCGACCTGCGCGTGCGTCGCGAACCAGCACTTTCCCTTCGCCTTCATGTGCGCGATCAGCCGCGCGACGACCGGCAGGCGCGAGCGGTGGCCGCTGACGTGCGGATGCATCGTCAACAGGAAGAGCCCGCCCTCGTCCCAGGCGCCGTCGAATTCGGCGCGGAAGATCTCCTCGACCGCCGACGGCGGCGTATAGGGCCGCAGCGCCGAAAAGCGCACCATGTTGTAGTAGACGGCGTCGTCGCGGATCCATTCCGGCGGCAGCTCGACGATGCCGGTCGGCTGGCCGTTCTCCAGGAGCTCGTAGGCATCGTCGTCCGCCATCAGGCTCGAGTCGTAGAGCAGCCCCATCTCGCGGATGATCGCGAGCGTCTCGGTCGAGAAATCCCAGCTCGCCGTGCGCATGCCGACCGGCCGGGTGCCGACGATCCGGGCGAGCGTGTCGGCGGCGCGCAGGGTCAATTCGCGCTCGGCGCCCGGCGGCAGTGTCGTATTCGCCTCGTGAATCCAGGAATGGATGCCGATCTCGTGACCCTCCGCGGCGACCCGCTTCACCTCGTCGGGATAAATGAGCGCAACGACCGCAGGATAGAAAAAGCTCGCCGGCACCTGCTCGCGCGCCAACAGCTTCAGGATGCGCGGCACCGCCTGGCGGTGGCCGTACTGGCCTTGGCTGATGCGCATCGGGCTCTCGTCCTTGTCGCGCAACGGGATCGTCTCGTGGTCCGCGTCGAACGACAAGGCGACGGCGCAGCGCGCGCCATCCGGCCAGGATTTCGGTCGCAGGCTGCGGCCGGCGCGGGCGCGGCCGATGATGCCGCGCCAGATGCTTTCCGGCCATTGCCAGGGCTCGCCGTCCGGATGCCGCGCGCGCTGATCGTTCATCTCGAGCATGATCCCGAAAAGTGGAAGCCGTTTTCGGATAAGATCATGCTCCAAACGAAGAAACCAGACCCCGATTCAAATTCGATTGAATTGGGCGAGGCCTAACGTCCTCCGTCCACCTGCAATATTTGTCCGTTGACGAACGAGGCGAGGTCCGAGGCAAAGAACACGACCGCGTTCGCAATGTCCTGCGCCGTGCCGAGGTGCTTCATCGCGATCGCCTCGACAAGCGCCTTCTGTCCCTCGGCGCCATAGCTCGCCCATTGCGCCTCGGTCGCCTCATTTGTGCGCACGAAACCGGGCGCGACGCTGTTGACCGTGATCCCATAGGGCCCGAGCTCGTGCGCCAATTGCCGCGTCAGCCCGACCACGGCGTGCTTCGCCGACGCATAGGCCTGGATGCCGGTGAGCGAGCGCGCGAGGCCCGCGCCCGAGCTGATATTGACGATGCGGCCGGCGCGCGCCCGCTTCATCGCCGGCGCGGCGGCGCGCGAGAGCGCGAACGCGGCGCCGACGTTGACGGCGAAGATGCGGTCCCAGTCGGCATCGGGCACCTCCTCGATCGGCCGCCCGGTCTGCCCGCCGACGCCGCCGGCATTGTTGACCAGAATGTCGACGGCGCCCCCGCTCGCCTCGACGCGCGCGATCCACGCCGCCGCCGCGGCGCGGTCGGTGAGATCCACCACCTCGGTCGCGACGCCGGCCTTCGCCGTCTCGGCAAGCTCCGCGGCCGAGAGGTCGCAGCCGAAGACGCGCGCGCCGAGCCCGGCAAAGGTCTCGGCGATGCAGCGTCCGAAGCCGTGGCCGGCGCCGCTGACCACCACGCTCTTGCCATCGAACCGGAGCTGCATCCGTGCCCTTACGTCGCTCACATGTTGTACTGAAAGCCGTCGACCTTGAAATCCTGGCCCGTGATGTAGCAGGGCTCGCTCGCGGCGAGGAAGACGACGAGCTGCGCGACGTCCTCGGGCGTTCCGAGACGATGCTGCGCGATGCCGTCGCGCGCGATCGCCGCGCCACGCTCGACGATGACCGGGTTCTTGGTCGCCAATTCGGTCTGGATCAGCCCCGGGCAGATCGCATTGACGAGGATCGAAGGTCCGAGCTCCTTGGCGAGCGCCCGCGTCATGCCGATGATGCCGGCCTTCGCGGCCGCATAGGAGAAGCGGGAAAGCGCCGCCGTCACGCCGCCCGAATGCGCGTTCAACGACGACATCGACGCGATCCGGCCGCCGCCCTGCGCCAGCATGATCGGCGCCACCGCGCGGATGTAGTTGAAGCAGCTCTTCAGATTGACCGCGATGGTCGCGTCGTACTCCGCTTCGCTGATCTCGAGGATGCCCTTCGGCATCGGCCGGCCGGCATTGTTGAGGAGGAAGTCGACGCGGCCGAAGCGCTCCTGCACGGCGTTCACGACCGCCTGCGCCCGCACGAAATCGGCGACATCCGCCGGAAGACGCATCGCCGGCGTGCCGAGCGCCTCGATCTCGGCGGCGGTGCGCTCCATCTCGGCCTCGAGCACATCGACGAGCGCGATCGCAAAGCCGGCTCGGGCGAGCGCATGCGCGCACGCCCGGCCGATGCCGCGCGCCCCGCCGGTGACGATGGCGACCTTCTGCCCTTTTCGCACTGGCGCCGTCATTGCAGCGGCCGATGCGCGGTTTCGGGCATGCGCCAGATCACGATGAAGCTGACGATCGCGGCCGCGATCACGTAATAGGCCGGTGCCAGTGGCGAGCCGGTGGCGGCGATCAGCCAGCCGGCGATGAAGGGCGCGAAGCCGCCGAACAGCGCAACCGCCAGCGCATAGGCCGGCGTCATCCAGGTCGAGCGGCCGATGGTCTGGAACATCTCCGCGATCGCGGCCGGCCCGGCGCCGGAAAAGAGCGCGATCGCGGCATCGAAGAGAATCTGGATCAGCATCAGCAGGGCGAAGCCCGGGTGTCCCAGGATGACGGCGAACAGCGGCAGCGTCAGCACGGCGAAGAACGCGCAGGAGGCGAGCAGGAGCGGCTTCCGTCCGACCCGGTCGGACAGCGCGCCGAAGGGCGGGATCAGGACCATCAGCGCGACGAGGCCGACCGTATTGGCGGTGAGCGCCTGCGCCGCCGTCACGCCGGCATGTTGCGCCGTGAACGTCGGCATGTAGGACAGGAGGGTGTAGAACGCGACGGTCCAGTAGATCGTGAAGCCGAAGGCGCGCAGCCCGGCCGTGAAGCCGCCCGAAGTCGCCGGCGCAGGGGTTTTCTCGGCGGCCCGGTAGTGCGGCGTTTCCTCGACGTTACGGCGCAGATAGCCCCCGACCAGCGCCAGCCCGATGCCGGCGAGAAATGGGATGCGCCAGCCCCACGCGGACAGCGCGGCGGGACTCATGATCGCAGCGAAGAGCGCGCCGGTGCCGGAGCCGAGCACGAGCGAGAGCGCGATCGAGGCCTGCTGGAAGCTGCCGTACCAGCCGCGCCGGTCCGCCGGTGCCCATTCCACCATGAAGGCCGTCGAGCCTCCCCATTCGCCGCCGGCCGAGAAGCCCTGGATCAGCCGCGCCACGACGAGCAATATCGGCGCGACGACGCCGATGCTCGCGTAAGTCGGCAGGACGCCGACCATGACGGTGCCGAAAGCCATCGCGAAGATGGTCAGCGTGAGCGCCGCACGGCGGCCATGCGTGTCGCCGAAGCGGCCGATCACGATGCCGCCCAAGGGCCGCATCAGAAAGCCGACCCCGAAGACCGCGAAGGAGGAGAGCAGCGCCGTGGCGGAATTGCCCTTGGGGAAGAAGTTCTGCGCGATCGTCCCGGCGAAAAAGATGTAGACGCCGAAATCGTACCATTCGAGGACGTTGCCGATGGCGGCAGCGACGACCGCCTTGCGCGTCTCGTGCGGCAGCGGCTTCGCGAAGCTTGCCTCGGCTGTTGCCTGGGTCATCTTTCCTCCCCCGTCGACGCGACAATCGGATGTGAAGCTTGAAGACGGAGCGCGCGCTGTACTCACCTCACAAGCGATTGTCCTGCCCTTTTCGGGTATGCCTCCCTTGAAGACTACGCCCGCGTCAGTTTTCCTATCAAGCTACCCTTCCTCGCGTGGTCTGCATCGGGTTTCGGCACATCTGATCGAGGCGTCCGGGTCCGGGTTAGACGCGGATGCGAGCGGGTCCGGAAACCGGATCGGCGCTCGCGTCGCCACGCCGACGCCGTGGCCCGAGTTCCGTCCGCCCCAATTCGTCCACAGTCATGTCTGGATGAGTCGACCGCAGCGCCGGGGAATGGCTTAACATGGCCCCGTGACGAGCCCGATCGAACCATTCCTGCAGCGCACCCGCATCGCCTACTTCTCCATGGAGATCGCGCTGCGGCCGGACATGCACACCTACTCCGGCGGCCTCGGCGTGCTCGCCGGCGACAGCGCCCGCTCGGCCGCCGACCTCCAGCTGCCGATGGTGTTCGTGAGCCTGCTCAGCCGCATCGGCTATGTGCGCCAGGAAATCGACGCGGACGGCCAGCAGGTGACCGGCGCCAACCCGTGGCGGCCGGAGCAGCACGCGACGGCGCTCGGCATCATGGTGTCGCTCGCCCTCGAAGGCCGCGACGTGTGGGTGCGGCCGTGGCTCTATCGCCTGCCCTGCCCGCTCGGCCATTGCGTGCCGGTGCTGCTGCTCGACACCGACCTCGAGCAGAACCATCCGGCCGACCGGGCGCTCACCCATCATCTCTACGGCGGCGACGACGCCTATCGGCTCAAGCAGGAGATCGTCCTCGGCATCGGCGGCGGCCGGCTGCTGGCGGCGCTCGGCTTCGACATCCGCACCTTCCATCTCAACGAGGGGCACGCGGCGCTCCTCACGCTGCATTTGCTGCGCGCGGTCCGCCGCGGCGAGACGGCAGACGACCTTGCGCGCGACGTCGCGCGGGTGCGCGAGCGCTGCGTCTTCACCACCCACACGCCGATCGAGGCGGGGCACGACCAGTTCTCCTACGATCTGGTGACGCGAACGCTCACCAACCTGTCAGCCTATGTCGACATGGCCGAGCTCAAACGGCTCGCCGGCGACGAGCGGCTCAACATGACCCGGCTCGCGCTCAATCTCAGCGGCTACGTCAACGGCGTTTCGAAGACCCACGCGCAGACGACCGCGAAGATGTTTCCCGGCTACGACGTGCGGGCGGTCACCAACGGGGTGCACGCGCCGACCTGGACGCATGCGAGCTTCGCGCGGCTCTACGACGCGGCGCTGCCGCAATGGGGGCTCGAGCCGGAGGTGCTGGAGCGTGCCGACCAGCTCGGCGACGATGCGATCTGGGCGGCGCACGAGCAGGCGAAGCGCGACCTGATCGCGCGGGTCGAGGAGCTCACCGCGACCGAGCTGCGCCCCGACCTGCCGGTGATCGGGTTCGCGCGGCGCATGACGCCCTACAAGCGCGCCGGGCTCTTGTTCGAGGACATCGAGCGGCTCGCCGAGATCGCCCGCCGCCGCCCGTTCCAGGCGGTATTCGCCGGCCTCGCGCATCCGCGCGACGAGGGCGGCCGCGCGCTGATCGCGCAGATCCATCGCCACATCCGCCAGCTCTCCAACGTCGCGCCGATGGTCTATCTCGCGAACTACGACATGCGCATCGCCGCGAGCCTCGTCGCCGGCGCCGACGTATGGCTCAACACCCCGCTGCCGCCGCTCGAAGCCTCCGGCACCAGCGGAATGAAGGCCGCCCTCAACGGCGTGCTGAACTTCAGCGTGCTCGACGGCTGGTGGGTCGAAGGCCACATCGAGGGCGTCACCGGCTGGGCGATCGGCAACGGCCAGACGGGCAACGCCGATCATAGGCGCGACGCCGACGACCTCTACGGCAAGCTCGACGAGGTCGTGCTGCCGCTGTGGTATGATGATCGCGCGCGCTGGATCGGGATGATGAAGCAGTCGATCAGCAAGCTCGGATCATACTTCAACAGCACCCGCATGATGCGCCGCTACGCCGCCGAAGCTTACTTGCACTGAGGCGCAGTGAGGCGGGCGGCGAGCGGCGACGTGGCCATTCGCGCTGCTAATCAATCCCCACCGAAAAAGACCCAGGGAACGTCCGATCCGGACAATTTGCGGTGCAGCAGCGTTGGCCCGGCGCCGTCATGAACGGCTCGTTACAAAGCTGCGGCGAGGCGCTCGGATCGTCTCTTTGGCAAATGGAACTTTTGTGATCACCGCCGGTTGGCTTGCAGGTGCGCCCTGGGCGGCGCGACTTTACGAGGGCGATCCATGAACGGGCTGATCTATCTCATCGGTCTCATCGTCGTGATCATGTTCATTCTGTCCTTCCTTGGGCTTCACTGAAGTCGCGGAGGTTGGCATGACCACGTTGGAAACCCACGCCTCCCCGCTCGCGGAGGGAACCACTGTCAGCCTCGACTGGACCCCGGTCGTCGCCGGCGCGTTTGCGGCCGCAGCGCTTGCCTTCGTGCTGCACAGCTTCGCGGTCGCGCTTGGATTGTCCATGAGCTCGTCGGCGCCGGCGTGGCGCGACACCTCGAGCGCGCTGGTGCTTCTGTCCGGCCTCTGGCTCCTGCTGGTGGCGCTCGTCTCCTATGGCTTCGGCGGCTACTTGGCGGCGCGCTTGCGCGCGCGCTTTGCCGCCGCGCCCGTCGAGGACGTCGAGTTCCGCGACGGCATGCATGGGCTCATCGTGTGGGCGCTCGCCACGTTGTTGGCCGGCATGCTGGCGCTGGCGATCGCCGAAGCGGCGCCTCGCCTCATCGCGCCATCCACGACGAACGCCGGTCAGGCTTCCTCGGTCGCTGGCGAGAACCTCATCGGCTTCGATCTCGACCGGCTGTTTCGCAGCGAGCGTCGCCCCGCCGGCGACATGAGCTATGCCCGCTCAGAAGCGGCGCGCATCCTGCTGACGACCTCGAGTCACGCCGGCATGCAGGCGGACGATCGCGCCTATCTGGTGCACCTCGTCACCACCACGACCGGCCTCGCCCCAGCCGATGCCGACCGCCGCGTGACGCAGGTCGCCGCGCAGGCGAAGACCGACATCGACCGCGCCCGTCATAGTGCCCTCATCATCGGCTTCATGGCGGGCGCAGCCGCGCTGATCGGCGCGGTGGCCGCCTGGTTTGCGGCCTGCGCGGGCGGCCGCCACCGCGACGGCCGCGAAGCAGTGCCGGCGTACATGGACTGGGGACGCCACACGTTCGTTCATCGGCCCTGAACGAGCCACCGCGTCGGCTTTTGCTGCCACCGCGATCGCGCGCTGGACCACCGACCGGGTCGGCGCTAGCCCGGGTCGTCCTCGAACACGTTGACGTCGGCATTGCGGCGCGCCCCGCCGGTCGAGACCCTGCTCGCCGCCCTGATCTTGAGCCGGTCGACCGCCCGTTCGCCAATGAGCTCGTAGTGCCGCGCGATCGCAAGAATTCGCGATCGTGTCTCCTCGTCGGACACCAGGTCGGCAATGCTTCGGGCCTGGAGCGCGCGGGCCGCCCAGTAGTGAGGATCGTTGGCACGACGCGCAGCCATCCACAGTGCTCCCGTCCACGAGCGGAATGAACGCGCGATCCGCACGCCGAGTTCCGCAAGGCGATCGCTGCATGAGATTGTGCAAGCCTCTCGCGGCGGTCCGGGCCATCGGAACAGGTCGCGTTGCATCTGGTTGTCACTGGCGCGTCGTCGCATGCCTCACGGGCCCCCTCGGGGGGAGCCACGCATTCCTCGAACGGCAGGACGTCAGGTGCAGTGGTGGCAGGCCGCCGTGCTCTACCAGATCTATCCCCGCTCGTTTGCGGACACGAACCGCGATGGCATCGGCGACCTGCCGGGCATCCTCGAGCGACTCACCTATCTGGTCGAGCTTGGCGTCGACGCGCTCTGGCTGTCGCCGATCTTTCCCTCGCCGATGGCCGACTTCGGCTACGACATCGCCGATTACACCGGTATCGATCCGCTGTTCGGATCGCTGGCGGACTTCGATGCGCTCGTCGCGGCAGCGCACCGCAGCGGCATCAAGGTTATTCTCGACCTCGTCCCGAACCATACCTCCGACCGGCATCCCTGGTTCGCCAACAGTCGGCGGTCGCGCAACGACCCACAGCGCGACTGGTACATCTGGCGCGATCCCGCGCCGGACGGCGGACCACCTAACAACTGGCTGTCAGAGTTCGGCGGCAGCGCCTGGCAGCTCGATCCACCGACCGGCCAGTACTACTACCATGCCTTCCTGCCGCAGCAGCCGGACCTCAACTGGCGCAACGACCAGGTCCGCGCCGCGATCCACGACGTGATGCGCTTCTGGCTCGCTCGCGGCGTCGACGGCTTCCGCATCGACGTGATCTGGCATCTGATCAAGGACGCGGAATTCCGCGACAACCCGCCCAATCCGGCCTACGTGCCCGGCCGCCCGCCGCACGAGCGGCTGCTGCCGCTCTATACGAGCGACCGGCCGGAGGTGCTCGAGGTGGTCACGGGGCTTCGCCGGGTCATCGATGAGTTCGCCGATCGCGTCCTGATCGGGGAAATCTACCTGCCGCTCGAGCGCCTCGTCAGATATTACGGCAGCGATCTGCGCGGCGTGAACCTGCCGTTCAACTTCACGCTGCTCTCGGCGCCGTGGAAAGCACGCGAGATCGACCGCCTGATCGGCGAATACGAAGCGGCCCTGCCCGCCGGCGGCTGGCCCAACTGGGTGCTGGGCAATCACGACCGGCCGCGGATCGCAAGCCGCGTCGGCCGCGCTCAGGCGCGCATCGCCGCGATGCTGCTGCTGACGCTACGCGGCACGCCGACGATCTATTACGGCGACGAGATCGGCATGACCGACGTCGTGATCCCGCCCGAACGCGTTCAGGATCCTTTCGAGAAGAATGTGCCGGGAATCGGCGTCGGCCGCGACGGATGCCGAACGCCGATGCAATGGAGCGCGGGACGCGGCGCGGGTTTCTCGACGGGCGAGCCGTGGCTGCCGCTCGCCGCAGATTTCCGCAGCCAGAATGTCGAGAACGAACGCGCGGATCCGACGTCGCTGCTCAATCTACATCGGCGGCTGATCGCGCTGCGGCGCGCCCGACCGGCCCTGAGCGCCGGCGCCTATCGTGCGCTCGCCGCGCAGGGCGACCTGCTGCTCTATCGGCGCGACCACGCCGACGACCAGGTGGTCGTCGCGCTCAACCTCGGAAACGAGCCGCTCGCCATCGCGCTCGAGGCAATGCCGCCGCAAGCGCGCGTGCTGGTCTCCTCGAATGCCGATCGCGACGGCGAGGAGATCGCGCGCGACATCCATCTGCGCGGCAACGAGGGCCTGATCATCGGCGCGCCTTCTTCGCCGTAGCCCGCCGACGTCGCCGCGCCGCGCCGCGGCGACCGCGCTTGCGGGCGCGCGCTGCGCCCTCGGGGTGCTGACGCGCCGCTTCGTCATTCTCGATCTCGCTGCGGCGGAGCAGGTAGTCGAGGCCGCCAACCCGGTACCAGCGATAGCCATAGGGCTCGATGACCAGCCGATGCCGGCCGTCCTTGCCCGCCTCGCTGTGATCCTCCGACAGCAGGTTGACCAGCAGTCGCCCATGCGGCTCGTTCTCGCCGGTGAGCCCCACCGCGAACGCCACCTCGCGCGGTTTGCCGTCGAGATTGTGCACGAACACCGCGGAGTTGTTGCGCCAGTCGTAGCGCATCACCAGCACGGCGCGATCGCCGGTCGGTATCACGGCGAAATCGCCCCAGCCGATCTCCGGCACCTCCTTGCGCATGCGGATGATGCGTTCGGTCCAGTTCAGCGGCGACTCGGCGTGCCGGCGCTGGAGCGCGGCATTGATGTGCTGGTACCCGTAGGGCCCGCCCGAGATAACCGGGCAGACCGGCCGGTCGCTCTTGGTGAATCCGCCGTGCGGCTCGTTCGACCATTGCATCGGCGTGCGCGCACATCGGCGTTCCGGCTGGCGCAGATCGTCGCCCATGCCGAGCTCGTCGCCGTAGCGGATGACCGGGGTGCCCGGCAGCGTGAACATCAGGCTGTAGGCCATCTCGATGCGCCGCCGATCGCCTTTGAGCATCGGGGCGAGCCGCCGGCGGATGCCACGATCGTAGAGCTGCATGTCGGGATCGGGCGCGAACGCGGCGAACACTTTTTGCCGCTGCGCCTGTGTCAGCCGGCCGAGATCGAGCTCGTCGTGATTGCGCAGGAACTGACCCCACTGGGCGGTCGCGGGACGCGGTTTGGTCGCCTGCATCGCCGCGACCAGCGGACGGCTGTCGGCGCTCGCCAGCGCGTAGAACAGGTTCTGGTTCACCTGGAAATTGAACATCATCTGCAGCCGCTCGCCCGCCTCGCCGAAATACTCGAGATCGGTGTTGGGCAGGACGTTCGCTTCCGCGAGCACGATCAGGTCGCCTTGCCGCCATTGCAGGAATTCGCGAAAGCGGCGCAGGATGTCGTATTGCTCTTTTGGCTTCGTCACCTGCGGCCCCTTGGTCGAGATCACGAATGGGACGGCGTCCATGCGGAAGCCGGAGACGCCCTGCTGCACCCAGAAGCCCATGATCTTGAGGATCTCGGCCTGTACCATCGGGTTCGAAACGTCGAGGTCGGGCTGGAAATCGTAGAAGCGGTGAAAGTACCAGGCTTTCGCTTCTGCATCGTAACTCCAGGTCGACTTCTGCACGCCGGGAAACACCACACCCTGATCGGCATTGCGCGGCTTGGCCTTCGACCAGACGTACCAGTCGCGATGCTTCGAGCTCGGATCCTTGCGCGCGTCCTTGAACCACGGATGCTGATCCGAGGTGTGGTTCACAACGAGATCGATCAGCACCCGGATGCCGCGCTGCTTGGCGCCGTGGGCGAACTCGACGAAGTCGCCGAGCGTGCCATAGCGGGGATCGACATTGTAATAATCGGAGATGTCGTAGCCGTCGTCGCGCTGCGGCGATGGCTGGAACGGCATCAGCCAGATCGCCGTGACGCCGAGACCACTCAGGTAGTCGAGCCGGCGCAGCAGTCCCTGGAAATCGCCGATGCCGTCGCCATTCGCATCCATGTAGGTGCCGACGGAGAGGCAATAGATGACCGCGTTCTTGTACCAAAGATCGTTGATCATCGGCCCTCGCTCGCGCGGAAGTCGTCGATCGGGATCGCGTCAGTGACGGGCACGCGAAAACACCCGGACCGGGCGCCGGCCAGCGGACGCCATCGACAACGCGCTGTCGCGACTTTCGATCCCGACCGCAAGCATGGCCGCGTTGCTGCCCATGGTTGGAGACGCGGCCGCAAGAGCCGCTCTCCTCCCCATGAGCAGTCTTTTTTGGCTGGCCCCGAAGGAGTCTTTCTCGGTTGGCTCGCGACCGCGATGGGTCGACGTCACTTACTATTGCGGCGCAGCAAAGGCGCCGGCCGGCGACCCTGCGCAAAGCCATCCCGTGGATCGGCGCATCCGTGCTAAGGTCCGCGACGATTTCGGCACGCACGCTCTCCGGCCCTCCAGATCATGAATGCCGCCCGGCACGTGGATGAAAAATTCTATCAGGCGGTGCCGCCGCGCTCGCTCGGCGAGCGGCTGACGGTCGCGGCGCGCGATCGCATCTACGACGATTTCATCCGCTACTGCGCGCCGCGTCCCGACGAGGCCATTCTCGACGTCGGCGTCTCCGACGTGGTGAACGATGCCGCCAATCTGCTGGAGCGCAAGTATCCACATCGCGCCCGCATCACGGCGCTGGGCCTCGGCGACGGCGCCGATTTCCGTGCCGCTTTCCCCGATGTGAGCTATCGCCGGATCGCGCCGCATCAGCCGCTGCCCTTCGCCGACAAGAGCTTTGCGATCGCGGCGTCGAACGCGGTGCTCGAGCATGTGGGCAGCGCCGCGAACCAGGCCGCTTTCGTCGCCGAGCTGACGCGCGTGGCCGATCGCGTCTTCATCACGGTGCCGCACCGCTATTTTCCGGTCGAGCATCACACCGCCATTCCGCTGTTGCATTACGGCGACGCGAGCTTCGCCCTGGCCTGTCGGATGCTCGGCAAGTCCGAATGGGCCGATGAGCGAAACCTGATCCTGATGTCCCGCCGCCGCCTGCGCGCTCTCGCGCCGGCCGGCGCCGTGATCGCCGCCACCGGCCTGCGGCTCGGGCCGATGAGCTCGAACCTGCTGCTGTTCGCGCGTGGTGGTCGACGCGGACCGGATGGTTCGCTCGATCGCGAATGACCCGGAGCGGACAGCCGTCCGTTCCGAGCAAGACACCGAATACCCTTGCTCCGTAAGCTCACGCTATATCGGCCGGGCGCTGCCGCCCAATACCATTGTCAGTCCTTGAGCCGACTCATCGCGTCCATTCGGGCATTTGGAGCTCAGTCGACATGGTGCATTCCTACCGGGCCGTCCGGTCGCGGTCGCGATCATCGCAAAGATTTATCGGTTTTTCGCAGGGCGCGTTGAACCTGCCGCCGCGAGCGCATGACAGTTGCAGGCGATTGTCGTCGCCGCACGATGTCATCGCGAGGCCGAAGCGATTTTCAGCAAACGGAGACGGTCATGGCACAACCCAATCGTCGCATTTTCCTCGGGGCGCTCGCGCTCGGCGCCGGCAGCGTCGCCTCGACCAGGTCCTTCGCGTCGCCGGGCGATGGCCATGCGGCCGGGTACGATGTGGCGCCGGCTTCGAAATACCTGCCGCTCATTCCTCGCAAGTCCGGCGAGCCCGCGAAGTTCACTGCGGCACTCGACCAGGGGCCGATCAAGGCGACCACCGGCGGCTGGGCGCGCGATACGACCGCGCGCCAGCTGCCGATCGCGACCGACATTGCCGGCGCACATCTGTTCATCAACGCCGGCGGGGCGCGCGAGATGCACTGGCACAACTCGGCCGAATGGGCATTCGTGCTCGGCGGCCACTGCCAGGTCACCGTGGTCGATCCGGCCGGCGCGGTCGAGGTGGTCAATCTCGCGGCCGGCGACCTCTGGTACTTTCCGCGCGCCCACAGCCACGCGATCCAGACCCTCGGGACGGAGCCATGCCATGCGGTCCTCGCCTTCGACGATGGCCTCTATGGCGAGCACGGGACATTCGGGGTCAGCGACTGGATGAGCCGGTTCGATGCCGCCGATCTGGCCCAGGCATACGGCGTCGATGCGGCGTGGCTCGCCGATATTCCCAAGGGCGAGACCTACATCATGCAAGGCCCGGTCATCCCGCGCGACAGCGAACAGGCCCGCTCCGTCCGTCCGCTCGATCCGGCGCGCTCGCACCGCTTCGCGCTGTTGGCGCAGAAGCCGAAGGAAAGCTCGGCGGGCGGCACGATTCACATCGCGTCGGCGCGCGAGTTCCCCATCGCAACGACGATGACCACGATGCGGCTCACGCTCGCGCCGGGCGCGATGCACCAGCCGCACTGGCACGCCAACGCGAGCGAATGGCACTACGTCGTCAAAGGGCGGACCAAGATCACCTTGTTCGGCAACGACAAGCTGATGGCGGATGCCGAGCTCGGCCCCGGTGACAGCGCCTATATCCCCCGCGGTTGCGGACACTCGGTCAAGAATATTGGTGCGGGCGAGTGCGAGCTCGTCGGCGTGCTGAATGCGCCCGAGTATCAGGAGAGCAGGCTCGCGGATTGGTTCGCAAAAGCGCCGCGTCATCTGCTCGCCAACAATTTCGGAATGCCCGCAGACCGCGTGCCGCATTTTGCCGATCCGGCGCCGACCATCATCGCGGCGAGATAACGCGCCGGATTTCCCCTTTCGCGATCCACCCTGATCGGCGCCCTCAACAGCGAGTAGCGCCGATCGAGCCCGCGGGACTCGACCCGAAACCTAGCCATCAGCGCCGAAAATCAGTATTGTCCTCCTCAAGTAGAGCCATCAAGTTGAGGTTTCTGCTCGGGCGGCCGCCGACTTTTCGCTGGTGACGATGAAAATTCCAATGCGGACGATATTGCTCCTTCTGTCGAGCGCGCTATCGGCAACCGGCGCATTCGCGCAGAACGCACACGTCGATCGCATCGAAATCGTCGAATACGGTCTTTACGATCTCAAAACGATCAAGAAGGTCGATTCGCCAAGCATCGCATCCGGCCTCCTCGTCGTCACCGAGGGAAGCCTGATGAAGCAGACAACCACGATACCGGCAAAGCTAGGCGTGGCGTTTGGCTACACGGTCAAGATTCACGGGAGCCCTGAGGGCGGTACGGTGACGGTGCGTGATATCAACATCGTGCCGGAGCCCGGCCTGCACAATCCGAAGACCGGCCATGTGGTTTATCGTGAGGAAGCGACCTACACGCGCAAAATCGGCGAGACCTTCCGTAGTGACTATCAGCTCTCCTACGATTGGACCCTGGTGCCCGGCAAATGGGTGTTCCAGCTTTGGATCGACAACCGCAAGATGGCCGAGCAAATCTTCACGCTGGTGAAGGACTAGCCCGTCTCCCTGTGTCGTCAAAGCAGCGCGTCGTACCAATGCACGAACGCGAACAGGAACAGCATCGCGGCGCCGAGCAGGGTCGCGGTCGCCGATGCGGCATAGATGCCCGGCAAGTGCGCGACCGGCACCGCAGTCGCGCTCGCCGCGAGTGCGAGCGCGACGAGAATCATCGCGGCGAGGAAGATCATCACCGGTACCGGCAGGCGCGTCGGGTTGGTCGCGAGCCGGCGCCCCGGGAACGTCAAAGCCCAGCACCCGAGAATGATCGCCATCATTGGCGCTCGGGATGCGCCACACCATCGGGGTCGGCACGTCGGCCAATGCCAGCAGCGGCGGTAGGATCGAGCCGAACGTGACCATGAACCCCAGTTGAATCCAGCTTCGCGCGACGAAGCTGTCGAACGTGGTCAGCTGCCCGCCGAGAATTTGCCGCAGGATCATCGTCAGCACCGACAGGCCCGCGAAGGACATGCCGGCCCCCGCGATCGTGTAAAGATATCCAGACGCCTCCACGGAGCCCCCCAAGCGGCGTAACGAAGCGTACCGTCAAGCATGCCGGCCTTTTGCAACCATCGCCGCCAGATGGTCGAGTATGTTTCCCCAGCCCTTGGTATGACCTTCGACGATTGCGGTCGTCGGCAGGCGCTCGTGGGTCAGCACGAGGTCGGTCTCGTCGCCGCGCGGATCGAGCTCGAGGGTCACCAGCGTATTCACGTTGTTCGTCAACGGGCCCATCCACGTGAACACGAGCTTGCGCGGCCGGTCGATCTGCACATAGGTGCCGGATACGTCGCGGCGTGAATCCCCCGATATCATCGCGAGGCTGAAAGCGCCGCCCGGGCGCAGGTCGGCGCTGGCTTTGCAAGCGACCGCGCCTGGAAAAGGGCTCATCCAGCGAGCCATCAACTCGGGCTTGGTCCACAGGTCGAAGATCTCCTCAGCCCCGGCTTTCACGCGCCGGCGCAATTGCACGATCGGGCCCGTCGCCTCATCACGAGCCATGCTGGCGATCCTTTGGCCTCGACTTTGCCCCCGACCTGGGCCCCGACCTCGGCCCCGCCTTGCGCTCCTTCTTGAGCTCGCGCAACAGGCCCTCCATGGCGTCGAGCCGCTCCTCCCAATAGCGGCGCGTCCGCCCGATCCAGCCGTCGACCTCGTCCAACGAGCGGGTGTTGATGGAGAGAATGTGGTCGCGCCCTTTGCGGTGCCGCTCGACCACGCCGCTCGCTTCGAGAACGCGGATGTGCTTCGACACGGCGTTCAAGGACATTTGGAAGGGCTCGGCGACCTCGGTGACGCGCGCCTCGCGGCGCGAGAGCCGCTCGATGATCGCCCGCCGCGTCGGATCGGCCAACGCGGCGAAGACCGCGTCGAGGCGCGCCGTGCGCGAGGCGGCTTCCTTGCGCGCTTCGATCCCGGTCATCGCGATCCGTCGCTCTCGGTCATGGTCCCTCGGCTCGCTGCGCACGTGCGCAAATATTCAACTCAGGGGTTGACGATTGTCAAGTCGACGCCGGTGCCTTCGCGATGCAGCTGGAGATCCGCTCGGGCCTTCACAGGTCTCTTTCAGCCAGCTCGCGAAACTCGTCGGGAACGGACCGCGACGTTTCCAGCAGCACGGAGCCGTACCCGACCGAATCCCATCCGAAACGGTCGCGGATCGCGTCGATGGCGCGGTCCGCCGTCCAACGAGCGATCCCCTTCTGGGTGCCGGGCCGGCGCTTTTCATCGGCAAGCCCGAGCGGAAGCTCGAGCTGCTGTTTCCAGTGCTGCTCGAGATGCGACACCGAGATTGCCAGCAGCGACACGGTCTTCTCGTCTGGGTGATCCGCGAGCGCCGAACGAACGAGCTCCTCGGCGATCTCGGCGATCGTCGCCGTCGCGGAAATCGGCGCATCGAGCGTCGTGGATCGTGTGATCGAACGCAGGTCGGCGAAGCGAACGCGCACAGTCACGGTTCGACCCGGCCGGGATTTTGCCCGCAGCCTGCTCGCAACCCGATCGGCGAGATGGCGAAGCGCGGGTCGAAACATCCGCTCGTCGGCAGGCCTCTTGCCCAGCGCCGACTGAGCGCCGGCGGATCGCGCGCGGTGCTGCGTCCTGATCTCGCGTGGATCACGATTCCACGCCAGCTCGGTGAGCTTCTCTGTGGCGGCGCGACCGACGATGCGCTCGAGCGACCATCCTGGCGTCGTCGCGAGCTGGCCGATGGTGCGCACGCCAATGTCCGCTAGCCGAGCCTGGGTCACCGGGCCCACGCCCCACATCAGCTCGACCGGCAGCTCATGCAGAAACGCCAGCTCGGCGTGCGGATCGACGACGACCAGCCCGTCCGGCTTGGCGGCCTGCGAGGCGATTTTCGCGAGGTGCTTGGTCCGCGCCACGCCGACCGAGATCGGCAGGCCAAGCTCGGCGCGCACGCGGCGGCGGACCGCCGCCGCGATCTCGGCCGGCGAGCCGAAAAGGTGGGTGCACCCCGCTACGTCGGCGAACGCCTCGTCGATGGATATCCGCTCGACCAGAGGCGTGAAGTCGTGGAGCACGTTGATCGCAGCATCGCCCAGCCGCTGGTAGTCGTTGAAATGGCCGCCGACGAAGATGAGCTGCGGGCACAGCTCGCGGGCGCGGCGTCCGGACATGCCGCTGCCGACGCCAAACGATTTGGCCTCGTAGGAAGCGGCGAGCACGACCCCGCCCCCGACCGCGATGGGCTTTCCGCGCAACGAAGGATCGAGCATTTGCTCGACCGATGCATAAAAGGCATCGAGATCCGCATGCAGGATGGTGGCCGTTGTTTCCATCCTGATGCGAGCCGCCTGCCACGCTGATCCGTCGCGTTCGGCGAATAGAACAAATAGAGAACGGAAAGTCAAGGACAACTCCAGGCCGCGACCACAGGCCAGGCCTCTGGCGGGCCTCGTCGAAATATTCAACTCAATGGTTGACAATCGTCCGACCGACGATTTATTCACGGTCCGGTTGAACAATTTCGACCGTCGGGAGAGCACGATGCCGAGCAAGACTCTTGTCGCAGCGGCTGCCGCCGCCTTTCTGTCGGCTGCCGTCGCCCCGGCGCGAGCCGAGCCGGTCAAGAACATCGTCATCGTCCACGGCGCCTTCGCCGATGGTGCTGGATGGCGGGGCGTCGCCGAGATTCTGAGCAAAGACGGCTACACGGTCTCGGTGGTGCAGGAGCCGCTGACATCATTTGCCGACGATGTCGCGGCGACCAGACGGGTGCTGGCGCTGCAGCAGGGCCCGACCCTTCTGGTCGGCCACAGCTACGGCGGGATGGTCATCACCGAGGCGGGCAATGCGCCAAACGTCGTCGGCCTCGTCTACATCGCGGCCTTCATCCCCGACCAGGGCCAGAGCGCGCTCGACCTGCTCGCGCAGGCGCCCGCCGCCAACAACGACCTGCGCGCCACCAAGGACGATTTCCTCTACATCGACCCGGCCGCCTTCCGGGCCGATTTCGCCGCCGACCTCCCGTCTGCCGAGGCGAGCTTCATGGCGCATTCGCAGGCGATGCTGGCCAAGGGCGCGGCCGCCGCGAAGGTGACGACCGCCGCCTGGCATCAGAAGAAAAGCTGGGCGCTGGTCGCCTCACGCGACCACAACATCAATCCCGATCTCGAGCGCAGCATGGCCAAGCGGGCCGGCAGCGAAACGATCGAGGTTGCGGGCAGCCACGCGGTGTACGTTTCCAAGCCGAACGACGTCGCGCGTTTTATCGAACGGGCCGCGAGGTCGACTGCCAAGTAACAGCGCTCACGCGACGTCCTCGATGGCCGGCCGCCTGAACCCCATCGCCATCCAGGCACGCAGCAGCTTGATCATGAACTTTCCCGAATGGCCCGGATAGTTGGCCAGATCAGACGCGAGGCCGGGCGCCGCCTGATGCCGGCGACCCGTCTCCTGGCAGCTCGCGCAATAACAGATGCCGCGCAAAATCGGCGCCCCGACGATCTCCAGCTCGACCTTGCCGCAGCGGCGGCGCGCCGAGGCACGCTCAAGTCATTTTGCCTCGCTTTCCAATTGGGTAGACGACACAGACGATACACAAGCGGTGAACATTCTGCATGACCCATGCGACTAAACCCAGGATGAGCACTTGATCCCAGGGCTCTCACGCAGGCGGGAGACCGGCAATGAAGCGTCGAACCAAAGGCTTCCTCCTCGGCGGCAGCTTGGCCGTCGCGACGGTCGTTGGGCTCTCGGTGGCGCTGTCGATGTCGCCATCGGTGAAGCTCTACCTGGCGCTCATGGATCAGACTCCCTGTAAGGCTGGTCTTCGCAACCTGGTCATCGGCTGCACCTTCCAAGGGGGACACCGCACCACCTACGGACCGTCGCACCCGCATGTCCCGTTGTCAGGTCCCGTCCTCCAGGACACGTCGTGGGGCGTGACGAACCGTTGTCCCCTGGGCGACATCGCCAAGCGCCTGATCTGCCGTGCCGACCCGGTCGCGGCGCCCACAAGCGACGATCTCGAGGTGGAGCTGTCCAAGGTCACCGGCCTGCCGCTGCCCAAGGGGCGGGTCGTCACAACGGAGATCAATTCAGCGTTCATCAAGTCGGTTCACGTCGAAACGCCGTTCGATCTCGCGCCTCTGCTCGGCTTCTATCGCGACGCGCTACGCCAGCGCGGCTGGACCGAGAGCGATGGCGCGATCGTCGTGCCGGACCATGCCGTGATCGCGTTCACGACGCCCGATGGACCGGCGCTGCTCCGCCTCGTCCATCAGCACGGCCAAACGATCGCCGACCTGTCGTTGCGCAAGCCCGCCGCTGTCGCGAAGACCGACATGCTTCCGAGCCCGGGACAGGTAAAACTGATGCTCGGCAATGCGACGGACGAAGCGGCCGCGATCACCATCAACGGGCAGACCATCAAGCTGGCGGCGCGCGCCGGACGCGACCTCGCGGACGAGACCGGACGGAGGTCGCCCGACAGCCCGCAGATCGATCTGCCGCCGGGCAAATATACGGTCACCCTCAAGGTGGCTAGCCGGGCGGCGCAGAACCGTGAGTTCGAGGTCGGCGCCGGCGAGACCTGGGGCTTGCTGGTCGGTCCGGCCGGCGTCCCGCTCCCCATGCATCTTTATTGAGACGATGCGGTCCGGAGCCTGCCGTCTGGAGAAATCCGTCGAAGCCCGCGTGGCGAGAGTACAGGAAACGCAAGACCTCCCTCCCCCCTTCGACCTTTCGTCACAAGGAGCTTCTCATGACTGCCGCAGACATGGCCGACTACGCCACGACAGCTGGCATGAACCCGGCGCGGCCTGGCCTCAGCGCGGATGCGCGCGCCATGATGATGTTCGAGGCGAACAAGAAGGACGCCTGCGTCGCCTATGCGCTGTGGTTCTTCCTCGGCTACTTCGGCGCGCACAATTTCTACCTCAGGCATACCGGCATCGCGATCGCCCAGCTCCTGCTCACGCTGTCGATCGTCGGATTGTTGATCAACTTCTTCTGGCATCTCGTCGATGCGTTCCTCATCCCGGGCCGGGTCCGGCGCGAAAACACCCGGCTGGCGTGGACACTCGGCGCCGGAGTGCCCTTTGCGACGTAGGCGAGCCCGTTGCGATGGCGATCTTTTAGCGTGTCCCCCATCGAGGGCAGATGCCCCGAATAGGAGCGCGGCGGAGCGGGCGGCTCCGCTTCGGATCGAGAGACGTCCATCTTCACGCAAAAATGTGCTAACGGTTTGAGCATCATTGAACGCCCTCAGGAACCGCAATTGCAGTGCCAGCACGCTGACCCTTTCAGAGCGTTCGTGGAACTCATCGTCTCGGGTGACAGGGAGAACGTCATCCGGTGGCTGAATGCGGCGCCGGACTTGATGAAGCATCGCGCCGCAAGCGGCGCGAGCCGGCAAGGCGCGAAGGCGAACTTTTTTGCTCGCATCAAGCACTACATTTACGAAGGAGATACCGCTCTTCATATGGCAGCGGCGGCACAGCAGAGGCGCATCGCCGAGGAGTTGATCTCGAGGGGCGCCGACGTTCGTGCCCGGAACAGGCGCGGTGCAGAGCCCCTTCACTATGCGGTTGATGGCGGACCGGATTTGCCGCTATGGACTCCAGAGGAGCAGATCGCGATCATCGTCGGTCTCATTCGGGCCGGTGCTGACCCGAATGCCGTTGATGAGAGCGGTGTGACTCCACTGCATCGGGCCGTACGCAATCGCTGTGCTGGCGCCGTAAAGGCCCTCATCGACGGCGGCGCCGATCCCAGCGCCCCCAATAAAAACGGCTCGACGCCGTGGGTGCTCGCGACACTGAACACCGGCAAAAGCGGCTCAGGCTCCCGGAGGGCGAAGGAGCAGCAGCGAGAGATTTTGCGCATTCTCGAGGAGCGCGGCGCGAGGTAGACGACGTCACAGCGCCGGTCGTTCGAGGCAACGACGACGTCGTCTTCTCCCCTGACAAATGGGGTGAAGATCGATCCCTATCGCGTCGGAGCGGAAAACAGAACCCGAATGGGTAGGGCTGAGGAAGGGGTTCGCGATCGTCGCGGCCGGCGTCTTCGGGGTTGGCGATCCCGCTGGCTTGCCTCGCCGCGCTCCTCATCTGGGCAAGTAGGTGGCGCCTCCCCGCCCCATTGACCTTTCGCCTCGCGCCGGGACCACATTCGGAGCCCCAGTTGAGCATCCCTCCCTGCGGACGAGCGGCGTACCGTGAATAGCGGGGATAGATTCGATTCCGTTTGCGCTTTCGGCGCGCACGGTGCATGGCATTAAGTGCAGAGTGACATTGGCGCGTCCGGAGCTTCGCTTCGGGCGCGCTTTGCTTTTGAAGCGCGCAAAGAACGCCGCAAGGGCGTGAGGCCGTTCTCGGGGTCTGCCGTCCGTTATGGCGCTCCTTTTTATTGCCTGTTCTTCCTGTTTCCGCGCCTGTTTCGACACTCGCGCCATTTCCTTCGTTATATCAGTGACTTTTCCTGTATTCGGCGCCCATCGGCGCCCTGTAAACCGCCTGTACTTCTTTGCAGTTTTTTTTCCAGCGCGCAGCCGGTTCCCTCTGGTCATGCGCTTCCTTCTCACTGCCTGCCCCTTCCACGGATCGTAACAAGGAGAACCGAACATGCGTTTCCAACCCGGCCAGAGCGGCAATCCCGCGGGACGCCCGCGCGGATCGCGCAACAAGCGCAGCATCATCGTCGAGAAGCTCTGGGACGACAGCGCCGGCGAGGTCACCACCACCGCGATCACCCGCGCGAGGGATGGCGACCCGGCAGCGCTGCGCGCCTGCATGGACCGCGTCGCCCCGCGGCTGCGGCATCGTCCGCTCGATTTCGAGATGCCGCCTCTCGTCACGCTTGCCGATACCCCGGGCGCGATCAACGCGATCTTGCAGGGACTGGCGCAGGGCGAGATCGACCGCGAGGAGGCCGTCGCCATGTTCCGCGGCGTGCGGGACTTCACGCTGGCGCTCGCCGCGGTCGCGCACGAGAAGCGCGCCGCCGGAGCCGCGGCGCACACCGACATCGACGGCGACGCGAGCGAAGGCGGAAGCCTCACTGACTTCCTGGCGGCTCGCATCCGATGAGCGCCACATCGTCCCCGCGCGCGGCGGCAGCCCGCGACAAAGAGCTCGCCCACGAGCTCGCCCGCGATTTCGAGCGCTTCGCCCCCCTTCTCACCATCCGCCCCAAGAGCGGCGCGCTCGCGCCGCTGATCCTCAACCGCGCGCAGCGGTTCATTCACGGCCGACTCGACGCGCAGCAGCGCGAAACCGGCCGCGTGCGCGCGCTCATCCTCAAGGGCCGCCAGCAGGGCTGCTCCACCTACGTGGCGGCGCGCTTCTACCACCGCGCCACCAACGCCAAGGGCGTGCGCGTCTTCATCCTCAGCCACGAGGATGCGGCGACGCAGAACCTGTTCGAGATCGTCGAGCGCTTTCACGCGCACTGCCATCCGCGGCTCAAGCCGTCGACCGGCGCCGCCAACGCGAAGGAGCTCTCCTTCGACGCGCTCGAAAGCGGCTACAAGGTCGGCACTGCCGGCACCAAGGGGGTGGGACGCTCCGCCACCATCCAGCTCTTCCACGGCTCCGAGGTCGCATTCTGGCCTCATGCCGAGACGCACGCGGCCGGCGCCCTGCAGGCGGTGCCCGACGTCGCCGGCACCGAGGTGATTCTCGAGTCGACCGCCAACGGCATGGGCAACTTCTTCCACCAGATGTGGTGCGGCGCCGAGGCCGGCGAGAACGACTACATCGCCGTCTTCGTACCCTGGTACTGGCAGGACGAGTACCGCAAGAAGCCGCCGCCCGACTTCGCGCCGAACGAGGAGGAGGCGACCTACGCGGACCTCTACGGCCTCGACCCCGCCCAGCTCGCCTGGCGGCGCGCCAAGATCGCGGAGCTCAAGGACCTCGCCCTGTTTCGCCAGGAATATCCGGCGAGCGCGGCGGAAGCCTTCGAGATGAGCGGGCACGACAGCTTCATCCCGCCCCCGCTGATCGCGGCCGCCCGCCAGGCTACATGCGAGCCGTCCGGCCCCCTGGTGATCGGCTTCGATCCCGCCTGGCTGGGGCCGGACCGCCACGCCATGGCGTGGCGCCAGGGACGGCGCCTCCTTCGGGTCGAGTGCAAGAAAGGCCTCGACACCATGCAGGCCGCCGGCTGGGTCAAGCAGGTGATCGACACCGACAGGCCGGCGCGCGTCTTCATCGACGTCGGCGGCGTCGGCACCGGCGTCTACGATCGGCTCAAAGAGATGGGTTACGGCGGGATCGTGCGCGACATCAATTTCGGCTCCGCCCCGTTCGAGCCGCCGCCGCGCGA
This sequence comes from Xanthobacteraceae bacterium, assembly GCA_035293985.1. Lineage (GTDB taxonomy): Bacteria > Pseudomonadota > Alphaproteobacteria > Rhizobiales > Xanthobacteraceae > JAVDCA01. Next base: position 187,081 of record DATGLS010000005.1, read on the forward strand.
CGCGCACGGCCGCCCGTCCGGCGGTCCCGTCAACCGCCGCGCCGAGATGTGGATGAAGTCGAAGGACTGGCTCGCGGATCCGGCCGGCGCGCAGATCCCGGACAGCGATTCACTGCAGGCCGACGCCTGCGGCCCCGGCTATTCCTATGACAGCAACACCCGCCTGCAGCTGGAGAGCAAGCAGGACATGCGCCGCCGCGGCGCCGCCAGCCCCGACCAGTGGGACGCCGTGGCGCTCACCTTCGCGGAGCCGGTCGCGCGGGTCGCCGGGTTTTCGCGTCGGATTGTGTATCCGCCCTCGGGGTGGATGTGATCTATGTCATTGCTAAATATGGAAAATCAGGCGCCGTGACGATCCGCCTGTACCGAGATACGCCTCTTCTCCGACGGCGTCGATTCCCCGATTGCGGGGCCAGGCTGCAAGCGAAGTCTCTCAAAAAGAGCACTTGCGCTCACGCGTGGAAAGGCCGGACGCTTTGTCGTCGAGGCGAAATACGACTGAGAAAGCCTGGTTGTGCAGCGCAGTCAGGCTTTCATCCTTGAGAAGTACAAAGCGCCGGCGCTCAAGTGCGCGCGAGCTGCCTTCCAAAGGACTCCTATAGGGCGCGCCCCATGCTGCTCACCCCATCGTCGCGAGCCGCACCGCGAGCGCGCACGCCCGATCGTACTCGTCGAGATTGATCCATTCGTCGATCGTGTGCGCCTCGTTCTGTCCGGCGCCGAACGTCACGGTCGGAATGCCGTGGCGGACCATCCAGTTGGCGTCGAGCCCGCCATTCGCGACACGGATCTTCGGGTCGTCGACGATGTCGGCTGCCGCCGCGAGCGCGCGTTTGACGACAGGCAGGCTCTCCTTCATGCGGAACGGATAGTAGTCGGTCTCGGCCTTGAACTTGATGCGGCCCGACTTCCCATCGCTGTTCCTGACGCGGTTCGCCGCCTTCTCGAACGCCGTCTTGTAGGCGCGGGTGATCTCCTTGAAGAACTTGGCATCATGGCTGCGGCTTTCGCCGCGCACATGCACATAGTCGGTGACCACGTTGGTGGCGGCGCCGGCCGGCCGGCCCTCGCCCCCGGTGACGGGACCGACATTGCTGGTGCCCTGCCGCTTGCCTTTCACCACCTTGCCGAACCAGCCGCCGGCCTTCACGTCGGCGAGCGCGAGCGCCAGGATCATGGTGGAGCTGATCCCACGCTCCGGCGCGACGCCGGCATGCGAGGCGCGACCGAAGATCTCGACCTGCCAGCGATCGGCGCCGACGGCGCCGATGGTGACGTTGGCGGCCGAGCTGCCGTCGTAGTTGAAGGCCATGACGGGCGCGCCGAGATCGCTCGTCTTCACGTGGCGCGCGCCCCATAGCCCGCTCTCCTCGCGCACGCAGAAGAGCAGCGTGATCGGCGGATGATCGGGCTTGTGCTTCGCGAGCTCCGCCGCCAGCGTCACGAGAACGCCGCAACCGGCGCGGTTGTCCCCGCCGAGCGCGGTCTTCGCGTCATTGACGATCTTGCGGCCGGCGAGCTTCGGCTTCGCGCCGGCGCACAGCGGTACGGTGTCCATGTGCGTCATGAACATGATCCGCGGCTGGTCGTGCATCGCGCCGCGCCCGGGCAGATCGACGATCAGATTGCCGGTCTGCGTCGGCAGGGGAATGCGCGTGTTGGCGTCGTCGAGGCGGATCGCATCCGCCGGCACGCCGCTCTCTTTCAGCGCCGCCGCGATCTCGCGTCCGATCGCCGCCTCCTGCCCGGTCACGCCCTCCACGGCGAGGAAGCGCATCAGGCGATCGGTGGCGGCGCGGGTGTCGACGGACATGGCGATCCTTTTGATGGCGAAGCCTGTAAGCATCCTTTGCGGCGTCCCACTCCGCAAGGCCCCTCGGAGCCTGACCGAAAAGCAGTCAGCTGGACCCCTCGTCCTGCGGCGCGAGCGAAGCGAGCCAGTCAGGTCGGCTGCAAGGAAGGTCTACGCTGTTGAATGGCGCTCTCGTTTCGATCCGGCAATTGATCCACCGCTATCGAAAGGTACACTATCCGCGAAATCCGGAAGACGAGCATTTATCCAAATGGTCGAGCGCCCGCTGCGGCAGCGCGAGCGCTCGTGGGAGATTTGCAAGATCAGCGGTGAGAATGGGCCTCAATCACTCTCACCAACCGCCGCTATTGAGCAATCTATACCACGTTTCTTTACCGGCGCGCGGCGATTCTGAATCGTTGGTTAAGATCGCCGCGACGTTCTGTTGCCGTGCGGCGGGCGAGCGCTTCGTATGCCCGAGCGGCTGAAGCCCGTTCAGAGATAGAGCTCGCGACCGGTGACGTGTCGGCGGCGCGCAGCGGCTCGACCGCCGACGCATCGGCTGCGGGCGCACCGGACCACACGACCGGTAGACGCGGCGCAGTTTGCTTTGATCTCCCGCGCAAAATCGCGGGAAGCGCCCATGGATCAGCCCAACGCCATTTCGCCGGCGATTACGACACCCTGCTCGATCTGGTGAAGTCGCGCGCGAGCGTGCGCAAGCTCAAATGGGATCGCGCGTCGCGCCTGCGCCAGGACCGCTTCCGACCTCGTATCGGTGCAGGCGCGTCGCGACATCGGCGGCATGCCCGTGCTGGTCGGCGCTCCGACGCTGATCGGCGAGCGCGGCGGGACCGCGAGCCTGCTCGTGTCCCCGCAGGTCGAGTGACGGCGGTGCGGATCTGCCAGTCCCGTTATTGCTGCGGCTCGGCGGCGATGATCGGCGTCCACAGGTGACAAAAATGCTCCGCCGCGAAGGTCGTGAACGGGCCCGGCGTTGACGGCGTCACGACCAGCGCCTGCACCTGGTGCGAACCGTTGAAGGCCGGCCAGGCCGGCACCATGTTCGCGCCGACGCTTGGATCGAGGTTGTTCACGAAATTACCGACATAGCTCTGGAAGGTCTTGGCAAGGAGGACCTCGCCCGAGTTCAGCTTGGCGGTCTGGAAGACGGTGAACAGGAAGGGCAGATCGGAGGCGTGCTCGGAGGCAGTCGGATAGCCGTACTGATCGTTCGGCGTCGCCGCGACGGCCGGTTCGGCCGCCGCCGGCGGCGCGTCCGGGTCGTTGAACTCGTAGGCATAGACCGTCACGAGCTTCGCGAGGTCGCTGTTGGCGTCGTACGCATTGCAGGCGAACTGATAGTCGGTCTGGATTTGCGCCAGGCCCTCGTCGGCGCTGGGCGCGCTCGAGGGAAGATACCGGTCCGGAAAATTAGCCAGCGGATAGACGACGGTGGCCAGCTGCGCGTCGAACGCGGCCGTGTTCTGTGCGGCCGGGACGTGAAGCTCCGCGAGCAAGAGATTGATCTCCTGCTCGTAGGTGCAGGCCACGCCGCCGCACCAGCCATTGGTGTGCGAGAGATCGTAATTGGCCGGTCCGCCGGCGGCGACGATCGTCGCCATCGGGGCTGCGAAAGGGACCTCTCGCGGCTCGAAGAACCGGCCCTCGTTGAGATTGGTACCTTGCAGGACCGGGACCTGGTTGAAGTCGCCGCCGGCGAAAGCCCTCTTCAACGGACCGGGCACCACGAGCGTGCCGTAATTGGCCGGAACCGCGTTCGGAAACTGCGCGGCCTGCACGCCGATCAGGGTCGAGACCGCGGCGCCGCGCAAGCAGGTGAGAAGGTCGTGGCGCGGGCTCGTCGAGGTCAGGCTCGCGCACGTGATGCCGTCGACGAGCCCGGTGCCGGCCAGGACCTGGTCGACATAAGGCGCGCCGAACTGGGTCTCCGACGTAGCCTGTGACGGCAGATTGTGAAACGCGTAGGCGCCGCTCGCAATCACGGCGGCGCGAAACAGGCCGGCGCCGGTCGTCGTCGAGCTGAGGTTGAGGAGAACACTGTTGCCGCCCGCGGATTCGCCGCCAATGGTGACCCGCGCCGCATCGCCGCCGAAACGGGCGATATGACGATTTACCCAGCGCATCGCGAATTGCTGGTCCATCAGTCCGTAATCGCCGGCGTCGCCGACCGCCTGGAATTCATTGGCGATTCGCGCGCGCACGGCCCGCTCCGCGAGCCAGCCGAGCATGCCGAGGCGATAATTGATCGTGACGACGATGATGTTGTTCGCGGCGACCAGATCCGAGGCGTCGTAGATGACACCGCTGCCGTTCTGCAGCCCGCCGCCATGGATCCAGAAGAACACCGGCAATTTCGACGTCGGCGTCGCGTAAGACGGAGCGAAGACGTTGAGCGAGAGGCAGTCCTCGGATTGCGTCAGCGTAACCCCGTGGACCGCGATCGACTGCGGCTGCGGGCAGACCGCCACGGCATCGACGTTCGAGGCATCGAACGGATTGCTCAGGGGCGCCGGATCATGCGGCGGTCGCCAGCGGCTCGCCGCGGCGTAGGGAATGCCGTAATAGACGTTGACCGCCGGATTGACGGTCGAGACGGCGCCGTCGATCGTGACGCCATCCACAGTGACGGTTGGCCCGGCCAGCGCAGGCGCGGTCGCGAGCACGATGACCAACAGGGCTGCTGCACCGACGGTTCCAAGGCTCATGGTCAGATCCTCCCGGGCGCGCATCGATAACGCGATCGCCGCAATAGCATGACAAGCTGGAGGGCGCCGTAGGATTCGAGCTTATTGTGACCGATGTCACAGGCGGGCGGGGCAATCGAGTCCGCTCCACGAAGCCAGGCGCGGGATTGTACGCCACAAACTGCTGGATGATGCGTGGCCAATCTTGGTGTAGTGAAGCGCCGACGCGCAGGTTCATTCGGCCGGTACATGACGACATCGATGATCGACACCGACACCTTCGCTCTCATCGTCGGCGGCGGGCCGGTCGGTCTGTCGGCGGCTATCGAGCTCAACGCGCGCGGCGTGCCCTATGTGCTGGTGACCGAGAACCTCGAAACCGCCAAGCATCCCAAGTGCAACAACACCAATGCG
>DATGLS010000006.1:0-4142 GCA_035293985.1 Xanthobacteraceae bacterium
CGGAGTGAAGACGCCGGGCGACGCTCGCTCGTCCGGCGTCTTCCCGCTCTTCTCCTTTCCGGCCTGCTGATCGCCGCGCCGTTCACCAGCGTTGCGCTTGCGCAGAACGCGTCTGCCGCGCGTCTTCGGAGCGACCACACAATCGCTGACTACATCGCGGAAGCGGCGCGGCGTTTCGGCGTGCCCATCGCATGGATACGGGCCGTCATGGACGCGGAAAGTGCCGGCGATGTCCACGCCATCTCTCGCAACGGCGCGATGGGCCTGATGCAGATCATGCCGAATACCTGGTCGGAGCTGCGCATGCGCTACGGTCTCGGTCGCGATCCCTTCGATCCGCGCGACAACATCCTGGCCGGCGCCGCGTACTTGCGCGAGATGCACGACCGCTATGGATCGCCGGGCTTTCTTGCGGCGTACAATGCCGGCCCGCAGCGGTATGAGGAATACCTCGCGGGCGTGCGCGCATTGCCGGCTGAGACGCGTGCCTATGTCGCGACGCTGGCGCCCCTTGTCGGCGGCGAACCGTTCGAGAGCGTGACCGCGATTGCGCCCGATCCGCTCGCCTGGACCCGCTCGCCCTTGTTCGTCGTGCACGCGAACGACGGTGCGAATGCAGGACCATCGCAAGACCAGCGCGTGTCCGGCAACAACGCGACGGCATCGCGCACGCATGACGCGATATCGCTTTCACCGCGCTCGTCCGGGCTTTTCGTGGCTTCGGCAAGTCCGGAGCCCCGACAATGAGGCGCTCCCTGCCGGATCGTGGTCTGGCGAACCCCAGCGCACCGGAGCGTGCGATGAGGCGGGAGGGCGCAACCCCGACCGCACGATGGCAGGATAAAGGGGCGCGATGTGCGCGCCAGAACGGTCGTGGTTTTTCAGCAGCTTACATGCCGGGACCGCGAGGTGCGCCGTCCCGACGCAGCCTGCGGCTTCGGCACTTTCTTACTGAATTCCGCCTCATGGCGCGATGTGCGGGGCCGCGGCCATGAGTGCCGAGGACGACTTCCGCATCCGCCCTGGCCGCATTCGCTCCACGCGCGCGCAGCGGGCGCGGCCCTTCATCGCCCAGGCGCTCGCCGCCGCCCAGCGGGCCGGCGGCTCCGTCTCCCGCAACGGGACGATCGGTCCCGGCCATCGTTCCCGCTTCGGCCGCGGCCAGCGCGCCTCGGTGCAGGCCAACCGCCTCATCACGTCACGCTCGCGCGGCGCCGTCGTCAAGGCACGCGTCGTCCGCCACGGCGCGCGCGGCGCCCCCCTCGCGACCCATCTCGGCTATCTGCGGCGCGAGGGCGTCACCCGGGACGGAGAGAAGGCGCGGCTCTTCGGTCCCGGCACCGACGAGGCCGATCCCAAGGCCTTCGCGGAGCGCTGCGCCGACGATCGCCACCATTTCCGCTTCATCGTGTCGCCGGACGACGCGATCGATATGGCGGACCTCAAGCGGTTCACCCGCGACCTGGTCGGCCAGATGGAGAAGGATCTCGGGACGAGGCTCGACTGGGTGGCGGTCGACCACTGGAACACCGAGCACCCGCACGTGCATCTGATCGTGCGCGGCGTTCGTGACGACGGCGAGAACCTCGTCATCGCACGCGACTATATCAAGGAAGGCATGCGCGACCGGGCGCGCGACCTGATCACCCAGGAGCTGGGCCCGCGCACCGATCGCGACATCCGCACCACGCTGGAGCGCCAAATCGAAGCCGAGCGCTGGACCAACATCGACCGCCAGCTCGCGCACGACGCCCATCGGACGGGCATCATCGATCTCGCGCCGCATGCCGGCCGCCAGCCCGACGAGTTCCACGCGCTGAAGGTTGGCCGCCTTCGCAAGCTGGAGGGTCTCCGCCTCGCCGAGCAGATCGGGCCGGGTCAATGGATCATCTCCGATGAGGCCGAGAAACGCCTGCGCCAGCTCGGCGAGCGGGGCGACATCATCAAGCGGATTCATCGTAGCCTCGCGGAGCGCGGCCTCGAACGCGGGGCGTCGAGCTACGTGCTGGCCGGCGAGAGCCTGGACGAGCCGATCGTCGGCCGCTTGCTGGCGCGCGGGCTCGACGACGAGCTGAAGGGCACCGCCTACGCCGTCGTCGACGGCGTCGATGGCCGCACCCATCACATCAGGCTCGCCGATCTCAACGCCGCCGGGGATTCCGCCCCAGGCTCGATCGTCGAGTTGCGCAAGTTCGACGATGCGCAGGGCCGGCGGCGCGTCGCGCTCGCCGTCCGGTCGGACCTTCCGCTCGAGCAGCAGATCACGGCGAACGGCGCCACCTGGCTCGACCGCCAGGCCATCGCGCGCGAGCCGGTCCCGCTCGGCGGCGGTTTCGGCGCCGAGGTTCGCGACGCGCTTGACCGCCGCGCCGAGCATCTCATCGGCCAGGGGCTGGCCGAGCGGCAAAGCCGCGGGGTCAGCTTCGGCTGCAACCTGATCGAGACGCTGCGGCGTCGCGAGCTCGATGCGCTGAGCGAGCGCCTCGCCGCCGAGACCGGACGGACGGCCGTCAAATCCAATGCCGGCGAGTACGTCGCGGGCACCTACCGCCGCCGCTTCGATCTCGCCTCTGGACGCTTCGCGATGCTCGACGAAGGCCTCGGTTTCCAGCTCGTGCCCTGGTCGCCCTCGCTCGAACGGCATCTCGGCCGCCATGTCTCCGGCGTCGCACGCGGCGACGGCGGCATCGACTGGAGCTTCGGCCGCAAGCGGGGGATCGGCCTGTGACGAGAGGATCGGACAAGGAGAGCGCGTGATGTCAGCAACGAAGATTCTCTGGGGTCAGATTTTCGTCGTCGCACTGATCATCCTCGCGACGACCTGGGGCGCGACCGAGTGGACGGCATGGCGATTGGGCTTCCAGGCGCAGCTCGGCGAGCCCTGGTTCATCCTGTTCGGCTGGCCGGTCTACTATCCCCCGTCCTTCTATGCGTGGTGGTTCTTCTACGACGCCTACGCGCCGGCGATCTTCGTGGAGGGCGCCTATATCGCGGCGTCGGGCGGGTTCATAGCGATCGCCGCCGCGATCGCCATGTCGGTGTGGCGGGCCCGCGAGGCGAAGAACGTCGACACCTATGGCTCGGCGCGATGGGCCCGGCCCGATGAAGTGAAGGCCGCCGGTCTCCTCGGCCCCGACGGCGTCGTGCTCGGCAAGCTCGGTCGCGACTACCTCCGGCACGACGGACCCGAGCACGTCCTCTGCTTTGCCCCGACCCGAAGCGGCAAAGGCGTGGGCCTGGTCATCCCGTCCCTGCTCACCTGGCCCGGCAGCGCCATCGTCCACGACATCAAGGGCGAGAACTGGCAGCTGACTTCCGGCTTCCGCGCGCGGCACGGCCGCGTGCTGCTGTTCGATCCGACCAACGCGAGGTCGTCGGCCTACAACCCGCTGCTCGAAGTCCGGCGCGGCGAATGGGAAGTCCGCGACGTCCAGAACATCGCCGACATCCTGGTCGACCCGGAAGGATCGCTGGAGAAGAGGAACCATTGGGAGAAGACCTCTCATGCGTTGCTGGTCGGCGCCATCCTCCATGTGCTCTACGCGGAGGAGGACAAGACACTCGCCGGCGTCGCCTCCTTCCTCTCCGATCCGCGCCGACCGATCGAATCGACGCTCGCCGCCATGATGAAGACTCCGCATCTGGGAGAGGCCGGACCGCATCCGGTCATCGCGAGCGCGGCCAGGGAGCTCCTCAACAAGTCGGACAACGAACGCAGCGGCGTGTTGAGCACCGCAATGTCCTTCCTCGGCCTCTACCGCGACCCCGTCGTCGCGGCCGTCACGCGCCGCTGCGACTGGCGCATCACCGACATCGTCGGCGGCGCGCAGCCGACCACGCTCTACCTCGTCGTGCCGCCGTCCGACATCGCGCGCACCAAGCCGCTGATCCGGCTGATCCTCAACCAGATCGGCCGGCGGCTGACCGAAGATCTCCACGCCAAGATCCGCCATCACCGCCTGCTTCTCATGCTCGACGAGTTTCCCGCGCTCGGCCGCTTGGACTTCTTCGAGAGCGCGCTGGCGTTCATGGCCGGCTACGGGTTGAAGTCGTTTCTGATCGCGCAGAGCCTCAACCAGATCGAGAAGGCCTACGGCCCGAACAACTCGATCCTCGACAATTGCCATGTGCGAGTGAGCTTT
>DATGLS010000007.1:0-183715 GCA_035293985.1 Xanthobacteraceae bacterium
AGGGTCAAACTCACCGTCGGGCTGATTGCACCAAGGAGTTTCCGACCTCGGTGCCAGCGGACCCTCAGGATAGCACTCCCGCCTACCGCGCGTTTCATGCGTAGGGGTCGGCCACGCCGGTGAGCAACTCACCATGAGGAAGAGTTTTGCCGGCAAAATGATGCGCCGCCGCGGCCGTCCTGCGAGGCCGACCTTCGTGTCGGGGGCAGGTATCGTTTCGAGTTCGGCCACGGCCGCGCGAAGCCTGTGGCGTTCTTCGGAAGGTGCATCGAGCTGATACCATTTTCGCGCCTCGTCTGGACCAACGACGAAAAGCCACGACGGTGCCGTCACCACGGGGACGTTCGAGGAAAGAGGCGGCAAGACGCTGCTGATCCTGCACGGGCTCTATCCCTCGCAGGAGGCTCTCGACCGCGCCATCGCCGGCATGGCGGGCACAGCTCGACGAGCTGCTCGTGCCCGTGGGCACGAGCGCGGGACGGTGATCGAGTCGTCGTCTCGCGGTTGTTACGGTCGGCCTGAGCTGCCGCCTCGCTGATCATTTCAGCGGCTCGAGATTCCATGTACGCCGTGGTGTCGAAGATGCTCACGCCATCACTGTTGAACGCGACAGGTGTCTCAGCGAACGAATTGTACCGGGAAATGAGGTCATCGAGGGTCGGACGGCCCCCGTCCCGACCGCAGGCCTCGGACCAGAAGTGCCTGAGTTGCCGATCGACCGTCGATTTCACCGACGCGATGGCCGCATCCGCCGTCGAATACGTGCCGCTCATCCAGCAGGCGTCGAGGTCGCCGCGGTGAAAATTGTCGAACACCGTGATGTGATAGGCGTCAGCCATCCCAGCCGTCCGTCGAGCGAGGCGCCAAGCCTCGCGAACAAAAAGGGCGGCCCCAAGGCCGCCCTTCTGTTGCTTCAGCTGTTGACAGCTCACTCCGCCGCCGGCGGCGCCTCCGCGGGCGCGTCCGCCTTGCGCTTCGCCTCGAGGTCCTCGCCGGTCGCCTGGTCGACCACCTTCATCGACAGGCGCACCTTGCCGCGGTCGTCGAAGCCGAGCAGCTTCACCTTGACCTTGTCGCCTTCCTTCACGACGTCGGTCACCTTCTGCACCCGGTTGGGGGCGAGCTGGCTGATGTGGACGAGGCCGTCGCGTGAGCCGAAGAAGTTCACGAACGCGCCGAAGTCCATCACCTTGACGACCGTGCCCTCGTAGATGTGGCCGACCTCCGGATCCGAGGCGATCGACTTGATCCAGTTGAGCGCCGCGCGAATCGACTCGCCGTTGGCGGAGGCGACCTTGACGGTGCCGTCGTCGGAGATGTCGATCTTGGCGCCGGTCTTCTCGACGATCTCGCGAATCACCTTGCCGCCCGAGCCGATCACCTCCCGGATCTTGTCGGTCGGGATGGTGATCACCTCGATGCGCGGCGCGTGCTCGCCGAGCTCGGCGCGCGCCGTGGTGATCGCCTTCGCCATCTCGCCCAGGATGTGCAGGCGGCCGTCCTTGGCCTGGGTCAGCGCGACCCGCATGATCTCCTCGGTGATGCCGGCGATCTTGATGTCCATCTGGAGCGAGGTCACGCCCCTTTCGGTACCCGCCACCTTGAAGTCCATGTCGCCGAGATGATCCTCGTCGCCGAGGATGTCCGAGAGCACCGCGAAGCGCTTGTCCTCGAGAATCAGGCCCATCGCGATGCCCGCGGTCGGCGCCTTGAGCGGCACGCCGGCATCCATCAGCGCGAGCGAGGTGCCGCACACGGTCGCCATCGAGGACGAGCCGTTCGACTCGGTGATCTCGGAGACGACGCGCAGCGTGTAGGGAAAGTCATGGTGCAGCGGCAGCACCGGACGGATCGCGCGCCAGGCGAGCTTGCCGTGGCCGATCTCGCGTCGGCCCGGCGAGCCGAGGCGGCCGGTCTCGCCGACGCTGAACGGCGGGAAGTTGTAGTGCAGGAGAAACGTCTCCTTGTAGGTCCCGGTGAGCGCGTCGACGTACTGCTCGTCCTCGCCGGTGCCCAGCGTCGCGACCACGAGGGCCTGTGTCTCGCCGCGGGTGAACAGCGCCGAGCCGTGCGCGCGCGGCAGCACGCCGACCTCGGCCACGATCGGCCGCACGGTCTTGACGTCGCGCCCGTCGATCCGCTTGCCGGTGTCGAGGATGTTCCAGCGCACGATCTTCGCTTCGAGCTCCTTGAAGACCGCGGCCACCTTCAGCTTGTCATGCGGCGGGGGCTCGACGCCCTCGGGAATGAACTTCGCCATCACCTTCGCCTTGCAGGCGTCGACGGCGGCGTAGCGCTCCTGCTTGCGCGGGATCGCGTAGGCGGCGCGCAGCTCGGGCTCGATGAAGCCGAGGATCTCCTTCTCCAGCGCCGAATTGTCGGCCGGTTTGAAGTCGCGCGGCTCCTTGGCGGCCTTCTCGGCGAGCCGGATGATCGCATCGATGACCGGCTGCATGTGCTTGTGGCCGAACATCACGGCGCCGAGCATGACCGGCTCGGACAGCTCCTTGGCTTCCGACTCGACCATCAGCACGGCGTCCTTGGTGCCGGCGACCACGAGGTCGAGCTTGCTCTCCGGCATCTCGTCGACCTGCGGGTTGAGCACGTACTCGTTGTTGATGAAGCCGACGCGCGCGGCGCCGATCGGGCCCATGAACGGCGCGCCCGAGAGGGTGAGCGCGGCCGAGGCCGCCACCATGGCGAGGATGTCGGGATCGTTCTCGAGGTCGTGCGAGAGCGTGGTGACGATGACCTGCGTGTCGCAGCGATAGCCTTCGGCGAAGAGGGGGCGGACCGGGCGGTCGATCAGGCGGGAGACCAGCGTCTCCTTCTCGGTCGGGCGGCCTTCGCGCTTGAAATAGCCGCCCGGAATGCGGCCTGCCGCGTAGGTCTTTTCCTGGTAATTGCAAGTGAGGGGGAGAAAATCGATGCCGGCCTTGGGCTCCTTGGCGGAGACCACGGTCGCGAGCACGATCGACTCGCCATAGGTGGCGACGACCGCGCCGTCGGCTTGACGCGCTACCTTGCCGGTTTCGAGGACGAGCTTGCGCCCGGCCCAATCGATCTCCTCACGATGAATGTCGAACATTGCTTCTTTCTCTCTGGGTTTGCGGACCGCTCGCAAAGCCATGAGCAAGACGGCGAGAGGCTGCGGGCGAACGGCCTGCAAACAGCATCCGGCGATCCTGCCATGGCTTTCGAGCCTTCTGTGACCGGGCTGCGCACTCTTGCGAGTCCGGCAATGTCCCGGCAGCACCTGCGGCCGGTCTGGAAATGACGGATGCGACTCTTACTGGAGCATGGTCTTTCCCGAAAACCGGTAACCACTTTCGGGACCATGCTCGAGACGCCATCCGCCAACAAAATGCGCGGGGTACGCCCGCGCAAACGCGTTCAGCGACGAATGCCGAGCTTTTCGATCAGGTTCTTGTAGCTGCCTTCGTTGGCGCGCTTGAGATAATCGAGCAGCTGGCGACGCTGGGACACCATCTTGAGCAAGCCGCGCCGCGAATGATTGTCCTTCACGTGGCTCTTGAAATGCTCGGTGAGATTGTTGATCCGCTCCGACAGGATCGCGATCTGCACCTCGGGCGAGCCGGTATCGTTCGGCCTCTTGGCATACTTGCGGATGACTTCCGCCTTCTTCTCGGTCGTAACCGACATCGGTCAAACACCTTGGCTTCGGCCGGCTCTGCCATGCAGTCCGGCCAGGTTGAACACGCGCTTGGGAACGATTTCACCGCCGTCGACCTCGGCTAGGGCGATAAGCTGGCCCGAGACCGTGACATACAGGGTGCCGCTGAACACGGGCGCGTCCCGTCCGCGCATCAGGACGGCTTGGCCCCGCTGGAGCCTCGCCGCATCGGCCCGACTGACGGCCAGCGCCGGGATGTCGTCCAGCGCGGTCGCAACGGGCATGAGCGCGTCGGCGAGGCTTCCCTCGCCGGCGGCCGCTCTATGGCACAAAGACTCGAGCTTTTCCAGGGTCATCAGGTCGGGTTCGTTAAAGGACCCGACCGCGGTGCGACGCAGGGCCGAGACATGGCCACGGCAGCCGAGCAGCCGCCCCATGTCGCGCGCCAGCGCCCGTACATAAGTGCCTTTGCCGCATCGGGCGGCAAATACCGTGCGGTTCGCGTCCGGCGTCGCGACGATGTCGAGGTGGGTCACCTCCACGGGCCGCGGCTGCAACTCGACCTCCTCGCCGTCCCGCGCGATGTCGTAGGCGCGCTCGCCCGCAACCTTGATGGCGGAAAACCGCGGCGGCATCTGGACGATGGTGCCGATGAAGTTTGGCAGGATCGCCCGGATCGCCTCGATTCCCGGTCGTTCGGCGCTCTCCGCCACGACCCGACCCTCGGCGTCGTCGGTATCGCGCTCCTCGCCCCATCTGACGGTAAAAAGATACGTCTTCTGTCCGTCCATGACGAACGGCACCGTCTTGGTCGCCTCGCCGAGCGCGATCGGCAGGCAGCCGGACGCGAGCGGGTCGAGCGTGCCGGCATGCCCGGCGCGCTTCGCCTTGAACAGGCGCTTGATCACCGACACCGCATGCGTCGATGTCATGCCGACGGGCTTATCGAGCACGACCCAGCCGTGCACGTCATGCTTCTCGCGCTTGACCTGGCGCTGCTGCTTTTTCCCCTCCGCCGTTTGCGGGGGAGGATCAGGGAGGGGGCCGCCCTCTTCGCCGGCCGCCACGGGCGACGCCGGCTCCTTGGTCTCATTCATCATCGTCGTCGCCCTGCAAATCCCGCTGCACTTCCGGCGAGCGCAGCAGCTTGTCGATGCGCTCGGCCTCGTCGAAGCGCTCGTCGATGCGGAAGCGGATGTCGGGCGCGAACTTCAAATTCACGCGGTGCGCGATCTCGGCGCGCAGGTAGCGCTTGTTGCGCTCGAGCGCCTCGACTACCGCCCTCTCGTCGCGTCCGCCGAGCGGCATCACGTAGATGGTGGCGAGCTTGAGGTCCGGTGTCATGCGCACCTCGGGCACCGTGATCACGTGGCCCTCGAGCACCGGATCATGCACCTCGCCGCGCGCGAGGATCTCCGCGAGGGCGTGGCGGATGACTTCCGCGGCGCGCAACGCGCGCTGGGAAGGACCAGCGGCTTGGTCGCGATGATGGTCGCGTGCCATGAGAATCTACCTCGCAATGGCGGCTTGCAGGCGGCCAACGGCCGCCTGCGCCAAACAATGTCCGTTCCAATGGTTGCGGGTGGTTCCGGCGCCGGCCTGAGTATCGGACTCAGAGCGAGCGTTGAATCTGCTCCACCCGGTAGCACTCGATGACGTCGCCCGGACGCATGTCCTGGTAATTCTCGAACGCCATGCCGCACTCCTGGCCGGCGGTGACCTCGCGCGCGTCGTCCTTGAAGCGCTTGAGCTGTGACAGCTTGCCTTCATGGATGACGACGTTGTCGCGGATCAGCCGCACGTTGGCGCCGCGCTCGACGACGCCGTCGGTGACCCGGCAGCCCGCGACCTTGCCGACCTTCGAGATGTTGAACACCTCGAGGATCATGGCGTTGCCCAGCATGGTCTCGCGCAGGGTGGGCGCGAGCAGGCCGGACATCGCCTTCTTCACGTCATCGACGAGGTTGTAGATGATGTTGTAGTAGCGGATTTCCGTGCCGGTGCGCTCGGCCGCCTCGCGCGCTTCCTTGTGGGCGCGCACGTTGAAGCCGATGATGGCGGCGCCGGAGGCCTCGGCCAGCGTCACGTCCGACTCGGTGATGCCGCCGACGCCCGCCAGCAGAATGCGCGCCGCGACCTCGGACGTGCCGAGCTTCTCGAGCGCGCCAACGATCGCCTCCACCGAGCCCTGCACGTCGCCCTTGATGACGAGCGGGAATTCCTTGCGCCCGGAGGTCTTGAGCTGACTCATCATCTGCTCGAGCGAGCCGCGCATGTGCGCGGCGCGGGCCGCCTGCTTCTCGCGCCGCTCGCGGGCGCGATAATCCGTCACCTCGCGGGCGCGCGCCTCGTCCTCGACCACCGCGAGGCGGTCGCTCGCCTCGGGCGTGCCGTTGAAGCCGAGCACCTCGACCGGGACCGACGGGCCGGCGAGCTCGACCGACTCGCCCGTATCCGAGATGAGCGCGCGCACGCGCCCCCATTCGGCGCCGGCGACGACGATGTCGCCGACATGCAGCGTGCCGCGCTGGATCAGCACGGTCGCGACCGGGCCGCGGCCGCGGTCGAGCTTCGCCTCGATCACGGTGCCTTCGGCCGGCCGGTACGGGTTGGCCTTGAGGTCGAGGATTTCGGCCTGCAGGCCGATGGTCTCGAGCAGCTTGTCGAGATTGGTCTTCTTGGTAGCCGAGACCTCGACGTCGAGCACATCGCCGCCGAGCGACTCGACCTGCACCTCGTGCTGGAGCAGCTCGGTGCGCACCCGCTCGGGCTTGGCGTCCGGCTTGTCCATCTTGTTGATGGCGACGATCATCGGCACCTTGGCGGCTTTGGCATGCTGGATCGCCTCGACGGTCTGCGGCATCACGCCGTCGTCCGCCGCGACCACCAGCACGACGATGTCGGTGACCTTGGCGCCGCGCGCGCGCATCGCCGTGAAGGCGGCGTGGCCCGGCGTGTCGATGAAGGTGATCACCGCGCCGGACGGCGCTGTCACCTGGTAGGCGCCGATGTGCTGCGTGATGCCACCCGCCTCGCCTTCGGTGACGTTGGTGCTGCGGATCGCGTCGAGCAGCGACGTCTTGCCGTGGTCGACGTGGCCCATGATGGTCACGACCGGCGGACGCGGCGACAGGTCCTCCGGGTTGTCGGGAATGTCGAACAGGCCTTCCTCGACGTCGGCGGCGGCGACGCGTTTCACCGTGTGGCCGAGCTCCTCGGCGACGAGCTGGGCGGTGTCGGCATCGATCACGTCGGTGATCTTGAACATCTGTCCCTGCTTCATCAGCAGGCGGATGACGTCGACGGCGCGCTCGGCCATGCGGTTGGCGAGCTCCTGGATGGTGATCGCCTCCGGGATCGTGACCTCGCGCACGAGCTTTTCCTTGGCCTCGTTGCCGGCGGCACCGCGCATCAGGCGCTGGGTGCGGCGACGGAACGAGGCGACCGAGCGCTCGCGCACCTCGCCGACGTCGGCCGCGTTTTGCACCGTGAGACGGCCGCGGCGCTTCTCGCCGCCGGCGCCGCGGGTCGGACGCGCCGGGGCGGCCGGCCGCGCCGGCGCGCCAGGACGCCGCGGCGTGCGCGGACCCTCGTCGTCGTCGGCCTCGGGAACGACCTTGCGCAGGTTGAGGGGCGCGCTCGTGGGCTTCGCCCGGGCGGTCGTGGTGGTGGCCTTGGCCTTCGCCTCGCCGTCGCCGAAGCGCTTCGTCGCCTCCCGCTCGGCGCGCTGTTTCGCCTCCTCCTCGTGGCGGCGGCGATCCTCCTCCTCGCGCTTGCGCGCTTCGGCGGCCTTGCGCTCGCCCTGCTCGACGGTCTCCCGTTCGCGGCGGCGGGCCTCCTCTGCCTCGGCGATGCGGCGTTCCTCGGCCTCGCGTACCTTGGCGCTTTCGAGCGCGCTCATGCGCGCGGCGTGTTCCTCCGTGGTGAGCTTCGGCAGCACCAGGCCGCTGGAGCGCTTGGGCGCGGTGGGCGCGGGCGCCGTCGATGGCGCAGGCGCGGCGCCGCGCGGAGCAACGCCGCCCCGGCGCACGGCACCGCCAGCGGCGGAACCCGCGGCTGGTGCGGCGGCGGGCGCCGGCTCCGGCTTCATGTCGGGCCGGCGGCTCTTCACCTTCTCGACCATCACCGTCTTGGTGCGGCCGTGGCTGAAGCTCTGCTTCACGACGCCCTGCTCGATCCCGGGTCGCTTGAGCGACAGGGTTCCTTTGGCCGGGGCGACCGTCAGTTTCTCGCCGGGATGTTTCGTCTCAGTCATTCCAATCCCACGGTTGGGGTCTGTTGTTCAGGCCTGATTTTCACGGTCAACTTGCGTCCGCGCGGTCCGGTTCAGGCACCCGGAGGCGCGCGAGAGCACGCCAGCGCGCCATCACGGTCTCGGTGGCGCGGCCCGCGAGCAGGGCAGCATGTACCACATTTGGTCGTGCAAGTGCCAAATCCAATTGGGCCGACGTGAATGCCTTGATCACCGGGACATTGGCGGCAACTTCGGGATAACCACGCCGGATCGCAGCCATGATCTGGCGCACACCCTCCGGTCCAGCCTCAAGCGCTTGTAAGAACGCTACGGCAGCACCGTCCTCGGCTGCCGCCTCGACCTTGGCGTGGCCGCTCACGACCTCGCCGGCCTTGCGGGCGATGGCGAGCGCGTCGAGGAAGGCGCGCTCGAGCAGCCCCTGCACCTGATCCGCCAGGTCCGTCGCAACGGTCACGTCGGCGCCGAACGCTCGCGCAAAGACCCCGCGCTTGACGGCGGCGGCAAGGCATTCGCGGCTTGCCGTCACCCACACGCCGCGGCCCGGCAGCTTGCGCTTGAGATCGGGGACCACGGTGCGATCCGGCCCCGCGACGAACCGGATCATCTCGTCGGTCGGCTTGACCTCGCGCGTCACGACGCACAGCCGCTCGCGGCCGGCCGCGCGGCGCGGACCGGCATCGAGATCGGTGTTGTCGAGGTGCGCGAGCATCGCTGTTCTGCCTTACTCCGCGGCCGGCGCCGGCTCGATCGGCGCCTCCTCGGTTGGCGGGGGCGCGAGATCGGCCTCGGTGATCCAGCCTGCCTTGAGGCGCGCCTGCATGATCAACGCCTCGCATTCCTCGCGGGTGAGATCGAAGCCGTCGAGGAAGCCCGCATTGTGCGTGGTCTCGCCGTCCTTGCGCTCGCTCCAGCCGGCGAGATCGTCGGTCGCACAGCCGGCCAGGTCCTCGACCGTCTTGATGCCGTTCTCGCCGAGCGCGACCAGCTCCTTGGTCGTGATGCCGGGAACCTCCTTGAGCTCGTCCTCGACGCCGAGCGCCTTGCGCTTCTCGTCGAGCTCGGCCTCGATCTGCGCGAGGTAATCGCGCGCGCGCGTCTGCAGCTCGCTCGCGGTCTCCTCGTCGAACCCTTCGATCGAGGCGACCTCCTTGAGCTCGACCGCGGCGAGCTCCTCGACCGAGCCGAAGCCTTCCGAGGCGAGCAATTGGCCGACCACCTCGTCGACGTTGAGCGCTTCCATGAACATCTTCGAGCGCTTCTCGAACTCTGCCTGGCGACGCTCCGACTCCTCCTGCTCGGTGAGGATGTCGATGTCCCAGCCGGTGAGCTGGGAGGCGAGCCGCACGTTCTGGCCGCGCCGGCCGATCGCGAGCGAGAGCTGCTGATCGGGCACGACGACCGCGATGCGCTCCTTGTCCTCGTCGAGCACGACCTTGGCGACCTCGGCGGGCGCGAGCGCATTGACCACGAAGGTCGCGATGTCGGGCGACCACGGGATGATGTCGATCTTCTCGCCTTGGAGCTCGTTGACGACCGCCTGCACGCGCGAGCCGCGCATGCCGACGCAGGCGCCGACCGGATCGACCGCGCTGTCACGCGAGATCACCGCGATCTTGGCGCGCGAGCCCGGGTCGCGCGCGACCGCCTTGACCTCGACGATGCCGTCGTAGATTTCCGGCACCTCCTGTGCGAACAGCTTCGCCATGAACTGCGGATGCGTGCGCGAGAGGAAGATCTGCGGGCCGCGCGGCTCGCGGCGAACGTCGTAGATATAGGCGCGGATGCGGTCGCCGTTGCGGAATTGCTCGCGCGGCAGCATCTCGTCGCGCCGCACGATCGCCTCGCCGCGGCCGAGATCGACCACCACGTTGCCATACTCCACCCGCTTGACGATGCCGTTGACGATGTCGCCGATGCGGTCCTTGTATTCCTGGTACTGCCGGTCGCGCTCGGCCTCGCGCACCTTCTGCACGATCACCTGCTTTGCCGACTGCGCCGCGATGCGTCCGTACTCGAGCGGTGGCAGCGTATCGGCGATCACGTCGCCGATCTGCGCCGCCGGATTGTGCCGGCGCGCGTCCTCGAGGCCGATCTGGTTCGCCGGATTCTCGACCGTCTCGACTACCAGCATGTGGCGCGACAGCCGCAGCTCGCCCTTCTTCGGATCGATCTCGGCGCGCACCTCGGTCTCACTGCCGTAGCGCGAGCGGGCGGCCTTGGCGATGGCGTCCTCCATCGCGGCGATCACGATGCCGCGGTCGATCGACTTCTCGCGCGCGACCGCGTCGGCGATCTGCAGAAGCTCGAGCCTGTTGGCACTGACGGCCATTGTCATTCTCCCTCGTTCTGGGCCGCCGGCCGGCTCTGTGCGGGCGGGCGGCGGGAATTGTCGTGCGGATTCCTGCGCGAATTGTTGCGCGAATTGTTGTGTTTGTAGGGACGCGGATGGCGGCGGGCACGGACTTGAGCCTGGCGCTCCGCCGCGCCGGTTTCGTCAGGGTTCCGGCCTTCCTCGTTGCGCGTCGCGCGCTCCTCGTTCTTGGCGCGGCGCAGCGCCTCGGTGACGAGCGCGTCGGTCAGCACGAGCTTCGCCTCGGCCATGTCGTCGATCCGCAGCAGGGTCTCGTCGGCTTCGCCGGGCTTTGCGTCGGCGTCCTCGCTGCGGATGCGCGCCATGTCGCCCTGCGCCCCGAGCAGCACGCCGCGGAACCGCTTGCGGCCGTCGACCATGACGGCCATCTCGATCTTGACCACATGGCCGGCGTGACGCTCGAAATCGGAGCGCCGCACCAGCGGGCGGTCGATCCCGGGCGAGGATATCTCCAGTCGGTAGGCGCGGTCGATCGGGTCGGCCGCGTCGAGCACCGGCGAGAGCGCGCGCGAAACGGCCTCACACTCCTCGATCTGCAGGGTGCCGTCGCCCCGCTCGGCCATCACCTGGACGGTGCAGCCGTCCTGGCCGGAGACGCGCACCCGCACGAGCCGCAGCCCGAGGCTTTCGAGCACCGGTTCCGCCAGCGCCGCAACGCGCGCCGCCGTTCCGCTCTCCGCGATGAGGCGCGGCTCGGTTTGTGCGGGTGCGTGCGTCGTCTCGTCCATGCGTGTCGTTATGGTCCTCGGCCTCGCGGCCCGCCGTTAACCAACAGTGATCGTTCTGCCCGGGGCGCGTTCCGTCACGACATCGTCGCGGGCCCGCTCAGGTAACAAAAAAGAGCGGGTCCCGGGCGGGGCCCACTCTCAAAAGCCGTTCGGGTCATACCCGACCGTTATGAGATGTCCAATCAAGGACATCGCGAATATAGCGGTTTTTCAATTCCGTACAAGGGCCGACCGGCCGGCAAATCGCCGGCTCGGCGAAAACTTTTTCGACGAGGCCGGGATGCGTGGACGGCCTCGCGTTTGGGCGGGCCTAGCGCAGCAGGATGCTCGCGATCAGCAGCATGCAATCCTCCTTGCGTTGACGGTTGCGTTTCCACCCGCGTCTGGTACCGTTAGGTACCAACCGGCTTCGGCGATGCGGTACTCGGTCGTACCAACGAAGGAATTTCCGATGAAGTCCGTTCAACGACGCGTGAGCGCCCGCGGGCGCACGGCGGTTCCGGATTCGCCGCCACGCGAGCGGGTGCTGAAGGCGGCCTTCGCGCTCTTCCGGGAGCGCGGTTATTCCGGCACCAGCACGCTCGAGATCGCCACGCGGGCCAAGGTGTCGAAACGCGATCTCTATGCGCTGTTCGACGACAAGCAGGCAATGCTGACCGCCTGCATCACCGAACGCGCGCGCCGGATGCGTCAGCCCGTGGATCTCGCGGCATCGATCCCGCAGAGCCGGGCCGAGGTGGCGGCGACGCTCGTTGCCCTCGGCACCTCCATCCTGCGCGGCATCTGCGATCCCAACGTGCTCGCGGTCTACCGGCTCGCGGTCGCCGAAGCGGACCACGCGCCCGAAGTTGCCCGTGTGCTCGACGCCGGCGGGCGCGAAGCCAACTGGCAAGCGATCAGCGAATGGATCGCCAAGGTCCAGGCGCGGGGCCTCATCGGCGCCGGCGACCCGGCCGCCATCACGGCTCGTTTTGTGCCGATGCTGTGGGGCGACCTGATGATTCGGCTGCTGCTGCGGGTGTGCGAGCCGCCGACGCCGGCCGAAATCGAGGTGCGGGCGCAGGCCGCGGCCGATGCGTTGCTCACGCTCTATCCGCCGTCGCGACCGGCCGGTTGAAGGCGTTGCAGCAGCCTACGCGGCGCGGCGGAACACCAGATAGCACGGCGCGCGGCCGGCCTGGATGGCCTTGGCTTCGTAGCGCGTCTGCGTGAAGCCCTGCCATGGTTTGCGCCAGTCGTCGGCGCGCTCGGCGGTCCACGCGAAGAGCGGTGAGCATATCAGCCGCTCCAGCGTCCAGGCCGCATAGTCCGGCCAGTCGGTGGCGAAGCGAAAGACGCCGCCGGGCCGCAGGACGCGGGCGAGCTCGACGATGCGCTGCTCCTGCACGAAGCGGCGCTTCCAGTGACGGCGCTTGGGCCAAGGGTCGGGATAGAGCAGGTCGATGCGGGCGAGGGCGCCAGGCGGCAGCCAGGCCAGCAGGTCGCTCGCGTCGCCGAAGTGCAGGCGGATATTACCTCTATTGGAAAGACCTTGCGCCTCGATCAGCGCCAGCGCCTTCGCCATGCCGTTGACGAACGGCTCGCAGCCGATGAAGCCCATGTCGGGATGGGTAGCCGCCTGGGCGACGAGGTGCTCGCCGCCGCCGAAGCCGATCTCGAGGCCGATCACCTCCGGCGCATGGGCGAACAGCGAGGCGAGTGGCGCAGGTGCCGGCGCCTTCAAGTCGAGCGCAAGGCGCGGCAGCAGGCTCTCCATCAGCGCGGCCTGATGCGGCCGCAGCGGATGGCCCTTGCGCCGGCCGAAGAAGGCGCCGCCGCGCGATCGTTCGGGGGTGTCGCTCAGCTGACCGCGCTGCGCAGCGCGTCGGCGAGATCGGTCTTCTCCCATGAGAAGCCGCCGTCCGCGTCGGGCGCGCGGCCGAAATGGCCGTAGGCCGAGGTGCGCGCATAGATCGGCCGGTTGAGCTTGAGGTGCTCGCGGATGCCGCGCGGGCTCAGATCCATGACCTCGGCGAGAGCCTTCTCGACCTTGGTCTCGGGAACCTTGCCGGTGCCCTGCAGGTCGACATAGATCGACAGCGGCTTGGCGACGCCGATCGCATAGGAGATCTGGATGCAGCAGCGGTCGGCGACGCCGGCCGCAACCACGTTCTTGGCGAGATAGCGCGCCGCATAAGCGGCCGAGCGGTCGACCTTGCTCGGGTCCTTGCCCGAAAAGGCGCCGCCGCCGTGCGGAGCGGCACCGCCATAGGTATCGACGATGATCTTGCGGCCAGTGAGCCCGCAGTCGCCGTCAGGGCCGCCGATCACGAACTTGCCGGTGGGGTTGACGTGCCAGATCGTCTTCTTGTTGACCCAGCCCTGCGGCAGCGCCTTGAGCACGTAGGGCTCTACGATCGCCTGGATGTCGTGTGAGGACAGGTTCTCGTCGAGATGCTGGGTCGAGACCACGATCTGGGTGGCCTCGACGGGCTTGCCGTTCTCGTAGCGGATCGTCACCTGGCTCTTGGCGTCGGGGCCGAGCGCCTTCGTCTCGCCGGCGTGACGCGCCTCTTTCATCACCTTGAGGATCTTGTGCGCATAGTAGATCGGCGCCGGCATCAGCTCCGGCGTCTCGCGGCACGCGTAGCCGAACATGATGCCCTGGTCGCCCGCGCCCTCGTCCTTGTTGCCGGCCGCGTCGACCCCCTGAGCGATGTCGGTCGACTGGGCGTGCAGGTAAACCTCGACGTTGGCCTTCTCCCAGTGGAAGCCGGCCTGCTCGTAGCCGATGTCCTTGATGGCGAGCCGCGCCAGATGGGAGATGTAGTCCTTGGTGATGCCCGCGGGCCCGCGCGTCTCGCCCGCGATGACGACGCGGTTCGTGGTGCACAGCGTCTCGCAGGCGACGCGCACATTGCGCGGGTCGAAGCCGTTACGCGAGGCCTGGTCGAAGAAGGCGTCGACCACCTCGTCGGAGATGCGGTCGCACACCTTGTCGGGATGGCCTTCGGAAACGGACTCGCTCGTGAACAGGTAGTTTGCGTGCGACACCGGTGATCACTCCCCGCGCGACGCGGACGGGCCCGCATCGATCTTGAAACTCGGATAGGCGGGTGTTTCTTGCAGTGTCGCGCACCGGGGTCAAGGTGTGGGCACTCGTGGGATTCGTGGGCAGAACGGCCGCGCGCGGTGGCCTTTCGCTCAAGTCTCCTCGCCGCCGGCGATCTGCTCGACCAGGTCGACGATGCGCCGGCGCAGCTTGGCGTCGGCGATGCGCATGAAGGCCTTGGTCAAGGCGAGGCCGTCGGAGGTCGCGAGAAAATCCGACACGTAGGCCGTCGAGGGTGCTTCCTTGCCGTTGGGCACGCGGCCCGGCACGTCGGGCGCGCCCTCGAAAAAGAAGGACACCGGAACCTGGAGAATGCTCGAAATCTGCTGCAGGCGGCTGGCGCCAATTCGATTGGTGCCCTTCTCGTATTTTTGCACCTGCTGAAAGGTCAGGCCCAATGCGTCGCCGAGCTTTTCCTGGCTCATCGAGAGCATCATCCGCCGCATCCGCACCCGACTTCCAACATGCCTATCAATAGGGTTGGGAGCCTTTTTGGCCATTTTCTTTCCTCAGCCATAACGACAGCATATTGCCCATTAACCACTTTGGGCTGAACCGCCCGTATTTTCAACGGTCCCCCAAGGTAGGATGACGAAACCGTCCTGAATTTACGGTTGCATGACGTAGGGGAGGGAAAGTCTTCATGCGTGGAAGAATTTTCCTCCACGTCTTCCTATTGAATATTAATTTCTAAAATTTACGGATCTTGAGGGTATTCGTAGCGAATACTTTATAGCTCGTCTAAGGAATACTCGCTGATTGTGACGGTACGGCTATGCTCAAATGGCGATCGACCATTCTATCGTTGCATGCGGCGGACGGCAGCCATCAACAGAATCCCGGCGATCAGCACTGCGAGCGGAAGATCGCCCCAGCGCGAGTACACCGTTTGCGCGATCGGCTGCGGCAGCGCCGAGTCGAGGACGCCCTCGCTGCCAAGCGCCAGCGAGTGGATGATTCGCCCGACCGGATCGACCACCGCCGAAATGCCGGTATTGGCGGCGCGCACCAGCGGCAGCCCCTCCTCGATCGCGCGTACGCGCGCCTGCTGGAAATGCTGGTAGGGGCCGGCGCTCTCGCCGAACCAGGCGTCGTTGGTGAGGTTGAGCATCCAGCCCGGGCGCTCGCCTGCCGGCAGGACGGCGTGGGGGAAGATGATCTCGTAACAGATGAGGGGAAGCATCTTCGGCACCCCCGGCGGCGCCAGCAGGCGGCGGCGGTCGCCGGCGAGAAAGCCGCCCTGTAGCCGGGTGAGCTGGCGTAGCCCGATACGCTCGAGCAGGTGCTGGAACGGCAGATACTCGCCGAACGGCACGAGATGCACCTTGTCGTAGACCGACAGGATGTTGCCCCCGTTGTCGATGACGTAGACCGAGTTGTAGGCGTGCAGGTCGCGCGTCACCGGAGCGAGGTCGCCCGCGCGTGCCGCGCCGGTGATCAGCACCGGCCCGCCGTGCAGCAGTGCGGCGATCTGCGCGAGCGCGTCCGGCTCGCGGGTGAGGAAGAACGGAAACGCCGATTCGGGCCAGATCAGCAAGGTCGCGGAGGCGACCCCGGAGGAGCTCGGCCCCGTCGCGCGGTCGGACAGCGCGAGGTAGTGTTGCATCACCTGCGTCTTGTTGGCGTAGCTGAACTTCTCGTCCTGCGGCACGTTCGGCTGCATGATGCGCAGCTTCACGCCATCCACGTAAGCGGTGGGCGTCGTGGCGAGCCGCACCGTGCCGTAGATCGCGATCGCAACGAGCACGACCGCCGCCGCCGCCGGAGCAAGCCACGGCCAGCGCGTGTCGGCGCGCTCGTCGGCAAGCACCGCCGGCGAGGCGAAGACGGCGAGCGCGATGAATGTCAGCCCCCACACGCCGAACAGGGCGGTGCATTGGGCGAGCACGAGCGGCGTCGTCAGCGAATAGCCGAGCGCATTCCAGGGAAATCCGGTGAGCAGGTGGCCGCGCAGCCATTCGGCGAGCGTGAGCGCGGCCGCGAAGGTGAGAACGCGCAAGAGCCCGCGCGTCCAGAACAGACGGGCAAGCGCGCAGCCGAACGCGGTGTAGAGCGCGAGATAGGCCGGCAGCCCCACCACGGCGATCGGCATCAGGGGACCGAAAAGCGCGACGTCCTTGGCGTCGACCAGGAAGGCATGGCCGATCCAGTAGAGGCCGGCCAGAAAGTAGCCGAAACCGAACCACCATCCGGTGACGGCCGCCGCGACGATCCCGCCCCAACGCCCGGCGGCGGCGCCGTCGAGCAGCCAGACCGCGACCGGGACGGTCACGAACATCACCGGCCATACCGTGATGAAAGAGCTCGGGTCGGCGTTGACCGGCGTGATCGCGAGCGCCGAGGCGGCGCCGGCGAGAAACGCGATCAGCGCCCGCCGAAAGCCCCAGGCGAGAACGATCGGTTGAGCAAGGCGGGTGAAGGTCTTCACGGTTCGCGCGGCGGCTTGGGTTCGGCGGCGGCAGGCTGCGGCGATGGAGCGGCGGCGGGTTGCGGGGATGCGGCGCCCGGCGCCAGTGCCGGCGCCGCGGCGCGGGCCGGGCGGACACCGTTGTGGGCGGCCGGCTGACGGCTGCGGTAGATGCGCACGCGCTTGACGCGGCGCGGATCGGCGTCGAGCACCTCGATCTCGTAGGGTCCCGGCCCGGGCACGAGTTCGCCGCGCACCGGCACGCGGCCGATGCGGGTCGCGAGATAGCCGCCGAGGGTGTCGACCTCCTCGGTCGCCTCGCCGACGTCGAAGTCGGCGCCGACCAGGGCGACGACCTCCTCGAGGCTCGCGCGCGCGTGGGCGAGGTAGGAGCCGTCCGCCTGGCGCACCACCGGATGCTCGCCGCGCTCGTCGTGCTCGTCCTCGATGTCGCCGACGATCAGCTCGACCAGGTCCTCGATCGACACCAGCCCGTCGGTGCCGCCGTACTCGTCGATGACCAGCGCGAGGTGCACGCGCGTCGCCTGCATCTTCGCCAGCAGGTCGATCGCCGGCATCGACGGCGGCACGAACAGCGTCTGGCGCAGGATCCGCGCGGCCGACAGCGCCAGCGAGAGGTCGAGCGCGCGCAGGTCGAGGCCCGCCGGCAGCGGGCGCTTGCGCCGCGTATTCTTCTCCGCGTCGACGGTCGCGCGCGCCGTCATGAAGGCGACGAGATCGCGGATGTGCACCATGCCGGTCGGGTCGTCGAGCGTGTCGTTGTAGACGACGAGGCGCGAATGTGCGGCGGTCTCGAACACCTTGATGAGCTCGCCGAGCGCGATGTCCTGCTGCACCGCGACGATGTCCGCCCGCGGCACCATCACGTCGGCGATCCGGCGCTCGCGCAGCGCCAGGATGTTGCGGAGCATCGTGCTTTCTTCGGGCGAGAAGCCGCTCTCGGCGGGCGTGCTCGCCTCCAGCACCACCTCGAGGTCGGAGCGGATCGATCCTGTCTTCCAGCCGAACACCGCGCGCAGGATGCGCGCAAACCAGCGCTCGTTTGCGTCGACGGGCTCGCCCTTGGGGGGGACTGGAACCGGCAGGTTGCGGCTCTCGCCCGCTGGCTCGGTGCTGTCGCTGATTTTCGGCGCGTCGCTCTCGGCCATGGCAGAATCAATCATGCAGCGTCACGCGCCGCATACGGATCGGGAACGCCGAGCCGCGCCAGGATCAGTCGCTCGCGTCGCTCCATGGTTTCGGCCTGCCGGTGCGATTCGTGATCGTAGCCCAAAAGGTGGAGAAAGCCATGCAGCGCCAAATGGGCGAGGTGATGGTGGAGCGGCTTGCCCTCGTCGCGGGCCTCCCTTGCGGTCGTCTCATAGGCGATCACGATGTCGCCGAGATGATGCGAGGAGCAGCGCCCGGACTTCGCGGCCGGCTTGGTCACCGGCTTGGTCACCGGCCCGGCTGGGGTCGGGAACGACAGCACGTTGGTGGGCTTGTTCTGGCCGCGCCATCGCCGATTGAGCGCGGCGATCGCCCAGTCGCTCGTCAGTGTCACGGAAAGCTCGGCACGGCGCACGCGCGCCGGCGCCGCGGCCGTGATGATCCGCCGCACCACCCGCGCCGCCTGCGGCACTTTGCGCCAGCGCCTGGAGGCGATGACGACGTCGATCGTCGGGCCGCGCGCGGCGCGGCGCCGTTTCAGGGCTTGCTTCACTCCTTGGGCTCGCGCTTGCGGGCCGCCGCCTTGTCGTAGGCCGCGACGATGCGCGCGACGAGCTCATGGCGGATCACGTCGGCGGCCGTGAACGCGCACTGGCCGATGCCCTCGACGCCGGCGAGCAGGCGCACTGCTTCGGCGAGGCCCGATGCCTGGCCGGAGGGAAGATCGACCTGGCTCGGGTCGCCGGTGACGATCATGCGGCTGTTCTCGCCCAGACGGGTGAGGAACATCTTCATCTGCATGGTCGTGGTGTTCTGCGCCTCGTCGAGGATGATTGCGGCGTTCGTGAGCGTGCGGCCGCGCATGAAGGCGAGCGGCGCGATCTCGATCTCGCCGGTCTGCAGCGCCCGCTCGACGATGCGCGCATCCATCAGATCGCCGAGCGCGTCGTAGATCGGCCGCAGGTAGGGGTCCACCTTCTCGCGCATGTCGCCGGGCAGGAAGCCGAGGCGCTCGCCCGCTTCGACCGCCGGCCGCGACAGGATGATGCGGTCGACTTCCTTGCGCTCGAACAGCGCGATCGCGTGCGCGACCGCGAGCCAGGTCTTGCCGGTGCCGGCCGGGCCGATCCCGAACACGAGCGAATGACGGCGCAGCGCGCGGATGTAGGCGGCCTGCGCCGGCGTGCGCGCGCGCACCGGCCGCTTGCGCAGGTTGATCTCCTCGAAGCTCTGGCGGCCACCCTCGGCGTCGAAATCGAACAGGGAGCCCTGGGCGATGGCGAGGCGGATCGCGCCCTCGACGTCACCGGCGACGACGTCGTCGCCGCGCTTGAGCCGCTCGTAGAGCCCCTCGAGCACGCGACGCGCCTGCTCGCAGGCGTCGCGCGAGCCCTCGATGGTGACATGGTTGCCGCGCGAGTCGGCGACGACGCCGAGGCGGCGCTCGATCAGCGCGAGGTTCTGCCCGTACTGGCCGAACAGCACGGAGGCGAGGCGATTGTCGTCGAAGGCGAGCACGACCTGGGTCGCGGCGTTCTCGCCGGCCGTGGTGGGCGAGGGGATGAGCGAGCCGTTGTCCGATCCGCGCGTTCGCAAGTCGTCAGGTCTCCAGCTTTTCCAGAATCGGGTTTTCCAGTGCCAGGTTTCGCAGAGCCATGTTTTCCAAAGCCATGCGCGCGGCGTCAGCGCACGCCGGTGCGGCGAGCTCGCCGAACAGGCTGTTGGCGCCGGCGCGCGTGATCGTCACGGCGGCGATCCCGCCGACGAGGGACGCGGGCGCCATCACGTTCACGGGCTGAAGATAGGGCGAGCGCCCGACCAGCTGCCCCGGCAGCCGGCCCGGCTTCTCGAACAGCACCTCGACGGTGCGGCCGACGCAGGATTCGCTGAACGCCGCCTGATGGCGATCGATCTCGGCCTGCAGCCGCGCGAGCCGCTCGATCTTCACGGCCTCGTCGACCTGGTCGTCGCGCTCGGCGGCGGGCGTGCCGGGCCGCGGCGAATATTTGAACGAGAAGGCGCCCGCATACCCGACCGCGCCGACGATCGCGAGCGTCGCGGCAAAGTCCTCTTCCGTCTCGCCTGGCGAGCCGACGATGAAATCGGAGGTAAACGCCATATCGGGGCGCGCGTCCTTGAGGCGGGCGATCACGTCGAGATAGTCAGCGCGCGTATGGCGCCGATTCATGACAGCCAGAATACGGTCCGACCCGGATTGCACCGGTAAATGGAGCTGCGGCATCAGCGCGGCAAGCTCGCGGTGGGCGGCAATGAGGTCATCGCTCATGTCGCGCGGATGACTCGTCGCATAGCGCAGGCGGGCGAGCCCCGGGATCTCGGCGAGGCGATGCAGCAGGCGGGCGAGCGGCCAAGCTCCATTCGGGCCTTCGCCGTGATAGGCGTTGACGTTCTGCCCGATCAGCGTGACCTCGCGCACGCCCGCATCGGTGAGGCACTGCACCTCGTCGACGATCTTCGCCACCGGCCGCGAGACTTCGGAACCGCGGGTATACGGAACGACGCAAAAGGTGCAGAACTTGTCGCAGCCTTCCTGCACGGTCACGAACGCCGACACGCCGCGCGCGCGCGTCGCCGCGCGGCTCGCCGGCGCGAGATGATCGAACTTGTCCTCGACCGGAAACTCGGTGTCGACGACCTTGGCGCCGCGTTCGGCGCGCGCCAGCAGGTCGGGCAAGCGATGGTAGTTCTGCGGACCGAGCACGACGTCGACGACCGGTGCCCGGCGGATGATCTCCTCGCCTTCCGCCTGTGCAACACAGCCCGCGACCGCGATGATCATTTGCCGCCCGTCGCGCGCCGCGCCCTCCTTGAGCCGGCGGATGCGGCCGAGCTCGGAATAGACTTTCTCGGCCGCCTTTTCGCGGATGTGGCAGGTGTTGAGCACGACGAGATCGGCATCCTCGGGCACCGCCGTCTCGACGAAACCCTCGCGCGCCATCGTGTCCGTCATACGCTGCGAGTCGTAGACGTTCATCTGGCAGCCGTAGGACTTGATGTGCAGCTTGCGGGTTCCGCTCATGCGGTCGAGGCGACGAATCGCGATGCCTGTCAAGTTGTTGATTTACCGGCCGAACGCCGGGATGCCGACGTGTTCCGACATCGACCCGTTCATAGCGGTTTTTGGCCGAAAAAGGAATGCGCCGGGATCAGCCTGCCTTCGTAACGCCCGACCGCCCGCGGATGGTTCCGATGGTGCTCCGGCGCACCTGCGCCTCGAGCGCGCGGGCGACGTCCTTGCGGTCGGACTGCTCGTCGAAAGCGACCGGCTCGCCCCAGGTGACTGTCACGTCGATTGCGCCGCGCGCCGCCACGCCCATGAGATGTGGCGGCAGCGAGCGCTTGCCGTACCAGGACACGCGCGGCCGGTCGCGCCTGCCGATCGGCAGCCCCTGCAGCCGCGTATAGGCGATCGAGAGCGGCTGGATCCAGACCCGGCCGGTGCGCTCGGCCTCGGCGAGGGCGTCGCGCGCCGCGCCGATCAGCGCGCTGCGGAACGCGAGCACGCGGTTGCCGTCGCTCGCGGTGCCCTCGCCGAACAGCACCACCGGATCGCCCTCGGCGAGCCGTTTTGCGATCTCGGCATTGACGTCGCCGACCTTCTGCCGCCGCGCGCGATCGACGAACACCGTTCGCTGCAACCTGGCGAGCGTCCCGAACACTGGCCAGCCCGCGATCTCGGACTTCGCCACGAACACCGCCGGCGCAACCGCGGTGATGACCGGGATATCGAGCCACGACGAATGGTTGGCGACGATCAGCAGCGGATGCTCGGGCACGCGCTGCCCGACCACGTTGAGGCGCACACCGACGATGGCACAGACCATGCGGTGATAGAACGATGGAAGCCACCGCCGCAGCGGCAGCTCGAACGCGACCGCGATGGCCTGGAACGGCAGCAACGCGAGCGTGATCGCGCCGATCACGGCGACTACGTACCAGGAGCGGAGCATCAGCGACCGTTCACGTCGTCAACCAGCGCGAGGAGATCGATCGCATCTTACCGTGCCGCCGCCGGTCACGCGAGGTCGCGGCGCAGCACCAGCGCATTGGCGGGCGCCGCGTCGTCACGGGCATAATAGGCGGGCCGGCGTCCGACGTCGCGGAAGCGGGCGCGATCGTAGAGCCGACGCGCCGGCGCGTTGTCCTCATCCACCTCGAGAAAGACCGCGGTGACACCGAGGCCGGCGAGCCGGCGCAGATGCAGGTCGAGCAGCTTGCGCGCGAGACCGCGGCCGCGCCGCGCCGGCGCAACCGCGACCGAGAGAATCTCCGCCTCGCCCGCGGCGAGCCGCGACATGATGAAGCCGGCAAGCGTGCGCCCTGCCATTGCGCGATGGGCCACCACGCTGCGATCGAGCAGGAGCTGCTCGAGCTCATCCTCGCTCCAGCCGCGCCGAAAGGCGGCAGCGTGCAGCATCGCGAAGCCCGCGGCGTCGCGCGCGGAAGCTTCCGACAGGGCCGGCTCGGGCCGGGTCAGTTTGCGTAGGAGCCCGATCATCGGCGCGGCAGGTGGGCGGCGTCCTGCGGCTGCGCATCGGGTGCGCGCAGGTAGAGCGGTTTTGGCAGCGCGGTCGCCTGGGGCGCCGCGGCACCGAGATGGGCGACCCAGTCGATGATCGGCGCGCGCGCCGGGTCGACGATTGCCGGCTGGCGCTCGTTCGCCGGCCAGGCGGCCGCGATCATCGCGGCACCCGATCCGACGAGGCGCGCCGGGCCGGTCGCGGCGGCGCGGATGGCGTCGCGCAGACTCGCGATGCGCGGCTGGATCAGCGTGCGCCCGCCCGGCCCGAACAGCTGCATATAGACCTGGTTGTTGCGGGCATCGATCGCCGTCAGCAGCGGCGTCACGTCGTCCGCCGCAATATAGGGCGCCGCATACGCCGCGAGGGTCGTCAGGCCGATCGCCGGCTTGCCGGCCGCGACCGCGATGCCGCGCGCCGCCGAAACACCCACGCGCAACCCCGTGAAGCTGCCCGGCCCGACCGTTACGGCGATACGGTCGAGCTCGAGGAATTCGAGGCGCGCGTCGCTCATCACGCTGGCGACCAGCGGCATCAGCGCCTCGGCATGGCCGCGCACCATGGGGACCGAATCGCTCGCCACAATGCCGCCCTCGTCGGTGTCGAGCACCGCGGCGGAGCAGGCCTCCAGGGCCGTGTCGATGGCGAGAACACGCATTCGGGCCTTAAGGAAACGTCCGGCTTGAGCCGCTCTCTAGCACGCAGCAGCGCGCGTCGCGGTTTCCCGCCCGCGCGTCATGCACACTATTCGGCGCTGAGGTAATTGGCCACCGATAAGAAAGCCGCAGCCTTTGGGGCCGACGTCAGTTGGGCCGCACCTCGACTACGTCCGGCACGAAGTGCCGCAGCAGGTTCTGGATGCCGTGCCGCAGCGTCGCGGTCGACGACGGGCAGCCCGAGCACGCGCCCTTCATGTCGAGATAGACGATCCCGTCCTTGAAGCCGCGGAACGTGATGTCGCCGCCGTCATTGGCGACCGCCGGGCGCACCCGCGTCTCGATCAGGTCCTTGATCTGCGCCACCGTCTCGGCGTCCTTCTCGTCGAAGAACTCGTCCGCGCTCGGCCCGTCGGTCGCCGTGCCCTCGTTGAGGATCGGCACGCCCGACATGAAGTGCTCCATGATGGCGCCGAGCAGCATCGGCTTGAGCTGCTGCCACTCGCCGTCGGTCTTGGTCACCGCGATGAAATCGGTGCCGAAGAACACGCCGCCGACGCCGTCGATCTCGAACAGTCGCGTCGCGAGCGGCGACGCCAGCGCCTGGGTCTTGTCGCGCATGTCGAGGGTGCCTTCGGGGAGCACCTCGCGGCCGGGAAGAAACTTGAGCGTGGCGGGATTTGGCGTGGTCTCGGTCTGGATGAACATATGCGTCTCCTTCGCGTCGCGGGTTCAAGGCCCGCGCGGAACAACCCTTATTTGGGTCTTTCCGGCCGCGGGGTCAATCATCCCGCGGCCCACTCGCGGGGAGCCTCAGCTCCGCACGAAGCCGACGATGTCCTTGACGTAGCGCATGGTTTCGGCGGCGATCGCGCGCGCGCGCGCCGACCCGTCGGCAAGCACGCCGTCGATATAGGCGGCGTCCTGCACGAGCCGCTTCATCTCGCCGCCGATCGGACCGAGGCGGGCAACCGCGAGATCGACCAGCGCGGCCTTGAATGTCGAGAACTGTGCCCCGCCGAACTCCTCGAGCACCTCGGCCCGCGTCTTGCCGCCGAGGGCCGCGAAGATGCCGACCAGGTTTTCCGCCTCGGGGCGCGTCGCCAGGCCTTTCTCCTCGTGCGGCAGCGGCTCGGGATCGGTCTTCGCCTTGCGGATCTTTTGCGCAATCGTGTCGGCATCGTCGGTGAGGTTGATGCGCGACAGGTCGGACGGATCCGACTTCGACATCTTCTTCGCGCCGTCGCGCAGCGACATCACCCGTGTCGCCGGCCCCTGGATCAGCGGCTCGGGCAGGGGAAAGAATGCGCCTTCGAGCCCGAGCGCGGCGATCGAGGCGCCGAAGTCGTTGTTGAACTTCTGCGCGATGTCGCGCGCGAGCTCGACGTGTTGCTTCTGATCCTCGCCCACCGGCACATGGGTCGCACGATAGAGCAGGATGTCGGCGGCCATCAGGCTCGGATAGGCATAGAGCCCGAGCGAGGCATTCTCGCGGTCCTTGCCGGTCTTCTCCTTGAACTGGGTCATGCGGTTGAGCCAGCCGAGGCGGGCAACGCAGTTGAAAACCCAGGCGAGCTCGGCGTGCTCGGCGACCTGGCTCTGGTTGAACACGATGTGCCGCTTCGGATCGATGCCGGCGGCGATGTAGGCCGCGGTGACCTCGCGGATGTTGTGCTTGAGCTCGGCCGGTTCCTGCCACACCGTGATCGCATGCATGTCGACGACGCAGTAGATGCAGTCGTAGCGCTCCTGCAGCGCGACGAACTTGACGATCGCGCCGAGATAGTTGCCGAGATGCAGGTTGCCGGTCGGCTGGACGCCGGAAAACACCCGTTCCTTGAACGCCATCGTATTTGGCTCCTGGCGCATGACTATTTGAGCATGATCCTGTCCGAAAACCGGTACCCACTTTTCGGGATCATGCGCGGGTTGCGCGCGGCGTCCCAATGCCACGCCGGCCCCGAGCCACGCAAGGGTAATGACCTTCAATTCGGCTGATGGGCAGCATTCTCATTGCTACAGCGGGCGCGCCCGCTATAGTGCGCCGCCTTTTACGCCACTTCGGATGAATGTCACCACATGACCACCACCCGCTTCGACGTTCTCGGGATCGGCAACGCCATCGTCGACGTGCTCGCGCGCACCGACGAGGATTTCCTGCGCCGCCACGACATGCGCAAAGGCGCGATGACGCTGATCGACGAGGCGCGCGCGACCGGCATCTACGACGCCATGGGCCCGGCGGTGGAAATCTCCGGCGGCTCGGCCGCCAACACCATCGTCGGCTGCGCGAGCCTCGGCGGCCGCGCCGCCTTCGTCGGCAAGGTGAAGGACGACGAGCTCGGCCGTGTCTTCGCCCACGACATTCGCGCCGCCGGCGTTGCCTTCGATACGCCGCCCGCCTCGGAGGGGCCGTCGACTGCGCGCTGCTACATTCTCGTCACCGACGACGGCGAGCGCACCATGAACACGTATCTCGGCGCCGCCCAGGACCTGCATCCGCGCGACATCGACGCCGACGCGGTCGCGGGCGCCGCCATCACGTATCTCGAAGGCTACCTGTGGGATCCGAAGCACGCCAAGGACGCGTTCCTCAAGGCGGCGGCCGCCGCCCACGAGGCGAAGCGACTGGTGGCGCTCAGCCTCTCGGATGCGTTCTGCGTCGACCGCTGGCGCGACGAGTTTCTCCAGCTCGTCCGCTCCGGCACCGTCGACCTCCTGTTCGCCAACGAGGGCGAGCTGCGCAGCCTCTATCAGACCGCCGATTTCGATACCGCGCTTACGGCGCTGCGCCGCGAGGCGCGGCTCGCGGTGGTGACGCGTAGCGAGAATGGCTGCGTCGTGGTCGCGCGCGACGCGGTGCTCGCCGTTCCGGCTGCGCCGGTCGAGCGGGTGGTCGACACGACGGGCGCCGGCGACCTCTTCGCGGCGGGCTTCCTTCATGGGATTGCGCGCGGCGCCGACCATGAGCGCGCGGCGCAGCTCGGCGCGCTCGCGGCGGCCGAGGTGATCCAGCACCTCGGGGCGCGTCCGCAGACCTCGCTCAAGGTGCTCGCGCAAGAGCGTGGCCTGATGTAGCGCCGGATTGCGATTATTTAATCCGCGCCGGTGCCCCCGCCGTGCGCATAAGTAACGATTTGGTAAGCACCGATAGTTACCGATTGGTGAAAGATACCAATCGGAAACTCTCCATGGGCAAGCGCAAAGCCGACCAGGTAAATTCGCCAGCAGAGCCGATCGACATCGCCGCCAGCAGCGAGCCCGCGAAGCTCGAAACGCCGTCGATCGAGGCGGCGCTACCTGCCGAAAGCGCCGCCAAGATCGAGGCGTCGGATAGCGCACCGGCGTCCGAGAAGGTGGTCGAGATCGAGGCCCCCGACTTCGTGCCGTCGACACCAAGCGCGGCGCCCGCCGACGCGGTCGCGCCGTCGGCCGTGCCGCCGCCGGTCGCCGCGGTCGAGGCGCCGGCGGCCGAAGCCACGAGCAGCGCACAGTCGGCGTCGCAACCGCCGCAGACGCTTCCCGCGACGGTCATTCCCTTCCGCGACGACGCCGAGGCGTCGGAGCCGGCCGGCTCGAACACGTCCACGTCGTGGGCGTGGCTGAAGATGCCCGGCGTCACGCCGCTCGCGGCCTCCATCGCGATTGCGGCGGTGGTCGGCGCCATGGCGGGATCGGTCGCGACCGCCGGTTTCGGTGGCCTATGGGCGAGCCCGGCGCCGGTCAGCAAAACCGCAGATGTGCGGCCGCTGCGCGACACCATCACGCATCTCAACGACGAGCTCGCCGCGCTCAAGGCCTCGATCGAGAATTCCGGCCGCACCACCACGGCGCAATTCAGCCGGCTCGGCGATCGCCTCGATCGCGTCGAGCACGCGCAGGCGGAGCCCGCCGCGAAGCTCACCAAGCTCGCCGAGGCGGTCGACCGCATGGAGCACCGCGCGCCCGCATCCGCCGCGATCTCGCATGACGTGACCGGCTCCATCTCGGCTCCCCCGCAGCCGTCGCAGCCTGCGACCGTCGCGCCCGTGCGTCCGATCGGCCCGCCGATCATCGACGGATGGACCGTGCGCAGCGTCTACAACGGCGCCGCGCTGATCCAGGCCCGCTATGGCGGCCTCATCGAGGTCGAGCCGGGCGACAGCCTGCCCGGCCTCGGGCGGATCGAGAACATCCACCGCAAGGATGGGCGCTGGGTGGTGGTTACCAGCAAGGGCATGATCGTCGCCCGCTGATCCGCGCATCGCGCGTGGCATGTCGGACAGGAATGACACGGCCGCGGCTCAGCGTCGCGGCCGACGTCTTTCGCGCGACGTGTTCTTCTCGTACCGCGGCTGCGCTATGGTTGCACGGATGGGTCCGGTTCGCGGCGGAGCCTGATGATGCGGCGTAGTTTCCGGCTTTCGGTTTTTGCGATTTGCGGCGGCATCGCGGTGGGCCTCGCGTCGAGCGCCGCCCAATCGGCCGCGCCGGCGCCGCCCGCCAAGCCGGAGATGCGGATGAACTGCCCCGGCCTCGTCGCCTCGGGCGTGCCGCGCGCCGTTCCGGCGGGCCTGCGGGTCGCGGCGTTCGGCGCCGACGAGGTCCGGCTCACCTATGTGGGCCACGCCACCTTCGTGATCGAGAGCCCGCAACTAGTGCGCATCGCAACGGACTACAACGACTTCGTCCGCCCTGCGATCCTGCCCGACATCGTGACGATGAACCACGCGCATTCGACCCATTTCAGCGATCATCCCGACCCCGACATCAAGACGGTGCTGCGCGGCTGGCGCGACGACGGCCAGCCGGCCGGCTACGACGTCACCTACAAGGACGTGCGCATCCGCAGCGTCTCGACCAACATCCGCACCTGGAGCGGCGAGACCGAGCGCAACGGCAACTCGATCTTCGTGTTCGAGATCGCCGGGCTGTGCATCGCCCATCTCGGCCACCTGCACCATACGCTCAATCAGCAGCAGCTCGACGAGATCGGCCGTATGGACGTCGTGATGGCGCCGGTCGACGGCAATTACACGCTCGATCTCGACGGCATGGTCGAGGTGTTGCAATCGCTGCATGCGCAGATGATCATCCCGATGCACTTCTTCAACAGGTTCACGCTCGAGCGCTTCCTCACCCGCATGCGCCAGGCCTATCGGGTCGACTTCAACGAGACGCCGTCGCTGGTCGTGTCGAAGAAGACGATGCCGTCCGCGCCGACCGTGGTGGTGCTGCCGGGGCACTGAGCGGGTTGGAGCAAGGGTGGGGGAGGGCCGATGAGCCTCGAGGGAAAAGTCTGCGTCATCACCGGCGCGACCTCCGGCATCGGCGAGGTCGCGGCCATCGACTTGGCGCGGCAAGGCGCCCGGCTCGTTTTGATCGCGCGCGATTCGGCGCGCGGCGAGGCGACGCTGACGCGTTTGCGTGCCGCCGGCCCTGGCGCCGCCCACCGCATCCATTACGCCGATCTCGCGCGCGTCGCCGAGATGAAGCGCGTCGCGGCCGAGATTGCCGCCGCCGAGCCGCGCATCGATCTTCTCGTCAACAATGCCGGCGCGCTGTTCACCCGACGTCAGGTCAGCCCGGATGGCCTCGAGATGCACTTCGCCGTCAACCACGTGGCCTATTTCGTGGTCACGCAGATGCTGCGCGATCGCCTCGTCGCCGCGGCGCCGGCGCGCGTCGTCAGCACCGCTTCGGCTGCACACTACGGCGCCAAGCTCGACCTCGATGACCTGCAGTTCGCCCGCGGCTATGGTGGCATGCAGGCCTATCAGCGCTCCAAGCTCTTCAACGTCATGTGGACGCGCGAGCTCGCGCGTCGCCTCGCCGGCACCGGCGTCACGGCGAACTGCTTCCACCCCGGCTTCGTCGCGACGCGCTACGGCGACAATGCCGGCGGGCTGCTGTCCTACGGCGTGCGCGCCGCCAAGATGCTGTTCGCCATCTCGTCCGAGAAGGGCGCGCGCACACTCGTCTATCT
The DNA here is from genome assembly GCA_035293985.1 of Xanthobacteraceae bacterium. Lineage (GTDB taxonomy): Bacteria > Pseudomonadota > Alphaproteobacteria > Rhizobiales > Xanthobacteraceae > JAVDCA01. The sequence goes on from DATGLS010000007.1 coordinate 28,819, forward strand.
TGCGACCTCACCGGAAGTCACGGGCGTCACCGGCCGCTATTTCACCCGCTGCCGCGAGAAGACGCCGAGCGCCGCCGCCCAGGACGACGCCGCGGCGCGGCGGCTGTGGGACGAGACCGCGCGGCTCGTCGGGATGACGTAGCGGCCTTCTCGGGCTGCCATTGCGTCGGCGACGTAGCGCCGGCGTGTACGCCTCGAGCGGATGCCGAGGACCGCCGGGATCCTGATCGCGATCTCGCCGGCCGGTGCGGCCGATCGTCGGCGCGGAAGCGGTCGAAGGCCGTGAGCACCGCCGGAGCGGCTCATGCACCATGCTGGTCCGACGGCAACGATGTCGTGCCGTCGCGCCATTTTCGCAGCGCCCGCGGCGGCGCGCTCCAGCGGAGTTACGATTTACTGGACCCGCCCCTGCGGAAGCATACGGCGCGCGCCGCCGAGGCGCTGCGCCTCATACATCGACGCTCGCGGCGAGCGCGTTGTCCTGGATGAACTCGCGGCGCGGCTCGACCAGCTCGCCCATCAGCTTGGTGAAGATGTCGTCGGCGTCGTCGACCTCCTTCACCTTCACCTGCAGCAGCGAGCGCGCGTTGACGTCGAGTGTGGTCTCCCACAGCTGCTCCGGATTCATCTCGCCGAGCCCCTTGTAGCGCTGCATCGAGATGCCCTTGTGGCCGGCGGCGGTGACCGCCTCGAACAGATCGAGCGGTCCGTGGATCGGCGTGTCGTCGCCTTTGCGACGCAGCTGCCCGGTACGGACGTAGATGCCCTGTAGTGCTGCCGCGTACTCGTCGAGCTTGCGGGCATCGGCCGAGCCGAGCAACGCCGGATCGATCACCGCCACCTCCTTGACGCCGCGCACCGTGCGCTCGAATTGAAAGCCCTGGCCTTCGACGAACGTGCCTTGCCAGCCGCGCTCGGTCTCTTCGGCGAGCGAGTCGAGCCGCTGCGCGATGTAGGGCGCCGCCGCCGTCGCCTTCGCGGGGTCGCCGAAGATCCTCGCATTGAGGACCCCGAGGATCGCCGCCTGCTCGACGACTCTGCGGTTGTAACGGCTATGCAGCCCGCGGATGACATTGCGGATGACGCGCGCATCGTCCACCAGCTTGGCGAGATCGGGGCCGGCGCGCTCCTCGCCGTTGTAGAGGCGGAACACCGCCTCATCGAGGCCTGCCGCCACGAGGTACTCCTCGAGCGCCCGCTCGTCCTTGAGATACTGCTCGGACTTTCCGCGCGCCACCTTGTAGAGCGGCGGCTGGGCGATGAAGAGGTGGCCCTGCTCGATCAGCGACGGCATCTGCCGATAGAAGAACGTCAGCAGCAGCGTGCGAATGTGCGCGCCGTCGACGTCGGCGTCGGTCATGATGATGATCTTGTGGTAGCGCAGCTTGTCGAGGGTGAACTCCTCGCTGATGCCGGTGCCGAGCGCCGTGATCAGCGTGCCGATCTCCTGGCTCGACAGCATCTTGTCCATGCGCACGCGCTCGACGTTGAGGATCTTGCCGCGCAGCGGCAGCACGGCCTGGAAGGCGCGGTCGCGGCCCTGCTTGGCGGAGCCGCCGGCCGAATCGCCCTCGACGATGAACAGCTCCGACTTCGCCGGATCGCGCTCCTGGCAGTCGGCGAGCTTGCCGGGGAGCGAGGCCATGCCTAGCGCGCTCTTGCGCGTCATCTCGCGCGCCTTGCGCGCCGCCTCGCGCGCCGCCGCCGCCTGGATCACCTTGCCGACGATCACCTTCGCCTCGCCCGGATGCTCCTCGAACCAGGCTTTCAGCGCGTCATTGACCACGCCCTCGACCACCGGGCGCACTTCCGAAGAGACCAGCTTGTCCTTGGTCTGCGACGAGAACTTCGGGTCCGCCACCTTGACGGAGAGCACCGCGGTCAGCCCCTCGCGGCAGTCGTCGCCGGTGAGCGCGACTCTCTCCTTCTTGGCGAGGCTGCTCGTTTCCGCGTAGCCGGTCACCTGGCGGGTGAGCGCGCCGCGGAAGCCCGCGAGGTGGGTGCCGCCGTCGCGCTGCGGGATGTTGTTGGTGAAGGTGAGAACCGATTCGTGGTAGCCGTCGTTCCACCACAGCGCGGCCTCGACGCCGACGCCCTCACGCTCGGTCTTGATCACGATCGGCTTCGGCACCAGCGGCGTCTTGTTGCGGTCGAGGTAGCGCACGAAGGCCTCGACGCCGCCCTCGTACATCATCTCCTCGCGCTTCTCCTCCGCGTGGCGCTGGTCGGCGAGCACGATGCGCACGCCCGAATTGAGGAAGGCGAGCTCGCGCAGGCGATGCTCCAGCGTCGCCCAGTCGAACTCGACCATCGTGAAGGTTGCGCGCGAGGGCAGGAAGCTCACCTCGGTGCCGCGTTTGCCATGGGCATCACCGACGACCTTGAGCGGCGCCTTGGCGTCGCCGTCGGCGAACTCCATGGCGTGCTCCTGGCCGTCGCGCCAGATCGTGAGCTTGAGCCAGCTCGAAAGCGCGTTGACGACCGAGACGCCGACGCCATGCAGGCCGCCCGAGACCTTGTAGGAATTCTGGTCGAATTTTCCGCCCGCATGCAGCTGGGTCATGATGACCTCGGCGGCGGACACGCCTTCGCCCTTGTGGATGTCGGTCGGGATGCCGCGCCCGTCGTCGCGCACCGTCACCGAGCCATCCGGGTTGAGCGTGACGGTGACTTCCTTGGCGTAGCCCGCGAGCGCCTCGTCGATCGCGTTGTCGACGACCTCGTAGACCATATGGTGGAGGCCCGAGCCGTCGTCGGTATCGCCGATATACATGCCGGGGCGCTTGCGCACCGCGTCGAGGCCCTTGAGGACCTTGATCGATTCGGCGCCGTAATCGGACGCGTCGGTGCGGGGCTGTTGGCGTGCAGCTTCGGCCATGTGGGATGCTTCGAATGAACGTCGACACGGGCCGGAGGCGGCCGGAATCAGTGTGTCTGGTGTGCCACGAATATGGGGAGCTTACAAGGCAAAGTGAAGGCCGATAAACGATTGAATTTGCTGGATTTTACCGCATTTCTTAACGAGGTCTGGAGGAACGCGCGAAAGCCCGCCTGCAGCGCCGCTCGGGGGGCATGAGCGGCGATTCAAACGAGCCCGCCCGAGCGCCTCGCACCGCGGCGAGGCGCCATATTCCGGCTCAGAATCCGGTTGCCGTTTGCCGACGCGGGGACCTGCAATCGCCCAGGCGTCGGGCGTGTTGCACTTCCGTCATCGTCATGTTCTTCCCGCCCAGAACCATTGCGACGCGGCCCGCGAAACCATCCGTTGCAAGCGAATACGCCGCATGGGCTTTCGCGGACCCGCGGCCAGGGCAAAGGACGTCGTATTCCAGCCTCCCGTGATCAATGACGAGATTCGCGGCGCCACACGCGGCGTAAGGGCTGTTGTCGCTCAGAACCGGTATCGGCATCCGCCCGTCCGTCGCCTGGCCGGAAAGGCAGACCGTTGTCGTTTTGTCGATCGCCCACCGCTCGAGGTGCGGCACCTCGAGCCTGGTCGTGATGGCGTACGATCCGGCCGGCAGCGCTGTCTCGTCGATGCGGGTCTCGCCCAAGGCCGCCCGCGCGGCCATCACCGAGATCGTCACCGCAAGCAGCAGATGGAGTGGGGTTGTCATGGCGTTTCCTTCGTCGTGCGCGCGATAACGGCAGCTGTCCGCCACAGCATAGTCGTCGGCGCACGTGCCCGCGCTCCGATTCTTGCTCCCGTTGCGCCAACACGATCGACGGATCGCCGCGTGCGCGCGATCCTCAGGCCCTTCTGACCGCGCGCAAAGGGCCATCGCCGCCGCTCAGTTGCACCTGTCCAGGCGTCACGTCGAACATCTGTGCGCGGGTCGCAATGTCGGCGAAGGCGGCCGGATCCGCGCCGGTCATCCAAATCTGCGCGCCGAGCCGTTCCAGCGCGTCGTAAAGTGCGGCGCGGCGTCCCGGATCGAGATGCGCCACGACCTCGTCGAGCAGCACCACCGGCGCCATACCGGTCATCTCGGCAACGAGGCCCGCATGGGCGAGCACGAGCCCGATCAGCAGCGCCTTCTGCTCGCCGGTCGAGGCGTCGCGCGCCGCGATGTTCTTCGGTTCGTAGATCACCGTGAGATCGCTGAGGTGCGGTCCATCGAGCGTGCGGCCGGCGGCGGCGTCGCGACCGCGGTTCTCCTTGAGCACGGCGCGATAGCGGTCCTCGACCTCGACGGCGGGGTGCGAAAGCACCAGCGCCTCCATCCAGCCTTCGAGCGCGATCTCGGCCGACGGGAAAGCGCTGCCCGCCGCGCGGTTGGCGGCAAGTGCCGCAGAAAGCCGCCGCACCGTCTCGGCGCGGGCCGCTGCGACCGCGACCGCGAGCTCGGCGGTCTCGTGCTCGCTGGCATCGAGCCAGTGCGGGTCGGGGCTCGGACCTTCCAGCAGACGGTTGCGCGAGCGCAGCGAGCGTTCGAGCGCGTTGACGCGGGTGCCGTGCTCGGCATCGACCGCGAGCACCAGGCGGTCGATGAAGCGCCGCCGCTCGCCGGCCGGGCCGTTGAACAGCTGGTCCATGGCGGGTACGAGCCAGATGATGCGCAGGTGGTCCGCGAAGGCGGCCGCCGAGCCGACCGGCTCGCGATCGACGCGGCACTTGCGCGCCGCGGCCGTATCGTCGGTTGCCGGCGGCTCGATGCCGGTGCCGAGCGTCGCGAGGCCGAGCGCGCCCTCGACCTCGGCCGAGACCGCCCAGCCGCCGTCACCCTCGCTGAACGCGGCCTCCTCGAAGGTGGCCCGGCGCAGCCCGCGGCCGGGCGCGAGGAACGAGACCGCTTCCAGCAGATTGGTCTTGCCGGCGCCGTTCGCGCCGACCAGCACCACCGGCCCGCCGTCGAGCGCGAGGCTCGCGGCGTGATAGCTGCGGAAGTTCGTCAGCGTCAGGCGGCGGATGCGGGCGGAATGCATTGGGCCCATTTTGGCGCATGTTCTTACCGGCGAGCCGGCGTCCACTTCGCCGGAACATGCGCTAGTTAGCTCCTCGCGCGCGACCGCGCGAGAGGCGATCACACCCGCATCGGCATCAGCACATAGAGCGCGCCCTTGGTCTCCTTGTCCTGCACCAGCGTCGGCGAGCCCGGATCGGCGAGCTTGAGCACCGCGGCCTCGCCCTCGATCTGCGCCGCGATGTCGAGCAGGTAGCGCGAATTGAAGCCGATATCGATCGGGTCGGCCTCGTAGGTGACCTCGAGCTCCTCGGTGGCGCTGCCCGAATCCGGATTGGTGACCGAGAGCACGAGCCGGCCGGCGGTCAGCGAGAGCTTGACCGCGCGCCCGCGCTCGCTCGCGATCGTCGACACGCGGTCGACCGCCTGCTCGAACTCCTTCTTCTCGACCTCGAGCGTCTTGTCGTTGCCGAGCGGGATGACGCGGCCGTAGTCCGGGAAGGTGCCGTCGATCAGCTTGGAGGTGAGCACCACGTTGCCCAGGGTGAAGCGGATCTTCGAGGCCGACAGCTCGATCGCGATCTCGCCGCTCGTGTCCTCGATCAGCCGCTGCACCTCGTTGACGGTCTTGCGCGGCACGATGATGCCCGGCATGCCTTCGGCGCCGGCCGGCGCCGCGAGCTCGACCTGGGCGAGGCGGTGGCCGTCGGTCGCGACCGCGCGCAGCATGACGCTCGAGCCCGAGCCTGCCGTGTGCAGGTAGATGCCGTTGAGGTAGTAGCGCGTCTCCTCGGTCGAGATCGCGAACTGCGTCTTCTCGATCAACCGCTTGAGGTCGGCGGCGGCGAGCGTGAACTTGTGCGTCATGTCGCCGGCCGCGATGTCGGGGAAGTCGCTTTCGGGCAGGGTCTGCAGCGTGAAACGCGAGCGTCCGGCGCGGATGGTGAGCACCGCGCGGTCGCCCGAAGCCTCGAGCACGATCTGTGTGCCCTCGGGCAGCTTGCGCACGATCTCGTAGAACATATGCGCCGGCACGGTGGTGACGCCGCCCGGCGCGACCTCGCCGTTGATCGTCTCGATCACCTCGAGGTCGAGATCGGTCGCCTTGAACGAGAGCTTGGAGCGCTCGGCGCGGATCAGCACGTTGGCGAGAATCGGGATGGTGTTGCGCCGCTCGACCACGCGGTGGACGTGCGACAGCGATCGCAGGAGCTCGGCGCGCTCGACCGTGACCTTCATGTTGCGGGACCTCGCTCGATGGCTAGCGATTCCGCGGGAACGGAATTCGCACTGTGGAAGCCCCGGCGCGTCTCAGAGCCGCGTCCAAGAACAATGTCAAGAACGCAGCGACGCGCCAGCGCAGGCCGGCGCGATCCTGTCGACGCCGGGCGTTGAAATTGACCCGGCAGCGTGGATTATTCAAGGGCGGGGACCACAAGGCGGGGGCGATTTCCCTCGGTTTTCTCTATTCCTGCAGCTGGCGCTTGAGCGATTCGATCTCCTCGGCGAGCGTCGAATCGTTGCCGACGAGGTTCTCGATCTTGCGCACCGCGTGCAGCACCGTCGTATGGTCGCGGCCGCCGAAGCGCCGGCCTATTTCCGGCAGCGAACGCAGCGTCAGGGTCTTGGCGAGATACATCGCCACCTGGCGCGGGCGCACCACGTTGGCGGTCCGGCGCGAGGACAGGAGGTCGCCGCGGCTCACGTTGTAGTGGCGCGCGACGATGCGCTGGATGTCCTCGATCTTGACGCGCTTGGGCTCTTGCGGGCGGATCAGGTCGCGGATTTCGCGCTCCGCGAGATCCATTGTCACGGGCTGGCCGGTGAGCTTGCTGTGCGCGAGCAGCCGGTTGAGCGCCCCTTCGAGGTCGCGCCCGTTGTGGGTGACCGATCTCGCGATATAGCCGAGAACAGGCTCGGGCACGTCGAAGCACGGATGGTGGGCGCGCGCCAGCGCGACGCGCGAGTTGAGGATCTGCAGCCGCAGGTCCTCGGCGAGCGATCCCATCTCGACCACGAGCCCGCCGGCGAGGCGCGAGCGCACGCGCTCGTCGAGGCTTTCCAGGTCCATCGGCGGGCGGTCCGCCGCGATCACGACCTGGCGGCCGCCGTCGATCAGCGAGTTGAGCGTGTGGGAGAATTCAGCCTGAGTCTGCTTGCCCTGGAGGAACTGCAGATCGTCTATGACCAGAACGTCGATGCCGCGCAGCGCTTCCTTGAAGGCGATCGCGGTCTGGTTGCGCAGGGCCGAGACGAAGCCGAACATGAAGCGCTCGGCGGTCAGGTAGAGAACCTTGCGGTCCGGCTGCAGGTTGCCCATCCAGGCGATCGCCTGCAGCAGATGCGTCTTGCCGAGGCCGACGCCGGCATGGATGAACAACGGATTGAACATCACCTGATCGTTGCGGCGCGCGACCGCGACTTGCTTGGCGGCCGCGTGCGCCAGCGTGTTGGAGCGTCCAACCACGAAGGTATCGAAGGTGAGCCGCGGGTCGAGCGGCGAGCCGCCATGCACCTCCTGGCTCGACGACGGGACCGTCGCGCCATGACGCTCGCCGCCGCTCTCGAAGCGGTGCTCGCGCTCGCGCGCGACCGCGACGACATCGGGCGTCTTCGCGATCGTCGCGGTGTTCTTGATCACGGCCGAGCGCACCACGATATCGATCCGGCGCACCGCCGGGTGCTCGGCCTGCCAGCAGGCGAGGACCTTCTCGCCGTAGTGCGATTGCGTCCAGGTCTTGAGAAAACGGGTCGCGACGGACAGCCGTACGGTATCGACATCGATTCCGTCCAGCTCCATGCGGGCAAACCATGAAGTGAAGATGTCTTCACCCACTTCGGTACGCAGCCGGCCCTTCACCCGCTGCCAGGTCTCCTGGTTCGAACGCGCGGGGTGCTCGATTTTGGGACGCTCCTCGTCCAGATGAGCCATCTTGGTTTTTCTTTCGCTTGAATTGGCCTTCACACGCGGGGTGATAGTTGGCGCAGCCAGGAGCACGCGGTCGCGCCAGACGCGATTGGCATCCGCCTCGCCCGCGAGACGCTTTCGCCGCCCTCCGCTCCGCGAGTGGGAGGGGAAGCGGGAAGGCCTGGGGGCGCAAGGGACGCGCGAAGCCTTTACCCGCCGGGCGGAGGCGCCCGTTTCGACATCCATCTCCTAGGGGAGGACGTCGCGGATGATGTGGCGGAAAAAAGCGAGCGGGCAGGCGCGACGTCGCGCGACTCTCTCGCGTGTAACGACAGTCCAACTACGGCATCGCACGTAGTTGCTGTCCACAGACATGAATTTGTCATGTTTTGGCCCCCTCCAGTCGACGCCCTTGTCCTTGGATACTTTTGTGGTTTGTTGGCAGATTAAAGTATTACCAAGCGACTATTCGTGCCTTCGACTACGCAGAGCCGACAACACAAGCTCAGTCGAAGTTACTCTACCCTCTCCTCAGGTTTGTGACACATCGAAAACTTGGACGAAAAAGGCAAAAAGCTACCCACCTCATCCAAGATGAGCCTGTTCCTTACCCATGTACCTGATGGGACCCCCGCGAGTGGCGACCGCGGTTAAGTCAAAAATACATGTTGCTTGGCGCCTTGCAACGACGGAATGAAAGTCGAGTGTCGAGCGCTAACCACGGTCCTTGAAGGTTTCATTGCCGCTGTGCAAAAGCGCTCGGTCAAGTAATTGAGATTTCGCCCTAATTCCGCGGCGTCCATTAAGTATGAGAGGTATTGGACTTGGCGTTCGGAGCCATCGAGTCGGTATTGCGACGCTTCGGCGTCCCGCGTGAAATTCCAACCCCTGGCATGGCCCTGCCCCACAAGTCGTTGGACGGCGGTCGGATTCTCTGCCCGAAAAAGCCATGTAGCCCGAACGTCGCGGACGACGAAAAAGCCGATTTCAGCCGCATTCGCATCAATACGTACTACTACGTAGATACGGCCGGACCGGGAGTATTTTCCTCCCGGCGTGACTTTTCAACAACACGATCGAAGTCCAAACACATCACGAAATAGATACGCGACAGCGCGCCCTCCGGATCGCCGGACGACGCTACCAATCAGCAAGCCGCGCGGCCCCCGCGCTGCCCCTGACGTAAGGAGAGTGTCGATCTTCTGATAGCGATTGTCCAGCGCACGTCCCGGCGCTGTGGACGGCGCCTCGCTGCCATCGCCGAGCGAAGCGATGCCGCTTGTTCAAATGACTATGGAATGGTCGCCAGACAAAGAAGCTCGAGCATCGTCCCTAGTACAAACGAGGGACCTGCTCCCGCGCGGCGTTTCGCTCGCGCGGGCATCGCGCGACCGCGCGCTAGCTTCCGAGCTTGGCGATCTGGTGCGTCAGGCGCGACACCTTGCGGCTCGCGTTGCGCTTGTGAATGACGCCGTGCTGGGCGGCGCGCATCAGCTCCGGCTCGGCTGCCTTGAGAGCGGTCAGAGCCTTTTGCTTGTCGCCGCCCGCGATCGCATCCTCGACGCCACGCACGTAGCTGCGCATGCGCGAGCGGCGCCCCTTGTTCACTTCGGTGCGGCGCGCGATCTTGCGGGTCGCCTTCTTGGCGGACTTGGTATTGGCCATCTGGATTCCGTCGGTGGAGTTCCGTCGCGGCGCCATGCGCGAGACCCTTTTCGGGCGATCGCGACAGCTGAAAAAACAGCGGCGGCGAGCCGGCGCCCGCCGCCTGATAGGCCTGCTTATAGGGCAGCCGGGTCACGGGCGTCAACGCCCGCCGCGACCCTGAAAAAACACCGGCTTCAACATCGGGTTGGCGCCGCTCAGCCGACCTCAGGCCACCTTTTTGGCACGAACCTGATCATAGCCCGCCGTCACGGCGGCGGTATCGCCGGCCGAGAAGGCTGCAAGCGGCGGCATGACGCGGGCGAGCGCCGCATCGCGGTGAATATGCGCGAGCAGCGCCTTGACGCCCGGCACCAGCGCACGGCCGTCGAACAACTTGCGGATCGCGACCGCCGTATCGAGCGCTGCCGCGTCGCCGCGGCTCCACGCGAGCTGGCAGAGGTCGGCGTTGAGGTTGGCAGTCGCCGAGATGCACCCCGCGAACGCGCCGGCACGGGCCTCGAGCAGCACCGCCTCGGTCGAGGGAAAGACCTTGAAGCTTTTGCTGATCGCGGCGGCCTCGCGCGCATAGGCCATGTCGCCGGAGGAATCCTTCAGCCCGACGATACGATCGCCATGCGCGTCGAGCAGTCGGCGGATGAGCTTGGCGTGCCAGTGCAGGCCGGACTGCTGCGGGAAATGATAAAGATAGATCGGGATCGGCTTTGCAGCGCTCGCCGCAACGATCGTCGCGATGTAGGCCGCGAGCCCGTCATCGGGCACGCCTTTGTAATAGAACGGCGGCAGCACCAGCGCGCCGGCGAAGCCCAGCTCGGCCGCATGGCGCGTGAGCGCCACCGCGTCGGCGACCGCGGCCGCGCCGGTGCCGACCATCAGCCGATCGAGCGGCAAGCCCGCATTCTTGTAGGCGCTCATCACGCGCTGGCGCTGCGCCAGCGAGAACGAGGTCGCCTCGCCGGTGGTGCCGAGCACGTTGAGGCCGTCGCAGCCGTTGTCGAGCAGGAAGCGCGCGAGCTTGGTCGCGCGGGCGACGTCGGGCTCACCGTTCGGCTCGACCGGAGTGGCGACCGCGGCGATCACGCCGGAGAGGGCAGGCATCGAGACATCTCCTGATCTTGAATCAGCTCTCTTGCTGCGCAGCGCTTAGCCCCCGACATTGTAGGCGGCAAGCCCCGCCATGTTGACGAGCTCGCTGTCGGTCGCGGCCAGTCCGACGATCTGCACCGGCCGATCGAGGCCGACCAGCAGCGGTCCGATCACGGTCGCGCCGCCGAGCTCCTGCAGCATCTTGGTCGAGATTGCGGCCGAATGGAACGCCGGCATGATCAGCACGTTGGCGGGCCCGGTGAGGCGGCAGAACGGGTAGGCGGCCATGAGCTCGGGATTGAGCGCGACGTCGGCCGCCATCTCGCCGTCGTATTCGAAGTCGACGCGACGCTGGTCGAGGATACGCACCGCTTCCTGCACGCGCGCGGCGCGCTCGCCGGGCGGATGGCCGAACGTCGCGAAGGCGAGCAGCGCAAGGCGCGGCTCGTAGCCGAACTTGCGCGCGACGCCGGCTGCCTCGATCGCGATCTCGGCGAGGTCGCCCGCCTCCGGCATCTCGGTGACCGCGGTGTCGGCGACCAGCACGGTGCGGCCGCGCGCGATCACCAGCGAGACGCCCATCACGCGGTGGCCGGGCTTGGGGTCGATGCAATGTGACACGTCGGCGAGCACTCCCGAGAAGTTGCGCGTCACGCCGGTCACCATCGCGTCGGCGTCGTTGTTCGCGACCATGCAGGCGGCGAAATGGTTGCGGTCCTGGTTGACCAGTCGCTGGCAATCGCGCTGCAGGAAGCCTTTGCGCTGCATCCGCTCGTAGAGATAGGCGGCATAGACGGCATTGCGGGTCGAGAGCCGCGCATTGATGATCTCGATGCCGTCACCGAGCTCGATGCCGGTCCCCTTGGCGGTCTCGCGCACGCGCTCCTCGCGCCCGACCAGGAGCGCGGTGCCGAGCCCCTGGTGCACGAAGCTCGCCGCCGCGCGGATCACCTGCTCCTCCTCGCCTTCGGCGAAGACCACGCGCTTGGGCGATCGGCGCAGCCGTTCGAACACGCGCGTGAGTACGCCGGCGGCCGGGTCGCGGCGCGAGCGCAGCGCTGCCCGGTAGGCGTCCATGTCGACGATGGGCTTGCGCGCGACGCCGGTGTCCATCGCCGCCTTGGCGACCGCCGGGGGAACATACGAGATGAGCCGCGGATCGAACGGCACCGGAATGATGTAGTCCGGTCCGTATTTCGGCCGCGCCCCATAGGCGGCCGCGACCTCGTCGGGCACGTCCTCGCGGGCGAGATCGGCGAGCGCGTGCGCGGCCGCGATCTTCATCTCCATGTTGATGGTGGTGGCGCGCACGTCGAGCGCCCCGCGGAAAATGTAGGGGAAGCCGAGCACATTGTTGATCTGGTTCGGGTAGTCCGAGCGCCCGGTCGCCATGATGGCGTCGTCGCGCACCGCGGCGACTTCCTCCACCGTGATTTCCGGGTCCGGATTCGCCATGGCGAAGATGATCGGCTTCGCCGCCATCGACTTCACCATGTCCTGCGTCACCGCGCCCTTGACCGAGAGGCCGAAGAACACGTCGGCGCCATCGAGCGCCTCGGCGAGGGTGCGCGCCTTGGTCTTGACCGCAAACGCCGACTTCCACTGGTTCATGCCCTCGCGCCGGCCCTCGTAGATCACGCCCTTGGTGTCCGCGAGGATCAGGTTCTCGGGGCGAAAGCCGATCGCCCGCAGCAGCTCGAGCGACGCGATGCCGGCGGCGCCGGCGCCGTTGCACACGATCCTGGTCGTCGCGATCTCGCGCCCGGTGAGCTGCAGCGCATTGATGAGGCCGGCCGCCGAGATGATCGCGGTGCCGTGCTGGTCGTCGTGAAACACCGGCACGTCGAGCAGCTCGCGCAGCTTCTGCTCGATGATGAAGCACTCCGGCGCCTTGATGTCTTCCAGATTGATGCCGCCCCAGCTCTTGCCCAGCACCTTGACGCAGTTGATGAACTCGTCGGGATCCTCGGTCGACACCTCGAGGTCGATCGAGTCGATGTCGGCGAAGCGCTTGAACAGGACGGCCTTGCCTTCCATCACCGGCTTCGCCGCGAGCGCCCCGCGGTTGCCGAGGCCGAGGATCGCGGTGCCGTTGGTGATCACGGCGACGAAATTGCCCTTGGTCGTGTAGTCGTAGGCGAGGCTCTCGTCCTCCGCGATGGCGAGCACCGGCACCGCGACGCCGGGCGAATAGGCGAGCGAGAGGTCGCGCTGCGTCGCCATCGGCTTCGTCGCCACCACCTCGAGCTTGCCTGGCCGCCCCTGGCTGTGAAACAGCAGGGCTTCCTGGTCGGTGAACGTGGGACGTTTGCCGCGGCCTTTGGGCGAAGTGGACAATTGCAACTCCTGGAAACACGCTCGACCACCGGCGCGGCGGACAGCGGAAAGTACAGGAAGGGCAGGGGCTTGCTCAAGGCATGGCGCAGGCATGGCACGGGCGGAACGCGGCAACCCGGCGGCAGGGGCCGCGTTCGCCGCAATTCAGCGCGGTTGAACCACAGCGCCCGCGGGTGTTAAGTCCTCCGCACCGTCCTCACCCAATTTTTCCGTCTGTTCCGGACCCGCCATGATCCGCTTTCTATTGCGCGTACTCGGTTTCCTGTTCATTGCCGCCGCCTTCTTCTTCCTCGTCGTCGACGGCACGCAATGGATTGCCAACGGCAAGTTCAGCATCACGTCGGTCGGCTACATCTGGGAGCAGGTGAACCAGAGCAGCCTGCTCAAGCTGCAGCCGTTGATCGGGGAGCACGTTCCCCCGTGGGCGTGGGACGCGATCAAGCGGTTCTTCTTCGACGCGCCGGTCTGGGCGGTGCTCACCGTCATCGGCGCGATCCTGATGCTGATCGGCCGCAAGAAGCGGCCGCCGATCGGCTACGGACGCTGACGCCGATAGCCGCTGACGCAGCGCCATCTCGCCCATAGGCGCGGCTTGGCCGTTCCGATAAGGTTGCAATCGTCTGTTGAACGACGGCCGGAGCACCCTGCTGCTCCGGCGCAAACATATTCAGAGGGAGGAATGAATGCGTCATTTGTCAATGATGGTCGGCGCGCTCGGTGTCGCGCTCGTGCTCGGCAGCGGCGCCTTTGCCCAGGTGCCGCCCGATCCGGCCAATCCGAACGAGAACGTGCCGGCGGATATGAAGCCGATGCCGTACGGCGCACCGATCACCATCGAGACCGCCAAGAAGGTCGCCGCCGCCGCCGTCGCCGAGCTGCACAAGCGCAACTGGAGCGGGATGTGCATCGCGGTGGTCGATCCGCACGGCGAGCTCGTGTATTTCGAGCGCGACGACAATTGCCAGTTCGCCTCGATCTCGATCTCGCAGCACAAGGCGCGCACCGCGGCGCGCTATCGCCGCCCGACCGTGGTGTTCGAGCGGCTGATCGGCAAGGGTCCGTTCTTCAACTATCTGACCACCCTTGACGACGTGATCGCCTCGCGCGGCGGCAATCCGCTGATCGTCGACGGCCATATCATCGGCGCGATCGGCGTGAGCGGCGGCACCGGGTCGCAGGACGACACCATCTCGCAGGCGGGCGTCGCCGGCCTCAAGTAGCCTGGTCGTCGTTGCCGAAAGTGCCGCCGGGGCCTGCGCCCCGGCGGTTTATTGTTGCGCGGCTGCGCGCGCCTGTCGAACTTGTGATGGTGCGCCTGCTGCGAGGCCGGCCGGCAATTCTTATATTAGCCGCGAAAGAGGATAGCGCGAGAGAAGGGAGATCGGCGATGTTCATGTTCAAGAAATCATTGGAGATGCCGGCGCCGGGGCAGGCGCTGCCGGGGCGGGCGCAAGCGATCCCGACCGCCGCGACGCACTTCATCAATGGGCATGCGCTCAAGGGGCCGTATCCGCAGGGACTAGAGACCGCGATGTTCGGGCTCGGCTGCTTCTGGGGCGCCGAGCGCAAGTTCTGGGAGCTGGGCGACGGGATCTACGTGACTGCGGCCGGCTACGCGGGCGGGCTGACCCCGAACCCGACCTATGAGGAGGTCTGCAGCGGGCGCACCGGGCACAATGAGGTCGTGCTCGTGGTCTACGATCCGAAGAAGATCTCCTACGAGCAGCTGCTCAAGACTTTCTGGGAGAGCCACGACCCGACCCAAGGCATGCGCCAGGGCAATGACGTCGGCACCCAGTATCGTTCCGGCGTCTACGTCTACACGCCCGAGCAGCGCCGAGCCGCCGAGGCATCCAAGGCGATGTACGCGCAGGCCATCAAGGCCAAGGGCTATGGCGCCGTCACCACCGAGATCGTCGAGGCGCCGCCGTTCTACTTCGCCGAGGATTACCACCAGCAGTACCTCGCGAAGAATCCCATGGGCTACTGCGGCCTGGGCGGCACGGGCGTGAGCTGCCCGATCGGGACGGGCGTCGCGGCGCATTGAGCTGTGCGCGGGTTGCGGAACCCGAGCCTTCGCGGCCCGGCTTTTCGCGCGTCGACGGCCCGGCGCAATCCCGGCCAAGTGAGGATATGCGCCAACTGACTAGTGAGAGTTTGTTAACCATATAAGGCGCTAATCCGGCTGGTGGTTCTCGAGAACCGGTTCCGGATTCGCCTGTATGCGGGTTGTCCGCCTAGTGATCATGCTTGTGGCTGCGGCGTTGGCGGCCGGCTGCGCGCGGCAATCGCCGCGGCCGGCGGCGCTCGCCGTCCAGCCTGTGTCCGAGCTCGACGCGTACACTTATGCGGGTCCGCGCGGCATCGCGCAGAGCGTGGCGACGGCGACCCCGGTCGCGGTCACGCGCGCGGCGCCGCCGAGCGCCTACACGCTCGACGCCGGCGACAAGCTGCGTGTCGTCGTGTTCGGCCAGGACGGCCTCACCAACAGCTACAGCGTCGATGCCGGCGGCAGCATCACCATGCCGCTGATCGGCGCCGTGAAGGCGCGCGGGCTCACGACATCGGAACTCTCCGCCGCGATCGCGGCGCGGCTGCGCCAGGGTTTCATCCGCGACCCGGCCGTCGCGGTCGAGGTCGAGACCTACCGGCCGTTCTTCATCCTCGGCGAGGTGACCTATCCGGGCCAGTATCCCTACGTCGCCAACATGACGGTCGAGACTGCGGTCGCGATCGCGGGCGGCTACAGTCCGCGCGCCTTCCGCGAGCAGGTGACGATTACCCGCACGACACACGGCGAGACCATCCGCAGCACCGTGCCGACGACGGCGCAGGTGCGGCCCGGCGACACGATCAACGTGGCGGAGCGGTGGTTCTGAAGGGGGCGAATAGCGAATGGCGAATGGCTGATCGCACCCGCTACTTCTCCATTCGCTATTCCCTATTCGCTACTCGCGCCTGACGTTGCCTATCCCACGTACTTCCCAAACCACGCGGTCGTGCGGTCCCACGCCTGCTTGCAGGCGGCCTCATTGTAGCTGCCGCGCTCGTCGCAGGCGAAGCCGTGGCCGGCGCCCTGGTAGACGTAGATGTCGCAATCCGAACGCTTCTGCTTGATCGCCTCGACATCGGACATCGGGATCGACTGGTCCTGGTCGCCGAAGTGGAGCTGCGTCGGGATCTTCGGCTTGAGGTCGACGTTCTTGGCGATCTGGCCGCCGTAATAGCCGACCGAGGCCGACAGCCCGTCGAGCTTGCCGGCGGAAAGGAACGCGACCGTGCCGCCCATGCAGTAGCCGACGATGCCGACCTTGCCGGCCGCCTTGACGTTGTCGACCGCGGCGGCGACGTCGCGCAGCATCGCGGCCCAATCGATCTTCGGAATGATCTCGCGCGCCTTGGCGATCTCGTCAGGCGAGTAGCCGGATTCGAAATTCGGCTTGACGCGATCGAACACCGCCGGTGCGGTCGACACGTAGCCGATCGCGGCGAAGCGATCGCACATGGCACGAATATGATGGTTCACGCCGAAGATTTCTTGGATCACCACCAGGCCGCCCTTCGCCTTGCCTTGCGGCTCCGCGCGATATCCGCCGAGCTTGAATCCGTCCGACGCCGTGAGTGTGATGTGCGTGCCCAAGGTAGAGCTCCATTCGGCTGTTGAAAAATCGATGGCGATATCGCCGCGCTGCGGACGCCGCGCGGGCGGGTTTATATCACGGCCGCTCGCACGCCGTGAACGCCCATTCAGAAAAGTCTTTATGTTCCAAGGTGAACCGGCCGCCGCGGGCGTTCGACCAAGGATGGACAGAAGAAACTGCCCGATGCCCTGATCCCCGATCCCTTGGAGACCTTCATGTTCCGCAAGTCCATCCTCGCCGCGCTCGCGGCTGCTTCCCTCGGTGCGCTCGCCGTGTCGACGACGGACGCTTCCGCCTTCGCCCACTTCGGCGGCCGCGGCTACGCCCGCGCCAGCTTCGCCCGCGTCGGGACCCCGCGCATCGCGTTCCACCAGAACTTCGCGATCCGCCGCGCGGCCTTTCTCAAGCTGTACCCGCCCTACAAGCATTGGTCCTGGTGGTGGTGGCACCATCATCACCATCACTGGGTCTGGGGCGTTCCGGTCATCGCCGGCGGCGTCACCTACGCGAGCGCGCCGAGCTATGCGAGCACGCCGGCGGTCACCAACAACTGCAACTGCCTGACCAAGCAGTACACGCGGGACGGCGCCGTGGTGTTCAAGGACGTCTGCACCAACGAGATGGCGATGAACCCGCCGGCGGCCGACGCCGCTCCGCAGGCGCCCGCCTCGCTGCAGACCGCGCCGATGCAGCAGGGCTACCTGCAGCCGCAGCCCGCGCAATGAGCGGGAGCGCGCACAGAGAAGTGCGAGGGCCTCGGCCGGTTGTCGGGGCTCTTTGCGGGGCTCTTTGCTCGTGTGAAGTCGACTCAAGTGTAGCGAACGGCGAGCCAGACCGTCGTCTGCACTGGATCGGTCCAGGCGACGCGATGGCGGCGATGCGCCGGAATGTGGACGTAGTCGCCGGCGGTCATCCGCATCGTCGCGCCGTCGTCCGCGAAAGCGAGCTCGGCGCAGCCCGCGAGCACGACAACCCATTCGTCCTGCGCCTGGTCGTACCAGAAGCCCGGCGGGCTCGCCTGGCCGCGCGAGACGATGCGCTCGATGCGCACCGCCGGCGACGATATCAGTGTCCTGCTCTCCTCCCGCGCCAGCTGCGCCGGAATGTTCGCGAACAGGTTGCCGCTCGCGTTCATCGCGGGCCTCGGCCGGCCTCGAGCCCGAACGCCTGCGCCAGCAGCTCATAGGAATGCCGGCGGGCGGCGTGATCGTAGATCATGGTGGTGACCATCACCTCGTCCGCCTGCGTCGCTTCGATCAGCGGCTTGAGGCGAGCGAGCACCGTATCGGGGGCGCCCGCGAATACGCGCGCGCGGTTCTGGGCGATGCGGGCGCGATCGATCGGCGCATAGTCGTAGGCGGCCGCCTCCTCGGGGCTGGCGAGCGGCAGGTACTCGCCCTTCGAGCGGCGCACGTAGTTGAGGTCGATCGTCGCCGCGAGCCGCTCCGCCTCGGCATCGGTGTCGGCCGCGACCGCCGCGACGCCCAGGATGGCGTGCGGGCGCGCGAGCGCCGGCGAGGGCTTGAAATGCGCCCGATAGCTCGTCATCGCCGAGACGGCGTCATGACTCGCGAAATGATGCGCGAAGGCGAAGCCGGCGCCGATCATCGCGGCGAGCTCGGCGCTGTAGCCGCTCGAGCCGAGCAGATGGATCGGCGGCAGCGGCACGTCCGCCGGCATGGCCCGCACCTTGCCGAACGGATGTCCCTCGGGAAAGCCGCGCGACTCGATCAGCATCAGCTCCTGGAAGCGCTCGAGAAAATCATCGTCGTCGCGGACGTCCTGGCGCCGCCGCAGCGCCACCGACGTGATCGGATCGGTACCGGGCGCACGGCCGATGCCGAGGTCGATGCGGCCGGGAAACAGCGCCTCCAGCACTTTGAAGCGTTCCGCCACGTTGAGCGGCGCATGGTTCGGCAGCATCACGCCGCCCGAGCCGACCCGCATGCGCTGCGTGATCGCCGCGATCTGCCCGATCATGATGTCGGGCGCCGAGCTCGCGACCGAGGGCAGGTTGTGATGCTCGGCGACCCAGTAGCGGGTGTAGCCGAGCCGATCGGCGAGCTGCGCGAGGTCGAGGCTGTTGCGCAGCGCTTGCGCGCCCGAATGGCCGGTGGTGATGGGCGAGAGATCGAGGACGGACAGCGGCAGCATGCCGCATATTTAGCGAGCGGGGCGCACGCCGCCAATCTGGTCGCGGGGCTACTTGCCCGCGTTCGTCGTCGGCGCCGTCGCGGCGGTCTGCGGGCTCGCCACCGTGAACTCGGTCGCCTCGACCACGAGGTTGCCGAGCATGCTGTTGATCGCGAGGCCGTATGGCGCGAGCAGGCGCGTGCCCGCGATCGGCGCGAACGTCAATTCGATATCGCGGCCGCCGGCGAGATACTTGAACAGCGCGCTGCTCGGGCGATGGCCGGCGATTGCGTTCAGCGCCACAGCGCACACGACCGCTGGACCCGCATAGCCCTTGTCGGCCTTGACCTGCTCGATGCGCTTGAAGCTGAGCGCGAGGTCGAAGCGCCGCCGTCCGTCGAAGATCGGCAGCGTGCGCCTGCAGGCATCGGCCGCGACCATGTCGCCCGTGCCGTCCATGCGGATCAGCATGGCGGTCAACGGATCGACGATGCCCTTGCGGTCCGCCTCGGTGATCGGCACGCGGTCCTCCTCGGGCACGTTGGTCTCGGCGGTGAGGTCCTTCACGTTGCCGCCGTCGAGCGTCATCTTGATCGTGTCGCGGTCCTTGTCGCGGGTGGTGCCGAGCGCGAAGCTCGCCGGCACCAGCCTGCCCTCGACGACCACGCCGCTCGTGCGCATCGCGCCTTCGCCGCGCACCACGAAGCGCATCATGCCGCTCGCCTGCCCGCTCGCAGCGCTCGAGAAGGCGGTGTCGCCGATGGTGACGAGCACCTCGGCCTTGCCGATCGCGATGTGGGCGACCTTGATGGTGTAGTGCGCGTCGAGGCGCGTATCGGCGCGCGCCGCGCCCGCGAGGCTCACGAGCAGCGCGGCGGCCCACAGCGGACGAAGCCATCGCGCGTGCGATTGGCGGCCGCAACCGGGGAATCTGCCGAACATCGATGCGTCCTTCGCGATCGCACCCGCTCTCCCTTTTCCCCCGCCTTAGCTAGGGGTCTCCGGTGTCGAGCGCGTGACCGGCGCAATGATTGTTGCGCGTTTGCGTTAATGCGCGCTGGCGCGCCGATTAACCACGCGACCTTCAACTCGAACCATACGCGGCGAAACGGCCGGCGTCAGAACGGCCACTGCAGCGAATGCGGCGCGAGCTCCCAGTCGCTCTTCCACCCCGTGAGGCAGCCGCGGCGGAACTGCAGCCAGACCCGGCGGTCGACGCGGAAGAAGCCGGGCGTCAGCGCGGGCCGTTCGGCGTAGAATATCTCGTCGCCGCGCCGGCCGCGTTCATGGATCAGGGGCGTCCCCAGCGCCGTCGCGGCGTCCTGCGGCGTCATGCCGAAGGCGAGCGGCAGGGTGCTCGGCGGGTCGGCATTCGGCACCGTGAGCCAGCCCGCACACGCCAATGCGACCATGGTTTTCATGATATTCGCCTCATGCCCTCGCCATCGTGGCGGCAAGGACCGGCGGCGTCAACCGGAGGGAGCGAATGCCCCCGGCTTTCAGTGCACGGCGGGGGGCGGCCCGGCCTGCGCGGTGGCGGGTGGCTGGTTCGCTCCCGGCAGCACGATCACACGGGTGCCGACGTGGACGCGACTGAAGAGGTCCTCGACATCCTCGTTCACCAGGCGGATGCAGCCGGATGACACGAAGGTGCCGATGGTCGAGGGCTGATTGGTGCCATGGATGCGGTAGAGCGTATGGCCGAGATACATTGCGCGCGCGCCGAGCGGGTTCGACGGGCCTCCAGCCATGAAGCGCGGCAGATAGGGCTGGCGCTCGATCATCTCCTTGGGCGGGAACCAGTCCGGCCACTCCTTCATCCGGCTGATTTTCTCGGTGCCTGTCCAAGTGAAGCCCTCGCGGCCGACGCCGATGCCGTAGCGCATCGCCTGGCCATTGCCGAGCACGAGGTAGAGGTAGGTGTTCGGCGTATCGACGATGATGGTGCCGGCCGGCTCGTTGGTCGGGTAGGAGACGATCTGGCGCTTGAACTGCGGCGCGAGCTCCTGATGCTCGTCCGGTTGCTCGGGACGGATGTCCGGCGGCAGCGCTGCGACCGTGCTGCCCTGCTGGCCCGGCGCCGCGACTGGTGCGTTCAGGCCGGTATCGACCACGCCGGGTGGGCGCGGCACGTCCGGATTGGACGACCGGTTGTCATAGGGGCCGGGAGCAGGTCCTGGCGCATTGGCGACCGGACCGCCCGGATACGCATTGCGGTCGTGCACCCAGGGATAATCCGCCGGCGGCGGGAAGTTGGTGCCGGCCGCCGGGGCCGGCGGCATGGCCTGCTGCCGCGCCGTATAGGGCTGCTGCTGTTGCTGATAGGGCCCGCCCGGATAAGCAGACTGCGGGGGCGGCGCGTAGTTTGGCGGCGGGGCCGGCGCGTACATGCCGGGCTGCTGGTCGTAATCGTCCGCCGGCGGCGGGGCAGGGCGGTAAGCCGGGCCGTTCGGATAAGCCGGGCCCGACGGGTAATATTGTGCGGAGGCTTCGCCCAGCAGCAGAACGGCAAAGCCGGTCGCCAGCGCGACCCAGGTGGCGGCACGTACAGCGTTCATGTGAAATCCCACTATCCCCGGGCCCTCTATGGGCGAAACTTGGGGCAGGATGAAGGCGTTTGCTCCGTTTCGCCAGTCCTCGGACGCGGATGAGCCAATCGTGCAGCGGCGCACGCCGAGCGGAAGCCTGCCCGACTTGATCGGGGAAGGCACCGCAGTCGCCGCTAGGAACCGACGCCGAACCGAAAGTGGCGGAGTGGGGCGGACGGCATCGCGGCGGCCGTGTAGAATCGCCTCCTTCCGCCGGGGTGGCGGCGTCTACAGGGGACTGGCATGGATTGGACTGATCGGCGCGAGCGTCTGCGCGCCACGGTGGCGGCGGGCCGCTGCATTCACCCGGGCTCGGTGCACGACCCGATCTCGGCGCGGATCGCCGAAGATCTGGGCTTCGAGGCCGGCATGTTCGCGGGCTCGGTCGCCTCGCTCGCAGTGCTCGGTGCTCCCGACATCGTCGTGCTCACCCTCACCGAGTTCGCCGAGCAGGCCTATCGCATCAACCGGGCGGGCAAGCTGCCGCTGCTGGTCGATGCCGACCACGGCTACGGCAATGCGCTCAACGTCAAGCGCACCGTCGAGGAGCTGGAGACCGCGGGCGTCGCCGGCCTCACCATCGAGGACACGTTGCTGCCGACGCCCTATGGCGCGACCGACACGAAGCTCATTTCGATCGCCGAAGGGGTCGGCAAGATGAAGGCGGCGCTCGCCGGCCGCCAGGATCCGCGCCTGATCGTCATCGGGCGCACCGCCGCGCTCACCATCACGGGCGTCGCCGACACGATTGCGCGCCTCAAGGCCTACGAGGAGGCGGGTGTCGACATGCTGTTCATGGCCGGCGTGAAGAGCCGCGCCGAGCTCGACGAGGTCGCCGCCGCGGTGAAGAAGCCGCTCTTTCTCGGCAGTGCCGCCAAGGAGCTCTACGACCGCGACTACCTGTCGGCGCGCAACGTGCGCATCTGCCTGCAGGGACACGCGCCGTTCAACGCCGCGGTCAATGCGGTCCATGCGACGCTGAAGGCGCTGCGCGACGGCAAGCCGTCATGGGAATTGCCGAACATCTCGCCGCCGTCCGACCTGCTGAAGCAGTCGACGCGGCTCGCCGCCTATGCGGCATGGACCAAGGATTTCCTCGACGCCAGTATGAAAAGTTGAGGGGAAGCCGTCATGAGCAAGCGTCCTTTCGCCTGGCCGGACGGCAAGCGTATCGCGGTGACCATGACCGCGATGCTGGAGACGTGGTCCGAGGGCAAGGCGCCGCCCTACGGCGTGCAGGCGACGCCGCTCAAGCCCGGCACCATCGACCATGGCGGGATCGCCTGGGGCAGCTACGGCGGCAAGGTCGGCGTCTGGCGCATCATCGAGCTGATGCGTCGCAACGGCATGCGCGGCACCTTCTGCGTCAATGCCCGCTGCGCCGAGCTCTATCCCGAGGCGGTCGCGCAGATCGTCAAGTCCGGACACGATGTCGCCGGACATGGTTACGTGCAGGACCAGCTGCTCGCCTACATGACGCCCGACGAGGAGCGCGCCACCATCCGCAAGTGCCTCGACGTGCTGGAGAATGTCTCCGGGCAGCGCCCGGTCGGATGGCTGAGCCCGGTGCTCGCCTATACGGAGCATACGCGCCGCATTCTGATCGAGGAGAAGCTCCTGTGGCATGGCGACGGGCGCGACAGCGACCTGCCGAATGTGGTCGAGACCAGCGGCGGCTCGATCGTGCACATCCCGGCGAGCGATTTCACCGACAACCGGGTGCTGCGCGCGAGCCCGATGGACCTGTGGGACGTCTACAAGGAGACGTTCGATTACCTCTACTGGCGCGAGCCCCCGGCGCTGCTCGCGCTTTCCATGCACTGCCATTTCGGCGGGCGTCCCCTGGTCTCGGCAATCATGGAAAAAATACTTAAATACATGGCACAGTATCCGGACGTATGGTTTGCGTCGTATGGCGAGATCGCGCGTTGGGTGTTCGATACGCAGCGCTCCGCCGACACGCATCCGCGTCGACTCGTTCACACGGCCAAGTGAACCGAAGAGTGATCCTGAAGGATGAGAATCCCGAGAGGAATCTGAGGAATCTCGAGAGGAGTTGCCGCATGGCATCGGTAAGCGACTGGCAGGTGCCGCCCTCGGTCCGACCCAAGCAGGCGGATTACGGCTACGATCTCGACCGCGCGCTCTCCGCGGTGGTCTCGGTCCACACCAAGATCCCGGATGACGCCTTCACGGCCGAGACGCTCGGGACCGAGCGCATGGGCCACGGGGTGCTGATCCGCGATCGCGGCGTGGTGCTCACCATCGGCTATCTGGTCACCGAAGCCGAGGAGGTGTGGCTCACCCCGTCGGAAGGCCCGCCGGTGCAGGGCCACGTGCTCGCCTACGATCAGGAGACCGGCTTCGGTCTCGTGCAGGCGCTCGCCCGCCTCGAGCTGCCGTCGCTCGTGCTCGGGCGCTCGAACGACACCCGGGTCGGCGATCCGGTCGTGATCGGCGGCGCCGGCGGGCGCGCGCGTTCGGTCGCGGCGCGCATCGTCGCCAAGCAGGAGTTCGCCGGCTACTGGGAATACGTGCTCGACGAGGCGATCTTCACCACGCCCGCCCATCCCAACTGGGGCGGCACCGCGATGATCGGCTCGTCCGGCGAGCTGCTCGGCATCGGCTCGCTGCAGATGCAGCAGGCGCCGGAGCGCGGCAAGCCGGGCGGCGACCTCAACATGATCGTGCCGATCGACCTCTTGAAGCCGATCCTCGACGACATGCTCAAGTCCGGCCGCGCCAACCGCCCGCCGCGTCCCTGGCTCGGCCTTTATGCGACCGAGATCGAGGGCCGCATCGTCGTCGTCGGCCTCGCCAAGGCCGGGCCGGCGCAGAAGGCCGGCCTCAACACCGGCGACGTGGTGCTCTCGGTCGCCGGCGCCGAGGTGACGGACCTCGCCGCGCTCTACCGCCGCATCTGGGCGCGCGGGCCCGCCGGCGCCGAGATTCCGCTCACCATCTATCGCGACGGCAAGACCTTCGATCAGAAGGTCGTTTCATCCGACCGCAACCGTTTCTTCAAGGCGCCGAGCCTGCATTGAGGCGATCTCGGCGGTGATCCTGTGAAATTGGCAGTGGCAAGGCGACTGAATCCGCGAACCTGACAGGGGAGGGGCAAATGCTCAGGCACATCGCACCCCTTGGCGCCGTGGCCAGTTGCAAGAGAATGCAGCCGCGATAGGTTTGCGCTACTTCGCGCCGATCGTCTCGGCGCTTCCGTGCACATTGCGCAGCACCAGGCACGCGGCGCCGACGTGCTCGAGCCGGCGGCAGATCGCCTCGGCCGCGGTGCGCGTCTCCGCCCCGATGCGCACCTGGTAGAAGGCGCGTGTGCCGCGGCTGCGGAATTGCCCGTGCAAGATGATCGCGTCGGCGCCCGCGAGCGCGGCGCGGTCGCGTGTCTCGAGCGACGCGTACATCTCGAGCACGTGCTCACGCGAGAAGCCGGCGGCGAGCTCGGCGCCCCACGGCTTGCTCGCGCCGGCGGTGACACGTTCTTCCAGCGCGGCGATGAACGTGCTCGGCGAGCGGCGCAGCTGCGTCACCAGCGCGAGGCACCCGCGCGCCGCCGACGGCGGCTGCCCCACATCCTTCACGCCCCTCCAGTCGTCGATCGCACGTCCGGTGATCGCCGCCACATAGGCGCGCGTCTCCCCCGGCAGGCCGCGCGTGCCGGCGAGCCAGTCGCGCACGCGCTGTGGGCCCGCGTCATAGGCGGCGGCCGCGAGCCCGAGATTGCCGAATTCGGTGCGCAGGTCGCGCAGCATCTCGGCCGATTTCGGCAAGGCCGCGATCGGATCGCGCGGATCGACCAGCCCGCGCTCGGCCGCGGTGCCCGGCATGAACTGGGCGATGCCGCTCGCCCGCTCGCCGCTGCGCGTCACCGGCCCGATCGCATTCGGCTTGAACCGGCTCTCGCGCCAGATCAGGCGCACGAAGAAGTCGAGTGGCAGCCCGTTGGCGGAGGCCGCCGACTCGAACATGAGGCAGAGCGAGTCGGTCGTGAGCGCGTTCGCGGGCGGGTTGGGCCGGTCGCCGAGAATCGTCGGCTGCTCCTGCGCCGCCGCCGCGGCGAGCAGGAATGGTAGTGCCAGCAACGAATGCCTGATTGATCGCATGCTCGTCGCGTGCCAACGGGGCGATGTCGATTTGGTTGCGACTTGTAGCCCGGATGGAGGCGCGCAGTGCCGTAATCCGGGGACGGCTTCCCCGCATTCCGCTGCGCTCCATGCGGGCTACATTACCGCCCGAATACGAAAATATGGAGGCCGAGGCGCCGCTTCGTCACCACGTATAGGAGCACCGACTCGACCACGATGGCGCTCGCCGTCGACGCGGCGGCGCCGGTGAGCCCGAACCGCGGGATCAGCGTCAGGCATAGAATCAGGTTGGTCGCGAACGCGCACGCATAGATCATCGCGCTCCACGTCTGCTGGTCCTGCATGCTGAGCAGCCGCTCGGCCGGGCCGACCGAGGCACGCGCCATCAGGCCGATCGCGAGCACGAACATCAGCGGATAGCCCTCGGTGAAGCCGGGCCCGAACAGGGCGAGGATCGGCTTGCCGAGCGCGAGCAGGGTCGAGCCCAGCGCGAGCGAGGGCCAGAAGGTCCAGCGCACTGCGTCCTTGAGAAACGCGGCGAGCTTGTCGTGCTCGCCGGCGACGTAGTACTGCGCGAAGCGATGCGCGGAAGCGGCCGACACCGCGAAATAGATGAAGTTGAGGATCGCCAGCGTCTTCGTCGCCGCATAGTAAACCGCAATGTCGGCCGGCCCGACGAAGATCTGCAGGATGAGGGTGTCGACATAGGTGAGCAGCAGGAAGAAGCCGTCGACGAAAGCGATCGGCAGCGAGGTGACCATCCAGTAGCGCAGCTCGTAGCGGCGCTCGCCCGGCGGCACGGCGCGCTTGAGCCGGCGCCGCAGCAGCGCGGTCTGGATCAGCGTCATGGTCCACATGCCGGCCGAGGCTGCGACGAGGCCGTGCACCGCGGTGACGCCGCCCCCGAGGAAATGCATCGCCGCCACCGCCGTGCAGATGATCAGCGGATGGATCACGTAGTTCGGGATCAGGCCGAGCTCGATCCAGTTGAAGCAGCGCGCGATCGTGTCCTGCACCGAGGACACCGGGAAGATCGGGATCACGGCGGCGCCGATCAGCAGCGGCAGCCAGTAGTAGGGCGCGATCCGGTCGCCGAAGGCGAGCACGGTCGCGGCGAGGAGCACGGCGACGATCGCGCCGTAGGCGAAGCTCACCCAGCGGCTGCCGCGCAGGAAGCCGCGCAGGCCGGCGTCGTCGCCGCGCGTGCGATATTCCGGGATGAAGCGCTGCGCTCCGGGCGCGATGCCGCCCGCCGCCCACATGCCGAGGAAGCCGACCCAGGCCCAGGCATAGACGTAGACGCCGAACTCGAAGCGGCCCATCCAGCGCGCGAGCAGCACTTGCGTCAGATAGATGATGCCGGCGCTGGCGCTGCGGATCAGGAAGGCCGAGCCGGCATTGCGCTGCGCGATCGCGCGGTCGCTGCCGTCGCGACGCCAGGCGTTGAGCCGTGCCGCGAGGCCGCGCAAGGACAGCCGCGCAAGCGCACGCGAATCCCCGCTCGAGTCGCTGTCGGTGACCGCCACGCAAATGCCTCCTCGCCTCGGCGTATAGATAGAGTGTGCGCGTTAAGGCTTGGTGGGCGTGGCCGCGTTAAGGTGAATCAATTCTTACGCCGGCAGATAGGGCTGGGTGCGCACGATGTGCTGGATCAGCCCGGTGAACCGCACCGGGTGCTCGCCCGGCGCGACGGGCGCAGGCGAGGGGGCGTGAGCCGGCCGCTGGTCGATCGTGCCCGGAGGAACCTTCGCCGGCATCAGCGTGCTCTTGAGCCGATAGGCGCAGAGCGCGGCGCCGGTCACGGCGAGCGTCACCAGCGACTTCGGCGAGCCCTCATGCCCGACCTTCGCGCCGGCGAAGAACGCCTCCCACACGAGGTTCGCGCTGTCCGGCCGGTTGAGGATCGCGCGCGTCACGCCCGGAGTTGTGTCTGCGCGCGTATCGAGCAAGTGCCGCGCGACGTCGCCGACCTCGATGTAGTTTGCGCGCGCCCGACCGCTCATCCGCGGCGGCAGCATCACGCCGTTGCGCTTCGCCTGGTCGAGCACGCGCGACCACGAGCCGCCGTCGCCCAGCACCACCGGCAGATAGAGCAGGCGCACCGCGAGCCCGCGATGGCGCGCCGCCTCGGCGCAGATCGCCTGCTCCTGCATGAGCTTGCCCAGCCCATAGGGCGCCATCACGACCGGCGCCTTGCCGAAATTGAACCGCGCGGCGTCGAGCCCACCGCGGCCGTGCAGCGTGGCGAAGCTCTGCAGCTGCACGAAACGTTTCACGCGGGGCCCGACCGTCGCCACCACGTCCGCGGTGAATGCCGCGTTCTCACCCGGGTCAGCATGGATGTTGGCGCAATGGACGAATGTCTCGGCGGTCGCGCTGCCGTCGCGAAACTCGCGATAGCTCGACGTGGATAGCCCGGCGGCGGCGAACGCGGCCGTGAGATGTCGGCCGATGAAGCCGCCGGCGCCGCTGATCACGATGTCAGGCATGGATGCTCTCCGCGAGCCGCAGCGCGAGCGCGCCGATGGTCAGTCCCGTGTTGGCGTAACCGGCGGCCGGGATGGCCGAGCCGTCGCATACGAACAGATTCCGAATGCCGAAGGCGCGGCCGTCCTTGTCCACGACGCCCGTCTCCGCCGTCGCCGCCATGCGGCAGGTGCCGCAGTGATGCGCGGCGGTCTCGAGACTTTCCGCCCAGTGGTCGAACACCTTGGCGCGCGACGTGATCGGCGCGAGCGCGTCGAGCAAGCCAGCGATCGCGTCACCGGCGGTGCGCAGGAAGTCATCGCCGAGCCGCCAGTCGCGCGTCGCCCCGCCCGGTGTGCCCGCGATCGCGCGCTCCTCCTGCGGCAGCTGCTCGGCCGACATGTAGAGCACGAAGCGCCGCGTCGGAATGTTGATGCCGGCGCGCAGCGACAGTGCCTCGACGATGTCGTTGGAGCGCATCAGCAGGCGCAGGTAGTGTCGCACGTCGTATGGATTGTTGCGCAGGTCGGAGAGCACGCTCTTCGCCTTGAGCGCGGTCGGCCCCGCCGGCCGCAGATAGAACGCGAATTTCTGCCCGCGCATGGTGACGACGAGCGGCAGCCGCACGCTGCCCTGCAGATTCCGGTCGAACCGGTTCCACAAGCGATTGAGATCGGCGCGCAGCGTCACCTCGCCGACGAAGCCGACCGGATGATCGAAGTAGAAGCGGCCCGCATTCTTGAACACGCCCGGTGCGCTCGCTTGCAGGATCGCCGGGCTGCCGAGCCCGCCGGCCGCGAGGATGAAGAGGTCGCCCAAGATCGGCTCGGCATTGCCGAACAGAACCGCGGCGCGCACCCGACCGCCACCGTCGAGCGCGAGCCGCTCGACGCGGCCGATGATGGTCTCGACGCCGCGCGGGTTCTCGGCGCGCCAGACGTTGCGCCGCCGCGCCGGATAGAGCATCGGGCTGCCGAGGAGCCTTTGCGGCACGCCGGCGGCCGCGAGGCCGGCGCGCAACTCGGCCGCGATCTCGCGCACCTGTGTGAGGCTTGCGCCGGACAGCGCAGCGTGCGCGTCGGCGATGTGTGGCGCGAGTTCGCTGGCGGCGAGCGGCCAGCCCGCATAGTCGCCGTCTTCCAGCTCGATCAGGCCGTTGTGCCAGAGATGGGTGGTGCCGCCGAACCCCATGCCGACATGCGGCTCGAGGCCCGGGCGGCGGCCGCGCTCGATGATGCGCAGCGGTGCGCTGTGCGGCGCCTGCTCGATCACGATCACGCGATGGCGCCCGGCGAGCCGGCTCGCGAGCAGGCTGCCGGCGAGGCCCGCACCGATGACGACAATGGTTCCCATTGGGCCTGCGACGATCCATGCGTCGACGGACGCCCGGCCGACTCAAGCATAAATCGGTGAAAAAGGCGTCAAAGCGGGTCAAGCGCCGGCTTGATTGCGTTAACGTCTGCGGCGATCGCGACGCGCCGGCTACCTGCACGAGGTGGCGCCATGGATCCGACCGAAAGCCTTTGCGAATTCGATTGCTGGGGCGTTTTCCGGTCGGCGTGGTCAATCCCTTCGAGGATGTCGGCCGTAACGACCCGTGCCCCTGCGGCAGCGGAGAAGTTCGAGAAATGTCGCCTCGACACTCGAGGCGATATGGGACAGCTACTCGCCTCGTGACGTGATCGCCGCTGGACGCGATGCCGTGACGGCGTGCTGAAGGACCCCGCGCCGGAACCCGGGCCGCACGTCGACGATGCGTATTTCGCCGAGCTCTAACGCCTCACCGCGGAGAGCCGGCGGCGCGACTTCGGCTGAGCGCCGCCGCTCTCCTCGCGCCGCCTACTCCGCCGCGACCGCCGCGTCGGCGACGAACTGCGAGATCCACTTGTTGCGTCGCTTCACGTTGGCGCGATACATCGCCTCGAACTCGGCCGGCGGAAACGAGTGGGTCGACGGCCGCGCGATCAGCGCCCCCGCCCAGGCCTCGAGGCGCGGATATTTCTCGATCTGGCCGAGCGGGCGGATGCGGTCGAGGAAGAAGTAGCGTTGCAGGAACGGCGCATAGCCGGCGTCGACCAGCGAGTATTTCGCGCCGTTGAAGAACGGCCCGGCGCCCTGCTTCTCCAGCGCCTTCTCGAGCCGCTCGAAGGCGACGGGAATCTTCGCCACCGCCTTGTCGTAGTCGGCGGCGCTGTCCGCATAGGCGCAGCCGGTGACGCCCTCCGAAAAGGTCGGGATGTAATCGGTCCAGGCGCGGTTGACGGCGCGCGCCACCGGATCCTCGGGGTGCAGCCGCGGCGCGATCGTCTCGTCGAGATACTCGTTGATCGCGTTCGACTCGAACAGCGACACGGCATCGTCGACGCGCAGCACCGGCACCTTCTTGTGCGGCGAGATGGCGAGGAACCAGTCGGGCCGGTTGTCCGGCTCGATGTGGCGGAATTCGAACGCGACCTTCTTCTCGCGCAGCACGATCGCCGAGCGCTGCACCCACGGGCAGGTCTTGAAGCTCACGAGGAGATATTTGGGCATGATCGTCTCCGTTGGAGGAAAATGGGGAGGCGAATAGCGAATGGCGAGTAGCGAATGGGTTTCCCTGTCGATGCGCTATTCGCTACTCTCTATTCGCCATTCGCTATTCGCCATTCGCTATTCGTTGTGCGTCAGGATCACGTCATGACTGCGCCATCCGCCGACCCGGCCATCATCCGGGACTACCATGCCCATGTCTACTACGATCCGGTGGCGACCCGCGACCGCGCCGAGCGCCTGCGCGCGCGGGTCGGCGAGGCCTTTCCGCAGGCGAGGCTCGGCCGCTGGCACGACGAGCTCGTCGGCCCGCACACCGCCGCGATGTTCCAGATCGCGTTCCCGCGCGAGATGCTGGCCGCCTTCCTGCCCTGGCTGATGCTCAACCGCGACGGGCTCAGCGTTCTCGTCCATCCCGAGACCGGCGACGACGTCGCCGACCACTGCGACCATGCCGCCTGGCTCGGTGCCATGCTGCCGCTGCGGCTCGAGGTGTTGCGCCGCGAGCGGCGCGCGTAAGCCGTCTTTCCGACAGAAAGCCGCGCGTCACATCGCTTGCGGAACGGCTGCGCCGCCCCAGCATTAGCATCACTGGACGGGTGACGGCGCGCGGGACTTTGTTTCCGCGCAGGACACGATCGCCCAATTCGGGCCGAGACGCGTTGCGTGCCGTGCGCGGCGGCAGCGTGCCGGCAAGCATCAGGAGAGATGTGATGAGAGTGAGGACCTTGTTGGTCGGTGTCGCCGCACTTGCGTTCGTCGGCGCGTCGGCCGGTGATATGGCGTGGGCGCAGCACGGGCACGGCGGGGGCGGCCGCGGCGGCGGCGCGCCGAGCTTCAGCGGCGGCGGCGCAGTGCACGGCGGAATGAACGCGGCGCCGAGCTTCCACGGCCAGACGACCGGCATGGCGCCGAGCGTGCACGCCAACACGTTCAGCGGCAACCGGTTCAGCAGTGCCAACCGGGGCAATTTCGTGAACCGCGGCAATTTCGCGAACCATGGCGATTTCGCGAACCGCGGCAATTTCGTGAACCATGGCAACTTCGCGGATCGCGGCAACGACTTCGCGTATCGTGGCCACTACGCGCGGAACTGGCGCGATCGCGACCATGACCGCGATCATGACCGCGGCCACTTCCGTCGGTTCGGCGGCTTCTTCGGCTGGGGCTATCCGTACGACGATGACTATGACTACAGCTACAACAACTGCTACTACGGCGATTACTACGGCTGGGGCAGCAACCCGTATTATTGCGGCCCGTATGCCTACGGCTACGGCGGCGACTATTACGGTGACTGGTGAGCCGGTCGCCAGCGCGGCGCCCGCTTTCGTGAAAAGCGAGCGCGACAAAAGGAAAAGGCCCCGGTCACGGGGCCTTTTTAAGTCACCGGTCGGGCGATGCCCGTCCGGACAATGGCTCCAATACGCGACATGAGCCTGCCTCATTTTCGTCCCGCTGTCGGCGAATTGCAATCCGTCATCCTGCGGTCACACAGGTTTGAGCGGCGGGCTCGCCATGCGCGCCGCGCATGATCCAGCGCCGATCGGTGATCCAGGCCGCGGGCGGGTTGCGCCCCGTTGTGCGCCGAGCCCCGCCCTTCGCCAAGATGCCGCCCGTCAGCCCGTATTGGCGTGCGCCAGGATGCCCGGGTTGGGGAGCGTGGCGCTCGCGGTGACCGACGTGCCGTTCATGATCCAGACCATCGGCGTGCCGTCGTTCTTCTGGAACAGGATGTCCGACTTGCCGTCGCCGTTGTAGTCGCCGGTGCCGATCGCCTGCCAGGTTGCGCCCGGGTTGGCGAGCACCGTCGTCGAGACGACCGACGTGCCGTTCAGCATCTCGATCATCGGCGTGCCGTTACCCTTCTGGAACAGCAGGTCGGAATTGCCGTCGCCGTTGAAATCGCCGGTGCCGATCAGCTTCCACTGCGCGCCCGGGCTGGCGATCGTCGCGGTCGCCGTCACCGACGTGCCGTTCATCTCCCAGACGGTCAGCGCGCCGTTGCCCTTCTCGAACAGCAGGTCGGACTTGCCGTCGCCGTTGAAATCGCTGGCGGCGACCAGCTTCCACTGGGCGCCCGGATCGGCGAGCTTCACGGACGAGGCGATCGACGTGCCGTTCATCATGTCGATCATCGGCGTGCCGTCGATGTTCTGGAACACGATGTCAGATTGGCCGGTGCCGGTGAAATCGCCGGTGCCGACCGCGCGCCAGGTGGCGCCCGGGTTGGCCAACGTGGTTTCCGACGTGACGGTCGCGCCGTTCATGGTCCAGATCTGCGGCGTGCCGTCGATGCTCTGGAACACGATGTCGGCCTTGCCGTCGCCGTTGAAGTCGCCCGAGCCGACGACGTGCGAGAGGAGGCCCGGCGCGGGGACCTCGCCCTGCGCCGCGACGCTCGTGCCGTTCATGAAATCGACCTGCAGACCGCCAGCGAAGATCGGGCCGACGGTGGTCTGGAACAGGACGTCGGACTTGCCGTCGCCGTTGAAGTCGTTCTTGGCGTTGTTGACGTTGGCCGTGGACGAAGCCGTCGCGGTCGCGGTGCCGGGCGTATCGTCCGCCAGCGTCACCGTTATGCTCTCGTGACCCGGGTGCGTATAGGTGTGCGTCCCGTCCACCGTGAGCGTGCCGCTCCCGCCCGTCACCGTGCCCGTGGTCGTGGTGCCGTCGCCCCAGTTGATCGTCGCGGTGAAATCGCCGGCGACGTTGGCGGTGTTGGTATCGCTGAAGGTGGCGACTTCGCCGCTGAACGGCACGTTGGCGTGCGGCCTGATCGTCTCGCCGTGCCCGGTGAGGAGGTCGGCCTCGGCGACCGCGACCGACCCGCTGGCGGTCGCGCTCGCGCTGTCCGACGTGTGGATGAGCGTCACGACCGCGGGGTCGCTGCCCTCGTCGCCATAGGTATGCCCGCCTTCGACCGTGAACGACCCGTTCGAGCCGACCACGGTCCCGGTGGTGGTGTTGCCGTCGCCCCAGTCGATCGTCGCCGTGAAATCGCCGGCCGTGTCGCGGGTGATGGTGTCGGTGAAGGTGGCGACGACCGTGTTGCCCGGGAGCGCGGCGGCTTCGACGGCCGCCGTGAGCACCATCGTGCCCGCGAGCGTTCGCGCCGCGATCGTCGCCGTGGAGGTGCCTGACGCGGTGGCGGTGCCTCCATTGTCCAGCACGTCCACCGTGATGGTGTCGTTCCCGGCGTTCGCGTAGGTGTGCGAGCCGTCGACCGTGAACGAGCCGCCGGAGCCCGAGACCGTCCCCAGCGTTTGGCCCGTTCCGTCGCCCCAGTCGATCAGGGCCGTGAAGTCGCTGCCGTCCGGATGGCCCGTATAGGTATCGGTGAACGTCGCGACCTGCACGTTGTTGAGCAGGGTGCCCTGGCTGCCGCTGACGGCGGTCCCTGTAACCGCGAAGTGATCGCTTTCGCCGATGAACACGGCCCCGGTCGCCGTTGCGCTGTCGTTGTCCGAGATGCGGGTGAGCGTCGTCGTGACCGTATCCCCGCCCTCGTCGCCCGCGGCGCCCGTATAGGTGTGCGGCCCGCCCGTCACGGAGAACGATCCTAGCCCGCCCGTCACCGTCCCGGCGGTCGTGGTGCCGTCGCCCCAATCGATGCTGGCGGTGAAGGAGGCGGCGGTGTCGCTGTTGTTGCTGTCGCTGAAGGTGGCGACCAGCGAGCCGGCGGGAACGGCCTGGCCTTCGTTGATGTTGATCGACCCGCCGGAGACGGGCGCGATGCCGATGAGCGCCGTGCTCCCGACGCTGACGAAGGCGGTGGCTTCGGGATTGCCCGGGTTCTCGCTCACCGTGACGGCAATCGCGTCTTGGCCGTTCTGCGTATAGGTGTGCGAGCCGTCGACGGTGAACGCGCCGCTCCCGCCCGAGACGGTGCCCGTCGTTGTCGTGCCGTCGCCCCAGTCGATCGTGGCGACGAACTCGCCCGGCCCACTTGCGGTGTTCGAATCCGTGAACGTCGCGACCGTCACGTTGGTCAGGGCGACGTTGGGGTCGCCCTTGATGGTCCTGCCGGACCCGCTCAGGCTGTCGGTATCTGCGACGGTGACCGTCCCAGAAGGCGCGATGGTCGCATTGTCGGTCGTGCGGGTGATCGTCACCACCTCGGTGAACTGGCCTTCGTCGGCATAGGTATGGTCGACCGCGGAGGCGACCGTGAACGATCCGCCGCTTCCCGACACGACGCCCGCCGTGGTCGTGCCGTCGCCCCAGTCGATCGTCGCCGTGTAGTCGCTCGATGGCAGCCCGGCATTGTCGGCGAAGGTGGCGACCGTCGTGCCGGCCGCGACGGCGACCGTCTCGGTCGCGGCGCTCAGCACCTCGGTGCCGCCGAAGCCGATGTCCGCCTGCGTGATCGCAGAGGCGAAGGAGGCATCCGGCGAATCGTCGGCCATGAAGGTCGTGATGGTGAAATTGCCGGCGCTCGCATAGGTGTGCGATCCGGTGACGGTGAACGCGCCACCCGAGCCGGTCAGCGTGCCCGCCGTGGTCGTGCCGTCGCCCCAGTCGATGTTGACGGTGAAGTCGCTGCCATCCGGGTGGCCCGTATAAGTATCGCTGAAAGTCGCCACCACGACGTTGGTGAGAGCCTGGCCCGGGCTGGCCACGAGTGTGGGCGCACTCTGGCCGGCAAGGTTGTCGGCATCGGCGACGTTGACGCCGCCGAACAGCACGATCTGCGAGCTGTCGGTGGTGCGGGTGACGGTGACGACGGGCGTGACGAAATCGTCGTCGGCATAGGTGTGGCCGCCCTCGACCGTGAACGAGCCGTTCGAGCCGACCACCGTGCCGGTGGTGGTGACGCCATCGCCCCAGTCGATGGTCGCAGTGAAGTCGGCCGCCGTGTCGCTGGTCGTGCCGTCCGTGAAGCTGGCGACGTCCGTGTTGCTCGCCAGCGCGGTGCCTTCGATTGCCGCAACGAGGTCAACTTGACCCGACAGATTATTTGGCATTGTTCGCCTCCCTCACGCCTTCAAATGACTGGCGCCGATCTCAATAGGGTAATTATTTTCAGTGACTTTACCGCGACCATCGACGGCAACCTTAATCAGCACGCGTGTCCGCCGTCAACGCAACAAAAACTTGCGACCCTTTTCGACCCTATTCATGTCGAGATTGAGACGCACCACCTTACCGCCCGATGCAACTTTCGCAAGAGAAGGTCGCTCAACTTTTGCGCGCAAATGCATCAGGTCGCATTTGATTATACTGAGACATGTTACCGCCGCCCGGCGATTTTCAGGAGCGCCGAATTGAACGAGCCCGAAATTGCCGTGCCCGCGAGCGACGCAGCGGCGTTTCGTGCGGCACTGTCGCTGCAGCGTCAAGGTAACACGCGCGCGGCGGAACAAATGTATCGCATCATACTCGGGCGCGATCCCGATCATTCCGGCGCGCTGCATCAACTGAGCCTGCTTTGCCTTGCGCGGGACGAGTACGATGAAGCGGCGCGCCTGCTGCGGCGCAGGATCGCGCGCGACCCGAACGTCGCGGGAACCCACAACGACATGGGCATTCTTCTGCATAAGCTCGGCCGCAACGAGGAAGCGATCGCGAGCTACCGGCAGGCGCTTGCCATCAAGCCCGACTATGCCGACGCCCACAACAACCTCGGCCTCGCGCTGCGCGATCTCAACCGCCACGAGGAGGCGCTCCGTTGCTTCGAGCTCGCGCAGGCGATCGAGCCCGATCACGTGGACGCCCACGTCAACGAAGCGCTCGTGCGGCTCGCGCTGGGCGATTATGCGGCCGGATGGAAGGAATACGTGTGGCGCCTGCACAGCGCGAGTTTCAGCAAGGGCAAGAAGCGGCCGGCGCAGCCGCTGTGGCTGCGTCAATTCGACATTTCCGGCCGGACCATCCTGCTGCATGGCGAGCAGGGACTGGGCGACACCATCCAGTTCGCGCGCTTCGTGCCGCGGGTAGCGGCGCTCGGCGGCACGGTCATTCTGGCGGTGCAGCGTCCGCTGACGGCATTGATGGCGGGCCTCGCGGGCGTCTCGGTCGTGCGCGGTCAGGGCGATCCGCTACCGCCGTTCGATGCGTTTTGTCCGCTGCCGAGCCTGCCGCTGGCGTTCAAGACGACGCTCGCGACCATTCCGGCCGACATGCCGTATCTCACGGTGCCGTCTGACCGGCGCGCCAAATGGCGCACCGTTCTCGACACGCTCGGCCGCCCGCGGATCGGGCTGATGTGGACCCGCGGCGGATCGCCGCACGATCGCCGTTCGCTGCCGTTGCGGCTCCTGCTGCCGCTCATGGAGCGGCGCGACATTCAATTCGTCGCGCTCCAGAAGGAATTGCCGGATGACGAGGCGGCGCTGCTGCAATCGAGGGGCGTGCCGAGTTTCCTGGGCGAGCGCCTCGCCGATCTTGCCGACACTGCCGCCATCATCGCGATGCTCGACCTGGTGATCACGATCGACACCTCGATCGCGCATGTCGCCGGCGCCTTGGGAAAGCCGATCTGGGTGCTGCTGCCGTTCGCCGCCGATTGGCGCTGGCTGCGCGCGCGAAGCGACAACCCATGGTATCCGACCGCGCGGCTGTTTCGCCAGCCGGCGCCCGGCGATTGGCAAGGCGTGGTGGAACAGGTGGCGGCTGCGCTGGCGCAGCTGCGGCTCGCGACGCCGGGCGCATGACCGCGCGTTCAATCGAGCCAAAAGGGAACATTGTGCGTTGGGCCGGTCCGGACCGCGCGCCATTCAATCGTAGGTTGACCGCCCGAACCGCATCGTCAAAACCTCATTAGTCCGGCCGGCGCGCGTCGAGGTTCATCGTCGCGGAAAAGATTTTTAGCTGGCGATCCCGAGCCCATCCTGTGTATAGGTACTGATGGTGGAAGAATTTATTAGTGATAAGGGAGGCGAGAGTGAAAATCAGCAAAATTTGGTTGGGACTTCTCGGCTTGGTCTTCGCATTGGCCCTGCCGATCGCGCCGGCGCACGCGCAGGCGACCCGGACCTGGGTTTCCGGCGTCGGCGACGACGCCAATCCTTGCAGCCGCACGGCGCCGTGCAAGACTTTTGCGGGCGCGATCTCGAAGACGGCTCCCGGCGGCGAGATCAACGTGCTCGATCCCGGCGGCTTCGGCGCCGTGACCATCACCAAGTCGATCACCATCAGCTCGCAGGCCTTCGAGGCCGGTGTGCTCGTGTCCGGCACCAACGGCATCGTGGTCAGCGCCGGCCCGACCGACACGGTCGTGCTCGAGGGGCTCGACGTCGAAGGGCTGGGAACCGGACTGGACGGGATCAAGGTGCTGGCGGGACTCCAGGTCTACGTCAGGAACGTGAAGATTCACCACTTCACTGGCAACGGCATCAACATGGCGAGCAGCACGTCCGGTGCAAAAGTGTTCGTCAAGGACTCGTTCATCTTCCAGAATGGCACCCTCAATTCGGCCCCGCTCACCGGCGGCGTCAACATCAACGGAACGTCCACCGGCGGCACTATCGTCGATACCGTCGTCGATTCCAATCAGAACTTCGCGGCGCAGGCGAGCGGCGCCGGGAACGTGGTCACGGTGGTGCGCACTGTCCTCAGCGGCAGCCCGAACGGGATCAATCTCGTCAACACCGGCACCTCCAATTGCTTCGGCCCGAGCAACGTGATTGGTGGCTCCGGCGGAACGTGCACGAACAGCCCAACATTCAAGTAGTCAATACTCGCCCCGGCTCCGATCGGGGCCGGCGCGAGTGTCTCAAATTTATCTTCCAAGGGCGGCTCGGTCGTGTGATCGAGCCGCCCTTTTCGTTATGATATGGCGTATGGTCCGCCGGCTGCGGCGGTGTGCAGGCGGCGGGACGGCCGCCGGCTCGTTTGAAAGACGCCGGGTGATCTTTTTGCGAGCCAAGTATCTTATGATCGTACAGAAGCCCGGCGTATTCCATGAACTCGGGGCTGAATGCGGGGCACGGGCGGATGGAATTGCCGGTCACCCGGAAGCCGACGCGATGAACGATTTCAAGGGATATGCGGAACTCTTCGACACGCTCCTCCGAGCACGACTTTGACCTCGCCCTGACGCTTGCCCGATTTCTTAGGCCGCTCGATTTGGAATGATGCTTGTCCTCAGGATGACCCTCGTCACCACGCTTCATTGACGGAAATTGTCGTTCGCGGAACGCTTGATGCAGAGCGCTGCGTCGCGTAACGGAACGGACCGGAGCGAAGCAGCCTCGGCAAATGTAGGGCTGCCGAGTGGTGAAGAGGTCATGGATATCGCGGCGGCCCGGGAAGAGGGCATTTCAGTCGTCCTCCCGAACTACAATCACGGGAAGTACGTCGAGCGAGCGGTCGCGGCGATCCTCGCGCAGGATCGGCCGCCATGCGAAATTCTCATTGTGGACGATGGGTCGACCGACGACAGCCTCGCGATTATCAACAAGATCGCCATCACCTCCCCTCTGGTTCGCGCATTTCGCAATCCGACGAATCAAGGCATAGTCGCGGCGCAGTCGCGGGGGCTCGCCTTAGCCAAGGGACGCTACATCCATCTAGCGGCGGCCGATGATTGGGTTCTGCCGGGCTTCTATTCGCTGGCGCTTGAAATGCTGGAACGCCATCCCGATGCAGGCCTCTTCACAGGTGACAGCGTTCTCCTCGATGGTCGCACCGGACGCTTCCTCAGCGTGAGGCCGCTTGTGATGCCGCGCTTCCGTCCGGGCTACTTGGCCCCCGCGACCGTGCGCAAGGCTTTGGCGTCCTCGGACAATTGGATACTTACCGGCGCATCGATCATCCGAGCCGACGCTGTGGCGACAAACGGCGGGCTCCATGAGGAACTGGGCTCTTTTGCGGACGGCTTCCTTACGCGTAAGATCGCATTGACACGCGGATATTGCTACGAGCCGCGTCTGGTCGCGACCTGGTCCATTTTCCCCCAGAGTGCATCCCGCAGCGTTGCGCTGGATGTCGAAAAGGCGAAGGCTATCGGGGTGATCGCGCAGGCGCATATCTCGGCCGACACTGTATTTCCGCCTTGGTATGCCAAGCGATTCGGGGGGCGTTGGCGCTTTTCTACCGCGCGCCTGGCGCTCAGCCGCGAACCGATCGATCCGAGGTCCGTTCTTGCGCTCGGCGCCCTTGCGCGCGTGGATCTAGCTGTCCTCAACGCGATTTTAGGTCTTTCGCGTGGCCTCATTGGGCGGGGCCTAGCGGCGGCATGGCTGTTTATCCGCCTGCGTCCATATCGTGTCGCAGGCATCGCGGCGACTTTCCTATACCGTTTGATTTTTTTCGTCCATTGGCGTGCAAGGTACACGCGGCTGGGTGCAAAGCAGGAGTCGCGCTGACTCAAGTTGCCACCCCGTGGCCTCGTTCGCGGAGTCCAATGTCGCGGCGCAGCCTCGTTCAGCAGCCCCGCTCCTCGCTCATTGCCCTATTCGGCAATGAGCGCTATCCTTCGCCGTATGGCCAGGGGCGCTGGTCTTCGTAGCTAGACCGGAGGGGAGAGGCCATCGTGCGGGTACTCGTGGTCGTTCCCCGGTTGGTGGCTACGCCCGGCGACTACTATTCGTTTCCGCTCGGGCTTGCCTACATCACGTCTGCACTTCGTCAGGCGGGGCATCAGGTCTTCGGGCTCAATCTCAATCATCGCAGCGGCGAGGTTGACGAGCTTGTCGTAGCCGCGATTCGCGCTCATGCCGCCGAGGTTTGTGCCACCGGCAGCCTCTCGCCTTTTCTTTCCGAGGTAAAGCGGATCTTCAAGGCCGCCCGCAGCGCCAACAAGCAAATCTTGAACATCGCCGGTGGCGGAGTGGTGAGCAGCGACCCCGAGGTCAGTCCGTACATCATGGATATCGACTACGGGATTGTTGGTGAAGGTGAAGTCACGATCTGTGAGCTCCTCGAAAAGCTACAACAACAATCCGACCCGAGCGCGTGCGCCGGAATCGTCTATCGCAACGCCAAGGGCGAGATCGTGAAAACTGGCGACCGCTCGCCCGTGATGGATCTGACGCAGTTTGCCTGGCCCGACTATGAGACGCTCGGCTTCTCTGAAATGCTGCACTTGCGGCGCCCACTGGATCATCATTTCTTTCAGTCGCAGAATGACAACGCCCCGCGCGCAGTCGACATGATCACCAGCCGGTCGTGTCCGTACTCCTGCACGTTCTGCTTCCACCCGGTAGGCAAGGTCTACCGTGAGCGTCCACTCGACGAATTTTTCGCTGAGCTCAATTCGCTCATTGCTCGATATCGCGTCAATATGGTGAGTATCCTCGACGAGCTGTTCTCACTGCGCCGAGCACGCCTTCTCGAATTCTGCGATCGGATCAAGCCGTTGCACCTCAACTGGCTGGTACAGCTGCATCCCCATAGCGCTGACAAGGAAATTCTCGGTGCGATGCGGGACGCCGGTTGCTCGTACATCAGCTATGGCATCGAGAGCATGAATCAGAGCGTGCTTGTAAGCATGCAGAAGAAGAGTAAGCGGGAACGGATCGAGCGAACGCTGCAAGACACCTATGATGCGAAGATAGGCATTCAGGGGAATCTGATCTTTGGCGACACCGCCGAAACACTGGAGACCGCCAATGACTCGATGAGTTGGTGGGCGCATAATCGGAAATATCAGGTTTATCTCAGCCGTCTTCAGGTCTATCCCGGGAGCCCTGATTACATCGTTGCGGTGCGCGACGGCATGATCTCCGATCGGGTGGCATACGCCAACGACCTCCCGCTCTACCTCAATATCTCGAATATTAACCACGACAACCTGGATGGGCTCAGCTTCCAGGCAGATATCCATGGCCGCACATTGCTCAACATCGCACCTGTCAAAGGCTTCAAGCGCAGTAAACGACAGATCGAAGGCCGCGATAGCGCCTACGATATTGCCTGGAGTTGCCCACGCTGCGAGCACGTCAATCACTATGATCAGTGCGTGCTTCGCCCGGATCACGGCAAGAGCTTGCGCGTGTTCTGCCGGTCGTGTCGCTCGCGCTGGGACATACGAAATTTCGCCGCTTACGGCGAAATCGCTGATCCCCCTGCAAACGCCAGCTTGGCCGCTGGTATGCTCCGCATCATCAAGAGGCTGGCGCGTTACGCAAAATGCGCGGCGGGGCGGGCGGCTCTACCATCGCGCCTCCAGAGGCGACCATCTCTTTCCCCCGCGGAGGTAGTCAAGAAGGCGCAGGACAAGATCGAAGAACTGCGCAAGGCGGGGCTCTCGGTCGCAGACGACCCTTTCATTGCCGCCCGCCATGTGCGTTTCGCCGACGCGCTAGCGGAAGTCGGCGCCCTAGGGGCGGCGCGGCTGCACTACGAGCAGGCGATAAGCCTTTCGCCCCACTCACCTGAGGTTGCTGCCAACCTCGATGCACTCAAGCGCCGGCCCGACTACGACGCAAAGAGCGAGATCTATTTCGTCTCATTCTCGGACGCGCCCCCGCCCTACCGGAAATCACGCGAAGTCGTCTGCTACGACCGTAAGCGTGAACCGGCCTTTCCGGTCTATAGCCGTTCAGCTAACCGGGAAAGCATTGACGCCCGGTAGGCGCAGCGGCACCGTGTTCCGGTACACGTTCCGCAATTCCGGGGTGTGAACTCCGCTGGTTCAGTCAAACCTCCGATGACAATGCTGTCAGCGGCGTGCAAATGCAGCGCAGTTGCTAACCCAGTAGAAGCCGCTGTGGAACGAAATTCGTTGTCGCGATCTCCCTGCTGAGGCTTGAATAACATCGCTGGACAGGGAAGCCGGGCGGGCGGCGATGTTTGCCACGCT
Source organism: Xanthobacteraceae bacterium (assembly GCA_035293985.1). Classification (GTDB taxonomy): domain Bacteria; phylum Pseudomonadota; class Alphaproteobacteria; order Rhizobiales; family Xanthobacteraceae; genus JAVDCA01. The sequence continues at coordinate 70,928 of DATGLS010000007.1, forward strand.
TGCGAAAAGTGTAGCAGGCGATCTGCGGCGTCGGGCTGCCGACTTTCGGTGCGAATGGATCGGCGCATTGCAGCCGCGGCACGAGCCCATCCGCGTCGATCGAGCCATTCCAATAGTACGCGGTGCCGAGCTCGAATTGCCTACTTTCGTAGAAGTCGAAGAAGGCCGTGGGGCTGACGCTCCAGAAGCCATGGTTGGGGAACGCGGCCGCCGTCTGGTGATAGACGATGCCGAACGGCGCGAGCAGGCGATCGATGTTGTCGAAGGCCTGCGCGATATTGAAACAATGCTCGATCGTTCCCGGGTCCACCACCAAGTCGAAAGCCGCCAGTTGGAGCCGACGGAAAAAGCCGATCGGCCGGTTCAGGTCGAGTACCAGGTCCTCGCCCCCCCAGGCAATTGCGTCGCTGATGGTCACGTCCGCCCCGAGTTCTGTGAAAGCGCTTCGGGCATCCAGCATCGGCAGGTCGCGCAGTTGATGACGCCCGTGCTGATCCCAGATCGCCGGGCCATCGCCGCGGGTCTTGACCGGAGTGTCGAATTCGACCCCGACCTGGCGGAGCGCGTCAAGGGTGCATAGCAGGTCAGGGTTGCCGAGGAAGAGCAGGCGCGGACGCCGGCCGAGACCGGGTTTCAAGCGATCGATCAACGCGGCGCATATGCCGACTTCCACTGCATTGAGTGCCATTCGCTGTGGCTCCGCGGGCTGCCCCTCGCAGCCGTTAACACGAATCTGACTGATCTCAGCCCCGCGATCGAATTACCTGATCCCTCGGACAGATACTTACGGAAGTGGCGCCGCTGTTTTCAGTTCAGGCGAAGAAGGCGGTAGGTTCGACTCTCGATGATCGAGCAACCGCGGGAGACCGGCGGAACCGAGAAGTTCAGCCACATCGGCCATTTCCCTCGCAACGATGCGATTGACCATCGCGATATGGAATGGCTGAAGGGCTTCCCTGGCGCGCCGGTCTTCCGGGTCCGTAAAGTGCGCGTTGGTTCCCGTCGCCGTGGCGTCGGATTTCATCGCATCAAATGCAGTGGTCCTGACGATCCCGTCGACACACTGTTCATCGACCGGCATTTCCAGATATTGGGCGACCCGCCGGATGGCGGCGGCTTTGTCGCGCGCAAGCTCCTCGTAACTTAAGATCAGCGCGTCGCCGCCCTCCGCGTGGAAGCGCAACATCGACGCGATATGACGGATGTGCGGCTCCAGCCCGTCCCATGTGAGCTCGGGCACCGTGAATCCGGCGATCACCATACTGATCGCCGCCTCAAGCGAGAATTGCGCCATGAAGTCCGAGCCGCCGATCGATCGGCCGATAGCCGCGTCGGGGTCGCGGCGGAGATGATTGTACATCGATACGATCAGGTCGTAGACGTTGCGCACGAGGAAGACGTTCTTCGTGCCGGCGCCCCTCAGCAGCGCCGCCGTGCGCTCGGTGATGACTGAATGCCAGGTGAAGAATTTCCCAGGCGGGATGTCGATCAGCATCTCATTGTCATAGGCCGGCGTTCCGACGCCGATTGCGGGCTCGTGGGGGGAAAGCCCGGTGAGTTTCTCGAGAATTGCTCGGAGAAGCCAAGTCCCCGACTTCATCACCGATGAAACGAAGATAGGTCGGCTTGGGCCGACTTTGGCGTTCGGCGTCGGCATCGTCGCCGATGCGTCAAGCCCGAGCAGGTCATAGCCGAAAGATCTATACGCATCGAGCGCTCCGGCGGTCAGCAGTGCCCGGAACGCGTCCACTTTCCATCCGGGCCACGCGCCGACGAGAGCGCGTGGGTCGGTTTCGACTGCTTCCTCGCCGCGAAACAACGTTTCCGTCATCGCAAATGCACGATCGAGATCGCTCCGCTCATAGGGACACCGATCCTTGGTCAGATAGGCGACGGTCGCGCGGAACGTCTGCGGGTCGCGCGCAAGACGCTCGACCGGGATATGTCTCTCGACCGCCGGTACGTCGCCGAGCACGTTATTCAGCTGGGTCATGCCCTGAAAAGCCGCCCACGTTTGCACATCCTCTTTGTCATACGCCTTTAGGCCGAGGTGGCGGAATTTGCCATGATGAGCGACCTTCCACTCCCAGGCGAGTGGATCGCTCGCGCCCGCGCGCATACGCATGTTGCCGGCCCGCCAACGAACATAGAATTCGAGCCACACGACCGGGTGGCGAACGAGGTTGACGACTGGGATTCGGGCGTACTGAGGATTTGCGAGGAGCTCTGGCATCTGGCCGGCACGGTAGGAATAGCAATCGCCGATCGCCCGATATGTCATGCCCATATCATTGAGGAATTCGGTGAACGGAATCAGCGGCGGACGATCCCCTCGCGTGCGCTCCTTGAGATATTTGGGACGTGACCCTTCATGGGCCAGCAGGGCGAAAATCTCCGGATGGAGGTTGAGGGCCTTGGGAAACCAACCAAAGTAGTGGTCGGCCGCATAGCCCCACGCGGTCACGTAAAAAACGCAATAATCCTGGTCGAGCTCGCGACGTACCGACGCGCCGTAGCGGTCGGTCCCTTGAACGCTCGCCCACAAGCGTTGTAGCAATGACTGCGACACAGTTATCGGAACTGTCCAGACGACCAGAGGGCCACGATAGCAAGATGGACCGGGGACTGGCAACCCAAGTACCTTGGATCACTCGAAGCGAAAGCTGCGGATCGCCAATATGCGCGTGCCTGGGGGATCGCTTCAGCGTCGATTTCCGTTGCCGATCGCGAGACTGGTGAGTCACACAGCTTGTCATGATGACCGAGACATCCGAAGCCATTCAGCGCGAGGTCAACCGCCTCGCAGGCGCCTCGGCTTGGCCCGGCTGTCCGGGCGGCTGGCAATTCCCGTTTGATTTCGGCAACGGCGTCAAAGCGCAGCCTTACGGCCCAGTTCAGCAGACGCTCCATCCCTGGCGGCGCGAGCGGCTGCTCGCCAATGTGGAACCGATCTTCGCTGATCGGTTTGATCGGATATCAGTCCTCGATGTCGGTTCCTGCGAAGGCGCAATGGCAGAAGGTCTATGGGAACGAGGTGTTCGCGACATCACCTGCGTCGAGGCGCGGGCCATCAATGTCGAAAAGGCGAGGTTCGTCAATCGCACGAAAGGCTACGGTGTGACTGTGGTCCACGCGGACCTGTTCGACTACCTCTCCTCGAACGATAAGAAGTACGACCTCGTGCTGTTCATGGGAGTGCTCTATCACCTGCTGGACCCTTTTGGGGCGTCGCGTCTCGTTGCCCGCGCGACGCGCGAGCTCGCCGTCTACGAAACGGTGATTGCCCTCCCGGACCAGCACACCTTTCGAAACCCGAGCAACTATAGTCCGTCCGGGGCGGGCTTCTTCGTTCACCTTGACTCAGTCGCGAGCAATACCGCAGGTCTCAACGATGTTGAGCTCTGGCCGACGCGCGATGCGCTAACTCTTCTGCTGAAACACAGCGGCTTCGCACGATCATGGGAAGCCGACTACGGGCCCGATCCCGATCCGCACTTTGCCCGCGGAGAGCGAGCAATCGTGCTCGCGGAAATCGCTCGCTGATTGGCCCAAAGCGTACCCTCGAATAGGCGCCCAAGTCATTCTTTGTCCGCCGTTCGCTACCTCTTCAGATCACCGACGATCTGTTCCGCCCGATGCCGCCACAAATGCTTCTCCCGAATCACGGCTGCGCCCTGAGCCCCCACCTTCGTCCTCCGCGGCTCGTCGGACAACCAGCGCAGCGCCTCGTCGTGGAAAGTCTCCGGCGTGTACGCACCGTAGTGCACGCCAGGTTCGAACGAGGTCAACATGCCGCCTGGCCGTTCATCGTGCGGCGACCGATGCATGAAGATGAAGCCTCCCACTGCCATGCACTCGAGCGTGCGGCTGTGCAGGCCGAGTCCGTGCGTGTTGTTGGCGAGATTGATTCGGCTGCGTTGAAAGATGGCCAGCAGACTAGGCTGATCCTCGATGACGCCTTTGTGATAGGCGCGGAACGTCTCGTGGCTGTCCCAACCCGGGCCATAAAGTTCGAGTGACCTGGAAACCAGCAGGGCGGCGCCGACGAGTGCCACGCGATCGAGAAGGCGCGGATATTCCCGGGCCAATGCATTGATTAGGCTGTCGACGGCTGTCCGCCGGTCGGCGCCTGAGGTGCGATAAGGCGCTAGCACACGCCCCAATCGCCCCCGCCGAGACCAGTGACGGGACCGCGACTCTCCTCGCCGCATTTTCACATAGGGCTGCGCAGCCGCCCGTAGCGCGCCGGCAATCAGGTCGATGTCGAGTTCGCCTCGCAACGGTCGATATAACGCGGTAGCCAGCTGCTGTAGGGACGTCGCAAGCGCATATGGCACGTAGTCGATATTGATGTACCGGCGTAGCAAGCGAGCCCGTACCCGGCGAAAGGTCCACGACCCGCCGACGATGGGCAAACGATCGAACAGATCGTTGAGGTACCAGACCAGATCGGATTTCACATTCGGCCGAAAAATGAAGGGAGCCGGGATGTAGCCGCACAGCGAGAAGTCCATCAGCGGCGCCCATTCCTTCCGCTTGACCTCGGTGGTCGACTGATCAACGCCCGTGACGAGCGATCCGATGAAGCAGGGGAGTTCCGCCTTCAGTCCAAGCGCTTTCGCATCACCCAGAGCATACACGATGTCGCCGGCGCATTCGCTGCGCTCGTCCTTTATGTTCGTATCAGGAAAGACATCCTGAAACCAAGCGATGTGTCTCACACTAGAGGGTAACGTCGGGTCTGTTGGCCGAAACCGGTTTACCTGCATTACGACATCGGGTCGGACCCGATCCACGATCGTGGCAAGTGATTCGGCCGGCATCGGCGCGCCCAGCGCCACTGCGTCACACCCGATCTCGCGAAAACCTTCGGCAAGCCCGTTGACCATCCGGCGGTCGTAGGGATTCGCAAAGTTGGGAACCAATAGGAAGCGCATAGCCGTCATGCCGAACGATTATAGCGCGCAAATACTTCGTCGGTAGGCCCCGCGACGAGCCCTCTTCCGTGCTCCAGCAGGATCGCTTTATTGCAAAGCTCTCGAATCATATTTTCCGAATGCGTGGCGAGGACCAGAATGCCGGCTTGTGCAATGAACTCCTCCAGGCGGCGCTTGGCTTTGACCAGGAAGGCGGCGTCTCCGGCGCCGATCGATTCATCGAGCAGCAGAATCTCCGGCTCGATGCAGGTCGAGATCGCGAAGGCGAGTCGTGCATGCATGCCGGCCGAATAGGTGCGCAGCGGCATGTCGAGGAAGGTGCCGAGCTCCGTGAATTCCGCGATCTCTTCGGTCTTCGCGCGAATTTGCGCCCGCGTCAGCCCGCAGTAGAGGCCGCGGAATTGGATATTCTCGTAGCCGGAAGCCTCGGGGTCCATGCCGACGCCGAGATCGAAGATCGGCACGACCCTGCCATCGATCGTGACAGCGCCTCTCGTCGGCTCGTAAATTCCCGCCATGACCCGCAACAACGTCGACTTGCCCGCGCCGTTGTGGCCGACCAGCCCGAGCCGATCGCCGTGCTCGATCGTGAGCGATATGTCGTCGAGGGCCTGAATGGACACCTGGTGGCGTGCATCGGCGCCGATCCGTCCGCCGGTGCTGACCGCGAGAACCTGTTTGCGCAAGGATCGGCTGCTGGCGTGGTAGATCGGAAACGTCACGGAGACGCCGTCCAGCCGGATCTTGGCCATGGCCGGCCGCCTCAGAGCCAATAGGCGATGCGGCCGCGATAGCGGCCAAAGAAGAAACCCGCCGCAACGAGGCCGAAGCCTGTAATCGTGATCGTAACCACCCAGGTCGCCGCTGGTGGCGCAGCGCCGAGCAGCGGCATGCGCAGCAGCGCGACGAAATGATAGAGCGGATTGAGGTACACGATGGCGGGATGCTCCGCGAGCTGCTGTGGCCGCCAGATGATCGGCGTCACATAGAAGAAAATCTGTATGACGTTCGAGACGAGAGGCTGAAGATCGCGGAAACGGGCGTTGAGCGCAGCGAGAAAGATGCCCACCCAAGCGCCATTGAGGCAGATCAAGGCAAACCCCGGCACGACCAAGAGGAGGGCTCCGTCCGGGCGAACCCCGAACAGCAGCATCACCACGACATAGATGACAAGGTTATGAGCGAAGATGAGCACGTGCCGCCAGAGCACCCGGAAGATATGAACACTGTACGGCGCACGCACCTGGCGGATGATCCCTTCGGAGCCCGTGAAGGCCGTGCACGAATCCTGCATTATTCCCGAGATGAGCGCCCAAACGATAAACCCGAGCGTAAGGTAAGGCAAATAATCGAACATAGCCTGGCGAAAGAGCTCAGCGTAGACGAAACCGATAGTCGCGATCATCACCCCCATGCTGAGCGTTATCCAGAAGGGACCAAGTAGCGACCGGCGATAGCGCTGGTGGATGTCGTTCCAACCCAGCGTAGACCACAGTTCCCACATCGCCATCCCAGTCGCGGCGTCGCCCAGGGCAGTTGCCACGCGTTTTCCAGGGCCGGCAAGAAGATCATGCGATGGCATCGGCTGTCAGCTCACCGCGATCGCCTTGAGAGTGCGGACATTGAAGTAGTTGTCGTCAATGAGGGAATTCGGCAGCAGATTCTGCCTGAATGCTTGGCATAGGTCGCGAACCGCGTCCTCGATGGTTCGGCGCGGAGCGAAGCCGAGTTCGTTGCGGATTTTGTCCGAGTTGATGTGATAGCTGCGCTTGTCGTCCGATTCGGTGACCGCGATGTCGATCGGCGCCTTCTCCGGGAAAACCTGCTCCACCGTTCGCTTGACCATGGTCGCGATCTCCAAGATCGACAGGTTCTGGAATCCGCAATTGTAGGTCTGTCGGTCGATCTTGCCGCCGTCAACGGTCAGCAGCATGAGATAGGCATCCACCATGTCGCCGATGTGCAGGTTCGGGCGCTTTTGCGCACCGCCGAAGACCGTGATGGTTCCGTTGCTGACCGCGTGATTGGTCAGGATGTTGACCGAGAGATCGAGCCGGCAGCGCGGCGAGTAGCCGCAGACGGTCGCAGGGCGAATCGTGACCCACTCGAATTCGGGGTCGAGCTTCGCCAGGATCTGCTCGCATTCCCACTTGTAGCGATTGTAGTACGTCAGGGGAACCTTTGGATGATCCTCGAACACCTCGGGAGCGTCGGAGACGCCGTAGACGGAACTCGTCGAGGCATTGATGAAGCGTTTGATGCCGGCGCGCTCGCAGGCGCGCACCATCGGCTCGAATGCCTGCAGATTGATCGAGGTCGACAACTTCTCGTCAAGCGCGAACGAGGTGTCGTTGGAGATGCATGCAAGGTTGATGGCCATATCCGCGCCGCGCGCCGCGTCGGCGATCTGGTCTGGGTTGCGGATGTCCGCTCGGACCCGGGTCAGCCGCGCATCCGCCGGTAGCCTGTCACCGAACCAGAACGTGTCGTAGACAACGACGTCGTAGCCGTGCTCCAGCAGGGTGGGAACCAGCTTGTGTCCCACGTAGCCTGCACCGCCCGTAACCAAAACGCGTGGCACCTGTGAATCCCCCGTGCGGAACCAGCCCCGCATCCTTTGTAGTTTCCCTACCCCGGACTGACAATAGAGCGCATTGCGCCTCGGTCACGCATAACTGCAGCTAATTCGCAATTCAGACGGCTGATCGCCAATCGCTATTGCTGTGACAATCGATTGGTTGCTCCAGCGGCGAGCCTCGATTAACCTGGGATTGTGGTCCCTGAGTAGGGCGACGGGGCGGGGGAAATTTAATGTCAAAATCTGGAGCTGGTGCGTCGCCTTCCCCCCGTGGGGTTGGCTTGGTGCTCAAGTGGCGACTGTTAACCATTCCGCCCCGCGAGATATGAGAGAAGGCGCGCCGGCAGGCACGAATGGCCGCGCTCGGATCGAAGGCGTCGACGATCGAAATATGAAGCTAGGAGTCGCATGAATCAGCATTCCCCGATCGTGGAGCTCGGCAAGGACGATCTCGTCGCGCTCTATCGCGCGATGCTGCGCATCCGCACCGTCGAGGAGGAGATCGCCGCACGTTATGCCGAGCAGAAGATGCGCTGCCCCGTCCATCTGTCGATCGGGCAGGAAGCGATAGCGGTGGGCGTCAGCGCCGCCCTCGAACCAGGCGATCAGGCCGTGTCCACTCACCGCTGTCACGCGCATTACCTCGCCAAGGGCGGCGACCTCGTCGCCATGTTGGCCGAGCTGATGGGAAGGGCCACCGGATGCTGTGGGGGCCGCGGGGGCTCGATGCATCTTTTCGATCTCAACGCCGGGCTGCTCCTGAGCCTCCCGATCGTTGCCGCCTCCATTCCCGTCGGCGTCGGCGCGGCGCTCGCGTTCAAGCAGGAGGGTAAGCGCAACGTCGCCGTCATCTACCTGGGGGACGCGTCCCTCGAAGAGGGCGTGTTTCACGAGAGCGCCAACTTCGCATCGTTGAAGAAGCTGCCAGCCATCTTCGTTTGCGAGAACAACCTTTATTCCGTCTACACTGGACTGCCCGACCGTCAACCGCCGCGCCCGCTCACCGATATCGGCCGTGGCCATGGCATGCCGACCGTTCACGTGGACGGCAACGACGTTCGCGCGGTCCGCCGTGCCGCAAGGGCGGCCGTGGTACGCGCCCGCTCGGGTTTCGGACCGACCTTCCTGTTGGCCGACACGTACCGTTGGCGCGAGCACTGCGGGCCGAACTACGACAACGATCTCGGGTATCGGACGCCTGCGGAGTTCGAGCAGTGGCGCGCGCGCGATCCGATCGCTCGTCTGCGCGCCGAGCTGCGCGTCTCCGGCCTGCTCGACAGCGCCGCCGAGCAGGCCATCGCGTCCGAATTCGCGCGCGAGGCTGCGGCGGCCTTCGCCGCGGCAGAAGCCGCGCCCATGCCCGACCCATGCCTCGCTGCCGTGGGGCTCTATGCCTGAGGCGCGCGTGATCACGGCCGCGGAGGCGGTCCGCGAAGCGCTCGACCTTGCGCTCGCGAACCGCTCCGATACTTATTTGCTCGGCGAGGGTGTCGCCGATCCGGGCGGCATCTTCGGCACCACCAAAGGCCTCGTTGAGCGCTATGGCCCCGAGCGGGTGGTCGAGATGCCGGTCGCGGAGAACGGCCTCACCGGAATCGCGATCGGTTCGGCCCTGCTGGGTCGGCGCCCGATCATGACACATCAACGCATCGACTTCGCGCTGCTCTGCCTCGAGCAGCTGTTCAACACCGCGGCCAAGAGCCACTACGTCACCAACGGCGCTCACCGTGTGCCGCTCACCGTGCGCATGGTGATCGGACGTGGCTGGGGACAGGGGCCGCAGCACTCGCAGAGTCTCGAGGCGATGTTCGCCGCCATCCCCGGCCTCAAGGTGGTGATGCCGTCGACCCCGGCGGACTTCAAGGGCTTGCTGCTGGGGGCAATCGAGGACGACAACCCAGTCATCTTCATCGAGCATCGCTGGCTGCACTACGTCACGGGCGACGTGCCGGCCGGATGGTGTGCGCGGCCCCTCGATGGGCCGCATAAGATTCACTCGGGCGATCGTGCGACCGTCGTCGCCACGTCCTACATGACGCTCGAGGCGTTGCGTGCCGCGGATGCGCTGGCCCGGCACGGTTGCGCGCTCGACGTGTTCGATCTGCGTATCCTGCGTCCTCTCGACCTCACCGCGATCATCGAGTCCGTCCGGCGCACCGGGCGCCTGATCGTCTGCGATACGGGGTGGCGTACCCTCGGCCTCGGCGCCGAGATCGTCGCACAGGTCGCCGAGAAGGCGCTGGGGTCCCTCGAACGTGCGCCGATCCGCATCGCTCTGCCGGATCATCCGACGCCGTCGAGCCTCGCATTGGCAGAAGCCTTCTATCCGAGTTCTGTCGACATCGTTGCGGCGGTGCGCGCGCTGTGCGACCTCGACGAAGCCGACGCCGTAGCCGCACGAGAGGAAGTCGTGGCGCTGCGTCAGGGGGTCCCGATCGACAAGCCTGACCCGTCGTTCAAAGGCCCGTTCTGAGGATTTCGTTCGAATGCGAGTTCGCTACTCTTACCTTGCGCAGCAGTTTGCCGATTGCGAGGATCTTTGGCGGGAGCTGCGCAGTTTCGTGCCGACCGGTGATTTCACGCTCGGGAGGCCGCTGGGCGAGTTCGAGCGGCGTTTCGCACAACTCATCGGCACGCGCCATGCGATCGGCGTCAATTCGGGCACCGACGCCCTCAAGCTGTCGTTGAAGGTTCTCCACGTCGGCCCCGGCGACGAGGTCATCACGGCCGCCAACACCTTCGTTGCGACCGTGGGCGCCATCTGCGAAGTCGGCGCAACACCGGTGTTCGTCGACTGCAACGACACGTTCTGCATGGACGTCGGACTGGTCGAGCGCGCGATTACGCCGCGCACCAAGGCGATCATGCCGGTGCACTTCACCGGTTACATGACCGACATGAACGCATTGATGCCGATTGCGCAACGCCATGGCCTGCCGATCGTCGAGGACGCGTGTCAGTCGATCCTCGGCGCGCTCGATGGGAGGAATGCCGGCACCTGGGGCCGCACCGGCGCATTCTCCCTGCATCCGCTCAAGAACATCAATGTCTGGTCGGACGGCGGGGTGATCACGACCGATGACGACGGGCTCGCCGCCGAACTGCGGCTCCTGCGCAACCATGGGCTTGCCGACCGCGATACGGTCATCCGCATGGGCTACAATTCGCGGCTGGACACGCTGCAGGCGGTGGTCGGCAACTGGCTGATCCCCAAGGCACACGACATCGCCGCGGCGCGGATCGCCAACGCGGCCTACTACGACCGTCACCTCGGGGCGCTCGAGGGCATTCGCATTCCTCCGCGCCTTGCCAACATGCGCATGGTCTATCACCTCTATATCGTGTTCGCGCGAGAGCGCGACGCGCTGCTCGCGCACTGCCTCGACAACGGCATCGAAGCCAAGGTGCATTACCCCGTCCCGATCTACCGGCAGCCGGCACTCGCCCATCTCGGCTACCGCGCGGGCGACTTCCCGGTCAGCGATCGCCACACGGGCGAGATCATCACATTTCCCTGCGACCAACACCTCTCGCGCGAAGAGATGGACCATGTCGTCGCGACGGTGCGGTCGTTCTACGCGAAGGTCCACCCCTGATGTCGCCGCCGCGCATACCCTATGTCGACCTCGCTGCGCAGTACGCGGAAGAACGCGCGCAGCTGTTGCCTGTCATCGACCAGGTGCTCGCCTCGGGGGGCTATGTGGGCGGCGGGATCATCAATCGGCTCGAAGGCAAGCTGGCTGCACTCTGCCAGGTCAAGCACGCGGTGGTGCTCAATTCCGGAACCGACGCCCTCATCCTCGGTATGCGTGCGCTCGGCATCGGCGCCGGCGACGAGGTCATCACACCGCCCAATTCCTTCGTCGCGTCGACCGCGGCCATTGTCCAGATCGGCGCGAGGCCTGTATTTGCCGACGTGCTGGCGGATCAGAACGTCGATCCGGAACGGATCGCGTCGGCCATCACGCCCCGAACCAAGGCGATCATGCCGGTCCATCTCACCGGCCGGATCGCCGATATGGACGCGATCATGGAGCTCGCGCGCGCGCACGGGTTGCTGGTGATCGAGGATGCGGCGCAGGCGATCGGCTCGAGCTATCGCGAGCGGCCCGCCGGAAGCTTCGGCGACGTCGGATGCTTCTCGACCCACCCACTCAAGAACCTCAACGCGATCGGCGACGGCGGCTTCATCACCACGGATCGCGACGACGTCGCCGCCCGCGTTCGCTTGCTGCGCAATCATGGGCTGATCGACCGCAACTCGGTCGCCGAGTTCGGTCTGGTATCGCGCATGGACGCGCTGCAGGCAGCCGTTCTCGAGTTTCGTCTCGATCGCCTCGACGACATCATCAGAAGGCGGCGGGCGAATGCGGCGCGTTATCGCGAGCTGCTCGATTTCCGTCGCGTCTTTGTTCCGGCCGATCGGCAGATCGAATTCAACAGCTACCACCTGTTCGTCATTCAGACCGACCGGCGCGATTCGCTGCAGCAGCATCTCGCGCAGAAGGGCATCGGCACCGCCGTTCACTACCCGATCCCGATTCACCTGCAGCCGGCAGCCGCGAGCCTCGGATATGGGCGGGGGGACTTCCCTGTCACCGAGCGGCAGGCGGAGCGCATTCTGAGCCTGCCCGTGAACCAGTCGTTGGATGGCGAGCAGATCACGACAGTGGCCGAGGAGATCAATCGTTTCCTTGCTTGAATGAAGAAATGGAGCGTGGGTCGCTCAATTGCAACGCGCCCCGTCACCGGGAAGCATGCGGTCGAGATTCCGCGCACTGAGAGTTGTACCTCGTTGCGATTCAGTGAGCAAAATCCGGGCTTGTAATCCCTTATCCGGTCAGATGCCCGTTGTTCACGGCCGCAAAAGTCGTCGCCACGGTGTTGACCGGAGCGCTCGACGCGATTGTGCCGTTGCTCATGGTCCACACCAGATTGGCGCCGCTGGTGCTGTTGTGCCACAGGATATCCGGTGTCCCGTCGCCGTTGAAGTCGCCGATTTCGGCGACCGACCAGCTCGAAGGCAGGTTGTTGAGCACGGTGCTCTGGCTGATTTGGCCATTCTGCATGGTCCACAGCAGGTTGGTGCCGCTGGTCGCGTCGCGCATGAGGATGTCGGCAGTGCCGTCATGGTTGAAGTCGGCGACCGCTGCGACGGTCCAGTTGGATGGAGCATTCGGCAGCACCGTGCTGCTGGCGACGACGCCATTGTGAATGGTCCAGACCAGATTGGTGCCGGTCGAGGCCTGGCGCATCAAGACGTCGGTCGTGCCGTCGCCGTTGAAATCGCCGAGCCCGGCAACGCTCCAGCTCGAATCCGCATTGTCGAGGAGCGTGCCGCCCGTGATATTGGTGCCGCTCATTTGCCAGATGTAGTTGGTGCCGGTGGAGGCTTGGCGCAGCAGGATGTCGGGCTGAGTGCCGCCGAAGAAGTCGCCGACGCCGGCGATGGTCCAGCTCGACGGCACGTTGTAGATCTCGTTCCCGCCGGAGATCTGATCGCCGTTCATGGTCCAGATGAAATTGGCGCCCGTCGACGCGTTTCGCAGTAGAACATCGGCATCGCCGTCGCCATTGAAGTCGGCGACATCCGCGACCGTCCATGCGCTCGGCAAACTGTTGATGGCGGCCGATGCCGTAATGCTGCCGCCGCCCATCAACCAGACCTGGTCGGCGCCAGTCGTGGGATTGCGCCACAGGACATCGGTGGCGCCGTCGCCGTTGAAATCGCCCATCCCGGCGACCGAAAAGCCGGACGGCACGTTGTAGAGCGTCTGCGTTCCCGTAACGGTGCTGCCATTCATCGTCCAGACGACGTCGGTGCCGCTCGTCGGATCGCGCCAGAAAATGTCCGATTTGCCGTCGGCATCGAAGTCATTCGGGACCGCCGGGGGCAGGATCGTAACGGTAAGTGGCGTGGATGCTCCGCTCGTGCCGTCAAAGGCTTGCGTCTGTGTTGCCGTGAAGGTGTGGCTTCCCGGCGCAAGAGACGGCGTCGTGACCGACCACTGGCCGTTGCTTGCGACGACGCCCTGTCCCACAACGGTGGTGTTGTCGAGCAACGTCACGGTGTCACCCGCCACACCCATTCCGGTAATCGTCAGCACTCGTATCGACGTTATGTCGTCGCCTTGCGTTCCGCTGTCGGAAGCGGGCGAGAGCAACAAGCCGGTCGGCGCCGCGGGCGGAGGCATCGGCGGCGAAGCCACGAACCCGTGCGTCTTGCCCGAGCTGTCCACATAGTCGCCCACCAGCTGACCGTTATTATTGATGCCTTTGATCAGCGTATCTTTCGCGCCTGTCACATCCACCGTGGTGTAGGTGCCGGCCGGCTGGTTGAAGACAAAGCCGTGCTGAAAGCCGTTCCCATCGACGTAGTAGCCGACGATCTCATCGAGATTGTTGATATCCTCGGCGAACGTGCCGTTGACGGCATTGGGATCGTCGAAATAGGAGAACGCCCCGTTGTTGTACAAGAAGCCGTGCGCTGTGCTGACGCTCGGCTGATTGGGATCGGCACCGATGAAATAGCCGACGACCTGCTCCTGGTCATTGACGCCTTCCGCAAAGGTGGCGCCTCCGATGCCCGGATAGTCGAATTCCGTGATGTTCGGATGGCTGTTGAGATTCGGCGCGTAGGAGCCGGCGAAAGCAAGATAGCCATGCGAGCCGCCCCCATCGGTGTAATAGCCGACGACGTCACCCTGCCCGTTTACGCCCTCGGCATAGGTTTTCACCGAACTGGGCGTGCCCTGAATCACGGTTCCGTTGATCGGCGCCTGGATGTCGGTGAAGGAACCGCCCGTGGAACTCGCGATGAAGCCGTCGTTGGCGGAATCGAACAGCTCGAATTGCGAAGCGCCCCCGCCAAACTGGCCGATCTCGGCGTAGAATTGCCAGAAGCCGGATCCCACGACTTGCCCTGAATCGTTTATTCCCTCGGCCGTCGAAACCGTCTGTGAGTTGTAATCCCCATTGGTTCCCTGCTGGCTGCCTTCCGTCGCGACAGTGAATGCGATGAAGCTCCCGTTGAGCAGAAAACCGTGGCTGCCCTGACTGTCGTCGTAGTAGCCGACGACCTCTCCGGAATCGTTGATTCCCTGGGCAAACGTTCCGGTTGTCGCGGACGGGTCATCAAGGGAGGTGAAGCTATAGGTTGTCACGATATCGATTTCCTGTCGTGCGGGTGGACGATCAGGCCGGAAGGCATATTCCGACCGGCGGAAGCGGCGGTCCTTGAGACGTTCTGAAAAGTTCTGAAAATCGCCTTCCCATCCGGTCCTGCGGGCTGTCGCGGTGCGGACTCGCGGCGCCGACGGCGCCCCCCAGGCAGGACGGCCGGGCGCGCCGCCAAGGGATTCTGCCAAAAGGCCGAACGGCAAACATTCAGATAACTTTCATTTTTGCTTCACAGTGGGGGGCGGTCTCCGTTATGTTGGTATCGGGGTGGATGCAGAATAACCGAATAGCGCGCCTTGCAATATGTGTTCGAGAGCTGCGTGCTTGATGTCGAGCGGCGTGAATTGCGCCGTGACGGGGAGCCGCGGCCGATCGAGCCGCAAAGCTTCGAACTTCTGAAATTCCTCATCGAGAACCGCGACCGGGTGGTCAGCCGCGACGAGATTTTCCGCGTCGTATGGCGCGGCCGTATCGTCGTCGATTCGGTGCTCGGCACACGCATCAATGCCGTCCGCGCATCGATCGGCGACGATGGCGCGCGGCAGCGGCTGATCCGAACTGTGCGCGGCAGCGGCTTTCGCTTCGTCGGATCAATATCTGCGGGCACGCATCGGTCGGCCGGGCTTTCCACCACGGCGACCTATCG
Organism: Xanthobacteraceae bacterium; assembly: GCA_035293985.1. Classification (GTDB taxonomy): domain Bacteria; phylum Pseudomonadota; class Alphaproteobacteria; order Rhizobiales; family Xanthobacteraceae; genus JAVDCA01. Next base: position 86,268 of record DATGLS010000007.1, read on the forward strand.
TCTGGCCGCTACGTTGAAGGATGCGCCGGCCGTTGCAGTGCTCCCTTTCACCTGCATCGGTGAAGACGGCCGAGCGCGGTTGGTCGCCGAGGCGCTGAGAGAGGAGGTCGTCTCTGCCCTTTGTGACATCGACTGGCTGCCGGTCGTGTCGCATGATCCTGCGGTGCAGGCATCGGGGACTGCCGCCCTCCCAGAAGCCGGCCGCCAATCACGGGCCCGATATTTGCTGTGCGGGAGCCTGCGGCTCGAACGGGACGACGCGCGCGCCATTGTTCGGCTGATCGACGCCGCGACCACCGTCAATCTGTCGGCGGGACGTTTTCGCTTTCCGATGCCCACTTGCTTCGCCGAACAGCAGGAGATCGCCGAAAAAGTGGCTGACGCGGTCGGCGATCAGGTTTTTGCCGCTGAACGCATCCGCACTAGGCGAGGTTCGCCGGACGGACTGGACACCTGGGGGATCGTCATCCGCGCATTGGACTTGATCAATAGCCGGAACGAGCAAAAAGCGGCTGCGGCGCAGGCAATGCTTGCGAAAGCAGTCGACATCGATCCCCAGTCTTCGGTGAGCTTCGCGCTGCTGTCGTTTGTCGCAACGTTGGGCGTGCACCAGGCCTGGCATTCGCGCCAAGCCGCGCGCCGCCTGGCCAATGGCGCCGCGGAGCGCGCGCTGGCGCTGAACGATGAAGACCCGTGGGCACACCTGGCCGCAGGCTATGCCAAGTTGTACGTGGCCAATGAGGCCGCGGAGGCAATTGACATTCTCAAGCGCGCGCTGGCGCTTGATCCGCATCTGTCGATCGCCCATTATCTGATCGCGCTTGCCTCGACTTTCATCAAGAAGCCTGATGACGCCTTTGCGCATGCCGAACTGGCGGAAGCGCTGAAGGCGCGCGACCTTCTCGCCCGCGGCAACACGGGCGCGCACGACAACGTTCGGGCCACGGCATCCTTCGTGACGGGACGCTATCGGGATGGCATTGCATTCGCGCGCAAGGCGATTGCGCAAAGTCCAAGGCAGACGTCCGCTTACCGCCAACTGGTCACCAACAGTGCGTATGCGGGAGAAGTCGGCCAGGCAGCCCAGGCTTTTCAAATAGTCAAGCGACTTGGTCCGGAGCTCGACAAGTTCATCCGTCAGTCGGAAGCTTTATATTCCGACAAGTCGGATTACCGGAAGTACGTGGAGGCGTTCCGCGAAGCCGCGCGACTGCATGCGGGGGGGCGCTGACGATACGAGTGCCGAGGTCGCGACGGTCCGCGGCCTCGAATAGCTTCGTCGCGACGGCCGCAGCCATTCCCCAGATGAGATCTTATCCGGTTAGATGTCCGTTGTTGACGGCCGCAAAGCTGGTCGGCAGGGTGTTCACGGGAGCGCTCGACGCGATCGTGCCGTTGCTCATGGTCCACACCAGATTGGCGCCGCTGGTGTTGTCGTGCCACAGGACGTCCGGTGTGCCGTCCCCGTTGAAATCACCGACTTCGGCGACAGACCAGTTCGAAGCGAGGTTGTTGAGCATCGTGCTCTGGCTTACCTGGCCATTCTGCATGGTCCACAGCAGATTGGTGCCAGTGGTCGCGTTGCGCATGAGGATGTCGGCGGTGCCGTCGCCGTTGAAGTCGGCGACCGCTGCCACGGTCCAGCTCGATGGTGCATTGGGCAGCACCGTGCTGCTGGCGACGGCGCCGTTCTGAATGCTCCAGATCAGATTGGTGCCGCTCGAGGCTTGGCGCATCAGGATGTCCGTCGTGCCGTCGCCGTTGAAGTCGCCGAGCCCGGCAACGCTCCAGCTCGAATCCGCGTTGTCGAGGAGCGAGCCGCCGACGATGTTGGTGCCGCTCATTTCCCAGATGTAATTAGTACCGGTCGAGGTTTGGCGGAGCAGGATGTCGGTCTGAGTGCCGCCGAAGAACCTGCCGACACCGGCAATCGTCCAGCTCGACGGCACGTTGTAGATCTCGTTCCCGCCGGAAATCTGATCGCCGTTCATGGTCCAGATGAAATTGGCGCCCGTCGAGGAATTGCGCAATAGAATATCGTCCTTGCCGTCGCCGTTGAAGTCGGCAGTATCCGCGACCGTCCACGTGTTCGGCAAGCTGTTGATGGCGGCCGACGCCGTGATGCTGCCGCCTCCCATCAACCAGACCTGGTCGGCGCCGGTGGTTGGATTACGCCACAGGATGTCGGTCGTGCCGTTGCCCGTGAAGTCACCCATGCCGGCGACCGAAAAGCCGGCCGGCACGTTGTAGAGCGTCTGCGTTCCCGAAACGGTGCTGCCATTCATTGTCCAGGCAATGTCGGTGCCGTTGGTCGGATCGCGCCAGAAAATGTCGGATTTGCCGTCGCCGTTGAAGTCACTCGCGGCCCGCGGGGACGGTTTCCATTGCCCAAAATCCGAGCCATAAGCGGTATCGAGATTGACCGATTGACCGCCAACCAGGGCGCTGCCGGTCGTATCGGTCTGCTCCAGGTTCTTGCTGGAGACCGCGCTGATCTGGCCCGACCACGTATCTGCCAGCCAAGTGTAGCGCACGCCGGACGACGGGTCCGCCTGCAGATAGCTCAGCGTATCGCCCGCGCCGAGCACGCCGATGCTGTAGGGCGCGCCCACCTGAGTGAAGTAGGTGTTGATCTCGCGGAAATATTCGTCGATCTCCGCCAGCGCGGCGGATTCGGTGATGTCGCTGTTTGCATTCGCCGGATCGAGATTGATGTCGAAGAAGATCGCGCCCGACGTCTCCCCGGCCACCCGCGCGGCACTGATGGCGTCGATCGCGTCCGCGGTGCCCTGGCCCAGCGCCCCGTTGTTGTTGAAATAATCGACCCACGCATTGCTGTAGGTACCGTCGGCGTTGCCGTCTGACATCCCGCTTTTCGCGTAGACCGACACGATCGACAGGCCTTGCTGCGCCAGCGCCAAGGAATTGCTCGCGCGCAAATAGCCGGCGTTGCTTGCCGTGCCGATGTATTCGACCGCGAACTCATACCCGGCGGCCGCGATGGCGCCCGCGCCGATATAGCTCGTCGGCGTGGCGGTCGTGCCGCCGTTTGGCACCGGGACGCGGTAGTCGATGCCGCCGCTCGTGACCGGGATCGGTCGCGGCGCCGTGTCGTAGCCGAGAACGTCCATTTCGGTCAGGTCGGTCGCCGAGACCGGCGCCGTTCCGTCGGGCAAAACCGCCGCGAAGGCGTCATTGGTGCCGTCCGCCCAGTCGCCGCCTGGATCCTCGCCAGCGGTGCTGCTGAATGTCTCGAGCGAGGTAGCGCCACCGTCGATCGAGAAATAGGTCGAGCCGCCAGGCCCGGTCGCCGATGATGGCTCCGCCGTGCCGCCGGAGTAGCGAAACAAGTCCAGCACCGAATACGCGCCGCTGAAGGTGCCGGTTCCCGCGTCGATGCCCGAGCCGCGGCCGAGCACCTCGGATATCTCGTGCTCGACGACGCCCAGGTAGTCGGGATCGGTCGGGGCCCAGTCGGTCGCGAAGCCAATATATCCGTCCTGTGGCGGGACGAATGTGCTCAGCCCGAGCGCCCGCGCCTCGGCATATGAGATCGTGAAGTCGGAACCGCCTGGCCCCGGGTCCTGGGTCGGCAGATGCGCGACGGCGGTCGCGTCGTTCGCCGATTGGGCGTCCTTCGTCAGCGCCTCTACGATCTGGCTGAAGGTGAACTGGGTCTGGTTTTGCTCGCTTTCGGCCTCGCCGCCGGGCACCGTCTGCCCGTCGATCTCGCCCCAGCCGACGTCGATCGTGACCGTGATCGGGTCGAAGAAATGAGTCTCGAAAAAGTTCGCCGCGGCTTGAACCTCGGTCCAGAAGGTCGAGCTCTGATAGTTCGCGCCGAACTCCTGGGTCACGCTGGCATCGGGCACCAGATTGATGACGAGATGATTGGGGCCGTTGTCGGTCGTCCTGATCTGGTATCCGCCGATGGCCGTGGCGGCGTTGCTGCCGCCAGCGCTGATGTCGAGGTAGTAGGTGCCGGACGTCGGCGCCGTGAACGTGATGGTCGAGCCTCCGGGCCCGCCATCGACCACGCCTTGGGTATCGACGACGGTTCGGTTGGAGTTCATCAACGAGATCGCAACGTCGGACAGGCCCGAGCCAGTTGTCGAGAACGTGTAGCGCTCGCCCGCCGTCAGGCTGACCGCGTACCAGTCATGATCGACCGCGTTATTGAAGCTGCCGCTCTCCGGCACCGCATCGATCGTGCCGCTGACCGTGCCGTTCATGGTCAGGCTGGCGGTGGTGGCCGGCGTGTCGAGGACGGTATCGGGAGACACCGTGCCGAAAGCATTAGCGAAGATAGCGTAATCGCCGGTCTCGCCTTGGGGGAGGCCGCCGCCCGCGCTGACGTCGACGTAATAGGTCCCCGAGATCCGCGGAGTGTAGTATACGAGCGGTGTAGTTCCTTCCGCCACGCCTTGAGGGTCGACAATGTTGCGGTTGGCGTCGCGCACAGCGAGGTCCACAGTGACCGCCGCAAGGATGTTGGACGCCACATGGGCATCCGCCTGGAATAAGTATCTGTGGCCTGCGATCAGACTCACGGCGTACCAGTCGTGATCGATCGAGGTGTTGAAGCTTCCGGCGATCGGCGTCGGGTCGAAGGTGCCGGCCACATCGGCGGTCTGCGTTTCATCGAACGTAAGGCTGGCAGTGGTCGCTGGGGTGTCCAGGACCGTGTCGCCCCCGTTGTTGACGAAAGTGACACTGTACTCGCCCAGCTGATCGGCCGGGTCGCTGCCGCCAGCTCCGACGGCTACATAGAACGTGCCGGTGGTCGTCGCCGTATAGGTGAGCGTCGCGGTGCCGTTGAGTCCGCCGTCGATCAGCCCCTGGCTGTTCAGGATGTTGCGGTTGGCGTCGACGAGATCGATTGCCACATCGGTCAAGGTGCTGCTCATGCCGACGGCGGAAAACGTATAATGATCACCCGCGACCAGGCTGACCGCGTACCAGTCGTGATCGAGCGATGTGTCGAAGCTGCCGCTCATCGGCGTCGCATCGATGTTACCGAAGGTGGGAGTGTTCGATCCGAGCAACTGACCAGTGGTCGCTGCCGTATCCAGAACCGAGTCCTGCGTTGCCCCGTCATCTGTGCCAAATAAATTGTAGTTGCCCGTAAGGCTGGCGGGATTGCTGCCTCCAGCACTCATTGCGACGTAAAGGGTTCCCGTCGTTGCCGCGAGGTAATTATTTAGAAAGACCACAGGGTTCACCGCGCCACTGTCTGCATGGGCGAGGACGTCTCTGTTGGCATCCACTACGGCGAGCGCGACGTCAGTCAGGCTACCCTCGCCGATCGCCTCGAACGAGTAGGTATGGCCCCGCGTCACATTGATCGCGTACCAATCGCTGTCGACGAGTGTGTTGAAGCTGCCGGCCATCGGCGTGGCATCGATGGTGCCGCCGACCTCGCCCTGAGTGAAGAGAGGCGTCGACAGAATCCCTGTCGTCGCCGCCGTGTCGAGGATAGTGTCAGCCATCGTTCCCGCCCCGGTTGATCAGCGCAGAAATTTTCGGCGATGCGGCCGAGCCCTAGACGTCGGACAATCGTCCAGAGTTCCCGCGGGACTCCGCGGGCGACTGAGCTGGCACGCATCGGCTGATCTCCCCACCACGCGAAGCTGCGTCGATGCCATCTATTCAGCAACCTTGGGATGCGATGTCAACCCGCACGCCTGTCCAATGGCCCACCCGTGCACCCGCTCGTCACGCGCTTGCCATGTTTAGTCGCCGAATCCATCGGAACCCGCCGCGCGCACGGCACGAAACTCGCCCGCGTGTTGCATCGACTGTTTGCATCGAACGGATGGGACGTCGCCTCAGCTATGAGCCGCACAAACGTCCATTTGTCGCCTGCGCTGCCTGAATAATGATGCGTGCTCTCGGTCCCCGCTTGGAGTTCCCTTCGTCTCCCGATGCGGTAAAGGCTCAATGTAGCGCACGTCCGTCGATTGCAGGGTGCGCCTCCAACGCGCACGAACCATGCGTGAACGAGGTCCCGCCCGCTGGGAGATGTGCGTTGGGTCGGGTGCGAGCGTTTATCCGGTCAGATGTCCGTTGTTCACGGCCGCAAAGCTGGTCGGCACGGTGTTGATGGCAAGGCTGGACATGATCGAGCCGCTGCTGCTCATGGTCCACACCAGATTGGCGCCGCCGGTGCTGTCGTGCCACAGCACGTCCGGTGTGCCGTCGCCGTTGAAATCGCCGATCTCGGCGACCGACCAGTTCGCAGGCAGGTTGTTGAGCACGGTGCTCTGGCTGACCTGGCCATTCTGCATGGTCCACAGCAGATTGGTGCCCGTGGTGGCGTTGCGCATGAGAACATCCTCGGTGCCGTCGTGGTTGAAGTCGGCGACCGCCGCCACGCTCCAGTCCGACGGTGCATTGGGCAGCACCGTGCTGCCGGCGACCGCGCCGTTCTGAATCGTCCAGATCAGGTTGGTGCCGCTCGAGGCCTGGCGCATCAGGACATCGGTTGTGCCGTCGCCATTGAAGTCGCCGAGCCCGGCAATGCTCCAGCTCGCGTCGGCATTGTCGAGGAGCGAGCCGCCGACGACGTTGGTGCCGTTCATCTGCCAGATGAAGTTGGTGCCGGTCGAGGCTTGGCGGAGCAGGATGTCGGTCTGCGTGCCGCCGAAGAACTTGCCGACGCCGGCAATCGCCCAGCTCGTCGGCACGTTGTAGATCTCGTTGCCGCCGGAAATCTGGTCGCCGTTCATCGTCCAGATGAAATTGGCGCCGTTCGACGAGTTTCGCAGCAGGATGTCGTCATCGCCGTCGCCGTTGAAGTCGGCGATATCCGCGACCGTCCACGCGCTCGGCAAGCTGTTGATCGGGGCCGATGCCGTGATGTTGCCGCCGCCCATCAACCAGACCTGGTCGGCGCCGGTGGTTGGATTGCGCCACAGGATGTCGGTCGCGCCGTCGCCGGTGAAATCGCCCATTCCGGCGACCGAGAAGCCGGCCGGCACGTTGTAGAGCGTCTGCATCCCCGTGACGGTGCTGCCGTTCATCATCCATGCGACGTCGGTGCCGCTCGTCGGATCGCGCCAGAAGATGTCCGACTTGCCGTCGCCGTTGAAATCGTTAATCGCGGGAGGCTGCGCATAGTCGAGGATGGAGCCCGACGCGCTGCCATCCTGGGAATCGATTGTATACCCGGCGCCGCGGGTGGAACTCCCGGACAATGTCACGATGAACTGTTCGGGTACGCCGCCACTCTGAAAATCGATCCCGCCCTGCACTGGAATCGTGATGACTTGACTTTGTATGCCCACACCAAAGCCGACGGGCGCGATCGGAAACTGGTCCGACGCAAACGTGATGCTGCCTGACGGAAATGTGCCGCCGAAGAATTGGGCCGCATCGATCGGATCGTTCGCTCCGGCTGTCACCTGCCAGTTGACGGTCGCGGCGCCGATCGCCGCGGGGACAAGCCTCGTTACCGTGAAGGTGAAGTCGAGAGTGGAAACGGGACCTTCTGCCCTGACCGCATTGAGCGGCGAGATGAACACGACCGCGCCGGTCGGTGCGGTGTCGTCATTCAGGATGACTCCGCTGGCGCTCCCGCCGTTCGGATCGATGGTAGCGCTCACGGGGTTTGACAGCTTCACGACGAAATTCTCGTTCGGCTCGTAGAGCGTATCGCCTTGGACGTTCACGGTTACGGTCTGAGACGTTTGGCCTGGTGCGAACGTGACCGTTCCGGTGGGAAAACCTCCGCCGACGAAGTCCGAACCGTTTGCCTGCGAGAAGCTCCCGCCGGACGTCGCGGGCCCGACGGACCAGTCTGCCGTCGATGTGCCCGTCGTGCCGCCGCTGCGTGTGACCGTGAATGTGAACGGGGTTGCCCCACTATTGCCTTCAGCCTTGCTCGCGCTCACAGCAGCGATCGACAATACGGAGGGTGGCGGAGCGTCGTCGTTGACGATGAGGCCTTGGGCATTCGGATGCGCCGGGTCGATGGTCGCGCCGTTGGTCGGATTCGACAGAGACACGACGAAGTTTTCGTTCGGCTCGAACACAGTATCACCCTGTACATTGACAGTGATGACCTTGGTGGTTTCGTTCGGGCCGAACGTGACAATCCCGGTCGGAAAAGTCCCGCCGACGAAGTCGGCGGCATTCGCTGACGGGCCTTGTCCGCCGCTGACAGTCCAGGTAACGGAATTCGTCCCGTTGGTTATCCCACTGCGCGTGAGTGTGAAAGTGAACGGGGTGCTGCCACTGTTTCCCTCATTCTTGCTCGCGTCCGTCGCGACGATCCCGATCGTCGGCCCGGGCGCGGGAGGAACGCTAGCTGGACCAAGCACCATAGGAAAATAGAGGAACCCGGAATTCGCCGGGTTCTCGTCTGTGACCGCGATGAAATCCGAGACCGGATCTGCCTGAACGAAAACAAATGAATCGAGTTGGTCCAGGGTGACGGCAAACCAGCCGCTAGCCGGAGGAGTGGCGGCTGTGGCGCCGTTGTCCCAGCTGAAATATCCGGCCCCACCCTGATCGAAGAACCAGTATTCGCTTTCGCCGGTGGTGATTCCGACGATGTCGGACGGATCGTCCGCCGCCATCTGCACGAGTGCAGCCGCTGTAAAGATCGTCAAGGCCGGGCTCCATCCTGGCCGGCCGCCCCTGCGCAAAGGCTATACCTCCGGTGTTCCCATTTCAATGAGGCACAGGTTCGAGAGAAAGCCTTTTCGCTATCGCAAGGTCGTCTCCCGCGGTCATTGGTTGGGCCTGAAAAGTTCGAGCATGACTCCTGTAAAAGTTCCGCTCGAAAAAATCCCGTAAATGCTTGATCAAGCAATTGTTTTATTCTTCGTTGGAAGTGCACGGCGCGCGCCCGCGGCGTTGCAATTCGGACGCCGTGACGTGCTTCAAGCCTCCAGCAACCGGTCTGAGCCAGGGTCGCCATCGGTCGCGGCTTCAGGCTGCATCAAGCGTATGGCCTTCCGCAGCTGCTATTTTTTTCGCCTCGCAAACGTGAGCACGTTCGCGCGGCTCGGGACCACAGAAGGAAGCCCACGCCTCCATCAGGCCGCACCGCTTTCCAGCGCGTCGCCGCGCCGAGACGGTGCGGGTTCAGGGGCGGGGGGAACCAGAGCCGTGCGTGTGCGACGTTATCCCGTCAGATGTCCGTTGTTGACGGCCATGAAGCTGGTCGGCACGGTGTTGATCGGAACGCTCGAGCTGATCGTGCCATTGCTCATCGTCCACACCAGATTGGCGCCGCCGGTGCTGTCGTGCCAGAGGAGGTCGGTTGTGCCGTCGCCGTTGAAATCACCGACTTCGGCGATTGACCAGTTCGCTGGCAGGTTGTTGAGCAAGGTGCTCTGGCTGACTTGGCCGTTCTGCATGGTCCACAGCAGATTGGTGCCGTTGGCCGCATTGCGCATGAGGATGTCGTCGGTGCCGTTGCCGGTGAAGGCGGCGACCGCCGCCACGCTCCAGCCCGACGGCGCATTGGGCAGCACCGCGCTGCCGGCGACGGCGCCATTGTGAATGGTCCAGACCAGGTTGGTGCCGCTCGAGGCCTGGCGCATCAGGACGTCGGTGGTGCCGTCGCCGTTGAAGTCGCCGAGCCCGGCAACGCTCCAGCTCGCGTCCGCATTGTTGAGCAGTGTGCCGCCGGCGATGCTGGTGCCGTTCATTGCCCAGATGAAGTTGGTGCCCGTCGAGGCTTGGCGGAGCAGGATGTCCGGCTGCGTGCCGCCGAAGAACTTGCCGACGCCGGCAATCGTCCAGCTCGACGGCACGTTGTAGATCTCGTTCCCGCCGGAAATCTGATCGCCGTTCATGGTCCAGATGAAATTGGCGCCCGTCGACGAGTTTCGCAACAAGATGTCGTCATTGCCGTCGCCGTTGAAGTCCGCAATATCCGCGACGGTCCATGCGCTCGGCAAAGTGTTGATAGGCGCCGATGCAGTGATATTGCCATCTGCCATCAGCCAGATTTGGTCCGCGCCGGTCGTTGCATTCCGCCATAGAATGTCGGTGGTGCGGTCACCGTTGAAATCGCCCATCCCTGCCACCGAAAAGCCGGACGGTACGTTGTAGAGGGTGTGCGTTCCCAAAACGCTGTTCCCCTCCATCGTCCAGACGACGTCGGTGCCGCTTGTCGGATCGCGCCAGAAGATGTCCGAGTTGAAATCGCCGCTGAAATCGCTTTGCTGATGCGCCCGGTCAAAACCGAGAATATCCATTTCTCTCAAATCGGTCGAACTGAATACATTGAAAACGCCCGAGCTGGCGAACGCATTGTTTGCGTCGTTGCCCGCGCCAGAACCCCAATCCGCAGGATCGGATCCTGAGCTATCGAACGAATCCAGGTTCGTCGCGCCGCCATCTATTGAAAAGTAGGCCGAATCAAATTGATCAGAGAAATCGCGGACGCCGGGATTGGAAAAGCGAAACATGTCAAGCCAACTCGCCGGTCCAGGGACGCCCGCAAGAGAAATCCGGCCGAGCGCGTGGCTGAGCTCATGTAAGGCCACGCCAATGAAGTCTGTGGTTCCCCCTGTGATTCCATCATCCCGGTTGAAATCCCAGGCCGCAGTCGAGCCAAATCCGACTCCACCGTCGAATGCGGCGCCGGGATCGATACCCCAGGCACGCAATTGCGCATTGTAGACCTCTATACCGGCCCCGCCCGTCGGGTCGGTAAGTGGGTCCGTATTTTGTCTCGCAACCACCATGTCCGGCGAGTTGTGGGAGAGCGACCAATGTCCCCTCGCGGTCGCGTAATCATATGTTGTACTGCTGTATCCGAAGGCTTCGCCAAGGGCCGAGCCAAGGGAAAATTGGCTGCCAAATTGGTCAGTGACCTCTCCCCAACCGACACGAAGATTGACGGTGATATTGACGTCAAGCATGTGATCGAGCATTTCAGCCGCAGTGTTCATCGCGGTAAAAAATGCTGCGGGGGCGGTGCTTGTGCTGGAATCCCAGCTGAAGATTATATTCATCGATACCAGCCTTGCTCGCCCCTTCGGTCACCGCCCGGAGTTCAAGGTCAGGATCGCGATCGGGGAGCCGTGATCAGTTCGCGAGCAACATTGGACGCCGGAGGGGGCGCGCGAATGTGGGCGATCAGGGATGAAGGGTCCGACTGCCGGAGCCTGTGATCTGTTCATCGCCCGCGCGGGGCGAATGAACAAATCCAACGTCATTTTGACGCCCTTTGCCTGACCAGATCGCACCTGATTGTGCAACCAGCAAGGCGGCCTTTTTCGCCGGCGCTTGCAGAGCATGCAACATCGGCCCGCGATCATAGTTCAGCTGAGTCGATGCACGTCTGGAGTACTATAATACCATCAACCAAAGCAAAGCCGAAGCATGCGCTGCTTCGGTGCGGCGGGTTGAGACAGGAGATGCGCGTTGGTTCAGGTTCGGGCGAATCAAAATCCGGGCTTGTGAGACACTACCCGGTCAGATGTCCGTTGTTCACGGCCGCGAAGCTAGTCGGCACGGTGTTGACCGGAAGGCTCGACGTGATCGAGCCGCTGCTGCTCATGGTCCATACCAGATTGGCGCCGCCGGTGCTGTCGTGCCAGAGGACGTCCGGCGTGCCGTCGCCGTTGAAATCGCCGACTTGGGCGACAGACCAGTTCGACGGGAGGTTGTTGAGCACGGTGCTCTGGCCGACCTGGCCGTTCTGCATGGTCCACAGCAGATTGGTGCCATTGGCCGCATTGCGCATGAGGATGTCGTCGGTGCCGTTGCCGGTGAAGTCCGCGACCGCCGCGACGGTCCAGCCCGACGGTGCGTTGGGCAGCACCGCGCTGCCGGAAACGGTGCCATTGTGAATGGTCCAGACCAGATTGGTGCCGCTCGAGGCTTGGCGCATCAGGATGTCGGTGGTGCCGTCGCCGTTGAAGTCGCCGAGCCCGGCAACGCTCCAGCTCGCGTCCGCATTGTTGAGCAGCGTGCCGCCGGCGATGGTGGGGCCGACCATTTGCCAGATGAAGTTGGTGCCGGTCGAGGCCTGGCGCAGCAGAATGTCGGGCTGATCGCCGCCGAAGAACTTGCCAACGCCGGCAATCGTCCAGCTCGACGGCACGTTGTAGATCTCGTTCCCGTCCGCGATCTGATCGCCCTTCATGGTCCAGATGAAATTGGCGCCGGTCGACGGATTGCGCAACAGAATGTCGTCAATGCCGTCGCCATTGAAGTCCGCGATATCCGCGACGGTCCACGCGCTCGGCAGGCTGTTGATGGCGGCCGATGCCGTGATGGTGCCGCCGCCCATCAGCCAGACCTGATCGGCGCCGGTGCTCGGATTGCGCCACAGGATGTCGCTCGCGCCGTTGCCGGTGAAATCGCCCATCCCGGCGACCGTGAACCCGGACGGCACGTTGTAGAGCGTCTGTGTTCCCGAAACAGTGTTGCCGTTCATCATCCAGGCGACGTCGGTGCCGCTCGTCGGATCGCGCCAGAAAATGTCCGACCTGTCGTCGGCGCTGAAATCTTCCGTGGCCGGCGGCGAGGATCGGTTCCACTGGCCGAAGTCCGCGCCATAGGCGGTGTCGAGATCGACCGAATTGCCGCCGACCAGGGCGCTGCCGGTCGTGTCGGTCTGCTCCATGCTCTTGCTGGAGACGGCGCCGATCTGGCCAAACCACGTATCCGCCAGCCACGTGTACTTCACGCCGGACGACGGGTCCGCCTGCAAGGAGCTCAGCGTGTCGCCGGCGCCGAACACGCCGATGCTGTACGGCGCCGCGACCTGGGCGAAGTAGGTGTTGATCTCGCGAAAATATTCGTCGATCTCCGCCAGCGCGGCGGCCTGGGTGATGCCGCTTCGCGCATCGGTCGGGTCCAGGTTGACGGAGAAATAGATCGCGCCCGATGTCTGCCCGGCCGCCCGCGCCGCATTGATGGCATCGATCGCGTCGGCCGTGCCCTGGCCATGCGCGCCGCTGTTGCTGAAGTAGTTGACCCACGCATCGCTGTAGCTGCCGTCGGCGTTGGTGTCAGACATCCCGGCGTTGGCATAGACCGACACGATCGACAGACCCTGCCGCACCAGCGCCGCGGAATCGCCCTCGCGCAAGTAGCCGGCATTGCCGGCCGTGCCGATGTACTCGATGGCGAAGTGATAGCCGGCATGCGGGATCGCGGCCGCGCCGATGTAGCTCATCGGCGTGGCGGTCGTGCCGCCGTTCGGCACCGGGACGCGGTAGTCGATCCCGCCGAGCGTGACCGGGATCGGTGGCGCCGCCGTGTCGTAGCCAAGCACGTCCATCTCGGTGAGATCGGCGAACGAGACGGGCGCCGTTCCGCTGGGCAGAACCGCCGCGAAGGCATCATTGGTGCCCGCCGCCCAGTCGCCGCCCGGGTCCTCGCCGGCGGTGCTGCTGAACGTGTCGAGCCCGGTGGCCCCACCATCGATTGAGAAATAGGTCGAGCCTCCGGGCCCCGTCGCCGACGACGGCTCCGGCGTGCCCGCCGAGTAGCGAAACAGGTCCAGCACCGAGTAGGAGCCGGTGCAGGAGCCGGTCGCGGGATTGATGTCCGACCCGCGGCCGAGCACCTCGGAGATCTCGTGCATGACGACGCCGACGAAATTGGCATCGGTCGGATTCCAGTTGGTCCCGATGCCGATGAATCCGTCTTGCGGTGCGGCGACAGCGCTCAGCCCGAGCGCCCGCGCCTCGGCATCCGAGATCCTGAAGTCGGTGCCGCCCGCCCCCGGATCACCGGTCGGCAGGTGTGCGACGGCGGTCGCATCGCTCGCCGATTGGGCATCATTCCTGAGCGCCGCCACGATCTGGCTGAAGGTGAAGGTGCTCTGGTTTTGCAAGCTCTCGGCTGCGCCGCTGGGGACCGGCAGCCCGCCGACTTCGCCCCAGCCGACAGTGATCGTGACGGTGACAGGGTCGAAGAAATTCGTTTGGAAAAAGTTCGCCGCGGCTTCGACGCCGGTCCAGAATGTCGAAGTCTGATAGTTCGGGCCGAACTCCGCGGTCACGCTGGAATCGGCCACCAGATTGATGACGAGATGGTTGGGGTTGTCGGTCGCCGTGATCTGGTATCCGCCGAAAGCGCTGGCCGCATTGCTGCCGCCAGCGCCGATCGCCAGATAGTAGGTGCCGGGGGTCGGTGCCGTGAAAGTGATGGTCGAGTTGGTGGACCCGCCATCGACCACGCCCTGGTCGTCCACGACGGTCCGGTTGGCGTCCATGAGCGAGATCGCGACGTCGGAGAGGCCGCTGCCGAGTGTGCCTTGTGCCGAGAACGTGTAGCGTTCGCCCGCCGTCAGGCTGACCGCGAACCAATCGTGATCGATCGAAGTGTTGAAGCTGCCGCTCACTGGCAGCGCATCGATCGTGCCCGTGACCGTCCCATTCATGGTCAGGCTGGCGGTGGTCGCGGAGGTGTCGAGCACGGTGTCGGGGGGCTCCGCCCCAAGGTCGTTGGCGAGGATTTCGTAGCTGCCGGTTTCGCCTTGTGGGTTGCTGCCGCCCGCGCTGATATCGAAATAATAGGTGCCAGAGACACGCGGCGTGTAGGTAAAGCGCGGACCGAATCCGTCCACCACGCCCTGCGGATCGACGGCGTTCCGGTTGGCGTCCCGCAAAGCGATAGCGACCTCGTTGATGCCCGACGTGGCAATTCCATCGAATGAGTAGGTATGGCCGGCCGTCAGGCTCACTGCATACCAGTCGTGATCGACCGTGGTATTGAAGCTTCCCTGGGTTGGCGTCGCGAAAATCTCGCCGGTGACCACGGCGAGGTGCGAGGTCGGATCGAAGGAAAGGCTGGCAGGGGTCGCTGGGGTGTCCACAATGGTGTCGCCGCCATTGTCGGTGACGCTGACCTGATACTCGCCGAGCAGATTGGCCGCATTGCTGCCGCCCGCCGCAACGTCGAGATAGACCTTACCGGTCGTCGTCGCCGTGTAGGTGAACGTCGCGGTGCCGTTTGCCCCACTGTCGACGACGCCCTGACTGTTCAGGATGTTGCGGTTCGCGTCGCTGAGATCAATCGCCACATCGGTCAAACCGAAGGTCCCGGCGGAGGCCGCGGAGAACGTGTAGTGATGACCTGCAAACAATGGGATCGCGTACCAGTCATGATCGACCGACTTGTTGAAGCTGCCGCTCATCGGCGTCGAATCGATGTTGCCAGTGGTAGCCAGGCCGGTGGCGTACAGCTGACCAGTCGTCGCTGCGGTATCCAGAATCGAGTCCGGAAACTCCCCGTTGTCGTTAACGGATATGTCGTAGCTGCCCGTAAGGGTGGCGGCATTGCTGCTGCCCGCGCTGATTGAAAAGTAGACGGTTCCGGTGGTTAGAGCGTAATAGTAGTAGATACCGGCCACACCGACACTGTTGACCACACCCGTCGCGTCAAGGACGTTTCTGTTGGCGTCCGCCACATAGATAGCGATGTCGGTCAGGCCGCCCGAGGCGGCAGCGGTGAACGAGTATTCGTGGCCGCGCGTCAGATTGACCGCGTACCAGTCGACGTCGAGCAGCGTGTTGTAGCTGCCGGCCATCGGCGTGGCGTCGATGGTGCCAACGACGTCTCCGTTCATCGTCAGAACGCCGGTCGTCCCCGCCGTATCGAGAATCGTATCTGCCATCGTCCCCGTCCCGGTCGATCAGCCAAAGGTCTTTCCAGTGCCGCCGCAATGCGTCCGCCGCGGGTCCGCGATCCGGCAATCCCGCGGCAATCGGCGGGCGAGCGAGTTGACACGTATCGGCTGATCCCCCCAACAACGCAAGGCTGCGTCGATACCGCCAATTAAGCAACCTTGAAGTGCGCTGTCAATCACACGCCTCGCGCCACGCCCACCGATGCGACCCGCTCGGTCACGTCCCCGTCACATTTGCCGCCTGGCAGCCGAATTCGCTGGGAGTGGCTGCCGCACGCATCTCGACACGCAGGAACCATGCGTGGACGAGGCCCGCTGGGAGATGTGCGTGGTTCAGCCCTTATCCGGTCAGATGTCCGTTGTTCACGGCCGCAAAGCTGGTCGGCACGGTATTGACGGCAAGGCTCGACGTGATCGTGCCGCTGCTGCTCATGGTCCATACCAGATTGGCGCCGCCGCTGCTGTCGTGCCACAGCACGTCCGGTGTGCGGTCGCCGTTGAAATCGCCGACCTCGGCGACCGACCAGTTCGAAGGCAGGTTGTTGAGCATGGTGCTCTGGCCGACCTGGCCGTTCTGCATCGTCCACAGCAGATTGGTGCCCGTGGTGGCGTTGCGGATGAGAATGTCGTCGGTGCCGTCGTGGTTGAAGTCGGCGACCGCCGCCACGGTCCAGCCCGATGGTGCATTGGGCAGCACCGTGCTGCCGGCGACGGCGCCGTTCTGAATGGTCCAGATCAGGTTGGTGCCGCTCGAGGCCTGGCGCATCAAGACGTCGGTCGTGCCGTCGCCGTTGAAGTCGCCGAGCCCGGCAACGCTCCAGCTCGAGTCCGCATTGTTGAGGAGCGAGCCGCCGACGATGCTGGTGCCGCCCATTTTCCAGATGAAGTTGGTGCCGGTCGAGGCCTGGCGGAGCAGGATGTCGGTCTGAGTGCCGCCGAAGAACTTGCCGACGCCGGCAATCGTCCAGCTCGACGGCACGTTGTAGATCTCGTTGCCGCCGGAAATCTGGTCGCCGTTCATGGTCCAGATGAAATTGGCGCCGTTCGACGAGTTTCGCAACAAGATGTCGTCAGCACCGTCGCCGTTGAAGTCGGCGATATCCGCGACGGTCCACGCGCTCGGTAAGCTGTTGATCGGTGCCGACGCCGTGATGTTGCCGCCGCTCATCAACCAGACCTGGTCAGCGCCGGTGGTTGGATTGCGCCACAGGATGTCGGTGGTCCCGTTGCCGGTGAAATCTCCCATCCCTGCGACCGAAAAGCCGGCCGGTACGTTGTAGAGCGTCTGCATTCCGGAAACGGCGTTGCCGTTCATCGTCCAGGCGACGTCGGTGCCGCTCGTCGGGTCGCGCCAGAAGATGTCCGATTTGCCGTCGCCGTTGAAGTCGCTCGCGGCCTTGTTGGGTGCCGGCGACACGCTCCACTGGCCAAAATCCGTGCCATAAGCGGTGTCGAGATCGACATTGAATCCGAGTGAAGCCGGGCTGGCAGCAACGTCGTTCTGCACTCTTCTGATGTTTTGGCCGGTGAAGCCGTTTGCTGGCCAGGCATACGAGTCCAGCCAGGTGTAATCGGGCCTGATGTTGGTATCGGCTGCGAGCGTCGACAGCACGTCGCCCGGTCCGTAAATGCCCAGCTTGTACGGCGACCCGGCCGCCGTGAAGTCGCTGCGAATTTCCCGAAAATAAGCATCTATCGCGGTAAAATCGCTTGAGACAGTCGGATCATAGTCAATCGTGAAATAGATGCCGGTGCCGGCCGTTTGCCCGCTTTGTTGCGCCGCCTGGATCGCATGGCTGGCATCAAAGTCGGCGTTCGCAGTCGTAAAGTACGAGACCGAGGTCGGTGTTCTTTCATACAATGATACGATCGCAAGGCCTTCACTCGAAAGAACCGCCGCGTCGGCGCTTGTCAAATATCCATTATCGGTCGCGGTGCCTAAGTACTCGCCGACGAACTTGTACCCGTCGCTCGCGATCGCGGCGACGTTGACGCCGTCTAGAGCAGTCTGCTTGCCGGTGTTGCGACGATAGTCGATGCCTGAGGTGGTCGCAGTGCTTTGCCCCGGCACCGTGAATGAAACGTAGCTGGAATGTTGCGTGCCGTCCGCACTGTTGACCCGGACGCTCCAGCTACCCGCATCACTCGCGTCGTTGAACTGGTAATCGATCTCCGTGCTGGATATGAAAGTCAGCTTGGCCGATCTGCTGGCGATGCTGCCCCCCTCTGGCGGGATGAAAGTGAGCGTATCGCCGTTTTGAAAGTTGCTACCGAGCAGCTGCATCGCGTGATTGCTGCTGTCTGCCGGATAGGAGTTCGGGGATACACTGCTCAGGGAAGGAGTTTGTACCGATGTGGATGAACTCGTATTATATCCCAACACATCCATTTCAAGCAGATCGCCCACCGAAACAGACAATATCTGCGTCGTATTGACTTCTGCATCGAATGCGTCGTTGTTGGTCCCGGCCCAATCGACACCGAGATCCTTACCGGCAGTCGTGCTGAAGCTGAATGAGTTGATTGGATCCAGGCCGCCGTCTATGGAGAAATAGGTCGTGCCTATTCCGTTTGGGCCCGTCGCGGAGGCAGGCTCCGCAATTTGTGGGGGGCCGCCGAAGTACCGGAACAGGTCCAAGACAGTAAACGCGCCTGTGCCATCATCGGTCTCGCCGACTCTACCGAGGACTTCTGAGAGCTCATGTTCGGCCATGCCGACAAAACCACGACTGGTTGGATCTAGGCCTGTCCCAAAGCCGATCCACCCGTCGGCAGAAGGACTTCCTACGTCCAGTGTCAATCCAAGAGCTTTCGCCTCGGCGTTGCTGATCGCGAAGTCATTGCCGCCCGCACCGGGATCCTGCATCGGCAGATGCGATACCGCGGTTTGATCAGCCGTCGACGTTGCGTCTGTCCTCAAAGCCTGCACAATGGTTGAGAAGTTGTAATGACTGTAGCTCCTGGTGCTGGCAGCCGAGCTGGCGTCCACCGCGCCGCCGTTTGTCTTGCCCCAGCCGACCGTGACATTGACGGTAATCGGATCGAAGAAACTATTTTCGAAAAAATTGGCCGCTTGAGTGACGGCGGTCCAGAATGCGGATGACCGATAGCTGGATCCAAACTGATCGATGACGCTCTGATCCGGTGAAAGGTTTATCGTGAGGTGTCCTGGTTGCGCTGCCGCCGGCGTCAAGAAGTATAGTGGAGACGAAAAGCTCGAGGCGCCGGCACTGTTGATTGCATCGACGTCCCAACGGTACGAGCCGCCGGACGCGAGCGAGGCCTGATAGCTCGTCCCGGTGACGGTCTGGTCAACGACGAGCTGGTTCGTGTTCAGGTCTCTGACGGCGACTTCATACGAAGTTGCGCCCGAGACGGCGTTCCAGCTGAGCGTCGCCGTGCTGCTGCTGAGGGTCGGCTCGGATGATTGGGAGGTGGTGCCGGGAGACGTCGGCACCGGAACCGAAGGAATGGAGATGCTCGCCGGCGTCAAGAAGTACAGTGGGGTCGAAAAGTTCGAGGCGCCGGCACTGTTGATGGCATCGACGTCCCAACGGTACGAGCCGCCGGACGCGAGCGACGCCTGATAGCTCGTCCCGGTGACGGTCTGGTCGACGACGAGCTGATTCGTGTTCAGGTCTCTGACGGCGACTTCATACGAAGTTGCGCCCGAGACGGCGTTCCAGCTGAGCGTCGCCGTGCTGCTGCTGAGGGTCGGCTCGGATGATTGAGAGGTGGTGCCGGGAGACGTCGGCACCGGAACCGCAGGAATGCTCGCCGGCGTCAGGAAGTACAGCGGGGTCGAAAAGCTGGAGGCGCCAGCACTATTGATGGCATCGACGTTCCAGCGATACGAGCCGCCAGACGAGAGCGAAGCCTGATAGCTCGTCCCGGTCACGACTTGGTCGACGACGATCTGGTTCGAATTCAGGTCTCTGACGGCGACTTCATACGAAGTTGCGCCCGAGACGGCGTTCCAGCTGAGCGTTGCCGTGCTGCTGCTCAGCGTCGGCTCGGATGATTGGGAAGTGGTGCCGGGAGACGTCGGCACCGGCACCGAAGGAATGGAGATGCTCGCCGGCGTCAAGAAGTACAGCGGGGTCGAAAAGCTCGAGGCGCCGGCACTGTTGATGGCATCGACGTTCCAGCGATACGAGCCGCCGGACGCGAGCGAGGCCTGATAGCTCGTCCCGGAAACGAACTGATCGACGACGATCTGGTTCGAATTCAGGTCTCTGACGGCGACTTCATACGAAGTTGCGCCCGAGACGGCGTTCCAGCTGAGCGTCGCCGTGCCGCTGCTGAGGGTCGGTTCAACGCCTGGGAGGTGGTGCCGGGAGACGTCGGCACCGGAACGGCGGGAATGGACACACTTGCGGGCGTCAAGAAGTATAGCGGGGTCGAAAAGCTCGAGGCGCCGGAACTGTTGATAGCATCGACGTTCCAGCGGTACGAGCCGCCGGACGCTAGCGACGCCTGATAGCTCGTCCCAGAAACGAACTGATCGACGACGATCTGGTTCGTGTTCAGGTTTCTGACCGCGACTTCGTAGGACGTTGCGCCGGAGACCGCGTTCCAGCTGAGCGTTGCCGTGCTGCTGCTGATCGTCGGCTCGGATGATTGCGAGGTTGTGCCGGGAGATGTCGGCACCGGAACCGCAGGAATGGTCATGGTTTCCCCCTCAATTGCAAAAACGACAAAGCAAAAAGATCCGGGCAGGTGAGATCAGCGGATCCGCCGCGAAAATTTGGCGTAGTGGTATTCTAGAACTCTCTCGCGTGTAAATCAAATGTTAATAAATCAATGCGTGCAGGAGGAGGATCCGGCCCCTCAAGACGGCTTACACAAGCATGCCATGCGGCACGCCGAGGCGGCTTCCACGGAAGCTGAGCGCGCATGCCATGATTGATCCGGGCCAGACGAATGGGCTATGACTTCTGCGGGATGGCGCTCGCAACCGGAGTTCTGGGGTGGAGGTTCTCGACTACGAGCGGCTGGTCGCGGATTTCGAGGTCAAGCTGCTGACCCAGCTGAGGAATTTTGGCAGCGACGCCGAGTACTTGGAGACGTGGGTTCCGGACGAGGATCCCGTCAAGAGCATCCTCAACATGGTCGAGGCTGCGGAGGCCGCCGGGCGGAGCGAGCTTGCGGTGCGCATCGCCGCCAGCACCATGCCGCCTGATCGCGTGAGGGATCTCGCTGCCGAGATCGGCAGTCTCGGGCGGATCGATGTGAGCGCGTCGGCCGACAAGGTCGTCATCACGGTCAGCGGGATCGGGCTGCAATGAACGACGCCACCGGAGCAGCGACCCTGGCGCAAGAGCGGCCCGGCGAGGCTGCCACACGTCCCCGCATCTCATTCGCCGCCGCGGAAGGTGATGTCCGTTTGTCCGTCGCAGTCGATGCCGACCGCGGCCGCTTGACCGTGCGTGACGCGCGGTACGAAGGCGCGTCCGACATGGTGACCGGTCGGGTGCTCGGCGAGCTTTGTCGGCTCATCGTCGGCCGTCCGTTGCAGGAGGCCGCAGACCACGGCGCGATCTACGCGGTCGAGGCGCTTCCCGATCTCACCGCGGCTGTCGCCGGCATCCGCTCTCCGCGGAATGCCGGTCCGGCCTTCGCGCTCGCCGAGAGGCTGCTGCGGAAGGTGCATGCCGCGGCCCGCCAGCAGCTGCAGATCGGTCATCGCGAGAATGGCTGGTATATCCGGCCGCCTGCCGATTGGCTTGCGATGGACGAGGCGGCACAGGCGGCGGCGATCAAGCCGGCCATCGCCGATTTTCTTGCGCTCGCGGGCTTCAGCGAAGAAAACATGTGGGTTTCCCGCATCGAGCGCGGCACGCGCGTCACGATCGCGTTCGCCGATGATGTCTCCTATGCGGTCAAGCCCAAGCTGATGATGTTGCTCGAGCGCCGATTGCGCGAGTCGACCGGCAATCCGTTGGAGCTATTCATGGACGAGATGAAGGACGTCAACAAAATTCGACGTCTGTAGGTGCGCAATCATGACAGGCATGACTGACCATACTGAGCTGATCCTCGATGGCACCAAGATCGCCTGGTATCAGGATCGCATCCGCGCCTGGGAACGGGGCGAGCGGATCGCGCCCATCACCATCGACATGGCCCTCACGCGCGCCTGCAACTATGCCTGCCACTATTGCTACGCGATGCTGCAGGAAAACGATCGGCGCGTGATCAACCGCGACGTGATCTTCAATTTCCTCGACGATTGCGCCGACATCGGCGTGCGCGGGATTTCCTTCGTCTCGGACGGCGAGAGCACGATCTCGCCCGTCTTCATTGATGCGGTTCGCCGCGGGCACGAGCTCGGCATGTCGATGGCGGTCGGCACCAACGGCTTCGTGCTCAACAAGCGCAAGCTCGAAGAGGTGCTGCCTCATCTCACCTACATTCGCATCAACATTTCGGCAGGCGAGCGGGGACGCTATGCCGAAATCATGGGGGTCAAGGAATCCTGGTTCGACCGGGTGGTGCAGAACATCCGCGACATGGTCGAGATCAAGCAGCGCCGGGGCCTCGGCGTCACCATCGGTCTGCAGATGGTGCTCATGCCGGCCTACGAAGACCAGATCATGCCGCTTGCCCGTCTCGGCAAGGAGCTGCGGCCGGACTACCTCGTCATCAAGCACTGCTCCGACAACGAGGACGGCGACCTCGGCGTCGACTACCGGGGGTACTCCCGCATGTACGACACCTTGCGCGCCGCCGAGGCCCTCTCGGACGCGCAGTACAAGGTGCAGGTCAAGTGGTCGAAGATCGAGGCGGAGGGCAAGCGCAGCTATCAGCGCTGCTACGGCGCGCCGTTCATGATCCAGATTTCGGGCTCGGGCCTGGTCGCGCCCTGCGGCATGCTGTTCAACGAGCGCTACAAGAAATTCCACATCGGCAATATATGTGAGGAGCGGTTTGGCGACCTCTGGCGGTCAGACCGCTATTGGGAAGTGATGAACTATATCGCGGGTCCGCATTTCAACGCGCAGCTGATGTGCGGATCGCTCTGCCTGCAGCACAAGGTGAACGAGTTCCTCGACGGCTACATGAAGGACCAAATCCAACTTCCCAATCTCGACGGTCAGCCCCCTCCGCAGCACGTAGATTTCGTCTAGGATCGCGCAACCGCCAGCCACCGGATCGTGCGACAGGCTTGCCGGAAAAGACTAATGGGATTCTGGCCTGCCGGCACCGCAGCTGCCATCCCAACTCACTTCTCCCGTCCGTCGAAGCTGCGCAGCACGATGCCCCGCCGGCGCACCAGCTCGGCGACCTCGGCATCCACCAGCGCGTCATGCTCCATCTGTCGCGCCGGCGATGTCATCCACGCATTCACGTCGGCCTGCCGGAAGACCGCCTCGCCGGCCGGCACCGGAAAGCCGGGATGCACGCACATCTCGAGCGAGCGGTCGGTGGCGAGATTTGCGATCGCCGCCATGACCGCCGGCTTCGTCACCTTGCCGGTGTCGAGCACGCCGAAGAACTCGTCGGTCGTCGCGAGCTTCGGCCGGATGCCGCGCGCAAGCCAGCGCAGCAGCGCGAGCTTCGCCAGGTTGATCGGCTGGCCGCGGCCGAGCGCGCCCACAGCCGCGCGCAACGACACGGCCTCGCGGCTCATGCGCACCCGTTCGATGCCGAAGCGCGGCAGCAATTCCTCGGCCAGGGCGAAGATCGCGGGATTCATGTGCACGTGCTGATGCGCATCCGCATGCGTCGGCCGCACGCCGTGGTCGCGCGCGAGCGCGAGCTGCGCCTCGAGCTCGCGGCGGATCTGCGCGAGCAGGCGCCGCTCCTCGTCGCTCGCGAAGGCGGCGAGCAGCAGCCGCGGCGCCATCGCGGTGAGATCGCCGGTCTCGTCCGTGAGGTCGGGCACCGCTTGATGGCCGGCGACCGATTTGCCGACCGTGAGCGCCAGATGGATGCCCACGGGAAGCCCGGTTCCGCGCACCACCTCGCGCACTGTCTGCTCGAGCCAGGGCGTGGTCATCAGCATCGTTGCCGAGGTCAGGATCCCCGAGCGCCACGCCGACAAAATGCCCGCATTGATGCGCGGGTGATAGGCGAGATCGTCCGCATTCACGACGAGGCCGGGTGGGATGCGCGCGTTCACGACAAAGCCCCGAGATTGGCATCGAGCACGCCGGCGAGCACCACGAACGCATCCGGCGCCGCGATCCCATAGCGTTGGGCGAGCGCGCTCGAATCGAGCGTCGTGTGCGGCGGCCCCGCGCCCTTCGGCGGATGGGTGTCGGCGAGGGTCGCGCGCACGACGAGCGATCGCTCGGCGCCGAGGCGCTCGGCGAGGAAAAAGGCGGCGTCGAGATAGGCGACGTCGCGCGGCCCGCTGAGCTGGTAGATCCCGCGCGCGCGCTCGCGCATGAGCGTCTCGATTGCATGCACCACGGTCGCGGCCGCGACCGGCGCCATGGTCATGTCGTGGAACGCGCGGATCGGCTTCTTCGCCGTCAGCGCCGCGCGCCAGTCGCGCAGCAGCGCGGTCGCCGGCGAGAGCACCTTGGCGATCCGCAGGATCGCGACCGGCGCCCCGCGCTGCATGTAGGTGCGCAGCGCCGCCTCGGTCCGCGCCTTCTGCCGGCCGTACTCGCTCGCCGGCGCGGTCGGCGCGTCCGCCGGCACCCGCGGGATCGTTCCGTCGAACACCTTGTCGCTCGAGACGAACAGCACGTGCACGCCGCGCGCGATCAGCCGCTCGGCGAGCGTGAGCGTGCCGGCGACGTTGACCCGCGCCGACCCGACCGGGTCCCTCTCGCAGTCGCCGAGCCGCGCCACGGCGGCGAGGATGCACGCCGAGGTGACGCCCGCCGGCGGCTCGAAGCGGGCGAGGTGATCCTCGGCGAGATCGAGCAGGATGCGCGCATCCCTCGCGCCGCGCGGCCGCCGCGTCGTCGCCACCGCCCGCGTGCCGAGCTGCGCCGCCGCGATCCTGCCGATCTCCGAGTCGCCGCCGACGAGAAGAAACATGCCTCTCCACCACGATTTTTGTTGAGTCTAGCGCCTGGTCGCGCAAAGATCAAAACGTGAACACACCGACATGGTCCATGCGGTAGATCCTGAGGAGCCTTCGGGTCTGCCTTCGGCGCAACCAACGACGAACTCCGCGAGCCGCGGGATCGACCGCGCGTCGCCTTTGCAAAATCGAGCGGTCCGAACGAAGCCAAACAGCCCGAACGGAGCCAAACAGCAGCCGCTCCCAGGACGCCCGAGGGCGAGCGCGCAAAACGAAACTAGAAGATCCAATGTTTTCAGCATGGCGCAGGACGCACGCGCCCGCCGAGCGAGAGTGGCGAGGGGCGCCATTGGCAGAACGAACCCAATTCCAAAAACTCAGAAATCTCAAGTCGCGCGGCTCACTTTAAATTGTAATTATGTTTTCATGCAACTTTTTCCAAATTTGGCAGAACTATTTCGATCTCTGCTGAAATTTCAAGGACGCCTCAGGCGACGAAGCTCTGCGCTTGAGCGCCTGGACTAGACAACCGTCGCGGCACTCTTCCTACACAGATGAGCTAATCGATGCCTGGATCGGCCACCGCGGCATATTGCTTCACGAGTCGGGTTGGCGCGCCGGGAACGATCGGCCGTTCACTTCAGCAGCGCTGTGATGCCCTTGACCAGGGCCGGCTTTTCCACCGGCTTGCGGTGGCCGACGATCTCGACCTTGAGGGCGCCGGCGACGTTACCGATGAAGCCGACCTTCTCCATGGCGCCGCCGGCGGCGACCAGCGGCGCCGTGATGGCGAGAAACGCATCGCCGGCGCCCACCGTGTCGACCACGTTGCGCGCGAAGGCCGGGATGGTGTGCGTCGCACCGCCACGCTCGTGGGTGACGCAGCCGTTGCGACCGTGCGTGATGATGATCTTGCCGCAGGCGACGCGCTCGTCGACGATCGTCTGCGCCACCTCGCCGATCGGCGAGACGCGGTCGCCGGTGGCGAGCCGCGCCTCCGGCGCGTCGATGCACACGTAGTCCGCCTTCGGATAACGCGTGATCAGGTTGTAGCCCATGTTGGCGCTGTTGCTCTGGGCGTTTACGGCCAGGAACGGTGAGTATTCAATCAGCGTCTGCACCGCCGAGGGGCCGATAAGCCCATGTCCGAAATCGGTGACCACGACCGCATTGGCCGCCGGCGCGACATCGGAGATGAGCCGATCGAGGTCGCCTTGCACGTCGTCGGGCAGCGGGCCGTCGTCCATCAAGTAGATCTCGAACAGCTTGCGCATGCTCGTCGGATCGACGAAGCGCCGCTTGAGCGTGGTCGGCGCACTCGGGCGCCGTAGTGCGTGCAGCTCGACGTTCGGCCGCAGGCTGCCGCGGATCAATTCCTCGTGGGCGTCATTCGAGCCTACGCAGCTAATGACGTCCACTTTCTTGCAGAACGAGGCGACGTGGTTTGCGGCCGCGAAGACGCCGCCCGCGAACGTCTCGCGGTCCTGATAGCGAGCCGCGATCACGCTTTCCTTCGGTGGCTTTCCCATCGGCACCGCGTAGACGTACTCGTCGATGATGGCGTCGCCCACCAGCACGACGCGGTAGTCGCGGATGCGCTCGATCAGCTCGAGCGCCTCGGCGAGCTTGCCGTTGCCGCGCATGCCGTGCAGATAGCGCGACACCGTCGGATCGAACATGTTGAAGTGCCGATTGATCAGCTCGGTCGAGCTGAACATCACCTCGTGAGTGAAGTGGATGCGCCCGCCGTGCGCCTCGACGGCCTCGCGTTCGGCCACGATCTTGCCGGTGATGTCCTCCTCGACTTTCTCGTAGTCCTGGCCCTTGACGTAGACGTCCGGCCGGATCGCCGTGATCGCGCCGACCGCGTCGGGCTCGGGATTGATGGCGACCAGGTCGACGTATTGCAGGCTCGCCAGCATCTCGGCGCGCAGATTCTCGGTGAAGGCGGGCCGTCCCGGACCCTTGTTGACGAAGCGATCGGCCGTGACGGTGACGACGAGCACGTCGCCGAGCTCACGCGCGGCTTGCATGTGCCGCACGTGGCCGACGTGCAGCAGATCGAAGGTGCCGTGCGCCTGCACGATGCGCTTGCCGCTCACACGCATGCGCTGGGCGGCGGCCGCGGCCTCCTGCACGGTCATGATCTTCTGGCGCGGGCTCGGCGCCTCGTATGGCGGGGCTTCCGGCTCCCTCCAGCCCAGTCGCGGCAGCGGAACGACTCTCGGATCCGTCACGTCACACCCCCTCGTGCATCTCTGCAGGCCGCTCGGCAAGACAGCGGAACCAGTCCGCCGTCGCCGCCGCGATCCGCTCCGCCGTCCACACCGGCGCATCGCCCCACTGATCGATATTCTCGCGCATGACGCGCACACCCTCGGCGAAGGAGACCTTCGGGTTCCAGCCGAGGTGCGCGCGAATCTTGGCCGTATCCGCCCAGGTGCAGTCGGGCTCGCCCGGCCGTTTGGGGATCGCGACGGTCGGCGGCGAGCCGAGCAGACGAATGAGCTCGTTGACGCTGGCCGGCTGGCCGCTGCCGACGTTGTACGCTTCGCCGATCTTGTCGCTGCGGGCGACGGTCACCAGCGCATCGACGACGTCGCTGACGAAGGTGAAGTCGCGAGTCTGCTCGCCGTCGCCGACCACCGTGAGCGGCTTGCCGGCCATGAGCTGGGCGAGAAAGACGCCGAACACCGCGCCGTAGCTGCCACTCGTGCGGGCGCGCGGCCCGTACACGTTGAACAGGCGGACCGAGACGGCAGGCAGCCGATAGACGCTAGCCCAGTGCAGGACCAGCTGCTCGCCCAGATACTTGGTCAGCGCATAAGGATAGCGCGGATCGGCCGGCGCCGTTTCCGGCGTCGGATATTGGGCGGGAATGCCATAGCAGGAGGACGACGCCACATAGACGAAGCGCTTGATTCCGTGCGCGCGAGCCGCCTCCAGGACGTTGAAGGTCCCGTCGACATTGGCGCGATAATAGGCCTCGGGCTCCTGGATCGAGGGCACGATGTCGGCGCGGGCGGCGAGATGGAACACGCGCTCGGCGCCATCGATGGCGCGCATCACGGCGCCTTTGTCGGCAACGTCGGCTTCGACGATCTCGAGGCGGGGATTACGGGCGTGTTGGCTGAGGTTCGCGCGGCGGCCGACCACGAAACTGTCGAGCACGCGAACCGACCGGCCGTCCGCGATGAGACGGTCGACCAGATGGCTCCCAATGAAGCCGCCCCCGCCGGTGACGACGTCCAAATCCATCCACTCCCCCAACCCCACGCGCCGCAGAATAATCGACGAGGTGAGACCATCCAACTCCAGAAGCGTGCGCCACCAGGTCTGCGCGACGTGCTTCCAGGCTACTGAAGCGGTAACATGATCAGAAGTACCGTTTCAACCTATGGAAGCACCAGAAGAAAATGGCGATTTGCCGCACGTTGCAGAAAAGATACAACCGTATACGATTTAATGCAGTCCACAGAGTTCCATTTGGAGGGAGCGGTTTGCCGTAGCCGAAGACGGTTCAACCCACAGTAATCTGGATTCCGCCGAAAATCATCTGCTCGCCCGCCCCGCTGAACGTGACGGTATTGCCAGGCCCGAGAAGACCCACATACATCACGAATACCCCGTCGCTTGACGTCATTTGGATGGAAATTTTTGTCCAGTTGCTGGGTCCCGGTTCGACGGAGGCGTGCACGTTTCCGTTGGATGTCAAGACTTTCGGCGGCGACAGATCGTGCAAGGATATGCCGCTATTGCGCGGCGGCTGTCCGAGCGATGTGCCATCCCGTACGTCAACGCTGATTCGCGTGCCTTGCGGCCCCTTTATCCAGGCAGTGGCGCGAAACGGCCGATTCACCGGGACACCGACGAATGCAATACCGATCCGATGAAGCCCCTTGTCACGGGTCGCGACCAAGCTCACTGCCAGATTGCCGCCGCCGATCGGGCCGGGACCCATATCCAGCGCGTTCATTCCCTCAATACCGTCCCAAGCGACGCGGAATGGAAAACCCGAAGGCGGTCGCGGCAGTTCAGACGTCTTGCTGGGGTGTGCGCTGCGGGGCGATCCGTCGCGATAGGTCATCGGGATATCGGCGAGCCGCACATCGTGCGGACGCTTCTCGGCATCGGTGTCGATGACGATAAGCGTGATCCAGAACGACAGGCACAGAATCCCGAGGCCCATCAAGACGAGGATAGCCCTGAGTCCAGGCGCCTTACCCACCCGGTCTTCCTCAATGCTGGAATGCTGCGCCATTCGCAATCGGATTTGTCCCAGCCGCTCAACGTATCCGCCGCGCCACACCGGTCGCGCGACACAGACTCCCCTTGGCCGATAGCCTGCTTCTAGGCGGAATCCTGCCCGGACATCATTTGGGGTGGACGCCGGTCGACCAAAGAACGTGCGCGAACAGAGAATCTGAGTGCTCAGATAGATCGATGCGAAAGGGTCGCTTTTTGGGCAGGTTTAGGCTCCGCCCTCACACGCGCGCTCCATTGTGAGCGTCACATGGGCATGCTTTTATGGTGCAGCGCGCGGCTCACCCGCGAAACTCGCGTCTGGTCGGCGCAAAGGAGAATACCAATGGGCAACGCCGCACGATTGAGCGCTGCTGTCCTGATCGCGTTTGCGCTGCTCGCGCCGGCCCAGGCGGCGTCGTTCCATGCCGGTGTCGCGGCCTTCAATCGCGAGAACTTCAACGCGGCGGGCGTGATTTTTGGCCGGCTGGCCGAAGCCGGCGATGCGCGCGCGCAGTTCTATCTCGGGTTCATGTACGAGACCGGTCGCGGCGTGCCGCAGGATTACGTAACGGCAGTCTACTGGTATCGCCGCGCCGCCAACCAGGGCGAGACCACCGCCCAGTGCCGGCTCGGCCTGCTCTTCGACAAGGGCCAGGGTGTCGCCCAGGACTATGTGATGGCGCATATGTGGCTCAACCTCGCGGCCGCGCATGCGCCGCCGCCGGCGCGCGACTACTATGCCCGCCTGCGTGACGCGCTGGCGACCAAGATGTCGCGCGGCCAGATCGGCACCGCGCGCCTGTTGGCGATGCAATGGGTCCGGGTGCGCGAGCGGCCCGTCGTCATCGCGCATCCTTGATCACGGCATAAGCACCGTCGCCTGCAGGAGCCAGGCCACCCAGATCGCCGGCGCGAGGTAGAGCCCGAACGGCAGCGCATGTGTCGCCCGCATCGGGCGTTTGCCCACATAGTGGCGCACCAGATAGGCGCCGAGCGCGACGACGACCGCGATCTCGACCGCGGCCACGAGTGCAAACCAGTCGAGCCAGGCGCCCGCGACGGCAGCGAGCTTGACGTCGCCCATGCCGAGACCTTCCTGACCGCGTAACCAGCCGTAGGCGAGCTTGAGTGCGAGAAAAAAGCCGCCCGCGACGCCGGCGCGCGCGAGCGCGATGCCGATCTGCGGCAGCGGCACATGTGGATCGAGCGCCGCCGCATGTGCGATCGCGAGCACGAAGGCGGCGGCGACCAGCCAGTTCGGAATGAGGAAGTGACGCGCGTCATGCAGCGCGATCGCGCACATCGTGAGCGCGAGGCCGGCGCCGCACACGCCGATCGGGCCCCGCGCCACGAGAACGCTCGCGAGCGCCGCACCGACCGACACGATCGTGAAGGCGCGGCGCGCGAGCCGCGCGCGCCGACCTGGTCCAAGACCAAGCCCGGTACGCGGCGCCATCACGGCCATGGGAGTTGGTGCATGGTCTCGTCGGTGAATCGGTATCCGCTTCGCCGCAACTCCCGTCAGTGGAACAACGGCGGCGTCGGGCCTTCGACTGTTCCGTGATTGGGCATGTGGTTGTTCGACCCGATCAGCCGGTCGTTCATCTTGGTGCGCAGCTCCTCGGCGACCATGTTGGCGTCGACGGCGTCGCGGATGATCTGCGGCCGGATGAAGATGATGAGCTCGGTGCGGACGTTCGTCTTGGTCTGGTTGGCGAAGGCGTCGCCGATCTTCGGGATCTCGTCGAGCAGCGGAATGCCTTGCTTGGTGACGTTCACGCTGTCGCTGATCAGGCCGGCGAGCAGCACCGTCTGGCCGCTCTGCACCGCGATCGAGCTCTTGACCTTGCGTTCCGACACCGTCGGGGTCAGCGCGGCCGAGCCCGGGACGACGCTGCTGATCTCCTGCTCGATGTCGAGCACGACGTTGCCGTTGGGATTAACGCGCGGCACGACGCGCAGGATGATTCCGGTATTCTTATAGTCGATCGTGTTGACGACGGTGTTGTTCGCGGTGAGCACCGTCGCGGAGCCGGTCGATATCGGCACCTGGTCGCCCACCTGCAGCGTCGCCGTCTGGTTGTCGAGCACGACGAGCGACGGGTTGGACAGCACTCTGACGTCGGTGACGTTGTGCAGGGCATTGAGGATCACGTTCGGCGTTGCCGCGGAGCCGACCAGAAAATTGAAGCCCGGCAGCTGCTGGGCGATCACCGCGCCGCCGATGCTGTTGATGATCGAGCCGTGATCGGGATGGTCCTTGAGGTAGAACTGCACACCGTAGGTGAGCTGGTCGTTGAGCGTGACCTCGGCGATGGTGGCATCGATCGCGACTTGCAGCAGCGGCCGGTCGATCTGCCGCAACGTCTGCTCGACGATGCGCTGCGCGTCGCGGTCGGCATAGACGAGGATCGAGTTGTTGGTCACGTCGGCGGTGATGCGCACGTTCGGCATGATGCCGGGCCCGTTGCTGGTGCCCGTGCCGGTGTCGTTGCCGCCCGCGAAAATGCCGCTCTGCGGGTTGTTGCCGCGCGCCGTGTCGAGGCCGGGGCCGGGGGTCGTCGCGCGCGTGCTCGTGGCAGTCGTCGTGGTCGTGGTCGACGTGGCGGAGCTCGGGCTCTGCGGCAGGGCGCTGAGCGCCGCCAGCGGGCCGGAGGTCGACGCGTTGAGCCCGGCGCCCGGCGCGATCTGCGAATTGGCGGAATTGAGACCGCTCGAGGCGCGGCCGAGGAAGATCTCGGAGAGCAGCGACGCGACATGACGCGCATCGCCATAGTGCAGCCGGTAGACGCGCAGGTTGGTGGCGGCGGTGTCGGATTGATCGAGCCGGCTGATCCACGTCCCGGCGGCGCGCAGGAATTCCGGCTTGCGGCTCACCACCAGGATGGCGTTCATGCGCGCGACCGGCTGGAACTTGACCATGTCGTGGCCGAGCCCCGAGTCGCCGCTGTCCATGATCTTCTCGAGCTCGGCGATGATCGGCTCAGGCGTGCTGTTGTGCACCGGATAGACGCCGACCGACTGCCCGCGCATCCAATCGACGTCGAAGCTGCCCACGATCTCCAGCGCGTTGCGCCGCTCGGCGCCGCTGCCCTGCAGCATCAGCAGGTTGCGCGCCGCATCGGCTCGAATTTGTCCCGGCTTCGACGCGAATCCGTCGACGAGCTTGATGATCGTCTGCGCCGAGACGTAGCGCAGCGGGATAACCGTGATGCCGTATCCCGGTTGCGCCGTCGCCAGCCGGTCCATCGGGCCGGCGCCCACCGCGTCGCCGGCCGGCATCAGCCGATAGCCGGTGCGGTCGCGCACCAGCGCGACATTGGAAAGCCGCAGCGCGTTCTCCAGCACGTACAGAATGTCGGATTTGGCCACCGGCCGACCCGACGCCAGCGTCACCGTGCCCTGGACGCGCGGATCGATGGTGTAACCGACGCCGAGGATGTCGCCGAGGATCACCTTGGCGACGGTGGCGACCGGCGCATTCTCGAAGTTGAGATCATAGCCGTCGCCATTCGGCGCGGCGTCTCTCGTCTGCGGCTGCGCGACGGTCACCTCGCCGGGGCCGGGGAACACCGTCGGCCGAGCCGAGCTCGCGGTGTTCGGCGTCGGCGCCGCATCCGAGTTCTTCGGGAATCGCGGCAAGAGATCGAGCGAGCGGACGTGATCCATCACGTCCGGCGGATGATTGTCCCTGGGATCGGGGCGGGGATCAAATCCGCCGATGCTGCACGCGGCGAGGATCGAGCCGGCGAGTACGACGCAAAAACTCCACGCGACGCGGCGGCCCATGCGGCGGCCACGCAGGAGACCCACGCTACTTCGACTGCGCCCTACCAACGCCCGACCCCAGCATGCGCCCAACACGCGCAAAAATTGACAGCGAGGATTTCGATTGTTAAAGTTTACTTAAGTGCTGTCAAGTGTTGAATTTTCGTCGTGCAACTGCCATGGTTTGTACAAGAAACGAGTGACGTGACCGCCATGTCGCAAAGCTCCACCGAAGAGTTTTGGCGGTATTTACTTGAGAAATACTCTGTACCTGCAGCTGCGTCCGGCAGGAATAAGATCGAGAAGCCGCCCGTTGGCGAGATAACTCTTCGCGCAGTCTTCGAGTCGACTAAAATCCCGGTCGGTGACTTCGCCAACGAGGTGGCACGCTTCTGGCGTCGGCCTCGTCTCCAGCTGCCGCAACTCCTCGGCGCCACCGGCCTCGTCGGCAAGTTCTCGCGCCGCTTTCTCATCGAGTCGGCGGTCTTCCCGTTCGAGGGCGCCGACGGATCGCGCCTCGCCATGGCGGATCCGACCGATACGGCGGCGCTCCGGGCGGCGGAAATCGTGCTCGGCGGCCCGGTCGACGTGGTGGTCGCATCGTTCGAGGACATCGCCACGGTTCTCGCCGAGCGGCTCGGCGACGATGAGCGGGACGGCGGGCCAGCCACGGATGCGGCGCTCAGCCGCTCCGACGACGACATCGAGAGCCTGCGCGATCTCGCCAGCGGCGCGCCGGTGGTGCGCGCGCTCAACGACCTGTTCGAGCGCGCGATCGAGCTGCGCGCGAGCGACATCCACGTGGAGCCCGGCCGCACCGGCCTGGTCGTGCGCATGCGCGTCGACGGGCTGTTGCGCAATGTCCAGGTTCCGGCCGGCGCCCTGCCGCAGGCGCTGATCTCGCGCATCAAGATTCTTGCCGGGCTCAACATCGCGGAGCGCCGGCTGCCGCAGGACGGGGCGGCGCGCGTGCGCGTCGGCCGCACCGAGATCGACATCCGCGTCGCCACCATGCCGACCCAGCACGGCGAGTCGGCGGTGTTGCGCCTCCTGCCGCGCGACCGCGGCCTGCTCGACATCGGCAAGCTCGGCCTCGCGACGCCCGACGAGAAGAAATTGACGCGGCTGCTGGCGCTGCCGCACGGGATGATCGTGATCACCGGCCCGACCGGCAGCGGCAAGACCACGACGCTCGCCACCATGCTGTCGATCCTCAACGAGCCGACGCGCAAGATACTCACCATCGAGGATCCGGTCGAGTACGAGATTCCCGGCATCAACCAGTCGCAGGTTAAGCCGGCGATCGGGCTCACCTTTGCGGCCGCGATGCGCTCCTTCGTGCGCCAGGACCCCGACGTGATCATGGTCGGCGAGGTACGCGATCCCGAGACCGCGAACATCGCGATCCACGCGGCGCTGACCGGCCATCTGGTGCTCACCACGCTGCATACCGAGACCGCGGCGGCCGCGGTGCCGCGGCTGATCGACCTCGGGGTCGAGGGGTTCCTGCTGCAATCGACGCTGCGTGCCGTGATCGCGCAGCGCCTGGTGCGAATTCTCTGCGAGCGCTGCAAGAAGCGTCACACGCTCTCGCCGGGTGACCTCGCGGCGGACCCGCGCTACAAGGTGCTCGGCTTCGCGCCGGGCGAGACGGTCTGCGAGCCGGTCGGCTGCGAACGCTGCGGCGGGGTCGGCTACCGCGGCCGCTGCGGCGTGTTCGAGCTGCTCGAGCTCGACGACGAGATCCGCAAGCTGATCGGGCAGAACACCGACTCCAAGCTGATCCATGCCGCTGCGGCCCGCAGCGGCATGGCCTCGATGGCGGACGACGCGATCGCCAAATGCCGGGCCGGCACGACGTCGGCGGCCGAGGTCCTGCGCGTGACAACGATCGGGTGAGGCGTGGCAAGCTTTCGCTATCGCGCGCTCACGGCGAGCGGCGACTTGACGAGCGGAACGATCTCGGCGGTGAGCGTCGAGGAGGTCGCGCGCCGGCTGGAGGCGCGCGGGCTCTTCTATGTCGACGATGGCGCCGCGCCGCGCACCACAGCGTCGGGCTCGGGGGCGGGCCTCGCCTTCATCAATCGTCCCACCGCCGAGGACGTGACCGTGTTCACGCGCGACCTCGCGCTGCTGC
This sequence comes from Xanthobacteraceae bacterium, assembly GCA_035293985.1. GTDB lineage: Bacteria > Pseudomonadota > Alphaproteobacteria > Rhizobiales > Xanthobacteraceae > JAVDCA01. Next base: position 121,008 of record DATGLS010000007.1, read on the forward strand.
TCAAGGCCGGCGCGCGCATCAACGATGCGCTCGACCTGCTGTCGGGCGACATCGATCTCGGCCGGCTGCGGCCGGTGGTCGCGAACCTGCGCGACGGCGTGCTCGCCGGCGAGAGCTTCACCGAGAGCATTTCCCGCCATCCGCTGCTGTTCCCTCCCATCTACGTCGCGCTCGTGCGGGTCGGCGAGGCGTCCGGCACGCTCGACCACCTGCTCGAGGTGCTGGCCGCTGAGCGCAGCCGCTCCGAGGCGCTGCGCCGCCGCCTGACCGATGCGCTGCGCTACCCGGCCTTCGTGCTGTGCGCGGCGGGCGCCGTGCTCACCTTCTTCCTCCTGTTCGTGCTGCCGCAGTTCGGCTCGGTGCTGCGCGACTTCGGCGCCAAGCTCGATTCGGTCGTGCTGACATTGCTCGCCTTGTCTGATTTCGCCACCACGCATACGGCGGCGATCGGAACCGTGCTCTTGATCGTCATCGTGACCGCGTGGCTCGCCTTGCGTCGGCCGCGGGTGCGCGCCGCGATGATGTACGGCATCTCAAAGCTGCCGCTGGCGCGCTCGATCATGACGTTCCACCGCACCGCGCTGTTCTGCCGCAATCTCTCGGTGTTGCTCGGCAGCGGCGTCAATCTGACGCCGACCCTGCGCATTCTCGCCGACATGATGGCCTCGACCGGCCACGGCGCCGCGTGGGAGGGCGCCGTCGATCGGGTCCGCCACGGCGCCAAGTTCTCCGATGCGCTCGCCGATACGGCGGCGCTGCCCCCCATGGCGGTGCGCATGCTCCGGCTCGGCGACGAGACCGGCCAGCTGCCGATGATCGCCGCGCGCGTCGCCGAGTTCTACGAGGCGAAACTGCAGCGCGGCCTCGATCGGCTGGTCGGCATCGCGGGGCCGGCGGCGATCATTGTGATTAGCTTTGTGGTGGGCGGTCTGATAGTCTCGGTGATGACCGCTCTCTTGTCCGTCAGCCAGGTGATTGGCTAGCTCGCGCATGTTCCCGGCCGAGCCGAGTAGAGGGGAGGGATAGCCATATGACAGGACTTCACGACCGGCGGCGCCGCCGTGCGCGGCAGGGGGAGGCGGGCTTCACGCTCGTCGAGATACTCGTCGTCATCACGATCATCGGTTTGATCATGGCGCTGGTCGGCCCGCGCGTGCTCAATTACCTCGCCGAATCCAAGGTCAAGGCCGCGCGCATCCAGGTCGAAAGCTTCGCGAGCTCGCTCGATCTTTTCTACCTCGACAACGGCCGCTATCCGACCACCAGCGAGGGCCTCGTGGCGCTCGCCCAGCGGCCGGGCGGCGCCGACTCATGGAACGGACCTTACCTGCGCAGCGGCACTGTTCCCAACGATCCGTGGGGGCATCCCTACATCTACCGCTCGCCCGGCGAGCACGGGCCCTATGACATCATCTCTTATGGATCGGACGGGCAGGAAGGCGGCAGCGGAACGGCGGCCGACATTGCGAGCTGGCAGCACTGACCGGCGTGCAGGCGAGCGCGGCGTCGTCCTCATCGAGATCGTCGCCGTGCTGGCGATCATCGCGTTGCTCGCCGCCATCGTCCTGCCGGCGATTCCACGCGCCACCTCGCGCGCACGGCTCGAGGCCTATGCGCTCGACGTCGCGGCATTGATCACGCAGGATCGCAATGCGGCCGTGCGCGGGCGAACTCAGGTGGCGACGCGGGTCGTCGCGCCGGCGCGCCTGATCGTGTCGGGCTCGAATGGCCGGCAGCTGCGGCTGCCGGATGATGTCGCGGTCGATGCCCTCCTCGCCGCGCGGTGCGGCGACCGGCCGGTCGTGGGAACGATCAACTTCTTCGCGACCGGAAGCTCGTGCGGCGGTGTGATCGCCCTGCGGCGCCCGGGTGCTGGCTATGAGGTTCGCGTCAACTGGCTCACGGGAGGGGTGGAGGTTGTTGCGGGTACGCCCTGACGGACGCGCCGGGTTCACGTTGATCGAGGTCCTGGTGGCGCTCGCGGTGGTCGCCGCCTCGATCGCGGCCATCGGCTCGCTCGTCGGGGTGGCGGCGCACGGCACGCTGGCAATCGAGCGGCGCGTCGCCTTCCGCGAGACCCTGCGCTCGATCGTGACGTCGCTGTCGGATCGTCAGACGATTGCGGCTGGCAGCGCCACCGGCAGCATTGCGGGCTATGACTGGCGCATGGATGCCGCACCCTACGTGTCCAATCTGGTCGATCCGCGAGCACCGTCGCCGTGGCAGCCGCAGGACGTGGTGATCACGGTCCGCTCGCCGTCCGGCCAGATCCTCCGCGTCGAGACCATTCGGTTGCGCCGGAGGTCGAGCTGATGCGTGGCGGCCGCCGCCCCAAAGACCGCCCCGAGGCCGGCTTCACGCTGATCGAGACATTGATCGCGACCGCCTTGTTCCTGATCGTGGTCGCGGCGCTCGCCACCATCACGGGGCAGTGGCTGCCGAGCTGGGACCACGGCATTGCCCGCGTGCAGCGTGCCGAGCAGCTCGCCTTCGGCATCGACCGCATCGCCGCCGACCTCGCGGCGGCGCAATTCGTCTCGCCCAATGCGAAAATGAAAAATCCGATCTTCGACGGCACCGAGCTCGGCGTCACCTTCGTGCGCGGCGCGGTCGGCCCCAACACGCGGCCCGGCCTCGAGATCGTGCGGCTCGCCGAGATCGGGAGCGAACGCGGCCCGGTGCTGGCGCGCGCTTCCGCGCCGTTCGTGCCGCTGCCCGATCCGAACGTGATCTCGAGCCTGAAGTTCTCCGAGCCGGTCGTCCTGGTACGCTCGCCATTCCGCGTTCTGTTCGCCTATGCGGGACCGGATGGCGGCTGGCAGGCCACCTGGCGCGGCGCCGACAAGCTGCCACGCGCCGTTCGCGTCACGGTGCGCGATGCCGTGAGCGGCGAGACGCTCGCCGTGTCGAGCGCCATCACGATCCACGTCGAGGTCGCCCCCGAATGCATCAAGGCGAATGCGCAGAATTGCGCAGGCGCCGCCCCGGCGGCGGCAGCGGCCGCCACCACTCCGGCCACTCAGAACCCGGGGGGCCGCAATGAATGACGGCGGATGTCGGCGGCGCGCGCACGATCGCGGCTTCATCATCGTCGCGGTGCTGTGGATCGTGCTCGCGCTCGCGACCTTCGCGTCGATCTATGCGGCTTACGTGGTGCGCACCGCCGACGCAGTCGGATCGAGCGACCGGCGCATCCGGGCGCAGGCGCTGTTCACCTCCGCGCTCGAGCTGACCGCATATCGGATGACCGCGATCGAGAAGGACAAGCGGCCGCCCGCCGGGCAGTTCGATTTCCGACTGGGCCGCGCCACCGTGCTCGTCGGCTTCAGCTCCGAGGCGGGGCGTATCGACCTCAACGCCGCCCCCAAGCCGCTGCTCGCGAGCCTGTTCGTCACCCTCGGCGCGCGCCCGCAGGATGCGGAGGGCTATGCCGACCGCGTGCTCGCGTGGCGCGGGACGGCGGCGGGGAACGCGAGCCAGGATACGGAAGCCGATGCCTATCGTTCGGCCGGCCTCAACTACGCGCCCCGCCACGCCCCCTTCCAGGACGTCGGCGAGCTGTGGCTCGTGCTCGGCCTGCCGCCCGCGCTGGTCGAGCGCGCGCTTCCCTACGTCACGGTGTTCAGCGGCATTCCGCAAGTCAACGTGTTGGCGGCGCCGCCCCTCGTGCTCGCCGCCCTGCCCGGCATCACGCCCGAGCAGGTCAACGCCCTCCTGGAGGCGCGCCGCTCGGTGCCGGATCCGAAGGCCGTGCTGGCGTCGCTCGAAGGCGTCCGCGCCAACGCGACGGTCGAGGTCGGCCGCTCGATGCGCGTCTCGGTCGTCGTGCGCTTCGACGACGGTTCGCGTTCCGGTGCCGATATTGTCATGCTGCTCACGGATGACGACCAGGAGCCTTATCGTATACTGTCCTGGCGCGACGACTTCGATCAGATAGCGTCCGCGGGCGGATAGCGCATGTTCCGGCGACGTGGGCGCCGGTCAGCCGACGAGGACATGCGCCGATAAAGGAGACGAGAGCGTGTTCCGTTCCGGGAACGCAACACGCTCGGGAGCATCAATGGCGATCGTGCGCAACATCGCGGAATTCGTGTCGCACTGGCTCGACGTGGTGGCGGCCCTGTTGGTCGCGGCTGTCGGCCGGTTGGTGTCGCCGCGCGTCGTCCGCTTGATCGAGGAAGATGACGGTTTTGCGCTGCGTCTGCTGAAGGACGGGCAGGCCGAGCCGGAGCGCTTCCGCGTCGGGGGCGGCGTCGACGCGCCGGTGCTGCCCGAAGGCCTCGCCAAGGCCATTCGCGGCAATCGCGTCGAGATCGTGCTGCGTCCGTCACGCTTCGTCTTTCGCGAGCTCGAGCTGCCGCGTCGCGCGGTCGAGTTCCTCGACGGCATCGTCCGCGCCCAGATCGATCGGCTGACACCGTGGACGGCCGCCGACGCCGTGTTCGGCTGGGGGCGCCCCGCCGACATCGCCAAAGATCGCATCTCGATCATGGTCGCCGCGACCGCCCGCGCGATGGTTCGCCCGATCCTGCAGGCGGTTTCCGAGGTGGGGGCGGCCTCGATCGCGGTGCTCACCGCGCCGGCCGAGGCGACTGCGGTCGCGGGCATCAAGGTCTACGACCAGAACGTTCGCGGCCAGCTGGAAACACAGCGGGTAAGCCGCGTTCTCCTCGTCGTGCTGCTCGTTGCCGTGGTCTCGGCCGGTGTCGCCCTCGCGACCGACATGGTGATCGGCGGCAATCTCGAGAGCCGCCAGAGCGAGCTTGCGCGCCAGATCAACCAGCGCCGCATCCTGTTGCGATCGGGCCAGAACGGAGCGGCGCGCGACGCGAGCGGCCTGCTCGATCGACGCAAGCACGAGACGCCCGCGACCGTGATCGTGCTCGAGGCGCTGTCGGAAATTCTCCCCGACGACACCTACGTGACCGAGCTGCGCGTCGAAGGCACCAAGCTGCAGATCATCGGCGTGACGCATGACGCGCCCGCCCTGATCCGGCTGATCGAGCAGTCGCCGCACTTCACCCATGCGACCTTCTTCGCCCCCACGACCCGCGCGCCGACCGATCCCGGCGATCGCTTCCACATCGAGGCGCGGATCGAGCCCGTCAACACGCCGCGGTCATGACCATGGATCACCGGCTCGACCGCCTGCTCACACGTTTTCCCGCCCTGGCCACGGTCGCCTACCTTGCGCTGGTCGTAGGCCTCATCTGCGCCGCATGGTTCGCAGCCGCCGATCTGCTCGATCGCCGCCAGGCCGTCGCCGACGCGGAAACGTTGCTGGCGCAGCTGGAGCGTGGACGGGCGACGGTCGCGGCGCCGTCGGCGACGAGCGAGGCGCCGCAGGGCTCGCCGTTCATCGAAGGCCAGACCGTGACGCTCGCCGGCGCGGCGCTGCTGCAGCGGGTCGCCGGCGTCGTCACCGGCGTTGGCGGAAACGTGCTCTCCTCGCAGGTCGACGTGCAGGATGCAGCGTCGAAGGGCGGATTCGTCAGCCTGGTGGCGAGCTGCGAGGTGACGCAGCCGGACCTGCAGAAGCTGCTCTACGACCTCGAGGCCGGGATGCCTTACTTGTTCGTCGACCAGTTGGTGGTGGAGGCGCCCGACAATGTGACGCGCGGCGAGGGCGGACGCCTGCGCGTCATGATCGGCGTTTCCGGCCAATGGCGAGGCAGCAAATGATCCGCGCCCGCAGCCTGGTCGGTTTGGCGCTCGCTGCCGTGGCGTTCGCCGCGCCCGCGCCGCTGACCGCCGCGACGGGTCTCGGCGGCGGTCCCGACCCGCGTGTGGTCCCGCGTCCGCCCGTGGTCGACCTCGACAAGAAGATGTCGCAGGCGACCAGCCCGCCCGCGCCGCAAGCCGGCAATCCGTTGTGGGGTGTTCCGCTGAGCTCGCTCACCGTCACGCGCGAGCGGCCGATCTTCTCCGCCTCGCGGCGACCGCCCGCCCCGCCGGTTGCGGCGCGTCCGGTGGTGCAGGTCCGGGCGGCGCCGCCGCCCGCTCCGCGCGGGCCGCAGCGACCGCAGCTCTCCCTCGTCGGGACGGTCGCGGGTGCCGAGGGCATCGCCGTCTTCATCGACCAGAGCAGCCAGTCGATCGTGCGGCTGCGTACCGGTGAAGGACACGACGGTTGGGTGTTGCGCACGGTCGGTCCGCGCGAGGTGACGTTGCAGAACGACCGCGATACCGCCATTCTCGCGCTCCCATCGCTGCAGCCGAAATAGATCAGGCCGGCACGCCCGCGAGGGCCCGCGGAACTCGCCGCTTCACGCTTTTCCCGATAGCCAAAAATAGTCCACGAAGTGACACGAAGTCTGTGCTACCGTAGGGCTGCGCGTGCGGCGCCCGGGCGATTGCCTGCGCGGCGCGCGGTCAAGCATGGGGACGATGATGTCAATTGCGGTTCGCCGTCGCTGGGGCGGCGCCATCGTGTTCCTTGCGGCCGCGCTCACCGCCGCGGGGGCGTCGGCCGAGGTTCGCGTCACCGAGGCGGGCGACGGCCGGCTGACGATCGAGGCGCATGACGCGACCGTGCGTCAGGTGCTCGATGCCCTGCGCGCGAAGAGGCCCCTGCAACTGCGCACCTCGGACGCCCTCACGCGTTCCGTAACGGGCACTTACACGGGCTCGCTGTCGCGCGTGCTCGCGCGCATCCTCGACGGCTACAATCATGTGGTCCATTCGACCGCTGCGGGCCTCGAGCTCGAGGTCGTCGGCTCCGGCAACGCGGTCCACGCGCGGGCGACGGTTGCAAATTCAGTCACCTTGGCGCCCTCCCATCCCGGCGTCAGCAGCAATGTCGATGCGGACGAGGAGGCCGCCGCCGCGCGGCCGCGCGCCACCGTCGTCAATGCGCCGCCGGCCGTCCCGCCGCAGACCGCGGCTATCACCGGCGGCGTCCCGCACCCGGGCACGCCGCGCGTCAGCAGCAATCTCGACCTGGACGAGGAGACGTCGCGGTGACGTCCCACGGCTTCGTTGGCGACGTCTGACTTTCACGCTCGATCGATCGTGTGGTGCGCGCCGCGGCGCGCCATCGCGGCCTCGCGCGCCTGCTGAGCTCCGATGAGCCGCCTGCAGTCGATCCTCACCGGCATCGCGACCGCGATCGCACTGGTGCTGGTCGTGCTCTCGATCGATTTCACCAGGCTGGCGGCGAGCTTTCACGCGTTGCGCGCGGCTCCGGTCGCGCTTGCGGTCATCCTGCTCGCCGCGAATTTCCTGCTCGCCTTTTTCCGCTTCACCTCGACGCTCGGCGCTCTCGGCGTGATGCTCGAGCGGCGCGCTGCCGCCTATGCGTTCGCACTCGGAAATCTTGCGAGCCAGTTCCTGCTCAACATCATCGGCCAGAGCCTCACCCGCGCCATGGTGCTGCAGGCGACCGGCGTGCCGCCGAGCGCGACCGTCGCCGCGACCTACCTGGAGCGGCTGCTGGCGCTCGCCACCATCGGCATCGGCGCCGCGCTCTCGGCGTTGATGCTGTTCGGCTCGTTCGGCTTCGAGTTGCACGACGGCGGCGCCTATTTCGTTTCGATCGCGCTCGCAACCGCAGCGGTGCTCGCGGCGGCGGGGCTGCCCGGCCTCAAGGCGGCGATCGGCGCGGCGCAGATACGCGCCATGCTGCGCACGAGCGTGCGGCTCGCCCCGGCGCTTGTCATCAGTCTGCTCGCGCATCTCGCGATGTTCGGCGCCTACTTTGTGCTGGTGCGCGAGTTTGCACCCGACATCGCCTGGGTCCGGCTGGCACCCGCGATCGTCATCGTCATGTTCGCGGCCGGCCTGCCCGTGAGCTGGGCCGGCTGGGGGCTGCGCGAGTTCGGCGCCGTCTATGCGCTCGGCGCCATCGGCGTGCCGAGCGAGGCGGCCGTGATCGTCGCCGTGATGGTCGGCGCGGTCAGCCTGTTGATCGCGCTCGCCGCCGGCGGTGCCGTGGTGCTCGATACCTGGCTGCGTCCGGCGAAATCGGCCGCAGCGAAGCCGACGTCGCGCGACGGCATGGCGCGCGCGCTCGCGCCGTCCGACCCACTTTTCATGTGGGTGATCGGCATCCTCACGGCCTGCCTCGTCTATCTTCAGCTGCGCGTGCCGAGCGGGCCGGGCGAGCTCACTGTCAATGCCGCCGATCCGCTCGCCATCACGGCGCTGTTCTTCGCCGCCGTGTTCGCCTGGACCGACCGGTTCCTCGACCTCTACCCGCGCGTCGTGCTGCGCAGCGCGGGCGTGCTCGCGGCGTCGCTCGTGCTCGGCCTCCTCGTCGCCTGGCTCGGCCCCGGCCTCACCGCCTGGGCGCTGCTCAACCGCATGCTCGGCTTTCTTTTCCTCCTCGGCTACGCCGCCGTTCCCGGCCTCGTCGTCCTCATCGCCGGCGAGCGCGGGCGCGCGATCCTCGCCCACGTCTTCGTGGTCGCCGCCGTGGCGATCTGTGCGATCCAGGTGATCGCCTACGTCTTTCATCACTACGTGACGCCGCTGCCGACCGATTTCTTCGGGTACCTGTTCGCCGAGAGCGATCAGCTCGAAGGCTATGCGCAGAACTCCAACGCCTTTGCGTTCCAGCTGCTCATGGCGCTCGCAATTTTGATCGCCGCGCGCAGGCAACTCCGGCAAGAAATGGCGCGAACTTGGCTTCTCGCCGCGGCGCTCCTGGTGACGCTCGCGCTCGCGCGATCCCGCGCCGGCCTGCTGTGCGCCCTCGCCACCGTCGCGCTTGCCCCGCTGTTGGAGAAATGGCCCGCGCGCAGCCGGCTCACGCGCCGCGCCCTTGTCGTCGGGTCGATTGCGGGCGCCGTTCTGGTTGCCGGCATCGCGCTCTGGGGCCCGATCGACGACCGCTTGATCGCGCCGCTCATTCACGCGATCCGGCCGGGAGCCGACGAGTCGGATGCGCTGCGCTGGCAATCGACCGTGCTCGGGCTGCAGGCGTGGTTGCGCCATCCCGTGCTCGGCGGCGGGCTCGGCACGTTCCTGCTCGAGCGGGAGACCGCCGGGTTGCCGCTGGTCGTCGTCCACAGCGTTCCGATCTGGTTCCTGGCCGAGATGGGGCTGGTGGGCCTCGCCGCCTACCTGGTGTTCGTCGTCAGCCTCGCCGTCAGCGGCGTGGCCTCGTTTGCGCGGAGCGACGGCCATGCGCGTGGCCTGCTGATCGTGGTCGCGGTATTCGTGCTCATGGGCCTCGTCCACGATATCTTCTTCCAGCGCACCTTCTGGTTCGCGTGCGGGCTCCTGCTGGTCGACGGCGCCGGCGTTGCGCCGCGGCGCGAAGCAGGGCATCCGGACACGACGGACGATGCGCGTGAGATGCCCGGCGCGCGATGACGCGAGGCCTGCCGTGAAGCTCTGGATGCCAGCCGATGAAGGCCTGCTCGCGGCCCGGGTGATGCTGCTGGCCGTGATCGTCTCGATGCTGCTGTCGACATCCGTGTCGGTCCTCATCGAAGGCCTCACCTACCTTGCCTTCATGGTGAACCCGACCCTGCGGCGCCGCTTGGTCGACGTGCTGTTCCGTCATCCGCTGGTGCTCGCGGCCTATCCGTTCGGGATCGCATTGCTCGTCGGCATGTTGCATGGATCGGCGCCCTGGATGGAGGCTCTCAAGGGCCTGCTGGCGTGGCGACGCATGCTTCTTCTCCCGCTGGCGCTCGCGGTATTCACCGACGCACCATCCAGGCGGCTGGTCTTGCGCGTCGTGGTGGCGACCTGCTTCCTCGGCGCGGTGCTCTCGTTCGTCACTGATGCGCGATCGATCTCGCTCACGGCCCGTCTTGATCCCGGCATAGTGTTTCAAAATTACGCGACCCAAGGCATGGTGATGTCGGTTGCGATCATCATCTGCATCGCGGCGCTGCTGCGCCCGGCGGATTTCTCCGGTGATCGCCTGCTCGCCAACCGCTGGGTCACGGCGGGCGTGCTGGCCGTGCTCGTGGTCGACGTCGTCTTCGTCCTGTGGAGCCGCACCGGCTATCTGTCGGCATTTGTCATGGCGGTCGCGGTCGCGATCCTGCTCGCTCCCGGCACCTGGCGCCTCAAGCTCGTAACCGGTTGCGTCATCCTGATCGCCTGCATCGCCCTGATGGTTGCGAGCCCGCATGTGCACGATCGCCTCGCTCAGGCGCGCGACCAGATCGCGACCGTCGATCAGGCATCCGAAGGCACGCCGATCGGCACCCGCATCGTGATGTGGCGCAACACCTGGCGGATGATCTTCGATCATCCGCTCCTCGGCGTCGGCACCGGCGGCTTCCAGTCGGGCTATGCTCCCTACGTGCAGGGCGTTGCGGGATGGCGCGGCCAGCTGACCGACGATCCGCACAACCAGTACCTCAAGCTGCAGGGCGAAATGGGCCTCCTCGGCCTCGGCACCTTCGTGTTCTGGCTCATTGCCGTGTTTCGCCATCCAGCGCCGACGCCTTGGCGCGAACTCGCCTCCGCTGCGCTCATCGGCTGGTGCGTGACGAGCCTCGCCAATTCCGATTTCTCCACACAGGTCGAGAGCCGGATGATCTATTTCTGGCTCGGCGCCATGCTGGGCGGCCCGTTGTTCACGCGCCCTCCCGCGAAGGACCCGTCAGTGACATCGACGGAACCGCCGCCATCCCGGCGTGTTGTGTAGGCGTGGCCGCCACCTTGGGCGGCGGGGAGCCTGTCGCGTGCCAGCCGATATCGAGACCTGCGAGCGCAAGGCGGCCGAATGCGACGAGTTCGCCCGCCGCGTGCGCGATCCTGCCGCCCGTCGGATCCTCGAACGCGCCGCTGGCCGCTGGCGCCGTGCGGCTGCCGAGAACGATGACCGGCTGCCGCAGCTGATCCGCCTGCTCGCGCCGGCAGCGACGCTCGGCGAGTAGTCGAAGCCGGAAGCGCTTCGAGATCTTCACCAGCGGGTCGGCCCGGCAAAATTGCGCTCGCTCAATCAAGCTGTGCGAACTGTCAGTCGGGTTGCTCGCCGCGCTCGGTGAGCACCGTCGTGGCAATGCGCAATCCGTCCTCGTAGCGTTTGAGCTCGGTCAGTGCCGTCCGCTGCAAGCCGAGCAGCTCATCGCGTGACTTGCTTTTCAAATAGGCGAGCTCCGGAAAAGCCATAAGATCATCGGCCGGCGGATTCTCGCCTCCCTCCCTCTCGAGTCTCCGTTTGATGCCTTCCAAGGCCCGGCGCTGACGCTCCACGGCCTTTCTGCCGCGTAGTAAGACATCTTGCAGCTCCCGGCTGGACACGCTGCGCGCCTTTCGAAACGCTGTGGCGTCGGCAGGCTCGGCACTTTCCGCGTCCGGTCGCGACGGGCTGAAGATTCGATCGAACTTGTCCTCTTCGCCGATGACGCCGACGCATAGCTCGACGCACTTGTCGCAGATGTACGCCGACGGCCCGGCGATCAACTTCCTCACCTCGTGCTGGCTTTTGCCACAGAAGATGCAATGCAGCGTTTTCGGTCTTGCCAGCGCCGGAGCATCGGCAACCGGTTGTGCTGCGCTTATCTTGGCGGACAGGATGTTCCAGTTGGCGAAGCCGAATATCTTCGCGATCAGCTCGAGGGATTCGCTGTGCGTGATTTCGACAGGCTTCGCCTTCAACGCGTCGCGCAAGGCGTGCGCCATGACCTTCGCATCGCGAAAATCGCGCATGAGAGCACCTCTTCATCGGCGAACGGAGGGGATCGGAGCCTGCCTTGCCGACCCGTTCGCCAATGGCGAGGGTGCGGAGAACTCGATACGTTCACCATCCCAAGAAGGGTGCAGGCGGCGGGTGTATCGACCCGGACGGAAATTTAGGAAACCTCGTGCGATTGTCAACCGAGTAAAGAGATGGTCGCATCATCCACGGCGGTGATGCGCGAGCGCGCCGCGGATGTTGTCGACAACCGCCGTCCAATTCCCCGAGGCGGCCTGACGAAAGAGCCGCGCAGTCGGATACCAGGGGCTGTCGTCGCGCTCGAGCAGCCAACGAAAGTCGGGCACACGTGCCAGCATGATCCAGGTCGGCTTGCCGAGCCCACCGGCGAGATGGGCGACCGCCGTGTCGGTCGAGATGACGAGATCGAGCGTCGCGATCAGCGCCGCGGTCGCGGCGAAATCGGTGAGCGCGTCGGCGCAATGGATGAGATTGGGATGCGCCGCCAACGCCGCGCGGTCGGTCTCGCGCACTTCCTTCTGCAGGCTGATCCACTGGATGTCGTCGAGTGCGAGCAGGGGCGCGAGTGCGGCGAGCGGCACCGAGCGGTCGTGGCCGAACTTGCGGGCAGCGGTGCCGGACCAGGTTAGCCCGATCCGCAGCCGCCCCGTGCGGGGAACGCGCGCCGCCCAGGCGCCGATGTCGGCTTCTGCCGCGGCCAAATAGGGAATCGCGGCCGGAATGCTCGCGAGATCGGTCGCGCAGGCGAACGCGGCGCTCAGCATCGGGCAACAATAGTCCAGCGGCGGCAGCGGCTCGCCACGCGCGACCACGTGCGGATAGGTCATCGCCAGCAGACGCTTGAGCGCCGGTGGCGCCTCGATGACGATCGTGGCACCGCGCGCGGCCAGCACGTCGGCGTAGCGCACGAACTGCAGCGTATCGCCAAAACCCTGCTCGGCGTGCAGCAGCAGCGTCTTGCCGTCGATCGGCTCGCGGCCGCGCCAAGTCGTCGCCGCGACGTCGCGGCGTTGCGGCGCGAACTCGGCCATGTCCCAACGGCGCTCGTAAGGTCCCCATCCGGCCGGCAGCTCGCCCAGCAGAAGCTGCGTCTGTCCCTTGTTGACGTGGGCCTCGGCGAGGTCGGGCTGCAGCTCGATCGCCCGTGCAAAGCACGCGAGCGCCGCGCGATAGTCCCCGAGCGCGCGCAGTGCGGCACCGAGTCCGTTGTGGCCCGCGGCGAGCGTCGGCTTGCGCGCGATTGCGGCCTCGAAGCCGTCGCGCGCCTCGTTGACGCGGCCGAGCTCCTGCAGCGCCGTTGCGCGGTTGCAATGCGCCTCCGCATGACCCGGGGCGAGCGCGAGCGCGCGATCGTAGCTCGCGACGGCGTCCGCGTGCCGGCCGAGCTGCGCCAGCGCATTGCCCATGTTGTAGTGGGCGAGCGCATGGTTCGGCCGCAGCCGCAGCGCCGTCGCGAGATCCGCAATCGCCTCCTGCGAACGGTGCAGGGAGACGAGCGCGTGCCCGCGATTGTTCAGCGCTTCCACATCGTCGGGCCGGATCTCCAGCGCCAGCGTGAAGGAGGCGAGCGCATCGGCGGGCCGAGCCATATCGAGCAGCACGCAGCCGCGGCCATTGTAAGCCTCGGCGAACGCCGGCCGCAGCGCGATTGCCTGGTCGAAGCTCGCGAGCGCGTCCTGCCGCCGCGCCAATCGCGCCAGCAGCATGCCGTGATTGATCAGCACCTCGGGCGAGCGCGGGTTCGCCGCGAGCGCCCGCCCGATCGCGTCGAGTGCGGCTGCGAGGTGCCCCTGCGCATGCTTGATGGCACCGAGCAGATACAGTGCGTCGAAATTCCCAGGCCGTTGCGCGAGCAGCTCAGCGCACAGCCGTTCGGCACCGTCGAGATCGCGGCGTGCAAAGCACGCCTGCGCATCGCGCAGCCGCTGCACGTCCTGCGGCTTCAGGCACTCGGGTGAAGGCGCGCGCTTGGCGGGCCTCGGCATGTCGGCATCCTCACGGCCCAGCGATGGGCGAGCGGAGAATCATGTAGCGAAGCCGCGGTTAAGGAATCGATAACCATTGTGTGCGGCTCAGGTATTCCAGAGGCCGCCGATTTTTGGATATGCTATCCATGTGATGGATGTCAGCCGGCCCGACCTGAATCTGCTCTTGGGCCTGGAAGCACTCCTGGCCGAACGCAACGTGACTAGGGCGGCGGCCAGGCTGAACCTCAGCCAGCCCGCTCTGTCTGCGCAGCTTCTGCGATTGAGGAAGATCTTTGGCGACCCATTGCTCCTGCGCGCGCTTCGCGGCGTCATTCCTACTCAGCGGGCCTTCGAACTCCAGGCGCCGCTGCGCGAAGCGCTGAAAGCTCTCCGTTCCGTCGTCGCCGAGCGCGGACTTCACCGTTGCGGTTGCGGCTTCCGATTACGCTCACTGCGCTCTGCTCGAGCGCGTGGTGGAGATTCAGCGAGAAGCTCCCAAGCTCCGCCTGTCCTGGAAACAACTGTATGTACCGGAATTGGTGGGGCAGATGGAGCGGGGCGAGGTGGACCTGGCGGTGATGACGCCGAACACCGCGCCCAAGCAGCTTCTGACGCATCCCCTCTTCGATGAACGGTATGTGGTGATCGTCCGCCGCGGGCAGCCTGTCGTCCAAGGTTCGATCGATATCGACCAACTGTGCGCCTTGACTCACGTCGTTGTCTCTCCACGCGGCGGCGGTTTTACCGGGCCTGCGGACACAGCGCTGAGTGCGATCGGGAGGGAACGACGCGTCAGCGTGTCAGCCGCGAGCTTCCTGATCGTTCCCGAGCTTATCGCCCGGTCCGACCAGGTTGCCCTGGTCCCCGAGCGTCTCGTTCGCGGAAAGACCCGCGACCTGCAGATCCTCGAGCCTCCAATCGACGTGACGGGGTTCTCGGTGGGCCTGGTGTGGCATGAGCGTTCCGACGTGGAGCCGGCGCAGGTCTGGTTGCGCGGCCGGTTGGCTGCCTGACGAAGAGCTCGGTCGCCGACCCACGGCCGCGAGCCTTTACAGATCTCATTCGCTCATGCGTGGCTGCTCCGGCCAAATGGCGGTTGGGCCGAGGTGCCATAGCTCGACGCAATACCTCACTCCAATTCACAAATGGGTCGGCGTTGCTCCCGACGAATATTCTATTGGCGAATGTTTGCCGTCAGCTGGTGAGGAGCGTCGCATGGGAAGCACTGCACTCGCGTTTTGTTCAATGCTGGCCCTGGCGACCCTCTATGCCGACCCAGCGGCCGCACGACCGAGGCCGCAGGGGCCGGCGACGAGCGCGACGCCGGCGGCGGCGCTCTCCACCAAGGCAGCACTGCGTTGGCGCGCGCTCGGCTTCAAGAGCCGGTACGAGATCAAGACACTTCTTGCGAAGGGCAAGTTGCCGATTCCGCTTCTCTCAGTTGCTGGCGAAAAGAGCTTCGGGCAAAATCAGAAAGCACTGGTCGAGACGTTCGCATCAAACGCCGCCTTCGTGATCATCCAGCGCGCAGGGCATTTCGTTCCCGAAGAGCGCCCGCGGGACTGGTCGATGTGATCAGCCCCTTCCTACACCCATGAGGCCTCAGCATGTTGTCGGAGGAATTCACACGCGACCGCGATCAGGGCGTTGCCATCCTGACCCGGACCGATGCCATGCGGTGGCTACTTGCGCTTGTGCTGTTCCTGGGGGCGCTCGGTTTCGTTCGCTTGGACGCCCACGCGGCTGCGCCGGCGCCCGCACCGCCGGGCTTTCGCCATGCCACCACGCAAGTCGATGGGGCGGTGATCCACTATCTCATCGGCGGCCATGGGTCGCCCGTCGTGCTGCTGCACGGCTGGCCGGTCACCGCCTACGCGTGGCGCAGCGTAGCCCCCGCGCTGGCCGACCGCTTCACCGTCATTGCCCCAGACATGCCGGGCTTCGGCGACTCCGGCCCATCCTCCAAGGGCTACGAGAAGCGCGTGATCGCCGCGGAGGTGCGCGACCTGGCGCATCAGCTCGGCTTCACGCAGGTCCTGCTGGTGGGGCACGACATGGGAGGGCCTGTCGCGTTCGCCTACGCCGCCGACCATCCGCAGGAGGTCCGCAAGCTGGTGCTGGTCGAGACGCTGCTGCCCGGGTTCGGGCTCGAGGACCTGAAGGCGACGGGCGCTTGGCACATCGGGTTCGCCCAAGTCCCGGAACTCCCCGAGACGCTGGTCGCCGGGCGCGAGCGCGCGTTCCTCAGTTTCTTCTACCATCGCGGCATGCTGCGTCCGGGCGCCGTTGGCGAAGCGGATCTGGCCGAATACTTGCGCACCTACGCGGTGCCGGGACACATGTCGGCGAGCTTCGACTACTATCGCGCGCTGAAGGCGGACGTACCGCAGTTCCGGGCGATGGCGGCGCACAAGCTGCCGATGCCGGTGCTGGCGATAGGGGCCGAGCGGGGTGTGGGTTCCGGCGTAGCGAGCTTTCGCCCGGTCGCCGAGCACCTGCGCGAAGTCATCATCCCGGCGTCCGGCCACCACATACCCGACGATCAGCCGCAGGCGCTCGCGCAGGTGCTGCGCGCCTTCTTCGCCGAGCCCTGACGCAAATCCGCGAGGCGCATTGTTGTGAACAACGAGGTAGCTTATCAGGGCGCGCGAAAGCCACGAGATACGCGTTTGGCGGTCCTCCTTTTTCTATGATCGCACCACGAGGTTCGCGCGCGAGCTGCGAGGGCAACGCGGGACCGCTTGTAGCGACGGCGCGGTCAACGAATTGATATCCATCATCCGATGTCGGAGGCGCTGGTGCGGACGTCCTGTGAACCTGCAGGTGAAATGGCCGATTGATTGATATCGCGGCGGGCACTGGATATCTTCGGTTGTCTTCCATCCAGCTCGTGTTCCCGATCTCCCATGCCCATCGACCTTGCCAAGATCGAGGAACTGGCTCCCGACCAGGCCTCCCTTTCGGCCGCGGCCAAGCTGAAAAAATCCAGCGCGTGGTCGCTGCGCGGGTGCGATGATGCCGGCTTGATCTGGGGCGAGTGCCAGGGCTCTGGCGCCGCGCCCTATCGCGTGATGTGCTCGGAAGCCGACTACGGCTACAAGTGCACCTGCCCAAGCCGCAAGTTTCCCTGCAAGCACACGCTCGCGCTCATGTGGTCGCGCGCGGAAAGCGCTTCATCCTTCACGACCGGACCCGCGCCGGATTGGGTGCGCGACTGGCTCGCGCGGCGTCGGCCCGGCGCAGCGGCGCCGAAGCAGGCCGCGTCGGCCGACAAAGCCAAAGCGAGTGCAGCCGATGCCGCCACCGCGGAACCGGCGCAGGAGGATCCCAAGGCGCTGGCGCGGGCGGTCGCGCAGCGCGAGCGCAATCGAGCCGAGCGCGAGGCATCGATCCTGGCCGGCCTCGATGAGCTCGACACCTGGATTTCTGATGCCCTGCAGGGCGGGCTTGCCTCGTTCATGCCGTCTGCCACCGAACGATGTCGCAAGATCGTGCAGCGTCTCGTCGACGCCAAGGCGCCCGGATTGGCGAACATGGTCGAACGACTGCCGGCGGATGTCCTGTCCGCGCCCGAGCCGTCGCGGACCACCCGGCTGATCGAACGTCTCGCGCTGCTGCATCTCGTTTCATCCGCGTATCGCCATCAGCGACGCCTGCCCCATCCGGTGAAAGCCGACGTCCGCCAGGTCGTCGGCTGGCCGGTGACGCGTGAAGCCTTGCTGGCGGATACGGACGCGCTGCGCCTGCGCGATCGCTGGATGGTGGTGAGCACCGTCGTCGAGGTGCAGGCGGACAAGCTGCGCCGCCTGGAGACTTGGCTGTCACGGCTCGGCGACGAGGCCGGCCCGCGCTTCGCCGTGCTCATCGACTTCGTTCCGGTATCGCTGGGCAAGTCGGGGAACGGCCATACGGTCGGGGAGGTCTTCGAAGCCGAGCTCGCCTACTTCCGCTCGCCCGCGCCGCTACGTGCGGTCATCGTCGAGCAGACGGGCTCGACCATCGCCGGCGAGAGGTGGCCGCGCCCTTCCGACGATGTCGCGAACAGCATTGCCCGGCTCAACGAAATCCTGGCGGCGCGGCCGTGGGCCGGCGATATGCCGTTCGCCGCGCGCGGCGCCCGTATCGTCGCATCCGGCGCGTCGTTGTGGCTGACCGATGCCGATGGCTCGGTCGGACTGCCGCTGCGCGCCGACGAGGACGACCTCGCATTGCCGCTGATCGGCCTCGATGACATCGACGTCTTCGGCCGTTGGGACGGGCATCTTCTGTCGCTCGGCCTTGCCGAGACGCCGCTCGGCCGGTGGACCGCATCATGAGCGCGCTCGACGATCCGGCCGTGGAGTCGCTCGCGCGCAGCTTCCTCCTCGGCACCGCACGCAATCCCGCGCCGGTCGCGGCTGCGCTCGCGGCGCTTGGGACGACAGACGGCGCGCCTTCCGAGCTGATAACCGAGTTGACGGCCCTGGCGCTGCTGGGCCAGCGCATGCGGTTTCGCCGCCACGGGCCGCCGCCGACGAATGTGACTGCCGCGGTTGTTGAGGATCGCCGCGCCGTCGTGCCGGAGGCCGCGCGTCCGCTCATGCGCCGGCTGGTCGGCGGCAGGGACGGACCGGCGTCGGATATCGCCGCGCTCGCGCTCGCCGACGCACTCGATCGTCACAGCCTGCGACCGCATCCGTTCGACGTGCCACGGCTTGCCGGTTTCGTCAAAGCGCACGACGACCTGCTGGGTCCGTACGCCGCCGCCTGGGCGGGGCGCGGCGAGGAGGCGGAAAAGCAGCCGGCCGGCTACTTCGATGCCGCCACGATCGATGAGACCAACTGGACCTCCGCGCGGCCGGCGGCGCGCGCGGCGTTCATCGCCGCGCTGCGCACGCGCCAGCCGGATCGCGCCCGCGCGTTGGTCGAGACGAGTTTCGCGAACGAGGCAGCGCCGGTGCGGGCGCGGCTCCTCGGTGCGCTCGCACCGAACCTCTCGGCGGCGGACGTTCCGTTTCTCGAAGGCCTCGCCAGGGACCGCGCGCCGAGCGTTCGTGACGAGGCGCAGCGGCTGCTGAAATTGGTCCCGGGCACCGCCGCGGCGCACGATCGACTGCGCGATCTCGTGGCGCGGACGAAAGTCTCGACATCCGGCCTGGTGCGACGGCGGAAGGTCCTGACGCTCGAGCTTCCGGCCGACGTGAAGGCATTCCCGCAAGATCCCGTCGGCGATCCAGCGCGGCGCTGGGCGGCGGAGGAATATGCCGGCGTCGGCCTCGATGCCATGGCGGCGGCATTCTCGCTGTCGCTGCCCGAGATGATCGCGGCTGCCGCCGACGATGCCGCGTTGACCGGTTTATTCGCCCGCCAGGCGTCGCTCGATCACCGCTTCGATGTCCTTGCAACGATCGTGCGCGAGCACGCCGCCGATGCGTGGCTCGACGCGATCGGCCCCGGCGCGGCGGTGGCGTTGCACGACGATGCGCTGATCGATCAATGGTGCGCGGCCGCCCTGGCGCCGGAAACGTGGCCCGACCTCTCCTATCGGGCGCTCGAGCAGCTCTATCGCTTCCTTCGGCGGCCGCTGCCGCAGCCGACCGCGCGTGCGCTGCTGCGCTCGCGCGCCGTCGCATCGCTCCACGGCTGGACCGCGGACCCGCGCGTGCTCGATGTCTTGTGTCTCCCGCTGACCGCGCTCGTGCCCGCCGCCCTGCGCTCCGAGCTCTCCGCCGCGCTCGCGCCGCTGCCGGGGGGAGACATCCCGCGCACGCGCCTCCTGCTCGATTGCCTGACGTTGATCGATCCGCCTCACCGATGAGCCGAAAACCGCGATGACCACTGCGATCCTCCGGCACTCCGCCGAACAAATTTTCGCCGATGAGCTTGCCGCGCTGGCGCGCGGCGACGATCGTCCGCGCCCGCCCAACTGGAAGCTGTCGCCGCAGGCCGTGGTGACCTACCTGATGGGCGGCAAGACGAAGCACGGCACCGCGATCACCGCCAAGTATTTCGGTAACCGCCGTCTGATCGAGACCGCAGTAGCGACGCTCGCGACCGACCGCGCGCTCTTGCTGCTCGGCGTGCCCGGCACGGCGAAATCCTGGGTCTCGGAGCACATCGCGGCGGCGGTGTCGGGCTCCTCGAAACGGCTGATCCAGTGCACCGCCGGCACCGACGAGAACCAGATCCGCTACGGCTGGAACTACGCCGAGCTTCTCGCCCATGGCCCGTCGCGCAAAGCGCTGGTGCCGACCCCGCTGGTGCGCGCCATGGAGGAGGGCGGCATCGTCCGGCTCGAGGAGCTCACCCGCATGGGCTCCGACGTGCAGGACACGTTGATCACGATATTGTCGGAGAAGACGCTGCCGATTCCCGAGCTCAATGCCGCGGTCGATGCGGTGGCGGGGTTCAACGTCATCGCCACCGCCAACAGCCGCGACAAGGGCGTCAACGAGCTCTCGTCCGCGCTCAAGCGCCGGTTCAATGTCGTGGTCCTTCCTCTGCCGGCCACTGCCGAGGAGGAGACGCAGATCGTCGCCACGCGCGTGCGCTCGATCGGCACCGGGCTCGCGCTTCCCGATATCCAGGCGCCCGAGAAGGAGCTGGCGCGCGTGGTCACGATGTTCCGCGAGCTGCGGCAGGGTCAGACGGAGAACGGCAAGCTCAAGCTCAAGACGCCGTCGGGAGTTCTTTCGACCGCCGACGCGATCTCGGTCGGGATCGGCGCCTGGGCCGAGGCGGGTCACTTCGGCGGCGGACGGATCGACGCGCAAAGTCTCGCCGCCAACCTCGTCGGCGCCGTCGTCAAAGACCCGGTGCAGGATACGCTGGCGCTGCAGGAGTATCTCGAGAACGTCGTTCGCGCGCGCGACGGCTGGTCCGATCTCTATCGCGCCATCCGCGACGTGATGTGAGACCATGGACGGCCGGGCCCACCTGTTCGGGATCCGCCACCACGGGCCGGGCTCCGCCGCGAGCCTGGTCGCTGCGCTCGACCGGCTCGATCCCGCGGCGGTGCTGATCGAGGGGCCGTCCGACGCAAATGATCTGCTGCGCTTTGCCGCGCTGCCCGGCATGCGGCCGCCGATCGCGCTTTTGTTGCATGCGACCGACGAGCCGAAGCTCGCGAGCTTTTTTCCCTTCGCGGTGTTCTCGCCCGAATGGCGGGCGTTGCTGTGGGCGCTCGCGCGCGCGCGGCCGGTCCGCTTCATCGACTGGCCGGCCGCCCATGCGCTCGCGGTGCGCAAGGAGCGCGCCGCCGCGGTGACGCCGGACGCGACGCAAGCCGACGAGCCGGAGGTCGACGCGCCGGAGGCCGACGTACCGCCGCCGCGCGATCCGCTCGAGGCGATCGCCAAGATATCTGGCCATTCCGACGGCGAAGCCTTCTGGAACGCCATGGTGGAGAGCGTCGGCGGCAGCCCGGATGTTTTTCCCATCATCGAGGCCGCGATGCGCGAATTGCGCGACGCGCAAGCGGCGAGCGCCGTGACACTCGACCGCCGCCGCGAGGACGACGAGCGCCGCGAGGCGTTCATGCGGCTGCAGATCCGCCAGGCGCTCGATACGACCGACGGGGCGATCGCCGTGGTGACCGGCGCCTGGCACGTTCCGGCGCTGCGCACCGAGCACAGCGCGGCGGCGGATCGCGCCTTGCTGCGCGGCCTGCCCAAGCTCAAGACCACCGCGGCCTGGGTGCCCTGGACCGAGGCGCGGCTCGCGACGGCGAGCGGCTACGGCGCGGGTGTGATATCGCCCGGGTGGTACGGCCACCTGTGGTCGCAAGCCGACGGCGCCGGTCGCTGGCCGAACGCGCGCGATCTCGCGGCGTCCTGGCTGTCCAAGGTCGCGACCATGTTGCGCACCGAAGGCCAGCAGGCCAGCACCGCGTCGGTCATCGAAGCGGTGCGGCTTGCGATCGCGCTCGCCGGGTTGCGCGGTCACGCCATGCCGGGACTCGCCGAGATGCGTGACGCGACGCTGTCGGCGCTCTGTCATGGCGAGGAGGCGCCGGCCCGTCTGATCGAGACGCGTCTCGTGCTCGGCGATCGGGTCGGCCAGATCGACGACGGGGTCCCACAGATGCCGCTCGCCGTCGATCTCGCCCGCTGGCAGCGCCGCACCCGCCTCGTGCCGGAGGCGCTCGAGTCCGAGATCGCGGTCGATCTGCGCAGCGAGGCCGGGCTGCTCAAATCGACCCTGCTTCACCGGCTCGACCTCATCGCCGTGCCGTGGGGCCGGCTTGTCGACGCCCAGGCGGGCCGCGGCACGTTCCGAGAGGTGTGGAAGCTCGCGTGGCAGCCGGAATTCTCGGTCCGCCTCGCCGAAGCGCTGGTGCATGGGCCGACGATCGAGCTCGCCGCGGGCGGCGCCGCCGCCGCGCAGGCGGCGGCGTCCGCTGGCGTCGCGGATCTGACGAATCTCGTGCGGCGATGCCTGCTCGCCGATCTTCCCGACGCGGCGCAGGTCTGCATCGACCGCCTGCAGGCCGCGGCCGTCGATGCGGCCGATCTGACCGGCCTCGCCGAAGCCGTGCCGCCGCTTGTATCCGTGTTGCGCTACGGAACCGCGCGCAAGATCCCCGAGCAGGCGATCGTCGCGCTGACGCGGGCGATGGCGGTCGAGGTGATCGCCGGGGCCGTGCAGGCGAGCCGCAATCTCGACGACGACGCGGCCGCGCGCTGGCGGGCGGCGATCGAGGCTTTCGATGCGGCCCTCGATCTCTTCGGCGATACGGAGCTGCTCGAAGGCTGGTGCCGCACCATGACCATGCTGGCGGCCGATGCGGCGACGGTGCCGCTCGTTGCCGGGGTTGCGGCGCGCCGGTTGTACGAGCGTGCCGCCGCGTCACCGGAGGCGACCGCCGCCACCTTGTCGCGCGCGCTGTCGCCGGCCAATCCGCCCAAGGCCGCCGCGGGATTTCTCGGCGGCTTTTTCGGGCGCAGCGCCGAAGTGATCCTGCACGACGGCGCCCTGTTCGCAATCGTCGACGACTGGCTCGCCTCGCCCGAGGAGGCGGCGTTCCTGGAGATCCTTCCGGTGGTGCGCCGTGCCTTCTCGAGCTTCGGCGCGACCGAACGCCGCCGCCTGCTCGAGCAGGTCGGACGCGGCGCCGCGCCCGCGCGTCCCGTCGCCGCGACGGTCGATGAGGCGGCGTTCGCCGCAGCCTTGCCGCTGCTCAAGCTCATTTTGGGAATCGACGATGACCGCCGCTCATGACGAACGCCGCCGCCGCTGGCGTCTTGCGCTCGGCGGCGACGACACCGAGGGCCTTTCGCAGCGCGATGGCCGCATCGATCGGGCGCTGGCCGCGCTTTACGAACGGGGTGCCGAAAGCGGGACGAAGCGACGAGGCGGGCTCGGCGCCTCCGCGCCGCGCGTCTCACGCTGGCTGGGCGACATCCGCGAGTTTTTCCCCGCGCCGGTCGTGCAGGTCATCCAGCGCGACGCTTTCGACCGGCTCGGCCTCAAGGCGATGCTGATGGAGCCCGAGTTCCTCAGCACACTCGAGGCCGACGTCCATCTGGTTGCCGATCTGATCGCGTTGCGCGCCGCCATGCCGGCCAAGGCCAAGGACACCGCGCGGGTGGTCGTGCGCAAGGTGGTCGACCAGCTGATGGAGAAGCTCGCGCAGGCGACGGCAGAGACGATCCGGGGCGCGGTCAATCGCGCGCGCCGCACCACGCGCCCGCGTCCGGCCGACATCGACTGGCCGCGCACCATCCGCGCCAACCTCGACAAGTACCAGGCCGACCTGCGCACGGTCGTGCCGGAGCGGCTCGTCGGCTTCCGGCGTCACGCGAGATCGCGAGTCGACCTCGACAGCGTCATCCTGTGCGTCGACCAGTCCGGCTCGATGGCGACCTCGGTGGTGTATTCCTCGATCTTCGCCGCCGTGATGGCATCGCTGCCGGTGATCGAGACGCAGCTCGTCTGTTTCGACACGACCATCCTCGATCTCACCGACGAGCTCGCCGATCCGGTCGAGGTGCTGTTCGGCGTGCAGCTCGGCGGCGGCACCGATATCAACGCGGCGCTCGCCTATTGCGAGACCGAGATCACGCGCCCGACGAAGACACACCTGGTCCTGATCAGCGACCTGTTCGAAGGCGGCGATGCCGTCGCCATGCTGGCGCGCGCCGAGGCGCTGGTGGCGAGCGGCGTCAACCTGATCGTGCTCCTCGCGCTTTCCGACGACGGCCGGCCCGGTTACGACGCCAACCACGCCGGCCGACTCGCGGCGCTCGGCTGCCCGGTGTTCGCGTGCACGCCCGACATCTTTCCGGACCTGATGGCCGCGGCGCTGCGCCGCGACGACATCGCCGCTTGGGCGGCGGGCCGCGACATCGCGCTGGTGCGTGCGACGGGATGAGTGGGCGCGCTTCGGGCCAAGGCGGGCGGTAAAGAAGTCCGATGCGATCGTGACGCACAATGGAACTTCGGCCGTCACCGCATCGGTGGACGCGTTGTGGCGGAGAGCTTATCGCAGATCTGCTAAATGTATCACGCGCGATTTGACTGGGGAGCAATTCAGCATGAGTGTCAGCGCCGGCCAGACTCGCATGGGCTTGCTCCCGTCCATGGGAAAATCTTGCGTCGGCAGCGGAGCTTCCGGCTGCATCCCAGATCAAAGTGGCGCGCCACGGCCGATGAAGATGGGCACTACTGCTTCGCCGTGGCGCTATGATACGGCAGCCCGCGAAACGCTCCAATTCGCAAGGGTGCGACGCCCTACGATGTTGCGCTACGCCTGTTGGGCCGCCTCACTTCCCAATATCGCAGGTGGCCCGGTTATCCTTCGGTAGTCATGCCTATCAATCCTGGGATCGACTCGAGGGGCCAAAACGAGACATGGAAGGCTTTAGTCTGGTATGAAACAGGCCGCTCCCTGAGCGGCGGTGGTAGTCAATGAGGCACTATGGCAAAGGCGACGATAGGCGATTTGGAGGGCGGAGCCGCGCTATGCGCTTGGTTTGGAGGCACCCCTTCATTCCACGATGCTAAACTGATTGAACTTGACCTTCGTCAAGGCGCGCCGGGTCGTCTGGTCGCGCACACCTTCCGGATGGAGTCGGAGGTGGATGCTGAGGGGTATTTCCTGCTGTCGAAACATGTCGATGTACGTTGACCATCTTCGATCTAATCCAGGTTGAGCTGTTCGATTTTATGGAAGCAGGGATCATGTTCGGGCTCGACGTTGAAATCGACAGTGACGCGGTCACACTCGGCTTTGATTCGAGCTACGGCGTGCATGGACGGATCAAGGCAAGACGAATTGTCGTCTCGTTTGAGCCGACAAGACCTGAACAGAAGGGCCCGTAACGCCGGAGCTCACACCGTGAAATTTGAACAAGTAGCAGAGCTACCGACGTTCGACACCGGCCAATATGAGGGCTGCGAATTCTCCATATCCGGCGGCGACGCAAGCTTGACGATACGATTCGCGGAGCTGCCTCCATTCGAGATTAATTTCTATCGCACGCGCTGGCATCAGTTCACAGCTTTGCCGAATTGTGACGCCGAGTTAGTCAAAAGCGCATATTTTCGGTTGGTCGAGGTGATGGAATCTCGTGCCCTGTCGTCCTTTATTGATGGCGACCGAGCACCGAGAAAAACCTACCGGGAGCTACACCACTATCGGATATTTCTTGACGAAACGGGTTGCCACGAACTCTTCGCGGAGTCCGCATCCGCCGGAATGCTAATTGATGCCCTTTCTCTCGACGACACGCGCCGTTGGGCCGATCTTCAACATGCCTATGGATCGGCCAGTGATATCCCCGGCCTCTTGCGACAACTCGCAGCGCTTCCCGCATCGAGTGGTAAGGATGAACCTTGGTTTTCTCTGTGGAGCGCGCTGGCCCATCAGGGTGACGTCTACTCGGCTTCGTTTGCTGCCGTCCCTCACGTAGTTCGCGCCCTCTCAATCGCGCCAACCAAGGCCGATTCCAGTTTCTTTCACTTTCCGGCATGGGTTGAGATCTGCCGGCAGAAGACAGTCACTCCTATTCCTGACGATTTGCACCAGGCGTATTTCGCCGCGCTGGAATGCCTGCCCTCTCTTGTCGCAGCAGCGGCGAATCGAGAATGGGACGGCAGCTTTCTTGCGTGCATTCTCTCCGCCATTGCGGCGGCGAAGGGATACGGAACGGTCGCAGAGGCCGCCCAGGAGCTGACCCCAGATGTCGCCATGGAGTTTATGGAGTGGTTCCTCAAACGATGATTTCGACCGTTGTTGGCAACGCGTGGCACGGGAGAAATCTGGACGGCAAGATAAAAGCGACGGTGTCGCTCCGTGCGGTCGGGGGTCGTAAGTGTTTGTCTGCACATTGTTTCGGATGGCACTGCAGCGGCACCACATGAAGTGGCCTGGTGCCGCTCGAACCGCAAAAGCATTCAAAATCAACGTTCCGAGCGCCATCGTTCGCAGCATAGCGTCTTGTTGCGCGTGCTCGGCGGGATGTCCGGTCATGATCGCATGGGATGCCGCTGCCGGACCAACGGAGCGCCGTCAAGGCTAGCGCTGCGCGCGACCGGCTCCGCCGGCTTGCGGCCTTGACTGCGCTCCGTTGGCCTGGCTCTGTGCTGCCATGCGATCATGGCTTGCTCTGCGCGATTGCGCTCAAGTTGCAGAGGAAGCGCAAGGTCGCAGCACTGCGGCGTGACCTGGCGTAGACATCGGCCGTTCTGTGGATCGGTCAGGCTTGCCACAGTGGCGCCATGGCTCCCCCTCACAAATCGCCGCTACGGCGTCCGCCGGACCGCGCCCCACTTGACGATCTCTACGACTATGCGCGTGCGCCCGCGCGTCCTGGTCGACGACGAGCCAAGCGCGCTTCGGTGACATGGGCGGTGGCGGACAACTGGCCGAAGGACGTGCCGGTGACCGAAGCCGAGATCGATGTCTTCGAAGCCTGGTTCGGTGATCTGTTCGACGAGTTGTTTGGAAAGGACTGAGGGGACATCACCATGGCTGTAACGGTTCGGGCGGCGGTCTACCTGCGGGTCTCAACGGGACGGCAGGCCGATAGCGATCTCTCCATTCCGGATCAGCGCCGCCAGGCGAAGGGCTATTGCACGTCACGCGGCTGGGAGATCGTCGCCGACTATGTTGAACCGGGCGCGTCCGCAACCGGCGATCGGCGACCAGAGTTCCTGCGCATGATTGACGCGGCGACGGTCAAGCCGCCGGCATTCGATGTGATCCTGGTCCACAGCTTCAGCCGCTTCTTCCGTGACCAGTTCCAGCTTGAGTTCTGTGTTCGCCGGCTTGCCAAGAATGGGGTGCGTCTCGTGTCGATCACCCAAGAGCTCGGCGACGATCCGATGAGCAACATGATCCGCCAGATCATGGCGCTGTTCGATGAATACCAGTCCAGGGAGAACGCCAAGCACACGCTGCGGGCGATGAAGGAGAACGCGCGACAAGGCTTCTGGAATGGCGCGCTGCCGCCGATCGGCTACCGCATCGTGGAAGCCGCCGAGCAGCGCGGCCACCGCACCAAGAAGACGCTGGAGATCGATCCCATCCAGGCCGAGACCGTGCGGCTGATCTATCGCCTGGCGCGCGAAGGAAACGGCTCATCCGGATCGATGGGCGTCAAATCGATTGCCAAGCATTTGAACGAATCCGGCATCCGGACGCGCGACGGCGGGCGCTGGGGCGTCGATGCCGTGCACAAGGTGCTGACACGAACCACGTATATCGGCCGCCATCGCTTCAACGCCAAATCTTGGAAAACCCGCGAGCGCAAACCAGAAGCCGAGGTGGTCGAGATGGCGGTGCCACCGATCATCGACGCAGCCGAGTTCGAGGCTGTGCAGACGCTGCTGAAGACGCGCTGCCCGGCGCTAACCGCGCCGCGCATTGTCAGCGGCCCGACCTTCCTTACCGGCATCTGCTTCTGCGCTACGTGCGGCGGCGCGATGACGCTGAGAACCGGGAAGAGTGGGAGGTACAGATATTACACCTGCTCAACTAAAGCCCGGCAGGGCGAAACGGGCTGCAAGGGCCGCACCGTTCCGATGGAAAAGCTCGATAGCGTGGTGGCCGAGCATATCGAACACCGCCTTTTGCAGCCCAAACGTCTCGAGGAAGTCTTATCGGCCGTCCTGCATCGCCGGAAGGAGCGCGCCGAGCGCCGAACGACGCATATCGCCGAATTGCGCAAGCGTGCGACTGAGGCGGAAGCCAAACTCAAGCGGCTGTACGACGCCATCGAAAACGGTATCGCCGATGTATCAGACCCGATGCTCAAGGAGCGTGTGACCGAGCTGAAGTCCATCCGCGATCAGGCCCGCGCCGACGCAGAGCGGGCCGAGAGCGCGCTGGATCGGGCTGGGCTGAGCATCACGCCCGAGGCGCTCAGGACCTTCGCCAACCAGGCCCGCAGGCGCATGCGGACCGAAACAGGCGGCTACCGGCGCGACCACCTCCGCGCTCTGGCCCAGCGCATCGAGGTCGACGCGAAAGAGATTCGCATCATGGGATCGAAAAGCGTGCTCCTGCGCACGCTCGTCGCGGCTTCCAGCGCAAAATCGGCAGGTTTTGGAGTGCCCAGTTTTGTACCGAAGTGGCGCGCCCGGCGTGATTCGAACACACGACCTCTGCCTTCGGAGGGCAGCGCTCTATCCAGCTGAGCTACGGGCGCACGCACCCTAGATAGCCGAAGGCGGCCTGGGCAGCAAGCAAGGGTCCGCGATCATGGCGCGGCTCGCACGCCGATGTGTCAATCCCGCCCGCCGCCTCGCGCCCTCTCGCGATCATAGTCGAGTGACAAAACGCGCGGGGCTCCTCGATGTCGGCGCTTCCACGACGACCACGGCCGTGTCCGGCTCCTCGGCATCGCAGAACTGGCCGAGATGAGTCACCTCTGCGGCTTTGCGATGCTGCTTCATATCGTCGAAGGCTCGCTGGAGCTGGGCGAGGTCTTTGACCTTTTGGCGCACGAGCATGTAGTCGATCATGAGTCTCCTCTTTGTCGAACGAAACGTCCGTCACCGTAAGAGCGCTCGCCATCTACGGAACCTTGATCAGCTTTCGCCTCGCACAGGGGCTGGTGTCTCGCTCGCGAGGCTGGGACGGCTTCGGCCCGCGTCGGCTTCCGATATGGCGAGAAGAGCTTAAAAAAAATCGTCGGCTCGATGTTGGTGGTGGGCCCAACGTGACGCACCGCGCCCGGCAGGAGCTCGAATGGGTGGCCTCCTTCTTCGCAGGGCGGGACTTATCCCGCCGAGGGCGATCCGGCCTTCCGCAACAGGGTGCCGATCTCTATAGCGTCCCGCGTGGGATCCACCTTCGCATGGTAGTACGCACGCAATGACCGCAAGATTCGCCCGCCGCGATTTCCTCCAGCTGGCCGCCGCCGGCGCCGCGCTCCCGCTCCTGGCGGGTCCCGCCCGCGCGCAGGCCTATCCCACCCAGCCGGTCCGCATCATCGTTCCCTTTCCGGCCGGCCAGGCCGCGGATTCGATCTCGCGCATCGTCGCCCAGGCGCTGTCGGCGCGGCTCGGCCAGCAGTTCATCGTCGAGAATCGTCCGGGCGCCGGCGGCAATATCGGCACCGAGGCGGCGGTGCACGCATCGCCCGACGGCTACACCATCCTGTTCGAGGTGATGACCGCGAATGCGATCAACGCCTCGCTCTATCCGCATCTCAAGTTCAACTTCATCAACGATGTCGCGCCGGTCGCCCTGATCGGCGGCAGCGCCTACGTGATGACGGTGCAGCCGTCGTTTCCGGCAAAAACGGTCGCCGAGTTCGTCGCCTATGCCAAGGCCAATCCGGGCAAGATCAACATGGGCTCGGCCGGCATCGGAACGCCGCCGCACATGTTCGGCGAGCTGTTCAAGATCACGACGGGCATCGACATGGTGCACGTCCCCTACAGCGGCAGCTATGTGCCTGACCTGCTGAGTGGGCAGGTGCAGGTCGTGTTCGCGCCGGTCCCGACCGTGGTGGCGCATATCCGCGCCGGCCGGCTGCGTGCGCTCGGGGTGACGACCGCGACGCCGTCGCCGGCGCTGCCCGGCGTTCCCGCCATCGCGGACGCCGTTCCCGGCTATGATGCGAGCGGCTATTTCGGCATCGGCGCGCCCAAAGCGATGCCCGCCGCGATCGTCGACGAGCTCAACGGGGCAATCAATGCCGGCCTCGCCGACCCGACCGTGACGGCGAAGCTCGCCAATCTCGGCCTCGAGCCGCAGACGATGACGCCCGCGCAGTACGGTAAGCTGATCGCCGACGAGACCGCCAAATGGGCCAAGGTGGTCAAATCCGCCGGCATCAAGGCCGAGTGAGCGGCCCGACGCGTCGCGCATCATGGCAGCGATCAACCCTCGCAGCAGCCTGCGCGAGCGCTTCGCCCGCGGCGATGCGCTCACCGGCATCATCGACTTCATCGGCGCCCCGATGGTGATCGAGATCCTGGCCCGCGCCGGGATCGACTTCGTCATCATCGACATGGAGCACTGCCCGACGGACATGGAACGGCTGGCGCACCTCGTCCGCGCCGCCGATGCCGCCGGCATCGCGCCGCTGGTGCGGATCCCCGAGGTCGATCCCGGCCTGATCAAGCGGGTGCTCAACCTCGACGTCGCCGGCCTCGTCATCCCGCACGGCACGCGTGCCTCGTGCGAGGCGCTGGTGCGCGCCGCCCGCTACGCGCCCGACGGCGAGCGCGGCGCCTGCCCGATCGTGCGCGCGACCGGCTACTGGCCGGACGACTGGAAGGCCTATGCCGAGCAGGCCAATCGCGACGTCATGCTGCTCCCGCTGATCGAGGATGCCGCCGCGATCGAAGACATCGCGGCGATCGCCGCGGTTCCGGGCATCAATGGGCTGTTCGTCGGTCCGTACGATTTATCGGTCTCGGTCGGCGCGCCCGGCGCCGATTTCGATCATCCGGCCATGAGTTCCGCGCTCGACCGCGTGGTCGCGTCTTGCCGCCGGCACGGCAAGCTCGTCCTCACCACCATCGGCGACCGCCAGGAGCGCGACTACAGCCGGCGGCTCGTCGCCCGTGGCGTGCAAGGCCTCGTGCTCGCGACCGATGCGCTGGTGCTGCTGCAGGCGTGCCGGCGACTGGTGGAATTTGCGCGGTAGGGGCGGGGGCTGAGTTCCAATCCAGTTTCGATGGTACCGATGCGATTTCGGTAATGATTCGCCGCTTAGGCTTGCGCATGGCGCCTGCTTTCGTGGAGGCAACCATGGCCCGCCGTCTCGCGCACATCGTGTCACGTCCTGCCCTCGTCCTGCTTCTGGCAGCGCTGGCGGGGCCCGGCGCCGCGCAAGCGCAGGAGCCGCCGAAGTACCAGGTCACAGGCTTTCGCGGCGCGCTGTTCGGCATGACCGAGGCCCAGGTCCGGGACGTGGCGAAAAAGGCCTTCCGCGTCGACGATGGCCAGATGACGCTGACGACAGACCCGGCCACCAGTGCGACCAAGCTGATCGTCCATGTCCACGAGCTCGAGCCCGGCCTCGGTGTGGGACGGGTCGAGTACCTGTTCGGCTACCGGCAGCACCAGCTTTTTCAGGTGAACGTCGTGTGGGGCCTCGACACCAATCCGCAACTCGACAACAGCCGCATGCTCGATGCCGCCATGCGGCTGCAGGGTTATTTCCTCGGCTTCAGCTGGGCGTACGGAACGGTGCAGATCGGCATTCCGCTCGACGAGCGTTCCGTTCGCCTGTTCGGCGGCGCCGACCGCAACAACGGTGCCGTCACGGTGGCGGTCGAAAACGTGCGCTACGGGCTATCCGGCGGCAACGTGCGATTGGTGCCGGAAGTATCGGTGCCGACCATCGTGACCATCACCTATCTGGACCAGACCCGCGCCGAGGACATGCGCACGATCAGTCGGAAGGAGTTCTAGAGCGAGCTCTGGACCGCAGGTTGGGTCGAGCTCCATCGAGACCTAGCACGACAACAAGACGATGGATGTTGGGCCCCGCGGAGGGCTCGACCCAGCCTACCCAGTGAATAGAAGGGATAGATGCGGCGACGCCTTGCGTGCCCGTGGCAATTGGTTTAATGGCATAAATGAGAGTTCTGCAACTGCGCCTCGCGGCTTGCCCGCGGGGTGTTTTTTACTTCACACTCGCGCCGGCCTGCGCGAGCCATGCGCTCAGCGCGGCCAAATCGGCGTTGCGCTTACGGCCAGAGGTCCCAAAGAACAAGGGGCGCCCCACTGTGCCGCCCTGTATTTTCCTCTGATATCCGATGGTTTCTCCTGTTCTTGGGCTTCGCCGCTTTCTCCAGAACTTTCAATAACCTGCATTGTATTTGGGGACTTCTGCGGCCCTGTAGATCGCCTGTATTTCCTCGGCGACGCCGGCCCGGCCCGAACAGGAGCCCGCAGTCATGTTTAGCGCGCATGACTCACAAGAAGAGTTGGAGCGAATTCCACGCCGCCGGAACGGAATGCGCACCCACCCCTATTGGCAGAATCTAGAAATCCAGAAATCCAGAACGAACCTAACTGGGCTAACAGCAATGATCCGAGGGCCCTCGACTAATGCGCCCCGTGCAGCGCGCTCCAGATCCGGTGCGGCGTCGCCGGCATGTCGATGTGGCGCACGCCGATCTTATGATCGAGCGCGTCGACGATCGCATTGACGATCGCCGGCGGCGCGCCGACCGCGCCGGCTTCGCCCGCGCCCTTGACGCCGAGCGGGTTCGCAGTCGTCGGCACGTTGTGGGTCGAGACCGCGAACGTCGGCAGGTCGCCCGCGCGCGGCATGGCGTAGTCCATGAACGAGCCGGTCAGCAGCTGGCCGCTGTCAGGGTCGTAGACCGCCTGCTCGAGCAGCGCCTGGCCGATGCCTTGCGCCACGCCGCCGTGCACCTGACCCTCGAGCATCAGCGGATTGATGGTGCGGCCGAAGTCGTCGACGATGGTGTAGCGCGCGATCGCGACCGTGCCCGTTTCGGGATCGATCTCGACCTCGGCGATGTGGCAGCCGTTGGGAAAGGTCTGCGCCGCCGGGACCTGGTGTTGCGTCGTGTCCAGCCCGGCCGCCATCCCGGGCGGAAGTTTCTTGGGATCACGCGCCGCCTTGGCGACCTCGAGCAGATCGAGGCGCAGATCGGTGCCGGCGACGGAAAACACGCCCTCCGCAAAGGTGACGTCCTCGGCGGAGACCTCGAGCAAGTGAGCGGCGAGCTCGCGGCCTTTGGCGACGATCGTCTTTCCGGCCTCGTAGAGCGCCGAGCCGGCGACCGCGAGCGCGCGCGAGCCGCCGGTCAGGCCGGACGGCGTGCGATCGGTGTCGCCCATGATCACGTCGATGCGATCCGCATCGATGCCGAGCTGGTCGGACACAACTTGCTTGTAGGCGGTGAGGAGCCCGGTGCCGTATTCCTGATTGCCCATCACCAGCTCGACGCGGTCGTTCTCCTTGAACTCGATCGAGGCGGTCTCGGGAAACCCGCCGCCGCAGCGCTCCGTGTAGGTGGCCATGCCGATCCCGCGCAGCTTGCCGGCGCGCTCGCTCTCCCGGCGCCGTTTCTTGAAAGACGACCATTCGGCCGCGCCCATGCACAGGTCCATCACTTTCTCGAACTCGCCGGAATCGATGCGCAGCTTGGTCGCCGACACGTAGGGCATCGCCGACGGCGGCACGAAGTTGACGCGGCGGATCCTGTCGGGGCTCATCCCGAGCTCGCGCGCCGCGAGATCGACCAGGCGCTCGAGCAGATAGGCGGCTTCGGGCCGGCCGGCGCCGCGATAGGCGCACACCGGCACCGTGTTGGTGGCGACGCCTTTGACGTTCACCTGGATGGCGCCGATCCGGTAAAGGCCGCTGACGAGATCGGTCGATCGCGTCGGCACGAAGCTGCCGAACGGTGACAAATAAGCGCCGAGATTGGCGAGGATCGAGACGCGCAAACCGAGGAAGCGCCCCTTGGCATCGAGCGCGAGCTCGGCGCGGGTCGTGTGGTCGCGCCCCTGATTGTCGGACACGAAGCCCTCGGAGCGATCCTCCTGCCACTTCACCGGCCGCTTGAGCTTGCGCGCCGCCCACACGACCAGCGCATGCTCGGGATAGACGAACGCCTTCATGCCGAATCCGCCGCCGACATTGGGCGTGATCAGGCGCAGCTTGTCCTTCGGCAGCTTGAGCACCGCTTCGGCGAGCGGATCGCGCACGAAGTGCGGGCCTTGCGTCGCCGTGTAGAGCGCCGAGCGGTCGCTCGCCTCGTCGTAGTCCCCGATCGCGTTGCGCGGCTCCATCGAGTTGGCGACGACGCGATTGTTGACGAGCTCGAGCGTGACGGTGCGCGCGGCCGCCGCGAAGGCGGCATCCGTCGCCTTGGCGTCCCCCATGTCGTTGTCCCAGTCGAACACCGTGTTGGCCGCAATATGCTCGAACAGCTGCGGCGCGCCCGGCGCGATCGCGTCCGTGGCGGTGGTGACCGCCGGCAGGTCCTCGTATTCGACCGCGATTGCTTCCGCCGCGTCGCGCGCCGCGGCGAGCGTTTCCGCGGCCACGAGGGCCACGGGCTCCCCGACATGCCGCACCTTGCCCACCGCCAGCACCGGACGCGGCGTGTCGTGCCGCGGCGTCCCGTCGCGGTTGTTGAGCGGCGTCTGGCACGGGATGTTGCCGAGCCCGTCGGCGCGCAGGTCCTCGCCGGTCGCGACCAGCAGCACCCCGGGCATCTGCCGCGCGGCCGTTGCATCAATATGTTTGATACGCGCATGCGCCATCGGCGCGCGCAGCACGAACGCCCGCGCCATGCGCGGCAGGACGATGTCGTCCGTGTAGCGGCCGCCGCCGGTGATGAGACGCAAATCCTCGTGGCGTCGCACCGGCTGACCGATTCCGAACTTCATGATGGGTCACTCCATTGCTTGCAAGGAATTTTGGCACATCGGGTGGACACTATGTGGGAGTGCGGACTGCGGAATAAAGTGGCGCGTCACCGCGCAACCAGTTCAATGCCTTGTGCCGCTCGCGGACGATGCTGCAGGTTTGCTCGAACGTATCCTCGGCTGCGGGGTCGATCCGCGTGCCACCTATGCTCAAGTCGCTGTCGATGAGAGCGATGTTCGCGACCGTCAGTGGACCCCACTTGGCGCTGGCGACATAGTCGGCAAGATCGATTTGTCTCGGACCGTGCCCGCTGGGGGCGAGACGATGCTGTCGCAGCCGCCAATGGACCGTCAGGTAGGTGTTGGTCCAACCTTCGATTTCCGAGCGCGGCCGCAAGGTTGGATTTTCCAGGACGGTATCCGAACGCTGATTCAGCCAGCCGATACACATCGCCACCGCTTCTGATTCGCATGGCTCGTCATATGCTTTTAGCTCGGCCTGGCCGAGAGCCCAAGCGACCGACCAGCATTCCTTCACCGCGCCAAACCGCATCGATCGCCTGCTGTCGCGCCAGGGCGCCTATCGGGTTTGCGATAAGCGAGAATTCCTCCTCTTCAGGCTCCGGTATCAGCCCCACGAGGTTGCACCAGTGAAAGAGGAGCAGACGGCGTTCTTCTGCCTGCGTGCTGTCTTCGGCGTCTTCCAGATGCCCTCGGCATACGATGGCGGCGAGCGCGAGCGCCCGGGCCGCAACCCGAGCAGCATTCGGCGCGAGGTTGGCCTTGCTTGCATTTTCCGGCATGGGCGCCGGCCTAATGGCCGCTCGCCCTAGGCGTCGGAGAAATTCGAAGAGATATCGCATCTCAATACAACCCTCCGCTCGTCCGAGCTGTCGACATTCGCTATATTGTTGTCAACGCGTCAATTCTCCCCAGGAGTCCGTCATGCCACAAGCCGCCGAGAAGCGTTCCGATCAGCCGGCGCGCGCCAAGCCGT
Source organism: Xanthobacteraceae bacterium (assembly GCA_035293985.1). Lineage (GTDB taxonomy): Bacteria > Pseudomonadota > Alphaproteobacteria > Rhizobiales > Xanthobacteraceae > JAVDCA01. The sequence goes on from DATGLS010000007.1 coordinate 156,392, forward strand.
CCGCCGAGTTCGATTGGGAGGACCCGCTCGACCTCGAGGGCCAGCTCAGCGAAGAAGAGCGCATGGTGCGCGACACCGCGCGCGGCTATGCGCAGGACAAGCTGATGCCCCGCGTGCTCACCGCCTATCGTGAGGAGCGCTTCGACCGCGAGATCTTCAACGAGATGGGCGCGCTCGGCCTGATCGGGTCGACCATTCCGGAGGAGTACGGCGGCGCCGGCCTCGGCTACGTCGCCTATGGGCTGATCGCGCGCGAGGTCGAGCGGGTCGATTCAGGGTACCGCTCGGCGATGTCGGTCCAGTCCTCGCTGGTCATGTACCCGATCCACGCCTACGGCTCGGAGGCGCAGCGGCGGAAATTCCTGCCCAAGCTTGCGACCGGCGAGCTCGTCGGCTGCTTCGGGCTGACCGAGCCCGACTACGGCTCCGATCCGGGCTCGATGGCGACGCGGGCCGTGAAGGCGCCGGGCGGCTTCCGGCTCAACGGCGCCAAGATGTGGATCACCAACTCGCCGGTCGCCGATGTCGCGGTCGTGTGGGCGAAGCTCGACGACGTCATCCGCGGCTTCATCGTCGAGCGCGGCACCAAGGGGTTCTCCACGCCCAAGATCGAGGGCAAGCTGTCGCTGCGCGCCTCGACCACCGGCGAGATCGTGCTCGAGGATGCGTTCGTGCCGGAAGAGAGCCTCTTGCCCAGCGCGAAGGGCCTCGCCGGCCCGTTCGGCTGCCTCAACAATGCGCGCTACGGCATCGCCTGGGGCGCGATGGGCGCGGCTGAGTTCTGCTGGCATCGCGCGCGGCAATACGTGCTCGACCGCAAGCAGTTCGGCCGCCCGCTCGCGGCGAACCAGCTGATCCAGAAGAAGCTCGCCGACATGCAGACCGAGATCGCGCTCGGCCTCTCCGGCGCGCTCGCGCTCGGTCGCATGCTCGAAGCCGGCAAGGCAGCGCCGCCCTCGGTGTCGCTGATGAAGCGCAACAACTGCGGCAAGGCGCTCGACATCGCCCGCCTCGCGCGCGACATGCACGGCGGCAATGGCATCGCGGACGAATTTCATGTGATGCGCGTGCTGTCGAACCTCGAGACGGTGAATACCTACGAGGGCACGCACGACATCCACGCGCTGATCCTCGGCCGCGCGCAGACCGGGATCCAGGCGTTCTTCTAGTCTAACGCCACGCGAGGCGTTCTATCGCCCTCTCTCCCGCGCGGTGGTCGCGCGGTGGGGAGGGGCTCTCGCCATACGCAATCCGCCTGCCGCTTGCCCCCTCATGCGCGCCTCAACGCGAATTCCTCCCTTGCAGCGGGGGAGGGGCAGCGGAGCTACCCGCGTTCCTTGCCTTCGATGACGGCGAACTTGCGTCCCGCTGTCTCCGGCAGCAGCAGCGCGAACACCAGGCACAGCACGGCGCCCGCGACTCCGAACATCATCGCAGTGAACAGGTCGCGGAAATAGCCGGCGAGCAGCGGAACGATATAGGGCATCGCGCTGCCCACGAGACGGCCGGCCGTGAATGTGGATGACGCGCCGGTGGAGCGCAGCTCGACTGGAAACAATTCCGAATACCACGGCCCGAGGATGCCGAAGGTGCCTTGGCCGAGCGCCCACAGCATGTAGCACCAGAACAGCGGCCAGCCGATCACCGAGCCCGCATAGGTCGTGCGCCCGGCCAGCATGAAGGCCACGAAGCCCGCGACGGAAATGAGGCTTGCGCCGACGATCGCGTATTTGCGCCCGATCCGGTCGCTCGCATAGCCGGCGGCGAGCAGGCCGGTCGCCGAGAAGGCCGAGAAGATCAGCGTCGCCGTGCGCAGCACGCCCGGATTGGCGTGCAAATCGCGCAACATCAGGGTCGGGATGAAGAACGTGATGGCCTGATAGTTGATCACCGCGGCCCCGCACATCAGCGTGCCGAGGATGAAGTATTTGAGCGAGGCGCCGCGGAAGATCTCGACGATCGACCAGCGCCCGGCGCGCTTTTCCGGCGGCAGTTGGCCCGATTTGCGCAAGCGCTCGTACTCGCTCCACAGCCGCGATTCCGGCATCTTCGCGCGGATGAAGATCATCAGCACGACCGGCAGCCCGCCGACCAGAAAGCCCGCGCGCCACGCCTTGTCCGGGCTCAGGTGGGTCAACGCATAGGTGGCGACCAGCACCGCAAATGCGGTGCCGGCCGCCGACATCGCCTGCACCACGCACGAGCCGAGCCCGCGGCCGTGGCTGCGCCAGACCTCGTTGAGCAGCACCATCCCGGCGCCCCACTCGCCGCCCACGCCGATGCCGGTGATGATGCGGAACCACATGATCGAGCCGAAGTTCCAGGCAAAGGCGGACAGCACCGAGCCGGCCGCCAGCAACGCGAGACTTATCAGCAGGGCATTCTTGCGGCCGATCAGATCACCGAGCCAGCCGATCGCGATGCCGCCGACCACAGAGGCCGTGAGCGTCATCGCGCCGACGAGCCCGACCTGCGGCAAGGTCATTCCGAGCGACGTCTGGATCTGCGTCAGCAGGAACGTCATGATGATCAGATTGTAGAAATCGAAGCCGTAACCGAAGATCGCCGACGCCGCGATGAACCTGCGCTCGCGCGGCGTGTACGTCTCCTCGGCGGTCGATGCGTCGGTCGGCATGGCGCTTTTGCCCCGCTGACAGGTTGGCCAGCTCCCAGATGCGCCGGCGCGTGGTTCCTGTACCTGTGGAAGATCACTATAGACAGGCGGTCGCGCGAACCGCAAAGCCTTGTGCGATCCCGTATGCGCGTCGTATGGCGATGGCAGGAGAGCGCATGAAAATCGACGGCAAGCCCTGGCGCACCATCTGGGTAGAGGCGGACGGCTGGTCGGTCGGCGTGATCGACCAGACCAAGCTGCCGCATCGCTTCGAGACCAGGCGCCTTGTCTCGCTCGCGGACGCGGCTGCGGCGATCTCGACCATGGTGATCCGCGGCGCCCCACTGATCGGTGCGACCGCCGCCTATGGCATGTGCCTCGCGCTGCGCGATGATGCTTCCGACGAAGGCATCGAGCGCGCTTATGCGACGCTGCTCGCGACGCGGCCGACCGCGGTCAACCTGCGCTGGGCGCTCGACGAGATGATGGCGGCGGTGCGCAATCGCCCGCGCGCGGAGCGCGTCGCCGCGGCTTACGCGCGCGCCGCCGAAATTGCCGAGGAGGACGTCGCGATCAACCGCGCGATCGGCCGGCACGGCGCCGAGCTGATCAAGGCGATCGCGGCGGACAAGAAGCCGGGCGAGCCCGTCAACGTGCTCACCCATTGCAATGCCGGCTGGCTCGCCACCGTCGACGTCGGCACCGCGCTCGCGCCGGTCTTTACGGCGCACGACGCGGGCGTGCCAGTCCATGTCTGGGTCGACGAGACGCGCCCGCGCAACCAGGGCTCTTCGCTCACCGCCTGGGAGCTCAACCATCACGGCGTGCCGCACCGTGTGATCGCCGACAACACCGGCGGCCACCTGATGCAGCACGGGCGCGTCGACATGGCGATCGTCGGCGCCGACCGCGTTGCTGCCAACGGCGACGTGTGCAACAAGATCGGCACCTATCTCAAGGCGCTCGCGGCGCACGACAACGGCGTGCCGTTCTATATCGGCCTGCCGTCGCCGACGATCGACTTCAAGATCGCGCAAGGCTGCGACATTCCGATCGAGGAGCGCTCGCCCGACGAGGTTGCGACCATCGCGGGCGAGACCGCCGACGGCCGCATCGAGACCGTGCGGGTGATCCCGAAAGGCTCGCCCGTCGCCAACTACGCCTTCGACGTGACGCCCGCGCGCCTCGTCACCGGTCTCATCACCGAGCGCGGCGTGATCGCGCCCAACCGCGACGCGCTGGCACGCGCGTTTCCCGAGCGCGCGGCGCCGCTGCCGGAAAAGGCGGCCGAATGAGCCTCGTCGCCGATCCGCCGATTGTCTCAGCTGACGGCCGCCAGTCGCCGACCGCGCTCGCGGTCGCGCGCGGCACCCAGCGCCTGCTCGTGGCGCACGGCATGGCCTGCGTCGCCGAGCTGCCGCTCGCCTCGGGCCGCCGCGCCGATCTCGTCGCATTGCGCCACGACGGCGAGCTCTGGATCGTCGAGATCAAGTCGTCGATCGCCGATTTCCGCGTCGACCAGAAATGGCCGGACTACCGGACGCACTGCGACCGGCTCTTTTTCGCCACCGCCGTGCACGTGCCGTCCGACATCTTTCCCATGGAGGCCGGCCTGATCATCGCTGACGCCTATGGCGCCGAGCTCATCCGCGAGGCGCCCGAGCACCGCCTGCATGCGGCGACACGCCGCAGCATGATGCTGGCCTTCGCCCACGCCGCCGCGCGCCGTTTGCAGGCGCTGCATGACCCGACAGGGCCGTATGGGGAGGGATGATTTCTTCACCCTCCCCTGCCCCTGCAGGGAGGGGAAGAAAAGTTCACTTCGGCGCGCGCTTCGCCAGGATCCGCTGCAGGGTGCGGCGGTGCATGTTGAGCCGCCGCGCCGTCTCCGACACGTTGCGGCCGCACAGCTCGTAGATGCGCTGGATGTGCTCCCAGCGCACGCGGTCGGCGGACATCGGATTTTCCGGCGGATCGGGCTTGCGGCCCTCGAGCGCGAGTAGCGCTGCCGCGACCTCGTCGGCGTCGGCCGGCTTGGAAAGATAGTCGAAAGCGCCCATTTTCACGGCCGTCACGGCCGTTGCGATATTGCCGTAGCCGGTGAGCACGATCCCGCGCGCGTCGGGCCGCCGCTTTTTCAGTGCCGAGATCACGTCGAGCCCGGTGCCGTCACCGAGCCGCATGTCGACCACCGCGAACGCGGGCGAGACCTTGTCGACCTGGCTCAGGCCTTCTGCCACCGTCTCCGCGATGGTGACCGCGAAGCCGCGGCCCTCCATGGCGCGGGCGAGCCGCTGCAGGAAGGATTTGTCGTCTTCGACGATGAGCAGCGAGCGGTCGCCCTGGGGCGCGACTGCGGTGAGTTCCGTCATCGGGGATGCCTTTGTGGGCGTGCCATATTCGATACTAGCCATTGCGAATGCTCCCGCCAATTGCATCGCCACCTGAACACCATATGGACCGTCCGCATGGTGAACGCCAGATCCGGACGAATTGTCCGAGCGAATTGATAGTGGCCGGAACGTAGTCTCACCCGCGACTATGCTGCAGCGCCCACCAGCGGCCGCTCGAAATCGGCGCGACCCCAGCGCACCTTCACGATGGCGCCGCGCTGGGGAAACTGCCGGTTCTCCAACGCGAGCTTGGCGCCCGAGCGCTCGAGCAGCGTCTTGGCGATGAAGAAGCCTAAGCCGAGGCCGGGGTTCTCGTTGGCGGCGCGCTGGCGACGGCGGCGGCCGGTGACGAAAGGCTCGCCCATGCGGTCCATGATCTCGGGCGGAAAGCCCGGACCATCGTCGTTGATCGTGACCCGAACCTCGTCGCCACTCCACTCCGCGTCGATCTCGACCCGCTCGCGGGCGAAATCGATCGCGTTTTCGACCAGGTTGCCGAGCCCGTACATGATCGCTGGGTTGCGTGCCACTTCCGGCTCGTCGCCGGCGTCCTTGGGCATTCCGACCGCGATGTCGACGCCGAAATTGCGATGTGGCGCCACCACCTCCTCGAGCAGGGCGGAGAGCTTCATGCGCTCGAACGGCTCGCCGGCGGGGGGTAGTTGGCTGAGGCGGCCGAGAATATCCCCGCAGCGCTGCGCCTGCTCGCGCAGCAGCTTGACGTCCTCCGCGTGTGGCGAGTTGGGGCCGAGCGCCTTCTGCAGCTCGCGCGCCACCAGCGCGATGGTGGAGAGCGGCGTGCCGAGCTCGTGCGCGGCCGCGGCCGCGAGCCCGTCGAGCTGGATCAGGTGCTGCTCGCGCGAGAGCACGATCTCGGTCGCCGCCAGCGCCTCGGCGAGCTGGCGCGACTCGCCGAGGACCTGCCACGCATAGACACTGATGTAGCCGATGCACAGGAGCAGCGCGACCCAGATGCCGACCATGTAGTGCTGCGGCAGCTCCTGCGCCTCCTCGCTCGGCGCCCACGGCAGCGGGTTGTGCCAGAACATCAGCAGGGTCGCACACGCAATTGCAAATGCAGCGAGCATCAGCGTCATGCGCGCCGGCAGCGCCGTCGCCGAGATCAGCACCGGCCCGAGAAACAGGAACGCGAACGGGTTCTCGAGCCCGCCGGTCAGAAACAAGAGCACCGCGAGCTCGGCGATGTCGACCGCGAGCAGCCAGGCGCTGCGGTCGGGCTCGAGCCGCGCGCTGCCGCGAAAGCGCAGCCGCAGCGCGACGTTGAGCCAGGCATAGAGGCCGATCACCGCGAGGCAGGGCCACAGCGGCAGCACGTAGTCGAAGCCGTCATTGACGATCAGCACCGCCGCGGTCTGGCCGAACACCGCGAGCCAGCGCAGGCGGATGAGCGTGTCGAGCCGCACGTTGCGCAGCGGATAGTCTGTGAAGCTCGGCGCGTCGGTCGACATGGCGTGATAATAGATGAAAACGCCGCGCGATGCGGCGGCGTTCCGTCGCGGGTTGTAGCCCGCATGGAGCGAAGCGGAATGCGGGAGAGCCTTTCCCCGGATTACGGCGCTGACGCGCCTCCATCCGGGCTACTCGGCCCGCGCTGCGCCCGTATCGCGATAGGCCCACAGCGCCTCGCGCGGCAGCGTCACCGGGGCGGTGGTGCCGACCTGATGACGCGCGGCAGTGCCCAATTCCAGCACCTCGAGGCGGCGCCCGAACAGGTCGATGTCGTAGGCGGTCTGGGTTCCCTGATAGCGCCGCTCGACCACGCGCGCCTCGAAGCTGTTGGCGCCGTTCGCCGTACCGAGCGCGATGTTCTCCGGCCGCAACGCGATGCGCACCGCGTCGCCCGGCGCGAGCGGATGCAGCAGCGCGGCCTCGGCGCGCTGGCCGCCGCCGAGATCGACGGTGCCGAACTCGCCGTCGCGCGCGATCAGCCTGCCGGCGAGCTCGTTCGAGGCGCCGGTGAAGTTGGCGACGAAGAGATCCGCGGGCCGGTTGTAGATCTCGTTCGGCGGCGCCATCTGCAGGAGCTTGCCGTCGCGCATCACGCCGACCCGGTCGCCCAGCACCACGGCCTCCGACTGGTCGTGCGTCACATAGAGTGCGGTCATGCCGGTCGCCTTGAGAATGCGGCGCAGGTCGTCGCGCAGGCGCAGGCGCAGCTTGGCATCGAGGTTCGACAGCGGCTCGTCGAGCAGCAGCAGGTGCGGCCGATAGACCAGGCTGCGCGCAAGCGCGACGCGCTGCATCTGCCCACCCGAGAGCGACACCACCGGCCGGTTGGCATATTCGTGCAGCCCGACGAGATCGAGCGCTTCGGCGACCTGCTTATCGGCATCGGCGCGGCGCACGCCGCGGGCCTTGAGCGGATAGCGCACGTTCTGCGCCACCGTCATGTGCGGCCACACCGCGTACGACTGAAACACCATGCCGATGCCGCGCCGGCGCGCCGGCACCATGACGGCGTCCGCCGGCGACGACACGGTGCGCCCGCCGATCGCGATCGACCCATCGGTCGGATGCTCGAGCCCGGCGACGCAGCGCAGCGTGGTGGTCTTGCCGCAGCCCGACGGGCCGAGCAGCACCACGATCTCGCCCGGCGGCACCGTGAAGGTGACGCCGTCCACCGCCCGATGCCCGGTGGCGAACGCCTTGACCAGATCGCGAACTTCGAGCGTTGCGGCCACGTCGTCTTTCCTCTTGCGTCATGCCCGGGCTTGTCGCGGGCATCCACGTATTTTCTTTCGCGGCAAGACGTGGATGGCCCGGCCGAGCCCGGCCGTGACGATGTGCGTTACTGCCGATAGTTGTAAATCTTGTTCCAGTCCTCGACCCACTGCTTGTGCAGGGCGACGTACTGCTTCATCTCCGGCACCCACAGCTTCACTTTGTCCGGATCGAAGCCCTTCGGATAGAACGGCGCCTTCTTGAGCGAGGTCAGGTTGCCCTGCCGCTTGATCATGAAGGTCTGCCCTTCGACCGACATGCACCAGTTGAGGAAGAGCTTCGCCGCGTTCGGATGCGCGGCCGTCTTCGGCACGCCGCTCGCATACGGGTTCACGGGCGCGCCCTCCGGCCCGAAGATCATCTCGACCGGAGCGCCGTCGCGCTGCTTCGGGAAGATCGCGTTGTAGAGGATCGGGCCCATGTTCACTTCGCCGCGCACGATCGCGTCGGCCATCGGGGCGCCGGAGGGATAAAGCACCGGGTTGGTCGCGGCCTGCTTCTTCCAGTAATCCTCGCCCAGCACCTGGCGCTCGAACATGATGCGGGTCCAGGTGGTGCCGCCGGAGGCGGCGATCACCTGGCCGATCTGCTTGTTGCCGTATTCCGGCTTGGTCAGATCCATCCAGGTCTGCGGCGGCTTCTGCACCAGCGCCGAGTTGTAGGCGATCGACCACACCAGGGTGACGCGCGGCCACAGCTTGGGCGAGATCATCACGTCGGTGCGGTAGTCGGCGGCGTTCGGCGGCGCGTAGTCCTGGAAGAGGTCGACGAGGTCGCTCATCAGCGCGCGATCGGAATGGTCGATCACGTCGGCGGAGAGCTTGTTCGCGGCGGCTTCGGTCTTCACCCGCGTGATCAGCTGGCCGCCCGGCGCGCGCACCATCTCGACCTTGATCTCGGGGAAGCGCTTGTTGAAGGCGTTGATCACCTCCTGCTCGACCTCGGCGAAATTCGCCGTGTAGTAGACCATCCGGCCTTCCTTCTTCGCCGCCGCGATCAGCTCGGCCGAGCCGAACTCGCCGTCCGCGAGCGCGCGCGTCGCCAGCGCCGGCATCGCCATGAGCGCGGCGCCGCCTTTGAGGATCGATCTGCGAGTGGTCATGTCGTCTCCCTTACGTCGGTTCGTCATCGAATGATTGCGGAGGCCGGCAGCGCCCGTGCGGCGGCGCGCCGCGCGAGCAGCCACTTGATCAGGTTGAAGCCGCCGATCAGCACGGCGAGCAGCACCGTCTGGATCAGGCTGAAGGCGGCGGTCTTGCCGGTATTGCCGCCGTCGTAATAATCGAGCAGCAGCACCGCCATCACGGTGGTGTTGCTGGTGTAGAGGAAGAGCGACGAGCCGAGCTCGCGGATGCCGAGCACGAACAGCAGCGTCATCGCGGCGATCACGCCGGGGCTCGCCAGCGGCAGCACGATGGTACGGATGGTGGCGAGCAGCCCGCGGCCGCAGATCCAGGCGGCCTCCTCGAGCTCGCGGTGGATCTGCATGAAGGAGGTGGAGAGCACCTTCACGGTGTCCGGCATGAAGCGGGCGATGAAGGCGAGGGCGAGAATCCAGATGGTGCCGTAGAGCCCGCCCGGGACCGCGATCCATGCCCACAGATAGGCGACGCCGATGACGAGCCCCGGTATCGCGACCGGCAGGCTTGACAAAAGATCGATGGTGCGCCGGCCGCTCACCTGACTGCGATGCACCGTGTAGCCGATCGCGAAGGCCAGCATGCCGCCGAAAATCGCCGTGATCACGCCCACCTCGAGCGTATTCCAGATCGACTGCATCGTGATCGGATTCTCGAGCACCGACTGGAAGTGCATCAGCGAGTATTGCCGCGTGTCGACGAGGCTCGCGAGCGTCGGGATGAACATGAAACGGCGGAACGCGGTGATCACCAGCGCCAGCGTCGGCAGCACCACGACCACCAGCAGGTAGACGACCGAGAGGGCGAGCGTGAGCCAGCGCCACGGCCCGAGGTCGAGGCTGCGCGGGCGAAAGGCCTTGCCGGCGACGGTCGCGTAGCTGCGGCCCGAGATCACCTTCTGCTGCATCACCACCAGGAAGCCGGTGACCACCATCAGCACCACCGCGACCGCGGCGGCGGTGTTGTAGAGCGGCGGCTGCCACGCGGTGAGCTTGAAGATGTAGGTGGTGAGCACCGAGACGTTCGCCGGCGCGCCGAGCGCCGCCGGAATGCCGTAGATGCCGAGCATCACCACGAACGACAGCAGCATGCCGGAGACGATCGCCGGCAGGATCAGCGGGAACGTCACGGTGAACAGCGTCGCCACCGGGCTCGCGCCGGCGACCTCGGCGGCCTCCTCCAGGCTCGGGTCCATGTTGCGCAGCGCCGAGGAGGTGAACATGTAGACATAGGGCGCGTAGTAGATGCCAAAGACGAAGACGAGCCCGCCCATGGTGTAGAGGTCGACGTGCAGGTCGAGGCCGAGCCACCTGAACACCATGTTGATCAGCCCGGTCTTGGGCGAGCCGAGCATCACCCAGGCGACGCCGGCGACGAGCGGCGGCACGAATAGTGGGATCATGCTCGCCGAAGCGATGAACCCCTTGGCCGGCGTGTTGGTGCGCACCACGATCCACGAGAAGGTGAGCCCGATCACCAGCGCCAGCGCCGTCCCTCCGCTGCAGATGATCAGCGAGTTGATCAGGGCGTCGAGCACGTTCGGATTGGTGAGGACGGCGACGAAATTGGCGAGCGAGGGACGCAGGCCGGCGAGGCCTTCCACCACCGGATTGGCGTCGGTCACCGCGCCGACGCCCAGCATCGCGACCGGATAGATGACCAGGAAGGCGAGCAGCGCGAGCAGGAACGCGACCCAGCCGACGGACGCGAAGCGCCGCCGGCGGGCGTCGCCGCGGGCGACGCTCTCCGCGCTCGCGCCGTCGCGCAATATCACGCCGCCCTGGTCCGTCAACGCGTCCACATCGCCCCTCGGGCTGCCGATTGAGCGGAGTTTAGAGCATGACGAGGCCGGCGGGAAAAGCGGGATAGGCTTCATGCCAGCGGCTATTTGTCCTGGATCGGCGTTCCCGGCCGCAGCGAGGCCGCGCACTACTCCGTCTTCCTCACATTCACCCGCCGTCCCATCGTCGCGCAATCATCGTCCGTCTTCAGGCCCGCCGCGTGGATGCCGTGTGCCGCGAGTTCCTCGTCGCGGTCCTCGGTATCGCCGGTGACGCCGACCGCGCCGATCACCTCGCCGTCGGCGTCGCGGATCAGCAGGCCGCCGCCTTCGGGGAAGATCTGCTCCGCGCTGGCCGACAGGAGATAATCCATGAAGATCGGCTTCTCCTGCGCCCGCACCCGCACGAGCTTCGATGAGCGGCCGAGCGCCAGCGCCGCATAGGCTTTGCCGAAGGCCATCTCGAACCGGATCATCGAGGAGCCATCCTCCTTTTGGAACGCCTTCGGCTTGCACCCGGGCTCGACCACGATCACCGATAATGGCCGGCAGTCGAGCTCGGCGCCGCGCTGGAGGATCGCGGCGATGATGGCGTTGGCCTGGTCGAGCGTGATGGCGGGCATCGGGTCCTTCCTTTCCCCTCTCCCCCAAGGCGAGAGGGTGGTGAGCGCCGCGAGCCGGGCGAGGGGCTCCCGGTGCTCCATCGAAACTCCGAGCGCCCCTCACCCGACGCGCTTCGCGCGTCGACCTGTCCCTTCGGGGAGAGGTGAAAGCGCAGTCGTGTTATACACGCCGCGCCATGTCCGCCCCACCTGCCATCGCGGTCGACCGCCTCGTCAAGCGTTACAAGCAAACGACGGCGGTTGCCGGCATCTCGTTTGCGCTCGCGCCCGGGACGATCACGGCGCTGCTCGGTGGCAATGGCGCCGGCAAGACCACGACCATCGCGATGCTCCTGGGGCTGGTCGAGCCGACCGCCGGCAGCGTGCACGTGCTCGGAGCCGCCATGCCGCGCGAGCGCTATCGCGTGCTCCACCGCGTGAATTTCGAAAGCCCCTATGTGGAGATGCCGCGCCGGCTCACCGTGCGGCAGAATCTCAAGGTGTTCGGCCGCCTCTACGGCGTGCCAGATATCCCCGCCCGCATCGCGGCGCTCGCCGCCGAGCTCGACCTCGGCGAGCTGCTCGATCGCGAGACCGGCAAGCTCTCGTCCGGCCAGCGTACCCGCGTCGCGCTGGCCAAGGCGCTCATCAACGAGCCCGAGGTGCTGCTCCTCGACGAGCCGACCGCCTCGCTCGATCCCGACACTGCCGATTGGATCCGCGGCCATCTCGACCGCTACCGCACGGCGCGCAACGCGACCGTGCTGCTCGCCTCGCACAACATGGTCGAGGTCGAGCGGCTGTGCGAGCGGGTCATCATCATGCGGCGCGGCGCGATCGTCGACGACGACGCGCCGCCGGCGCTGCTCGCGCGCTACGGCCGCGACTCGCTCGAGGAGGTCTTCCTCGATGTCGCCCGCGGGCAGGGCGAGACGCGGGAGGTGGCGCAATGAGCCGTGCCATAAGTCTCTCGCGCGTCGCCGCCATGGTCCAGCGCTACTGGTATCTGCTGCGCTCCTCGTGGCCGCGCCTCCTCGACCTCGTCTACTGGCCGGCCGTGCAGATGCTGATGTGGGGCTTCCTGCAGCTCTATCTCGCGCAGAACGCCGGCTTCTTCGCCCGCGCCGGCGGCACCTTCATCGGCGCCGTGCTGCTGTGGGACATCCTGTTTCGCGGCCAGCTCGGCTTCTCGCTCTCCTTCCTGGAGGAAATGTGGTCGCGCAACGTCGGCAACCTGATGATCAGCCCGCTGCGCCCGATCGAGCTCGTGCTCGCGCTGATGACCATGAGCGTGATCCGCCTCGCCATCTCGACCATTCCGGTCGCGCTGCTTGCGATCGCCTTCTTCGGCTTCAACCTGTTCGGCCTCGGCCTTGCGCTCGCGGCGTTCTTCGTCAACCTGCTGCTCACCAGCTGGTCCGTCGGCATCTTCGTGTCCGGCTTGGTGCTGCGCAACGGGCTCGGCGCCGAGAACATGGCGTGGAGCATCATGTTCATCTTCCTGCCGCTCACCTGCGTCTACTATCCCGTCGCCGTGCTGCCGCACTGGCTCCAGCACATCTCCTGGCTGCTGCCGCCGACCTACGTGTTCGAGGGCATGCGCGCCCTCCTGATCGACCACGTCTTCCGCGCTGACCTGATGCTCGAGGCGCTGGGGCTCAACGCGGTTTTCTTTGTTGGCGCTGCGGCAGCGTTCATGGGGTTGTTGAAAAGCGCGCGGCGCAGCGGCGCACTCATGCAGGGCGGCGAATGACGTCCGGTTCTCTACGTATTTGAATTTCAAGCAGTTCTTGACGTGTGGCCGCGAAGCTCCACAGGCCGGCAAAAGATCTGAACGATGTCTATATCTATTGACGGTATGACAGATAGGCGACACACTATGTTGCAACGCGAAAAGCGGGTACAGGCCGGGGGGCCCATGGCGATTGGTGAATTTGGCGGCGCGCCTGCGCTGCCAGGCGACGGTGGGCTTGTGCTCTCCGCGCCGATGTACTGGTTCTGGGAAATGAGCCACGCGGCGCTGAACCCGGCGCGTGCCATCGCGGACGCGACCCGCCTCTATTACAAGAATCCGATCAATCCGCTCTCGGCCACCACCTTCGGCAAGTCGATGGCGGCCGCCGCCGAGCTGTTCGAGCGCTCGACCCGCCGCTACGGCAGGCCCGAATGGGGCATCACGTCGACCACCGTCGGCGGCGAGCGTGTGCCGGTGCACATCAGCTCCGTGTGGGAGCGCGCCTTCTGCCGCCTGCTGCGCTTCGAGCGCTCGATCGGCCACATGCCGCATCGCCCGCAGCCGCGTCTCCTGATCGTCGCGCCGATGTCGGGTCACTATGCGACGCTGCTGCGCGGCACGGTCGAGGCCTTCCTGCCCAACCATGACGTCTACATCACCGACTGGGCGGACGCCCGCATGGTGCCGCTTGCGGCCGGCACCTTCGATCTCGACGACTACATCGACTACGTCATCTCCATGCTGCATTTCCTCGGCGGCGATACCCATGTGATCGCGGTGTGCCAGCCTTCCGTGCCGGTGCTCGCCGCGGTCGCCGCCATGGAGGCGGCCGGCGATCCGAATGTGCCGCATTCGATGATCCTGATGGGCGGTCCGATCGACACGCGTGAGAACCCGACCGCCGTCAATCGTCTCGCCGAGACGCGCGGCACCGACTGGTTCCGGCGCAACGTCATCACCAGGGTGCCGTTCCCGCACCCCGGCGTGATGCGCGACGTCTATCCTGGTTTCCTGCAGCTGCACGGCTTCGTCAGCATGAACCTCGACCGCCACATCGAGGCGCACCGCCGGCTGTTCTACAATCTCGTGCAAGGCGACGGCGACTCGGCGCAGAAGCACCGCGAGTTCTACGACGAGTATCTCGCCGTCATGGATCTCGACGCGGCGTTCTATCTGCAGACGGTCGAGACCGTGTTCGTGCGCCACGCGCTGCCATGCGGAAAGATGACCCATCGCGGCGTCCCGGTCGATCCGGGCAAGATCAAGCGCGTCGCGCTCATGACCGTCGAGGGGCAGCACGACGACATTTCCGGCGTCGGCCAGACCCAGGCCGCGCACCGCCTCTGCAGCAATCTTCCCGACAGCCTCAAGGCGCACTGGCTGCAGCCCGACGTCGGTCATTATGGTGTGTTCAACGGCTCGCGCTTCCGCGCCGAGATCGCGCCGCGCATCGCCGACTTCGTGCTCTCGCACAACGGCGCCCCGCGTGCCGCCCGCGCGCGGGCCGGCAACGGCGCCGCCCACAAGGGCAACGGCGCCGCCAATGGCAACGGCCACGTCGCCAACGACGATACGCCGCGGCCCGTCGCCGCCCGCCGCCCGTCGCCGAGCGAGGCCTAGACCCTCGTCACACGACTCCGTCATCGCGCGCGAAAGTGCCATAGGTGGACAAAGCTTGTCCCCGAGAAGGCGGGGATCGCCTGGTCGGTCGATCCGCGGGGCACGGCGCTTCTGCGATTTTGCCCACGCCGGTTGGACGGTGCCGCGCGCCATGCCTACGCCACGGCCACGCGTGCGCCCGAATCAGCGTAAAATCTCCCGCCATGCCGCTGCGCGCGCTGTTTCGCCGACCGCCAGAGCCGCAGGCGATCGAGATCGCCTTCGACCGCATGATCCTCTGGGTGCGCTTGCGCCGCCATCCGCAGGCGCGCCGCTACACGCTGCGCGTCCAGGCGGCGACGCGCGAGGTCGTGCTCACGATGCCGCCGCGCGGCAGCCTGCGCGAGGCGCGCGCTTTCGCGCAGAAGCACGGCGGGTGGATTGCGGCGCGGCTGCACCGGCTGCCCGCCGCGCTGCCGTTCGCGCACGGCACCGTCGTGCCGCTGCGCGGACTCGACCATCGCGTCGAGCATCGGCCCGGCGCCCGCGGCACCGTGTGGAGCGAGGTCGCCGCCGATGGCTCGCCGCTCCTCTGCGTCGCCGGGCAGGCGCCGCACGTCGGCCGCCGCATCACCGATCATCTCAAGCGCGAGGCCAAGCGCGATCTCGAGGTCGCCAGCCGCCGCTACGCGGCGCGGCTCGGCGTCATGGTGCGCCGCATCGCCATCCGCGACCCGTCGAGCCGCTGGGGCTCGTGCTCCACCACCGGGACGCTCTCGTTCTCGTGGCGGCTCATTCTCGCGCCGCCCTTCGTGCTCGACTACCTCGCGGCGCACGAGGTCGCGCATCTGGTCGAGATGAACCATTCGCCGCGCTTCTGGCGCACCGTGATGGCAATGTGCCCCGACACGCATAGGGCCAAGGTGTGGCTCGATGCGCATGGCGCCGAGTTGCATCGCTACGGCGCTGGCGCCTAGTGCGCCGGAAAGCTATCAACCCCGTCATGGCGGGCATAGTGGGCGAATCACGGCGTCGCTTCGCTCGCCTATGTCCCGGCCATCCACGTCTTTCATGCTGCCGATGCCGCAAGACGTGGATGCCGGGCACAAGGCGGGCATGACCGCGAAAAACAACGCATATGCTCCGCCCCGACACCCTCGCGCTCACCGCGCTGCTTGCGCTGCTCACGGCAGTCGGTCCGCTGTCGATCGACCTTTACCTGCCGTCGCTGCCATCGATCGGCGCCGCCCTTGGAGCCTCGCCCAGCGCTGTCGGGCTCACGATCTCGCTCTATCTGATCGGATTCGCGGTCGGGCAGATGGTCTACGGCCCGCTGTCCGACCGCTACGGGCGCCGGCCGGTGCTGCTGACGGCTCTGGCGATCTTCTGCCTTGCGAGCCTCTCCTGCGCGGCCTCGCCCTCGATTGCAGCGCTGATCGGCGCCCGCGCTTTGCAAGCCACGGGATCGGCCGGCACGATCGTGCTCGCCCGCGCCGTGGTGCGCGACCTCTACGAGGGCCCGCGGGCCGGGCGCGAGCTCTCGCTGATGGCGGCGATCATGGGCCTCGCGCCGATCGTCGCCCCGCTGATCGGCGGCGTGCTGCAGACCGCATTCGGCTGGCGCGCCTGCTTCGTCTTCATCGCCGCGGCCGGCCTCGTCGCGCTCGCGTCCGCCTATTGGCTGTTGCCCGAGACGCTGCGCCCGCGTGCGCATCAATCGGCAGGCCTGGTCGCGAGCCTCACGGTCGTCGCCCGCCATCGGGTCGCGCTCACCTTCATCGGCGTCATCACGGCGAGCTACGCCGGCCTCTTCGCCTACATCTCCGGTGCGCCGTTCGTGCTGCAGGACCTGCTCGGCCTCTCGCCCGTCGGCTTCGGCGTCTCTTTCGCGCTCGCGAGCATCGGTTACATATCGGGGACCTCGCTCGCTGCCCGGATCGTCACCCGCGTCGGCCTCGAGCGCACCATCACCTGGGGTGTCGTCGCGCTCGCGGGCGGTGGGGTCGGAATGGTCGGTGCGACCGCGCTCGCGCCCGGCGCCGTCGCCGGCATCGTCGTGCCGATGACGGTCTACCTGCTCGGGTTGGGGCTCGCGATGCCGCAGGCGCTCGCCGGCGCGCTGCAGCCGTTTCCCGAGCGCGCCGGCGCCGCCTCCTCGCTCATCGGCTGTCTCCAGCAGGCGGTCGCGGCCTCGACCGGCGCGCTGGTCGCACACGCGATCGGCGCGAGCGCCTGGCCGCTCACCATCGCGATCGCGCTGGGAGGCTGCTTGTCATTCGCCATCTGGATCGCGACGCAGCGCCTGCGCGCCGCCGCGGCGGCGAAGCGAGGGAGTGGCCGCCCGGGCTAGGGCGCGGGCTGCGCCTGGACGGCGGCTGCCTCCGCCATCTCGGTGCTGCCGAAGCGGTCGACCAGCAGCACCGCGACCGTGTTGCCGAACACGTTGACGGTGGTGCGCCCCATGTCCATGAACACGTCGATCGCGGCGAGAATCGCCACCGATTCGAGCGGCATGCCGAGCGCGACCAGCACCGTCGTCGCCGCGACCAGCCCGCCGCCGCCGACATTGCCCATGCCCTTGGTGGCGAGCAGGCCGGTGACGATGATGGTGAGCATCGCCGGCCAGGCGAGCGCGATGCCGTGCGCCTCGAGCACGAACGCGACCGCGAGCGAGACGTAGAGCGAGGTGCCGTCCTGGTTGAACGAGTAGCCGAGCGGGATCACCGTCGAGACCACCTTGTTCGGCACGCCCATGCGCTCGAGGATCTCCATGTGGATCGGCAGCGTCGTCTCCGACGAGCGCGTCGTGAAGGCGAGCAGCAGCGGCTCGGCGATCTTGCGCGTCACCGCGAGCGGATTCTTTCCGATCATGAGGAGCACCAGCCACATCGCCAGCACGACCACGACGAGCCCCACGTAGAGCGCACCGACCAGCTTGGCGAGCGCGAGGATCACGCTCATGCCCTGCGAGGAGAACAGCCAGGCCATCACGGCCGCGATCGCGATCGGCGACAGCATCACGATCCAGCGCACCATCTGCATCATCGCGAGCTGCACGCCGGCGAGCAGGCGGGCGACGTCGCGGCCGATCGGCCCGATCACGGCGAGCGACGCGCCGAACAGGATGCCGAACAGCAGCACCTGCAGGATTTTCTGCTCCGCCATGGCGGAGACGACGTTGACCGGCACGAGGTCGAGCAGGAAGCCGACGAAATCGATCTTGATGCCCGACACTTTCGGTACCTGGCCCGCGATCGAAAGGTCGGCGCCGATGCCGGGATGGAAGATCGCATTGATCCCGAGACCGGCGACGATGCACAGCGCGGTGGCGACGAAGAACCAGGCGAACGCGATCGCCACGATCCGGCCGAGCACGGAGATCTCGCGCCCCATGTTGTAGATGCCGAGCGCGATCGCCGAGAACACCAGCGGGATGACGATCATCCGCAGCGCCTTGATGAAGGCCTGGGCGAGCGGCAGCAGCGACTTGCCGAGGTCGGGAAACATCAGCCCGAGGAGGCAGCCGACCACCAGGCCGGCGAGCATCTGCAGCGGCAACGTGCGCTGCCAGCGCGAGCGCGCCGGGAGGGCGGGAATGATCTCGCCCGAGATGGCGGTGGCAGTCATTTGATGGTCCCCCTTCCGGTCATTGCGAGCGAAGCAATCTCAACTCGTTGAGGCGCACGCCGCTCGGGATTGCTTCGTCGCGCTGCGCGCTCCTCGCAATGACGTATGGCCTCTCACGCGGTCTTCCTCGCCCGCGCGCCGCCGTGCTGGCGCAGCCACTGCTCGGCGAGCCGTACCACCTCGTCGGCGTCGTCGCGGTTGTTGTAGATGTGGAACGAGAACCGCAGCAGGTCGCGGCGGATGCTCAAGCGCACGCCAGCCGCCACGAGATGCGCGTACAGGTTCGCCATGTCGAGGTCTTCCGCCGCGTCGTGGGCCGCGCCGAGCGTCTCGCCCACAGTCACGATGTGCGTGCTGTGCGGGCCCGGCCGTCCGCCATAGACGGGCAGGCCGATGTCGAGCATGCGCTCGACGAAATAACCGGCGAGCCCGAGCACATGGTCTTCGACGGCGTGCGGCCCGAGCTCGAGCAGCAGCGCGAGCGCAGGCTCGACGGCGAGGGCGGCCGGGAAGTTGGGATTGCCGACGTCGAACCGCATCGCCCCCGGCGCGAGACGCAGCCGCGCCGGATCGCCGAGGCTCGCCTCGTGCCCGTCATGGGCGACGCTGTAGCGCGACAGGAAGATCGGATTCATGTTCGCGGACAGCTCGGGCCGGACGTAGAGGAAGCCCGCCCCGTACACAGTCATCAGTCCCTTCTGCGTCGACACCGCAATGGCGTCGACGTCCCATTCCGCGACGTCGGTTGCGATCACGCCGATAGACTGGGCGGCGTCGACCGAGACCAGCACGCCGCGCTTGCGGCACTCGGCAGCGAGCTCGGCGACGGGGAAGCGGAAGCCCGGCGAGAACGACACGCTCGAGATCGCGACCACGCGAGTCGACTTGTCGATCGCCGCGAGGATGCGCGGGATCTCGATGACGCCGTCACGCTGCGGCACGCTCTTCACCGCGACGCCGAACTTGCGGGCGATGCCGTACCACGGCAGCACGTTGGCGGGGTGCTCGATCGCCTCGCACAGCACCACGTTGTCGCCGGCGCGCCAGTCGAGCGAGGTCGCGAACGTCGCGATGCCGTCGGTGACGTTGCGCGTAAAGGCGATGTCCTGCGCGGCGGCGCCGATCAGTTCGGCGAACAGCCCGCGCGTCCGCTCGACCTGAGCGAACAGCGCCGGTTTGTCGACGGTGCCCTCGGTCAGGTCGGTGAGGTGGCGATCGAGTGCGGCGCGGCTCGCCCGCGACATCAGTCCGCGCACCGCCACGTCGAGATAGGGTCCACGCGCGGTGCCGGCGAAGTCACGGCGAATAGCGCCGAAGCGATCGTTGCTCTGGCTCATGGATGGCCTCCCTGTGAGGCCAGAATGGCGCCGCCGCGAGGCGAAGCGCAAGGACCGCAGGGTGGCAAACGCGATCGCGTCTATCCGCGCGCAAGGCGAGCACGAAGCCGGCGCTCCCCTTCCCCGTGCGGAGAAGAGAGCGCCGGCGGCGAGTTAGAACAGTCCGGCGGCGTTGCCGCCCCGACCACCGTTGCCCGACAACGTACCGGCGTTGCCGCCCTGGCCCCCGTTTCCGGACGATGTGCCGGCGTTTCCGCCGTGGCCGCCAGTGCCGAACAAGGTGCCGGCGTTGCCGCCCTGGCCGCCGTTGCCGAACGAAATGCCGGCGTTGCCGCCCCGGCCTCCGTTGCCGGTCATGGTGTTGGTGGTGCCTGCCTGGCCGCCATTGCCGAACACCATGCCGCCGTGGCCGCGACCACCCGCGAAAGCCGGGGCCGAGCTGACCGCGAGGGCCGTGACGATGACGATGCTGTGCGCGAGCTTCATGATCCGATCTCCGTGAGGCATGACTCGGGCGGCGCCTTTGCTCGAGGAGCTTCGATCCGGGACCATCCCGCATCTTGTCTGCGCCTCGGCGCCGTCAACGCCCTCTTCCTCGCGGATCCCGGGCTGTCCGGTTGTGCAAAAAAACACATGCCGGATCGACGGATCGATTCCGGCGAGAAGCCGCGAAGGTCCGTCGCCCGGAGGCATCGCGTCAGATGGCGCGATACCCGCCGTCCGCCATCACGATGGAGCCGGTCACATAGGCCGACAGATCCGAGGCGAGAAAGATCGCCGGCCCGACGATGTCCTCCGCCTTGCCGGCGCGGCCGAGCGGGGTGTGGTCGAGGAAGACCTGCACCAGCTCCGGATTGTTCGCGCGCACCCGCTCGTTGAGCGGCGTCTCGATCAGGCCCGGGCCGATCGCGTTGACGCGCACGCCGTCACGGCCGAGCTCGGCCGCGAGCGCGCGGGTGAAGCCGAGCACGCCGTGCTTCGACGACGTGTAGGCGACCGAGTTGGGCGTGCGCACGTGCACGAACGACTGGATCGATGCGATGTTGATGATGCGCCCCTTGTTGGCGCGCAGGGCGCCGAGGAAGGCATGCGTCACGTTGAACACGCCGTTGAGGTTCACCGCCATGATATCCTGCCAGTCCTTCACGATCGCGTCGGGATCGCCCGCGAACGCATTGCGCCGATTGATGCCGGCGTCGTTGACGAGGACCGAGATCGCGCCGATCTTCTCCGCCACCTCGCCCGCGATCTTGCGGCAGGCGGCGCGATCGGTGACGTCGAGCGTGAGGCTCGCCGCCTTGCCGCCGGCACCAGTGATCTCCGCCGCGGTCTTCGCCGCCGCCTCACCGTTGATGTCGAGGGCCACCACCTGCGCGCCCTCGCGGGCGAAGCCCAGCGCAATGGCGCGGCCGATGCCGGAGCCTGCGCCGGTG
This sequence comes from Xanthobacteraceae bacterium, assembly GCA_035293985.1. Taxonomy (GTDB): domain Bacteria; phylum Pseudomonadota; class Alphaproteobacteria; order Rhizobiales; family Xanthobacteraceae; genus JAVDCA01. The sequence continues at coordinate 177,393 of DATGLS010000007.1, forward strand.
ATGGCCGCGATGTGGTTGTCGAGAAGATTCGGCATGTTGTTTGTTCCTCCCATCCGTCTGCGAAGTGTAGCCCGGATCGAGGCGCGAAGCGCCGCAATCGGGTCCGGCCTGTCAACGCCTTTCCCGCATTTCGCGGAGCCTGTCCTCGGCCTTGCCGAAGGCAAGACCGGGGGGGTCCATGCGGGCCACCTGCCCGCTTCCTTAATCGTCCGTGAACATACCGATGCGGCGAACTCCTTAAGTGTTCGACCGAATTTTCCCTGTGCGAAGAGGCTGTTATGTACGCGCCATAACGGGCAGGCGGCGAACGGAGGCCCCCATGTTCCACGATCAGATCACCACCCTCGTCGCGACCCTCCTCGGTCCGCTGCTGCTGATCAACGCCGTCGGCCTCGCGCGCCTCGCCTCGTCAAGCGTACGTTCCCTCGCCGGCAGCGCCATGCGCGCCGGCCGTCACGCCCGGGCCGGTTCGCTGTCGCACTGAGCCGAACGTTTCGCCAACGATCGATCCACGAACAAGCCGCCATAACCCGTGATCAGGTTGCGGCCGCGTGTTACCATCCCCTATCGGTCATCGAGCGCTGCGGAGGACGGCAGCATGCGCAGACGATCCCGTCGTGAGTTCCTCCAGGCGAGCGCCGGCGTCGCGGCGGTCGCGTCGCTGCCCCGGCTCGCGCGGGCGCAAGGCACCTGGCCGGCGCGCCCGATCCGGCTGATCGTCGGCTTCACGCCGGGAACCGCGACCGACATCACGGCCCGCGTCTTCGCGAGCGGCGCCGCCGACCTGCTCGGCCAGCAGATCATCGTCGAGAACCGGCCCGGCGCTGGCTCGGCGCTCGCGGCCGAATACGTCGCCCGTGCGCCGAAGGATGGTTACACGCTGTTCGTCGCGACGCTGTCGATCGTCACCGGCCAGGCGATGAAGCCCGACCCCGGGTTCGACCTCACGCGCGACTTCGCCCCCGTCTCGCTGCTCGCGAGCGGCGCCGTCGTCCTGGTCGCGAGCCCGCAATCCGGCCTCGCCAGCGTCGCCGACGTCATCGCGCGCGCGAAGGCGAAACCCGGCGAGCTCCTCTGCGCCAATGTCGGTGTCGGCAGCCTGCCGCACTTCGCGACCGAGCTGTTCGCGCAACGCGCCGGCATCAAGGTGGTGCACGTGCCCTATCCGGGCAGCCCGCAGGCGGTCAACGATCTCATCGCCGGCCGCGTCGCCATCTTCTTCTCGCCCGCCTCGACCGTGATCGGCCAGATCGCGGCCGGCAAGGTCAAGGCGCTCGCCATCGCGGCCGAGCAACGCGCCAAGGTGCTGCCCGATGTCCCTTCGATGAAGGAAGCCGGCATGCCCGACTTCGACACGAGCCTGTGGTTCGGACTGCTCGCGCCCAGCGGCACGCCGCGCGACGCGATCGACAAGGTCGCGAGCGCCGCCGCCAAGGTGATGCACGCGCCCGCGGCCGTCGAGACGCTGAGCAAGCAGGGCTTCGATCCGATCGGCGACACGCCCGACCAGTTCGCCGCCTACCTCGAGAGCGAGATCAAGCGCTGGGCCGGCGTCGCGCGCGTCGCCGGCGTGAAAAGCTGAGCTGCCTCACCGCCGCCCGAACAGCCGGTCGAGGAACCAGCCGTCGAGGCCATGATCGGCCTGCGGCCGCACGTTGTTGTTGACGCTGTTGGCGGCGACCGGCGACGGCGCCATCCGATCGGGCACCATCCGGTCGGCCGGCGTCAGCCGGTCCGATGAGCTCGACGCGACCGGCGCGCCCGTGTACCAGCCGCCGCCCATGCCGGGCAGGGCCGCGACCGGCACGTTCTGGTGCGCGGTGCGCATGAAGCGGGTCCAGATCTCGACCGGCAGGCCGCCGCCGGTCGAGTGCTTGGTCGGCGAGGAATCGTCGTTGCCGAGCCATACGCCGGTCACCATGTGGGCCGTGTAGCCGACGAACCAGGCGTCGCGGAAATCCTGGCTGGTGCCGGTCTTGCCCGCCGCGATCCAGCCCGGCACGCTCGCGCCGCGCGCGGTGCCGATCACCAGCGTCTGGTGCATCATCTGGTTCATCATCGCGATGTAGCGCGGATCGACCACGCGGCCGAATGAGGTGTTGGCGTTGACGTAGAGGAGCTGCTTGCCGTCGGCCGAGCGCACGCGCTCGACCACGTGCGGCACCACGGCGACGCCACCATTGGCGAACGGCGCGTAGGCGGAGACGAGCTCGAGCGGCGAGACCTCCGAGGTGCCGAGCGCGAGCGACGGGTTGGGATCGAGCTGCGACGTGATGCCGAGCCGGTAGGCGGTCTTCGCCACGGCGGCCGGGCCACATTCGAGGGTGAGCCGCACCGACACGGTGTTGAGCGACATGGCGAGCGCCTGTGTCAGCGTCACCGGGCCGTAGTATTGGTGGCCATAGTTCTCCGGCCGCCAGCCCTTCAATTCGACGGGCTTGTCCTCGCGCACGGTGTCGGGCGTGAGTCCGCGCTCGAGCGCGGTCAGGTAGACGAACGGCTTGAACGCCGAGCCGGGCTGGCGCTTGGCCGCGATCGCCCGGTTGAATTGGCTCTCGCCATAATTGCGGCCGCCCACCAGCGCGCGCACCGCGCCCTCCGGCGTCATCGCGACGAGCGCGCCCTGAGTGACGTCGAGCTTTGCGCCCTTCTGGGCGAGCTCGTCGTCGAGCGCTTTCTCGGCCGCCTGCTGCAGCGCCGGATCGATCGTCGTCTCGACCACGATGTCGCGGTCGACGTGACCCATCAGGTCGTTGATCACGTCCATCACCCAGTCGGCGACGTAGTTGACCGAGCCGCCGGCACTCGGCTGCGCGATGCGCGGCGGGTGCGCCATCGCGACCTTGACGGTCGCGGCGTCGACGAAGCCGCCGTCGCGCATGGCGGCGAGCACGAGCTGCGCGCGCTCCTCGGCGCCGTCGTAGTTCTTGGTGGGGGAAAGCCGTGAGGGCGACTTGACGAGGCCGGCGAGCAGGGCGGCCTCGGCGAGCGTCACGTTGCGCGCCGACTTGCCGAAATAGCGCTGCGCCGCCGCCTCGACGCCATAGGCGCCGGCGCCGAAGTAGACGCGGTTGAGATAGAGCTCGAGGATCTGCCCCTTGGAATATTTGTGCTCGAGCCAGAGCGCGAGCACCACTTCCTGCAGCTTGCGCGTCAGCGTGCGCTCGGGAGTCAGAAACAGGTTCTTGGCGAGCTGCTGCGTGATGGTCGAGCCGCCCTGTGCGACGCCGCGGTGCAGCACATTGGCGAGCACCGCGCGCACGAGCCCGATCGGGTCGACGCCGTAGTGGTGATAGAAGCGGCGGTCCTCGATGGCGACGAAGGCTTTCGGCAGGTAGGCCGGCATCTCGCGCAGCGGGATCGAGGCGCCGCCCATCTCGCCGCGGTTTGCCAGCACCCGTCCGTCGAGCGCGACGATCTGCACCGAGGGGGGCCGCTTCGGCACCTCGAGCGACTCGATCGGCGGCAGGTGATAAGCGACCCAGAACAGGACGCCGATGCCGGCAATCACGCACCACAGCGATGCGACCACCCCCCAATAGAGGATGCGGCCCAGGCGCGAGCGCTTGCGGCCGCGCCGCCGCGGCTCGCTGTTGCGGCGCGGCGCCGGCGTGACGTCGAAGACCGGCTCGCGCCGCTCCGCCGTGCGTCTGGTCTTTCCCGCCATGCTTGCTCGGCCCTGCGGGCCGTTGCCCGATGTCCCCGATGGGGCAGGCTAATGGCGGCGATTTAAGGGGCCGTTACCGGCGGAACCGCGGCCGGATCGTGCCGATAAGGCCATGGAAAGGCGAGGCAATCGGCGGCGCCTGAGGGCGCCGGCTTCTGCACCCGGAACTGATACATGCCGGTAAACGTGCGCGGGCGCTCGAACATCCCGGTGCCGGCGCTCGTGTGGGCCTGGATCGGGTGGCTTCGAGGTCATCGCGAGTTGAGCTTGCGATGATGGCCGGCTTCTGCCGCAGGGTGAGGCGCCGACCGAAGGCGTGGCGCAATGGCATCAGTCAAGAGCGGGCGTGGCCCGCTGGCATTTTGGCGCAGGCCCTCGTCAGCGGGAGGAATCCTGAGTTAGGGTTTTCCTCGGGGGTCGAGCGTTCAAGCAAGCTGGGGAAGGCATCATGAAAAAACTGACCACTATGCTCGCTGTCGCGGTCATCGCGGCGGCGCCGACAGTCGCGCTGGCGAAGCGGGTCCACCACCATCATCATCAGCCCAAGGTAGAACCTGTCCAATACAGCAGCAACATGGCCCACCTGTTGCACGACTTGGTCACGGGCAACTGAACGACGGCCATCTGTGCGGCAGAGACCACGCGGCCGCAGTGGCCGCGTGACTTTTCTTACGATTGGCATGTTGCTGGTAGGATGGGTCGAGCGGCACCGAAACCAATCACTTTCACGCCGCAGGGACGGTGGCTTTCGCTGGCGCTCAAGCCAGCCTACGGAAATCCAATCCGCTAAGGCAGCTTCTTCACCGGCGTCGGGTCGAGGCCGAGCAGGCGCCCGGCATTGCCGCCGAGGATGTTGCGCTTGGCCTTCTCGGACAGGAACGGCAGGTCGTAGATCACGCTCGGCAGGTCGAAGTCCCAGTGCGGATAGTCCGACGACCAGCACAGCTGCGTCTCCGCATTGATCATCTTGAAGGTCGCCTCCAGGATCGACGGATCCTCGGGCACCTCCATCGGCTGGGTGGAGTAGTACATCTCGCGCATGTACTCGGACGGCCTGCGCTTGAGCGAGGGGCAGTCGGAGGTGCGCATCATGTAGGAGTGGTCGAGCCGCTGCATCAGGCTGTAGGCCCACGTGAGCCCGCTCTCGATCCACATCACCTTGAGCTTGGGGAAACGCTCGGGCAAGCCATTGATCACCCAGTTGGTCATGTGGACCATGTTGAACCACATGAAGCCGAGCGCGTGCACCGAGATGAAGCGGTTGGTCATCTGTAGCGACTGGTCGTTCCAGTTATAGGCTGCGTGGAACGAGATCGGCTTGCCCATCTCCTCGAGCAACGCATAGGTCTTCACGTAGGCGTTGTCGTGCACCGGCTTGTAGCGCGGCGACGTCACCATGAAGCCGACCACGCCCTTCCGCTCGCCGAACTCTTTTACGGTCCGGTAGGCTGCTTCGGGGTCGTTGAACGGCAGGTAGAGCATCGAGACCAGCCGCGGCTCGGCGGCGAGGATGCGCTCGCAGAGCCAGCGGTTGTAGCCCTGTGCCATCGCGACCTCGATCTCGATCTGCGGATGCAGGCCGAGAAACAGCATCGGCGTCGGGAAGAGACACGTGTAGTCGACGCCCATGGCATCCATCCACGTCTTCGTCATCGCGATGTCGCGGTGGACGTCGCTCGGCACCTTCTCGTACTTGCGCAGCTCGTGCCGGGTGATGCGGCCGCCGAGGTCCTGGTAGCCGACCTGCGAGTTCATCATCGAGGAGCGGCCGCCGCGCTTGGTCGATTCGATCGCGGCGCGGCGGATCACCGGATTGTCGATGTAGGAAAACACCTCCTTGTACGACTCGTTCTCGTAGTGGTGCGAATCGACATCGACGATGAGGAAGTCCTGGTAGTTGCGCGCGTGCGCCTGGCGCGTCGCGTGCTCGAGGTGCTTGGTCGCCGAATACTCGTCGAACCGCAGCTTGCGGACTTCCGAGCGGGGCATGTCCATGGCCGTTCTCCCTCAGGCGGTCATTGCGAGCGAAGCGAAGCAATCTCGTTTCGCGGCCGCGACTAAGCGATGACGTAGATGTCCTCGCCGCGCTGCACCACCTCGTACTTGCGCAGCTTGAGCTTGCGGTCACCGACGCATTCGCCGGTCTTGAGGTCGTATTCGTAGCCGTGCCACGGGCAGACGAAATGCAGGTCGTCAGCAAAGGTCTGTCCCTGGTAGGTGCGGTCGGGCGCGATGACGTCGACGACGCGGTTGATCAAGAGCCCCTCGCAGGCCGGGCCGCCGGAGTGCAGGCAGGTGTTGCTGTAGGCGTAGTAGGCATCGCCGGCGCGAAAGACGCCGATCTCGTGCCGGCCCGCGGTGACGATGCGGCGGTCGCCATCGGGAAGGTCGGATGCCTTGGCGACGAACCATTCGGCCATGGATGACTGCCTCGATTGCTCTAGTGTTCGTACGATTGTTACAGAAGCCAGGAGTCGTCGCAATCGGCGAGCAATGCGCAGCCTGCATGGAGCGAAAGCGGAATGCGGTAGCGTCAGGAGAGCAGGAAAGGAGGATGGTCGTCAAACGAGCTGAAACCTTTCGTAGCGATCCAGAGGGTTCGACTCCCTCCCGACAAAGGCGAGCCAGCCGGTCGGAAGCGAGCCTTGCACGTGTG
>DATGLS010000008.1:0-331324 GCA_035293985.1 Xanthobacteraceae bacterium
GCGCGGCGTGCCCTATGTGCTGGTGACCGAGAACCTCGAAACCGCCAAGCATCCCAAGTGCAACAACACCAATGCGCGCTCGATGGAGCATTTCCGCCGACTCGGCATCGCGGACGAGCTGCGCTCCGAGGGACTGCCCCCCGGGCTCGCGCGCGCGAGCGCCTACGTGACGCGCTTCTGCGGTTACGAGTATGGCCGCCAGCCCCGCCCCTATTCTGACTGGCCGACGCCGGAGCTGCCCAACACCGTCTCGCAGATCGTGCTCGAGCGCGCGCTCAAGCGCATCGCCGAGCAGGCGCCGGGCGCACAAGGGCATTCCAGAGTTCATTTCGGCTGGCGCATGCGATCGTTCGAGCAATACCATGACGGCGTGACCGCGCAGGTCGAGAGCGTCACGACCGGCGAGCGCAAACAGATTCGCGCGCGCTACCTGCTCGGCATCGACGGCGCCAGCAGCACGGTGCGCAAGGCGCTCGGCTTCGGCATGGTCGGCGAGGACGGCACCACCCAGCGCGCCTTCATGGGCGGCACCATGCTGTCGAGCTTCATCCGCGCCCCGACCCTGATGGCGGCGAGCGGGCGCACGCCGACGCACATGACCTGGATCATCAACCGCGACATGCGCGCGATGATGTATTCGCAGGACGGGCGCGAGACCTGGGTGGTGCACTATCAGGTGCCGCCGGGCGTCGACTGGCGCGCGGTCGACGCGCGCGCGACGATCCGTTCGATGCTCGGCGCCGACGCCCCGTTCGAGATCATCTCGGGCGGCCCGTGGACCGGTGGGCTCGCGCTCGTCGCCGAGCATTATCAGAACGGCCGCGCCTTTCTCGCCGGCGACGCCGCGCATCTGTTCACGCCGCTCGGCGGGCTCGGCATGAACACCGGCATCGGCGACGTGATGAATCTGTGCTGGAAGATCGCCGCCGCGCACCAGGGCTGGGCCGGGCCGCGCCTGGTAGAGACATACGAGGGCGAGCGGCGACCGTTCGGCGTGCGCAACGCGCAGCTCGGCGTCGAGTGCACCAGAGTGATGGATAAATGGCTGCCGCCCGCCGATTGCGAGGAGGACGGTGCCGACGCGCAGGCGGCACGGGAAAAATTCGGCGCGCGCATCATGGCGGAGGATCGTCCGCAATATCTCACGGTCGGCCTGCAGCTCGGCGAGCGTTACGAGGGCTCGCCGATCGTGTGGGATGAGGACACGGCGGCGCCGCCTGACACGTGGGATCGCTACGTGCCGGTGGTGCGCGCCGGCGCGCGCGCACCGCATTACTGGGTCGAGCCCCGCAAGGCGCTGTTCGACCTGTTCGGCCCGGGCTTCACGCTGCTCGATTTCGGCGCGGACGAGGATGATCGCGACGGCTTGGCGAACGCCGCGGGTACGCGCCACGTGCCGTTGAAGATTCTGCAGCTCGCGCGACCTGGGAACGATCTGTATCGCAGCAAGCTCGTGCTCGTACGGCCGGACCAACACATCGCCTGGCACGGCGATGCGGCGGCTGATGCGATGGCGGTGATCGATCGAGTGCGAGGCGCGTAGAGCGTAGGGTGGGCAACCGCGCTCGCTTGCGCGTCCGCGTTGACAAGATCGCTCCGCACGGTTGCCCACGCGGCCAGGGATCACGACTCGATTTTGCCCACCCTACGCCTGCCCAGCCAAGGAGAACCCGTGTGAAGGCTGTCTATAGCGCGAAGCATCGAAGCCACGATCCGCAATTCTTCCTCGTGCGCGGCGTGGTCAAGAGAACGACCGAGCAGCCCGAACGTGCCGACCGGCTGCTTGCCGGATTGAAGGCCGGCAACCATCGCATCCTCGAGCCGGGTGCTTTCGGGCAAGGCCCTCGGCTGCGTGTGCACAGCGTCGAATATCTGACCTTCCTGGCGGAAGCCTGGGAGGCCTGGTCCGCGCTCGGCGACGCCGGCCCGGAGATGATCGCCAACATCCACCCGGTGCGCCACAAGGCCACCTATCCGTCGCACATCGTCGGTCGCCTCGGCTGGCACACCGCCGACACGGCGGCGCCCATCGGCCCGGGCACCTGGGCCGGGGCTTGTGCCGCGAGCGATGTCGCGACCACGGCGGCGCAAATGGTGATGGACGGAGACGGGGCGGTCTATGCATTGTGCCGACCGCCGGGGCATCACGCCTATCGCGATCTCGCCGGCGGCTTCTGCTTCCTCAACAACAGCGCCATCGCGGCCGCGCATCTGCGTTCGGCCCATGAGCGCGTTGCGATTCTCGACGTCGACGTGCACCACGGCAACGGCACGCAGGGCATTTTCTACGAGCGTCCGGATGTCTGCACCATTTCGATCCACGCCGATCCGACCTCCTACTATCCCTTCATGTGGGGCTATGCGCATGAGCGTGGCGAAGGCGCCGGCCTCGGCACCAATCTCAATATTCCGTTGCCGATAGGCACCACGGACGACGGCTATATGCTGGCGCTGGACGGGGCCGCCAAGGCCATCAAGGCTTTCGCGCCAGGCGCGCTCGTTGTGGCATTGGGGCTCGATGCCTCCGAGCACGACCCGCTCGAGGGCCTCGCCGTGACCACCGACGGCTTCGCCCGCATTGGCGCGGCGATCGCGCGGATGGGTCTGCCGACCGTGCTCGTTCAGGAAGGTGGATATCTATCGGATGTGCTCGGGCGCAATCTCGCGGCCGTCCTGGCCGGATTCGAGGCGGCGCGTTGACGAGCTCACCTCTGCTCGCCCAGGATCGTGGCCGACATCGCACGCGGGTCGCGGTTACGCCAGGCGCCGACGTCTACCGCATGCAAAAAGTCCTCGATGTGGCGGTTGAACGCGGCGGGGTCCTCCAGGTTGATGGCATGTCCGGCGTTCGGCATCACGACCAGGCCCGCGGTCGAGATATGGCGCTTCATCAGCACGCCGGGCTGGAGGCAGGGAAAGTCCTCGTCGCCGGTCATGATCAGGGTCGGCGCCGTGATGGTCTTCATCTTGTCGACGAGATCGTAGAGCGAGGGGCGGCGGTTCTGCACGCCGCGCTGAGTCAGCGCCGAGCCTTGCGTCGAATGCTCCTTGAGCTGGTCGAAGAACTCCTGCCAGCCGCGCGGATCCTTGTTCTGCAGTTGCACGCGCGAGGGGCCGAGCGCGTAGGTCTCGGCGACTTTCGGCATGCCGAGCTCCTCGATGCGCTTGGCGGTCGAGTTCGTCTCCTCGATGAATTGTTGGCGCGCGGCCGGCTCGGCGCCGTAGCCGCAGCCGGCGATCACCAGCGAGCGCGCGCGGTCGTGATAGGTGAAGCCGAAATGCACGGTGGCGAAGCCGCCCATCGACAGGCCGATGATGTGCGCCTTGTCGATCTCGAGCGCATCGAGCACGGCGCGAATGTCGTCGCGGGCACGATCCTGCGAATACTTGTCGACCGTGCCCGGCACGTCGGACGGCGGATAGCCGCGCGCGTTGTAGGCGATGCAGCGATAGCGGCGGCCGAAATAGCGCAGCTGCGGCTCCCACGAGCGCACGTCGCCGGCGAACTCGTGCACGAACACGATCGGAATGCCGGCGCCGACCTCCTCGTAGTAGAGCTTCACTCCGTCGTCGGTCGTCAGATGCGGCATGCGGCCTCTCCCGTTTTGCCGCAATTGAAGCACGCCTGACGGGCGCCGCAAAGCCGGCCTGACGCGCATGTGCGCATGTTGCGATCGGCGCGCGAGGCTGGCAGATATGGCCCCACGCGAAGGCCGAACCGGTCCAAAGGGCCACAGGGAGGAATTGATGTCGTCACCCGCGCGAACGCGCCTTTTCACGCGACGAACGGTCGGGCTAGCGGCATTGGCGGCGCTTGCGTCCTTGAGCGCAGCACCGCAAGCCGCGCAGGCCGCGTGGCCGGACCGCACCATCACCCTGATCGCCTGCTTCCCGCCCGGCGGCGGCACCGACATCGCGGCCCGACTGATCGCCACGCCCCTGAGCGAGGTGCTCAAGGTTCCGGTCATCGTCGAGAACCGCGGCGGCGCCGGCGGCAATATTGGGATCGCGACGGCGAAGCGCGCCAAGCCCGACGGCTACACGTTCCTGGTCTGCTCCAGCGCCTTCGTGGTCAACCCGAGCCTCTATGCCAATCCGCCGTACGCGCCGACGGATTTCGCCCCTGTCATCGTGCTCGGCGCCTCGCCGAACGCGCTGGTGACGCCGGCGCAGTCCGAGTTCAAGACGCTCGGCGATCTCATCGCCAAGGCGAAGGCCAACCCGGGCAAGCTCAACTGGACGAGCCCGGGCGCCGGCACGACGCCCTATCTCGCGGGCGAGCTCCTGCAACAGCGCGCGGACATCAAGATGGTGCACATCCCGTTCCAGGGCGCCGGCCCAGCGCTCGCGGCCGCCCTCGGCGGCCAGGTCGACATGTACACGGCGGCGCTCGGCTCGCTCCAGCCGATGATCGATGCCGGCAAGCTGCGCGGGCTTGCGGTCACATCGACGAAACGCTGGCCCGATCTGCCCAACCTGCCGACGCTCGAGGAGGCGGGCATTCATGATGCCGTGAGCGACACCTTCCAGGGCATCTTCGCCCCGGCCGGCACGCCGCAGGAGGTGATCGACCGCATCGTCAAGGAGGTGACCGCGATCCTGGCGCGGCCGGACATACGCGATCGCTACGCCAAATCGGGCCTGCCGGTCACGGCCGAGCCGCCCGACGTGTTCAAGGCGCGCATCGCCCGCGAGATCCCGATGTACAAGGCGATCGTCGACAAGGCGGGGCTCAAGATCCAATAACCACTCCGTCATCCTGAGGCGCTCCGCCGCATCTATCTCGGGTTTACCCGAGATCGACACTTTAGATGAGCAAGTCGACCATAACCCGACTTGCGCGGCGGGGCCTCGAAGGGCCTCATCGACGCACTCGAGTCAGGACGTACGCATGCCGCAGCCGCTCGCCGGAATCCGGGTCATCGAGCTCGCCAACTTCATCGCCGGCCCGCTCGCCGGCACGTTGCTCGCCGACATGGGCGCGGACGTCATCAAGGTCGAGCCGCCGAAGGGCGACATGGGCCGCGCCATGCCGCCGCAGACGCGCGGCGAGAGCGTGAGCTTCGCGGCCCTCAACCGCAACAAGCGCAGCCTCGTGCTCGACCTCAAGCAGCCCGCCGCACGCGAGATTCTGCTCAAGCTCGCCGCGAAGTCCGACGTCTTTCTCGAAGCCTACCGCCCCGGCGCGCTGGAGAAGATGGGCCTCGGCGCGCCCGACGTGAAAAAGGCCAACCCGAAGATCATCTATACGTCGGTCTCCGGCTTCGGCCAGACCGGGCCCTATCGCCGGCGCGCCGGCGTCAACCTCATCATCGAGGCCTTCGCCGGGCCGCTGTCGGTCACCGGCGAGCCGGACAAAATGCCGATGCGCCCTGGCGTGCAGACCGCCGACGTATTCGGTGCGCTGTTTGCGACCTACGCGACGCTCGCCGGCCTCGTCGGCGCGGCGCGTGCGGGCGAAGGCCGCATCGCCGACGTCTCGCTGGTCGAGGCCTCGATCGCGGCAGCCGCGTGGGAAGCGGCCGAATATCTCGCCAGCGGCAGCGTGCCGCAACCGCTCGGCAACCGGCACCGGCTCAATGCGCCCTACCAGCTGTTCGAGACGCGCGACAAACGCTACCTCGCGATCGGCACGCCGAACGACGGCCTCTTCGCCAAGCTGATGCAGGTGCTCGGCCTCGGCACCCACCTCGCCGACCCGCGCTTCGCATCTTATGCGAGCCGCAAGGCGAACGAGGCGCCGCTGCTCGAGCTGGTCGAGCCGGCGGTGCGCGTACGCGAGGCGGCCGAGCTCGAGGCCGCGCTGACCGAGGCCGGCATTCCGTGCGCGCGGGTGAACAACTTCAAGGAGGTGTTCGACGATCCGCACATCGTCGCCCGCGGCGTGGTCGGCGAGGTCGACCACCCGCGCCTCGGCCGGATGAAGGCGGTGCGCAACCCGGTGCTGCTCGATCACGACGGGCCGACGATCAACCGTTACTCGCCCCTGCTGGGCGAGCATTCGGAAGAGATATTGCGCGAGCTCGGCTATGCGCCGACCGCTATCGCCGAGCTTGTCGCCGCCGGCGTGACGCGCCTCGCGGCGGAGAAGTCGGTCGCGGCTGAGTAGCCGCGTATTTGGAAAAATCCATCATGCCCCTCGCCCGCAGCTTCCTCTACGTCCCGGCCAACCGGGAGAAATTCCTCGACAAGGCGGTCGGTCTGCCGGCCGACGCGCTGCTGCTCGATCTGGAAGACTCGGTGCCGCCCGCCGAGAAAGCCGTCGCGCGCGCCGCGGTTCAAGAATTCGCCCCGAAGATCCCGAGCGGCGTGTGGGTGCGGCCCAACGCGATCGACAGCGATCATGGCCGCGCCGACCTCGACGCCATCATCGGCGTGCCCGGGCTGGTCGGCCTGATCGCGCCCAAGGTCGACACGCGCGAGGAAGTGCTGCTGTGGGACCGCCTGATCGGCGATCTCGAGCGCGCGCGCGGCGTCGCGCCGGGCTCGACCAAGTTCGTGCCGTCGGTCGAGAGCGCCCGCGGCGTGATCTCCGCCTACGAGATGGCAACCGCGGCATCGCGCGTCGTCTCGCTCTCGTTCGGCGGCGCGCGCGACGGCGACCTCAACACCGACCTCGGCTGCACCTGGTCGCTCGACGGCCCCGAGATGTTGCACGCGCGCCAGCACGTGCTGATCGCGGCGCGCGCCGCGCGCTTCGACACGCCGCTCGACGGCGTCTTCGCCGACATCCGCGACGCCGCCGGCTTCGAGCGCGACACCGACCTCTCGCGCCGGCTCGGCTATCGCGGCCGCAAGCTGATCCACCCGTCGCAGATCGAGCCGTGCAACCGGCTCTACCGCCCGAGCGCCGCCGAGCTCGACTACTACGCACGGGTGCTCGAAGCATTCGATGCCGCGGTCGCGCAGGGCCACGCCAGCACCACCATCGACGGCAAGATGATCGACGTCGCGATGGCGGCGGCAGCGCGGCGGGTGATCGAGGCGGATAAGGCCTGGGCGAGAACTTCGTAGGGTGGGCGCGGGCGGCCCAGCTGCCTTGGCCGAGGGCATCCCGCTTAACCCGCCGTGCCCACGCGGACCGGCTTCACGCGTGGGCACGGCGGGTGTGACGAGGTGCCACCACGCAGACACTTTGGCCGCCTTTTGCCCACCCTACGCGCGCGCGACGCTCCTCACCATGAGGAGGAGCTTTTCTCAGGCACAGTCAAAGGGACTTGACCCGTCCGAACGGCGCGCCCTCTTCCTGAAACAACTCCACCGCCGTGCCCTCGCGGGCCTCGTCCCGCAACCCCACCGTCAGCATCGGCCCGTCCTTCGTGCGCACATTGGCGATGCGGCGCGGCTGCCAGTTCTCCTGGCCGATCATGTGGCGGATGACGGCGATCTCCTCGACCACGCCCTCGTGCACGCGCGCCTCGTCGAAGTCATGCCCGTGACACTGCGGGCACAACAGCCGCTGCGGAAACACCTTGGTGCCGCAACCCCTGCACTGCCAGATGCCGACGCCCGCGCTCATGCGATTCGCTCCAGGATGGCGGCCGCCGCCGTGCCGCCGTACCGATACATCGTCATGCCGTAGCCGGTCGCCACCGCTAGCCGCGCGTTCGCGACCTGCCGCGCGCCGGCGCGGTGCTGCAGCTGCAGCACGGCCTCGGAAATGGCGTTGAGGCCGCCGGCCGGGCCACCCGGCTGGCCTGCCGACAGCATGCCGCCCCAGGTGTTGATCGGGCGCCGCAGCTCGCCGATGTCGCGCCGGCAGAAGCGCGCGAGATCATGGTCCGCGATCAGCCCGAGGTCGTCGAGCTGGGCCAGCACCATGCTGGGATAATCGTCGTATATGCTGGCGACGTCGATGTCGGAGGGCGCAATGCCCGCGGCCCGCCAGAGATCCGTCGCGAAGGTGCTGATGCCGGTCTGCAAGCCGTCACCCGCCTGGTTGTCGTAGTTGAAGCTCGCTCGATGCGCTCGGACGGCGACGGCGGCGCGGCCACGTGGCACGCGATCCGGATGCACCAGCACGAGCGCCTGCGCCCCCGCAACCACCGGCACGCAATCGAAGCGCGACAGCGGATCGGCGACCATCGGCGCCGCGAGGTACTCCTCCATCGTGAGCGGCGTCCGATAGACCGCGAACGGGTTCTTCGCCGCCCAGGCGCGCTGGGCGACCGCTATGTGGCCATAGTCGGACTTGGCGAGGCCGTACTTCTTCATCTGGCGCGACGCCACCAGCGCGTAGACGCCGTTCGGCCCGCCGTGCCCGAGCGGCGCGAGGTGATCGCGCGTCGCGATATTGTAGTTCGCGGCGATCTTGCCGTAGCCCGCGAGCCCGGTGGCGTCGCCGCCGATCACCAGGATCACGTCGGCCGCGCCGCCCTCGATTCCACGCAGCGCGTGGCCGAGCATGTTCATGGCCGAGCTGCCGCCATTGGTGTCCTGCAGCAGCCAGCGCAGCGACAGCCCGAGCTTCCAGGCGAGATCGACCGCCGTATCGGGCGCGAGCGAGAACGAGGCGACCGCCATGCCGCTCACGTCGCGCGCGTCGATCTCGGCATCGCGGAGCGCCGCCAGCACGGCGTCGCGGATGAAGGTGTGCGTCGACTGCCCCGGCTCCGGCCGGCGCGTATAGGCCGATTGGCCGACGCCGATGATGGCGGCTGATGACACGCTCAAATTCCCCTGGTCAGGGTCCACGACGCCGACTAAGAGGGACATACCAAAGAAGCCACACGGAAATCCATGATCCGCGCAGCAATTCTCGGCCTCGGCCGCTGGGGCCGCTCACTCGTCAATTCGGTGCAGGGCAGGAGCGACGAGATCACCTTCGTCGCCGCCCATACGCGCACGCGCGCGAGCGCGGAGGAGTTCTGCCGCGACAAGGGCCTGCCGTTCGTCGCGAGCTACGCGCAGATTCTCGCCGATCCGGCGGTCGATGCGGTGGTGCTGGCGACGCCGCACAGCCGCCATGCCGAGCAGATCAGCCAGGCCGCCGCCGCCGGCAAGCACATCTTCTGCGAAAAACCGATGACGCTCGACCTTGCGAGCGCACAAGCCTGCGCGGAGGCTGCGCGCAAAGCCGGCGTGATGCTGGCGGTCGGCTTCAACCGGCGCTTTCATCCCTCGATCCTCGAGATCCGCAACCGCAAGGCGGCAGGACGTCTCGGCGCGATCGTCGCCATGGTCGGCCAGCACACCACCAGCACGCAGTCGTTCATTGCCGCCGACAACTGGCGCTCCGACCCGGACGAGGCGCCGGCCGGCGCCGTGACGGCGGTCGGCGTGCACCTGATGGACCACATGATCGAGCTCGGCGGCAAGATCCGCGCCGTGCATTGCGTCACCGGCGTGCACGGCGCCGGGCCGGCCGACGATACGACCACGGTCCTGTTCACGTTCGAGAACGGCGCCACCGCGACGATCTTCTGCTCGGTCGCGACCGCGACCAATTTCAGCTTCACGGTCTACGGCACGAAGGGCCTCGCCGAGATCACCGGCGCCTCGCTGCAGCATTTCCGCTTCGTGCCCACCTCCGATCGCGCGCCGACCGGCCCGGTGACCGCCCCGCCGGCCGAGCATCTCGATTTCTCCGGCTTCGACATGCTCAACGCCGAGATGACCGCGTTCGCGCGCGCGATCCGCAATCGCACGCCCTACCCGGTCCCGCTCGACGAGGTCCTGCACGGAATGGCCGTCTTCGATGCAGTGGTGAAATCTGCGGCGACCAAAGAACCTGTCAGCGTATCGCCTGTAAGGTGAGCCCTTCGCTCGCGCTCCCTCTCCCCCTTTCGGCTCTTCCCTCGCCCCGCAGCGAGCCAAGCGAGCCGGTGAGGGGCGCTAGGTGTTTCAATTCCGGCTGCGAGGGCCCTCACCTGACGCGCTACGCGTCGTCCTCTCCCTTTCGGCGAGAGGGAAGAGGCAGATGCCATCCCCCCGACGTCGCGCCAGGATGCGCTACGTACGAACACGTAACGGGCCGGCTTCGTGACAAACTGCCGAACCGCAACAAGCAAAAATAAAGGGGTTGGGTGTAACGCATCGCATTCATGACGACGATCGTTCGCAGCTGTGCGCTGGCGCTGTTCACATTCCTCGCGGCGAGCGCCGCGACCGCCGAGCCGGTCAAGCTCAGGCTCGCGTTCTTCAGCTCCGATCGCGCCGCGCCCTACCAGGCCGCGATCAAGCCGTTCATCGATGCCGTCAATGCCGACGCCAAGGGCCTGCTCGACATCGAGCTCTATCCGAGCGGCATCCTCGGCAAGGACATGGCCGCGCAGGCGAAGCTCGTGCGCGACGGCGGCGCCGATCTCGCCTTGATCATTCCGGGATATACGCCCGACCTCTTTCCCGATAATGCCGTGCTGGAGCTGCCCGGCCTCTTTCGCGACGGCCGCGAGGCGACCTACGTGTTCACGCGCCTGATCGCCCAGAACGCGCTGCGCGGCTACCGCGATTTCGTCGTGATCGGCGCTTTTGCGACCGAGCCCGAGACCCTGCACGGCCGCGTGCCGATCGCCTCCTCGCGCGACCTCGATGGCCGGCGCGTGCGCGTCGGCAATGCGGGCGAGGCCGCCGCCATGAAGGCGCTCGGCGCAATCCCGGTGCCGATGCAGATGATCGACATCGCCAACGGGCTGAGCAGCACAAACATCGATGCCGCCATCATCGCGCGGGCACCGCTCGGCGACTTCGGCATCAGTCGCGTCGCCACGCACCATTTCTTCATGCCGACCAGTGTCGCGCCGATGGCGCTGGTGATGAATCGCGACGTGTTCGACCGTCTGCCGAAACAGGCGCAAGCCATCATCCTGAAATACAGCGGAGCCTGGACGGCGGAGCGGTTCGCCGCGAGCTACGCGCGTTTCGACGCGAAGGTCATGACGCAGCTGCAGGCGGACACCACGCGCCAGCTCGTGATGCCGTCTGCCGCCGACGCCAAGCGGATCGACACCGCCTTCCGGCTGGTGCGGAACGACCTGGTGGCCGGCAATCCGCACTATCGGTCTCTGCTCGAGGCGGTCGACAACGAGATCCAGTCTCTGCGGTAAGAATAACGAAACGGCGCGCCGCGCGGCCGAGGTCTCATCCCGCGCCTGCCGATGCGGGGCCACTCGCCTTGAGTCCGGCTGTCCGTTCACATTCTGACAACCAAGCGAGCGAAAACGCCGCCGCCACTGCGTAGTTCTCCCGATGCGTCGGCAGCTTCGGCGAGGCAAAAAATGCCGGTCCCCGCAGGCACCCGGCCCTCAACCATGACGTTTCGTCGTACGGCGCTCCTGATCGCCCTGGTGCTCGTCGTGCTGATCGGCGGGTCGCTGGCGATCGTCAAGTACACCACCGACTATCTGCTCCACCAGCACGCGATGGGCATCGCCCAGCGTTGGGCGCGCCTTCTCACGGACAACGTCAGCGACCTCGAGCAGATCGCGGAAGGCCAGCAGCCGTCGTCGAAGAGCATGGCGTTCTTCGACTGGTCGGTGCACGAGGGCTCGCTGCATCGCTACGAGATCTTCAACCGCGAGGGCTATTCCCAGCTCGTCGCCGACCATCGCCAGACGGCGCTCGTCGACGTCTCCGAATTCCAGCCGCGCGCCGCCGCGGCGGCGCGGACCGCGACCACCTCGGCCGCCGTCAAGGAGGGCGACGGACACCACCTGCCGGCGTTCTATGCCGAGGCCTATGTGCCGGTGCTGATGAAAGGCCAGCCGATCGCGGTGGTCGCCGCCTTCGTCGACCAGACCGACGAGCGCAACCAAGTCTATCACGCGTTCCTGGTGGCGGCGGGCGGCCTGTGCGCGCTCACCCTGCTCGCCTTCATGATCCCGGCCGGCGCCTGGTATCGTGGCATGCGTGCGAAGGAGCGCGCCGACGCGGAAATCAGGTTCCTCGCCCGGCACGACGCCCTGACGCGCCTGCCCAACCGGCTGCATCTCGTCGAGCGCGTGGCCGAGGCGCTCGACCGCGCGATCAGGACGGGTCGCGAGATCGCGATTCTCCATCTCGATCTCGACCACTTCAAGGATGTCAACGATCGGCTCGGCCACCAGGCGGGCGATGCGGTCATTCGCCTGATGGCCGACCGCATCCGCGAGTCCACCTGTGCGAGCGACGTCGTCGCGCGGCTCGGCGGTGACGAGTTCGCAATCGTGCGGACCGATCTTGGCGGCCAGGCCGATGCCGAGACGCTCGCCCGCCGGCTCGCCGAGATCATGGCCCGGCCGTTCCTGGTGAGCGGGCACGAGGTCCCGGCCACCGCGAGCATCGGCATCGCGCTGGCGCCAGCCGACGGGCGCGATCCCGAGCGGCTGATCCGCAGCGCCGACCTTGCGCTGCACCGGTGCAAGTCGGCCGGGCGCAACTGCGTACGCTTCTTCACGCCCGACCTCGACGCCGAGCTGCAGACGCGGCTGCGGCTCGAGGCGCGCATCCGCGAGGCGACGCATAAGCAGGCGTTCGAGCTGCACTTCCAGCCGCTGGTCGACGTCGGTACCGGCCGCACCGTCGGCTACGAGGCGCTGCTGCGCCTGCGCGGCGCCGACGGCGCGCCGGTGCCGCCCATGACCTTCATCCCGGTGGCCGAGCAGATCGGGCTGATCGGCCGCATCGGCGCGTGGGTGATCCGGCAGGCGTGCCGCACCGCGGTGCACTGGCCGGACCGGCTTACGGTCGCCGTCAACCTGTCGCCGGCCCAGTTCGACGGCACCATCGTCGGCGTCGTGCGCACGGCGCTCGCCGATACCGGCCTCGATCCGGGGCGGCTGCAGCTCGAGATCACCGAAAGCCTGCTCATGGACGACACCGAGAGCGTGATGGCGCAGCTCGCCGACCTCGAGTCGCTCGGCGTCGCGATCGTCATGGACGATTTCGGCACCGGCTACTCGAGCATGAGCTATCTGTGGCGCTTCCCGTTCGACAAAATCAAGATCGACCGCTCTTTCATCCAGAACCTTCAGGACGGCGACACGAGCGTGGAGACCATCGTGCGCACGATCATCCATCTCGGGCACAGCCTGAAGATGCGCGTCACCGTCGAGGGCGTCGAGGACAGCCGCCAGCTCGATCTCGTGCGCCGCCTCGCCTGCGACGAGGCGCAAGGCTACTACTTCGGCCGCCCGATGCCGGCCAGCGACATAGCTTCCCACCTGCTCGGCGAATACCTGCGCAAGCCCGCCAAGGCCGCGATTGAGCCGCGACGCATGCTGCAACTGGTCAAATAGCGGCTGGTGAATTGGCGGCGGCGCCGGGTGTTCCCGGTAAGTTAACTAAGCGTGCAACATTCGATTGCAATTTCAACCGGATCGGCAATTTTCCGCCACGGCATCCGAGGCGAAAGATTGCGCCCATGAAAGCAACCATCATCCGGACGGGGTTGGAGACGCTCTACTTCAGCGGCGCGCACATGCTGATGCGGCCGTTCTGCGCCGGCGTGGGCGCAATCCTGATGCTGCACCACGTGCGCCCGGCGCGGCGCGACGCGTTTCAGCCCAACCAGCTGCTCGAGGTCACGCCCGAGTTCCTCGACCAGACGGTCGCATGGCTGCGCGAGCAGAAGATCGACATCATCTCGCTCGACGAGATGCACCGGCGCCTGACTGAGCGCGATTTCGGCCGCCGCTTCGCCTGCATCACGCTCGACGACGGCTACCGCGACAACAAGGAATGGGCCTATCCGATCTTCAAGCGCTACGAGGCGCCGTTTACCATCTTCGTGCCGACGAGCTTTCCTGAGCGTGCCGGCAAGCTGTGGTGGGTGGCGCTCGAGCTCGCCATCGCCCGCAACGAGAAGGTCACGCTCCGTCTCGAGGAGGCCGACGAGACCTTCGCGTGCGCGACGCCGGCGCAGAAACACGAGGCCTATAACACCATCTACTGGCGCCTGCGCGACCTCTCCGACGAGGCGGAAATCCACACGCGCATCGACGCGCTCGCGGCGCGTGCCGGCATCGACATGGCGCCGTTGCGCGACGAGCTGTGCATGACCTGGGACGAGATCCGTACGCTCGCCGCCGATCCGCTGGCGACCATCGGGGCGCATACCGTCAACCACGTGATGCTCGCCAAGGCCTCCGACGACGTCGCGCTCACCGAGCTCGAGGCCGGGCGCAAGGGGCTCGAAGCGCAGCTCGGCCGCCCGGTCGCGCACCTCGCCTACCCGTATGGCGGCCGCGATATTGTCGGGCCGCGCGAATTCCGCCTCGCCGCCGAGATCGGCTACCGCACCGCCGTGACGACGCGGCCGGGGGTCCTTTTTGCCGAGCATCGCGAGCAACCGATGGCGCTGCCCCGCCTCTCGCTCAACGGCCAATTCCAGCAAAAGCGCCACCTCAAGGTGCTGATGTCCGGGGCGGCGACCGCCCTCGCCAACGGCTTTCGCCGGGTCGATGCGGCTTGAACAGCTCAAATGGAGTCTGATCGCCGACACGCAGCCTTAGTTCGGTATGCTGCCTCAAATTTGATCACGCCTCCTAATAGACCGGTGATGCTTGCCGCGGCATAAGATCGAGCGGGGTGAGCATTGCCGAATCGGAACGGCCGGACCCCGTACATTTCCGGGCCAAGACCGTCCCGAGGCCAGTTCGAGCCCAGCTCGAGACTTGCCCCCAAAGCGATCGCACGGATCAGATTTTGACCCAGCGCACCGAAGTGGTCTTTCTCACCGGTGGGAATGATCTCGGCCGGATCGCCGCGCGCCGGCTGGCGATGACCTTTCCACACCTGGGGATCATCGTCGAGCGCCCGGTCGCGCGCGCCGACCTCATTCGCGGGCGCATCAAGCGCTTCGGGGTCCTCCGCGTCGCCGGACAACTTGCCTTCATCGCCTTCTCCCGCCTGCTCGCTTTGGCCTCGCGGCCGCGCATCACGACGATCATGCGCGACAGCAAGCTCGACGCGCACTGGCCCGAGAATTGCGAGCGGATCGATGTGCCTTCGGTCAACTCGCCCGAGTGCCTGACGCATCTCTCGCGGCTCGATCCGCGCGTCATTTTCGTGCTCGGCACGCGCATCCTCGACGGCACGACGCTCGCCGCCATCAAGGTCCCCGTCATCAATTATCACGCCGGGATCACGCCCAAGTACCGCGGCATCCACGGCGGCTACTGGGCCAAGGCCGAAGGCGACCTCGGCAATTTCGGCGTCACGCTGCACCTGGTCGATTCCGGCATCGACACCGGCGCGGTGCTCTACCAGGCGCGGCTCGCGCCGGGGCCGCACGACAACTACGCGACCTTCCCGTATCTGCAGCTTGCCGCCGTGCTGCCGCTGATGGAGCAGGCGGCGCGCGACGCGCTCGCGGGCGCGCTCAAGCCGCAGAGCGTCGACCTGCCCTCGCGGCTATGGTCGCATCCGACGATCTGGAGCTATGTGGCTGCCGGGTTGCGCAAGGGCGCGTGGTGATCAGCGCCACGCGGCCGCGGCGTTACGCGTCGCTGCGCGCGCGACTGAGCTCGGGTGCGCCTGCTGCGGCCGGCGCTTTCGGCGCCAGCGGATCCGCCTGCGCCTCCTCGGGCGGCCAGAAGATGGCCTTCATGAACCGCGCCAGCATGTTCCAGCCGCGCAGGCCGAAGGCGAACAGGCGCGGCATCGCCTGCCGGCACACCGCGACCTTGCGCACCGAGACCGGCACATGCCACGTGCTGCGGCTGCCGGCGGGAAAGAACGCCGAGTCGCCTGGGCCCAGCCGATGCTCGCGGCCGTTCTCGTCCGTGACGTAGACCTCGCCTTCGATGATGTGCACGGTCTCGTCGACCGAATACTGCCAGGTGAAGCGCCCGGCGGTGCACGACCAGGCCATCACGGACGATGCGCGATCGCGGCTGTGCGCGAGCTGGCGCGAACGCGCCTCGGGCGTGCCGCTCAGAATCCAGTCCTGCGGGATCGGCGCCGGCGCGAGCTCCGGCGCGGCGGCGGGTACGATGACGATCGGCTGCATGATGCCCCCTACGAGAGTAAGCCAAGCATGCTAGGCGCCCTCCCCAAACAATCGGTTAACCTTTGGCCGGTTTCGAGCGCGAACAGGGGCTCGCCACCCGCCTTGCGTGTGCCGGCCTAGGCCTTCCCTGCCTTCTGCTGCGCGATCAAGGCCTGAACATAGCGCACGACCTGACCCGGGGTGACACGGGCGCGTGCCGCAACATCGGTCGCGACGGTCTCGAGCCTCTCGTTGCCGTTGAGACGGCGGATGAGCTCGGCGCCCAGCGGATTGATCCGACTGATCGCGTCATCGGTGAGGACCGGCGCAGTCGCGCCGGACGGCACCGGCGGCAACGACCAGGCGCGGAAATAATTGACCAGATCGATCAGGAGCACGACCGGCGTTGCGAATACCGAGATGACGCCCCACCATCCGGCCACCAGCGTGATGAAGAAATATTCGGTGAAATACTTGTTGACGCAGTTGCGGCAGAAAAGCCCGCCGATCCGCTTGTGGAAGAACATCACGATCGCGCCGATGTGCTGGACGAACAGCACCTTCTGCGTCGGCGCCTCGACACCGCAGGACTGGCAGATCATGCAATGCTCCTCCCGTCAGACGCACAGCGTCGCAGCTCTTGCGCCCCCTCTTCTTTTTCAGGGGGAGAAGCAGCGCTGGCCCTGTGCTCACCTCACATGCGATAGCCCCGCTGCCAGATGCGGCATTGAACGTGAAGCCATCTGGTTGATCAACCCTCGCTGTGCGTCTTCGTCAGCCCCGTGGGCGGGCCGTCGATCGCGGTCCAGCCGCCGTCGACCAGCAGTGCCGTACCGGTGACGTAGCTAGCGGCATCCGACGCGAGGAACGCGACCGCGGCCGCGACCTCGCTCGGCTGGGACCACCGGTTGAACACCGTATGCGCCGCGAGCGCGTTCCAGATTTCCGGCCGCGCCTTGAGCGGGCCGACGAGGCCGGTCTCGACGATGCTCGGCACGATGGCGTTGACCCGCACGCCATGCGGGCCGACCTCGGAGGCGAGGCCGCGCACCATCTGGATGATGCCGGCCTTGGTGGCGCCGTAGATCGCAAGCCCCGGCTCGAGCGTGGTCGCGCGCACCGAGGAGCTCGCGATCAGGCTGCCGCGGCGCTGGCGCACCATGATGCGGCCGAAGGCACGCAGGAAGAAGAACGTACCGCGCAGATTGAGGTCGGCGACGCGGTCGTATTCGGCGTCGGTATAGTCGAGCATCAGCTTGCGGACATGGATCGCGGGCGTCGTCACCGCGATGTCGAGCGCACCGTGGCCGGCCACGATCTTGTCGGCGAGCACCGTGACGGCATCGCCGTCGCCCGCGTCGAGCACATGCGCCTCGCTGCGCACGTGCGCCGCAAGATCCGCCGCGGTCGCCTCGACGCCGGCCCTGTCCCGGTCGGCGCAGATGACCGTCGCGCCGAGCGCCGCGAGCGCCTCGGCCGACGCCTTGCCGATGCCGGATGCGGCGCCGAGCACCAGCGCGGTCTTGCCGTCGAGGCGAAACAGAGTGCGCAGCGCCTCGAGGCGCTGCGCCGCCGGCATCCTCGTATCGGTCATTGCGTCTCGCTCAGCCCGCCCGGCCCTGGTCGGCCATGGCGCGGAACTTCTTCACATTGTCCTCGCCCGCATAGGCCGCGATGCGCTTATAGGCCGGGTCCATCATGGCGCGGAACGGCGCGAGATCGGGGTGCGTGACCGCGACGCCAGCAGCCGCGATCTTCTTGATCTGCTCCTCTTCCTGGTCGGCGATCAGCTTGCGCATCAGGTTGCCGGCCGAGACGCTCTCCTCGCGAAAGATCTTCTGCTGATCGGGCGTGAGCTTCCTCCACGCCACCGCGCTCACGGTGTGGATCATGTTGTTGTAGATATGGCGCGTGATGGCGAGATGCTTCTGCACCTCGTAGAACTTGTTGAAGTAGATCACGGCGACCGGGTTCTCCTCGCCATCGACCACCTTCTGCGACAGCGCGAGGTAGAGCTCGGGAAACGCGATCGCCTGCACGATGGCGCCGACCGCCTCGAGGGAGGCCTGGATCTGCAGCTCGGGCGGCGTGCGCAGCTTGAGGCCCTTTATGTCCGCCGGCGCGTTGATCGGGCGCACGTTGTTGGTGACGTTGCGGAAGCCATAGTCCCAGTTGCGCAGGAGAATGAAGCCCTGCGCCTCGGCGAGCGGCGCGAGCCAGTCCATCGCCGGTCCGTCGAGCACGCGGAAGGCGTGCTGCGGGCTGTCCCAGATGAACGGCAGCATGACCGCCGCAAACGCGATCGCGTACTTGTCGAGCTGGCCTTGCGTCGGCAGGCCCATGTCGATGGTGCCGAGCTTGATCTGCTGGGCCTGCTCGGGCGGGCCGCCGAGCACGTTGTTGGGGAAGATGTTGATCTTGATGTCGCCGTTGGTGCGCGCCGCGACCTTGGCGGCGAATTCCTTCGCGGCGATATGGGCCGGATGATCTTCCGCCGCGAAATGCGCGAACCGCAAGGTCTTGGCGGCGCGCGCCGAGACGTAAGGCGCGGCGACCGAGAGCGCCGCGCCGCCGAGGCCGGCCTTGAGAAGGTTTCTGCGATCCATGCTGTTCTCTCCCATAAGGTTATTGGATCTATTGGATGCGGAAGCCGAAATACTTCGGCAAGGCGAGCGCAAACCAGGGGACGAAGGCCACGACCAGCAGCCCGACCAGGATCATGATCATGTAAGGCAGCGCGGCGCGGGAAGCCCGCTCGATGTCGCAGCGCATGATAGCACAGCAGACATAGAAGCCCACGCCGGCGAGCGGCATGAAACCGCCGATGCCCATGGCGATGATCAGCACGAGTGAGTAGTGCAGCTCGCTCAAGCCGAGCTTGCCGGCGATCGGGATCAGCAACGGCGCCACCACGTTGAGCGACGGCAGGCCTTCGAGCAACACCCCGACGACGATCAGCAGCAGGATCGAGCCGAGCATGAAGATCACGGTGCTGTTGCCGACGCCACCGAGGAGATCGACGAGCCGCTGCGGCAGATAGGCGACCGTCAACGTCCACGAGAAGGCCGAGGAGGCCGCAAAAATGAACAGCAGCACGCCGGTGAGCGCCGCCGTGTCGGTGACGACGCGCATGAGGGTCGCGAAGCTGAGCTCGCGATAGACCAGCATCGCCAGTATCAGCCCATAGATCACCGCGAACGAGGCGACCTCGGTCGGCGTCGCAACGCCGGCGAGGATCCCGCCGATCAGCATCACGGGCATCAGCAGCGGCAGCACCGCGCCGAGGCCGGCCTTGGCCATGACGCGGACCGGCGCGCGCGGCGCCGGCGGCGTGCCGGCGAGGCGCGCGCGAACGTAGATCAGGGCCATCAGGCAAGCCGCCATCACGGCCGCCGGAACGAGGCCGCCGATGAACATGCCGGCGAGCGACACGCTCGAGATCGAGCCGACGATCAGCATGGCGATGCTGGGCGGGACCGTCTCGCCCATGATCGCCGCGGCGGCGAGCACGGCCGCGCCTTCCCCGGCGCCGTGCCGCTCGCGCAGCTGGTCGCGCATGATGGCGCCGACCGCGGCGATGTCGGCCGGCTTCGAGCCCGACAGGCCCGACACCACGTACATGCTGGCGACGGTCACCTGCAGCAGGCCGCCGCGCCAGTGTCCGACCAGGGTCTGGATGAAGTGCACCAGCCGCGCGCTGATGCCGCCGCGCTCCATGATGAGGCCGGCAAGGATGAAGAACGGGATGGCGAGCAGGATGAAGTTGCCGGTGCCGTTGACCATGGTCTGCGGCAGCACCACGAACGAGGCGTCGGTCGCCCACAGATAGGATGCGCTCGCCAGCATCAGCACGAAGCCGACCGGCACGCCCGCGAAGATGGCGATGAAGAACAGCGCGAGCGCGAGCACGATCGCGGCATCGTCGCCGAGCCAGGGCAGCCAGACGTCGCGCGTCACCGCCGCGAGCGTGATCACCAGCGCGAAGGCCAAGCCGACCAACAACGCGAGCCGGACACTGCGGCGGAGGAGATTGTCGATCGCATGTAGCGCGAACAGGGCCATGCCGAGCGGCAGCGGCAGCGCGATCAAGGCGGCCGGGACCTGCAGGATCGGCGTGCGCTCGGCCCAGCTCGAGACGATGAACTCGGCTGACAGGATGCCGGCGAGCCCGACCACGAACAGCACGATGACGTCGGCGAGCACGACGCAGCAGCGCTCGAGCCGCGGCGGTGCGGCGTCGAGCAGGACACGCACGCAGGCATGCTCCTGCCGGCGAAACGCGACCGCGCCACCGATGAAGGCCAGCACCGACAGGACGAGGCGCGCGACCTCGTCGCTCCACAGGAAGGAGGAATGAAAGAAGGCGCGGGCCACCACGTTGGCGAGGACGAGGACGAGCTCGCCAACGAGCGCGATGACGACCAGGCTTTCGGCGAAGCCATCCACCAGGCGCATGGCGGCCGAGGGCGCCCTTTGCTCGCTTTCGCCTGCTGGCGCGCCGACGATGCTCGCCGCCCCGTCCGCCATCCCGCGATTTCCTCCACCGGCGCCGATCGGAACCGGACGTCCACTTGTCATATTGTCAGACAAGTTCGGGACGGATTTCAATCCCCGACGCGCTTGCTTTCTTGCCGCAGGCGGACCCTGGTCAGAGCCGGAAAGCCTCGATCGCGCGTCAGCCGAGACCGTATTTCCGGAAAAGCTCGGGCGCGAACTTCAACCCAAGTCCGGGCGCTGCCGGCACCGTGATCTCGCCCTGCTGTGGCATCGGCGGATTTTCGAACAGCCGCCAGGTCCACGGCATGTACTCGACCGTGAGGCCGTTCGGCGCCGCCGCGATCGTGTGCACCTGGATTTCCGGCAGCAGGTGGCTGACCACGGGCCGGCTGAAGCCTTCCGCCATGGCGGCGATCTTCATCCAACCCGTGATGCCGCCGGCGCGCAGCACGTCGATCATCACGATGTCGACGGAGTGGTGGACCAATGATTTCGCGTGCGGTTCGACGCCGTAAAGGTACTCGCCCGCGCACACCGGCATCGTCAGCGCCGACGCGATCTCGGCGAGGCCGTGATGATCGGTCGCCGTGGTCGGATCCTCGAGCCAGGTGAGACCGACGTCCTCGATGCGGCTTGCGATCGAGATCGCCTCGGCGACGCTCCAACGCTGGTTGATGTCGCACATCAGCGCGATATCCGGCCCGATCGCATTGCGCACCACGTGGATACGCTCGATCTCCTGCGCCGGCGTGAGGCCATCGACCGCCATCTGGGTCTTCATCTGGGTGTAGCCCTTTTCGACGAGGGCAGCGGCGGCGCGTTCGACGTCCTTGAGTGGGCTCGTGCGCATCAGCGCGCCGCTCGCGTAGGCCGGCACCTTGTCGCGCAGTCCGCCGAGCAGCCGCGCGACCGGCACGCCGAACGCCTTGCCGCGGATGTCCCACAGCGCGATGTCGATTGCGGCGAGCGCCAGCGTCGCGATTCCCTGCGGCCCGCACGGCGCCGCGGCGGCGCGCAGCTTGGCGGCGATCGCCTCGTGACGCAGCGGATCGTCGCCCTTGATCAGGTCGCCGAAGTCGTCGACCGCGGCCTTCAGCGCCTTCATGATCTTGCCGCCGAAGCCCGTGACGCCGATGCCCTCGACGCCGTCATCAGTGAGGATCTGCACCGTCACGTATTCGCGCATCATCGACGCCGCCACCGGCGCGCCGACCAGCGGCTCCTCGGGCGGCATGCGGACGACGTTGGTTTTGACCTGCTGGATTTTCATGTGAACCTCATTCGCATATGGCGCCGTAGGGTGGGCAAAGGCGGCCGAGACGCCTCGGCTGGGGTACGTCGCCTGACCCGCCGTGCCCACGCGGTGCAAGCGTCGGCGTGGGCACGGCGGGACTGATACCATGCCACCACGCGGGCACCTTGGCCGCCTTTGCCCACCCGACCGCTCATCATTCAACGCGAAGCTTGTCGAGCAGCGCTTGATCCGGCTCGATGCCGAGGCCCGGCCCCTGCGGCAACGCCAGATAGCCGTTGACCGGCTCGTACCAGTCGCCGAAGGGGCTCTCGGTCAGATCGCAGTAGAGCCGCTCCACCAGCGGCGCGCGCGAGAGCGCGGCGGTGACGTGGGCGGTTGCGATCAGGCCGGGACCGAAATAGGCCGAGTGCGGCACCACGGCGACACTCGCGGCATTCGCGAGCGTGTAGATATCGCGCATCACCGAGATGCCGCCGATCTTGGTGACGCTCGGCTGCACCACGTCGACATGGCGGCCATCGATCAGGCGGGCGAAATCGGTCGGCGTCAGCACGTTCTCGCCGATCGCGACCGGCACGCCGACGTCGCGCACCTCAGCGGCGGCCTCGAAATCCTCCGGCGGCCACACCGGCTCCTCGAGCCACTTGAGACCGAGCTCGACCAGCGCCTCCGCGGCCGCGATCGCCTCCTGCAGCGTCCACGGCGCATTGACGTCGACCATCAGACCGGCGCCGGTCTTCTGCCGCAGGATTTTTGCCGCCGCCGTGATCTCGGCGCGGCCGGTCTCGTGCACTTTCAGATCATGGTAGCCGCGGCCGAGCGCCTCCTCGGTGACGCGCGCCACGTGGTCGACGTCGTTGTACTTGAGCAGGCTCGCATAAGCCGGCAGCTTGTCGAGCGTGCAGCCGCCGAGCAGCTTGTAGATCGGCAAGCCCGCGGCCTTGCCGAGGATGTCCCACAGCGCGATGTCGAGGCCGGACAGCGCATACATCACGACGCCGGCGCGGCCGACGCCGTAGGTGTGGCGCATCAGCTTGCTCATCAGCGGCCCGATCGCGGCCGGATCGGCGCCGATGCAGGCCGGCGCGATCAGCGTCTCGATCAGCGATTTCACGGCGCGCCAGATGCGGTGCGGCATCGCCTCGCCCCAGCCGGTGATGCCGGCGTCGGTCTCGACCTTGACCAGCAGCGTCTCGAAGGTGGTGCGCGGCTCGCCGGAAAATTTCAGCGGCGGGCCGCCGGGCTTGATCTGCTGGCGATAGACGACCGCGGAGACGCTGGTGATTTTCATGGAAGAGACCCGGCAAGCGGAGGATGACGTGATGTGATAGTCTCGACCGTTCCAGCATGACCTGCGTGGACAAAATCGCAAGCTGCGATTTCGCCCACCCGACCCGTCGGATCCGTGATGAACGAACGCGTTGCCCCCCATGCTCAGACCTCGACCGGGCGCAAGCCGGTCACCGACCTGCGCGCCTGGCTCGATATGCTCGCAAACAGCAACCGCCTCGCGGTGGCTCGGCCGGGCGTGAAGCTCCGGTTCGAGCTCTCCGCCATCGCCAAGACGCTCGACGGCACCAAGGCCACGCTGTTTCCACGACCCGACGGCCATCCCGTGCCGGTGATCTCCGGGCTGACCTCCGACCGCGGCTGGATGGCGGAGGCGATGGGCGTCGCCAATGATGAGCTGCTCGCGGCCTACCAGGAGGCGGCACTCAATCCGCTTCCCTGGCGCGAGGTCGGGAGCGCCCCCGTGCACGAGGTGGTGCACCGCGAGGTCGACCTGCCGCGGCTCTTGCCGATCCCGGTGCACAACGAGCTCGACTCCGGCCCCTACATCACGGCGGGCCTGCTGATATCACGCAATCCGAAGAGCGGCGCGCAGAACGTCACCATCCATCGGCTCCAGCTCAGCGGGCCGAAACGGCTCGGCGTGCTGCTGCTGCCGCGCCACACGCTGCGCTTCTTCCAGATGGCCGAAGAGGCCGGCGGCGACCTGCCGGTCGCGATCGTCATCGGCGTCGATCCGCTCACGCTCCTCTCCTCGCAGGCGATCGCGCCGATCGACTTCGACGAGCTCACCATTGCGGGCGCCCTGCACCGCCGCCCGCTCGACGTCGTGAAGTGCTTGTCGAGCGACATCCGCGTGCCGGCGAATGCCGAGATCGTGCTCGAGGGGCGCATTCTCGCGCGCACGCGCGAGATGGAAGGTCCGTTCGGCGAGTTTCCGCAATACTACAGCGAGCCGGCCGAGCAGCACGTGATCGAGATCGACGCGGTCACGCACCGCCAGAACCCGATCTTCCACACCATTCTCGGCGGCGGCATCGAGCACCTGCTGCTCGGCGGCATTCCGCGCGAGGCGACCATCATGTCGCATCTGCGGCGCAGCTTCCCCGGCGTGCTCGACGTGCATCTCTCGCGCGGCGGCACCTGCCGCTATCACCTCAACGTGAAGCTCGACAAGCGCCATGAGGGCGAGGGCAAGAACGTGATCATGGGCGCATTCGGCGCCCACTACGACATCAAGCACGTGGTGGTGGTCGATAAGGACGTCGACATCCACAACCAGGCCGAGGTCGAGTGGGCGATCGCGACGCGCTTCCAGGCCGACCGCGACCTGGTGGTGGTTTCGCAGGCGCTCGGCTCGCGGCTCGATCCGTCGGCCAACAACGGGGTCAGCGCCAAGATGGGCTTCGACGCGACCGTGCCGCTGTCGTCGCCGCCGCTGAAGTACAAGCGGATCCGGGTGCCGGGGGAGGAAGCGGTCGACCTGGGCAGGATGATCGATGCGCAGGCCGATTGGCGCAAGGCGATCGGGTCATAGGGTCGTAGGGTGGGCAAACCAAAGACGCGTAGCGCCGTGCCCACGCGTTGCTCGCACATGGGTACGGCGCGCGATGCGCGCCTTTGCCCACCTTACTGGCCTAATCTCACAGCTGCCTCTTGAACTTCGGTTTGCGCTTCTCGCTGAAGGCCGCGATGCCCTCCTTGTAGTCGTCGGTCAGCCGCAGCTTCTCATAAGCGTGGCCTTCGACCTCGAGCCCGACGCCGATGCCGGCCTCGTACGACGTCGCGAGCACCCTCTTGATGGTCTTGAGCGCGAGTGGTGATTGCGCCGTGAGCTTCGCCACCGTCTCGTCGATCTCCCGGTCGAGCGCCGCGGAATCCTCCACCACCCGCGTGAGCAGGCCCCATTGATAGGCCTCCGGGGCCGGGATGCGGCGGGCGAGCATCATCATGTCGGCGGCGCGCGTCAGCCCGGCGATGCGCGCGACGCGCTGGCTGCCGCCACTGCCGGGAATCTGGCCGAGCGAGACCTCGGGCAGCGCCAGCAGCGTGTCTTTCGTCGCAATCCGGATGTCGCACGCCATCGCGAGCTCGAGGCCGACGCCCATGGCATATTTCTCCATCGCGCAGACGACCGGCTTCGGGCAGCGCTCGGGCGCCGCGATGTTCCAGGCGAGATGCGACATACCGTCGGTCTCGATGTCGGGAAACGCCTTGACGTCGCCGCCCGACGTGTAGGTGCCGTTGGCGCCGCGGATCACCACGACGCGCACCTCGGGGTCTTGGCTGAACGCCTCGATGATGGCGTTGATCTGGCTGCGCCCGCGATAGGACACGATGTTGAGCGGCGGCCGGTCGAGGATGAGCCAGCCGATCTGCCTCGCCGCGTCAACCTCGTAGCGCAGCCCATCGAGATCGCGCAGAATCGCGGCGCGCATGTCGGCGTAGTCTTTGGGCATGATGGTTTCCTTTTTGGTTGCGACGGCCGGAGCCGCGCGAATAGCGAGTCGGGAATAGCGAATAGCGCCCCTACTCGCTACTCGCTACTCGCCATTCGCTATTCGCGATTCCTCATAACTTTTCATATTCCCCGATCCGCAGCTTGCGGCGCAGCAGCTTGCCGGAGGCCGAGCGTGGGATCGCCTTGACGAATACGTATTCGCGCGGGCGCTTGAAGCGGGCAAGGCCGGTCTCGAGGCAGGCCGTGTCGATCGCCTCGTGGGTCACCTCGGCCGAGACCGGCTCGACGAAGGCGACGACGCGGCTGCCGAGCCGCTCGTCCGGCATCCCGACCACGGCGGCGCTGGCGACGCCCGGGCAGCGCGCGAGCGCACTCTCGACCTCCTCGGGAAAGATGTTCTCGCCGCCCGAGATGATCATGTCGTCGACGCGGCCGACCACATAAAGCTCGCCGTCGGCGTCGAACTGCCCGAGATCGCCGGTGCGATACCAACTGCCCTGGATCGCCTTGGCGTCGGCGTCGGGCCGCTTCCAATAGCCCGTGAACGCCTCTGGGCTCGCCATGCTGGCGACGATCTCGCCCGGCTCGCCGTTCGGCACATCGGCCTCGACGGCGTCGCGGTTCGCCGGATCGACCACCCGGATCACCTGGTTGAGGCCGGCGCGCCCGGCGCAGGCCGGCTTCTCGCGCTGATGGTCGCAGATCGTGAAGGTGTAGATCTCGCTCGACCCGTAGTGGTTGATGAACACATCCGGCTTGAACGCATCGAGGCAGTGCTCGACCAGCACCGGCGTCATCGCCATGCCGGCATAGCCGAGGCGCGACAGCGAGCGCAGGTCAAATTGCGAGAAGGCCGGATCGCGCACGATGTCGTGGAACATGGTGGGCACGAGGAAGAGGCTCGAGACGCGCTCGGCCGCGACCGCCCTCAGCACGCCGGCCGGCGAATAGTCCGGCATGCACACGAGCTTGCCGTTGACCAGCGCGGTGGCGAGCATCTTGCGCACGCCCATGGTGTGGAACATGGGCATGACGCAGAGCGAAGACTCGCCCATGCGGTAGAGGTGGTGTGCGATCTGGCTCACGCCGGCCGCGAGCTCGGCGCGATGCGAGCGCGGCACACCCTTGGGCCGGCCGGTGGTGCCTGACGTGTAGAGCATGAGGCAGGTCGCGATGTCATCGGGCGCGGCCGGGCGCGCGAGCGGCGCTTCTTCCAGCAGCTTCTCGAAGCGGATGCCGTCGCCCTTGCCGTCCGCCGCGACGATCTGCCGGCGCCCATCGATCTTCAGCCGCGCCGCCGCCTCGGGGGGTGACGTGCCCGCCGCGCCGTCATAGGCGACCGCGGCCGCTTCGCAGTCCTCCAGGCAATAGGCGATCTCGTCGAGCGAGCCGCGCCAGCTGATCGGCGTGAAGATCAGGCCGAGCATGTGGCTCGCCCAGTAGAGCGTCGCCATCTCGTAGCGGTTGCGCATGATGGCGGCGAAATGATCGCCTGCCTTCAGCCCTGACCGGGCGAGCGCGCCGGCGACGGCGCGGATTTCCGCGTCCCATTGCGCATAGCTGCGGCGACGCTCGCCATCGACCACAGCGGGCGCACCCGGCTGGCGTCGCACCGAAATCGCAAAGGCCGTACCCAGATCCATCACTCACCCCGGCGCATCTTCTCCGCCGCGTCCATGATCGCGGCGACGATACCCGCATAGCCGGTGCAGCGACAGATGTGACCGGACAACATGTCGCGCACCTCGGCTTCGGTCGGGGCTGCATTTTTGCGCAGGAAGTGTGTGGCGGACAGCAGGATGCCGGGCGTGCAGAAGCCGCATTGCAGGGCGTGATGCTGGGAAAACGCCCGCTGCAGCACGTTGAGCGTGCCGGGGTCGGCGAGACCCTCGACGGTGGTGATATCGGCGCCCTCCATCTGCACGGCGTAGCGGGTGCAGCTGCGCATCGCCTTTCCGTCGATCAGCACCGTGCAGGCGCCGCACACCCCGTGCTCGCAGCCCACATGCACGCCGAATGCCTGCAGCTCATGACGGAGGAAATCGGTGAGCAGCATGCGTGGCTCGGCGAAGCCTGAGCGGGGCTTTCCGTTCACCGTCAGCGTGACGCGCTGCTTCTGGTCGGGGCCGATGCGCACGCTCATGCGCCACCCGCCTTGCGTTGCGCACCCGCGATGGCACGCAGCACGACGCGTTCGATCAGCACACGCGCGAGGGCGCGCCGGTAGTCGGCCGTCGCCACGTGATCCTCCATCGGGTCGAGGCCGTCGGCGACGCGGCGCGCGAGCGTCGCCGCCATCCCGCCGTCCGCCAGGGCGCCGGCGAGCTTCCACGTATCGATCGCGATCGGCCGATCCGCCACCCCGCCGAGGCCGAGCGCGAGGCGCCCGATCCGGCCATCGCGATCGAGCACGATCTCGCAGGCCGCCGCCGCGATGGCGAAATCGCCGTGCCGTTGCGCGATCTCCTCGAAAGCATGGCACTCGTCGGGGCTCGCGCGGGGCCAGTCGATCGCGACCACCATCTCGTCCGGCTGGCGCGCCGTGCTCAATGCGCCGACGAAGAACTCGCCCGCGCGCACGCGCCGCTCCCGCCGGCGCGAACGCAGCACGATCGTCGCGTCGCCCGTGACGGCACAGAGCGGGACCTCGGCGCTCGGATCGGCGTGCGCGATCGAGCCGCCGAGCGTGCCGGAATTGCGGGTCTGAAAATGCCCAACCCATGGCAGGGCGAGCGCGAGCAATGGGAGCTCCTTGCGGATGATCGGAGACGCGAGCGCATCGGCCTGCACCACCGTCGCACCCGTGACGACGCGACCGCGCTGCACATCTATCCCGTTCAGGCCGCCAAGGCGCGAGATGTCGATCACCCGCTTCGGCCGCACCATGCGCAGGTTGAGCATCGGCCCGAGCGACATGCCGCCAGCGAGCACGACCGCCTCCTCGCGCGCCTCGGCGAGCAGATCGAGCGCCTCGGCGAGCGTATCTGGCCGGCAATATTCGAACGCGACCGGCTTCATCGCGGGTTCCGCACCAGGGCGAGCAGCGTGGCGAGCCAGCGCGGCACGGCGAGCCCCGCGCGCGGCGCAATTCGCCGCTCCAGGGCGGCGAAGAACTGCCCGATCAACACGCGCGTGACCGTGCCGAGCAGGCGCTGGCCGACCGCCGCGACCTTGCCGCCGACGTCGGCCCGATATCTATAGGTCAGCCGCGTGCCTGCGCCCTCCGGCGCAAGCGTGACGATGCCCTCGCCAGTGCCGAAGCCGAGCGCGCCCGTGGCCTTGCCGAGGAGGCGCACCGAGCGCGGCTCCTGCTTGTCCTTCAGAGCTATCTCGGCCGCATGGACGCCGCGTACGCCGGCGACGCCGATCGTCACCTCGGCGACGTAGTGGTCCGGACCATCCTGCCGTAGCTCGCGGCAACCCGGGACGATCGCGGCGAGCTCGGCCGGATCGATCAGCCTGCGCCACACCTCGGCGGGCGGCGCCGAGATCGTCAGCGTGCCTTCCCCGCGCAAGCCGCCCGGCGGCAGGGTCGCGGCTGCTTGCTGCTTGGAGTCGAGTTTCGCCGCCGGCGCGGCGAGCTTCACGTCGTTCGCCAGCGCCCACACGCGCTGCAAGGTCAGTGGCAGCACGATGTCGTCGCGGCCGAGCGCGTCGGCGACCGCATTGGCGATCGCGGCCGGGGTAAGCATCGAGCTGCCGTCTCCCATGCCCTTGGCGCCGAGCGCATTCATCGGCGACGGCGTTTCGACATGGCCGATCGTCACGTCGGGCACTTCCATCGAGGTCGGGCAGAGGTAGTCCGCAAAGGTGCCGGCGAGGAAGTTCCCGCGCGCGTCGTAGGCGAGCTCCTCCATCAGCGCGGCGCCGAGGCCGTGCGCGAAGCCGCCATGCACCTGGCCTTCGACGATCAGCGGATTCATCTGCCGGCCGACGTCGTGCACCGATACGTATTTGTCGACGCGGATCACGCCGGTTGCCCGCTCGATCTCGACCGCGACGAGGTCGACCACGAAGCCGTACGTGACCGCCGACGGGATGCGATCCTCGGCGTCGGGCGAGCCGAGCGTCGGCGGCGACAGCACGGTGCTCTCGTAGATGCCGGCGGAGACATCTGCCGGCAGGCCATTGGGGTTCCAGTGGGCGCGAGATGCGATGCGGCGCAGCGGCATGCCGCGGTTCGAGCCGTCGCTCACCTTGGCGTACCCGTCCGCCAGCTCGATCTTCTCCGGCGGCGCTTCCAGCGCGTCCGCGGCGATGAGCCTGATCGCGTGCGCGACCTTGTCGGCGGTCTGCGCCACGGCGTCGACCACGATGGCGGCGAAGCGGTTCGAGTAGTTGCCGGACGCGATCGACCAGTTCGAGGTGAGCGTGTCGATCTCGGTGACGACGTCGATATCGTCGGGCTTCAGCCCGAGCTTGTCGGCGACGATCTGCGCCACGACCGTCGCGTGCCCCTGTCCGTTCGGCGTCGAATCGAGCCGCACCGTCACGCTGCCGGAAGGGTCGATCGAGACGACGGCGCTCGCATTGGCGCCCGACTTCGGGTCGGTCTTGCCGCGCTCTCCGGCGGTCTGGGCGAGCCCCACATAGGCCATGTTGGAGCCGGACGGCTCGATGCCGGCGGCGAAGCCGATACCGTAGAGCTTGCCGGCGCGCCGCGCCTCATCGCGCTTGCGCTTGAGCGCGTCGTAGCTCGCGAGGCGGAGCAGCTCGTCCAGCGCGGTCGCGTAGTCGCCCGCGTCGAGGATTGAGCCGGCCGGGCATTTGTAGGGAAAGGCGTCCCTCGGCACGAAATTGCGCCGGCGCATATCGGCCGGATCGATGTCAAGCTTGCGCGCCGCCGTCTCCATCACGCGCTCGAGCGCGAAGTAGAACTGCGGGCCGCCATAGCCGCGGTTGAGGCCGATCGGCGTCTGGTTCGTCAGAACGAGCGCGTTCTCGACCGCGATGTTCTTGACCGCATAGCAGCCGTTGCAGGCGGCATGCATGCGGTAGACGGAGGCGGGCTCGGGCGGCCGCAGATAAGCGCCCATGTTGGCGAAGGTCTCGAAGCGCAGGCCGATCAGCTCGCCGTCTTTCTTGAATGCTGCCGCGATCTTGCCGCTGCGGTCCCCGGCCGCGGAAGCGGCCGTGAGGTGCTCGGCGCGGTCCTCGATCCATTTGACCGCAACGCCGAGCTCGCGGCTCACCGCGGCGAGCAGCACGATATAGGAGAGGACCGCCTGCTTGATGCCGAAGCTGCCGCCGCTCGCGGGCGGCGTGATGAGGCGCAGCCGATTGCCCGCGACCTTGAGGGCGCCCGCCATCAGCGGCTGCAGCACGAACGGCCCCTGGAAGTTCGACCACACCGTGAAGCGATCTGGCGCCTGCTCGAACTGGGCGACGACGCCGAAGGTTTCCATCGGCGTCGAGGCGTAGCGTGGATAGGAATAGTCGAGCTCGATGACCGCGTAGGCGTCCGCGAAGGCGCGCTCGGGATCGCCGTAGCGGAAGGTGCGCCGGTTGATCGCGTTCGAGCCGGCCTTCTCGTGCAGCAGCGGCGCATCGGGCGCGAGCGCCGCCGCGATGCTCGCCGCCGCCGGCAATGGCTCGTAGTCGACCTCGATCAGCTCGCAGGCGTCCTCGGCAATGTAGCGCGTGTCGGCGACGACGACTGCGACCGGCTCGCCGACATAGCGCACCCGGTCGGCCGCGAACGGGAAATAGGGCACCGGCGCCCGCACCACGCTCGGGATCGGTCCGACCGTGCGGAGGAGCTGCGTGCCGGTGACGACGCCGACCACGCCCGGCAGCCCGCGCGCGCGCTCTGCGTCGGTCGCACGGATGCGCGCATGCGGGTGCGGCGAGCGCAGGATCGCGGCGTGCTTGAGGCCCGGCACCGGTGCGAGGTCGTCGATGAACCGCGCGCGGCCGGAGAGCAGCGCCTGGTCCTCCTTGCGCGGCAGGGCGCGGCCGACCCAAGGTTTGGTCGAAGGCTGGTCAGATGATGAAGGTGACGGCAACGGCTTCCTCGGACGCGGCTTTTTGGCGATCGACAGCCAAGCTGCCACCGCGACCGGTGATGCGCAACCCGCTGGCCGGGCACGATGGCGGCGCTCCCTCTCCCGCTTCTTCAGCGGGGAGAGGGAGCACTGGCATCGTGCCCGGCGGCCCCCTGACGAAATTCACGGCCTATCGATTTGAGCTTCCAGCTCACCGCGAAGCTGCCCTTGCACAGTGTCTCGATCCGACCTGCGCGCAGGCGTCGCACCTCGTGGAAGGGCTCGACGCCGCGGACGTCGGGGCCGCCGGCGATGTCGAGATAGGTCACGCCACCGAGGACGAACCAGCGCGGGGTCGAGCCGTCGCACCGGCTTTGGGTGTAATCCTGATCGCCCTGGTCGCTGAGCTCGACATCCTGCAGCTTCATCAGCATCGCATGCGCGTCGCCGCCGCGCGCGAGCTTGCCATCAACGACGGCATCGAAATAGTTGAGATCGCAGCCGCGCCCCGCGCCGCTCTCAAATGCGACGAGCGCGAGAGCGGCCGGCACGCCGGTGTTGGCGAAATCGACCATGACGTGGCCGACGATACGGCTCGACCAGCGCCGCGATGCCGCATCGACATCATTGGGATTTGGATCGCGGGGGGCGGCGACCTCGGCGTAGCTCACTTGGCGTCGCGCGACCGCCCGGCATATCGGGCGATCGACCCCCTGGATCGGCGCGAAGGTCTCGTGCTCGCTGTGATCGAAGTCGCACACGAGGTGCTCGGTGTTGGCGGCATCGATGAAGCCGAGATAGCTCGGGTAGCGCAGGTCCTCGGCGTCGAAATAGAGCGTGTAGACCTTGCCGCCAAAAGGCAGCCAGCGGGCGCCGAACGGGAAATAGTCATTGGGCTGGAAACTGGTCGCGGTGGCGTTGATCGGCTTCGTACCCTTGGCGGCGCCGTGCGGACGGTACGCGAGATCCTCGCCGCGCATGGTGCCGTCGCGCGGCGTTACCATCACGTCATCGACCAGGCCATCATTGTTGGCGTCGAGCACGCCATCCTTGACCAGCATCGGCGCGATTGCGGGGCCGCGCGCCGCGATCATGTTGCAGACCGCCGCCGCCTCGACGCCGCTCGGGAGGTGCGGCGGGACGGCACGCTCCTGCGCGTGGAGGGCGCCCAGCGGCGCCAACGCGAGCGCCATGGTCACGAGGCCCCGTCGCCAGATCATCATCACGCCTGCATCACTCCGCGATTCTCGACCATCCACGGGCAGCGGTTTTACCATCGCGCGCGCCCGTGGGCATGCGTAA
Source organism: Xanthobacteraceae bacterium (assembly GCA_035293985.1). GTDB lineage: Bacteria > Pseudomonadota > Alphaproteobacteria > Rhizobiales > Xanthobacteraceae > JAVDCA01. Next base: position 32,697 of record DATGLS010000008.1, read on the forward strand.
CTCCCGGCCGCGGCGCCCACAATTCGTCATGGTGGTGTGCGCATGACGGATGAACGTTACGTCGGCTTGGTTCCGCGCGCACGATGCATCATCGGTATCTCGTGCTTGAATCGCGAAGCCGACGGCGCGCAATGGCGGGCGAAACATACGATCGAGACTCCATCCCGGATTGCGCACGCCGATTTTTCTTTTTCGGTGCAGCTGCGCCGCAACGCCACCGATGCGTCGCAATCATTGCGCTTTTTCCGTCGTGCCTGAATCGCGCACGGAGGCCGCCGCATGACTGGGACGATACCCGCCGAGAATGGAATGCGGCGGAGCCGCATCTGCCTGCTGCATCCGTTCGATCCGCGCGGTAGCCAAATCGGCGGGATCGAGACCTGTATCCGCGATTTGATCGCCTTCCATCCACCCGACGTCGACGTGTTGCTGATCGGCGTCGACGGGCGCGGCGATCTCGATCTCGGCGAGACGCATTGGTGCCGGTTTCGCGAGCGCACGTTCCAATTTCTGCCGATCCTGCATTATCCGGACGAGCGGGCGCGCGACGCGATCACCGCCCCGTTCTCCATGGCACTGCTGCGCCGGTTCGCGATGATCGCGCGCGCGGTCCGTTCGCGCGCCTGCTCGCTCGACCTGCGCCGGGTCGAATACGCCTGGGTCCCGACCGCGCTCGGCGCGCCCTTCATCCAGACGCTGCACGGCGACGGGGCATGGGAACCGACGCATGATTCGCCCCTCACGAGGCACCGCCTCGTCCGTCAGGTCGGCGAACGGTTCGCAATGGCGATGAGCCGCAAGTTTCTCTGTGCCAATCCATTGATCACCGAGCGACTGCGGCAGGTCTACCCGCGCCATCGCGGCAAGATCGAGACCCTATGGAGCTGGGCCGACACCGACGTCTTCCGCCCGCAGCCGCTGCCCGACGCGAGCGACGCGTTCCGCATCGCCTTCGCGGGACGGCTCGACGCGGGCAAGAACCTGCCGCTGATGTTCAAGACCGTTGCGGCGCTGCGGGCGCGGCTGCAGGAAAAGCTCGAGTTCCACTATGTCGGCACCAGCAATCCCGCGCGCTTTCCCGAGTTTGCGGCGATCGCCGACATCACCATCAGGCACGGCTTCAAGGACGCGGCCGGCCTGGCCGAGACGCTCGCGCACGTGCATGCGGGTATTCTCACATCCCGCCACGGCGGCACGCCGCGTTGCGTGCTGGAGACGCTGGCGGTCGGCCGGCCGGTCGTCGCCATGCATCTGCCGCAGCTCGAGACGGTGATCCAGGATCACGAAAGCGGCTTCCTGGTGCGCGGCGGCGTGCCGCAGCATGAGCTCGCCGAGCGGCTTGCCGACAAGTTCATCGCCCTGCGTGCCGCCATCCTGCGCGGCGAGATCGACCCGCACGCGGTCGCCCGCAAGATCGACCCGTTCACGCCGCGCACCCAGCTCGCGCGCGTCTTTCATTTCCACCGCGAGATCCAGCGTAGTGGCGCGAGGCCGGCCATGCGGGCGGCGCGCACGGCGTATTGAGCTCGGCCGCAATTGATGAAGATCCTGCTGCTCACCAGCGAGTTCGCACCGGCAACGGGCGGCGTCGCCACCTATGCGCGCGAGATCGCCGCGGGCGCGGCGCGGCTCGGCGCCGACGTGACGGTCGTCGCGCCCGACTACGGGGATGCCGACGCGGCGCACGCGGACCGCGCCGCGCCCTTCCGGGTGCGGCGCTTTCGCGGCGGCCCGCATTCGGTGCGCGATCTGCCGAACAAGGTTCGGCTCGCCCACGCCATCGTCGGGGCCGACCAGCACGACGTGGTGCATGCGGTCGACTGGCCGTTCTTCCTGCCGCTCGCGCTCGCGCGCCGACGCACCAGCGCGCGCCTGGTTCTGAGCGTGCACGGGACCGAGATCGACGAGATGCAGACTGCGGCCGAGCGGCTCGCCGTGCGCCTCACCGGCGCGTTCGGGCCGCGTGCCGAGGTGGTCGCGAACAGCGAGTTCACCCGCGACCTTTTCCTCTCGCGCTTCGACGTGCCGGGCGAGCGCGTGCGCGCGATCCCGCTCGGCGTGTCCGAGTTCTGGTTCGGCCCGCGCAGCGACCGCGACGCCGTGCGCCGTCAATACGTGCTCGACCCCGACGCGCTGGTGATGGTCACGGTCGGGCGGATCGCGCGCCGCAAGGGGCACCTCGCGAGCCTCGCGGCGCTGCGGTCGGTGCCCGAGCCGCTGCGCCGACGGATCACGTGGCTCATCATCGGGCCGGACGGCGAGCCGGACTACGTGGCTGAATTGCACGCCGCCGTGGCCGCGGCCGGTTGCGATATCCGTCTCCTCGGCCGCCTGCCCGACAGCGAGCTCCGCGACATCTTCGGCGCCGCCGACTTCTTCTGCCTCACCGGCGTGCCCGATCGGTCCGGCCGCGCCGCGGGATTTGGTCTCGTCTATCTCGAGGCCGCCGCCTGCGACCTGCCGAGCATCGCGACCGATGTCGGCGGGGCCAGCGCGGCGGTGGTCGCCGGCCGCAGCGGGCACCTGGTCGAGCCCGAGCCCGCCGCGATCGCCCGCGCGATCCACGAGCTCGCGACCGACGAGCCCCGTCGCATCGCGCTCGGCCGCGGCGCTCTCGCGCATGCGCGCGGTCTCAAGTGGGAGCGGTGCGCCGCCGCGACCTACGGCCTCGCGCCGGCCGACGACATCCTGCTGCCGCCGATCGATCGCGAGCGGGTCGCAATTGCGCCGCTGGGGGTTGCCGAAGGCGAGCCGGCGCCCGCCGGCTGGCGCGGGGAGGAGCGATGACGCCCGTCCAATACTGACGCAACGCAAGTCCTTCGCCCGGCGCGCATCACCACCGCGCCGACGTACGGTCTGGCGCCCATCTTCCGGCTTGACCGGCCTCGATTACCCATGAAAATGCCGCGCGTGCGACCCGCACCCCGCGGCGGCGCAGCCTTTCCGGCAATCCCTGCCCGACAACAAGACCGACTGGAGCGCTCATGGAGAAGCTGATCATCACGGTTGCGTGCGATTCGCGCACCTCCTACCCGATCAATCACCTCTGCCCGCCGCAGGAGGACATTGCCGGCGTCGCCCAGCAGTACATCGACGGCATCCACGCGGGCGCCGCGATCGCGCATATCCACGGCGTGCGCACGCTCGAGGAATCGATGCAGGCGGACGGCAAGCAGGTGTCGAGGATCCATCATGAGGGCTGGAAGGCGCTGCAGGAGGCCATCCTGGAAAAGACAGCGCCGGTGATGCAGTTCGGCGTCGCAAGCGCGCGCCTGGAGGAGAAGGTGCGCCTGATGACGCTCGGGCCCGACATGATGGCGGTCGCGTTCAACGCCCATGACGAGTATTTCAATCCCGACCCGCAGTTCCCACCCAAGCGGATGATGGCGATCCACCCGGTCGAGGAATTGCTCGGCTACGCCAAGGCGGCGGAGCAGCACAAGGTGACGCTCGAGGTCGAGTGCTTCCACACCGGCGCGTTCTGGAATCTCGAATTCATCCGTAGGCAAGGTTATCTGAAGAACGCCTACACGACGCTCTTTCTCGGCTGGCCGGGCGGCACCTGGACGCCCCCGACCGAGAAGGCGCTGATCTACATGGTCGACCACCTGCCGGCGAACTGCATCTGGAACGTGAGCGTGATGAATCCGGCGAAGCAGTGGGACCTGCTCTCGCTCGCGGTCTCGCTCGGCGGCCACGTGCGCGTCGGCTACGAGGACAACCCCTACATGGCGCCCGGCGAGCTCGCCAAGAACAACGCGGTGCTGGTCGAGCGCATGGTGAAGATCGCGCAAAACCTCGGCCGCGAGGTCGCGACGCCGAAGGAAGCGAGGAAGATACTCGGACTGGCGCGGCAGTAACGACTGCTTGCGCTCGCTTCCTTTCCCCGCTTCTTCAGCGGGGGGACGGTCGGGGTGAGGGGCGCCGCTTGCTCCGAGTTCGCGGATAGAGCCCCCCACCCCGCCCCTCTTCCCCGCAAGCGGCCCTGAGAGGAGGAAGAGGGAGCGCGGGCACCATGCTCACCTCATTGCTCTATTTGATGAGCCAATGACTGCACTATACGACACCATCATCATCGGCGGCGGCTCGGCTGGCTGCGTCCTCGCCAGCCGCCTCTCGGCGCAATCATCGCGCTCGGTGCTGCTGCTCGAGGCCGGCCGCGATACACCGCCGGGCGCCGAGCCGGCCGACGTGCTCGATACATTCGCGTCCTCCTACTACAACAAATCCTACAAGTGGCCCGCGCTCACCTGCCATTGGCGCTTGCGTGAAAACTCGCCGCCGACGCCCTACGACCAGGCACGCATCATGGGCGGCGGCTCCTCGGTCATGGGCATGATCGCGCTGCGCGGCACGCCGGACGACTACGCCGAGTGGGTCGAGCTCGGCGCCGCCGGCTGGGGCTGGGACGATGTCCTGCCCTACTTCAAAAAGCTCGAGCACGATCTCAATTTCGCCGGCGAGCTGCATGGGCAATCGGGCCCGACGCCGATCCGCCGCACGCCGCCGGAGCAATGGCCGCCACTGTCGCGCGCCGTGCAGCAATATGCGCTGGAACGGCAGATGCCGCACGTGGCCGACATGAACGGCGATTTCCGCGACGGCTACGGCTCGCTGCCGATGAGCAACACGGCCGAGCGGCGCGCTTCGGCGGCGATCTGCTACCTCGATGCCGGCGTGCGGGCGCGCAAGAATCTCACGATTGCGCCGGCCGCGACCGTCACCGGCTTGCTGCTCGACGGCAATCGCGTCGTCGGCGTGACTGCGATAGTCGAGGGCGGGCCTCACGAGTTCCGCGGCGTCGACATTATATTGTGTGCCGGCGCGCTCCATTCCCCTGCCCTGTTGATGCGCAACGGCATCGGGCCGGCCACGGATCTGAAGGATCGTGGCATCGCGGTCATCGTCGACCTGCCCGGCGTCGGCCGCAACCTGCAGAACCACGCACTCTTGTTCATCGCCGCGCACTTGCGGCGCGGCGCGCGTCAGTCGCCGGCGGTGCGGCCGCATCCGATGACCTGCTTTCGCTATTCGTCCGGATTTGCCGGCGCGCCGGCGAGCGACATGTACATCGCGGCGCACAGCAAATCGTCCTGGAACGCGCTCGGCGCCAGCATCGCCAACTTCAACGCCACGCTGTTCAAGCCGCGCGCCCGCGGCCGCGTGACGCTGCAGCCGAACGATCCGGCCGCCCCGCCCTGCGTCGAGTTCAACTTCGCGGGCGACGAACTCGACCTCATCCGGCTGATGGACGGCTTTCGCCGCATCGTCGAGCTCGCCTCCTACGCGCCGATCCGCGCGCTCGCGACCACCGTCTTCCCGGTTCGCTTCACCGACCGCATCCGCCGGCTCAATCAGCTCAACCGTGCCAATGCGATCAGGAGCGCGTTGATCGCCGGCGTGCTCGATGCGGTGCCCGGTCTGAGCGACGTGGTGTTCGGGCAGCTCACCGGCCGGCGTGTCGACCTCGCGGCGCTGATCGCGGATCGTGCGGCGCTCGCCGAGCATGTCCGGCAGAACGTCGCCGGCACCTTCCATGTCTGCGGCACCTGCCGCATGGGCCGCGCCGACGATCGCGACGCCGTGGTCGATCCACGAGGCCGCGTGCGCGGCCTCGCCGGCCTGCGCGTCGCCGACGCCTCGATCATGCCGTCGGTCCCGCGCGGCAACACCAATATTCCGACCATCATGCTGGCGGAAAAGATCGCCGCCGATATCTTGCGCGACACCGCGTGAAAGCTTCTGCAATGAACCGAGCACGTACCATCGACTGCCACACCCACATTCTCGGCCAGGAGGCGATGCGCCGACTCGCCAGGGAGTCGGCGAAGGTCGCGCCCGTCATGGACAAGCCCGGCGATCCGGCGTGCAAGCTGATCATCGACGGCGCGGTCGCGCAGGATCCGTTCCCGCGCGAGATGTGGGACACCGAGAAGCGTCTGCGCGACATGGATGCGAACGGCGTCGACGTGCAGGTGCTGGCGCCGACCGTGTTCACCTTCTTCTATCAGCACGAGCCGACGCTCGGGCTCGCGTGCGCGGCGCTGCAGAACGAGGAGATCGCCGCCGAGGTCGCCCGGCATCCGGGGCGCTTTCTCGGCATCGGCGGCGTGCCTTTGCAGGCGCCCGAGCTCGCCGCGCTGGAGCTCGAGCGCTCGATGACAAAGCTCGGCCTGCGCGGCGCCATGATCGGCACCCATGTGCGCGGCCGCAACCTCGACGACCCGGCGCTCGCGCCGTTCTGGGCCGCGGCCGAAAAGCTGGGCGCATTCATCTTCATCCATCCGCATGGCGGCGCCGGCGCCGAGCGGCTCGGCTCATATTATCTGAAAAACCTCGTCGGCCTGCCGTTCGAGACCACGATCGCGGGCGCGAGTCTGGTGTTCGGCGGCGTGCTCGAGCGCCACCCGACCCTGAAGATCTGCCTCTCGCACGGCGGCGGCTTCCTCCCCTACCAGGCCGGGCGTTTCCGCCACGGCTTCGAGGTACGCCCCGAAGCGAAGGTCAACCTCGAGGCTTCGCCCGAGACGTCGATCGCGCGGCTCTACTACGACACGATCCTACACGCGAAGCCAACGCTCGAATTCCTCATCGCCACGGCCGGCGCCGACCACGTGCTGCTCGGCAGCGACTACCCTTTCGACATGGGCAATCTCGATTGCGTCGCGCGCGTCGAGGCGCTTGCGATTCCGGCGGCCGATCGCGATCTTATCCTCGGCGGCTATGCGCAACGCGTGCTCGGCGCGTAGGGCGTAGGGTGGGCAAGCGCGCCCGGATATCCGCGTCGGCAAAAACTGCCTCGCACGCGCTTGCCCACGTGGAAGCGGTTACCAGGCGATTTTGCCGACCCTACGAGACGGGATAACTCGATGCTGCAACGCCCGTTCGGCACCACCGGTCTGCGCGTCTCCGCGGTCGGCCTCGGCTGCAACAATTTCGGCAGCCGGCTCGATGCCGACGAGACGCGCCTCGTCGTGCATGCGGCGCTCGATGCCGGCGTGACACTGTTCGACACCGCCGATATCTACGGCAATCGCGGCGATAGCGAGCGCATGCTGGGCGAGGCGCTGGGCGCGCGGCGCAAGGACATCGTCCTGGTGACCAAGTTCGGCCTGCCGATGGATGGCACCGGCCGGCGCCAGGGCGGCTCGCGCCGCTACGTGCCGCGGGCGCTCGAGGCAAGCCTCGAGCGGCTCAAGACCGACTGGATCGATGTCTACTATTTCCACCGGCCCGATCCCGAGACGCCGATCGAGGAGACGCTCGCCGCCCTCGAGGACCTCGTGCGCGCCGGCAAGGTGCGGCACATCGCCTGCTCGAATTTTTCCGCCGCCCAGATCCATTCCGCGCAGGCGGCCGCGCGCGCGCGAGGATCGACACCCTTCGTCGCCACGCAGGAGCAATACAATCTGCTCTCGCGTGAGATCGAGCATGACGTGATCCCGGCGATCATTGCCGAGAAGCTCGCGCTGCTGCCCTATTTTCCGCTCGCGAGCGGGATGCTCACGGGCAAATATCGGCTCGGCAAGCCGCTGCCCGAGGGCACGCGCCTCGCCAATGCACGCTACTCCGACCGCTTCCTCAATGACGAGAACCTGCGCACCGTCGAGCGGCTGCAGGCGTTCTGCGCCGCGCGCGGGCGCTCGATGCTGCAGCTCGCCTTCGGCTGGCTGCTGACGAAGCCGTTCGTCTCCAGCGTGATCGCGGGCGCGAGCACGCCGGAGCAATTGCGGCAGAATGCGGATGCGGTCGGCTGGGACCTAGGCGCCGAGGACGTCGCCGAGGTCGATCGCATCACGGCTCGCGCCGCCAGGTAAGGTCAACCGTGATAGGCGACCCGCTGCGGCGCCGGCACGCCGGTCTTCGGTTGCGCCGGGAGCTGCAGCACCGTCGCGTGCTGGCCTTCGTTCAGGTGCGTGAGCAGCACGATGCGGCCGTCGGGAAATTCCAGCGCATCATGATGGGCGGCGAGCCGGTCGGTGTTGATTTGACGGAAGATCGCCGTCTTGTGGCCGAGCTTGCGTCCCCACCACGGCAACAGGCCGGTCGGAATGCGCGTGACGTTGTCCGCGAAGGAGAGCTCGGTGCCGGGCAGGATGCAGACCGCGAGGCTCATGTCTTCGGCGGCGCAAAATCCGCGGGTGCCGGTGCCGAAGTCGCGCGTGGTGAGCTTATCGCCGACCCGCGCCGGCCGTGAGCTGACATTCTGAAGGCTATAGTCACACATGGCGGTCGCTCCTGATTCATCCGTGCCAGCCCAATCATGGAACAAGCGGCGGCGTCTTTGGTTTCCCCGGCGCGCCACGAATTCATGCCGAAATGCCCGACGATCGTCGAATGGGACGCGTCAAAATCGTCGCATGCCGCCGCGGACCGATTTGACCAATATCCGACACATTGGCGAACGAGCGTGTGCCGCGGCTCACTCTTCCTTCAGCCCGGTCGCTGCGGCGAGCTTCCGGTAGGTTTCGATGTCATGCCGGAAGAACGCGGCGTAGCTCGCGGCCGATCCGCCGGCGACGTCGTAATCGACCTTCTCGATCCGCGTGCGAACGTCGCCGTCCTGCAGCGCCTCGTTGGCAGCCGCGTTCCAGCGGTCGAGCACCGGCCGCGGCGTCGCGGCGGGCGCGGCCAGCGCGCACCAGGCGATGACCTGATACCCGGGGAATCCGAGCTCCGCGAAGGTGGGCACGTTCGGCAGATGGGTCGAGCGCTGCGGCGACGTGATGGCGAGCGCGCGCAGATCGCCGCTCGCCAGATAGCCCCGTACCGATCCCGTGCTCACGATCATGAAATCGACCTCGCCGGCGAGCAATCCGCGCACCGCTTCCACCAATCCGCGATAAGGCACGTGGGTGCAGGCGTCTTGCGGCAGGCCCGAGCGCTGCAGCATCAGCGCCACCGCGAGGTGCTGCTGCGTCAGGTGGCCGGCGCTGGAGAATTTCAGCACGCCCGGCTTGCCGTGGATCAGCGCGATCAGGTCCGCGACCGAGTTGATCCGCATCGCTTTGCCGACCAGCAGCACCAGCGCGCCCGTCGCCAGCAGGATGATCGGAGCGAGATCCGTGTAGGGATCTACGGCAAGGCATGGTTGAACGCCGGCTCGGAGCCGTGGGTGGCGGCGCTCGCAACGACGAGCGTATATCCGTCCGGGCGCGCCTGCTTGGCCGCGACCACGCCGAGAATGCCGCTCGCGCCCGGCCGGTTTTCGACCGCGATCGCCCATCCGTATTTGCGCGATATGTAATCGGCAACGAGGCGCGGGATGATGTCATAGGGCCCGCCCGCGCTGGACGGCGCGATGATCCGGATCGGCCGCGCCGGGTAAGGGGTCTGCGCGAGAGCCTTTCGTCCAGCGCCCGCCGCCAGGGCGGTGCCGATGGAGCGCAACGCCCCTCGCCGATCGACCTGCATGGCTGCCTCCCGGCCGGACTATAGCTCGGATCACGGATCGCCGGTGGCGAAGGTGCGGACGTGTGGCCGCGCTGGACGCGCGATGCTAAGAGCGATGCCGCCCGCCCCACTAAATTTCACCGATACGAGCATCTACCATGCCGAACCATGAGCCTCCTGCCGGCGGTCCGGCTGCGGCCCGCGATCTTGCGGCCGATGGCTGGCAGCCCGACGATGATGAGGGCTTTGTCGCGCTGGTCGGGCCGATCTGGCGCCGCACGTCCGGCGAGACCGATCGCTACGCGTTCATGGCCGAGCCGAAACATCACAACCGCCGCGGCGTCGTGCATGGCGGCATGCTGATGACGTTCGCGGACCGCGCCATCGGGCGAGCCTGCCGTTATGCCAATGGGCATCAGCCGCAGGCGACGGTCCAGCTCGACATGCATTTCGTCGATGCCGTCCAGGTCGGCGAGCTCGTCGAGGCCAAGTGCCGGATCGTGCGCCGAACCCGATCGGTGATGTTCGCGAGCGCCGACCTCACCGTCGGTCCGCGCGTGGTCGCAACCGCCAAGGGAGTGTGGAAGACACTGGGGGCACGCTGATCGGGCGTCCCAGCCAAGCCCGCGGTTCTGTTATCTCTGCCTCGGAAGGTCGCATTGTCAGGGGGTGATTCACCCCCTCTTAAACACATCGGGGTAGGGATGGGTCATGGATATGAGCCTCGTCAGCGCATTCCTTGGTGCCCAGGCCGGCAACGCCCAGGTTGCCCTGGCCGCCAAGTTCATGAAAGAGAATGCCGACACCGCCGCCTCGATCGCAAACATGGTCGAGGCGGCCGCTCGGAGCGCCAACTCGGCCGCCAACGCCCCCCAGGGCATCGGCGCCAATCTCGATATCAGCGCATAAGACCCGCTCAATTCCGTCAGTGTCGAGTTGCTACGTCATGCCCGGGCAGGCGGGCATCCACGTCTTGGCGGTGGTTCAACAAGCAAGACGTGGACCGGTCGGTTTCGCGGCCATGACGGAGCGGGTCGCTCACATCACGCCGTGCCCGCGCTTGATCGTCTGGCGGATCACCGGCGCCGTGACCTTGTCGGAAATCTGGATGTTCCACAGCTCGCTTTCGCCCTGCGCCGTGAAGTCCTTGAACAGCTTCGGGATCACCGACACGTCGCGGATCTCGTGGCCGCGCAGGCCGAAGCCGCGGGCGATGTTCTCGAGCGGCGGCCGGCCGAACAGCGCCAGGCTGTCGTCGATGCCGTCGGCCCGCAGCTTGTGGAATTCGGAGCCGTAGCCGCCGTCGTTCATGATGCACATCAGGATGCGATAGCCTTGGCGCTTGAGCGTCTCCAGCTCCTGGATGTGGAACAAGAAGCCGCCGTCGCCCTCGAACAGCACGATCTTGCCCTCGCGACCCTGCCGGCGCGCGGCCGCGACGCCGAGCGCATAGGAGAGGCCATTGCCGACCGCACCGAACTCGCGGATCGTCGTGTAACGCTCCGCCGGCCGACCGCGCATCTGAGCGTTGAAATAGGCCTGATGGCCGCCGCCGATGACGATGTCCCAATCCTTCGGAATGACCGGGTCGAGAGCCTCGATCACCTTGCGCGGATCGAGCACGCCGGGCTCGATGTCGAAATGCATCGAGTCCGCAGGCTCGGTTGCGATGCGATGCGCGAGCGCCTTCGAGCGGATCTCGGCCGCCGTCGGCTTGCCGGCGCCCAGCTTCTTGTCCAAGCCGGCGAGGATCGCCTCAGCACCGACGCGCGCATCCGCTTGTAAGTAGATGTCGGCGGCCTTCTGCCCGTCGCGCAAGCCGCGCGGGGCATCGTCCACCTGGATCTTGAGGGATTTGCCCCAGAAGTGGCCGACACCGGTGTAGTAGGAGAGGCTCGTGCCGATGGCGAGCACGAGGTCCGCGGACTCGAACATCTCCTTGCCCAATGACGAGAAGTAGCTGCCCGCGATGCCGAGCCCGAACGGGTGGTCGTGAAACAGCCCGCGCGTCGGCAGCGTGTTGGCGAGTAGCGCTCCGCAGCGATCGGCGAGCCGGACCACCGCATCGCGCGCGCCGGACCACAAGACGCCGCGGCCGCCGAAGATGATCGGCCGCTTCGCCGCGGCGAGCCGCTCGACGATCTCGGCCACCATCTCGGGATCGGGATGCATGCGCCCCGTCTTGGGCCGGTACATCGCCGAGGTCTCGTACGGCGTGTTGGCCATGTGCTCGACCTTCTGCAGGTCATACGGAATGCCCAGCACCACCGGGCAGCGCTCATACTTGGCGACGTGGAAAGCCTCGCGCACGTAATCCATCATGCGCGGAAGGCTGTGCGCCGCGATGTATTTCGCACCCGTCGCCGTGACCAGCGGCGCCTGGTCGATCGCCTGGTTGTAGAACTTGGCATTGATCGGCGACTCGCCGGCGAACACCACCATCGGCAGACGGGCGCGCGCCGCGGCCGGCAACGCCGTCATCAGCTGGGTCACGCCGGGGCCGCACGTGACCGAAGCGACCGCGACCTTGCCGGTTGCCACGTTGTAGGCCGTCGCCGCCGCGACGGTGACGTGCTCGTGGCGGACGTGGACGCTCTCCACGCCTGGCAACTTGGCGAAGGCGGTGGACCAGTGCATGTTGCCGTCGCCCATCAGGACGAACTGCGTGTCCACTCCCTCGGCGCGAAACGCTTCTGCGAGGGCTTCGTAGAGTTTGGGCATGGGCGCGGTACCGGTTGGATTGTGAACGGTTTCGGACAGGAGGGAGGAAATCGAGCGTATCAAATGGGAAGCAAGGCCGCTACCTGCGCCACGCCGCCCAAGATGCGGCCGGCGGGCAAAGCGCCAATCGCAACCGCGAAAGATCGCGGCGTCCACCCGCATCTGACCACGCCTGTGGCAATGGCTGCCCGGCGTTGCGCTTCGCTCCATGCGGGCTACAAGCCTTCCCTTGACGCGCCGCGACGCATCATTGACTATCCGGTCAATTCGATGATGCGAGGCGAAAGGCACCCCATGCTGGACCGGACGCGCGACGAGATCAGCCGGTTGGTGGAACCAGGGCGCGTGCATCGCCGCGTCTACACCGATCCCGACATTTTCGAGCTGGAGATGGAGCGCATCTTCGGCCGCGCCTGGCTGTTCGTCGGCCACACCAGCCAGGTGCGCGAGCCCGGCGACTACATCACGGTCGATCTCGGCCGCCAGCCCGTCATTATGACGAGGCATCACGATGGCAGCGTGCACGTGCTGCTCAATCGCTGCACCCATCGCGGCCCCAAGGTCGTCAACGAGCGCTGCGGCCACAGCACCCGGCTCGTGTGCTGCTATCACGGCTGGACCTTCGACCTCGACGGCACGCTGGTCGGCGTCCCGGTGCCCGAGGGCTGCGCCCAAGGGTTCCGCAAGGAGGAGTTCGGCCTCGCGCGCGCCCCACGCGTCGCCGAATACCGCGGGTTCGTGTTCGCGAGCCTTGCGGCCACCGGACCGAGCTTCGAGGACCACATCGGCCCGATGAAGCGCAACATCGACGACCTGGTCGACCGTGCGCCCGACGGTGAGCTCGCCTTCGACGCCGGCATGCACCGCTATGCGTATGACGGCAACTGGAAGCTCCAGATCGAGAACGTGCTCGACAGCTACCACGTGCCGTTCGGCCATGCGTCGACCGTCAACAAGCAGGGCGTGCAGTTCGCGCGTCGCGAGGGCGACAAGGCCGGCGCCAAGGTGGTCGAGGAGAAGAAGGAGAGCACGGCGGCGAGCTGGAAGGAGCGCAAGAGCTATACGGTCGGCAACGGCCACGGCTGGACCAGCAATACCGCCCTCGACGAGGGCAAGCGCTCGAGCCCGACCTTCGACGCCTACAAGCGCGCGCTCGTCGACAAGGTCGGCGCCGGGCGCGCCGCCGAGATCCTCACCCCGCGGCTGCACAACTCGCTGATCTATCCCAACATGTCGATCATGGGCCTCAATATCCACGTACGCGTGATCCGGCCGATCGCCGTCGACCGCACCGAGGTGAACGTCTACCCCGTACGTCTCGTCGGCGCGCCGGCGGCGATGAACGCCGCCAACATCCGCCTGCTCAACGTCACCCACTCGGCCGCGTCCTTCGTGCAGACCGACGACGTCGAGGCGTTCGCGCGCGCGCAGAAGGGACTGCGCTCGACCGCGACCGACTGGGTCGACATCTCGCGCGGCCTCGGCGCCGAGGAGCCCGACCGCGAGCTCAACGCGACGCGCGAGCTCGCGACCCACGAGATGGTGGTGCGCGCCCAGTACAAGGCATGGGCCGGCTACATGCGCGAGGCGGTGTGATGGCGACCGATGTGCATGAGGCCGACGTGATGGTCGGAGGCGTCGCCGGCATCGACCGCCGGCCGTTCGAGGATTTCGTCGTGCACGAGGCGCGCCTGCTCGATGCGCGGCGCTTTCGCGACTGGATGGGGCTGTTCGCCGATGACGGCACCTACTGGGTGCCGGCGGTGCCCAACCAGCAAAGCCCGCTCGACCAGGCGTCCCTCTTCTACGACGACCGCGACCTGATGAAGACGCGCATCGACCGCCTCGAGCACCCGCGCATCCACGTGCAGACGCCGCCTTCGCGCACCGCGCATCTCGTCGGCAACGTGGTGGTCGAGGAAGCGGACGAGGCGAAGGGCGAGTACCTCGTCGCCTCGACCCTGATCATGGTCGAGTCGCGCGAGGACAAGCAGCGCCTGTTCGCCGGCCGTCAGCACCACCGCCTGCGCCGCGACGGCGACGGCTTCCGCATCGTGCAGAAGCGCGTCGACCTGATCAATTGCGACAGCGCCTTCGACGCGATGGCGGTGCCGATCTAGCGGCCTCGTAGCCCGGATGGAGGCGCGCACAGCGCCGTAATCCGGACAGGCCGACCCCGGATTGCGGCGCTACGCGCCTCCATCCGGGCTACGCGCATTTGGTGAGGGCGCCAGTTCCGCGCCGCGCCTCTGCAGCGAACTGAAAACTCCACAAATCCGCATTATACGAATAAATCATTCTTTTTTAGTCGCATATATTGCACTTAGTCAGAACAATATTCTACTAGCGGCCATCTGCGATCTCGCCCGAAAGGCATCCGCCATGGCCAATATCGACATCCATCCTACCCCGCCCGCCACGGCGCCCCTGCGTTGGCGCGAGCTGTGGCTCAAGGAGGACTGGTGGGCGATCTGGCTCGGGCTCGGCATCGTCGTCGTGGCGCTCGCGCTGTTCGCCCGCGGCGCGAGCATCGCCTGGATCGCGGTGACGCCGCCGAAGTGGTCGAGCTTCGCGCAGCTCGGCGCGCATTTCGCCGCCGCCTGGCCGCGCTACGGCGTACAGTTCATCGCCTGGCTCGCCGCCTTCAGCCTGGCGCTCTCCGCGCTCGGCCACCGCGCGCGCGACTTCGTACCGGCCTTCGTCATTCTCTATGTGCTCTCCGTCGCGGTCATCACGCTCGGCCAGTGGGAGAAGGCGAGCACCTACAATATCGAGGCGCCGCTGGTCGCGCTCGCGCTCGGCCTCGTGCTGTCGAATCTCGTCGGCCTGCCGCGCTGGCTCGACGCCGGCTTCCGCGTCGAGTTCTACATCAAGACCGGTATCGTGCTGCTCGGCGCGACCCTGCCGTTCACGCTGATCGTCTGGGCCGGTCCGGCCGCGATCCTGCAGGCCTCGATCGTCTCGCTCATCACCTTCGGCATCATCTACTGGGTCGGCACCCGCATCGGCCTCGACAAGCGGCTCGCTGCGACGCTCGGCGCCGGCGGCGCGGTGTGCGGCGTCTCGGCCGCGATCGCCATCGCGGGCGCGGTCGGCGCCAAGAAGGACGCCGCGCCGATCGCCATCACGTCGGTGATCGTCTGGGCGATCGCCATGATCTTCGTGCTGCCGTTCGTCGCCCAATATCTGCATCTCCCCGCCGGCGTCGGCGGCGCCTGGATCGGCACCTCGGAATTCGCCGATGCGGCCGGCTTTGCGGCGGCGCAGACCTATGCGGGCCTTGCCGGCCACGGCGCGGTCGCGGGCTCGCCGGACCAGGCGGTTTTCGCCTACACGCTGATCAAGGTGGTCGGCCGCGACGTATGGATCGGCATCTGGGCGTTCGTGCTCGCCATCATCGCCACCACGCAGTGGGAGCGCACCGAGACCGGCCGCACGCCGCAAGCGGCGGAAATCTGGTGGCGCTTCCCGAAATTCGTGATCGGCTTCGCGATCGCCTCGCTGCTCATCACGCTCGCGACGACCGGCTACGCGCTCGCCGACTACAACAAGACGGTCGTGCCGGCGCTGGTCGCGCCGATCCGCGATCTGCGCACCTGGGCGTTCATCTTCTGCTTCCTCAGCATCGGCCTGACCACGCGCTTCCGCGATCTCGCGCGCGCCGGGACAAAGCCCTTCCTCGCCTTCAGCGCCGGCGCAATCGTCAACGTCATCGTCGGCCTGCTCCTGTCGGCGGTGGTGTTCGCCTCGCATTGGGAAGACCTCGCGCGCTGAGCACGCGACATGACTCGGGACACTGCAGACATGGTGCGGGAGTGCCGTCGCTGTCGGCACTTCCGCAACGACCCGAAATTCCTGGAGGCGGCCTTGCCCGGTCTGACCGCCATGAGCTCCGGCTACGGGTCGACCCGCGCCGAAGACGGCATTTGCCTGCGCCATGATCGGTATTTGGGCGCACATTCGTCATGCGCCGACTTTTTGCCGACAACGCCTCAAACCTAATGGCACGCGGCGCGTTACCCTAAACGCATCGCGGCAAATCCGTGATGTCTTGCCGCACCTGACCGAGCGGTTCTCACCGTCCCGCCGCACGAAATTGTGCTAATTCTGCATCCTAAGGGGGAGCCGCCGCGAGATACCCCGGGTCGCGGCGCAACGGCTTTGATAGTGCGGTTGATCAACCGATCATTTCGTCACGGTCGTTCGAGCACAAATCCAGAGGGTAAGGGAGAAACGCATGAAACCCCACAGCCTGCTTGTGGCGGCTGCCGCGTTTGCGGCCGCGCCCATGTTCGCGACCGTGCTCGCGACGGCGCCCGCCTTCGCTGAAGACACCATCGTCATCGGCATGACCGAGTCGCAGACCGGCGCGCTCAACGTCGACTCGGTCGCCCAGCAGCGCGGCTACGAGATGTGGCGCGACGAGGTGAACGCGGCCGGCGGCATCAAGGTCGGCGACAAGCAGTACAAGGTGAAGTTCGTGGTCTACGACGACCAATCGGTCGGCGGCCGCGTGCAGCAGCTCTACACCCGCCTGATCAACCAGGATCACGCGCAGTTCCTGTTCGGGCCCTACTCGTCGGGACTGACCGCGACCGCCGCGGTGATCAGCGAGCAGTACGGCAAGCTGATGATGATCACGGGCGGCGCCGAGGAGAAAACGCTCGAGCTCGGCAACAAGTACCTGTTCCAGGCCATCAGCCCGGCCGGCCAGTATCTCGCGGGCGCGGTCGAGGTGGTCAAGCAGAGGAACCCGCACGCCAAGATCGCCATCGTCTACTCCGACGATCCGTTCTCCAAGGCGGTGCTCGCGGCCGCCAAGGAGCAGGCCAAGAAAGCCGGGCTCGACGTCGTGCTCGACGAATCCTATTCGCCGAACACGACCGACTTCGGCCCGGTCGTCAACAAGATCATCTCGGCCAATGCCGACGTCTTCCTCGGTGGCGGTCATTATGCGGACGGCGCGACCCTCGCGCGCCAGCTCTATGACCAGAAGGCGAACCTCAAGTGGATCTCGCTGCTGGTGGCGCCGGGCGATCAGAAATTCGCCAGCCTCGGCGCTGCCGCGTTCGGCGTTACGGTCGGATCGCAGTGGGAGCTCCAGGAAAAATACAAGCCGCAGTTCGGACCGACCGCGGAGGAGTTCGCCAAGAAGTTCTTCGACAAGTACAAGATCGAGGCGGATTACCACTCGGCCTCAGGCTATCAGGGCGGCCTGCTCTTCCAGCATGCGATCGAGCAGGCGAAGTCGATCGAGCCCGACAAGGTCGCGGCCGCGCTCAACGCGATGGATGTGACCACCTTCTACGGGCGCTTCAAGGTCGCGACCGACGCGAAGCATCATGGCCTGCAGGTCGGCCACGAGATGGTGCTCGCCCAGTGGCAGCGCGACAAGGGCAAGCTCGTCCGTCAGGTCGTCTGGCCGGACGAGGCGAAGTCCGCCAATCTGATCTATCCGATCAACTCGACCCAGTAATCGCCAGGGGGATCGCCGAGAGCTCGGCGGTCCCCCCTTGGCCCTACGCGACACATGCTCGGCTTCTTCGCTTCGGTCCTCGACGGCGTGCTGGTGGGGCTCGTCTATGGGCTTGCCGCCATGGGCATCACGCTGATCTGGGGCGTGATGGACGTCATCAACCTGACCCATGGCACGATGATCGTCGCCGGCATGTTCGCGCTCTATCTGCTCACGAGCGCGTTCGGCATTTCCCCCTACGTCACTTTGCCCCCGGTCCTGATCGGCGGCTTCATCGTCGGCGTCGCGCTGTACTGGATCTCGGTCCATCGCATGATCGGCCGGCCGCCGCTGATGAGCTTCCTGTCGACCTTCGCGGTCAATCTCGTGCTGATCGGCATCGGCACCGGAATCTGGGGCACGGGGCTGTTCAACGTCGAGGTCTCGCTGCCCGGCCTCACGCTCGGCCGCTACACGTTTCCGGGCGTCCACATCGTGGCCGCCATCCTGGCCGCTCTGATCGCCGCCGCGCTCTATCTCTTCTTGCGCCACACGCGCCTCGGCAAGGCGGTGCGCGCGGTCGCCAACAATCGCGAGGCCGCCGAGCTGGTCGGCATTCCGACCAGGCAGGTGCTCGCGATGGCGTTCGGCTTCGGCGTCGCGCTGGCGTGCGTCTCCGGCGTGCTGATCGGCACGCTCTATCCGTTCACGCTGCTGACCGGCGACGGATATCAGCTCAAGAGCTTCATCGTCACGGTGCTCGGCGGGTTCGGCAATCCGGTCGGCGCCCTGATCGGCGGCCTCGCGATCGGCGTGCTCGAAGGCGCCGTCACGCCGTTCGTGCCGGTGAGCTGGACTTTGGTGATCGAGTTCGTGCTGTTCGTGCTCGTGCTGATCGCCTTCCCGAACGGTCTCGTGATGCGGCGACGCAGGGCGCTCTGATGCCACGCTCTCTGATGCCGCATATCGTCGGCCGCCCCTTTTTCTGGATCATCGCGCTGGTGATCGCGGCCTTCGTGATCGCGCCGGTGATCGGCAACGACGTGGGGCTGCGCGAGAACCTGATCCTCGCCGCCGTCTACATCGTGCTCGCGAGCAACCTCAACCTGATGCTCGGCTACACCGGCTACGTCAACTTCGGCAGCATCGTGTTCTTCGGTCTCGGCGGCTACATCTGCGTCTGGCTGGTGAGCGCGCACGGCTGGCCGCTGAGTCTGAGCCTGCTCGCCGCGGGGGTCGGCGTCAGCCTGCTCGCGTTCATCTTCGGCATCGGCATCCTGCGCCTGCGCGGCCATTTCTTCGCGCTCGCCACCATCGGCATCGTCGAGGCCGCGCAGGCCTTCGCGTCCAACTTCAATCCGTGGGGCGGCGCGTCCGGCATCTACCTCTCGACCGAGGTGTTCGCGCCGCTCGGCGGACCGCGGCAGGCGCTGTGGGTCATCTATTTCGCGATGGTCGCCGCGATGGGCCTCTCGCTCTACCTGAGCTACGCCATCAAGACCTCGAAATTCGGCCTCGGGCTCCTCGCCATCGGGCAGAACGAGGACGCGGCGGCGATCCTCGGCGTGCCGACCCCGCGCTACAAGGCGATGGTCTACAGCGCCTCCGCGTTCCTGCCCGCGGTCGTGGGCGGGCTCTACTTCTTCAAAAGCGCGTTCATCCAGCCGACCGACGCTTTCGACCTCAACCTCTCGACCGAGGCGATGGTGATCACCATGCTCGGCGGGCAAGGCACCGTCACGGGTGTCGCGCTCGGCGCCTATCTCTACGAGCAGCTGCGCGGCTACCTGCTCACCTCGGAAATGTTCTCGAACTTCCAGCTCGTCCTCGCCGGCGCGCTGCTTCTCGTCATCGTGCTGTTCTTCCCGAGCGGGCTCATGGGCTGGCTGTACGCCCGCTTCCCGCGCCTCCAGCGGGTGCTCGAATGAGCGCGATCCTCGAGCTGCAGAAGGTCGGCAAGCGCTTCGGCGGCTTGCAGGCGGTGCGCGATCTTTCGTTCCAGGTGCGCGAGGGCGAGATCCTCGGCCTGATCGGACCGAACGGCGCCGGCAAGTCGACGCTGTTCAACCTGATCAACGGCGTGTTCAAGCCGGACACCGGCCGCATCCTATTCGCCGGCGCCGACATCACGGGCCGCAAGCCCTACGACGTCGCACGGGCAGGCCTCGCCCGCACGCACCAGATCGTCCAGCCCCTCACCCACCTCACCGTGGTGCAGAACTGCATGGTCGGCGCGTGCTTCGGCCGTCGCAACCTGTCGCTCGCCGCAAGCCGGGCAGCGGCCTGGGAGGCCGTCCGGGTCGCGGGGCTCGACGATCGCGCCGACATGCTGGCGCTGCATCTCACCATCGCGGGCAAGAAGCGGCTCGAGCTCGCCCGCGCGCTCAGCGCCCAGCCGACGCTTCTGCTGCTCGACGAGGTGCTGGCCGGCCTCAACCCGACCGAGATCGAGCACATGATCGGCGTCATCCGCCGCATCCGCGAGCGCGGCGTCTCGATCGTCATCATCGAGCACCTGATGCAGGCGATCATGAATCTATCCGACCGCATCGTCGTGCTCAGCTCGGGCGCCAAGCTCGCCGAGGGGCTCCCGGCCGAGGTGTCGCAGAATCCCGACGTCATCGAGGCCTATCTGGGCGACCCCAAGCTCGCGGCCGAGCTGCAAGGGGTGGCGTGAGCGATGGCGCAACCTTTGGCCGACATCATCATCCGGGCCGAAGCGCTCGAAGCCGGCTACGGCGAGGTCCAGGTGCTGTGGGGCGTTTCGCTCGCGGCGCGGCGCGGCCAGCTCACCGCGATCGTCGGCGCCAACGGCGCCGGCAAGACCACGACGCTGCGCTCCGTCGTCGGCGCCATCACGCCATGGCGCGGGAAGGTCACCTTCGACGGCGAGGACGTGACGCGTCTGCCGACCCACGCCAAGGCGGCGCGCGGTCTCGTCATGGTGCCCGAAGGGCGCCAGCTGTTCAGCGCCATGACGGTCGGCGAGAACCTCGAGCTCGGCGCCTACTCCAAACGCGCGGCGCGCAAATACGCGACCCGCCGCGACGAGGTGTTCAGCCTGTTTCCTCGTCTTGCCGAGCGCCAGCACCAGCGCGCCGGCACGCTGTCGGGCGGCGAGCAGCAGATGGTCGCGATCGCGCGCGGCCTGATGTCCGATCCCGACATCCTCATCATCGACGAGCTCTCGCTCGGCCTCGCGCCGGTCGTGGTGCACCAGCTGTTCATGACGCTCAAGCGACTCAAGCAGGGTGGGCTCACCATCCTGCTGGTCGAGCAGAACGTGCATCTCGCGCTCGCAGTGAGCGATTACGCCTATGTGATCGCCGAAGGCCGCCTGTTCACCGAAGGCGTGCCCGCGACGCTCGCCGCCATGCCTGAGATTCGCAAGGCCTATCTGGGTCTGTGATCGTCGCTGCGGCGCTCGGAACTCGCCTCCCTGGCGGCGCATTCCGTCATTCCGTGGCGGAACTCACATCAATTGCGGCAGCGATGTGATGCGCCCTTGATCGCGCGCGTCGCGATCCCATCTGCAACGCCGCGTGCAAGCCGCTGCGGTCAACTCGCAACCACGTCGCGTGGGAGGCGTTTAGGCACGAGACGGGCGTCCTCGCGGAGACTGCGCAGCCGCCCAATCCAACAAGGAGCATGCCATGCGATTGACCTCAGAGCAGGTCGAGCGGACACTCGCCCAGTTCGACGCACAGCCGATTCCGGAGGACCATCCGGCGCTGCCGCGTCTCAACGAGGTGTTCGGCGATCACACCTTCTTTCTCGACGCCAGCGGCCTCAACGTCGTGGAGCCGACGGCCGTATCGGTCGATTCGGGCGCCGCCACCGGACAGGTCATCAAGATCGCCGGCTGGAGCGACGAGCAGCTCGCCCCGCATCCGCCGGAGCCGACCGACCTCGTCGTCGTGATCGGCACCGCGCACTGACGCTCATCGATCGCCGAACAGCGACGCGAACACCGCGCGGATCCACTGGCTGCCCGGCTCGCGGTGAAACCGGGTGTGCCAATATTGATAGATGCCGATCTCCGGCAGCCGCAGCGGCGGCCGGATGATCGCGAGGTCGAGATCGCGCGCCAGCACGGTCGCGATCGAACGCGGCAGCGTCGCGACCGCATCGGTGTGCTTGGCCAGCACCGCGGCGCCGATGAACATCGGCACGCGGCAGACGATGTTTTCCGGCGCGACCGCGCGTTCGATCGCGCGCTCGGCCAGCTGGTGCGCATGCCCGGTGCCGACGGTAGAAACCAGCACGTGCTTCTCGCCCGCGAACGCCGCCGCCGACGGGCGGCGACCCAGCCGGCGACCAAGCCGCGGGTGGCCGTTGCGCACCACGCTCACATAGTTCTCGGTCCATAACAGCTGCCGGCGCACCGCCTTGGTGAGCGCCGGGAACGAGCCCATGGCGAAATCGATGTTGCCGGACGCGAGCCACGGCTCGAGCTGCTGGGCGTCGAGCGCGACGGTACGCACGCGCACCCGCGGCGCGTTGGCGAGCAGATGATTGACCAGCGGCGGCAGCAGTTTGATCACCCCGGCATCGACCACGCAGAAATTGAAGGTGCGGCTCGAGGTCGCCGGATCGAACGCGACGTGCGCGCTGCGCAGCGCGCGCACGCGCTCGAGAATGCCGCCGACCGGCTGCCCGAGCTCGAGCGCCTTGGCGGTCGGCTCCATGCGCAGCCCCGCGCGCACCAGCAGCGGATCGGAGAAATAACGGCGCAAGCGCGCGAGCGTCTTGCTCAGCGCCGGCTGCGTCACCTCCAGCACTTTGGCGGCGCGGGTGAGGCTGCGCTCGCGCAACAGCACGTCGAGCACCTCGAAATCGCGCAGCTCGATCGCGCCTGCATAACCTGTCGGAATAGTCTCAATAGCCATGGCTGCATAGAGTACGCGGCGGATCAGGCGTAAGCTAGCTGATAATCACAAACGCCCGCCCGCCGGCGCGTGCCGCCGGCCCGGCGCAGGGAGGCGACCATGGACGCCCAATCCCGCGAAAGGCAAGCCGGTGAAAGACCGGCGGCTCGTGTCGCGCTGCGCAGCGGCGAGCATTACCTGCGCTCGCTCGATGACGGGCGCGTGGTCTGGGTCGGCAACGAGAAGATCGACAATGTCGCGACCCACCCGCTGACGCGCGATTATGCCCGGCGCACCGCCGAATTCTTCGACCTGCATCGCCGCGCCGACCTGCAGGACGTCCTCACCTTCGTCGACGACGACGGCACGCGCCGCTCGATGACCTGGTTCCAGCACCGCAGCAAAACGGCGCTGGTCCGCAAGCGCAAGTACCACGAGTTCATCATGAAGCACTTCGTGGCGGCGTCCTGCCCGCGCACGCCCGATGTGCAGAACTACATCCTGGTCACCTACGTCGACGATCCGCAGCCGTGGGAAAGCGCCGCCGTCGGCGCCGACGGCCGCGGGCTCGCGCGCAACATCGTCGAGTTCTATCGCCACGCCATGGAGAACGATCTCGTCTGCGCGCCGCATTTCGTCGACCCGCAGGCGGATCGCTCCAGCGCCGATGCGCACGCCAACTCGCCGGCATTGCGCGTGGTCGCGACCAACGACGAAGGGATCGTCGTCAACGGCGTCAAGGCGATCGGCACCGGCTCGGCGTTCGGCGACTTCCTGCATCTCGGCGTGTTCTTCCGACCGGGCGCCAAGGGCGACCAGGTCATCTATGGCGTCTGCCCCGCCAACGCCAAAGGCGTGACCATCGTGTGCCGCGAGAGCGTCGTGAAGGCGGATGCGACCGAGCACCCGCTCGCCGCCCAGGGCGACGAGCTCGACTCCACCGTGCTGTTCGACAACGTGCTGATCCCGTGGAAATACGTCTTCCACATCGGCAACCCGGATCACGCCAAGCTTTATCCGCAGCGCGTGTTCGACTGGGTGCATTATCATGCGCTGGTGCGCCAGGCGGTGCGCGCCGAGCTGCTCGCCGGCCTCGCCATCCTGGTGTGCGAGCATCTCGGCACCGCCAAGATCGACGCGGTGCAGTCGCGGCTCGCGAAGATCATCGGCTTCCAGCAGTCGGTCTACGCCCACGTGGTGGCGTCGGAGGACCTCGGCTTCTACACGCCGGGCGGGCTCTACAAGCCGAACATCCAGCTCTTCAACTGGGGGCGGGTCTATTTCCTCCAGCAGTTCGGCGGGATGATCCACGAGCTGATCGACCTGTGCGGCCGCAGCGCGCTGATGTTTCCCACCGAGGCGCAGTGGCAGGATCCCACCATGCGCCCATGGTTCGAGCGGCTCAACAAGGGGCCCACCGGCGAGCCCTATGACCGCATCAAGCTCGCCCGGGTGATCCGCGATCTCTATTTGACCGACTGGGGCGGCAGGCTCTACATGTTCGAGAACTTCAACGGTACGCCGCTGCAGACCTTGCTGTCGCTCACCCTCAAACGCGCCGAGTTCACCGGCGCCGGACCCTTCGCGGCCTTCGCCCGCAAGGTAGCCGGTATCGACGTGAAGGAGGGCGCAGCCACCGAGTACACGACCACCGCCGACTACGCCAAGGCGCAGGACGCCGCGCGCGAGGAAAGCCTCGCGGCCGCGCTCGTGCGCGGCGGTGGACGCGCCGCCTAGACAAGCCGATCCGCAAGGAGACCTCAATATGTCCATACCCAAGCAACGCATCAGCTACGTCCCGTTCGAGAAGATGGACGCCGCCATGCAGGAGGAGATGCGGCGCTGCGAGCGCGAGGGCACGCCGCGGCCGGAGAGCACCGCGGTGCGCGCGCACGTGCCGGCGGCGTTCTGGTTCTTCGCCAACTCGTGGCGCGATCTCTTCCACAACGGGGTGCTCGACCACGCCATCAAGGAGCTGTGCCGGCTCTACGTCTCGCGCTCCGTGCAGTGCGAGTATTGCGGCAACCAGCGTTCCGAGAAGACGACGCGGACCGGCGCCCTGATCGAGGACCACGTCAAGGACCTGATCAACTTCGAGTCTTCGACCAAGTACAACGAGCGGCAGAAGGCGGCGCTCGCCTACGCCGAGGCGATCACTTGGCGCGGCGAGACCGACGACGCGTTCTGGGATCGCATGCACAAGCACTTCAGCGAGCCGGAGCTCGTCGAGCTCGGCTGCATGATCGGCCTGACCCTCGGCCAGCAGAGCTGGCTGCGCCTGCTCAACATCGATCATCACCAGGTGATGGCCACCACGTCCGCCTCGATGGCTCCGGGCTACGAGGACGCCGACAGGCTTGCCGCCACCAAGGCCTCGGGCGACTATTGGGCCAAGAAGAAAGCCACGCCCTCGAAGGTGGCGTGAGGAACGATGCGCAAGAGCGACGAGCGGCTCCTGGTGACCCACGTGGGCAGCCTCCCACGCGGGGAGCGGCTCAACGAGCTGCTGATCCGCTCCGAGCTCGGCGAAAGCGTCGACGCAAAAGCGCTCGACGCCGAGATCGAGCGCCGCGTCGCGCTGGTGTTCGGCAAGCAGCGCGAGCTCGGCATCGACATCGCCAATGACGGCGAGCAGGGCCGGGTCGGCTTCCAGACCTATGTGGCGCTGCGCATGTCCGGCTTCGGCGGCCAGTCGAACCGGCCGCGGCCGCGCGACATGGCCGATTTCCCCGACTTCGGCAAGCTTCTGGCCGAGCGCTTCCCGCGCCGCGGCAAGCAGTTCAATGCGCCGCAGGCGATCGCCGAGGTGCGCTACAAGGACACGACCGCGATCGACGCCGAGGTCGCGCGGCTCGCCCGCAACGCCGCGGCGGCGGGCCGCAGGCCGTCCGACTGCTTCATGACGGCGCCCTCGCCCGGCATCATCGCGAGCACGCTCATCAACGCCTACTACCCGAGCCACCGCGATTACGTGTTCGCGCTCGCGCGCGAGATGCGCAACGAATATGCCGCGATCACCAAGGCGGGCTTCGTGCTGCAGATCGACGCACCCGATCTCGCCATGGACCGCACCATCGGCTTTCAGGACAAGTCCGAAGCCGAGTTCATCGCCGCCGCCGAGACCATCGTGGCGGCGATCAACAGCGCGATCGAGGGCTTGCCGCGCGATCAGATTCGCCTGCACTGCTGCTGGGGCAACTGGGAAGGGCCGCACACCCACGACATCCCGTTCGCCAGCGTGCTGCCGGTGCTCGAGCAGGCGAAGGTGGGCGCGCTCAGCGTCGAGTTCGGCAATCCGCGCCACCAGCACGAGACTGCGGTGCTGCGTAAACGCAAGCTGCCGGATCACCTGCTGCTGGTCGCCGGCGTGATCGACACCACGACCAACTTCGTCGAGCACCCCGAGGTGGTGGCCAAGCGCCTCGAGGAGACCGTCGCAGCGGTCGGCGACCGCGAGCGCGTGATCGCATCGACCGATTGCGGCTTCGGCACCTTCGCGGGCCGCGAATGGGTGGCCGAGGACGTGGTGTGGGCGAAGCTCGATTCGCTGCGCAAGGGCGCCGACATCGCCTCGGCGCGGCTATGGGGTAAGGCGCACTGACGCAACGTAACGACGCCGGGGGACGAGGATGCACGCGTTCTACAATGATCCGTCATGGCTGGTGACGATCGGGCGCTGGTGCATCGTCTTCTTCTTTCTCGTGGTCGGCGGCCGCAATTGCCTCAAAGCCCAAGTCGACGACCATGTGCACCGGCTGAAGGCCGCCGGCGCCCCCTTCCCGCTCGCCACCTTCTGGATCGGCCAGACGCTGGAATTCGTCGGCTGCGCGCTGGTGCTGTTCAACTGGCACCCGGCGGTCGGCGCCGGCTGCCTGATCGCCTTCACGGTGCTCGCCTCCGCGCTGCTGCTGCGCTTCTGGGAGGCGCCCGATCCGTTCAAGAAGGCGGTGATGCGCAACGCCATGCTGGCGAACACCGCGATCGTCGGCGGCCTGCTCCTGCTGCTGCAGCGCAGCCTCGGATGACGACGGCCGGCCCACGCATCGCGCCGCTGCCGCCCGGCGACGCGCCGGAGCTTGCCGGAGAGTTCGCCTCTTTTCTCAAGTCGCTCGGCTTCGTGCCGAACAGCGTGCTGACCATGCAGCGCATGCCTGCGCTGGTGCGCGCCTTCGTGGCGATGCAGGCCGTCATCTGGAGCCCGGACAGCAAGGTCGACCGCGGGCTCAAGCGGCTGATCGCCTATGCGGCGAGCCGCGCGGTCGGCGACGCCTACAGCATGGCGCACACGGCCAGCGGTGCGATTCACTTCGGCGTCGATCCGGCGCGGCTCGCGGCGCTCGCCGACGTCGAGAGCAGTGCGCAGTTCACGCCCGCCGAGAAGGCCGCGTTGGCGCTCGCCGTCGCCGCCAGCGCCGTGCCCAACGCGGTCACGGACGAGCTCTTCGCGAGGGCGCGCGCCCACTGGAGCGAGGAAGAGATCGTCGAGATTGTCGCAGCCGTCGCCATGGCCGGTTTTCTCGCCCGCTGGAATGGTACGATGGCGACGCCGCTCGAGGACGAGCCGCGCGAGGTTGCCGAGAGATATCTCGCCCCGCACGGCTGGTCGGCCGGCGTGCACGGCGCCTGAGCGGCGCCGCGAATTCGCATAAGTAAGGACGAGGCCGGCGAAACGTCGCGCCTCGCAAAGTCGAGGGAACGCAGAGCGAAGTCCTGGGAGGGACAACCATGTCGGCTCGCATCAATCGTCGCAATTTCATGCAGGGCACCGCGGCCACGGCCGGCGCCGCCACCATCGCCACCACGATCGCCGACACGATCGCCATGCCGGCGGTCGCACAGAGCGCGCCGCTCAAGATCGGCCTGATGACGGTGAAGACCGGGCCGCTCGCCGCCGGCGGCATCCATATGGAGGAAGGCTTCCGCGCCTATCTCAAGTCGCACGATTCCAAGCTCGGCGGGCGCACGGTCGATCTCACGGTCGCGGATACCGGCGGCAACCCGGCCGGCGCCAAGACCAAGGCGATCGAGCTCGTCGAGCGCGACAAGGTCGACCTTGTCATGGGCCCGTTCGCGGCCTTCGAGCTGCTCGCGATCCTCGACTATCTCGCCCAGAACAAGATGCCGACGCTCGCGTTCGCGGGCGCCGAGGACGTCACGCAACGGCGCGGCAATCCCTACCTGCTGCGCACCTCCTACACGTCGGCGCAGGGCCTCTACCCGCTCGCCGACTATGCGCTCAAGGAGCTCAAGGGCAAACGCGCCGTCACCATGATGGACGATTTCGCCTTCGGTTACGAGGAGTGCGGCGGCTTCCAGCGCGCCTTCGAGGACGGCGGCGGCCGCGTCGTCAAGAAGCTGTGGTCGCCGCTCAACACGCCGGACTACGTGCCCTACATCGCGCAGATCCAGGATTGCGACGTGGTCTGCCAGGGGCTCACGGGATCCAATCCGCTGAAGTTCACCAAGGCCTACCACGAGCTCGGGCTCAAGCCGCAGCTGCTCGGCGGCACGACCGCGGCCGACGACACCATCATGGGCGGCTTCGGCGACGAGGCGATCGGATTGATCAACTCTTGTCCCTACACGCTCGATCTCGACACTGAGGCCAACCGGCGCTTCCTCGCCGACATGCACAAGCACGCCGGGCCCAATGTCGCGATCGGGACCTATGCGGCCACCTCTTACCTCAACGGCCAGGTCATCGAGGCGGCTCTGCAGAAAACCAACGGCAAGTCCGACGATCCGTCCGCGCTCATCGCCGCAATGCGGTCGGTCAAGCTCGCCGATACGCCGCGCGGCCCGATCAGCTTCGACGATCACAACAACATCGTGTGCCCGATCTACATCCGCCGCGTCGAGAAGCAGGGCGGCAAGATGGTCAACAAGACGATCAAGGCCTATCCGGCCGTGAGCCAGTTCTGGACCTACGATCCGAAATGGTTCCTGGCGCAGCCGGTCTATTCGCGCGATTATCCGCCGCTCAAATCATGAGGCGGTAATCGGAAACATCCATGCAACGGACGGCAGCGACCAGCATCGAGACGGCGTTCAACGCCCTGCAGAAGAATCCGACGGTCGGCAAAATCCTCGCCGAGCTCGAGGCGGATACGGCGCGGACGGTGGCCGAGCAGCGTACGCTCGCCGAGATCGCCTCGCCGCCGTTCAAGGAGCGCCGGCGCGCCGAGTATTTCCTGCAGCGCTTCCGCGAGCTCGGCCTTGCCGATGCGGCGATCGATGCGGAAGGCAACGTGATCGGGTTGCGCGCGGGCAGCGGCGGCAGGCCGCGCATCGCCGTCGTATCGCATCTCGACAGCGTGTTCGCCGAAGGCACGGACGTACGCGTCAAGGAGGCGGACGGGACGCTGCACGGCCCCGGCGTCGGCGACAATGCGCGCGGCCTCGCCGTGATCCTGTCGCTGCTGCGCGCCATGGGCTCCAACATGGGCGCAAACGGGATCGAGACAGTCGGTGACCTCCTCTGGGTCGGCTCGGTCGGCGAGGAGGAGCTCGGCAACCTGCGCGGCGTGCGGGCGCTTTTGCGCGACCATC
The DNA here is from genome assembly GCA_035293985.1 of Xanthobacteraceae bacterium. Taxonomy (GTDB): domain Bacteria; phylum Pseudomonadota; class Alphaproteobacteria; order Rhizobiales; family Xanthobacteraceae; genus JAVDCA01. The sequence continues at coordinate 61,683 of DATGLS010000008.1, forward strand.
CGGACCTCGACGGTTTCGTCGCGATCGATGGGCTCAAGGTGAGCCGCATCGTCAACCAGGCGACCGGCAGCCATCGCTACGAGATCATCTTCTCCGGGCCGGGCGGCCACAGCTTCTCGGCCTACGGTCTGCCGAGCCCGATCCACGCCATGGGGCGGGCGATCGCAGGGATTTCCGATCTGCAGCCGCCCGCCGATCCGAAGACCACGTTCACGGTCGGCACCGTGCGCGGCGGAACTTCGGTCAATGCGATCGCCAAGGAGGCGCGCATGGCGCTCGACCTGCGCTCCAACGCCGCCGACGCGCTTTTGCAACTTGAGGAGAAGTCGCTCGCAATCGTGCAACATGCGGTGGCGCAGGAGAACGCTCGCTGGCGCTCCGACAAGATCACGGTCGAGATCAAGCTGATCGGCGACCGCCCGGCCGGCGCGACGCCGCAGTCCTCCACCATCATCGAGACCGCGCGCCGCGCCGTCACCGCGGTGGCACCCGGGGCACCGCTCGAATTTGCGGCATCGAGCACGGATTCGAACATCGCGATGTCGCTCGGCATCCCGGCCGTAACCATCGGCGGCGGCGGCGAAGGCGGCGGCCAGCACTCGCTCAATGAGTGGTACAGGCCCACAAATGCGCATCTCGGGCCGCAGAGTGCGCTGCTGACCCTGCTGATGCTGGCCGGAATGGCCGGGGTCAGCGACCCGGTCCTGCCCCGGCGGCGTGTTGGGTGAGCCGAGACTGGGCACGCAACGGCCCGGCGTTTGCTTCATAAGCCTGCACGGACGGCAAGGCCGCGAGGGCGTGGCAAAAAGTCGATGTCTCTTGTCCGCGTCCTGCGCTAGCATTGTTCTAGATGGGCGGCGAGACACGGCACAAAAGTTGCCTCTCGCCGGCATAACTGGGAGCGTACGCCATGAACGAGCAGCAGCTGCGAGGCCTGATCGGCCGGGTGAAAGCCGGAAAGATGTCCCGGCGCGCGTTTGTGCAGAGAATGGTCGCGTTGGGGCTCACGGCGCCGCTGGCGCAACAGATGCTCGCCCATAACGGGATCGCGGCGGCCGCGGAGCCGTTCGACTACAAGCCGACCAAGCGCGGCGGCGGCGGCGCGCTCAAGGTGCTGTGGTGGCAGGCCCCGACCCTGCTCAACCCGCATTTCGCAGTCGGCACCAAGGACCAGGAGGCTTCACGCATCTTCTACGAGCCGCTGGCCGCCTGGGACCGCGACGGCAACCTCGTCCCGATCCTCGCCTCCGAGCTGCCGGATCTGGAGAAGGACACGCTCTCGCGCGACGGCAAGACCGTCACCTGGAAGCTCAAGCCGAACGTGAAGTGGCACGACGGAAAGCCCTGCACCGCCGACGACCTGATCTTCACCTGGCAGTATGTGACCGATCCGGCGACGGCCGCGGTGAGCATCGGCAGCTACAAGGACATGAAGGTCGAGAAGATCGACAACCTCACCATCAAGATCGACTTCGCCAATCCGACGCCATATTGGGCGAACCCGTTCGTCGGCCAGCGCGGCGCCGTCATCCCCAAGCACCTGTTCGAGGCCTATAAGGGCGCCAAATCGCGCGAGGCGCCGACCAACCTCAAGCCGGTCGGCACCGGCCCCTACAAGTTCGTCTCGTTCGCGCCGGGCGACCTCGTGCGCGGCGAGCTCTTCGCCGACTACCACATGCCGAACCGGCCCTATTTCGACACGATCGAGATGAAGGGCGGCGGCGACGCAGTCTCGGCCGCGCGCGCCGTGATGCAGACCGGCGAGTACGACTATGCCTGGAACATGCAGGTCGAGGACGAGATCCTGAAAAGGCTCGAGGCCGCCGGCAAGGGCCACATCAACATCGCGCCGGGCGGCGATATCGAGCACGTGCAGCTCAACACCCGGGATCCTTGGAACGAGGTCGACGGCGAGCGCGCCAGCATCAAGTCCAAGCATCCGATCCTGTCCGACACGTCGGTGCGCAATGCGCTCGCCCTCCTGATGGATCGCAAATCGGTACAGGAGTTCATCTATGGCCGCGCCGGCGTCGCGACCGCGGATTTCCTCAACAATCCGCCGAAATATCACTCCAAGAACAATCCGATGGAGTTCAACATCGAGAAGGCCAAGCAGCTTCTCGACGCCGGCGGCTGGAAGCCCGGGGCCGACGGCATCCGCGCGAAGGACGGCAAGCGGCTGCACTTCGTCTACCAGACCTCGATCAATGCGCCGCGTCAGAAGAACCAGGCGATCTACAAGCAGGCGTGCCAGAAGGCGGGCATCGACCTCGAGCTCAAGGCCGTGCCGGCCTCGGTGTTCTTCTCGTCCGACGTCGGCAACCCCGACACCTATACGCACTTCTACTGCGATCTGCAGATGTACAACACGACCATGCCGTATCCGGATCCGCAGCCGTTCATGGATCAGTTCCTGTCGTGGGAAATTTCCGACAAAGCGAACAAATTCCAGGGCCGCAACGTCACGCGCTGGACCAGCGACGAGTACGACAAGGCCTACAAGGACTCGATGGTCGAGCTCGATCCGGTCAAGCGCGCCGCCCTGTTCATCCGCATGAACGACCTGGTCTGCCAGGCGCACACCGTCATCCCGATCGTCAACCGGCCGAAGGCGCAGGCCCTCTCCAACAAGCTGCGCACGCCGCCGCTCACGAGCTGGGACAACGACCTGTCGCACCTTGCGAGCTGGTACCGCGAGGCGTGAGGACGCCTCGACCACCGCGGACGACCAACGGGTCGACGTGAGCGGAGCGCGCGCTGACCCATGGGTCGCTATCTCCTCCGGCGCCTGCTGATCGCGATTCCGAGCCTGATCGGGATCAGCATGGTGCTGTTCGCGGTGCTCGCGCTCGCGCCGGGCGACCCGTTCGGCGACATGGTGATGAGCCCGGACATCCCGCCCGAGGTGCACGAGGCGCTGCGCAAGCAGTTCGGGCTCGATGACCCGCTGCCGATCCGCTACCTGCACTGGTTCGTCGCCATGCTGCACGGCGACTGGGGCTTCTCGTTCATCAGCCGCATCGACGTCAGCCGGCTGATCGTGGACCGGGTGCCGACCACGCTCGCCGTGATCGGCTCCTCGCAGGTGCTGGCGCTGCTGATCGCGCTGCCGGTCGGCGTCTTCGCGGCGGCGCGGCCCTATTCGTGGTTCGACCAGCTCGCCACCGCCTTCGCGTTCATCGGCTTCTCGCTGCCGACCTTCTTCACCGGCCTTCTCTTCATTCTTCTGTTCAGCATCGAGCTGCACTGGCTGCCATTCGTCTACCGGACCGACATCGGCGGCAGCGGCTGGCCATGGGTGTGGGAGCACATCAAGCAGGCGATCATGCCCATCGCAGTGCTCGGCCTGTTTCAGGGCGCGTCGTGGACGCGCTACGTTCGCTCCGCCATGCTCGACGTGATCCGGCTCGATTACGTCACGACGGCGCGCGCCAAGGGGTTGCCCGAGCGCGCCGTCATCATGAAGCACGTGGTCCGCAACGCGCTGATCCCGGTCGTGACGCTGGTGGCGCTGCAGATGCCGGCCGTGTTCGGCGGCGCCATCATCACGGAGCAGATCTTCCGCGTGCCCGGCATCGGCTCGCTGCTCATCACCTCGATCCTCTCCAACGACACGCCGGTCGTCATGGCGGTCACGTTCGTCTTCGCCTGCCTCGTCATCCTGTTCAACCTGTTGGCAGACCTGATCTATGGCTGGCTCGACCCACGCATCTCCTATCGCTGAGGCGCCAGCGCCGAAGGCGCCGGCCGCGGCTGCGTCCGCGGCGCAGAGCGCGCCGCTCGCCGCCGTCGCGGCCGCGCCGCGCCGGCGCATGTCGCCCGGGCTCGATGCCTGGCGCCGCTTCCGCCGCCACAAGCTCGCGCTGGCGAGCGCCGTTCTGCTGCTGCTGATCGCTCTGACGGTGGCGGTCGGCCCGATGATATGGCGCGTTCCGATCAACGACATCGACTTCGCCGCGACGCTGTCCGGACCCTCGTGGTCGCATCCGTTCGGCACCGACGACCTCGGCCAGGACCTGCTCGCCCGCGTCCTCTATGGCGGGCGCATCTCGCTCGCGGTCGGCCTCGCCTCCATGCTGGTCGCGGTCCTCGTCGGCACCGTCATCGGCGCCCTCTCCGGCATTTCCCGCGGCTGGCTCGATGCCGGGCTGATGTGGCTCACCGACCTCTTTCTCTCCTTGCCCCAGCTGCCGCTGCTGCTGCTGATCATCTATCTCTTCCGCGACGCGCTGAAATCGATCGTCGGCCCCGAGGTCGGCGTGTTCATCCTCATCGTCACCGTGATCGGCGGGTTTCGCTGGATGTCGGTCGCCCGCCTCGTGCGCGCGCAGTTCTTCTCGCTGCGCGAGAAGGAGTTCGTCGAGGCGGCGCGCGCGCTCGGCGCCACCACCTGGCGGCAGGTCGTGCACCACATGCTGCCGAACGCGCTCGGCCCCGTGATCGTCGCCGGCACCATCGAGGTCGCGGCCGCGATCATTTCCGAATCGACGCTCTCGTTCCTCGGCCTCGGCTTTCCGCCCGACATCCCGAGCTGGGGGCGCCTGCTGTTCGACGCAAAGGACAACCTCGATGTCGCGCCGCACTGGGCGCTGTTTCCCGGCGCCGCGATCTTCCTCACGGTGCTCACCCTCAACTTCGTCGGCGATGGCTTGCGCGACACTTTCGACCCGCGAAAGGTGATGTAGCCGTCATGGTTGGCGCCGCTGTGGGGGAGCGTTTGCTGGAAATCCGCGGGTTGCGCACCGACTTCGCGACCGACGACGGCATCGTGCATGCGGTCAACGGCGTCGATCTCGAGATCGCGCGCGGCGAGACACTGGGGGTCGTCGGCGAGTCCGGCTCGGGCAAGTCGGTCACCGCCATGTCGGTGCTCAAGCTGATCGCGATGCCGCCCGGCCGCATCGCCGGCGGGCAGATCCTCTGGCGCGGCCGCGATCTCGTGCCGCTCGGCCCGCGCGAGATGCGCGACATCCGCAGCAAGGAGATCGCCATCGTCTTCCAGGAGCCGATGACCTCGCTCAACCCGGTCTACACGGTCGGCGACCAGATCGCCGAGGTCGTGCGCCTGCACGAGGACGTGAGCAAGCGCGGCGCGCGCGACCGCGCGATCGAGATGCTTAAGCTGGTGCACATCCCGACGCCGGAGCGGCGGGTCGACTACTACCCGCACCAGTTCTCCGGCGGCATGCGCCAGCGCGTGATGATCGCGATGGCGCTGTCGTGCAATCCGGCCCTCCTGATCGCCGACGAGCCGACCACCGCGCTCGACGTGACCATCCAGGCGCAGATCCTCGAGCTCTTGACCGAGATGAAGACGCGGCTCGGGATGGCCGTGATGCTGATCACCCACGCCATGGGCGTCGTCGCCGAGACGGCGCAGCGCGTGGTCGTGATGTATGCGGGCCGTGTCGTCGAGGAGGCCCCGGTGCGCGAGCTCTTCGCCCATCCGCGCCATCCCTATACGCAAGGCCTGATCCGCTCGATCCCGCGCATCGACACGGCGTCGACCCACAAGTCGCGCCTCGAATCGATCGCCGGCGCGGTGCCGAGCCCGCACGACCAGTTGCCCGGCTGCCGCTTCGCGCCGCGCTGCCCGTTGGCGCGGGCAGAATGCCTCGCCGCCGTGCCGCCGCTGCGCGAGGTCGCGCCCGGCCACCGCGTCGCCTGCGTGCTGGCATGATGGGGATCACCGTGACCGAGCCGTTGCTGCGCGTAAAGAACCTGGTCAAGAACTTCACCATCGGCGGAGGTTTCCTGTCGCGCGCGGCCGAGCAGGTGCATGCGGTGAACGACGTGAGCTTCGAGCTCGCGAGCGGCGAGACGCTCGGGCTGGTCGGGGAATCCGGCTGCGGCAAGTCGACCACCGGGCGCTGCATCCTGCGGCTGATCGAGCCGACCGCCGGCGAGGTGTGGTTCGAGGGCACCAACGTCACGGCGCTCGACAAGGGCGAGCTGCGCGCGCTCGCCCGCGACATGCAGATCATCTTCCAGGACCCCTACGCGTCGCTCGACCCGCGCATGACGGTCGGCAACATCATCGGCGAGGCGCTGACCATCCACGGGCTGGCGAAGAACGGTCGGAAATACGACGCCCGCGTGGTCGAGCTGCTCGAGACCGTCGGGCTGCATGCCGATCACGCGCGGCGCTATCCGCACGAATTTTCCGGTGGCCAGCGCCAGCGCATCGGCATCGCCCGCGCGCTCGCGGTGTCGCCGAAGCTGATCGTATGCGACGAGCCGGTGTCGGCGCTCGACGTCTCGATCCAGGCGCAGGTCGTCAACCTGCTCGAGGACCTGCAGGCGAAGTTCGGGCTCACCTACATCTTCATCGCTCACGATCTCTCGGTGGTGCAGCACATCAGCACCCGCGTCGCCGTCATGTATCTCGGCCGGATCGTCGAGCTCGCGAGCGCGCACGATCTCTACGCCACGCCGCTGCATCCCTACACCGAGGCCCTGATGTCGGCGGTGCCGATCCCCGACCCGACCGTCAAGCGCCAGCGCATGGTGCTGCAGGGCGACGTGCCGAGCCCGATGCGTCCGCCGACCGGCTGCCACTTCCACACCCGCTGCCCGATCCGCCAGCTGCCGCTGTGCTCGGAGCAGACGCCGGCGCTCGAGCAGAAGCGCGACGGCCACTGGGCCGCGTGTCATTTGCGCAGTTGAGCGCGCACCAAGCTGGAGCCGCAGCGTGAACCCGTTCGACCTCACCGGCCGTGTCGCCATCGTCACCGGCGGCAATGGCGGCATCGGCCTCGGCATGGCGCGCGGCCTTGCCCGAGCCGGCGCCGCCATCGCGATTGCGGCGCGCGACAAGGGGAAGAGCGAGATGGCCGTGCAGGAGCTGCGGGCGGTCGGCGTCCGCTGCGAGTTCTACCCGGTTGAAGTCGCGTCCAAATCCGCATGTGAGAAGCTGGTCGCGGCCGTGATCGCCGATTTCGGCCGCTGCGACATCCTCGTCAACAATGCCGGCATGAGCATCCGCAAGCCGCCCGAGCAGGTCACCGAGGACGAGTGGCGCCAAGTGCTCGACGTCAACCTCAGCGGCTCGTTGTTCTGCGCCCAAGCCGCCTATCCGCACATGAAGGCGGCGCGCCGCGGCAAGATCATCAACATCGCATCGATGTATTCGCTGTTCGGGGCCCCGATGGTCGCGCCCTACGCGGCGAGCAAGGGCGGCCTGGTCCAGCTCACCCGCTCGCTCGCCACCGCCTGGGCGCCCGACAACATCCAGGTGAACGCGATCCTGCCCGGCTGGATCGACACCTCGCTGACCCGCCGCGCCCGCGAGCAGATCGCCGGTCTGCACGAGTCCGTGCTGGCGCGCACGCCGGCGGGGCGTTGGGGCGAGCCCGACGATCTTGCGGGCGCAGGAGTGTTCCTCGCCAGCGCGGCGTCGGATTTCGTCACCGGCACGACGCTCGCGGTCGATGGCGGCTACGCGACGCGCGGGTAGGGTGGGCAACCCCGCCCGGGTGTCCGCGCGGGCAAAATCGCCTCGCATGCGGTTGTCCACGCCGATGGTCGGTGCGATGCGATTTTGCCCACCCCACTCACCACTCACTTCCCGATCTGGTCGATCTCCTTGAAGCGACCGCCGTCGACCGTATTGACGAAAATGACCGCCGCGGTGTTGTCGCCTTTGGCGTCCCATTCGACCGGCCGCGCGTAGGCGATGCCCTGGAAGGGGCCAGCCCGCATCGCCGCCACCACATCGGCGCGGGACGGCAGGCCGTGCTTGGCCGCGGCCGCCCGCTCGATTGCGCCGATGACGATGCGCGCCGAGTCGTACGAGTTTGCCGCGTAGTTGTTGATCGGGCCGTATTTGGCCGTATAGCGCGCCGCGAACTCGGCCGAGCCCGGCACCGTGCCGAGCGCAGGCGCGGCCGAGAGGATGCGCACGCCCTCCCCGGCGGTCGCGGCATCGCCCGCCGGCTTGATGAAGCCGTCGACGCTCCAGCAGCCGTCGCCGCAAGCGAACATCTGCTCGAGCCCGAGCGCACGCATGCTTTTGACGATATAGGCGCCCTCGCGGATGCCGGCGAAGAACACCACGTCGAAATCCTTCGGCAGCCCTTCGAGCAGCGGCCGGAAGTCCGTCTCGCCCGCCTTGAGGCTTTGTCGCGTCGCGACCGCGCCGCCGGCGGCCTCGAAGCCCTTGACGAAGCCGTCGGCGAGGCCGCGGCCGTAGATGGTGCCGTCGTCGAGCACGATCGCGCGATGCTTGCCTTTGGCGAACAGCCAGCGGGCGAGGCCCGGCCCCTTGCGATCGTCCCGGTTGGTCAGGCGAAACACGTTGGCGAGGCCCTGCTCGGTGACGCCCGGGCTCGACGACATCGGCGTGATCATCGCGAGCCCGCAGGCGTCGTAGACCGGCCCGGCCGCGATCGTCACCCCGCTGTTCACATGACCGACGACGCCGAGCACGGCCGCATCGGCACAGAATTGCCTGGCGACCGCGACGCCCTGCGCACTGTCCGCCCGGTCATCGGCGGCTACGGCGACGACGCGGGCGCCGAGGACGCCCCCGGCGGCGTTCTTTTCCGCAACGGCGAGCTCGACCGCATTGCGCATCTCGGTGCCGAAGGTCGCCGAGGGCGTGGTGAGCGGACCGCCCACGGCGACGTGCACCTTCTGCCCGGCAAGCTGCGCCGCGGCGGGCGCAGCCGCCATGGCGACCAGAACGGCGGCGCCGACGGCCGCAGCAAGGTGCGAACGATTCATGCTAACCTCCCAACAACGCTATGGCGGTTAGCATAGCCTACCGCCGTCCGCTAACCGATGAAAGAGGCTTGACAGGTTATGCCGCCCACCGATCTACCATCGCGCGCCGCCGTTCTGCCGCTAATCGGCGGCGCCCTGATGTTCGATCTGACCAACACGGCGAGCGGTCGCGGCGGGCCGCAAGCGCAGGACCATCTGCGTCGCGCCGATCACGTGGTCGCGTGGGCGCAGCACGCCGGCATCGTCGACGCCGCCGCCGCGCGGACGCTGCGCCGGGTGATCGCACCTCCGCGCATCGCCGCTGAACTCCTGCGCCGCACGCGCGAGCTGCGCGACCTTCTGCATGCGATCGGCACCGCGCTCGCCACTGGCGCGGCGCCGCGCCCGGCACAACTCGCCCGATTGGCCGACATCCACGCGCACGCGTTGGCGCACGCGCGCCTGGCGCCCCATGGCGTGGGGTTCGCCTGGCGCTGGGATACGGGGCTTGCGCCGGTGGATGCAATCGTCGGCCCCGTGGCACTGTCGGCCATCGAGGTCGTGACCCACGCCCAACGGTCAAGGATCAAACGGTGTGCCGGCGAGCACTGCGGCTGGCTCTTTCTCGACACCACCAAGAACAACCGGCGCCGCTGGTGCGAGATGGAGGTGTGCGGCAATCGCGCAAAGCAGAAGCGCCTGCGGGAGAGAAAGCGGCGGGAGCCGTAGGTGGGCAAAGCGAAGCGTGCCCACGCGGCTGCTACGCTGGAAAACATTACCGCGTCATCGCTGGCGACAAGTCGCGCCGCACCGCGTGGGCACGGCGGGTCTGACGCCCGGCAACGACACGGGCATCTCGGCCGCCTTTACCCATCCTACTCCGCTGCGATATGCGCGAAGCTCTGCACGTCGGTATTGACCAGCTCGAGCGGGGACGCCGTCTCCTCGAGCATGCCCCAGCTCTTGAGCCAGTCGAAGGTGCGCGTCATCTCGTCGAGCGGGATCGGCGCCGGGTCGCACACGACGAGGCGGCTCTCGCGCAGGTCCTCCACCTTCAGCGCCGCGATCTCGGGATCGGTCTTGGCGTGGTAGTCGATGAAGTAGTGCATATACGCGCGCTTGTTGGCGTTGATGCGCCGCACCGCCTCGCGCACCGCACGGTTGAACGCCGCGTAGGTCTCGGCGTCGACCCGGTCGGCCGCGACCTCGGTGCCGTGGAAGAAGGCCGAGCAAAGAATCCGGCAGCCCTTCTTCTCGGCGAGCGTGATGTGCGGCTCGGTCAGCGTGGTGGCGTCGATCTCGCCGTCGAGCAGCGACTTCAGCCGGTAGCGCGAGCCGTTCGGCGCGCGGCACAGCTTGATCTGCTCGCGCGGCAGGAAACCTTCCAGCATATGCAGCGCGATGTAGTGGGTGCCGAAGTAGAACGGCACGCCGACCGTCTTGTTGGCGAGTTGCTGCGGCGTGTAGGCGTCCGAGTCCGGCCGCACCACGATCGCCGCATAGCTCACGATCGCTCGGCGGCCGACCTGGCGGCTGCCTTTGCGCGTCTCCTGCACGCGGCAGTAGTTGCCCCATTCGCAGGCGTTGTACATGTCGGCCGCGCCCTGCTCCAGCAGGCGGCCATGGCTCGCGAACGGATCGACGCCCTTCGGGCTCGTCACCGAGGTTTCGGTCTTCTTCACCACGCCCTTCTCGCGGTCCGCCCACTCGACCGCGAGGCCCTCGCGCGCGAACAGCCCCTCGTCGTAGGCGACGAGCTCCGGCAATCCCTGGAATGGCGCCGTCGTTTCCAAGACGAGCTTCTTCATGACCATGCTCCGGTTCGCCTCGATCCCACGCAACGTTAACAGCCCGCATGGCCGGCTTCAACGGCGCAACAGCACCATCGAGAACCACGGCACGTAGGTGATCAGCATCAGCGTCGCGGAATTGATCAGCAGGAACGGCAGCACGCCGCGATAGATGGTGCCGAGGGGTGTGTGAAACACGGCCTGCGAGGCGAACAGGTTGAGCCCGAACGGCGGCGCATACATGCCGATCGACAGGTTCACCGCCATGATGATGCCGAAGTGGATCGGGCTCACGCCGACGTCCTGCACCAGCGGCAGCAGCAGGGGCGTCAGGATCAGGATTGCGGCCGGCGGCTCGAGGAAGCTGCCCATCACCAGCAGCACGACGTTGATGCACAAGAGCAGCGCCCACGGCGGCATGTGCATCGCGTTGATCGAGGCGATGATCTGCTGCGGCATGCCGCTGGTGGTGAGCAGCCAGGAGTAGAGCCCGGCGGCGGTGACGATCATCAGGATCTGCGAGATGAGAAACACCGAGCTCTGGATGATGCGCCACAGCTCCTTCGGACCGACCTCGCGGTGGACCACCATGGTGACGAACAGCGAGTAGATCACGGCGACGCCCGCCGCCTCGGTCGGCGTGAACACGCCGCCGTAGATGCCGCCGAAGATCACCACCACGGTGCCGATCGACCAGCTCGCATCCTTGGTCGAGGCCCCCACGTTCTTCCAGCGCGCCGGCGAGGTGAGCGGCACTGCCTTGATGTGCGCATAGCTCATCACGAACAGCGCGTCGACGAAGCCGAGCAGCAGGCTCGGCAGGACGCCGGCGGTGAACAGCGCGACCGCCGATTGCTGCGCCGACAGCGAATAGAGGATCATCGCGATCGACGGCGGGATCACCACCGCGACCGCGCCCGAGGAGGCGATCAGCCCGATCGAGAAGCGCTCGTTGTAGCCGTTCTCGCGCAGCGACGGGTAGATCATTCGGCCGACCGCCACGACCGTGCCGACCGCCGTATGCGCCATCGCGCCGAACAGCTCCGAGGCCGCGACCGTGGTGACGGCGAGCGACCCGCGCACGCCGCCGACCACCGACACCACCCACAGCACGACGCGCCGCGCGATGCCGCCCTGCGCCATGATCTCGCCGGCGAGCACGAAGAACGGCACCGCCAGCAGCGGAAAATTGTCGAGGCTGCCGAACATGAAGGTCTGCACCGCGTCGGACGGCACGTCGGCGACGAACAGGATGATGACGAGGCAGGTGACCAGCAGGACGAGAAAGATCGGCAGGCCGAGGACGAGCAGCACCGCGGGCAGGACGAAATAGGCGAGGATCGATACCAGCATGGTCAGTGGCTGCCCGCGCCGGGGCCGGCCGGCGCCCCCGGCCCGGTCGGGGTCGCGCGGCCGGGGCCGGTGACGAGCCGCACGGCGACGAGCAGCGCCATGATCGCGAGCCCGACCGGGATCAGCCCCTGCGGGATGCACATCGGGATATCGGCCGACTGGCTGCGCTCGTCGAACTCATAGAGATTGATGATCACCGGCCACGCCCACACCATTATGGTGAGCGTGGTGGCGATGAAGACGAGGTCGGCAAAGGTATCGAGGCCCTTGCGTATTTTCGCCGGCATCTTGCCGACCACCACGTCCATCCGGATCTGGCGGCCCGACCAGGCGACGACGCCGTTGCCGAGAAAGACGCAGCCGACCATGAGAAACAGCATCACCTCCTCGGCCCAGTAGATCGAGTAGCCGAAGAAGTAGCGGCCGATCACGTTGGCGAAGTTGACGAGGACGCTCGCGGCGAGCAGCACGCCGGCGGCGAGGCGCAGGACGGCAACCAGCGCGCGCACCCCGCGCAGAACGACGTCGATCATCGCCGGGTCCGCCGCCGATTCATTGCTGGGCTGCCACCGTTGCCAAGTCATCGTTTCCCGCGACGGTTCACGACTTCGCGCGCTGAGCCGTCTCGAACACGAGCTTGACGGCCGCGTTGAGCTCCGGCTTGTCCTTGGAGAGATCCTCGCCGATGGTCGAGATCTTCGCCATCATGGCGGCCTGCTCGTCCGGCGGGAGCTTGATCAGCACGCCGCCCCGGCTCTTCCAGATGTCGTACTGCTGAGCTACCCACTCTTTCACGAACGGTACGATATCGCGCGAGGTCATAGCGGCGGCGTCGCGCACGATCTTCTGCAGATCGGGCGGCAGGCCGGAAAGCCACTTCTTGCTCATCACGATGATCGAGTTGAGATAGGGCTGTTCGTTGACCAGGACGAACTTCGCGGCGTCCTGATACTGCATGGTGGTCCACACGATGATGGCGCCGAGCGCGCCGTCGATGGCGCCCTGCTGGATCGCCGGGAGCACGTCGCCGAGCGTCATCGCGATCGGCGAGCCGCCCATCCGCCGCACCATCTCGAGCTGGAACTGCGACGCGAGCACACGAATTTTCTTGCCGTTCAAATCCGCGAGATGGTGCAGCTCGCTCTTGAGGGCCATCGAGGAGGCCCCGATCGGTGCGAACCCGATGCCGATCAGGCCTTTCTTCTCGCCCAATCCGAAGAACAGCTTCTGCACTGCCGGATCATTGATGACCCGCACCGCCTGGTCGGTGCTGGTGAACAGGCCGGGCGCGCTCAGCGCCTCGTAGCGCGCGTCGACGCCGACCAGGAATTCCGGCGGTCCCATGTAGGCTTGGATCGAGCCGAACTGCACGCCCTCGATCTGGCGCGGGATCGGCCCGAGCTGGCTCGCCGGATAAATCTCTCCCTTGATGCGCCCGCCCGAATCTTTCTCGACCGCGGCCGCGAAGCGTTTGAACCACTCATGCTGCGTGTCGTTGATCGTCGCCATCGACAGCTTCATCGTGTGGGTCACCTCAGCGCGCGCAGCCGGCACCGCCATCAGACCTGGGGCGAAAATTGCGCCGGCGCCGAGGACAGCCCTGCGGCTGAGGCTTTTGCTCGATGCCCTCGTCATCGTGTTTCTCCCCTTGCGCGGGTGCGTCGCCAGCTCGTTCGACTGCCGAGTGGTGCTTATGATTGGTAATGGCAGCAATGCATAAAAGCATGACACACGGGCGCCCCTGCGGCTAGCCACAAACAGGCGCAGATTTGATGCGAGCGCTAACCGAAGGCAGTGGCGACGCATGCCTCGAAGATGGGCAGGCGCGAGAGGGCGCCTCCGGAGAGAAAGCTCTCGCCGAGGCGGGCAAAACCCGCGCGCGACATGGCGGGCGAGGCGGCCCAAACCTGCCCCTGGCCGTAACGGCCTAGGGCATCCGCGAGCACAACCGGCGCGACGTCTGGAAAATACGGCGCCGCCACGGCGGCGAGATCGGCACCGGGGTGGCCCGCGAGCCATTCCTGCATTTTCGCGGTGGCGCGAACCACGGCCGCGAAAGCCTCCAGTCTCGCTGCCGCCCGCGCGCGCGTCGCGATGAAGCTCGTGTAGACGCAAGGCCCGCGGGCGCTCGCGGCGTAGAGGATTTTGCCGAAACCCGCGCCGACCGCCCGGGTGACGAACGGCTCGAATAGCTGCGCCACATCGAGGCGCCCCTCGCGCAATGCGGCAACATTATCAGCCATGGTGCGGTCCGCGACGCGCGCCACCTTGAGCGGATCGACGCCGGCGAGCCGCAGGTCGTGCTGCAGGCACATCCACGGCGTCGGCACTTCCGACACCGTGGCAAACCGCAGCCTGGCGAGGTCCGCGAGGCGAAAATCAGTGATGTCCGGCCGACCGACCAGATAGAACGGATCGCGCGATACCACCTCGCCGAAGCAGACCAGCGGCGAACCGGCGTCGGCGTCATGCGCCCGCATCACCCGCATCGGTCCGCCCCAGGTGAGATCGACCGTGCCGTCGAGGAGCGCCGGCACCGCGTCCCCCGGCGCCGCCGAGGTGACGAGCTCGACCTCGAGGCCCTCGCGTTCATAGAAGCCGAGCGCCTGCGTGGCATAGAACGGCGCATAGAAGACGGCGCGGAAATTCTCGGCGAGGCGAATTTTCATGCCTGCATGCTGTCATTGCGAGCGAGGCGAAGCAATCTCGGACCGCGAACGCATGCGCCTGTTGGACGAGGGTGCTTCGCTTCGCTCGCAATGACCGGGGCGCTACGTCGCCAGCGTGGTGCGGATATCGATCTCGGACGTGAGCGTACGATGCACCGGGCAGCGGTCGGCGATCTCGAGCAGGCGGGCGCGCTGGGCGGCGTCGAGCGTGCCTTCGAGCGTGACGGTGCGCTCGATGCGGTCGAGCATGCCCTCCTTGGTGTCGCAGGTCGCGCAATCCTCGGCGTGGATCTTGGCATGCGAGAGCGTGACCGTGACGCGCTCGAGCGGCAGCTTCTTCTGCGCCGCGTAGAGCCGCAGTGTCATCGCGGTGCAGGCGCCGAGGCCGGCGATCAGCCATTCGTAGGGCGACGGCCCGGTGTCGAGGCCGCCGACCGCGACCGGCTCGTCGGCAAGATAATGATGCGGGCCGATCACGACCGATTGCTGGAATTTGCCGTCGCCTTTCTCGGTCACGACGACCGGGCGTTTGTCTTCGGTCATGGTCGTCTGCTCCTCTGCTTCGGCGGTCTCGACGTAGCGCTCGGCCCAGGCCGCGATGACGTGGGCCGCGTAGATGGCGTCGCGCCGCCGGCTCAGCAAGTGATCGGCGTCGGCGAGCGAGACGAAGCTCTTCGGATGCCTGGCGGCGAGGAAGATGCGGGTCGCGTTGTCGATGCCGACCGTATCGTCGGTCGGCGCATGCAGCACCAGCAGCGCCCGGCGCAGTTCCGTCACGTGCGGCAGCAGCTTCTGCTCGGCGACGTCATCGAGAAATTCGCGCCGGATGCGGAATGGCCGCCCCGACAGCACCACCTCGCGCTCGCCCTGGGCGCGGATGGCGGCGATGTCTTCTTGGTTGAACAGCCCGGACACGTGGCCGGGATCGGACGGCGCCGCGATGGTTGCGACCGCCTTCGCCTCCGGAATTCGGGCGGCCGCCGCCAGCACGGCGGCGCCGCCGAGGCTGTGGCCGATCAGCAGCGCCGGCGCGCGGGCGGTGCGCCGCAGGTGATCGGCGGCCGCGACCAGGTCGTCGACATTGGAGGAGAAATTGGTGTTGGCGAACTCACCCTCACTGGCGCCGAGGCCCGTGAAGTCGAAGCGCAGCACCGCGATGCCGCGCTCGGCGAGCGTCTGGGCGATGCGTTTCGCCGCGAGGTTGTCCTTGCCGCAGGTGAAGCAGTGGGCGAACAGCGCGTAGGCCGCGGGCTCGCCGCTCGGCCGCTCGAGCAGCGCGGCGAGCGTGTGTCCTTGGCCATTGGGGAAATCGAACCGCTCGGCGCGCATCATTCTCTCCTCGTTTGCGCCCCAGTTTACCCCCTGGCCGGCGCCCCGGTCAGGCCACTCGAACTGGGGGCGCGAATGGACTATGGTTCATGCTGATGCTTCGGCCGACAACGATCGGAGGAAACCGATGACCGACACGATGACCATGAGCTACACGCTCGACCAGTTCGCCGCCGATATCCGCGCCGCGCTCAAGGCCGATCCGGGCCGCGCCGGCAAGCTCGCCGTCGGCCGCCATGTCGAGCGCGCGCTCAAGGACAAGGATTTCGTCGCCACCTATCTGAAACCCCGCGTCAAGGGCCAGGACCCGCGCGAGGTGCTCTACGAGGATCCGGAGCTCGGCTTCTGCATTTGCGGCCACGTCTATGACGGTCCGGCGCACGGCAAGCCGCACGACCACGGCGAGAGCTGGGCGATCTACGGCCAGGCGAGCGAGGTCACCGAGATGACCGACTGGAAGATCGTCGAGAAGGCCGCGGGCGACAAGCCGAATCTGGTCGAGCCAGTGCGCACCTACACGATGAAGCCGGGTGACCAGCATCTCTACGACGTGCACGACGTCCACTCGCCGCGCCGCGACGGCCCCTGCCGCCTGATCCGCATCGAGGGCAAGAACCTCGACCACGTGAAGCGCAGCCCCATCAAGGCGAAGTGACGCGCATCCCTTCGGGCGTCATTGCGAGGCCGCCGAAGGCGGCCCAAGCAATCTCGATCCGCAATCACATGCCGTAGTGTGGTCAAGCGAAGCGTGCCCACATCGCGTGGGCACGGCGCTTCGCGCCTTTGCCCACCCTACGCAATTCGAAATACGCCCCGCTCCTGCTCGTCCAATTGCGCGAGCAGCCCCGTCTCCCACGCGAGATACTGCCGCGCCGCCTCCACGTCATTGTCGTGCCGGCGCGCGGTGAAGAACAGGAAATCGATGCGGTCGGCGTCGGGCGGATTGTCCGGCGTCGCCTCGACCGGCAGGCCGGCGTCGCGCCAGGCCTGGAAACTGCCGCGAAGCGTGCGCAGATCGCGGATGCCTGCCTCGACGAGATCGAGTCCGACCAGGTCGAGCTGCTCCTTCTCCCCAATCAAGACGATCGTCTTGGCGCGATCGGCGGCCGAAACGACGCGTGGCCGGATCGACCAGATCGCGCCCGGGATATGTCCTTTGCGGAATTCCGCGCTGGGCCGCAGGTCGATCACCTGGCCTGTGCCTGCCGCCAGCGCGGCCGCGAGCTCTTGGACGGTCATCGGTCCCGCATCGGTCCGCGCGCCGATCACCGTGCCTCCCCGCATTTCCACCATGGTCGCCGCCGCCGACGCGCCCCCCTCCAGCACATAGGCCTCGTGCCCGAGCTGGCGCAGCCAGCCCGCGACCATGGGGGCACGCACCAGGTCGTCGTCGAGCAGCACGACGCGCGCCCCCTTCACGCCGATCCATTGGTCGGTCGCCTGGATGAGCTGGCCGCCCGGCGCATGTCGGAAGCTCGCAACCGCATGCGCGCGGTGTTCGGCTTCGCTACGTACATCCAGCCGGTAGGTCGTGCGCGTCCGGTCCGCGCCCCAGGCGCCGACCTGATCGGCGCGGACGAACTCCGCCCCGTGCTTCGCCGCGAACGCACGCGCCCGCGCGCGCCGCTCGGGCAAGCCCGCGCTGCTCGGCGCGTCCGGATAGTTCCGGTCCGCGCCGTGCTCGAGCTGCAGCCCTGCCAGGAACCAGCCTTGTGTGCCGTTCTCCAGCGCCACCACCGGATTGGGCACGCCGAAATCGATCAGCGTCTGCGCGCCGATGATCGAGCGGGTGCGGCCGGCGCAGTTGACTACGATTTTGGTCGTCGGGTCGGGCGCAATGTCGTGGATGCGCAGCGCGAGCTCGCCGTTCGGGCACGAGATGCCGTCGGGGATGTTCATGCGCCGATATTCGGCCGGCGTGCGTCCGTCGACGATCACCATGTTCTCGCCCGCCTCGCGCATCGCCTGCAGCTCCCGTGCGGTGATGCGCGGCGTGTGGCGCTGATGCTCGACCAGCTCGCCGAACGTCTTGCTCGGAACGTTGACGCCCGCATAGAGCGTGTAGCCGGCCCTGCCCCAGGCGGGCGCGCCGCCGGCGAGGATGTGCAGATTGCGGTAGCCCATGTCCTGCGCGCGCTTCGCGGCACGCTCGGCGACGCCGTCGCCGCCGTCGACCAGCACGATACGCACCGCCGGATTGGGAACGAGCTCCGGCAAGCCGAGCTCGAACCGGCTGTAGGGCAGCGGTATCGCGAAGAACGGGTGCGCCTCGCCGAACTGTCCGGCCTCGCGCACGTCGAGGAGCGCGATCTCGCCGCCGTCCGAGAGCCAGGATTTGAGGGTGTGGGCGTCGATTTCGGCGGTCATTGTGGGCACGGTCCCCGGCACGGCGAATGGTGCGGCGGAGCATGCCCTCCGGCCCGTCGCCGCGCAACGCCCGGCGGCGTGGCGTCAGGACTCCTTCTTGCGTTTTGCCGCCGCCGCGCTGTCGCGACGGAACGGGCGCGAGCGCGGGCAGACCTGGGCGAGAAACTGCACCAACGTGCCGGCGAGCGCGTCCGGGCGCAGGCCGTAATGCACGTTCTGGCCGCGCTTCTCGCGCCAGACGAGGCCCGAGTTCTCCAGCACCGAGAGATGTTTCGAGATCGCCGGCTGCGACATGATGCCGGAGAAGCGCGCTACGATCTCGCCCGCCGTCATGTCGGTCTTCGACAAAAAGGCGAGGATGCGCCGGCGCGGCGCCGACGACAGGGCTTCGAAGATCTTGTCGGCCGTCACCGCAGCTCCATCCGATCAGCGGTCGCTCCCCGCACCATTTTGGCCGAGTCTCGCTCCGGGGTCCATACGATCGGCGCCGTCCTATGCTGATTGACTATATAACTATAACGTTATATAGTCAAATATTGTAGACGGAGATTCGTCGAGAGGCAGCGCCATGGCCATGATCGCCTTGCCGACCACAGATGCAGCCCGCAGCCCGCCCGGGCTCCCGAGCCATGATCCGATCGACGAGGCGCTCGCCGCCTCGGCCAGCACCTTCCGCTCCCCGCGCATGTTCGACAGTGCCGACACCGACGCGACCGCGGGCGACCTGCGCTGGAAGCCGGTCAAATCTCTGTGGATCTCGGGCATGACCCTCGCGGCGCTGATCGGCGGCCCGCTGTTCTTCACCTGGGGCGCGCTCGCGCTTTTCGTCGTCACCACCGCCGTGACGGTCTGCTTCGGCCACTCCCTCGGCATGCACCGCCGCCTGATCCACCGCGCCTATGACTGCCCGCGCTGGGTCGAGCGCCTGTTCGTCTACCTCGGCACGCTGGTCGGCATGGCCGGCCCGTACGGCATGATGCGCCAGCACGATATTCGCGACTGGGCGCAGCGCAAGGCGCACTGCCATCCTTATCTCGCCCACCGCTCGTCGATCTTGCGCGACGGCTTCTGGCAGCTGCACTGCGAGCTCACGCTCGCGCATCCGCCCGAGCTCAAGATCGAGCGCCGCGTCGCCGAGGATCGCTTCTGCCGGTTCATCGACCGCACCTGGATGGCGCAGCAGCTTCCCTGGGCGATCCTGTTCGTCGCCATCGGCGGGATGCCGTGGCTCGTCTGGGGCATCGCGGTGCGCATCGCCGCGTCGGTCAGCGGTCACTGGCTCGTCGGCTACTTCGCGCACAACCGCGGCCCGCGCTCCTGGCACCTCGAAGGCGCCGGCGTGCAGGGCTACAATGTGCCCAATTGCGGCATCGTCACCATGGGGGAGGCTTGGCACAACAATCACCACGCCTTCCCGGCCTCCGCGCGCCTCGGCGTGCGACCGGGCGAGAGCGACCCGGGCTGGTGGGTGCTGCTCGTGCTCGCAAGGCTCGGCCTGGCGTGGAACCTGAAGACGCCCGAGATGCTGCCGCCCCGGCCCAACCTCGTTGCGCTTCGAGGCTCCTGACGGGGCCTTCCGCCCCGGCGCACCACGACGATAGAATGCGGCACGCCGGGAGAACGCCGCATGGAAGAGCCGACTGCCCACAAGATCGACGTCCGCGGCTGCAATGTCGCGGTACGCCGCGCCGGCGCCGGCCCGCCCCTCCTCTATCTGCATGGCGCCGGCGATGCCGGCCTCTGGCCTCCGTGCCTCGCCGACCTCGCGGCGCGCCATGACGTGATCGCGCCCGAGCATCCCGGCTTCGGTGCCTCTGACACGCCCGCTTGGCTCGACACCATCGCGGATCTCGCGGGCTTCTATCTCGACCTCCTCGACCAGCTCGATCTCGACCACGTCGATCTCGTCGGCCACGACCTAGGTGGCTGGATCGCGGCCGAGCTTGCGGTGCGCAACACCGGACGGCTCGCCTCGCTGACGCTCGTCGGCGCAGCTGGCATCTTCGTGCCGGGCGTCGCCCAGGTGGACCCGTTCCTGCGCACCGACGAGCAGCGCATCCGTGACCTTTTCCACGATCCGGCGCAGGCCGACGAGATGGTCGCGCGAGCGAAGCGCCCCGAATTCGAGGACACCGGCCTCAAGAACCAGACCACCGCGGCCCGCCTCACCTGGCAGCCGCGCGGCTACGATCCCCATCTCGCCAAGTGGCTGCACCGCATCGACGTGCCGACCCTGCTCGTGTGGGGCGCGAACGACCGCGTCTACCCGCGCGAGATCGGCGACGCCTACGCAAAGCTCATCCCCGGCGCGAAGCTAGCGGTCATCTCGGACTGCGGACACCTGCCCCACATCGAGCGGCGGCCGGCGTTCCTCGCCGCGCTGGAGGACTTCCTCGATTACGAGAGGGCCGCCGCATGAAGATCTTCAACTTCCATCTGATGCCCTATCGGCATGCCGACCTCGACGCGATCGAGCGCAACGGCTCGGCCTGGGTCTCGTATTCCAACTCCCACTACGATCCCCGGAAGGGCGCCGGCCTCTATCACGAATATCTCGACCAGATGGAGCTCGCCGACAGGCTCGGCTTCGACGGCGTCTGCCTCAACGAGCACCACCAGACCGCCTACGGCATGATGCCAATTCCCGGCGTGCTCGCGGGCGCGCTCGCGCGCAGCGTCAAGCGCGCGAAGGTCGCGATCCTCGGCCGCGCGCTGCCGCTGCTCAACAATCCGCTGATGGTCGCCGAAGAATACGCGATGCTCGACAATCTCACGCGCGGCCGATTCATCGCCGGTTTCGTGCGCGGCATCGGCGCCGAGTATCACGCCATGGGCATCAACCCGGCCCATTCGCAGGACCGCTTCGCCGAAGCGCATGACTTGATCATCCGCGCCTGGACCGAGCCCGGCCCGTTCCAGTATGTCGGCAAGCACTATCATTTCAATTATGTGAACCCGTGGCCGCGGCCCTACCAGTCGCCGCACCCGCCGATCTTCATTCCCTCGCAAGGCTCGAGCAGCACCATCCGCTGGGCGGCGCAGATGCGCTACACCTATGCGCAGACGCTCTCGCCCATCGCCGTGGTGGCGCGCTTCTTCCAGATGTATCGCGACGAGGCCGAGAAGGCGGGCTATACGGCCTCCCCCGACCAGCTCGCCTGGTCGAACACGATCTACGTCGCCGAGACCGACGCGGCGGCGATGCGCGAGGCGCGCCCGCATCTCGACGCGCTCGTCAACCGCTTCCTCAAGATGCCGACCGAGATGCTGCTGCCGCCCGGCTACAGCAACATCGAGTCGATAAAGCGCATCCGCGCCGCCAAGGTCACCGGCAAGGCGACCTCGGTCGACGATCTCGTGAAGAACGGGGTCGTCATCGTCGGCAGCCCGAATACGGTGCGCGAGAAGCTCGCCGAGTACCAGGACCTCGCCGGCTTCAACACGTCGCTGACCAAAACCCAGTTCGGCACGCTGCCCGACGACATGACCCGCGCCAACATGCAGGCGATCGCCCAGGAGATCTTGCCGCACTTCCGCGACCGCACGCCGCAAGGCGCGCAACGGGCGGCCGCGGCAGAATAGATCAACGTCATGGCGAGGCGCGCGCAGCGCGCCGAAGCAAGCTCGACCCGCATAGTCATGAGCGAGTTGAGCGAGATTGCTTCGCTGCGCTCACAATGACGAAGGGAGGGAGACTCATGGCACCGAACCGCCGCCGCTTCCTCCGTCTGGGCGCCGCCCTCGCCGCCGCCTCCACCCTAGCCCGCCCCGCCCTCGCCCAATCCTGGCCCGCCCGCCCCATCCGCTTCGTCATCCCGTTTCCGGCCGGCGGCAGCACGGACATCATCGGTCGTATCATGGCGCAATGGCTGACCGAGCGGCTCGGCCAGACGGTCATCGTCGAGAACAAGCCGGGCGGCGGCACCAACATCGCGGTGCAGTCGGTCGCGCATGCGGCGCCGGACGGGTACACGCTGCTCTTCACGGTCGTAACCAACACCATCAATCCGTCGCTCTACAAATCGCTGCCGTTCGACTTCCAGCGCGACATCCTGCCGGTCGCGGGCCTCGCCGAATTGCCGCTGGTGATGGACGTCACGCCGTCCTTGCCGGCGAAGACGCTCGCCGAGTTCATCGCCTATGCCAAGGCCAATCCCGGCCAGGTCCGCTTCGCCTCGTTCGGCGCGCGCACCATCAGTCACCTCGCGATCGAGCTGCTCAAGCTGCAGACCGGCATCGACGTGCTGCACGTGCCCTATCTCGGCGGCGCCCCCATGGTGACGGACCTGCTGGCCGGCCGGGTGCAGGCCGGGATCGACGCGCTGCCGAACTCGCTGCCGCACATCCGCTCGGGCGGCGTGCGCGCGCTCGGCCTGCTCTCGGTCAAACGAAGTGCCGTGCTGCCGGATCTGCCGACGATCGGCGAGACCCTTCCGGGCTTCGAGGTGACGACCTGGTCGGGCCTCGGCGCGCCGGCCGGCACGCCCGACGAGGTCATCGAGCGGCTTGCCCGCGAGGTCAATGCCGGCCTCGCCGACGCAGGGGTGCAGAAGCGCTTCGCCGAGGTCGGCGCCGTGCCGCTGCACTACGCGCCCGCCGAGATGCGCGCCATGATCGCACGCGACCAGGAGAAATGGGCGCGGGTGGTGCGGCTCGCCGGTATCGAGCCGCAGTGAGCATGGCGGCGGCGCCCGGCGCGTTTTCGCTTGCACCCGCAGATCGCAGCCTATGCGGCCGCCGACTCCGCCGGCGCGCTCGCGTCTCGCAGTTGCCGTAGGATATCCGCAGCCGGACGCGGGCGACTGATCAGATATCCTTGCATGTCGGTACAGCCAAGCTCGGCGAGCTTCCGCCGCTGATCGGCAGTCTCGACGCCTTCCGCGACCGTGGTCATGCTCAGCCGCTGCGCCATTGTGGTCACCGCTTGCACGATGGTGACACAGTCTTCCTTTTCCGAGATATGATCGATGAAGGACTTGTCGATCTTGATCTTGTCGAACGGGAAGCTCCGCAGATAGCTCAGGCTCGAGTAGCCGGTGCCGAAATCATCCATCGAGATGCGTACCCCCAGATCGCGCAGGCGGTGCAGGGTCTCGAGGGTGTCGAACGTATTCTGCATCAGCACCGATTCGGTGATCTCGAGCTCCAGGCGTGAGGGCGCGAGCCCGGCAGCCGCGAGCGCACTCGTGACCAGTGCGGGCAGCGCGTCCGCCTTGACCTGGGCGGGCGACAGATTGACCGCGACCGCGATCTTCTCCGGCCATGCGCTCGCTGCCGCGCAGGCCTCGCGCAGCACCCACTCGCCGAGCGCAACGATGAGCCCGCACTCTTCGGCGATTGGAATGAAGTCGGCGGGGGACACGATGCCTCGCTTGGGATGATTCCAGCGCAACAGGGCCTCGCAACATTTGACCTCGTCGGTCTGCAGGTCGACGATCGGCTGGAAGTGCAACTCGAATTGCCCGTCTGTGATCGCGATGCGCAAATCGGCTTCGATCTGATGGCGCATCTTCATACGGACATCGAGCTCTTCCCGATAGAAGTGATAGGTGCGTCGCCCGCTCTCCTTGGCGGCATAGAGCGCGAGATCCGCATTCCTCACGAGCTCTTCCCGTTCCTTCGCGTCGTCCGGGGCGATCGCGATACCGATGCTGGCTCCGATCACCGCCGGCGTGTCGTGCAGCACGAAAGGCGATTTGAGGTTCTCGACGATACGGCCGGCCAGCGTGGCGGCGTCCGAAGGACGGCTCAGCGCCGTCTGCAGAATCGCGAACTCGTCGCCCCCCAGCCGGGCAACGATGTCGGTTTCGCGGACACAGCCGCGAAGCCGGTTGGCTGCCTGCCGCAGCAGCTCGTCGCCGACCGAATGCCCGAACGTATCGTTGATGCGCTTGAAATGGTCGAGGTCGAGATAGAGGAGGGCGACCAGCTCGCCACGCGCCGCACGCGCCAGAGCTCGGTCGAGCTCGAGCGCGAACAAGGCTCGATTGGGCAGACCTGTGAGCGCGTCGTGATGAGCGAGGTGGTCGATCTTCGCTTTGCCGAGGTCGCGCGCCACCTCGGCACGCCGCATGTCCCGGTAGAACAGCCCCGACCCGGCCACCAAGACCAACAGCGCGGCGGCGCCGCTCGCCAACAGGTAGGCATTGGCTCGCTTCGTCTCCGTCTGCATTCGATCGAGGTCGGCTGCGACCCGGCTGTTCGTCAAATTGACCACGTTGCTCATGTAGTCGACGATATGCACATAGCTGCCGCTCGCCTTGAGCATTTCGACGGGCGCAAGGTGCACATCGACCGTGCAAAGGTCGACCACCGAAAAGATGGCTCCCCGGTAGGCGGCCAATTCGCGCTCTGCCGCGCCATAGACCGACAGGGCCTCCGCGTCCTCGTCGAACCAAGGCCGGAGCGCGTTGAACTCAGACACGACGCTGCGCACCGCGTCGATCGCAGAGCGCCCGCGAATGAAGACCGCCGCCTCGTCGACCTTGCCCTCCACTGCGTCGGACAGCAGGGCAGCCAGCTGGGATTGATTGTTGGAGAGCTGCAGCATCAACCTGCCGACTTTTTCGAGACGCGTGATCTGCTGCTCCTTGATCCTCACAATCACGGCTTCCTGGTGCGCAAACGCGCGGAGGAACTGGAAGCAGACGACGAGCAGCACGACGATGGCGAGAGCCGAGCTGCCGATCAGGCGTCCCCGCAATGTGGTGAGCTTCAAGCTCAAGCTGCTTCCTTCGGCCGGGCCATCTGCTTGAGGGTGAACACGCGAGCGGAAGGCTTCATTCCGCAGAGCGCTCGAAATCGTCCGGGTCGACCGCGCCGGCGAGCGTGAAGGCGCCATGTCCGTCCGGGCGGAAGATCAGGGCGCCGCCCTCCTTCTTCGGCCAGACGCCCGCCGCCTCTTGCAGATTCGTCGTGTGGCCGACGAGCACCGTATTCGCGCCACCGGCCGGCGGGGTCGCGAGCATCTTCCTCAGCTCGGCTGCGGCGGCGGCAAGCTCCTCCTTCGGCAACGCGAGGGTGTAGATCATGGCGTGCGGCATGGTCAGCTCGACGCCGGGAAACACGAGCTCCGCCGTCTCGGTCGCGCGGCAAACCGGACTGGCATAAACCGCCCCAATCCGAATGCCCATCGTCCGCAGAACCTCACCGATTTTCTTGGCGTGGGCACGGCCGGCGTTCGATAGAGGCCGCTGGGTGGTGCAATCGCGGAGGTTGATCGGATCCGTGTCGCTCCGCGAAAGATCGGTGCGGTCGTGGCGAAGATAGATCACGTATCCGCCGTGCTTCAGCTCGTCGAGCATCGGGCCGCCGCTCAGGTCGCCCGCCGCCGCAGGAGCGCTCCAGCCTTGGACCGCGCAAACCATTGCCGCCATCGCGGCCAACAAAAGCTTCGCATTCATCCGCGCTACTCCGAAGGAACTGGCGCGGAAGCTTAAAACGTGGGGGTTACCGGCCGGTTATGGTGTACTAGGTAGCATTACGTAGGCGGGAGGGGCTGCCCCGCGGCCCCCGTGACGGCACCGGAAGTTCCCGGGCCGGATCGCCACAATGGAAGATTTTTGCAGGTCCTGTCGGTTCCTGCCCGGGCCGACCGTCCTTGAGACGGCCGCCAAGTGGAGGCACTTGTTCGGCACTTCAACGTCCATGGGAGACCCCGATGCGCCTCAACGCCTACCTGATGTTCAACGGCGATTGCGAAGCCGCCTTCAAGCTCTACGCGCAAGTGACCGGCGGCAAGATCGTCGCCATGATGCCGTACGAGGGCTCGCCCGCCTCGGGCCACGCCCCGCCCGAGTGGCAGAAGAAGATCATCCATGCGCGCCTGGAGGTGGGCGGCGATACCCTGATGGGCTCCGATGCCTCACCCGGGCACTACAACAAGCCGCAGGGTTCGTCGGTGACGCTGCGCGTCGACACGCCCGAGGAGGCCGAGCGCACCTTCAAGGGCCTCTCCGACGGCGCCACCATCCAGATGGCGATGGACAAGACGTTCTTCGCCAAGAAGTTCGGTATGCTGGTCGACCGGTTCGGCACCCACTGGATGGTGATCTGCGAAAACCCGATGTAGCTCTCTTCCTTCCCTCCCCCGCTTGCCGAGGAGGAACGCGCGCGCAGCGCGCCGGGAGGGGGCAAGTCATTGCCGCAGGGGCAAGCGGGACCCCCTCCATCTCCCGCAAGCGCGGGGAGGGCGACCCGCGAGAGTCCTTCGTGGCGTCGCCGAATCCGCTAGTCTCATCGGCGATGCCCCAGAATAGTCCCCGCGCCGCACGCCTCACGCAACTCGACGAGGACCTCGCGCAACACCCCGACGCGATCGGGCCGCGCTACGCCCGCGCGAGCCTGCTGCGCGAAGCCGGCCGCACCGAGCAGGCGAAGCGCGACTATCTCGCGCTGCTGGAACGCGCGCCCACTCACTACGGCGCGCTCAACGACTTCGGCACCATGCTGCTCGCGACCGGCTATCGCGATGCTGCCCGCACCGTCTTCGAGCAGGCGGTGCGGCATCACCCCGAGCGGCCGGACGGGCGCGTCAATCTCGCCAACCTTCTGTTCAAGGTCGGCGAGCTCGCCGCCGCGCGCACTCATTTCGAGGCGGCGCTACGGCTCGATCCGGATCACGTGCATGCCCACCGTGGCCTCGCCAACGTGCTCGTCGAGCTCGGCGACGGAGCCGGCACCCGCGAGCATCGCGACCGCGGATTCCGGGGCCACGCGCTCACCACCCTGCCCTATCACGGCGATGGTCCGCCGCTGCGCGTGCTCCTGCTCGTTTCGGCGCTCGGCGGCAACATCCCGACCGCCGCCTTGCTCGACGAGCGGACCCATCAGGCCGCCGTGTTGGTGAGCGAATATGCCGATGCAGCGGCGGCACTGCCGCCGCATGACGTGGTCTTCAACGGCATCGGCGACGCCGACCTGTGCGGCGAAGGACTCGCTGCCGTCCAGGCGATCGTTGCCCGCACGGCGCGGCCGGTGGTCAACGACCCGTCGTCGGTGCGCGCCACCGGCCGTCTGGCCAACGTCGAGCGCTTTCGCGACCTCGCCGATGTCGTCGTGCCGCGCATGGTGGGCCTCGCACGCGAGCGACTCCTCGGCCCGCAGGCCGACACCGAGCTTGCCGAGCACGGCTTCGGCTTCCCGCTCCTGCTGCGCGCGCCGGGCTTCCACACCGGCCGGCATTTCGTCCGCGTCGAGCGCGCCGACGATCTCGCGGCCGCGGCCCACATCCTGCCGGGCCACGACATCTGGGCGATCGAGCCGCTCGACGCGCGCGGCGCCGACGGCAAGTTCCGCAAATATCGCGTGATGTTCGTCGAACGGCGGCTCTACCCGCTGCACGTCGCGATCTCCAGCCACTGGAAGGTGCACTACTTCACGGCCGAGATGGCCGACTCGGCCGCACATCGACATGAGGACGCGGCGTTCCTCGCCGACATGCCGGCGACGGTCGGCGCGCGCGCCATGGCGGCGCTCGAGCGCATCGCGGCGGCGCTCGGCCTCGACTACGGCGGCATCGACTTCGCGCTCGGTCCGGCCGGCGAGATCCTGTTCTTCGAGGCGAACGCCGCCATGGTGGTCACGCCACCGACCGACGATCCGAAATGGGCCTACCGCCGGCCCGCCGTCGAGCGCATCATCGCGGCCGTGCGCGCCATGCTCATCGCGCGCGCGAACGCCCCCGCCTTGGTTCATCCGGCCTGACGACCGGTCATTCCAATATCCGCGCCGCATCGGCTATACACTCAGCCCAGGAACACGGACTGGAGCTGAGTGCGGTCGGAATGCAGTTTCATCTCAATGGCTTCGAGCCGGGCGACCCGGAGATCTTCGACCCCTCGGAGCGCTATCCGGCCTCCGGCGCACAGGGCCCTCTCCCCGCGGAGGTCGACGTCCTGATCGTCGGCTGCGGACCGGCCGGGCTGACGCTCGCCGCGCAGCTGTCGGCGTTTCCCGACATCAAGACCTGCATCGTGGAGCAGAAATCGGGGCGGATGCTGCGCGGGCAGGCGGACGGCGTCGCCTGCCGCACCATGGAGATGTTCAACGCCTTCGGCTTCGCGGAGCGCGTGCTGAAGGAGGCCTGCTGGATCAACGAGACGACCTTCTGGAAGCCGGATGACAAGCGGTCCGCGGAAATCACCCGCAGCGGCTGGGTCCAGGACGTGGAGGACGGCCTGTCGGAATTCCCGCACGTGGTGATCAATCAGGCGCGCGTGCACGACTTCTACCTCGAGGTCATGCGCCGATCCGCCGCCAAGCTCGAGCCATACTATGAGCGGCGCGTCCTCGCGGTCGAGCCGGCAAAGGGCGGCAGCGCGAATGCGCCGGCGCGTGCCACCGTCAAGTTGGAACGCGTCGATACCGCGCATGAGGGACAGGTCGAGACCGTTCGGGCCCGCTACGTGATCGGCTGCGACGGCGCGCGCAGCGTCGTTCGCACCTCGATCGGACGCGAGCTTCACGGCGACTCGGCCAATCATGCCTGGGGCGTGATGGACGTGCTCGGCGTCACCGATTTCCCGGACATCCGCTGCAAGTGCGTGATCCAGTCCGCGCACGAGGGCAGCATGCTCATCATCCCGCGCGAGGGCGGGTACCTGGTCCGCCTTTATGTGGAGCTCGCCAAGCTCGACGTCGGCGAGCGCGTCGCCAGCCGCAACATCACGCTCGACGAGCTGATCGCCAAGGCGCAGCGGATTCTGAAACCCTATCGGTTCGACGCGAAAGAGGTTCCGTGGTGGTCGGTCTACGAGATCGGGCAGCGGCTGACCGACAAGTTCGACGACGTGCCGCAAGCCGAGACCGCGACGCGGCTGCCGAGCGTGTTCATCGCCGGCGATGCGTGCCACACCCACAGCCCGAAGGCCGGCCAGGGCATGAACGTCTCCATGCAGGATGCCTTCAATCTGGGATGGAAGCTTGCGGCTGTCCTGCGCGGGCGCTGCCCGCCGTCGCTGCTGCACACCTACTCGGGCGAGCGGCGGCCCGTCGCCAAGGAGCTGATCGACTTCGATCGCGAGTTTGCGGCGACGATTGCGTCCGTGCACGGCGACGGCGGCGAGACCGATTTCACCAAGACGCAGGGCTATGTCACCCGGCACGGGCGCTACACGGCCGGAACGGCGACGCACTACACGCCGGGACTCCTCATCGGCGCCGACACCTACCAGCATCTCGCGCCGGGGTTCGTCGTCGGGACGCGCTTCCATTCCGCGCCGGTCATCCGCCTGGCGGATGCGAAGCCCGTTCATCTGGGACATGTCGTGAAAGCGGATGGCCGCTTTCGCGTCTTCGCCTTTGCGGGGTCTGGCGTTCCGACGGCCGCGGGCTCCGCCATTCACCGGTTGTGCGGTTTCCTCGCCAATGATCCGGTGTCGCCGCTGCGAAAATACACACGCCCCGACGAGGACATCGACGCCGTCATCGACGTCCGCGCGGTGCTGCAGCAAGCCCATCGCGAGCTCGCCATCGCGGCGATGCCGCCGCTGCTTCTGCCGCGAAAGGGGCGTTACGGCCTCCATGACTACGAGAAGATCTTCTGTGCCGACCGCAAGAGCGGTCAGGATATCTTCGCCATGCGCGGCATCGATCGGGCGGCAGGCTGCATCGTCGTGGTGCGGCCGGATCAGTACGTCGCGCAGGTCCTCCCGCTCGATGGATACGGCGAGCTCGCCGCCTATTTCGACGGCTTCATGCTTCCCCAAGAAGGCAGTAACCCTTGCCGTGATAGCGATTTTCGGCAACAAACCACCGCGCGCGCGGAGGATCGCCGCAAGGCGGCTCGGGCAGTGACATGAGCGGAATGGCATGAGCGGAATGACGGTCGCCGCGGCAGCCCCGCGGCAAAGATCATTTCAGGACGTCCTGGTCGTCAGCTTCGGGCACGCGCTCACGCACTGGTACCCCTCGACGTTCTACCTGCTCCTGCCGCTCATCGGCAAAGAGCTCGGCCTGAGCTACGGCGAGATCGGCTCGATCCTCACCTTCCAGTTCGCCGCCGGCGCCATCGCCAATATCCCGGGCGGTCTGTTCGTCGACTCGGTCGGCCGCAAGCAGCTGCTGATGGCGATCGCGCTGTTCTGGATCGGCTTTCCCTACCTGGTGATGGGCTTCTCACACCACTATTGGATGATGCTCGCGTGCGCGACCGCGGTCGGCATCGGCAACAATCTGTGGCACCCGACCGCGATCCCGTGGCTCGCCAACCGGTTTCCCGAGCGCAAGGGCCTGGTGATGTCGGTGCACGGCATGGGCGGCAATGTCGGCGACGCGCTCGCCCCGCTCGCGGTCGGCCTGCTGCTGCAGGTCATGTCGTGGCGCAACGTGGTTCTGCTCAATGTGCTGCCCGGCATCGCGATGTCGGCGTTCATTCTCATCTATGTCGGCCGCGCCAGCAGCGGCGATGCGGCGGGCACCGAGCGCAAGCCCACGCGCATGACCGGCGCGCAGCGGCTGCGCGCCCTCACCGGCCTCCTCGCCGACCGCGCCTTCGCGACGCTCGCGATCAGCTCCTGCTTCCGCTCGATGACGCAGAGCTCGCTCATGACCTTCCTCCCGCTCTATCTCGCGCGCGTGATGGGGTACGAGGCCGCCTGGATCGGCGCCTGCATGTTCGCGCTGCAGGCCGCGGGCTTCATGGCGGCGCCGATCGCCGGCCATCTGTCCGATTCGGTCGGCCGCCGCCAGATCATCATGTCGAGCCTCGGCATGACCGCCGTCGTCATCGTCTGCATGGCGTTCGCGGGCGGCACGCCGTGGTTCGTGCTGCTGGTCGCCCTGCTCGGCTTCTTCCTGTTCGCGGTGCGCGCCGTGCTGCAGGCCTGGCTGCTCGACGCGACCCCGCCGGGCCTCGGCGGCAGCGCCATCGGCGCGCTGTTCAGCACCCAGGCGATGGGAGCGGCGCTCGGGCCGGTCACGGCCGGCCTCATCGCCGACCACTTCCACAACATCATGGCGGCGTTCTACTTCATGGCCGCGACCATCATCATGGCGAACCTGATGGTGTTTCTCACGCCCGCCGGGCTGATGAAGAAGCCTTAGATTGCTTCGCCGCGCGGCGCACGCGATCGGCGCGCCGGCGCACCTATTGTGTAAATTCGCACAACCGGCCGAGCGGCCGCCCGGCAAGGTCTCCGCATCGACGGCCGAGGTTGATGCCCGCAGGCGCAGGATAATCCCGCGCCTGCTGCAATTGCATCGCGGCCGTCCCGACAAACAGGAGACTTGCCATGAGAGCTGTCATGAACCGCCCCCTCACGATCCTCGCCGCCCTCGCCCTTCTCGGCGCCGCCGGCCCCGCCTTCGCCCATGGCGGCGGCGGCATGGGCCATTCGACCACGCAGATGGCGACGACGACCATCGGTCATGATGACCACGGCGACCGCCACGACGATCGTCATGATGGTCGCCGTGACGATCGGATCGATCATCACATGCACGGCGACTGGAACGATCGCACCAAGCCGCTGAGCATCGCGCAGATCAACAAGATCACCAACTTCATCGCCGGCAGGTGGCAGGCGCTGGCGCAGACCTACTTCGCCGATCTTCAGTCCGGCAACAAGGCCGGGGCCAACCGGACGCTGCGCGAGCTCACGCAGCTGAGCATGCTCGGCAACAAGGTCACGTTCTCGGCCTCCACCACGATCAACGGGCACACGATCCAGATCGGCGCGCTCGACAACGGCCGGGTCAAGATCGACGGCAAGCTCGTCCGCAGCTGATCCACGGCTCCCGGTCCGCATGCGGTCCCGATCGTCTCGATCGGGGCCGCATCGCTTTTGCGCCCGCCGCAAACTGCCGCCGCGCCTATCCGTCATCGCCGCGGGTCCGGCTTGTGCAAAATCGCACAACGGACCGGACGGCCTTCCCGCAATGTCTCCTCACCGACGGCGGTCGCTGGCGGGCAGGATACGGGATGGCCCCGCATCACCGCTCAGCACGAAGGCATCCGTCGCCAACCGGAGGAAATCACATGACCCGCACCTTCAAAACCATCGCCGCCCTCGCCCTCATCTGCATGTCCGCCCCCGCCTTCGCGCGTGGCGGCGGGCATGGCGGCATGGGCGGAAACAACGGCCAGAACGGCCACGCGATGAATGCGCCGAGCTATAACCTCACCGAGAACAAGAGCACGACGACCAACACGGCCAACTCCACGACCCACATGACGACGTGGAACAACGTCACCAACACGGTCGGACGGGGCGCCGGCAAGCTGCTCAACAGCCACAATGGGTCAGGCCGGCACCAGGAACGGATCATGCGACTGCAGGCCGAGCTCAAAGTGTTGGTGCTCCGCTCGCTCAGGGAACAGGAGGCTCACATGACGGCGGCGAACAATCGCACCGTCAGGCAGCTCCAGCACGTCGAGCAGGAATTGAAGAAGTATGGCATCAACCCCTTACAGTCGTCTTTGTGAGCGGCGAACGCGCCGAGCGCGATGCAAGCGGCCCGATCCCGGATCGGGCCGCTTTCGATTCGTGGCGCTCAGCCGGCCCTCTTGCGTCCGCGCCGATAGCGCACCGGCAGCTCGTCGAGGCGCCGGATCGCCGCGATCCGGAGCGCCGCGCCGCCGCGGCCCCGCACGGTCACGTCGGTCAGCGCCATATCCGGGCCCAGCCGCCATCCGGCCGTCGCGAACACCTCCTGCGAGATCACCGCCGTCGCGCCGAGCTCCTTGCTCAGATCCTGCAGCCGCGCCGCCACGTTGCCGGTGTCGCCGAGGAACTGCAGCGAGGGCGCGCCCGAGAGCACGATCGAGCCCAGCACCGAGCGGCCGCTGTGCACGCCGATGCCGAACCGCATCGGCCCGGCGAGATCGTCCGCGAGCTGGACGCTCAGCGCCGCCAGCCCCTCCCAGATCGCCGCCACGGCGTCGAG
Organism: Xanthobacteraceae bacterium; assembly: GCA_035293985.1. Classification (GTDB taxonomy): domain Bacteria; phylum Pseudomonadota; class Alphaproteobacteria; order Rhizobiales; family Xanthobacteraceae; genus JAVDCA01. The sequence continues at coordinate 94,780 of DATGLS010000008.1, forward strand.
CGCGCCCTGCGCGCCGCGACGCGCGTCGCCGTCGATGCCGAACACGCTCATGATGCCGTCGCCAGCGACGCTGGTGACGTAGCCGCCATGCGCCGTGATCGCGCCGCTCGCGCACTGCACGTAGCGGTCGACGATGAACAGGCTGTCATAGGGCAGCTTGCCGGCCGCGAGCGCGGTCGAGTCGCGCAGGTCGACGCACAGCGCGGTCGCCATCACCTCGGCGCCGCCCTCGACCGCAATCCGCATGCCGCGCGCCGCCGCCGCGGCAGGGATCAGCGGCACGACCGCGATGTCGTGGTCGGGGCGCAGTTGACAGGCGAGCCGCACATGCGCGGGCGCGTTGACGCGGGCAAGCGTCGCCAGCTCGAGGTCGGACGGCGGCGGCAGCCCCTCCTCGCCGCGCGTGACCCGCACCCGGCAGGTCGAGCAGCGCGCCCGCCCGCCGCAGATCGAGGTGTGCGGAATGCCGGCCCAGCGGCTCGCCTCGAGCACCGTGTAGCCGAGCGGCACCGTGACGGGCGGATGCTCCGGATAGCTGAGGTGCACCATCCTGCCGCGATACTCGCGCAGGCGCCGCAGCTCGCAATACGCGAGCGTGCCGATGACGAGGCCGAGGTAGCCGACGCACAGCCAGTCCCACAGCGCCTCGAGCTCGGCGCGGTCGTGCGCCGCCGGGGTGCCGGGCGGCGGCGGCCCGTTGCGCGCCGAGAAGCCGGGCACCGTCGCGGCGCGCGTGCTCTCGTACCAGCCCGCATTGTTGATGCCGAGGATGCCGAGGAACGGGATCAGGATCGCGACGCCCGCGAACCACGCGAGCCGGCGGCGATACCAGCCGCGCAGGCGCAGATACATGTGCAGGCCGATGGAGCCGTGGATCCACACCGCCAGCATCAGCACGAACTGACGCGGCAGGCCGGTCGGGCCCGTCGTGATCCAGTACTGGTAGACCAGCCGGTAGTAGCTGTCGTCGAGGCCGAAGATCGCGCTGCCGAGCCGCACATTGGCGGCATGCGGGATCAGCAGCAGCGGGATCAGGAGCCCGAGCCCGAGCTGCACCGCCTCGATCGTCGGCATGCGCAGATGGCGGCGGCGCACCAGCGCCTTGAGGCCGAGTGCGCCGTGGGTGAACAGCGAGCCGAACAGGATCGTCTGGCCCACATAGGTGCGCCATGGCGCCAGGATGATGCCGCGCCCGACCCGCTCCATCGCCTCGAGCCCGCACATGCCGGTCGCATGGCTGAGGAAATGGCTCGCCGCATAGGCGAACATGACGCAGCCCGTGACGATTCGCACGGAACGCTCGTGCGGGAACCTCAGTCGCGGCAGGAATGGCTTGGTTTCGGCTTGTGCGGGTGCGGCCATGACCGTGATGTACCGTGGCCTGCGCCTCGCGCATGTCCCGGCGAAGTGGCCACCGGTTCGCCGACGAGGACATGCGCTAAACTCGACCTTCGCCTGCCCGCGATCCTGTCGTATTCTCCGCCCACGGACAAGGCACGGAAGGTCGCGTCGGGGCTCACAAGCATGGCACGGGTATCCGAGACCCTCGGCAAGCTGCCGCTGTTCCGCTCGCTCGATGCGGCGGCGGTGCGCCGGCTCGACCAGGCCTGCATCTGGCAGCGGGCGCAGGCCGGGCAATCGGTGCTCGACTATCAGGCCGGCGGCACCGACCTGTTCTTCGTCCTGCACGGCCATGTCCGCGTGATGGTGATCAGCGGGCCGGGCAGCGTCATCCTGCGCGACATCCGCGACGGCGAGTTCTTCGGCGAGCTCGCCGCGATCGACGGCCAGCCGCGCTCGGGCGCCATCATCGCGGTCACCGACACGGTGCTGGCGCGCATGAGCGCGAATCTCTTTCGCCAGACCGTGCACCAGCACCCTGACGTGTGCGACCAGCTCCTGATGCTGCTCGCCTCACAGGTGCGCATGCTGGCGAACCGGGTCAACGAGCAGAGCACGCTCAATGTCCAGCAGCGCATCTATGCCGAGCTGGTGCGGCTCGCCCGCCCGTCCGCCAAGGGCGAGGCCGTGATCTCGCCCCCGCCGACCCATGCGGAACTTGCCTCGCGCGTAAGCGCACGGCGCGAGGCGGTGACGCGCGAGCTCAATGCGCTGGAAAAGGTGCGCCTGATCGAGCGCCGCCGCGGCGCCATCGTCCTGCTCGACCCCGCCAAGCTCAAGGAGATGATCGAGCCGCTGGCGTGAGGCTCCGCGGCGCAGAAACATTTCTCCGTCATGGCCGGGCATAGCCGTTCGAAGAACGGCGCCGCTTCGCTCGCCTTATGGCCCGGCCATCCACGCCTTGCTTGCTGTGGCCGAAGCAAGACGTGTGTGCCCGGGACACGCCGGCATGACGGTGTCATTTGTTGTTGACCTACCCCGCCTGCCCGAGCATCGGGCCGGCGCGCACGCCCAGCGTCGGCTTTGATGCCCGCAGTCCCGCATCCACCGCATCGGCCACCAAGCCCGCGGTCGCCGCTGCGAGCGTCCATCCGAGATGCCCGTGACCCGTATTGTAGAAAACCCGCGGGCGCCGGCCGGCGCCGACGCGCGGCAGCATGCTCGGCATCATCGGCCGCAAGCCCGCCCACGGCACGACGCGCTCGGTCGCCACGTCGGGAAAGAGCCTCCGCGTCCAGGCGACCAGCGGCCGCACCCGGTCGTCGCGGATGTCGCGGTTGAAGCCGTTGATCTCGGCGGTGCCGGCGACGCGCAGGCGGCCCTCGCCGAGCCGGCTGGTGACGATCTTCGCCTCGTCGTCGAGCAGGCTGACATGCGGCGCGGCGGCCCGGCTCGCCGCATCGTCGAGGTCGACCGTGATCGAATAGCCCTTCACCGGATAGATGTTGACCCGGTCGCCCAGCATGGCGGCAAGATGGCGGCTCGCGGTGCCGGCGCACACGACGACCGCATCGGCCGCGCTCTCCTCCGGGACATCGGCCGGCGCCTCGGCGCTGCGCCAGCGCAGGCGCACGCCCGTATCGCTGGTGCCGATCCACTCGACCGCCGCGTCGTAAAGAAAACGCGCGCCGCGCCGCACGCAGGCGTCGGCGAGACCGCGCGTGAACAGGTGGATATCGCCGGTCGAATCGGACTGCGTGTAGAACCCGCCGTAGAAGTCGCCATGGATCGTCGGCTCGATCATCTTGATCTCGGCGTCGCTGACCGCATGGCGCTCGAGCCCACCCTCCTGCAGCAGCGCGTTGACGTCGCGCGCATGCTCGAAGCCGGCGCGGTCGCGGTAGATGTGAAGAATCCCGCGCTGCTCGAGGTCGAACGCGATGCCCTCGCGCTCGGCCATGGCGAAGAGCGCACCCCGCGCCGCCAGCGCGAGCCGCACGGTCGCGATGGTGTTGGCGCGATAATGCGGGATCTGCGCCGCGAACTCGGCGAGCCACGAATATTTGTGCCAACTCGGCGTGAGGTTCAGCGACAGCGGCGCGTCGCGCCGAAACAACCACTTGATGCCTTTGACCAGCGTCGCCGGGTGGTTCCACACCTCGGCATTGCTGACCGAAAGCTGCCCGCCATTGGCGAACGAGGTCTCCATCGCGGCGTAGCGATGGCGATCGAGCACCGTGACGGTGTGGCCGTGGTCGAGGAGCGAATAGGCGGTGGTGGTGCCGGTGATCCCGGCGCCGATGACGGCGATGTGTGCCACGAGGGGCCTCCGCGTTCAGACATGGACCGGATCGGCCGAGGCCGACCAACGATCCCCATCTGTCGCGGTACCTGAGAGCTTAACCCGCGCACGCCACTCACCGAGTTGCGGCGCGGATGTCCCCTTCGGTGGACGCCAACGTGGTCTCAACGTCGCGTCTCTCTCCAGATCGTCCAGTCGCGCGGTCCTGGTGCCTGAGAGTTTCCGGGGCGGTTGCTCCGTCGGCGCCGACCGGCCGGTGTCGAAAGCGTCGAACCGGTGTCGGACTCTCCCGCGTGACCTTATCGGACCCTGGTGAAATGGCATGGATTGGGCCGAACCGCAACTCAACACCGTGTGACCATTCGGGTTTTTGTCCCTTGCCCGGCCGCACTGATGAAGAAACCGCAAAGGCACCGCTTCCGCTATGATCGAGGCGACCCGCGGGATGTGCCCAGGATGCGGTCATGTACGCCTCGACGATCGACAGTCGCCGCTACACGTTTCGGGACCTGACGACCCTGCTCGCCAAAGCGACGCCTTTGCGCAGCGGCGATCAGCTCGCCGGCATCGCGGCGGCGAGCGGCGAGGAGCGTGTGGCAGCGCAATATGCGCTCGCCGACCTGCCGCTCGCGACCTTCCTGAGCGAAACCGTCGTCCCCTACGAGGACGACGAGGTCACGCGCCTCATCGTCGACACCCACGACAAGCGCGCCTTTGCACCGGTCGCGCATCTGACGGTCGGCGGCCTGCGCGACTGGCTCCTCTCCGACGACGCGACGGCCGAGAAGCTCGCCGCGCTCGCGCCCGGCATCACGCCCGAGATGGCGGCCGCCGTCGCCAAGATCAGCGGCTTGCAGGATCTCATGGTGGTGGCGGCGAAATGCACGGTGGTGAGCCGCTTCCGCTCGACCATCGGCCTGCCCGGCCGGCTCGCGGTGCGGCTGCAGCCCAACCATCCGACGGATGATCCGCGCGGCATCGCGGCGAGCATCCTCGACGGGCTCATGCTCGGCGCGGGCGACGCCGTGATCGGCATCAATCCGGCGACCGACAGCCCGGCGCGGGCGCATCAGCTGATCGACATGCTCGACGAGATAAGGCTCAAGCTCGACATCCCGACGCAGAGCTGCGTGCTCGCCCACGTCACCACCACGCTCGAGCTGATCCGCCGCAAGGCGCCGGTCGATCTCGTGTTCCAGTCGATCGCCGGCACGCAGGATGCGAACAAGAGCTTCGGCATCGACCTCGCGCTGCTCGGCGAGGCGCGCGCGGCGGCACTCGCGCTCGAGCGCGGCAGCATCGGCGACAACGTCATGTATTTCGAGACCGGCCAGGGCAGTGCGCTCTCGGCCGGCGCCCACCACGGTGTCGACCAGCAGACGCTCGAGGCGCGCGCCTACGCGGTCGCGCGCGCTCATCAGCCGCTGCTGGTCAACACGGTCGTCGGCTTCATCGGCCCGGAATATCTCTACGACGGCAAGCAGATCACCCGCGCCGGCCTGGAAGATCACTTCTGCGGCAAGCTGATGGGCGTGCCGATGGGCGTCGACGTCTGCTACACCAACCACGCCGAGGCCGACCAGGACGACATGGACGCGCTGCTCGCGCTCCTGGTCGCGGCCGGCGTGAGCTACGTCATGGGCGTGCCCGGCGCCGACGACATCATGCTCGGCTATCAGAGCACCTCGTTCCACGACGCGCTCGCCATGCGCGACCTGTTTGGGCGGCGGCCGGCGCCGGAGTTCGAGGCCTGGCTCGCGCGCCAGGGGCTGATGGACGCGCAGCACCGCGTCCGCCCGCGCGACCTGCCCGATCGCTTCCGTGCCTTGTTGCCATAGACGCAGGTCTCTCCGCCCCTTCCCGCTTGCGGAGGAGGAATCCGCGCGAAGCGCGCAGGAGGGGGCAAGTCGCCGGCGCATCCGCAGAGTTCGGGTCAAGCGGCACCCCGTGCAAGGGGCGGGAAACTCGAGCGACGAGCCGAAGACCTCGACGCAGGGTTGCGCCGGACGATAGTCGAACGTCCACGCGCGGGCGCGACCTATCGCTGCAAGCATGTGGGCGTTGCGCAAACGCGATTGCGTCCCTGAATCGCCGGCGCGATAGTCTCACTTGCCTGCGACATCAGCGATATCGGATCGATGCGGCCCGCCGTCAGATACGTGATCCCCTTGCTCGCCGTCGTCGTTGCGGTCGCGCTGTGGGCCGCGCTCGTGCGAACCTTCGCGATCCCCGACTACCTGCTCCCCGCCCCGCAGGTCGTGGCGGCGCGCATCGCCAAGGACTGGCTCGTCCTGTGGAAGAACGGCGTCTACACCCTGCTCTCGGTGCTGACCGGCTTTGCGGCGAGCATCGCGATCGGCGTGCCGATCGCCTTCGCGATCGTGCTCAGCCGCGGCATGGAGCGCATCACCATGCCGTTCCTGGTCATGTCGCAGACCATCCCCAAGGTCGCGATCGCGCCGATCCTGGTGGTGTGGCTCGGTTTCGGCATCCTGCCGAAGATCGCGATCGTTTTTCTCATCTCGTTCTTCCCGATCGTGGTGTCGACCGTCGTCGGCCTCAAAAGCGTCGAGACCGACATGATCGACCTCGTCCGCGCCATGGGCGGCAGCACCGCCAAGATCATGCTGCGCGTGCGCGCGCCCTCGGCGCTCCCGCAGATGTTCGCCGGGCTCAAGATCGCGGTGTGCCTCGCGGTGGTGGGCGCGATCGTCGGCGAGTTCGTCGGCTCCGACCGTGGGCTCGGCTACCTGCTGCTGACCTCGACCGGCACCCTCGATGGACCCCTGATCTGGGCCGCGCTGATCGTCCTCATCGCCATGGGCATGACGCTGTTCGCGATCGTGTCGTTCATCGAGCGCCTGGCCATCCCGTGGCACGTCTCGGTGCGTCTCGACGACGCGGCCGCCTATCAGTCCTGAAACGGAGAAGCCGATGATCACCCTCTCGCGCCGCGCCCTGCTCGCATCGGCCGCCGGCCTCGGCGCCGGTCTCGGCACCCTCGCGGCCCGCCCAGCGCGCGCCGCCGACGCCGTCAGCTTCCGCCTCGACTGGACGCTTTCGGGCTATCACCTGCCGTACTACTGGGCGAAGCAGAAGGGCTACTACGCAGCCGAAAACCTCGACGTCCAGATCAAGGAAGGCGCCGGCTCGGGCAAGACCGTGGCGCTGCTCGCCGGCAACCAGGAGGACATCGGGCTCGCCGATTTCATGTTCATGGCGCAAGGCGTCGCCAAAGGCATGAAGCTCAAGGCGATCATGGGCGAGGTGCAGAACGGCGCCTGGGCGATCATCTCGCACGCCGACGCGGCGATCAAGAAGCCTGAGGACCTGATCGGCAAGAGCGTCGCCACCACCGCCGACCACAAGGCGATGCTCGACCTCTTCCTCGCCATCAACAAGATCCCGGCCGACAAGGTCACGGCCCAGGTGACGAGCCCGGCGACGCGCAACACCGTGTTCGTCAACGGCAAGGTCGACAGCTTCATCAGCGTCGTCATCGGCTCGCCGCTCGACCTCGTGGTGCGCGCGCGCCAGGGCAAGGACAAGCCGGTCTACTTCATGCAGTTCGCCGATTTCGGCATCACCCCCATGGGCCAGGGCGTCTTCGTCAACAGCCAGACACTCGCCGAAAAGCCCGACATGCTGCGCCGGTTCGTGCGCGCGAGCGCCCACGCGGTCAACGACGTCGCCAGGCCGGCCGCCGTCGACGAGGCGGTCGACATCGCCATGAAACTCTCCGGCGCGCGCGATGAGCGGCGCGACTCGGTCAAGCTGCAATGGGAGGAGACCATCCCGCGACTGCGCACCGCCAACACGCAGGGGCATCCCTATGGCTGGATGAGCGACAAGGACTGGGCGATCGCCGACGACATCCTGGTCAAGACCGGGCAGGTCGACAAGCCGATCCCCGTCGAGAACCTCTACACCAACGAATTCGTGCCGACGAGCTGATCGCCACTCCGATGCAAGTCGTGGCGTCCGGCCAGATGGTTGGTATCGAGGTGATCGGCATCGAGGGCGTGAGCCTCGTCTATCGCGCGAAGCGTGCCGACGTGCAGGCGCTCGACAATGTCTCGTTCGCGGCGCGCGATCGCGAGTTCGTCGCGCTGCTCGGCCCGAGCGGCTGCGGCAAGAGCACCCTGCTCAAGCTGATCGCCGGCCTCATGGCGCCGACGCGCGGCACGATCCGGGTGAACGGCACCAAGGTCGAAGGACCGACCCGGTCGATCGGCATCGTCTTCCAGAGCCCGCTGCTGATGGCCTGGCGCACCGTGCTGGCGAACATCCTGCTGCCGATCGACATCCGCAACCTGCGCGCGGCCGACTATCTGCCGGCGGCGCGCGACCTCATCCGCCTGGTCGGCCTCGACGGCTTCGAGAACGCTCATCCGCATCAGCTCTCCGGCGGCATGCAGCAGCGCGTCGGCCTCTGCCGCGCGCTGGTCCACGATCCCGACCTGCTGATCATGGACGAGCCGTTCGGCGCGCTCGACGCCATGACGCGCGAGCAGATGAATGCCGAGCTGCAGCGCATCTGGATCGAGCGCCGCAAGACGGTGCTGTTCATCACCCACAGCATCGCCGAGGCGGTCTTCCTCGCCGATCGCGTGCTGGTGATGTCGCCCCGCCCCGGCCGGCTCGTCGGCGAGATCGCCGTCGACCTGCCGCGGCCGCGCACGGTCGCGACCACCGAGCTGCCCGAATTCGCCCGCTACACCCGCGAGGTGCGGCGCCACCTCAACACGGCGTCCGTCATCGAGTGAGGTTGCGCGACGAGCACCGAACAAGAAGAAGGACGACGCACCATGAAGCCGCAGATGCATCTCGCCATCGACGTGTCGTGGACGCAGGTCGAGACCACCTGGCGGGAGCCGGGCGCGCGCGTCGGCCGGCACTATCCCGACGTCGGCCTGTTCGAGGACATCGCCCGCGTCGCCGAGCGCGGCCTGATCGACCTGATCTTCTTCGGCGACTCGACCGGCATCCCGAACACCTGGAAGGGCTCGATCGACGACGCGGTGCGCTACGGCGTCGCCTGGCCGCGGCTCGACATGAGCCCGTGGATCACGGCGATGTCGCGGGTGACCAAGCATGTCGGCTTCGGGCTCACCTATGCGACGACCTTCATGCATCCGTTCTACGTCGCGCGCCTGCTCAACTCGCTCGATCACATCACCAACGGGCGCATCGCCTTCAACGTCATCACGTCGCAGCGCAAGGCGGATGCGCAGAACTACGGCTTCGACGAGCTGATGGAGCACGGCCAGCGCTACGACCGCATGGACGAGTTCATGGACGTCTGCCGCGCGTTGTGGGCAAGCGTCGACCCGGACGCGTTCAAGTGGGACCGCACGACCGGCCTCGTCGCCGATCCGGCCAAGGTGCGGCCGATCAATCACGTCGGCAAGTTCTTCAAGGTGAAGGGCCCGCTGAGCGTGCCGCCGTCGCCGCAGATCTGCCCGGTGCTGATCCAGGCGGGCGGCTCGCCCCGCGGCACGCGCACCGCCGCGCGCTTCGTGGACCACATCTTCGGCGCGCGCAAGCCGATCCCCGCGATGGCGAAGCAGCGCGCCGAGGTCGACGCGGCGCTCGTCGCCGAAGGGCGCGACCCCGCGAAGGTCGGCATCATCTGGTCGACCCAGGTGATGGTGGGCGAGACCGAGGCCGCGGCGAAGCGGATGCGCGAGCGCCTGATCGACGGCGTGCCGCGCGAGGCGGTCGGCGTCTGGCTCTCGCACAACACCGGCTTCGACATGTCCACCCTGCCGCCGCGCTTCTCGCTCAAGGAGCTCAACGAGCGCATCGTCGCCGCCAATGCCTCGCCGGTCGGCTTCGTCGCCACCCTGCTGCAGACGCACGGCGAGAGCGGCGAGATCACGCTCGAGGAATTCTTCGATCACGGCCTCAAGGCGGCGACCAGCTACGGCACCACGGTCGCGGGCACCGCGGCACAGATCGCCGATTACCTCGAGGAGCGGTTCGAAGGCTCCGGCAGCCGCGGCGGCTTCATGCTGCGCCATTCGCAGGCCGAGCAGATCGACGCGCTCCATAATATCGTCGACCTGCTGGTCCCCGAGCTCCAGCGCCGCGGCCGCTTCCGCACCGCCTATACGGGCAAGACGCTGCGTGAGAACTTGGCGACGTGAGTCCGTCTTCCCCTTCCCCGCGCTTGCGGGAGAGGAATACGCGCGAAGCGCGCAGGGGGGCGGCAAGTCGCCGGCGCCTGCGCAAGCAGCACGCCCTCCCCGCCCGTCCCGGCAAGCGCGGGAGAGGGTCGCAACCGCCTTTCGTGTGGCAAGGCAGAACAGCGATGAAACACGAACCCACTCCGAGCAAGCGAACGCCGCCGCCAGCGCCCACCGACACCGACCTCTGGCCCTCCCTCCGCGCCCTCACTCCGGCCCGCATCGGCCTTGCCCGCGCCGGCGCCTCGCTCGCGACCAGGCCGGCGCTCGAGTTTCGCCTCGCCCATGCCCGCGCCCGCGACGCGGTGCATGCGTCGCTCGCCGAGGCACGTCTCCTTGCCGATCTCGCCCCACTCGGCCGCCCGGTGCTGACCGTCGCCAGCGCGGCGCAAGACCATACGCATTACCTCATGCGCCCCGATCTCGGCCGACGGCTCGCACCGGACGCTGCCGCGACGCTGGCGCCCCACGCCGGAGCCTACGACGTCGCCTTCGTCATCGCCGACGGCCTCTCGGCCCGTGCCGTGCAGACGCATGCGGCGCCCCTGCTCGCCGCCGTGCTGCCGCGCCTCGCCGGCTGGCGCATCGCGCCGCTCGTGGTCGTGCGCCACGGCCGCGTCGCGGTCGGCGACGCCGTCGCGACGGCGCTCGGCGCCCAATGCGTTGCCCTCCTGATCGGCGAGCGCCCGGGCCTCACGGCGCCCGACAGCATGGGCGCCTACCTGACCTGGCAGCCGGGCCCGCAGACGAGCGATGCGGAGCGCAACTGCATCTCCAACATCCGGCCCGACGGCATCGGCTGCGTCGATGCGGGGCAGAAGCTCGCGGCGTTGCTGCGCGCCATGCGGACGCGCCGACTGTCCGGCGTGAGCCTCAAGGACGAGACCGACGGGCGCCTGATCGAAGGCGGCTGACGCTTGCCGGGATCGCAGGACGGCGCGCCGCCGGCCCGCGCGGCGCGGCGGTCACCACTCGCCCGGACGCACGCACACGCTGGTATATTTCGCGTCATCCCAGATGCAGGCCATTCCCGCGCAGCACGGATGGTTGCTGGCATCGTCACAGTACTCACCATGGGCCGCGCAGGAGGCTGCGAGCATCGGCGAGGACGATGCATTGCGCGATGCGCGGGGCACTGCGCGCGGGACGAGAAAGCGAGCCGAGGGTCCGGCGCTGGCCGCTGTCGGGAACAGCGCCGAATGGGCTGCGGGCAGCACCGGGTCGGACCGGGCGGGTCCTGCGATCAGACCGGTCCCGATCAGGCAAGCAAGTGCAAGAGCAACAGGGCGAAGCGAAATCACTTGTTCTTTCCCGTTTGACTCGTCTGCGGGCGGGCGGCGACGCGACCTCTAGCACGAGGCCGGAATCGCCGTTCGGCCAACTTTGCGCATATCCTCTGCTGCATGCGCCGGATGGGCGCAGTGCGGAGCTAGACTAGCGTCCGCTCGTCCAATAGAGCGCGAGCGCGCCGGCCAGGATGACCGCCACACCCGCCAGGAAGACGAAGCGCGTGCCCTGCTCGATCGTGACGCCGACCGCGGTGTTGCCGGCAGGCCGTCTATTCGGCCGGCGCGAACAGCCCCTTCAGCACCAGCTCGACATGGGCGTCGAAATACGCCTTGAGATCGAGCGGCTGGCGGTCGCCATACATCATGATCCACAGATCCACCTGGGCGATCGGCGCGATGATCACCTGCGGGCACGCCGTGATCGCCGAGGGGCGGATCTCGCCGCGGTCGATGCCGCGCTGGATCACCTGGTCGAGCAGCGCGATGCACGGCCCGTGGACCTCCTCGCGATAGCGGTCGGCGAGCGCCGGAAAGCGCGGCGCCTCGGCGATCAGCATGCGCGCGACCTCGCGCCGGCGCCGGTCCTCGACGATGTGCTGGTAGACGTAGCGGAACGACTCGCGCAGCAGGTCGGCGGTCGTGCCTTGGTGGCGCGCGAACATGTCCTGCACGGCGTCGAACGTCACCTTGACGAGCTCGCGCACCATCGAGATGAACAGGTGCTCCTTGTTGTCGAAGTAGACGTAGATCGTGCCCTTGGTGACGCCGGCGCGCTCGGCGATCTGGTCGAGCGTCGTCGCCGCATAGCCGTTGCGCGAGAATTCCACGAACGCGGCTTCGAGGATCTCGCCTGGCCGCTCGGCCTTGCGGCGGCGCCTGGCTTCCGTTCGGATATCGCTCACATCCGTCATGGTTGCCGTCATGGTCGTAGTCGTGGTCGCGTTTACGGTCATGGCATAGGGCGAAAGTCGAGGCCTCGGCTTATTGACTGACCGGATAGTAAATAACTATTATGCTTTTGTTAAGGGGTGGGTCACGTGCTGACGCTGCGTCACGAGCTGCGTGGGGGAACGATTCGCCAGCGGGAGGCTGGCGGAAAGCGTAGCCCTGTCAGCCACTTCGGTCACTACGCCATGCTCGCCGCGGGCGCCGCTTTTTCCCTTCTCGGGCTCTCGGCCTGCGCGGTCGGGCCCGACTTCGCGCCGCCGACTCTCCCCGCGGACGCCGGCTATACGCCCGAGCGCACCCCGGCGGCGACCGCTTCGGCGGACGTCGCGGCGGGTTCTGCACAGAAATTCGTGATCGGCCGCGACATCCCGGGCGACTGGTGGAAGGTGTTTCGCTCCAAGGAGCTCGACGCCCTGATCGCCGAGGCGCTGCGCGCCAACCCCAACCTGCAGGCCGGCCAGGCGACGCTGTGGCAGGCGAAGGAGAACCTCTACGCCCAGGCCGGCGCGCTCCTGCCCAATCTCGACGCCAACAGCTCGGCGACGCGCCAGCAGTTCTCGCCCGCGACCTTCGGCCAGGCCGGCAGCCCGAGCATCTTCAATCTCTACCAGGCGACCGTGAACATCAGCTATGCGCCGGATGTGTTCGGCGGCACGCGGCGGCAAATCGAGGCGAGCGAGGCGCAGGCCGAATATCAGCGCTTCGAGCTCGAGGCGACCTATCTCACGCTCACCTCGAACGTCGTGACCGCCGCCGTGCAGGCCGCATCGTTGCGCGGCCAGATCGAGGCGACGCAGGAGATCCTCAAGGCCGAGACCGACCAGCTCGGCGTGGTGCAGAGCCAGTTCACGCTCGGCGCCGCGGCGAAAGCCGACGTGCTCACCCAGCAATCCGAGGTCGCGACCACCCGCGCGACCCTGCCGCCGCTGCAGAAGCAGCTCGCCCAGCAGGAGCACCTCCTGCTCGCCCTGATCGGGCATTTCCCCAACGAGCGCGCCTCCCACTTGCGCCTCGCCTCTTTGCGGCTGCCGACGCATCTGCCGCTGAGCCTGCCCTCGCAGCTCGTCGAGCAGCGCCCCGACGTGCGCGCCGCCGAGCAGCAGCTGCATCAGGCGAGCGCGCAGATCGGCGTCGCCATCGCCAACCGGCTGCCCCAGTTCAAGCTCACGGCCGACTACGGCAGCGCCGCCCTCACCACCGCGACCCTGTTCACGCCGCAGACCACCATCTGGAGCATCGCGGCGAGCGGCACCCAGCCGCTCTTTCACGGCTTCACGCTCATGCACCAGGAGCGTGCCGCCAAGGCCGCCTACGACGCCGCCGAGGCGCAATATCGCAACACCGTGCTCGGCGCCTTCCAGAACGTCGCCGACGCGCTGCGCGCGCTGCAGCTCGACGCGCGCGCGCTGCAGGCGCAGCAGGAGGCTTCGCGCGCCGCCTCCGAGACGCTCAACCTCACCCGCGACCAGTACAAGCTCGGCGCCGTCACTTACGTGACGCTGCTCAACGCCCAGCGCTCGTATTCGCAGGCGCGCCTCGCGGTCGTGCAGGCCCAGGCCGCGCGCTATGCCGATACCGCCGCGCTCTACCAGGCGCTCGGCGGCGGCTGGTGGAATCGCAATGACATCGTTCCCGACCCATATACGCCGCACCCCCTGCTGACACAGAGCGCGAGCGACGTGCCGGTCGTTTCGGATCCGCACCAATGATCAAGCGAATGGTGATTATGCTGGTGGCGGTCGCCATCGTGCTCGGTGGAATCTTCGGATTCCAGGTCTTCAAGGGCGTGATGATCAAGAAGTTCATGGCCCAGATGGCCTCGCCGCCGCAGACCATCTCCACCACCAAGGCCGGCTACGACGAGTGGCAGCCCAAGCTCGACGCCGTCGGCACCCTGCGCGCCGTCAAGGGCGCGGACCTCTCGCTCGAGGTCGCCGGCGTCGTCGACACAATCTCGTTCCAGTCCGGCGACGACGTGAAGGAGGGCGCGGTCCTGCTCAAGCTGCGCGACGACGACGACATCGCCAAGCTCGAATCGCTGCAGGCGACCGCCCAGCTCAGCCAGCTCACCTACGACCGCGATATGAAGCAGCTCAAGATCAACGCGGTGAGCCAGGCGACGCTCGATACCGATGCCGCCAATCTCAAGAACGCCAAGGCGCAGGTCGCCCAGCAGCAGGCGATCCTCGACAAGAAGACCCTGCGCGCCCCGTTCGCGGGCCACATCGGCATCCGCTCGGTCGACGTCGGGCAGTATCTCGGCCCCGGCACCGCGATCGTGACGCTGCAGGCGCTCGACCCGATCTATCTCGATTTCTTCGTGCCGCAGCAGGTCGTCGACCGCATGAAGCTCAAGACCTCGGTCACGGTGCACGTCGATGCCTTCCCCAACCAGACCTTCACGGGCGAGATCTCGGCGGTGAATCCCAAGGTCGATGCCGCGACCCGCAACGTGCAGATCCGCGCGACCCTCCCCAACCCCGACCACCGCCTGCTGCCCGGAATGTACGCGACGGTCGACATCCCGACCGGCGCGCCGCAGCGGCTGATCACGCTGCCGCAGACCGCGATCACCTTCAGCCCCTACGGCGACACGGTCTACGTGGTCGAGGAGAACGGCCGCGACGCCCACGGGCCGAAGCTCGTCGCGCGCCAGACTTTCGTCACCACCGGCGCCACCCGCGGCGACCAGGTCGCGATCGTCAAGGGCATCAAGGAAGGCGACACCATCGTCACCGCCGGCCAGCTCAAGCTGCACAACGGCGCGACCGTGCTGATCAACAACACGATCACGCCGACCGCCGACGCGGCGCCGAACGTGCCGATCGACCGGTAGTGATCGTCGTGATGAACAAACGCGCCACAGACACGGGTGGGCTCCCCTCCCCCTTGTGGGGTTCGCCGGGCATCGCCGATCGACCGGTGGAAACAAGATGAACAAACGCGCCACAGACACGGCGGGCTCCCCTCCCCCTTGTGGGGAGGGGTGGGGGGTGGGGGTAGCCGCGAGGGACGTCGGCGCCATCCGCGCACAATCGCGCCACCCCCACCCCCGACCCCTCCCCCTACGGAGGAGGGGAGCGCCGGCATCTTCCGCTGGGCATCGTTCATGAGCTTCACCGATATCTTCATCCGCCGGCCGGTGCTGGCGAGCGTCGTCAGCCTGCTGATCCTGGTGCTCGGCGTGCGCGCCTATTTCGCGCTGCCGATCCTGCAATATCCGCGCACCGAGAACGCCATCGTCACGGTGACGACGATCTACTACGGCGCCGATCCCGACGTGGTGGCGGGCTTCATCACCACGCCGCTCGAGAACGCGATCGCCCAGGCCAACGGCATCGACTACATGAGCTCGGTGAGCGGCAGCGGGCTCTCGACCATCACGGTCTACCTGCGGCTCAACTACGATGCCGACAAGGCGCTGACCGAGATCAACACCAAGATCTCCTCGGTGCTCAACCAGCTGCCGACCGGCACGCTGCAGCCGACTTTGACCGTGAAGGTCGGCCAGACCATCGACGCGATGTATATCGGCTTCAACAGCGACACGCTGGCGCCGAACCAGATCACCGACTACCTGGTGCGCGTGGTGCAGCCCAAGCTGCAGGCGGTGCCGGGCGTGCAGACCGCCGAGCTGCTCGGCCAGAAGGTGTTCGCGCTGCGCGCCTGGCTCGACCCGCAGAAGCTCGCCGCCTTCGGCGTCACGGCGACCGACGTGAGCGCTGCGCTCACCGCCAACGACTTCATCTCCGGCGTCGGCTCGACCAAGGGCCAGATGGTGCAGGTCAACCTCACGGCCTCGACCAGCCTGCACACCGCGGAGGAGTTCGGCAACCTCGTCATCCGGCAGACCGGCGGCGCGATCGTGCGCCTCAAGGACGTTGCCCATGTCACGCTCGGCGCCGAGGATTACGAGACCGAGGTCGGCTTCGACGGCAAGCAGGCGGTCTATATCGGCATCCAGGTCGCGCCGTCCGCCAACCTGCTCGACGTCATCAAGGGCGTGCACGACGTTTTTCCCCAGATCCAGGCGCTGCTGCCGCAGGGGCTGCACGGCGAGATCATCTACGACTCCACCGAATTCGTGAACTCGGCCATCAACGAGGTGATCCACAGCCTGCTCGAGGCGCTGGCGATCGTAACGGTCGTCGTTTTTCTCTTCCTCGGCTCGGTCCGCTCCTCCCTGATCCCGGTCGTCGCGATCCCGCTCTCCCTCGTCGGCACGCTGATCGTCCTCTTGGCGCTCGGCTACTCGATCAACCTGCTCACTTTGCTGGCGCTGGTGCTCGCCATCGGCCTCGTGGTCGACGACGCCATCATCGTGGTCGAGAACGTCAACCGCCACATCGAGGAAGGCGGCCGCCCGATGGACGCCGCGCTGCTGGCGGCGCGAGAGCTCGGCGGGCCGATCATCGCCATGACGGTGGTGCTCGCCGCCGTCTACGTGCCGATCGGCTTCCAGGGCGGCCTCACCGGCGCGCTCTTCGCCGAGTTCGCCTTCGCGCTGGTCGGCGCCGTCACGGTCTCGGGCGTGATCGCGCTGACGCTCTCGCCGATGCTGTGCTCACGGCTGCTCAAGCCGCACAATGGCGAAGGCGCCGGCTGGGAGGCCCGGCTCACCGGCTTCATCGACCGGCAGTTCGCCCGCCTGCGCGGCGCCTACGAGCGGCGCCTGCACGGGAGTCTCAACTTCGTGCCCGTCACCATCGTGTTCGGCCTGATCGTCTTCTTCGCCAACATCCCGCTCTTTCTCACCTCGAAGACCGAGCTCGCGCCGCAGGAGGACCAGGGCGTCATCATCACCCAGTCGATCGCGGCGCCGAACTCGACGCTGCAGCAGCGCCAGCTCTACTCGCGTCAGGTCTACAAGATCTTCGCCGGCCACCCCGAGACCGACCACGTCTTCCAGCTCGACATTCCCGGCCAATCGATCGCCGGCATGGTGTTCAAGCCCTGGGACCAGCGCGACAAGACCACCACCGACCTGCAGCCGGTGATCCAGCAGCAGCTGAGCAACATCGCCGGCGTGCGCGTCGCCGCGTTCCAGCCGCCGCCGCTTCCCGGCAGCATCGGCCTGCCGGTGCAGTTCGTGCTCACCACCACCGATCCGTTCGAGCGCCTCAACGACATCGCGCAGAAATTCTTAGGCGAGGCGCGCGCGAGCGGGATGTTCATCTTCCTCGACAGCGACCTCAAGATCGACAATCCGCAGACCTCGATCATCATCAACCGCGACAAGACCGCCCAGCTCGGCCTCAAGATGAGCGACGTCGGCGGGGCGCTGGCCTCCCTGCTCGGCGGCGGCTACGTCAACTACTTCAGCATGGCCGGCCGCTCCTACAAGGTGATCCCGCAGGTGCAGCAGCGCTACCGGCTCAATGCGCAGCAGCTGCTCGACTACTACATCCGCACCAGCGACGGCTCGCTGGTGCCGCTCTCGACCGTCGCGTCGATCCAGACCAGGACGGTGCCGGAGACGCTCAACCACTTTCAGCAGCTCAACAGCGCGACCATCGCGGGCGTCACCATGCCGGGCGTCGCCCAGGGCGACGCGCTGCAATATCTCAAGGACCTCTCCGCCCGCCTGCTGCCGCAGGGCTACTCGATCGACTACGGCGGCCTGAGCCGCCAGTACATCCAGGAGTCCGGCGGCTTCCTGGTCACTGCCCTCCTCGCCGCGATCATCATCTTCCTGTCGCTCGCGGCACTGTTCGAAAGCTTCCGCGACCCGGTGATCATCCTGATGTCGGTGCCGACCGCCGTCGCCGGCGCGCTGATCTTCGTCTCGATCGGCCTGCACGGCGCCTCCCTCAACATCTACACCGAGGTCGGCCTCGTCACCCTGGGCGGCCTGATCAGCAAGCACGGCATCCTGATCGTGCAGTTCGCCAACCACCTGCAGCAGCAGGGCCGCGGCAAGCGCGAGGCGATCGAGGAAGCCGCGGCCATCCGGCTGCGCCCGATCCTGATGACCACCGCCGCCATGGTGCTCGGCGTGATCCCGCTGATCACCGCGACCGGCGCCGGCGCCGTGTCGCGCTTCCAGATGGGGCTGGTGATCGCGTCGGGGCTGTCGATCGGGACGCTGTTCACGCTGTTCGTGGTGCCGGCGGTGTATCTGGTGGTGGCGAGCGAGCATCACGGGGAGGTGGTGGAGGGTGCGGCGGAGGCGAGCGCGCCGCCGGCGCACGCGATGTGATGCTGGTCGCTGACCCGTCAAGGCCGGACTTGTCCTGCGGGCAGCCCGGCATCAAAGAAGGGCGTGAAGGCCAACGCTTTCAGAACGCTGGCTACTTCTGTCGAGATTTGCGCTGAGGCCTCGATCGCGTTTGCGAGTTCGGCCCTCGAAAGATCGGTTGCTGCTGCATCGCGAAATTCGAATTCAAGCTGCAGTTCGAGGGGAAGACCAAGGACAAGCTCTGGGTCGAATCACTCCGTCATGCCCGGGCCTTGGCCCGGGCATCCACGTCTTGCGTTCCTGGCTGGGTCGCATCACTGAATCTGTTCCAGCCGCGGTGAGCGCGCGCTGGATCGTGAAGGCTCGAGCCTCGCCACCGGCGCGGCGTGGGCGAAGCCGCCGGAGCGCAGAAGTCTACCGGTTGCGATTGAGGCGGAAAATTTCAAATGGCGACTTTTTGCCTCCCGAGCACCATCTCGTCGAATGACGGAAGCGGCTTGATCAGCGGGCCGAGCGCTTGAGCTGACTCGGAAGTCGTCATCACGTCCGCCGGATCGAGCTTGACGATGTTGGCCTTGTCGGGGTCGGGCTCCCACACGTCTTCGCCGATCAGTCGACACCGGTCATCATAAGGCCAAACCATCTCCATGACATTCGAGTACAGATACATCGCGTTCTCGTCAGCGGCCATGTGCTTTCTGGACAGCACTTTCTTCAGGACCATCTCGGAAAGAAAGCCCGGAAGATAGCTGATGGCCTTGTTGAACATCAGCGACTTACCCGAAACCTGTTGATGGATGATCGCGATGGAAGCCACGAAATTGTCCGCGACGGCAACCTGTTCATTCTCGGCATAGAAGATGCTTTGGTTCGTATCCGCCCACGTGCGGTAAAGGCTCTTGACGTTCTCCTGCCCCTCGAGCTTGGCATCCATGCCGCCGGCCTGGAAATGGTAGCTGGGGTTCTGCACCATCATGTCCGGCGCAAAGATTTCCTCGTAGCGGCCAGCTACTTCCAGATAGCGATGTCGCGAGTAGGCTTGGAGCAGAAACCGATGCCTTGGGTTTGTCGTCGTCTCCAACAGCTTGTCGATGGCGACGTTCAGCTTCGTCACATCACGCTTGGCCATTGCTGCCTCCGTGCCTTGAACGCGAACCCCGCGAGGGATGCTATGTCCGCACGACGGGCGGGGGGTTCCACTTGCCCGTCAATGCGTCCGATTTCGGCGCGTATAATCGCATGGTCAGGTTGAACGGACCCTTCGGCGCGGGAAGCCAGTTCGCCTCCTTGTCGGCCCCTGGATTTTCGTTCTGGACGTAAAGATCGAGCGAACCGTCGGCACCGTATTTGAGCGGCATCCAACTGCTCACTGCAAAGCGATCAAGCGGGTTCGCCACCTGAAAGCCGTCCGAGTCGTAAAGCGTGACCGACCAGAACGCGCTCACCGGAGGCGTAGCGCGCTTGTCGAAATGAAGCGCGTACTTGTTCGCACCGTCGAGCGGCTTGCCGGTCTGGTCGCCGAGATTGTTCGGATAAATCGCGTCCTCCGGCAGATTGGCGCCGAGGCCGACGTCGGCGACGATGGCGCGCTTGAGGTAGTAATTGCCGTAGACGCCCATGGTGTCGGTGTTCATCAGCCAGCCGTTGGCGACGCGCGCCAGCGTCGGCGTTTTCCAGGCCATCAATTTCTGCGCTTCGCCGGGAGCGCCGGCGAGCGCTTCGCGTATGGCCGGGTCGGCCTGCTCCAGGTCGAAGCTCTTGCCGGGCTCGAAGCCGATCCTCCTCAATTGCGCGATGATCGGCTGATCGGTGATGTGGGGCGGCTGGACCTTGAGAACCTCGGCGGCGTAGGCGAAGAATTTGCCGGCCGGCATGGTGTTCACCTGCGTCTTCGGCGGCGTGCTCATGTCGACCGTCGAGTCGATCGTGGCCTTCGGCGGTGTCGGGGTTTTGCCCCACTGCGAGAGCGGTGTGACCTTGTACCCCGCCTGGATTTTATGAACCGCGTCGTAATCGGCGGGCCCATCCGTCTTGGTGCGTCCGATGATCCAAACATACGGCGTCGGGGCATCGATCCGGGTGACGCTTGCCGGCAGCGTCCCGCGCCAATTCACCGGTGTCAGAGCGAAATGGACGGCTCGCGTGCCGGTCGTCCGCCAGCCCGGAGCGGCGAAAACGTCGGTCCACATGTCGAGCATGGGCAAGAGGTAATAGCGGCCATCGGTATCGGGAGCGGAGACGATGACCGGCTCTTTCGTCAGGTCGAGCCAGGCGCTCGAATAGAGGGTATCGAAGTTCGGCCGCACGACGCCTTTGAAGTCGGCTGGTGGATACACCGGCACGCTGCTGAAGGTGTTCATCGGCCCCTTGCCGCGCTCCTTGCCGGGCTCGATGTTGGTGAATTGCCGGCGCGTCAAATCCATCGTCACCAGAGGATAGAAATACAGATACGCATCGACCGCGATGGCGTAAGCCGCGTCTGCGCTGACAGGAGAGTAATCGCGATCCGCCGCCGGTTGAGATTGCGCGCGTGCGGTTTGAACGACCGTCGGAGAACTCAGCACCGACGTCATGGCGAAAGCGGTGCCGACCACGAGGACGTTTCGGCGGCTCGGCTGGCGCTCTTTCTTGCATTGATCCGTCGTGCTCATGATGCGCTCCTGATCCAGATCATTCAGTGACGGCGCCGCTGATCCGGCAGCAGAATCCTCGACATGCGGGTCTTCGCCGCCCGTTTCGGCACGGAGCAACTCTTGTGACGAGAATGGCAGTCCGTCAGCGGCAAACTCTAACGCCAGCACGCCAAAAGCAGCCGTGGGCAGGATGGTGGATTGGGCGTCTTACCACGACGGCTCCACGCGGCCCGACGCATCCGGCCCGGTAGATTCCGCGGGCACAGACGAATGCTTGGGCGCTGGGGACGCTGGCAGCGAGTGTCAAGGCGATCAGGGTCAGCACCAGCATACCGCGTCCGACGCTCATCGGTGTGAGCTTCGACATGCCGAACTCCTCCCTATCGGTTGGGATTGCGGGAGCGAGTGCGCTTCTCTTCTGCTTCCTCTGCGACCTTCTGCGACCTTCTGCGACCTTCTGCGAGCACGCTCAGGTGCGCCCGGGGAAGAGTGCAAAACACACTGCCCCGCAATCGAGGTCCGTTACCTTGCGATGGTCTGCACCCAAAGATTGTAGGCGCGAACCTGCCGATTTCGTGGCGAGATCGGGCCTCCCAAATCACTTTCCTGCGACGGCGTTGCCAACATGTCGGCGTGACGCGCGCGAGCTTCCTGCCCGGCTACGCGGCGAGCGCGGCGGGCGGATCGGCACACCGCCCGAATGGTGATCAGGTTCGCCGGCATCCCGTCGCAGTGAGCGTGCGCCGGCGTGGGATGTCTCGTTCGGCTCGAACTCTCTTCTCGCCGGATCACGGCGCTTGATGTCACTCTGGTCCCGGAAGCGGCCGAAGCGCGAACAGCCGCCAAGGTCCCACATGTGCCGGGGAATACCGCAGCAGTTGCAGCATGCTTCGATCTTCGCCCCATCACGGCAAGACGTGCCGCAAGGCGCGACCCCTCTCACTTCGCGATCAATGCTTTCGTGACGCGCTCGACCGCGCTCGGCCCGTCAGGGTCCGATGGCGCGAGGGCGGTGAATTGCTTGAAATCCGCCAATGCGCCCTGAAGGTCGTGCCTCGCTTCCAGGATCGTGCCGCGATTGTAGTAGGCGTCCGCATATCTCGGATCGGCCCGGATCGCCTGGCCGTAGTCCGCGATGGCGCGGTCGAGATCGCCCTTGGCCCGGTACACGGTGCCACGGTTGCTGTAGGCGGCCGCATATTCCGGAGCGAGCCGGATCGCCTCGCCGTAATCCGCGATGGCGCGGTCGAGGTCGCCCTTGGCCTGGTACGCCGCGCCACGGTTGTTGTAGACCTCCGCATCTTGCGGGTCGAACCGGATCGCCTGGTCGTAGTCCGCGATGGCGCGGTCGAGGTCGCCCTTCACCCGGTGCACGATGCCGCGGTTGTAGTAGGCGACGGCAAATGTCGGATCGACCCGGATCGCCTGGTCGTAATCCGCGATGGCGCGGTCGAGGTCGCCCTTGGCCCGGTACGCCATGCCGCGGTTGCTGTAGGCGAGCGCAATCTTCGGATCGAGTCGGATAACCTCGTCGTAGTCCGCGATGGCGCGGTCGAGGTCCCCCTTCATCTGAAACGTCACGCCGCGGTTGTAGTAGACGTGCGCATTGGTCGGGTCGAGCCGGATCGCCTGGCCGAAGTCGGCGATGGCGCCGTCGAGGTCGCCCTTGTCCTTGTATTCCGCCCCGCGGTCGACGTAGAGGTCCGCAAGGTCTTTGCCGCCATACCGGCCTGCCGCGATGGCGCGCGAGCACGCCGCGATCGCGACGTCGCCCGATCCTTCCGCGCAGGTCTGATGGTCGTCCGCGGCCGCCTGCGTGGCCGAGCCGGTGAGCGCCGCCACGGTCAAGCATGCGAGCAACCCGTATGCCGAAGAGCGCATCTCGTGTGGTCTCCGCAGGTTGTCCGCGAGGCGCCGGGACAGCCGATCGCTGGCCCGCGGCGCTCACCCAACCCTTTGCCGCCCTTAGTCGCGATTGCGGCGCAAATGGTTCATCGGCGAAAAGGGTCGCCGATTTCCGCGGTCACCGTCGCGGCGTCATGGCCGGGCTTGGCCCGGCCATCCACGTCTTGGCGGCCAGGAAGAAAGACGTGGATGCCCGGGCCAAGCCCGGGCATGACGGAGTGGGTCAAGGTTTTCGAACGACCTTCGATCCGCGAAGCCAAGAAACGGGCAAGCCTGATCGCTCTTCCGTCATGACGAGCCCTGCTCCTCCGTCGACCGCGACCGGCTTCCCGACAGCGTCAGCTTGTCTGCGCTTCGCCACGCTGATCCGATTTGCCGGGGCAAATCTGCGAACCGCTTGTCGAGGGAGACAGGGTTATTCGCCCAGCTCGTCCGTCGGGGCTCCAATGGTCGAGAGAATCCAGTTGCGTTCCGACAATATCGGAACGATCAATTGAACAAGACTTCCGTCACACGTCGCGTTGCCGCTCCTGGGATCCGAGACGACTCCGGAGATGATTCCATAAATCGAAATCCGTTGGCCGGTCTCGGCGTAAACCGGCCCGCCGCTGTCTCCTCGGCAAACCGCCTCGCCGTCGTTGACGGCACGGCCGAAGCGAAAGAGCGGGAGCTCGGTTCGAATCATCTGTTGCAATCGCTCGGTATGTGACTTGAGCTCGGAGAACAAGCTCATCAAGAAATCCGCGTCGGAGCGCAGGATGCGCACGCCCATCCAATCCGCTGCGCGCGCGTCGAGCAGACCCTCGCTGTAGCCCGCCGTCCTCAGGGTCTGGCCCGGCGTCAGCGGTTCGGAACTGAGCGTCGCCGGCTTCGCTCCGCAAAGCGCGGTTTGCAACCGGATCACCGCCAGATCGGGAGCGGGCCAAGGCTGCCCATCGATCGAAACCAATTTTGCGTCGGGTGGGTAGAACACGTCGTCCACGAGCGCGTGCGAACAATCGCGATAAAGCGAAGACTTCAAGATGACCAGTGACGACAATTCGGCCGTGCAGTGGGCCGCGGTCAGCACGTAGCGGTCACCCACCAGGACTCCCGAGCAGCCGGGTCCGGAAATCTCGACAACCGAGCCGCCGACCAAATCGTCCACGGAAACCGGTTGGCCGCCGACGACGGCACGGGCGGTTGAACCGGCAAGCAAGACCGGCAGAAGAAAAAACGCAAAGATCGACTTTCTCGGCGATGTGCAGCTTGGCATCGCGGCGCTTCCGGATCTGCGAGGCCATTCGATGATTCCGCCTCGCAGAATGAGCCTGCCACGTGACCGGCTTCCGGTCAGTGCGTCCGGGCGCTTGACATCTCCCATTGTCCGTGCGCGCGCCGCCATGGCTGCAACGGCTGGGCGTTCCGGATGGAGCGAGAGCGCGAACTGCTTCCGGCAGGAACCGCGCTAAGCAAGCAATGCCGAGGCAACGACGGACGCTTCGTTGACCAACAGGTTCGTCAGGATACGGCCGATGATGCAAACATCGGTATTGCCGCTGCGCCGGCGAAGTCATCCTAAGACCAGGCCAGACATGACTTAGGTTGCCGCGGTCTGTCCGTCAGCCGACCATGCGGCGGTATGGCATCCATGAAGAAACGGCGCTGCGCGCTGCATCGTCGCAGCCGCCATCCAAGCCCCGAAGCCTCGAGGAACGGAAACTCGCTTCCGATCGTTTCGGCTACGTCCGGCGAGTCTCCTCCTGTGGCTTGCGGCATCGACCCTCAGCGCTCGGTCGTCAAACGATCTCGCTCGTCCTCATGCGCGCGCAATATCTGCTGGATCGTTTGCAGCCGACGTTGCGCGTCGGTGATGTCGTGGCCGACGGATCGCCGCCGCTCTATTTCGGCCTGCAGCCGCTCGATGCTGCGGCGGCAGTGCCCGATGGCCTCTTCGGCCTCCTCCGCCGGGTTGGATTTCATGGTCGCGCCACCTGACGAACACATTTGATCAAGCGGGCGATGGTCGCTTTGTTCCCGTGACACGATCGCTCGTCGGCCAGCCGGCAACGACCACGCTGCCGTGCGGGCGCGCACGCTCAACGGACGCAATGCCGTTGGGAACACCCGGCGCTTTGCCAGCTCGGTGTCACTGAGCCCCTCATCCTGCATCAGCGTGTCGAGCTGACGCGCGATGACGTGCTTCGCGTAGTAGGCGCGGTTGCAGGCAGCTTCCATATCGCGGGCCGCAAGAGCAGACGGAAACCATACGACAAATCGGTTCTTCGGGAATGCCCGATGCGAACCGATCGCGCGACGCTGTAGGGAAAACCCTACAACTTTTTGGCGATTATCCGATAGATTCTACTTGCCAACGTCATTCACCACGCATAGAACAAATAGCGAACATATCCACTTCGCCGCCAATCCGGCGGCGACGACGCGAAAGGAGTTCCGCATGCCTACCCCCTCCCCCGACCTCGCCATCACCATCGCCGCCAACCTGCCGACACCACTCGGCTTCGCCCCGCCGTCGCTGTTTCGCGACGAGGACGCGCCACTCTACGAGGCGTTGCGCGCTCGCGTGGCCGAGACGGTGCGGCCCGCCAACGTGGTCGAGGAGATCTGGGTGCGCGAGGTCATCGAGCTCGTCTGGGAGACGGCGCGCTTGCGGCGCCAGAAGGCCGCGCTGATCAATTCGTCGGCCAAGGAAGGAATGCAGCGCCTCCTGTTCGCGCTCGGCTACGACGACGCGATCGAGCTCGCCAAGGGCTGGTTCGGGCGCGATCCTGCCGCGGTCGCCGAAGTCGAGGCGCGGCTCGCCGACGCCGGCCTCGGCATCGAGGCCGCGATGGCGCAGACCATGCGCCTCCATCTCGCCGAGTACGAGGGGATGGACCGCATGCTGCGCAGCGCCGAGGCGCGGCGCGACGCCGCCCTGCTCGCGATCGAGCGCCACCGCGCGCACTTCGCCGACACGCTGCGCCGCGCGGCGCAAGACGCCGAGAAGGCGGTCGAGCAGGCGCCGGTCGAGGATGCCGCGTTCGAGGTGGTGCAGCCGGCGCAGCCGGCGCAGACCGGCCTCTATCCGCCGGCCGCCGGATGAGTTGGAGTTGAACGGGAATGACGACCGCACGGGCACGCGCGAGCCGCCGCAACGGGCGCAAGAGCCGCGGGCCGAAGACACCCGCCGGCAAGGCGATCGCGGCGCGCAACTCGCGCCGGCACGGGTTGAGGGTGCCGCTGCTCGCCGACCCGCGGGTTGCGCCCGATGTCGATGCCCTGGCGCGGCGGATCGCGACATCGGTCATCGGCAGCGACGACGATCCGCGCTGCCACGAGTTGGCCTGCCGGATCGCGGAGGCGCAGCTCGATCTCGTCCGCGTGCGCACCGCGCGACTGCCGTTCCTCGCCGCGCTCGATGAGGATCCGGCGTCAGCCGCCAAAATGGTGCCCGAGCTCCTGCGCCTCGATCGCTACGAGCGCCGCGCACTCTCGCGCCGCAAGTTCGCGGTGCGCGCCTTCGAGGACGCGGCGCTGCCGGCCGCGGCGGCGCGGCGGCATTTTGGCCGAACGAACCTAGGTCAAAAAACGAAATGAAATCAGTGCGTCGGCGACCACTGACAACGACTGAGCGACAGCGCCTCGATCGCGACGTGCCCTTGTCGCGCTGTAAGTTCGCCCTGCGCGCCTGAAGACGCGGCGCTGCCGGCCGCAGCGACGCGGAAGCATTTTGGCCGAACGAACCTAGGTCGAAAAACGAAACGAAATCAGTGTGTCGGCGCGCATCCCGGCGGCGCCGGCCGGACACCTCCGCCAGCCGGCGGGCAGCGTGATGATCATCACAGTCATGGCCGACAGCGTGCGCGACCAACCGATGCAAGCCACTCACACCCTGTCCGCCGGATGAGCGGACGATCAGGAGGATACGATGCGCGTCGTCCACGTTGTTGCTGCGGTTCTGGCGTTGAGCTCATGCCTGCCGGCATCAGCCGAGGTGCGCCGTCTCAACACTTGCGATGCCATGGCGCAGATGTGCATGGCGGCGGTTCGGGACGCGGGGGAGCTCTACGTGAAGGCGGCAATCGCCGAGCAATGTCACGCAAAATGGGTCGTCTGCCAGATGCCTGCCTATGAGAAGCATTACAAGAGCTTCCTGCCCGCTTCCATGTTGCCACCGGCACGCACCTCCCCCTGGCAGACCGCTCCCGCGCCGAAGCTCTCGCCGGCGCCTTCCGTCTCACGCCTGCCCGTTGGTTCCCTCCTGCGCCTGCGCTGGCGGTGATCCGCAACGCTGCGATCATGTCTATCGCCTGAGGCCTAGCAAGGAATCATCGAGTTGCCATTGCTAAAGTGGCGGTGCCGAGCCGGCGCGCCGATTTGCCGGCCGCCGTTGCCTTGGCGCCGCCGCGCCGCTAATCGGTCGCACGTTGGCCGGCGGATGCGGGCCGATTTCGGCAGGACCGACCGCGATGGCCTATTTCCGCAACAACACGGTCAACCTGCTCAACCTGCACTACGGCATCCACGCGCTCGCGCTCTCCGGCGGCGGCGCGTTTTTCGCCATCTACCTGCTCAAGTCCGGCGTGCCGGTGCCCGTCGTGGTCGCGGCGGTCTCGGTCATCCTGCTCGGGCGCTTCCTGATCCGTCCGAGCGTGCTGGTGCTGGCGCGGCGCGTCGGCCTCCGGCCGCTGGTGATCGCCGGCACCATCGCGTCGGCCGCGCAATATCTGCTGCTCGCCGAGGTGCACAGCGTCGGCACCGCGTTGCTCGTGCTCATCATCGTCGCGGCGATCGCCGACACTTATTACTGGACGTCCTACCATGCTTATTTCGCCATGTTGGGCGATGCCGAGCACCGCGGCCACCAGGTCGGCGCGCGCGAGGCGATCGCCGCGGTGGTCGGCATCGTCGGCCCGCTCGCGACCGGCTGGGCCTTGACCGTGTTCGGTCCGCGCGCCGCGTTCGGCGGCAACGCGCTGGTGCTGCTCCTCGCCGCCCTGCCGATCGTCTGGACCCCGAACGTGAAGATCGCCTGGAAGGCGCCCGGCGTCTTCCGCGCCGCGCTGCCGGGCGTGCTCCTCTTCGCCGCCGACGGCTGGATGATCGCGGGCTACTGGTTCGTCTGGTCGATCGCGTTGTTTCTCGCGCTCGGCGAGAGCTTTTCCGCCTTCGGCGGCGCGCTCGCGCTCGCCGCGGTCGTCGGCGCGATCAGCGGGCTCGTGCTGGGGCGCCTGATCGACGCCGGCCACGGCAGCCGCGCCGCCGCGGTCGCGCTCGCGGCACTGGTCGCAACCATCACGCTGCGCGCCGCGAGCTACGGCGACGCCGCGCTCGCCGTCATCGCCAATGCGTTCGGCGCGCTCATCGTCTGCCTCTACGTACCGACGCTCGGCACCGCGATCTACAACCAGGCGAAGCGCTCGCCTTGCGCGCTGCGCTTCCACATCGCGGCGGAAGGGGGCTGGGATCTCGGCGGCGCGAGCGCCGGGCTGATCTCGGCCGTCCTGCTCTGGCTCGGCGCCCCGCTCGGCGCCTGCATCCTGCTGTCGCTGCTCGGCGCGCTTGCGGTGTACATTCTCTTGCGGCGCTACTATGCGGCGAACGCGACAGCGGTCGCGCCGGCGGCCGAGCCGATGGTGATGTCGGAGCTCGCCGGGTCGCGGCGCGAGGCTTAAATCGACTTAACTCATGGCTTAACTCACGACTTAACTCACGGCTTAAGTCATGGCTCAAGTCATGCGAACGCCGCAATGGCAGGCATTCTCTCACGGCCGCACGCCGGCGGCCGCCGGTTTGGGAGTAAGCATATGGGCCTGCTGCTCTTGATCATCATCCTCCTCCTGCTGTTCGGAGGCGGCGGTGGTTATTACGGCTATCGTCGCGGCTACTACGGCGGCGGCGGGCACGGCCTGATCTGGCTCATCGTGATCGTGATCATTCTCCTGGTGTTCTTCCACGGCGGCCATTTCCACCGGCATTTCTAGAATACTTCGCCAACCTCGATTATCCTCGGGTACCGCCCGCCCCGCGGGCGTATGGATGGGCGATCAGCCATGCATCTTTTCCGCCGCACCAGGGCGGAGGCGCCGCAAGCGCGGGCTGGGGGCACGCGCCGCTCGTATGCGGCGGCGGTCGGCGTGCCGGCGCTCATGGTCGTTCTGTGCGGCTTCCTCGACCCGCCGGTCCTGCGCGACCTGCGCAACCTCGTGTTCGACGGCTACCAGCGTCTCGCGCCGCGCGTCTGGGATGCCGACGCGCCGGTGCGGATCGTCGATATCGACGATGAATCGCTCGCCCGTGTCGGCCAATGGCCTTGGCCGCGCTCGACCGTCGCGACGCTGGTCGACCGGTTGCGTGAGGGCGGCGCCGCATCGATCGCCTTCGACATCGTCTTTTCCGAGCCCGACGCCACCAGCGCCGAAGCCGTCATCCGTCGCCTGCCGCCCACGCCCGGCCGCGCGATGCTCGAGCAGGAGCTCGGCCGAGCGGAGAGCAACGACGCGGTACTCGCGCGAGCGCTCGCCGCGACGCCGGCCATCCTCGGCGCGGGGTTGTCGGACGGCGGCGGCGGGCGCGCGTTTCCCACCAGGTTCGGCATCGCGACGGCGGGCGACGATCCGCACCCGTTCCTGCCCGCTTTCACGCGCGCGGTGGTGCCGCTGCCCGCCTTGAGCCGGGCGAGCGCGGGCGTCGGCGTCGTCAACTGGCTCGCGGACCGCGACCAGGTCGTGCGGCGCGTGCCGCTCCTGCTCGCGCTCGACGACAAGGACGTGCCGAGCCTTGCGCTCGAGGCATTGCGCGTCGCCCAGGGGGCATCGACCATCGTGGTGCGAGCCTCGAACGCGAGCGGACAGACCGCGTTCGGCGCGCGCAGCGGCGTCAATGCCATCAAGGTCGGCGCGCTGGAAATCCCCACCGATGCGCACGGGGAATTGCGCGTGCGCTACACCCGCTCCGAGCCGCGCCGTTTCATTCCGGCCTGGAAGGTGCTCGCCGGCACGGTCGAGCCCGACGCCGTGCGCGAACGCCTCATGGTGATCGGCATCAGCGCGCTCGCGCTGCGCGACCAGCGCGCGACGCCGGTCGATGCTTCGGTCGCCGGGGTCGAGATCCATGCCCAGGTCATCGAGCAGGTGCTCGCCGGCGCCTGGCTGGTGCGACCCGATTGGGCGCTCGGGGCCGAGCTCGTCCTCGCCGCCCTGCTCGCACTCGGCATCGCGATCGAGCTGCCCCAGGTGACGCCCGCCGCCGGGGCGCTCGGCACCGCGCTCCTGATCGCGACGCTCGGCGCGGCGAGCTGGCATGAATTCTCCGCCGATGGCCTGCTGCTCGATCCCGTCATCCCCGGCGCCTGCGCGCTTCTCACCTACGGCGCCGGTGTGATCTGGCTCCATCGCGACGAGCAGCGGCGCCGCCGCCAGGTGCGCGAGGCGTTCGGGCGCTATGTCTCGCCGGCGGTCGTCGCGCGCCTCGCCGAGGATCCGCAAAAGCTCGTGCTCGGCGGCGAGACGCGCACGCTCACCATCATGTTCTGCGACGTGCGCGGCTTCACGTCGCTCGCCGAGCGCCTCGACGCGGCGGGCCTGACCCGGTTCATGAACGAGTATCTCACCGCCATGACGGATGCGATCCTGCGGCACGGCGGCACGATCGACAAATACATCGGCGACGCCGTGATGGCGTTCTGGAACGCGCCGCTCGATGACGCCGACCATGCCCGCCATGCCGCGCTGGCGGCGCTGGCGATGAGCGACGCGCTCGATGCATTGAACCTCCGGCTGCGTGAGCGGGCGGCGGAGCGCGGCGAGACGCCGATCGTGGTCAGCTTCGGCATCGGCCTCGCGACCGGCACGTGCAGCGTCGGCAATTTCGGCTCGCAGCAGCGGTTCGACTATTCGGCGATGGGCGATCAGGTGAACCTCGCATCGCGGCTCGAAGGCGCGACCAAGCATTTCCGGACCGACGTGCTCGCCGCCCAGGCGACACGCGAGCGCGCGCCCGATCTCGCCTGGCTCGAGGTCGACGCGGTGCGCGTCAAGGGCAAGGCGGAGATCGTGCGCGTCCATGCGCTCGCCGGCGACGAGGGCGTGCGCCGCAGCGCCGAGTTCGGCGCCCTCGCCAAGGCGCACGACGCGATGATCGAATCCTATCGCAGGGCCGATTTCGCGCGGGCGATCGCGCTGGCGCGGGAGCTGCGCGGAACGGCGCCGCCGCGCCTGCGCGATCTCTACGCCGGCTTCGCCCGCCGCTGGGAGCCGCTCGTCCAGTCGCGGCCCGACGCCTGGACCCCGATCACCGAGCTCACCGAGAAATAGACGGCGGCTCGAAGCGCGGCTCGAGCTACGGGGTGTACATCAGGGTCAGCGCGAACAAGGCCTCGTCCTTGTGGTCGAACCTGAAGAATTCGCCCGGAAGCGTCGTGTCGTAGGTGGTGCTGAAGGTGTGTTGGAACCCGACCTTGAAGCCGGCCGACCAGTTCGCATCGAGCTGATGATCGACGCCCCAGCCGATGCGCAGCGCCGGCGCGCTCGCACTGCCCGTGAAGGCCGTGCCGCCCGTCGGGCTTCCGGTCGGCCACATGGTCGCCCCACCGGCCCCGACATAGCCGTTGATGGAATAGCCCGGCGCGAGCGGCGTGGTCGCCTTGAGCTCGGCGATGTAGTTGAGCTCGTTCATGTGGCCGCTGCCGTCGCATGCAACGCCGCCGCAGGCGCCATGCCAATGCAGCCCCGCATTGATGACGTCGTCGACCACGAGGCCGCCACTGAGAACGAACGATCCGAACGGTTGCGATCCGCTGCCGACCGTCGCGAGGTCGTAGAACACCGAGCCGCCGACGAGCGGCGCGACGCTGTTGTCGGAGAAGCCGTCATAGAACCCGCTCGACGACGAGGTCGGGATGTGCGTGACGAGCGCGCCGCCGAGATTCAGGCCGAAGTGGAGACGCCCGGGCAGCAGGCCGGGCCCGCCGCCGAGCATGGTCGGCACGCCGCCGAAATAGGGAAACGGCGCATTGGCCGCCGTGTCGAAGATCGTGCCGGTCCAGGGCGCCGGCCCGGAAATCCGGCCGCCCGCATAGATCGTTACCGCCGTCCCCGGCACCGTCAGCGAGACCGAGCGTCCCTGTGCGGTCGTGACCACGATCGCGCCTTCGACCAGCACGACGACGATCTTGTTCGGATCGACCAGCAAATCGAACACGGTGCCACGCACCCCGATGGTCGCGACCGGCGTGCGGATCGTGTAGTCGCGCTTCGGCTGAGAGCCGGTGACGAAGCGGAAGATGCCGCGGCTCGCCCGCACCACGAAGCGGCCGGTGTTGCGGTCCGGATTGTAGACGAAACGGTCGAGCGTCACCGCGGAGCGCGGCCCGACATCGAGGTTGGTGTTGTCGAGGAAGACGAGCTGCGCGGTCGCGGCATCGCCGGTGCGGATCAGCTCGTTGCTGAAGACGTCGCTACCAACCGCGAGTGACCGCGTGGCGCCGCGCAGGATGCCGTCGACCTGATTGGTGACCGAGCGGGCGTTGCCGATGGATTGCGCGCCGGCCCGCCCCGCGGTCAGCCATCCCAACACCGCGACCGCCAGCGCGACGCGAAACCACAACCCCTGACGCACAGCCCGCCCCCCGACGCTTGCACGTGAATTTCCGCAATCAACTCGGCCCGCGCGCGTGGCGCAGCCGTTACAATGCCTCAATTCTACATGCCCGCCGCGGGCTCGGGTGCGGCAGAAATGCCACACCGCGGGAAAAACGGCGGCTTTTGAGCGCCCCTCCACAAGCAAGAAGGCCGCCCCGAGGGGCGGCCTTCTCATGGCTTGGTCGGCTTGCCGGGCCGTCATCAATTGCCTCCCGCGAGGCAGCGGTTGAGATCCTGCTGGTACTGCGCGAGAAGCTGCGCGGTGGTGTTGATCCGCGCCTGCATGCGAGCCGCCGCGGCCGCCTGATCGTCGGGCGAGTCGAACGAGGTGGCGGCCCCGGTGATCGTCGACGAGATCGTGACGTTCTGCGCGCCCTGGATCGTCGCCAGGATCGCCTGCTGCTGGGCGAGCTGCTTTGCGAGCTCGGCGACCTTCGCGGCCAGCAGATGGCAGTCGTTCTGCACCTTCTTCTTGATGCGCGGCAGGTCGTCGACGCGAACCACACCACCCTCGGGCGTGGACCCATAGCTGACGGTCGCCGTGTCGATGAAGGTGCCGTCGCCATTCCACGTCCGCGTGATGGTCTGCCCGTCATCCGGACGATACACCCGCGCCCAGCTCGGCGGCCGTTCGGTGCCGGGGCGGATCTTCATGTCCGGGCCGGCATCGCGCCCGCCGGCGATCTGCGGAACCGTGGGCGGATCCTTCGGGCCCGGCTGATAGGGCTTCCAGCCGCCATTGCCATCGTCGACCGAGATGCCCGCATGGCCGGGCACGATCTTGTTGGCGACCTTGGCGCCCATCTTCGGGTCGCTCTTGAGCTCGCCCTTGAGCTCGCTCTTGGCATCCGCGACGTTTGCGGCGTGGGCATGGGAGGTACCCGCATCGACCTGTCCGTGGTGGCGCGCCGCGATGGTGTGCGAGTGCAGGGACCCGACCGGCGCGTGCCGCATCGAACCGATGGTGTGGGTGGAATGCACGCCGCCAAAGTGGCTTGGGGCGTGGAAGTTGCTCATCGGCCGAAAGCTGTTCATCGGCCGGAAGCTGCTCATCGGGCGGAAGCTGCTCATGGGTCGGAAGCTGCTCACCGAGTGGGTCATCGTCGGGTGGAAGCCGCCGAAGCCGCGGCCGAACGACATCGCGTGGGCGGGTTGCGTCGAGGCCAATAGGGCGGTCACGACCGTGACGGCGGCGACCGAGATCAGGCACTGCTTGCGAAGATCCGCGAAGGTGCTGTTGCGAAGGGAAAGCATGGTCATCTCCTGTGTTTGCTCGCCGGAGCGCCAGCCGCCCCGACATGCTCAGGAGGTTAGAAAAGGCCTCGTCCGGCCGATGTGTTGGCCATCACGAAATGTCGGATTTTCAGGAAAGACGCATTGCGAGCGGAGCGAAGCACTCGCACCCCCTTGCCGATGTGCCTGCCGATCGAGATCGCTTCGGCGGCCTGCGGCCGCCTCGCAATGAGCGCCGAAAGCCTAGAGCTCCCGTTCCAGCTTCGCCTTGTTCTCGAGGCAGTAGTAGCCGGAGAGGCGGCTCACCAAGGATTGGCGGATCCAATCCTGCAAAATTCGGCTGACGTTCTCGCGCGCAATCCCCGCCATCGCGGCGATGTCGCTCTGGCTCACCTTCTGCTGAATGAGGATACGGCCCGCGCCCACATCCTTGCCGAAGGCCTCGGCGAGGCTCAACAGGGCGCGCGCAGTGCGGCCCTTGAGGGGCAGAAAGCTCGTCGCAGCGAGCACGTCGTCGATCGCGCGCAGGCGGCGCGAAAGCATGATGGTGAAGGCGCGATAGAGGTCGGGCTGCCGCTTGGCGACCGCCGCGAAGCCGGCGCGACTGACGAAGCGCAGCTTCGAAGCGCGCAGGGCCGCGACCGAGGCCGAGCGGGGCGCCTCGTCGACGACGGCAAGCTCGCCGACGAGATCGCCGGGACCGAGGATCGCGAGAATGCGCTCGCTGCCCGCGACCGAGACGACGTGGACCTTCAGGAGGCCATCGTCGATCAGATAGAAGCCGTCGCCCGGATCGCCGGCGGTGAACAGCGTCTGCTGCGGTGCGAGCTCGACGACGCGGGCCTGGCCGAACAGCGCATCGGCGATCGTGGCCGGCAGGATCGACAGCAACACACCCGGTGCCGCAGCTGCATCCATCGCGAGTGCCCCACAATCGCGTGATCCTGACGACACGCTAGTCGGGAACGGCGGTTTCCACAACCGGCCGGCGACCGCACTGCCTCGCTGTGAATTCGGGGCTTGGCTACGCTTTCGCCGGCTTCGTCGCCAGCACATGCGTCGCGAGCGCCCGCATCTGCTCCTCGATATCGCGCACCGCCGTGAGCGCCGCCTCGCCGCCGGCGGCGGCGAGCAGTGCGGCCAGCGCCTCGACCACCGCAAAGGCCGGCGTCACGGTGTGGAAGAACGACGGGCTCTCGGTCGGCACCAGGATGGCGGCGCTCGCCAGTTGCGCGAGCGGCGAGACCGCGCTGTCCGTGATGGCGGCGACCGCGAGGCCGCGGCGCGCCGCGTAGCGCGTGATCTCGACCGCCGTGCGCGTGTAGGGCTTGACGCTGATGGCGAGCAGCGCGTCGCCCTTGCCGGCGTCGCGCAACGCGTCGGCGCCGGTGCCGCCGGGGGCGTCGAGCAGCCGCACGCGGCCGCCGGCGAGGCCGAACACGTAGGCGAAGTGGAAGGCGACCGGGTAGCACGAGCGCTGCCCGAGCACGTGGACGCGGCGCGCCTTCGCGAGCACGTCGACCGCGGCCGCGAGGCGCGCAAGCGCCTCGCCCTGCGCGAGGCCCGCCATCTGGTGCACCAGCATGTCGATCAGATCGTGGGCGAGCGACGCCTCGCCCTTGAGCTTGCGGCGGGCGACGAGCTCCTCGGCCTTGGGCAGGAAGACCGCCGAGGAGGCGCGCCGGCGCAGGCTCTCGGCGTAGAGATCGCGCACCGCCTCGTAACCGTCGAAGCCGAGCCGCTGGGCGAGCCGCGTCATCGTCGCCGGCACGACGCCGGCGCGCTTCGCCTGCTCGCGCACCGTGAGCAGCGCCACGTCCTGCGGATGATCGAGCGCCCAGCGGGCCGCCGCCTGCAGCTGGCGCGGGATGCGGTCGAACACCGCCAGCATCTCGGCATGCAGCGGCGCATCGGTCATCGAGGACGGCGTTCCGCTGCGCCCCACTGGCCGCGCCCGCTGTCGGCGTCGCGCCATCGGCTTTCCTAATGCCCGCTGGCGTAGAGCCAGCGCGCGACCAGCGCGTCGGTATCGCCGCCGAACGCCGCGCGCGAGCCGTGCGACGCGACGGCGCCGTTCTTGACCACGTAGACGTAGTCCGCGATCGCGAGCGCGCTCTTGATGTCCTGGTCGACCAGCAGGATCGCCTTGCCGGACTCGCGGGCGAGCTTCTGGATCAGGTCGTAGATGTCCTCGCTGGTGCGCGGATCGATACCGGCGGTCGGCTCGTCGATGAGGTAGACCGGCGGCTCGGTCATCAGGCTGCGGGCGATCTCGACCTGGCGCTGCTGGCCGCCCGACAGCTGTCCGGCCGGCTGGTGGCGCTTCTCGCGCGCGACGGGAAAGCGCGCATAGGCCGCTTCGAGCTTCTGGCGCACATCCGCCTTCGACAGGCGCGCGTGCCAGACGCCGAGCTTGAGGTTGGACTCGACCGTGAGATGCGGAAACAGGCTCGGCCGCTGCGGCAGATAGGCGACGCCGGCGCCGAGCATGCGGAACGGCTCGGTGCCGGTGACGTCGGATCCTGCCAGCGTCACCTTGCCGTGGCGCGGGCGCAGGAAGCCGAACAGCGCCTTGAGCAGGGTCGATTTGCCGGTGCCATTCGGCCCGACCACGCATGAGATGCGTTTCGGCCAGATGCGGCAGGTCATGTCGCGCAGGATGTCGATGTCGCGGGTGTACCCGGCGACCAGACCGTCGGCCGCGAGCAGCGCGCCGCTGTCGGCAAATTCGGTGTCGTCGCTCATGCACGCCCCTCTATCGCCTTGCGGGTGCCCGTGTAGGCTTGGATCACCGCCGGGTCCTGCAGCACCTCCTCGGAGGGCCCGTCCGCGATCTTGCGGCCGCGCGCCATCACGAGGGTGCGCCGCACCACCGAGCGCACGGCGTCGAGATTGTGGTCGACCAGCACGATCGTATAGCCCTGGGCGCTGAGCGTGCGGATGTGCTCGACGATCTGCTCGAGAAGGCGCGGATGCACGCCGGCGAACGGCTCGTCGAGCAAGAGCAGGCTCGGGCGCAGCATCAGCGAACGGCCGAGCTCGAGCAGCTTCTGCTGCCCGCCCGACAAGGTGCGCGCATAGGCATCGGCGAGATGCTCGAAGCGCACGAAGGCGAGGATTTCGCGCGCCCTCGCCTCGGCCTGCCGGCGACTGGTGCGCGTATTGGTCAGTGCCGGCACCATCAGATTTTCGAGCACCGTCATGCGGCGAAACAGGCGCGGCACCTGGAACGTGCGGCCGATCCCGCCGCGCGCGAACGCATAGGCCGGCTGGCCGACGAGGTTGCGCCCGTCGAGCATGATCGTGCCGGTGTCGGGCCGGAACGCGCCCGCCACCAGGTTGATGGTCGTGGTCTTGCCCGAGCCGTTCGGGCCGATCAGCCCGACGATCTCGCCGCGGCCGAGCTCGGCGGAAAAGTCATCCACGGCGGCGATGCCGCCGAAATGCTTCTGCAGCTGGCGCGCCGCGAAATACGGCGCCTCAGGAGGGGTTGGCATATTCGCCCTCCGGGCGGACGACTTTGGCGCTCGCCGACGCCGCCGCCGGCTTGCGGTCGAGGATGCGCTCGATGAACGGGAAGAGGCCGTTCTGGGCGAAGCGCTGCACCAGGATCAGCGCGAGGCCGAGCAGCACGAAGCGCCATTCGCCGTAATCGCGCAGCATCTCGGACGCCGCATAGATGACGACGGCGCCGACCACGGCGCCGGGCAGGCTCTCGATGCCGCCGATCACCGCCATCGCGATCACGAGGCCCATCTCGGGGATGATCACCATGTTGGGCGAGAGGATGCCGACGAAGTGGGCGTAGTAGATGCCGGCGACCGACGCGATCGCGCTCGTCGCCACGAACACGATGATCTTGTGCAGTGTGGTGTTGACGCCGCTCGCCTGCGCGGCATGCTCGTCCTCGCGGATCGCGCGCAGGAAGAAGCCGATGCGGGTCATCAACAGGCCGTTCATGGCGAGCAGCCCGAGCACGACCAGGCCGAGGCCGAGATAGTAGTAGGGCGCATCCGAGTTGCCGGAAAACAGGTGGGGCACCTCGAGGCCGAGACTGCCGCGCGTGATGTCCTCCTCGGCCACCAGCATCAGGCGGAAGATCTCGGCGATCGCCAGCGTGAACAGCGCGAGATAAGGTCCGCTCAGCCGCAGCACCAGCGCGCCCATGAGCGCGCCGAGCACCATCGCGATGATGATGGTGAGCGGCACCGACAGCGCGAGCGGCAGGTCGAGCCGCAGCGTGAGCAGGGCCGAGCCGTAGCCGCCGAGCGCCGCGAAGGCGACATGGGCGAAGGAGAACTGCCCTGCATATCCGGCGAGCAGCGCCCAGCTCGAGGCGAGCAGCGCATAGTACCAGGCGAGCGCGCCGACATGGGTCCAGTAGGGGCCGATCACGACCGGCGCCGCGAGCGCGAGGAGGAGCAGAAGCCCCTGCAGGACGTGCGTGCCTTTGATGCTGCCCATCGCCCTAATCCAGCCGCAGATGCGCGCGGCCGAACAGGCCGGTCGGCCGCACCAGCAGCACGACGATGAGCAGCAGCGCGCCGAACGCCTGCGTGTAGGCGAGCGCGCGGTTCGGATCCGGCAGGTAGCCGACCCCGAGCCCCTGCACGATGCCGAGCAGGATGCCGCCGATGATGCTGCCGCCGACCGACCCCATGCCGCCGAGCACGATGATGATGAAGGCCTGCACGCCCGGCAGCTCGCCCATGTCGGGCGACAGCGCGAAGATCGGCGCGATCAACGCCCCTGCCCCGCCCGCGAGCGCCGAGCCCAGCCCGAACGCGATGGTGTACATGCGCTTCGGGTTGATGCCGATGACGGCGGCGGACTCGCGGCTTTGGCTCACGGCGTCGAGCGCCTGGCCGAGCGAGGTGCGCGCCAGGAACCAGGCGAGGCCAGCGAGGATGACGATCGCGACGATCGAGGCGATCAGACGGTCATAGGGCAGGATGAGGGGTCCGGCGATCAGCGTGCCCTGCAGGAAGCTCGGCGGCGACTTGCTGAACGGGCCGAACACGACCAGCGCGAGATTCGTGATCAGGATGGTCAGGCCGAAGGTGACGATGATCGCATACTCGTCCTTGCGCTCGACCTTGTCGGTGTACATCGGCTGCAGCACGAGGCGCTCGAACGCGACACCGAAAATGAAGAGCGCCACCATGGCGATGACGATGCCGAGGATCGGCGGCACGCCGATGAGGCTGATCGCGTAGTAGGACGCGTAGCCGCCCAGCATGTAGAGCGAGCCGTGGCCGAAATTGACCACCTTGAGCACCGAGAACACGAGGGTGAGCCCCGCCGCCATCAGCGCATAGATGAGCCCGATGACGAGCCCGTTGGTGGTGAGAAGAAGAAAGTAGGTCATTGCCGGCCCCACGTCGGCTGAAATCTTGCCTCGTCAGGCCCGGCCCTGGGCCGGGCATCCACGTCTTTCTTTCGCGCGTGGCAAGACGTGGATGCCGGAACAGGCCCCGCCATGACGCCATTCGTTACGGCAGCAGCTTGTCCGTCGTCGCCCACTTCTTCGGAAAGACGATCGCGGCGTCGGTCGGCACCTGGTTCGCGGCCGTGTACTGG
Source organism: Xanthobacteraceae bacterium (assembly GCA_035293985.1). Lineage (GTDB taxonomy): Bacteria > Pseudomonadota > Alphaproteobacteria > Rhizobiales > Xanthobacteraceae > JAVDCA01. The sequence continues at coordinate 134,000 of DATGLS010000008.1, forward strand.
ATGATGTGGAACGGCACGTCGATGAACTGGTGATAGGCCCAGGCCGGATCCTTGGTGGTCGGGAACGAATAGGTGCCGTTCACGCCCTCCCACTTGATCGACTCGAGTCCCTTGATGATGTCCTTGCGCTCGGACGACTTCGCTTGCTCGATCGCCGCGACGACGACGCCGAGCGTGTCATAGGCTTCCATCGCGACGCCGGTCGGCGCGCGGTTGTACTTCTTCTGGAAGGCGTCCACGAACGCCTTGGCCTTGACGTTGAGATCCTTCTTCGGCGTCGCGACGTTGACGGCGAGCAGATACTTTGCGCAATCGCCGTCGACCTGCCACACCTCCTTCTGCAACAGACCCGTCGAGCCGAGCAGCTTGGTCTTCGCGTTGGGCGCAAGCCCGAGCTGGCAGGCCTGCTTGACGATCTGGTACTGCGCCTGGCCGGCGACGACCATCTCGATGATGTCGGGCTTGTCGGTGCCGCTGGTCAGGCGCAGCAGCGCCGGTGTGAAGTCCTGCTGGGCGACGTCGATGGTGACGAGCTGCGGCTCGAGGCCCTTCTTCTTGAGCTCGGCGGAGACGACCTTGGAGCCATCCTGGCCGAAGTCGGTGTTCTCGGCGATGATCGCGATGTGCTTGAAGCCCTGGTCGACCATCCAGTCGGCGACCTTGACGTAGACGAGCGAGTTCGCCGGCGCGAGGCGGAAGACCTCCGGATACTGCTGCGCCGTGATCTTGTCGGCCCATACGTCGGTGCCGACCCAGGGCACGCCGTTCTTGTGCGCGACCTCGATCTCGGCGAGCGCCGCCGATGAATGGAATTCGCCGAAGATGGCCGAGACGTTGTCGCGGGTGACGAGCCGCACCGCCGCGGCGCTCGCTTCGGCCGGCTGGTTCTTCGTGTCCTCGTAGATCACCTTGAGCTGGCGCCCGTTGATGCCGCCCGCCGCGTTGATCTGGTCGACCTCGAGCTGGTCGGCCCACTGCATCTCCTGGCCGCTCGCGAAGTTGCCGGGCGCCGACAGCGGCCCGACCCAGCCGAGCACGATCGGCTCGGCGGCGAAGGCAGGCGCGGCGAGCAGCCCGGCCGCCGCGAGAGCCGCGGCGAAGCTTGTGCGTTTCATTGACGTCTCCCCTCTCGAACGTGCCTTCGCCGCGTCGGAACGGCCGGCGCCGGCATGGATCCCGGCGAGTGAAACACCTTATGCAATGAAACGCAAATGAAACATCTATTGCAACCGCCGCCGGCCGGCGATAGTTTGCCGCACGACCATGCGGGCGGCCGGGCCCTGACCTCGAGCCGACGCGTGGTCCGGGCCCGCCCCTGCCGGCCTGACAAGGACGCCCGATGACCCACGTCTTGCATCGCTCGATTGCGCACAATTATCCGACCGCCGTCGCGGGCCGCGGCATCTTCATCCGCGACGCCGACGGCAAGGAGTACCTCGACGCCTCCGGCGGTGCCGCGGTGTCGTGCCTCGGCCACTCGCATCCCGACGTCCTCGCCGCGATGCGCGCCCAGCTCGACAATCTCGAATACGCGCATACGAGCTTCTTCACCACGCAGGCGGCCGAGGAGCTCGCCGACGATCTCGTCGCCCATGCGCCGGCCGGGATCGACCACGTGTTCTACGTCAGCGGCGGATCGGAGGCGATCGAGGCGGCGCTCAAGCTCGCGCGGCAGTACTTCGTCGAGCGCGACGAGCCGCAGCGGCGCTACCTGATCGCGCGCCGCCAGAGCTACCACGGCATCACGCTCGGCGCGCTCGCGGTCGGCGGCCGCGAATGGCAGCGCCGCGCGTTCGCGCCGCTGCTCATCGAGACGCACCACGTCTCGCCGGTCTACGAGTATCGCGAGAAGCGCCCCGACGAGACGGCGGAAACCTATGGCGCGCGGCTCGCCCGCGAGCTCGAGGCCAAGATCAATGAGCTCGGCGGCGACAACGTGATCGCCTTCATGGCCGAGCCGGTGGTCGGCGCAACCCTCGGCGCCGTCCCGCCCGTCCCCGGCTATTTCAAAAAAGTGCGCGAAGTCTGTGATCGTCACGGCATTCTGCTGATTTTCGACGAGGTGATGTGCGGCATGGGCCGCACCGGCACCCTGCACGCCTGCGAGCAGGACGGCATCAGCCCCGACCTGATGGCGATCGCCAAAGGCCTCGGCGGCGGCTTCGCGCCGATCGGCGCCCTGATGCTGAGCGGAAAAATCTTCCAGACCCTGGCGCAAGGCTCCGGCGCCTTCCAGCACAGCCACACCTATACGGGCCACCCCCTCGCCTGCGCGGCCGCGCTCGCGGTCCAGCGCGTGATCCGCCGCGACGACCTCCTCGCCAACGTGCGCCGCCAGGGCGCGCATCTCGAGCGCCGCCTGCGCGAGCGCTTCGGCAACCACCCCTATGTCGGCGACGTGCGCGGCCGCGGCCTGTTTCAGGGCGTCGAGCTCGTCGCCGACCGCGGCACCAAGGAGCCGTTCGACCCGGCGCGCAAGATCAACGCGCGTGTGAAGCAGGCCGCGATGGCGCGCGGCCTCATGGTCTACCCGATGGGCGGCACCGCCGACGGCAAGCGCGGCGACCACGTGCTGCTGGCGCCGCCTTTCATCGTCGACGAGGCGGCGGTGGACCTGATCGTGGAACGCCTCGGCGATGCAGTCGATGCGGCGGTGGGGGCCTGAGCAGGAAGAAGCGACGCGTTTACCTACTTCCGCAGGCTCGTGACGTCGGCGGCCGACGCCACATCCGTATGATGATTCCCAAAATGTGTGCGCACGTAATTCACCACGGCCGCGATTTGCCCGTCGTCGAGCGTCCGTCCGAACGGCGGCATCGCCCTGCGGCCCTCGAGCACGAGCACGATCGGATACCCTGACGCCTCGAGGTTGGGATCGTTCGCAAGGGGCGGATATGCGCCGGCGCCGATCGCGCCCTGCCCGTCCGGCATGTGGCAGCCCTGGCAGATCGCGCGATAGATGGCCTCGCCGTCGCGCTGCAAGAGTCGGTACGGGTCGCCGAACGACAGGTCCGCCGATTGAGAATGCGCGCTCTGCGCCTCGCCAAACAATGCCGAGGCAACAACCAAGACCAGCGCGCCGATCCGTGACGCGACCCCCATCATCATCACCCCGCCATCACGCGCTGATGCAGCCGCGTCATCGCGTCGAGCGACGACAAGAGCGCGCCTTCCTGCCAGGCCGGCAGGTAGGAGGCGTGCTCGCCGGCGAGCACGATGCGTCCATCGATGGCGCACAGATTCTTGTAGTGCTCACGGCGCGCCGCATCGCTCCACAAGCCGAAGCAGCCCAACGACCACGGCACGCGATGCCAGCCCACCGCGATGCCGTTCTCGAATTCCTCTTGGTATTGCGGATGGATCTGCGCGCCCCACGCGACGGCTTTCTTCACGCGCTCCACGGGCGGCAGCGATGTGAGCTCGAACGCGTAGGACCAGAACGGATAGGCGCCCAGCAAAATGCCCTTGCCGGCGCTGTTGTAGCCGGTCGACGGATAGCCGATCTGCCAGATCGGCAGGTCGGTGTAGGTGATTCCGCCGTAGATCGCCTCGTCCTGCTCCCAGAAGCGGCGGCGAAACTGCAGGCCGACCTTGAGTCCCGGCCCGTACGGCACCGCGTCGATCGCGGCGCTCATGGCGGCGCCGACATTGAGCGGGATCTGGCTCAGAATGGACAGCGGGATCGTGCACAAGCACCAATCGGCACGCGCCGTCCTCGGCGTGCCGCCCCGCGTCGCATCCACGTACGTGACCGTCACGCCGTGGTCGTCCTGGTGGATCTCGGTCACCTTGGCGTTGTAGCGGACAACGTCGCCGATCGCGCGCCCGAACGCCTTGGGGATCATGTCCATGCCGCCGACCGGCTGGAACATGGTCGTCTGGTACTCGTAGGTGAGGTCGGTGCCGAGCCGGCGCCAGACACCCGAGCGCAGAAGGTCGCCGAAGGCGAGCGGCCGCGATGGCATCGGCTCGGCACTGAGGCCGCCACCTGGATCCTTCGCGTAACCGCGACGGTCGCTGCTGATCAGCCCCGCGCGGTACCGATAGTCGGCGTCGAGCGCGCCCCACGCGCGCAGCGCGGCGAGCAGCGCTTGCTTCTCGTCGGCCGAGACCGGCTGATCGAGCTTGTCCTGGGCGAGCGATTTGGCCAGCAGCTCGGCGATGTTGCCGTGGAAGTCGGAAACGACCTCGCGGTAACGCTGCGGCTTGCCGCCGAAGGCGTCGCGCGCATGCACATAGGCGTTGTAATTGACCTGGACGAAAGGCTCGAGCGCCACGTTGAGCCGGCGGCAATAATCGAGCAGGCCGCCGTGATGATAGGGAATCCGCCACGGACCGGGATTGAAGTACAGGCCCGCGTCGAATTCGCATCGTTGCGCGGCGCCGCCGAGCTCGACATAGCGATCGCCGCCGCGCAGCGACCATGAGCGACCGCCGACCCGGTCGTTGTATTCCAGCACTTCGACGTGATAGCCGGCCTTGCGCAGTTCGAGCGCCGCCACCAGGCCGGCGATGCCGGCGCCGAGGATCAGCACCTTGGCGCCTTTCGGGTCGCCTTCGAGCTTGATCGGGCCGCGGTAGCCGGAGTCCGCTGCGAGACCCAAGACGGTCATCGCCTGATACATCACCGCGCTGCCGGCCGCGGTGCCGATTCGCGCCAGCAGCTGGCGTCGACTGACCTCGCCGGGATTCTCCATCGGCCGCAGCTCCAAACCTCGTTCTGTCGGCCAGATCCGAGTGGCGACCGCGCGACGAAACCCTACCGTTCAGGCCGTTGCAAGGCCGCTCCCCGGCCGACTGTGCAGCCCACATTCCTTCTTGTCGTCCGTCTCCCACCACCAGCGGCCGGCGCGCTCCGGCTCGCCCGGCGCGATCGCCCGCGTGCATGGCGCGCAGCCGATCGACACGAACCCCGCGGCATGCAGCGGATTGAGCGGGACCTCGTTCTCGACCGCGAACGCCTGCACGGCCTCGCGCGTCCAGTCGAACAAGGGGCTCACTTTGATGAGACCGCCCTCGTCGCGCGACACGACGTCGGTGCCGTGCCGGTTGCCCGACTGGTCGGCACGCAGGCCGACGATCCAGGCGGACGCGCCGGCGAGCGCGCGCGCGAGCGGCACGACCTTGCGCGCCTGGCAGCAGGCCGCGCGCGCATCGCGCGAGTCGTAGAAACCGTTGATGCCGTATTTGTCGACGAAAGCTTCGAGATCGTCGGAGGCCGGATAGACGGCGCGGATGCGCCGGGCGTAGCGCCGCTCGGTCTCTGCCCACAAGTCGTAGGTCTCGCGAAACAGGCGGCCGGTGTCGAGGGTCACGACGTCGATGTCGATATCGGCGCCCGCGCTCGCCATGAGATGAAGGATGACCTGGTCCTCGAGCCCGAAGCTCGTCGTGAAGACGATCTTCCCGTCGAGCTCATGGCGCAGCCGCGCGATCCGCTCGGCCGGCGACAGCCCGCGCAGGATCTTGCCGAGGTCGTCGGCGCGCACCGACGGGCGGCCGCCACCGCCCGTCCCGCCGCTCGGGCCGCGCGGCGTCTTCTCATCCTCCAGCGCGAGCACGAGCCCGCCGCCGGCAATGCGTCCGTCGACCTCCAGCACCAGGCGCCCGGTGCGCGGGCTGGCGGCGTGAAGATCGACCGCGACCGGTTGGGCCAGCGCGATCTCGACGTCACCGACATTGTTGCGCGCGATGGCGGTCCACCCGTGCGCCGCAAGCTCACCCGGATCGACCACGTTGGCGATCGCGGCGATCTCACCGCGGCACTCGGCCATGCCGATTCGCACCGTGACGGAGGCGCCGGGCGCGAGCGGAGCATCGTGCAGCCAGAAGACGCGCGCGCGAAGTCGCCGCGTGGATTGGCACGGCGCCGCGCTCGCCGCGATCACGTCGCCGCGCTCGACCATGACCGGTTGGTCGAGCGTGAGGCCTATGGAACGGTTCGCACCGGCCGCGCGCGGCCCCTGCCCCTCGTGCGGCGCCGGCCACGCCTCGATCGACCGCACGCGCGCGCGTGTCCCGCGCGGCCCGATCGCGACCTCGTCGCCGACCGCGACGCGGCCGCTTTCGATGCGGCCCGCGATGATGCGCCGCTCGTCGAAGGCATAGACCGCCTGCACCGGCAGGCGCAGCGGCAGATCCTCGGCGGGCTCTCGCACCGCGAACCCGTCGACCGCCTCGAGCACGGTCGGGCCCGCGTACCAGGCGAGCGACGCCGAACGGCGCGCGACCCCATCTCCGTGGCGGGCGGAGATCGGGATGATGGCACTCGCCGTCAGCCCGACGCCGGACAGATGGCGGGCAATCTCCGCTTCGATCGCGCGGAAACGGCCCTCGTCGAACGCGACCTTGTCCATCTTGTTGATCAGCACTGCGACCTGGCGCAGCCCGAGCAGGTGCAGCAGATAGGCGTGCCGGCGCGTCTGGCCACGAATGCCCTCGGTGGCATCGACGATGAGCAACGCGGCGTCGGCCTGCGCGGCGCCGGTGATCATGTTGCGCAGCAGCTCGGCATGACCGGGCGCGTCGATCAGCACCACGTCGCGCGCGGCGGTGCGAAAGCGCATCTGACTGGTGTCGAGCGTGATGCCGCGATCGCGCTCGGTCTGCAGAGCGTCGAGCACGAACGACCATTCGAACCGCATGCCGCGCCGGTCGCTCACCGCCTTGAGCGCCTCGAGCTTGCCATCCGGCAGGCTGCCGGTCTCGTGCAGCAGGCGCCCGATCAGCGTCGACTTGCCGTGATCGACATGCCCGACCGTCACCACACGGATGAGCGGCCGGCTGCCGGTCTCGCGGGATGGGGCGGCGATCTTGCCGGTGACGGCGACGTTCATGGGATATGCTTTCACAAAGAGATATTGATCACAGGTAGCCGGTCGTGCGCAGCCGCTCGAAGGCATCCTCGGCTTCGTGATCCATGGCGCGGCCGGCGCGCTCGGGGATCCGCGTCGCTTCGAGCTCGGCGATGATCGCGTCGAGGGTCGTCGCCTGCGACGCCACCGGGAACGTGATGTCCTGGTCGCCGAGCGAGCGGTAGCGTTTGCCGTCGCGGGCGAAATAGAGCGGGATGACCGGGATGCCCTCGCGCCGCGTGTAGGCCCAGACGTCGAGCTCGGTCCAATGCAGGATCGGGTGGATGCGCAGATGCGCGCCGGGCGGCGGCGCGGCGTTGAACTGGTCCCAGAATTCCGGCGGCTGGTCGCGAACGTCCCAGCCGCCTTCACGGCCGCGTGGCGAAAAAACACGCTCCTTGGCGCGGGTCGCCTCCTCGTCACGGCGAATCCCGGCGATCAGGCCGTCGAAGCCGTACTTGGCAAGCGCGAGCTTGAGCCCTTCGGTCTTGCGCGCGGCGGAGCGCGCGGCCGGCGGCAGCGTCGGGTCGACGCTTTCGAGCGGCGGGCACGGCTCGATCTTGAGATCGAGATTCCATTCCTGCGCGTAACGCGCGCGGAACGCATACATTTCGGCAAACTTCTTGCCGGTGTCGACGTGCATGACCGGGAAAGGCACGCGCCCGAAGAACGCCTTGCGCGCGATCCAGATCATCACGTTGGAGTCCTTGCCGAGCGACCACAGCAACGCGATGCGCTTGAGCCGCGCGAAGGCCTCGCGAAAAATGAAGATGCTCTGGGCCTCGAGCTCGTCGAGCCGGTCCACGGCAGTCACTCCGATTTCGGCATACGCCGGCGGAACCCAACCCGCGGCAATCTGCGTCTCTGTTCGGGCTTGTGGTCCCATCGATTTGTCCCCGTTAGACATGCTTGAGAGGAGAATATTCTTCTATTTACAGTGCGATATATCTTTGTATAAGGAAAATAATTCTCGTCAATCGGAGAATTCACCAGATGGCTTCCGCATTCTCATTTTTTGATGTCCGGGCGAAGACCGTGCTCCTGGTCGGCTCGGGCGCAGTCGCCGCCGCACTGATGCTGCGCCTGCTGGAGGCGGGCGCGCGGGTGCGGTGGCTCTCGCAGGACGTGGATGTCGCCGAGGAGATCTGGCTCGGCCGCCGACCGGATCGGATCGAGGTCGCATTCCGCGCGCCGCACGCGCGCGACTTCGCCGAAGCGGCTGCCGTGATCGTGGCGGCGAGCGACCCGCTCGCCAGTCGCGTCGCCGCGCAGGCGCGCGCACTCGACCGGCCGGTCGCGGTGGCGGGACGTCCGGAGCTGTCGACCTTCGACATCGACGACCCCGACGACGGCGGCCACGGCGAGGCCCACGCGTGGTCATCACGACTCGGGCTAACTGGTCGCAGAACGGCTTTGCCCGACCGGCTGCTGCGCGCGCTACGCTTTTCGTCGAGCCGCCATCCCGCGTGAAGCTGCCGCTGGGGCGGCCGCTCAGGTGGCCGGCCTCAGTTGGCCGGCCCCGGCGGCTGGGCCTGCTTGAGCACGCCGGCCTGCACCAACGCGGCGCCGATCTGCTGCATCCGGTTGATCAGATCGACCGCGGCGGGTGCCGACAGGACCAGCCGGGAGACCGGATAGCAGCGCGCGGTCGCCGGCTCCTTCGGCTTCACCGGATGATCGAGCCGGGTGACGCAAAGCTCGATCCGCAACACCTGGCCGTCCAGTTGAACGCTGTGAATCACGTCTGCGAACGTTTCGGCGACCTCCGGCCGGTCGACGTATTTCAATGTCAACGATCTCTGCGGCGCCTGGTCGGCGGGGGCCGATGGCGGCTTCGGTGGCTGTTGAGCGGCGGGCATCGGTGTCCTCCTCCTGGGAACGCTCTCTCATGAGATAGCCGAAGCCTTGCGGTCAAGCGCTTCGCCGCGCTGGAGAATCACGCGACCGCGTGCGGCGGTGGATGTGGCCATATGGATATGGTCTTTGGGTTCTAGGTGCGCCGCGATCACACCGCCACCGCGCATTCGCCCGCGAGGTCGGTGGCGGGCTCATCGGCGACGATCGGCTCGCTCGCCTCCACGGCCGGCTCGGCTGCCGGAAAGGCAAGGCCCGCCCCAAGATGAGCGCGGCCGCGGCGCAGCGCGCCGAGCGCGCGCCAGGCATCGAGCGTAATCAGGCCGAGGTCGGGCAACTGGCGTGGGGCGCGCAGCACCGAGCGTGCCACCGCGGCGACATCCGGCGTCCCGTCCAGCCGCAGCGGCACGAGCGCGGCCGCCGGCAGCGAGCGCCACACCGGATCGAGGACCACGCGCGCCGCCGCGAACGGAATGCCGGCCCGCACCGCCTCCTCGGCGACGACGTGGGATTCGGTATCGACCGCCACTGCGGGGTGCTCACGCCCCAAGGCTGCCTTGGCTCGCGCGTTGGCGACCGGGTGATCGACGCCACGCACCTCGGCGCAGATCGCGCCCGGCAGCGCCTCGCGCAGATGCCGCGCCCAGCGTTCGTCTGCCGACACAACGCCGCTTGCCCCGCGCACGCCGCTCGCGACCACCCAGTCGCCCGGGCGCAGCCGCGTATCGAGCCCGCCCGCGACACCGAAGCTGATGACGCCGTCCGCGCCCGCAAGCGCGCCGCGCACCGCCGCGCGCAGGCCCTGCTGCTGCGCGTTGCACAATACGATGACGCCGTCGCCGCACGCGATGCGGGCCTCGAACGCAAGGCAGGTGACGGCAATGACACGACGCGGAGCAATTGAGCTCACGGGGGCCTCCCGGGTTCCCTCCCCGTGGCGCGAATGCACCGGCAGCGGCGGAGCGGCAGCGCCATCGTACCGGATCAATGAAATAATCTGAAAGGGGGGCACAAAGTTGCCGATCGCATCCTGTCGCGGACCTATTCGGCCTCGAGTCCGCCGTGCTTCATAGCGTCGCTCCACAACGGCACCGCCGACACGACGTCGGCAAGACGGCCTCGACGCAGCCTCACATCACTGCGCGCCGCACCGGGAACACCGCCCGCAGCGCCGCGTCGCGCAACCACAGGCCGGCCCACATGATCACGCCGAGATAGACGCCGAACAGATCGTGGCTGAACACCGGATCGGCGTGGCGCAGGTGGCTCGCGATCGCGCCGCCGAGCACGCCCATGAACAGGACGGCGCCCAGCACCGCGGTGCGCGGCACGACGTAGAGCACGAGGATGATCGTCTCCAGCACGCCGATCCAGAAGCCGATGCCGGCCGGATAGCCGAGCTCGAGCATCGACTGGTCGACGATCGGCAGCCGCAGCCATTTGATGGAGACGTCGAACAGCATGAACAGGATGAACAGGCCGCTGAGCGCGCGACCGGTCCACAGCATGGGTTTCGGGGTCATGGGTTTCGGAGTCATGGGTTTCGGGGTCATTGGGCAGATCCCTCCGTTTCAGGGCCGTCGCGGCAAGGACGCGCCGGGCAGGCCGGAGCCGACATGAATGGATGAAATTATTTCAACGGCAGCCGTTCGCCTCACGGGCTCGCGGCGGTGGCGATGACCTGGCGGATCACGCCCCGGATCTGCTCGTTCGATAGAAACAGGTCGTGATTGATGATCCCCCAGCCCTCCTCCGAGGCGTCGACCACATGCACGCCGAACAGCTTGAGCTTGTTCTTCTCGGCGGCGCCCACGCGGGTCATTCCGCCGGACATCCAGCCTGACAGCGCGAGCGCACGATCGTTCGTCGACGTGATCACCGTGATCTTGCCGGCGAGCGGGCCGATATGCTCGACCGAGCTCGTGAACACGTCCATGTCGATGTCCGGCGCCGCGAACACCAGCGCCCCGATCCGGTCGCCGGCGAGCCCGCCGCGTTCGGCATATAGCTGGCGCAGGGCCTCCATGGCGAGCATCGAGCCGACGCTGTGCGCGACGATGTTGATGCGGCCGGTGGTCGGGCTCGCCAGCAGGGCGTCGAGCACCGCGTGCAGGCTGTCGCGCGACCACATCGCGCTGTCGCGGTCGTAGCCGTAGTCGAGCAGCTTGGCACGCGAGGGCCACGCGAAGACGATCGTCTCGCCGTGAAATCCGATGCCGTCGGAGAGCCGCGCGCCGTCGAGCACGGCGGTCTCGAAGGTCTGGTTGAAGCCGTGCACGTAGATCAGCACGTCGCGCCCACTGGTCGCCTGCGCGAGCGCGCTCGCCGATTGCCCCATGAGGTCGACGCGGTCGAGCGCCCAGTCGGCGAGCCCGACGGCGGCGAGCGAGAAGCGCCCGCTGTCGGGCGGCGTGAGCTGCGCACGGGCGATGCTCATCGCCCAGCGCTGGGTGCCGAACCACGGCTGCTCGCGCGCGCCCTCTACGGGCTTGCGGGTCGTCGCCACCAGCAGCGATCGGCTCGCCGAAACGGACGACGCGTCGGCGCGGGCGTCGTCACGCGCGCCATCGACCGACGCCAGGCTGGCGCAGCCGCCGAGCGCCAGCGCCGGCACGACGATGGATGATGCCGACCTCAACCCACGCAGCACGGCGCGGCGCGAGATCGCGCTGAAGATTGTCACGGGACGGATGGTCACACGTTCCCTCCGCCCCCCACCCGCCGCAGGCCTGAGGCGCGAACGCGGCAACAGCAGGGCAGTTCACGGTTCCGCTTCGGGTTCCGTGCGCAGGTAGGATGGTAGATCGCGCGCGAAGTCCGGGAAGTAGCGCGAGATCACCGCCACGTCGAAGCGCCGCAGGATCGATTCCTTCGGCTCACGTTCGAGCAGGAAACGAAAGGCCGCCGCGACGACGCGCTCCGGCGTGTGCTTGCCCGACGACAGGCGTTCGCACATCTCGCACGCGACCGTCACATGGTGACGGGTCTCGCCGCCGCCCTCGCGGACAGTGACCTCGAAGGACAGCGGATCATCGCCTTGCGTGCGCCGGACCTCGATCATGGTGGATCGCGCTCCCTTCATCGCGCCTCGACCGATCGTATCGCATCTCGGCCGGCTATGGCTCGGGCGCATCTCTCGTCTTTCGCGAGCCGCCCACTGCTTACTGTCCGAAATGCGACTCCGATCGACGATTTCGCCGGGGCGATGCCGCCGAACATTTGCGCGCAGGCCGCAGCGCGTTACTCTCGTTGCGCACGGATGAGGAGGAAGCACCGACTCTCGGAGAAGCGTCATGCAGGTTCATGACCGAAAGCTGCCGCGTCATCTCATCCCCATCCACGGCGACAATGCCAGCAGCAAGGATTGGATCATCCTGCTCGAGGCCGGCACGATCGTCGGCCCGTCGCCGGACAAGCTGCGGGTGGCCCGCGCCACGCTCGAGCGCAAGGTGGTGACCAAGCGCGACATGTTTCTGCGCTCGCGCCACTTCCTCGTCGTCGAGGATTACGATCCGCGCATTCACGCGGTCTATTTCTGTCCCCAGCTCTACCGTCAGGAAAATGACAAGAAGCTCGTGCCGCTGCACGGCGAGGAGATCGGCGAGCTGATCGCGCATGCGCTCGAGAAAGGCACCAAGGCGGCGCCGCCCTGGTACGAGCCGGCCGAGCGGTTGCCGGACGAGCCGGTCATCAGCGCGACGCTGCCGACGGAGCTCGACAGCCTGGTGGTCGAGATGCCGGCGCGCAGTGCGGCCGCGGCGAGCGCGGCGCCGCTGCAGAAGAGCGCGTGAGGGTGGTCAATCCGACCCGGCCGACCCGGCCGCACGCGGATTGGGCGGCTCGAGGCCCGGTTGCCGATGCGGCGGCACGCGCACGACGCCGAGTCGGGCCGCGATGTGCCGAGGATCTCCCGGTTTGCGGTTTGCGTCGCCCGGCGTCCCCTGCAGCAACGACAGGTAATTGCCGGACTTGGCCTGCTCGACCTTGCCGTCGTCCGCCGTGACGAAAACGGTGGCGAGCCGCCGCGCCACGAACGGCGCGGCCGAGCTCGTCCCCTGCACGAGCGACAGAGACCCGCTGCGCACGCCCGCCGCGACCGTGCCGGTCAGTAGCCGCGAGCGGTCCGACATCGACGAGCAGTCGATCTGGGCGTCGGGCCAACCCGGATCGACCGTTCCGGCCGAGCTGTATCGCGACGGGCGAGCTTGCTCGAGCGTCGCGCCGAGGTCGTCGCCGAGGCGGTAGCCGCCGACGACCAGAGTCGTGCCTCCCGTTGCGAGGCCGCTTATGCTGCCGAAGCGCCGGTCGAGTGCGCATCCCGTGTCCATCTCGAGCAGGTCCCCCGATCCCGTGTAGAGAGGATCATCAGGGTCGTCGGTGTCGTCCGGAAGCTCGCCGGATCCGGTGTAGAGGGGGTCCTTGAGATCGTCGAAGTAACTCTGCCGGGCGCCCGATCGAAATGACTCGGGATCGGTGGCACGCTGGATCCAGAAATGGACCGGATGCTCGGTCAGCCGGGCGTGGGCGCCCCGCCTGATCACCACCCGCCACTTGCCGGCCTGCGCAGCCGGCAGGCGGTCGTCGTTGGGCTCGGTCGGCGCAATCACGACCATGACGCGCCAGCGGCCCGTGGTGGACTTGCCGCCCGCGTTGTGAGGTCGGTTCAAATCCGCGCTGACCTGGCCGACCTGATCGCCGCCCCCGTTCAACACACCGTATACGCGCTCGGGATCTCCCGGACCCGTTGCGTCCGCTCCGATCGGCAGCGACGTCTTTTCTGCCCCCGTCGGGGCGCGCAGCCGGACGGGGCGGCCGAAGGGATCGCGCAATTCGACGGAGAAGCCGCGCGGGTCGAACCCCAGCCAGAACCAGATCTCGAGATAGCTGGGTGTGCGGTCATTCGGCTGGATCCGCCAGGGGATCTCCACGACGTCATCGCGAAAATCGGTGTCGTCGATCTTCCCGTGCATCCGATCGAGAAACGTGTTCCCGGCCGGCGCGACCAGCGCGGTCGGCCCGGCGATCTCGCGACGCTTGCGGACGAGCTGGTCGATCGCCGCCTCGATCTCGCTTTCGCCGTCGTGGCGGCCGCCGGAGTAGCCGTAGCTGAAATTGATCACGAGGCGGAGCCTGTCGACACTGTATCCTTGCTGGCTCGCAATGATGTCGGCGCGATCGAAAATGTAGTGAAAGGCGGACAGCACATACATGTCCTTGCCGAAGCCCGAGGTGTCCATCGTCACCATGTTCGGCAGCTGCACCGCGATGATGCGAATTTCCTCCGGTGGATCGTCGCCGCGCGCGGGCGCATACCCGGTCGCGAGATCCATCACGTGCCCGCCATGTGTCGCATGCCGGTTGAGCAGGCTGCCGTATTTGTCGGTATCGGCGGTGGCTCCGGCCGCACGATAAAGCGCATCCTCGTCGTCCCCGTGGCGCTCGATGAGCTCCTCGATCTGCTCGCGCGTGTATTCGCGTCCGAACAGCACACTGGGCTTGTCCAGCGTCTTGTCGGCCCTGACCGACTGCAGCCAGCAGAACTCGACGCGGCTGCGGCGTCCGCTCTCGTCGCGGAAGTTGCGGTTGGCGAACGGCAGGCCATCATCGATCACCGCGATGACGGTGATCCGCTTGCCCGCGCCGATGCGACCGCGCAACCCTTCGTCGGGCGCCCACGTCGGGGCGTACGGATGTTCCGCCAGCTCGTCATGCATCGCGCTGTCTTCGATCGGATAGGCGACGCGAAAGCGCGGATAGAGGTCACTGGCCGCGGTTCGTGCCGATTGGGGCGCCTCGGGTGCGAGCCTAAGACCGATGAAATCCGCGCCGGCCTGAAGCACCTGCACTAGGTCGCGTGGCGCTGTGATCTGAACGATCGGCTTTTCGACGACGAAAGGAAAGAACGTCAACCCTCCGCGCCACCAGAGGGTCGGAAACCAGGATTTAGGCGCCGCCGCGGCGGTCCTCGTCTGTCGCATTTCCGCGGCTTGCGGCGGCCGATCTCGGCTCGGCGATGGCGCCTGCCATTCGGCGATCGCCGTCATGTACTTCAACGGCTGCTGCATGACCGGAAAGGCGTAGCCTCTGCCCGCGCCGAAGTTCCAATACTCGTAGGGGCCGAGATAGAGAGGTCCCGGATCGCCGGGCCCGTCGTCCGTCTTGTCCGTCGCCATCAGTGCGAGCCGTCGTGCAGGGCGAACTCCTCGCACGCCTTTCCCCACAGATAAGCGAACAGCGGGCTCGGCTCGATCTCGAAGCAGTCCGCCTTTTCGACACCGTAGGCCCGGTTCTCCCCCTTGAGAAACTCCTTGACGTGGAAGTCGAGGTCGCCGTGGGCGCGATAGCGATAGCCGACGATGCCGTCGCCGGCGCCGCACTTCGCCAGCACGATCTGCCCGATGGCGCGTCCGAGGACGGCGCCGCACCAGGTATCGATCGGATAGTGCACCCCCGCGACCGTGCGGTTGACCGCGATCCGCTCGGCGAGCTTGCTGAGCAGCGCCTGACGTCGCGCGACGTCGGCATAGTTGCGCTTCTGCGACGCGAGGAACGTGCGCAGCATCTCGGCCACCGCGAACGATTCCGTCGCATGCGCGCTGGGAAAGCTCGCGTGCGCCGGCACCGGGATCATCGGCATCACCTGCGCGCCGATGCGGTCGGGCCGGCGGCAGGCCAGATGGTGCTTGATGATCATCGCCACATGCGACGCGAGCACCTGGGTGATGGCGATGAGCTCGAGCGTGTAGCGATTGGGCGCGGTCTGCAGGCCGAGGATCATCGTGAAATAAGCGACCGGCAACCCGAGTTGGCTGAGAATCTCCGGGGTCCGATCCGGGCGCTGGTCAAGATAGTCGCGCATGAACTTGAGCTGATCCAGGAAGGCCGACATCGGCGGCTTTTCGACGTCGAAAAACTCATGATCGCCGTACGCCAGGCACAGCCTCTTGTGCTGCTTGTGGACCTTCCAATCGAGGTCCTTGAGAAAATCGGTGATATAGAGCGACGAGCGGACCCAATCGGCCCACAGGTCCATGTTTCCGGGCGACGAGAAGCCGAGCTCGTTCGGCTCGCCCATCGGCGGGATGTTGTCGGCCACGTGGGTGATGGACTGTTCGGTGAGCTCGAGGCCCTGCACCAGAAGCGGGTCGTAGACCGGATCGGCGCCGCTGCCCAGGAACGAGCCAAGCCCGGTGATCGTCAGACCGCCAACCCCGCCGACGCCGCCTACGCCACCCACCCCGCCAACGCCGCCGACGCCACCCACGCCACCGACCCCTCCCACGCCACCGACCCCTCCC
Organism: Xanthobacteraceae bacterium; assembly: GCA_035293985.1. Lineage (GTDB taxonomy): Bacteria > Pseudomonadota > Alphaproteobacteria > Rhizobiales > Xanthobacteraceae > JAVDCA01. The sequence continues at coordinate 150,006 of DATGLS010000008.1, forward strand.
ACGCCACCCATCGCCATTATCTCCTCTGATCAGGGAACGCCTGCCGCGCGCAAGGCCGTCGCCACCCGCCGGCCGAGGTCGTGCTCGGCGGCAGGATGGCCGCGCAAATAGCCGTCGACCGTGAAGGCCGGGTGCCGGCGCAGCACCTGCACCGCAACTGCCCGCGCCTCGGCGGGACGATCGAGATAGTGCAGCGCGGTGATCTTCGCGCGCAGCGTCGACACGTGGCGATCGTGACGCTCGATCGAGCGCTCGGCGAGATCGAGCGCCTCCGCGTAACGGCCGGCCGACAGCAGCGCCGTCGCGCCGAGCGACTCGTAGAAATACTGGAACGGATCGATCGGCGAGAGCCGCCGCGCCTTCTCGGCCGCCGCGACCGCTGCGCCGGCCTCGTCGCGGAACGCGTGCAGCGCGCCGCTCAACAGCCACGCCAGCGACTCATTCGGGTTTCGCTGCAGCGCCGCGTCGTAACGCGTGCCGGCGATATCCATGCGCCGCAGCAGGTTGTTGTGGGCGAAACCGTCGATGGTGAGACAGAACGCGTTGTCGGGGCTGATGTCGAGCGCGCGCGCCGTGCAGTCGAGAGCTCTTTGCGTGTCCTTTGCGGGATCGGTGCTCCAGCCGTTGAACACGCTCAGGATATGCCACTTGCCGCACCAGGCGTGCGCTTCCGCGGCGTTCGGCGCGCGCCGCAGCGCCTCCTCGATCAGCTCGCGCGAGCGCGCGAAGTCGCGCAAGGACGGATGATGCATCAGGCCGACGCCGGCGAGGAGCAGGCGATGATCCTCGAGGTCGGCCGGACGCCGGCCGGTCACGTGGACGATCGCATCGTCCGCGACGGCGCGCCCGACCGCCGTGACGATCTCGCCGACGCCTTCGGCCGAGCGGCCGAGGAAGCTCGCCATCGGTCCGGCGAACTGCCGCGTCCACAGGATGCGGCCGGAGACGGCGTCGAGGAAATCGGCGTCGAGCACGATCTCGCCGTCGCCGACGCGCAGCGTCCCGGCGACGCAATAATCGACGTTGAGACGGCTGCGCACCGTCGGGATATCCACCAGCCTGTGATCGAGGGCGCGGCTCGACCAGTGCGAGATCACCGCGATCAGGTTCGAGCGCGACAGCGAACGGCACACCTCCTCGGCGAGCCAATCGCCGAGCACCGCATGGTCGGCCGTGCCGCCGACCGCGCGAAACGGCAACACCGTGATCGCCGGGACCATCGGCGCCGGCGGCGGCTGCGACGCCAGGCTGTAGAGGGAGTAGATCTGCGCCGGGTTGAGGCGCATCGCGCCCAGCCAGCGGCTGAACCCTTCCTCGCGGATGTTGATCCCTTCGAGGAGCTCGCCGGCGCCCGGCCGGCCGATGAAGGACACCCGATTGAGGTCGAGCGCGACGTCCGAGTTGGTGCTGGTGAGAACGTGGGCGAAGCTCTCGCCCATGATCTGCTTGATGTCCGACAGCGCCCGACGCAGGCTCTGTCGTCCCGTGTCATAGCAAGCCGTGCCCCACAGCGCGTCCTGGAGGAAAGGCCTGGTGCGGCGGCCGAATGGCGCGGTCGCCAGCAACGCGAACAAGGCCTTGTGCTTGGCCCCGGTGATCTCGAATTCACCGGCTCGCACCGACCGGACAACGCAGGCGCCGAAAAGGCTGATTTCGATGAGCTTAGCGTCCATCGAAGCAATCCTGCAAAATATGCGCCTGCAACCTAGCACTGAATCTGCGCGGCCTCCAGCGACTTCACGCTTTTTTCACGTAAGGGGACCGACGCTTCGGACTAGGCTGTCGGCATGGCGGACTCCCCCGATCGTCCCGGACGAGCAGAAGATCGTGCGGACGAACGCCTCGTCCGGCATCCCAGCGACCTGATCGATTTTTACCGTCGCTGGCCGGAATTTCGCGCGACCGCGGTTGAGCTGGCGGCGCGGCCTGATCTCACGCAGATCGAGCACGAGACGGTCAAATGGCTCATCGTCCTGGTGGACCGGATCGGTGATCATGACCTGAAGCCGATCGATCGCGAGCCGAAACGTCGTAATAGGTAATATCCAGATCGAAATAGTTTCCGATTTTTCTCACGCCTATTTCACGCCACGCGATAAAACATTCGCCTATTGATTGCTGACGAAATTGAAGCCGCGCCGGTGGACCGCAAAGGCAACGGCTAAATCATGACTGCGCGGAAACTTCCTATTGCGTCGCCAATCGGACGACAAGGAGAAAACCCATGACCGACTCGATCCCATCCTGGCTTGCGACGATGCGCGACATCACCGGCACGAAATGGGCGCCGGGTGATGGCCCCAACCAGACGATTGCGACCTGGCTGAGCGAGATCAGCACGGACTTTCCGCAGACCGCGAGCTACTGCGCGTCGGTCGTGCACGACGACTATTTCTCCTGGTGCGGCCTCGCGGTCGGTTACTGCATGGCCAAGGCCAACATCATGCCGGTGTTCGGTAGCAAGGACACGAGCCGGTTCTTGTTTGCGGAGGCGTGGCTCGGTTGGGGAACGGCGGTCGCGACGCCGCAGCTCGGCGACGTCCTGGTGTTCGATTTCGGCAACGGCGACCATCACGTGACCCTGTTCGAGAAGGACAACGGCGACGGTACCTGGGCGTGCCGCGGCGGCAACCAGTCGCACTCCGTCGACGTCGCCAACTTCCGCAAGAGCAACGTGCTCGGCGTGCGCCGCCCGGCGGCGGCCGGCGCCCACGACGCCACCACGATCGCGCTTCCCGCGATCGTGCCGACCGCCATGCCGACGCTCGCGGCCGCGTCGCAACGTTTCGCCGCCTGCGTCAAGCTCGTGCTGGTGAGCGAGGGCGGCAACGATGATGATCCGCGCGACCCGGGCGGACGCACGTCGCGCGGAATCACGCAACGCGAATGGGACGCGTGGGTCAAGGCGCATCCCGGCCTTCCGTCCGATGTCTTTCAGGCGCCGCAGGACCAGGTCCTAGCGATCTACAAGGCGAAATACTGGGACGTCCTGAGCTGCGACGATCTCCCGGCCGGCATCGACTATGCGGTCTTCGACTACGGCGTCCTGTCCGGCGTCGGCCGCGCCGCGCGCATATTGCAGGGCTTCGTCGGCGCCGCCGTCGACGGCGAGATCGGGCCGGAAACGATCGCGGCGACCGCCAAGGCCGACCCGACGACGCTCATCAACCAGATCTGCGACGAGCGGCTCGCCTTCCTGCAATCGCTTCCCACCTTCCCGACCTTCGGCAAGGGCTGGACAAATCGGGTGGAGAGCGTGCGCGCTGCCGCGCTTGCCATGGCGGCCGTCTCCGGTCCTTCGGTGGCACCGGCCCCCGACCAGATTGCCCAGCTGATCCTGAAAGGAATCGCACAAATGGAGATCCCAATGACCAAGACAGGCACGAGCATCACGACGACGCAGCAAAACGGCGCGGGCGCGCCATCCCCACTCGATCTCGGCGCCCTGCTCCAGCAGGTTCTGAGCCTCAGCCAGACCCTCAACGCGCCGCCGGCGCCGCCGACCGGGACCACGCCGGCCCAGACGCAGGACCAGATGAAGCAGATCGTCGGCCTGCTGAACGCGATCCTCGGCGCCGCCAGCGGCCAGAACGGTGTCAACCCGCTGGGACCGGTCAACGGCGCGCTCGGGCAGACCGTCGGCAACCTGCTCAATGGCAACAAGAGCGCGATCGGCATCATCGGGGCGCTGGCGACGTCGCTCCTGCAGACGCTCGGCCCAGCCATTCCGAGCTTGCCGCTGGTCGGCTCGTCCGCGGCGCTGGGTCAGATCGCATTGCCGGTGTTCCTCGCCATCACGGCGTGGGGCGTGCTCGGCAAGTTCGAGAAGTGGATGCAAACGGCCGCGCCGCAAGCCGCAACCGCCTGAGCGGGCGGCGCCGAACGCGGGCCCGAGCTCGTGTCATGCTCGACCAGCTGCATTTGAGCGTACGCTGCGTACGCGCAAATGCAGCCGGCGCATGTTCTGCCGGCGTGCACGCCGGTTCATCGGCGGCAACTTGCGCCGAACGAATAATGTCGGGGCCGCGACGGATCGCCGTCGTGCAGACGGACGCCTAGCCAAGGGAGGTTTCATTGGCGCCTGGTCAACGTCCCATCGTCGCAAGCCCCTTCCGCATCGGCTCGGTCGCGATCGCCAACCGCATGCTGCGGTCGAGCATTTCCGGCCGCATCGACAATTTCGACGGCAGCGGCAGCGAGTGGCGGATCAATTTCGAGAAGACGTTCGCGAAGGGCGGCATCGGTGCGATCATCTCGTCGCACGTGCCGGTCCACGTCAGCGGGCGTGTCCTGCCGAACTACGCCTTCATCGACAGCGACGACAAGATCGATTTCTGGCGACGCCTCAAGCTCGCGCTTCCGAAGGAGTGTCCGTACTTCCTCCAGCTCTCCTATTCGGGGCGCCAGCGCGATCTCGGCGGCATCGAGAACCTCGACCGCGAGCCTTTTGACGATCAGGACCGCCGGCCGTGGGCACCGACCGACAAGCCCGACTTCTTCAACGGCCTGCGCGGCCGCCGCGCGACCATCGAGGAGATCAAGGCGCTGGTCGGGATGCTGGTTGCGGGTGCGCGCCGCGCCGCCGAGGCCGGGATCGATGGCCTCGAGCTCCATTCCGGCAACGGCTACGTCTTCACGCAGTTCATCAGCTCGGCGATCAACGACCGCGACGACGCTTACGGCGGCTCGCTCGCGAATCGCTTCCGCTTCTGGCGCGAGGTCATCGACGGCATTCGCGCCCAACCCGCAACCCGCGACATGCCGCTGATCGCCAAGCTGAGCGTGCGCGAGGGCGACGACGCGGTCTTTCCCTGGCGCAAGCCGGGAAATTCGCTCGCCGAAAGCGTGCAGGTCGCCAAATGGTGCATCGATGCCGGCGCCGACGCGATCCACGTCACGGCGGGCACCATCTTCCCGCATCCCTGGAATCCGACCGGCTATCTTCCGGTCGACTTCGCGCCGCGCACCTACAAGACCCTGATCGACAGCGGCACCAAGACGTGGTCGCGCTACCTCGCGTTCCGCTACGCCCGGTTTCTGCCGCGCCTCGCCTGGGAGCGCACGATCCGCGACAAGCTCTATGCCGGCTTTTTCGATTATCTGCGCGGACGCCAGCGTCCGCGCACCGGCGCGGAGGCGGGATGGCGCCAGCTGCAGGGCCTCAATCGCGCGGCCGCGCGCGAGATCCGCACCGCGATCGCCGACAAGTCCAAGCCGGTGTTGTGCACCGGCGCATTTCAGACGCTCGCCGGCATTCGCGACGCCATCGTGCGCGGCGACTGCGACGCCGTCACCATGGTGCGGCCACTGCTCGCCAATCCGACGCTGCCGCGCGAGATCGTCCAGGCCGAGCTCGCGGGAGCCGAGGACTACGTCGCGGACGAGCCCTGCTCGCTGTGCAATCGATGCCTGCTCGCTGCCCCGGAGTTCCCGGTCGGCTGCCTCGACGACCGGCGGCTCGAGGGAGCTTTTCCGCGGCTGACGGACCGCTACGATGAAATGATGCGCCGCCTGTTCGCACTCTATCGATGATCCGGCCTACGGATAACAGTCGTACAGATACACCCCGAGCTGCCCGTGCCGTCGCGTCCGCTGCTCGAGCTCCGAGCGAATGAAGCGCGCCCGGCCGCCCTCGGCCTCGCAGCGTTCCCGCGCCGCATGGTCGGCTTGCCGTCGCCAGTACGCGTCGGGGAAGCGCGGCATCCATACGCTCACGGCGATGCCGCCCGGTATGGCCGGCCTCACGTCGAGAGGCCCTGCGGCGGCGATGGCGCAAACGGATCCTGCGAGCAGCGCTGCGAAGCTGGTCAGCCGCATGGCCTCTCTCCTCTACCCCGACCGGAGCGTAGCACGATCCACACGCGTCGAAACAACCTGCCCGGCGCTCGACGGCGCGCATGATCACGCCTCCGCTACCTGGATATCAGCCGGCCGACTCGTCCTCGAACACGAAGCCGATCTTCTGCAGGCCATCCACCGCGCCCTTGCCGTGTGCGCTCGCGATCTGTCGCGCCACGTCGGCCGAATACGCGATGGGATCGACCTGCGCGTCGGTCTCGGGCACGATCATCACCAGCAGGCGCCCGGTTTCATTGGAGATGTTGCGGAAGCTGCGGTGCTCGCCGCGCGGCACCGAGATCATGTCGAGCGGCTCCAGCACGAGGGTATGCTCGCCCTTGTCGCCCCAGGCGATCTCGAAACGCCCGGAGAGGCAGAAGAAGTTCTCGACCGTATTGAGATGGCGGTGCAGCCCGGGCCCGTTGCCGGGATCGCACTCCGCAATGCTGACGATCAGGCCGCGCGGCCCCTTGACCGGCGCGCCGGCGCTGCGCCCTTGGTAGTCCGCCGGCGCCATGACCGGGTAGACGCGTCGCGCCGTCACCTTTTCCATCGCGTCCGGCGGAATGCCATGCGCATCCAGATTCTGGCGCTGGTAACTCGCAAGCTTCTTGAAGCGCGCAACGCGGGCTTCCATCTGCCGGGGGGAGAGAGAGGCTGTGCTCATGGTGCTCGCTCCGCTTGGGGCCATATCTTGGGGCCGTGTGAGGATACGCGTAGCTTGAATCAGCTTGCACCCAACGCAGCTGCCGAGCAACCCGCCTCATCCGATCACCCCGTCGACGCGCGGCCCTCCGCTGCGCACGCTCGCCGCGCTGCATGTAGCATCGCTCGAAATTTCTGCGCGGGCACGCCCTGACGATCGAGTTGGCAAGTTACCACGAGCGAATGCTCGCCGCCGCGCGGACGCTGCGAATTCCGCTGTTCGCGCTGTGATGCCGTGCTCGCTTAGGATCCGTCATGGAAACTGGCGTCGAATCACTCACCCGCTCCGACGGCTTTTGGTGCATGATCAAGCCGCAAGCCGCAGGAGGAGCTCATGGGCAAAGGATTGCTGGTCGCCGCATTCGATTTCTCGAGCGCGCACGCCGATGAATTCCATGACTGGTACGATCTGGAGCACATTCCCGAGCGCCGGGCGGTCGCGGGATTCGGCGCTTGCGAGCGCTGGATCGGCGACGAGCAGCCCACCATCTCGGTCGCCACCTACGATCTCGACTCGATCGGCGTCTTGCGCGGCAAGGCCTACGCGTCGATCGCTTACGGCAACCTTTCGGCCTGGTCGAAGCGCGTGACCTCGATGTGCAAGCGGCTGCTGCGCTTCGAAGGCACGCATATCGGCCCCGGCGACGCGGCGGCGCCGGAAGGAGCCGGCGCCCTGCTGCTCAATGCCATGAACGTCGCGCCCGAGGCGGAGGACGATTTCAATGCCTGGTACGACGAGGAGCACATCCCCGCCCTCGCCGGCGTTCCCGGCACCTTGGCGGCGCGGCGCTATCGCTCGGCCGAAAGCGGCGGCGGCACGCACCGCTACGTCGCGGTCTATCACCTTGCCTCGCCCGACGTGGCACGCAGCCCGGCGTGGAACGCCGCCGTCGCTACGCCGTGGACCGCCCGGATGCGCCCGCACTTTCGCGACCGCATCCGCATCTTGGCGCGCCGTTATGTTCGCAACGGTTGAGGCGCCTCATGACGATTGTGGCTCAGTCCTCTCGTCGATTTCGCGCCGCGACTCCCCGGCGAGGAGTTGGGCGAGTGCCAGGGCATCGCCGGGCGCTACCCTGTCGAGAAGCAGGATCCGATCACGCCCCCTTGCACGACCGCTTGCCGGCTCCCCGCGCGAGCGCGGAGCGCACAGCCTCCGCCAGTGCCTCGGGAGCGAAAGGCTTGCTCAGGAGCTGAGCCTCGTCGATGCCCGCCATGGTCGACCGTTCGGCAAAACCGGTGATGAAGAGGATCGGCAGCGCCGGCTTGCGCAGGCGCGCGAGACGGGCGACTTCCGCCCCGTTCATCCCTGGCATGGCGAAATCGACGATCATCAGATCGAGCCGATGGGCGTGGTCGATCAGGTCGAGCGCCGCGCCGCCGCTGCCGGCCTCGAGGACAAGATAGCCGAGCTCGTGCAGCATGGCGCGCGTCACCTCGCGCACCGCGTTGTCGTCATCGACAAGAAGGATTGTAGCGCCGGCGATCGTTTGGCCGACCGGCGCCCGTCCAGCGGTCGTGGACGGCGGCAGCACGTCGGCCTCGCTGCGCGGCAGATAGATCCACACCGCGGTGCCGCGACCGGGCGCCGAGTCGATGCGCACGCCGCCGCCCGACTGCTGCGCGAAGCCGAGCACCTGGCTCAGGCCGAGGCCGGACCCCTTCCCGATCTGCTTGGTGGTGAAGAACGGCTCGAATGCTCGAGCGACCACCTCCTCGCTCATGCCGCTGCCTGTATCGGAGACGCACACGGCGACATAGTCGCCTGCGGGCGGATGCTCGGGCGCCCGCGGGGCGCCTAGGACGACGTTGCGCGTCTCGACCCGCAGTGTGCCGCCGACTTCCATGGCGTCGCGCGCATTGATGGCGAGGTTGAGGATCGCGAGCTCGAGCTGCGTCGGGTCGACCAGGGCGAGCCACAGCTCGGGCGCGAGCAGCGTCTCGATGTGGACGCTGCCTCCCATGGTGCTCTGCAAGAGATCGCGCATGCCGCTCACGGCGACGTTGAGGTCGAGTGGGCGCGGTTCGAGCCGCTGGCGGCGCGAAAACGAGAGCAATTGATCGGTAAGCTTGGCGCCGCGCTCGGCAGCGGTCCGCATGTAGCCGAGCCGGCGGCGCACGCGGCCATCAATGCCGTGCTCGGCGAGGCCTTTCTCGAGGAAACCGATGTTGCCGAGCACCACGGTGAGCAGGTTGTTGAAGTCGTGCGCGACGCCCGAGGTCAACTGGCCGACCGCTTCGAGGCGTTGCATCTGCCGCAGCGTCGATTCCACCCGTTCACGTTCCTGGATCTGACCGAGCAGCTGGCGATTGGCGGCTTCGAGCTCGGCGGTGCGCTCGTCGACGCGCATCTCCAGCTCCTCATTGAGGCGACGGCATTCGGCCTGCCGGCGGCGACTGCGCAACGCGCTCTGCACCATGCTGACGAGGGTGGTCGGATGAAACGGCCGCTCGAGAAACGAGACATTGCCGAGGATCGCCGTCAACCGCGCTGCCGCCGGATTGCGCTCGAGCCCGCCGCCATGCCGAGTGAGCAATATGAAAGGAAAATCAGACCAGGCAGGCTGCGCCGCGACCCACTCGGCGAGGTCGCGGATGGTCTCGCTCAGGCAGGCCTCCTCGGTGACGACGGCCACATCCGCTCCGGCGAGGAGCTCGCGCACCAGCCGACGAAGGTCGGGACAGATCTCGCAATCGATGCCGGCCTCGTCGAGAATCTCCTTGGCGACGGGTGCATCGCGCCCGCGCGGCGCGAGAATGAGCGTGCGCTCGCGCTGCAGGACCAGGTTATTTATCACGAGACGGCTCTTCCCATCAGCGGCTCCTGTTCGCCGACGTAGCTCGGAACACCGCGCAGCACGCCCTGGAACTCGTGCAATGGCGGGCCCACCGCGATTCCGCCGTTGTCGATCCGCAGCTCGCGGATGGTGTCCTCGTGCGCTCCCATGCGCTTCTTGATCACCGAGATGGCCCGCCGCACACGGCCCATTGCCTCGAAGTAGCGCAGCAGGATCACGGTGTCGGCCAAGTAGGTCAGATCGATGGACTGCTTCATCTCGCCGACCATGCCGTGCTGCGCGATGGTGAGGAAGGTCGAGGCGCCCTGCCGGTTGAGATACTGCAGCAGCTCGTGCAGATGCAGGATGAGGAACTGCTCCTCCGGCATCGAGGCGTGGTAGCCGTTGAGGCTGTCGATCACGACGGTGCGGACCTTCTCGCGATCGACATAGGACGTGACCCTGTGGGCGAACTCGCCGGGTGACAGCTCGGCGGCGTCCATCTGGTCGATGCGCAAATGGCCGGACGCCTGCATGGCGGTGAGGTCGATGCCGAGAATTCGGGCGCGCTCGAACAGCAGCCCGAGCTCCTCGTCGAACACGAACATGGCGGCGCGCTCGCCGCGCGCGACTGCGGCCGCGATGTAGTGGAGGACGAGCAACGACTTGCCGGTGCCGGCCGGCCCCATCACAAGCGTGCTCGAGCCCGACGTGATGCCGCCGCCGAGCAAAGTGTCGAGCTCGCGGATGCCCGAGGCCATCGGCCTGCCGGCAAAGCCTCTTCGCTGCTCGGCTGCGATCAGGCGCGGGAACACCTCGACCCCTGCATGCGCTATGACGAAATCGTGGTAGCCGTTGCGAAAACTCTGGCCGCGACACTTGGTGATGCGCAGGCGCCGGCGTTCGCCCCCGTAGATCGGAGCGAGCTGATCGAGATGGATCACGCTGTGGGCGATGCTGTGCACCGCCCGGTCGAGGCTCTCCGCGGTGAGGTCGTCAAGCATGATGACCGTCGAATTGTGGCGGGCGAAATAGTGCTTGAGCGCGAGGATTTGCCGCCGATAGCGCAGGGACCCCTGCGCCAGGAGGCGAATCTCCGAGAGGCTGTCGATCACCACGCGCTTGGGCTTGACGCGTTCGATCGCGTCGAAGATGCGTCGCACCGTCTCGCCGAGCTCGAGGTCGGAGGAGTAGAGCAGGCTCTGGTGCTGGTCGGGGTCGAGCACGCTTTCGGGCGGCACGAGCTCGAACACCTCGATCTTATCGTCGAGCGTCCAGCCGTGGGAGCGCGCGCCATCGCGCAACTCCTCCTCGGTCTCGGCAAGGCTGATGTACATCCCGGGCTCACCCGCGTGGGCCCCGGCGAGCAGAAACTGCAAGGCCATGGTGGTCTTGCCGGCGCCGGGATTGCCCTCGAGGAGGTGAAGCCGGTGACGCGCAAGGCCTCCCTCCAAGATGAGGTCCAGCCCGGCGATTCCGGTGGACGCTTTCGGCAATACGAACGTCACGGTAGCGACCCCGGAATTCTTCCCTTGCGTCTTTGGCCCGAGAGCCTGGCGCCCTAAAGTAAGGCATATAACTCAGCTACTTCCGAACAGTTCCATCCCGCTTGCGACATTCAGGGGCAGGCCCACCCGATGGTCGGCATGATCGCCGCCTGTGCCCTGCCCCTGCTGATCGGCCTTGATCGTGTACACGGGCACGGCCGAGCCTCTACGTGGTCTTGCAGAAGCCGTGCCGGCGATCGGACTTCGACCTAAGATGCGGCATGGCGTATCCCCGCAATGCGTAGCCGAGGTGGGTCGATGAAGAAGGCGGACATCCGCGCCGGTGTCGCAATGGCCTACGCGGACGACTGGTTCGGCGAGCCATGGACCGAACCGCAGGTCGTCGTGATGGTGCACGGCAATGCCGAGTCCTCGCGCGCCTGGACCTGCTTCGTGCCGCATCTGGCGCGTCGTGCGGCCCGACCTTCCCGGTTTCGGCGCCTCGCCGGCGCCCACCGACTACGGGTGGACCGCGGCTGAGCTCGCCGGCGATCTCGCGCGCTTCCTCGACGCCTTGGACATCGCGACCTGCCATCTCGTCGGCGCCAAGTACGGCGGCTCCGCCTGCATGCGGCTCGCCATCGACCGGCCCGAGCGTGTCGCCTCGCTCACCTTGTTCGGCTCGCCGGTGCGGGGCAGCGGCAGCGGCAATGCGGACCTGATCCGCGCGCACGGCACGCGAGAGTGGGCGGCGCGCACCATGCGGGCACGGCTCGGCAGCGGCGCCTCCCCCGCGCAGGTGCGGTGGTGGACCGAGGAGCTGATGGGCAAGGCGTCGGCGCGCGCCGCCTTCGCAGCCTCGTCGGCGCGGATCGACATGGAGCTCGAGCACGAGCTCTCGCGCATTACGGCGCCGGTGCTGATCGTCACCACGCAGGAGAGCGGGCTGCAATCGGTCGAGGCCGTCCAGCGTTATGCCGCGCGCATTGCCGACGCGCGCGTCATCGTGCTGCCGGGTGACAGCTATCACGTCGCGGCGGTCGAGCCCGATCTCTGCGCGCAGCATGCGCTGGAGTTCATCTCGGCCGTCGCGGCGAGGAGCAAGTCGGCATGAAGCGTGTCCGCATGTCGACGACGCGGCGCGCCATCATCGGCGGCATGGCGGTGAACAGCGCGGCCGCGGTCGCGCGCGCCTTCGGCGCGCCCGCACCGGCCGCGTATCCGTCGCAGCCCATTCGACTGATCGTGCCATTCACTCCCGGCGGCGGCGCCGACCTGGTGGCGCGCCTGCTGGCGAAGCATTTCTCCGATCTGCTGGGGCAGCCGGCCGTGGTCGAGAACCGGCCCGGGGCGGCGGGGCGCGTCGGCACCGGGCTGGTCGCCAAGGCGGCGCCCGACGGCTACACGCTGCTGGTGACGACGGAATCCTCGCTCGTCATCGCGCGACATATCGGGGCGCCGATCAGCTACGATCCGTTCCGCGATTTCGCGCCGATCTCCCTGTTGACGCGCAACGCGGTGGTGCTGGTCGTCAATCCGGCGGTGCCGGCGAAGACGCTGCGCGAGTACATCGACCTCGCCCGTGCGCACCCGGGAGAGCTGCTCTTCGCATCCTCCGGCGTCGGCGGCCCCAATCATCTCGCCGGCGAGACCTTCAATCGACTCACCGGCCTCGAGATCACGCATGTGCCCTTTGCGGGCACGGGTCTCGCGCTGCAGGCGGTGATCGCCAACCAGGTCGGCGCCATGTGGGGCTTCACGGCCGGCGTGGTCCCGCATGTGCGCAGCGGCGCGCTGCGGGCGCTTGCGCTGGCGTCGCCGCGCCGCTCGCCGGTGCTGCCCGAGGTGCCGACCTTCGCCGAAGCCGGCGTGCCCGGTTTCCAAGCCGTGTCGTGGGTCGGGATGGTGGCGCCGGCGGGAACGCCGGCGACGGTGATCGAGGCGCTCTGGCAAGCGAGCGAGCGCGTGCTGCACCTGCCGGACGTGGTCGAGGTGCTGGGGAACACCGGAACCGAGATCGTCGCCAGCCGGCCGGAGGCGTTCGCGCAGACGCTCAAGACGGACGATGAGCAGCTCAGCAAGATGCCGGGTCTGTTCGATGCGAAATAGCTGCGCGCGCGACGGACGGGGCGAACGGCTGTCGACTTATCTATCGCGCGGGATCGGCTTGCTGAAGCCGATGTCGGATTCGATCGCGATGTGAGGCCATCGCTGGGGCGCCAGGATTCGAACCTGGGAATGGCGGAATCAAAACTCCCAGAAAGCCTTTGATACATCTACGATTTTCCCCGCCATGTTGCAACGATGTCGCGCCGAACGATACCAGTCTATTCGTCCATCAGCTCGGACCAGTCTCCGCAATTTTGTCGGCCCCTACTTCAGATCATCGGCCGGACAGCAGCAAGTCGATAGCTGTGCGACCAAAGTTCCCACACCTGCCATCCCCGATGCTCTGCCGACGTCGAGTCTGTGATTGTATGAAGAAGCCTTTCCGAGCGCATAGTACGCTGGCCCAACCTTTTTCTTGAGATCCTTGCCTTCGGCCTTCATCGCACCCGTCTACGCGTCAAGCTCAATCCAAGGCCGAAAATTGCGAGCACAAGAGGAACGAGAACCATAATGAACGTGGTCAACACGACCCAAAATGTGCGCGCCTCAGGGCTGTCAAAACTCGGAGCGAACACGAACGATTTCTTCCACTCAAGCCGCACGACGGCGGCTGTAACGATTAGAGCTGTAGCGTCCAATACTAGTACGATCAAAAAATACAACACTCGAACCAGGACTACTTTCAGTTGGGCCGCTCCTCCGCGGCCCAACTTGTAGACATGCGCAATCCCCAAGATTGCCACGAGACCCGATATCGCCGCAGCTGAGAGATACAGGTCTGGTTCAGTGATCATCGTTACAAGCCCAATCCGCCACAGGAACAAATGTCCCCATTCATAGCCTTGTTTATCAGATCAACTGACTCCTGCAACAACTGCGGCGTCAGGTGGGCCTCATTCTCGAACGAGGACTGGCCACCACCATGTCGTCGGAACTGGTCCCTCCTCAAATTAAAATGCCACTCCTGCCAACCTCGATGTTCCGGCGACGTTGAATCCGTGACAACGTGCAATGCTCGTCCAAGCGCCCGGTACGCATCATACCTTAGCGGGCTAAACGGCGGGCCTGCGACGCGAACGTGAGCGTGTTGGGGTGAGCTGCCGCAAGCGAAATGAGCTCTTTGACATTGCGGGCAGGCAGCATCGCTCGGACCGAGAGAACATTCGGGATCCTCGCAATGAGCGCGATCGGCGAGAATGCCGCGGGATCATATCCGAGAGTCCGGTAGAGCAGCTTGCTGATGGTCAAAGGCGACGGCGGCGATAGAAACAGCGTGTATCCATCCGGAGTCGCACGAGCGACGCGTTCGGCACCGATGTTCATTGCGCCGCCCGCGATGTTGTCGACGACGATCGTCGCCTTCCACGACTGCGCCAGTTCATTCGCCACCAACCGCGCGATGATGTCGGTCGTCGAGCCGGGGGCTGAGGGCACAACGAGCTTCACGATCTGCGACGGATAGGCCTCTTTGCCGGCGGCGGGTCGCAACCCGCCGACAACACACAGTGCTCCCAGCCCCAAGGCTGCGGTCGCCATGCCGATGCGGGCCAGTGGGGAGACGCTCGCGGGCCTGCAGATGGTTGCCATCGTCCTCATCCCAGAACGGTGTTCGTCAACTTTGGCGGATTGGTCGCTTTGATGCGCCGCGCTTCCTTGACCATAAAGTGGAGGCCGAAGGCTGACCACACATCCGGCGCGCGGCCATCGGAAGGCGCACGACAAGCTTCGAACCTTCCGTCGCAGGCATCGAGCGGACTTTCCGGACCGGTCGCTCCGTGTCAGCTTGAGCGCATCGCGCACGTGTCTTGCACGCCATCTGATCACGCCTCGCGACCATTGCCGCGGCGAGTTCGTCATCCGCAATGCGCATGTGCTGACGATGGATCGCTCACTCGGCGAGGTCGAACGACATTCATGTCCGCAACGGCACGATCGTCGCCGTCGGCCCCCAGCGCGCGGGCGGCGGCGAGCGCCGCTCGCGGATTCGACGCCAAGGTCGGACGCCATTGCTTCAACGCCCGCGGCCGAACCGTTCTCCGCCGAGCCTCGTCTGCTGCGGGCCGGCAATGTAGACAGGAAGGATGTTGCGGGGCCCCCAGCCGCCGTGATGACATCCAGCAAAAGCAGGTTGCGTTGCGGCCGAGAGCAGAGCAAGGGCGAGCATGGCCACCAGCGCGGCAGCGCTCACGCCTTTGCGTGTGTGGTTGGAAAGCATCGAAGTCCTCCGTTGGTTCGACACCGCCCGCCGGTCGCCGGCTGCGGTCCATCGTTTGTCGCTGCCGACGAAATTGCGGGCGTGACGATCATCACAGCGATGCTGGGCTCGGACGGCGGCAGCCACCGATTGCGGCGCCAGCACCCGCTTCAGCGCCCGTGGCCGAATCGATCTCCGCCGAGCCTCATCTGCCGTGGCCCGGCGATGTAGACGGGCTTTGCCTGCGGCAGCGGACCGACGTATCTCGCCCGGCTCTTCCAGATCAGCTGACAAATAATGGAGTGGATCGCTACCCGACCAGATAACATCCAGCGAGGGCCGGTCCCGTTGCGGCCGAGAGCAGGGCGAATGCAAGCGCGGCCACCGTCGCGGCGGCGCCTGCGCCTTTGCGTGTGCGGTTGGAAAGCATCGAAGTCCTCGTGAGTTGGTCACCGCCCGGCGATTGCCGGCCGTGGTTCCATGGTTTGTCGCTGGCAGCGAAATCCCGGCCGTGATGATCATCACGGCAGCGCTGGGCCGGGGCGCACATGCGCGGGCGTGCGCTGAACTCGCGCACGCCCTCACACCGCGATAGGCTCTGCTCCGGCGATCAGCCGCCGAGGCGCTTCAGCCCATCGCGCGCCATCGCGTTGCTCGGCTCGAGCGCGAGCGCCTGCCGGTAGTCGGCGACCGCCTGATCACGGCGCCCCGCCTTTTCAAGCGCAATCGCGCGGATCAGCCAGCACTTGGTGAGCCTCGGATCGAGCCCGATCGCCTCGCCCGCGTCCGCGATCGTCTTGTCGAGATCGCCGCGCCCGACGTACACGGCCGCGCGATATTGGTAGGCAGGCGCGTATTTCGGCGCGAGCCGAATCGCCTGGGTGAAGTCGGCGATCGCGGCGTCGGGATTGCGCTTGGCCGAATAAATTTGCCCGCGCGACATGTAGGCGAACACGTGGTTGGGATCGATGTGGAGCACCTGCGTCAGGTCGTCGACGGCGCGGTCGAGCGGCCCCGAGAAACGAAACATCTCGCCTCGATTGTAATACGCATTGACGAGCTTGGGATCGAGCCGGATGGCTTCGCTGAAATCCGCGATCGCCAGATCGTACTGGCCGCGTTGACCGTACGCGGCGCCACGCCGGAAATGGACCTGGGCCGCGCCAGGATCGATCCGCAGACTTTCGCTGAAGTCTGCGATGGCGAGCTCCACCTGGCCGAGCGCGCCGCGGATCTGGCCACGCAGATCGAGAACCGGCGCCAGCCCCGGCGCGAGCTTCACGGCGGCATCGAGATCCGCCAATGCGCCCTGCAGGTCATGTTTCTGCCGCAGCCCGAGCGCGCGGTGGTAATGCGCGGCAGCAAGGTTCTTCGGATCACGCCGGTCGTCGGGCTTGGCGTAGTCGATACCAGGACGCGGCGCGCCGTCGGCGTCGGCGAGGATGTCCGAGCATCCCTTGATCTTGCGATCGACGTCCTGGGAAAAGAACATACAGTCGGTGACCGCCTGGCGCGGACCGGCGACCGGATTGGGACCGGAGGCGATGAAAAAGGCGCCCGGCCCGAGCGGTTTGGGCGGGGCGTTGACCTGAGCACTGGCCTGCAGCGCGGCGGCCGAGGCACATCCCAGCAGCAGGGCCCCGGCGATCGTGAGCACGCGACGCATGCGCGTCGCCCTCGTGTCATTGGCAAGCATCGTATTCCTCCATCGATCCGGCATCGCACAGCGAGGCGCTCGGCGAGCGCCCAGGGATGCGGTCGATGATTTGTCGATCCGGCCGGCCCCCCAGACGTGATGATCGTCACACCGGCAAGGGCTTCGGGCCGCACTAATTGATCGAACACCTGAACCAGTACGTGGACCTATGGAGATCCCGCCATGTCGACGCACGCTCTCAAGGAATTCCGCCTCGCCGGCGCCGGCTTTGGCGCCATGGTGCCACCCGTGCACCAGATCGCGCTGTCCTACGACTGGGCCGAGGATCGGCGGGCTACCCCCGCGGGCAGCGTCGTCATCTTGGCTCTGCGTGAGCGCAGGGTGCGCGGCTCGCTGTCTCGCCTGTACGCGGCCCTCGGGCGGCTGGCCCGGAGACGCGCGATCGTGCCCGGCCCTGCCGTCGCCGCCTGATGCGCAGTCGTCATTCGGCCGCGCTCTTTACAGATCGTCGTGCGCGTCATCCGAATGGAAGAGGCTTGCGGGCCGCTTCGCTACGGCCGCGACGCGCCGTCATCCGGAGCATGACTCTTGACGTCGCGCTTGGCGTCATTGTTGGCGTCACTCTTGGCGTCCAGCCGATTGAGGCTCTCGCGCGCGTGCGCGTCATCCGGCACGAGCGTCAGCACCTTGCGATAGGCGGCTTCCGCCCGTGCGCGATCGCCTTTTCCCTCGTAGAGCAGGCCGAGATTGTAGAGCGCAAACGCGTTGCGCGGATCCAATTCGGTCCCCCGCTGCAGGTCGGCGAGTGCGTGATCGCGGTCCTTCAGCTTGAGATAGGCGAGTGCGCGATTGACGTAGGTTTCGGCATCACGGGGGTTGATGGCAAGCGCCCGCGTGTAATCGGCCACCGCCTTTGCGGGCTCGCCGGCGCCGACGAGGGCGCGGCCGCGGTTGTTGTAGGGCGGCGCCCAGCCCGGGTCGGCCTTGATCGCCTCGTCGAAACCAGCGATCGCGTCCACCACCCGTCCGTTCATGCCGAGGGCCGTGGCGAGATAGAAATAAGCCTCCGCGCGCTTGTGCCCGTCGGGCAGATACCAGGTGAGGAAGCCGAGGAAGATTTTGCAGGTCTCGATCGTCAGCTTGGTGTCCTTCAGCTGCGCGCATTCCGGGGGAGTTGCCATCGTGACAGGGCTTTTGAGCTCTCCGACCCGAAAATTGTTGATGGCGTAGAGCTCGCACTGCGGCTCGGTCGCGCGACAGAGCGCGAGCGCCTTCTCCTCGGCGGCGATCTCGGACGCGGCGCCGTTGATCGCGTACCACTGGCCGGAATGCCCTTTGGCGAGCGCGCGCCAATCGGGGCCGCCATAGATCTGCGCGATGCGCTGCCTGTCCGCGTCCGTCATGCCGCCCTCGCCGGCGAGCGTGAACATGCCCGCGACCTTGCGCCTCTCGGGCATGCGGACCGTCGGACGCCCGTCGACCGCAACGATCGTACAGGGCAATTGGTATTGATCCGCGCACCGCTCGAGCGCGATTCTGATCGCCTCGGCGCCGCTCGGTTGACCCATCGAGGACCAGGTTTGCCCGGGACCGCGCACCGCAAGGGCACGATGGTTGGGCCCCTCCATGTACAGCGGGTATATGAAGAGCCAATCCGCGTTGACATCTCGCAGCGGCTCGGTGCGCAGGTCGGCCGGCATCGGCATGGGAAGCGACGATCTCGGGTACACGACCATATTGCCGACCGCATACAGTCGACAGTACCCACCGTTTCCCTCGTTGGGCTTATACTTCGACAAGAGTTTCGGGTCGCCCTTCAGTGATTGGAAAAATTCCCTGGTTTTCTGGAGCTCCTGTTCGCATCTCTCGAGCGCCATGCGCTTGGCCGCCTCGATGTCAGGCGCGCCGACCTGCACGCCGAAATTCATCTGCGAGATCGCGATGGCCTTCGGGTCGGGTTGCCGGGCGTACCCGGCGAGCTGCTCGCGCGCGCGCGCGTCGATGAGCGGGATTTTCGCGGCATCGAACGGCTCGCCGGCGTCGGTGTGGGTGCCGCGCGCCCAGAAGAACAGCGCCGCCGCCACGACGAGAACGGCGGCCGTCGCCGATCCGATCCAGATCAGCGCCGCCGGCCGCACGCGCTGGCGGGGCGGCTTCGGCTGCGCCGGCGATCCGACCGCGCCTTCGACGACGAGCTTGAACGCGCGCACCGGTCGTGGAATGTTCTTGAGGGTCTGCTCGCCGAGATCGACGAAGCCGATCTCGATCTTGTTGGCGACGTGGCTGCGCACGTCGTCGGAAATGCAGACGCTTCCCGGCTCGGCGAGCCGCTCGATGCGCGCCGCGATGTTGACGCCGTCGCCGAGCAGGTCGCCGCCGTCGGTGACGAGCACGTCGCCGATCGCAATGCCGATGCGAAAGAGCAGCCGCCGGTCTGCCGCTAACGCGACGTTCTGCGCATTGTTGGCCTCCTGGAAGTCCATCGCGCAGCGCGTCGCGTCGACGGCGCTCTGGAACTCGGCGAGGATCGCGTCGCCTGCGGTCTGGAACACGCGGCCATGATTCTTGGCCACGAGATTGGTGAAGATCTCGGATGCCGTGCGCAGCTGCTGGATGGTCGCCTCTTCGGCGGCCGCGACCAAGCGGGAATAGCCCGCGACGTCCGCTGCGAGGATGACCGTGAGGCGTCGTCTCATGTGGCGGGCGCTGGTGAATGCACTCGAAGACCCGGTGCCATCATCCACTTATAACATGCGCCGCACGCCACAGGGAGCGCTGCAGCAACCCGCTTCAGGCGAAGAACGGTGCGCACGCGCACGCGAGCCGCACGAGATCCGCTTGCCGCCGCGCGCCGGTCTTGGCGAACAGGTTGCGCAGGTGGGTCTTGACCGTCGACGGCGACAGATCGAGCTCGCGCGCCGCCTGCGGCACGCCGCTTCCGTTCAGCAGTACGGACAGGACGCGCTGCTCGCCGGCCGTCAGCCCATAGAGCGCGACCATGATCGCGACGGCGGGATGCGGCGCCAGCGTCAGCTGGGAAACGTGCAGCGCCGCGACCGGCGAACGGGGCGCGAGCGCGGCGGGTTGATCGCGGCGGACCAACGCGCAGAACTGCGCGAGCCAACGCGCATTGGTCGGAGCGGTGAACGGGATCGCCATGCCGGTGGGCCTTGCACCGGCGCGTCGGCACGGCGCGCGTAATGCCTCACGCAATGCGCGATTGGCCTGCGCGTCCGGCAGCGCGAGCCCGCCGCTCGCGCCACGACGGATCACGCCGTCATCGAACAACTTTCGCGCAGCCGGATTTGCGAATGCGGCGCGGCCCGCCGCATCGACGAGAACGACGGCCGCCGCCAACCCGGCGAGCAGATCGTGGAGCAGAGCCGGCTCGGGCGCGCCGTCGTAGATCGCCTCGGCGAGGGGCGACAGCGGGGCGCTGCCGATGGTCCGTAGCTCACTCATGGTGCTGGCGCGCGCGAGCATCCGCTCCGGTTCGCTGTCGATGCGCTCCGCATCGTGCTGGTTGGTCGCTCGGATTGCGCCGACGGGTGTGCTCGCCGTCACATCGGCGCGCGGACGCCGGCCATCCATCCCACGCCGCAGGACGCCACAGCGTGATGATCGTCACAGCGACGGCGGCGCCGGACAGCGACGAACTGATCGTGGCGATCGGCCACGGATCAGATGAGGACTTCAGCCATGTCGCAACGTTCGGTCATTCACGTGAGCCTCGCGCTGGCGCTTGCGCTCGGCGCAGGCCTGCAGGCGGCGTCGGCCGACACGCGCGGCCCTTGCTGGGTGTGCACCTTCCGAGCACAGCCGCAACTTCCGCCGCCGCACGATGAGCCGCCGCGCCCGGCGCCCTGTCAAAAGTGGGTCAATATCTGCATCGCGCCGGCGCCGCAGATCAGCTCGCGGATCCCGCCGCACCCGCCCGGCCCGCCACACGTGCCGTGGTACGGCTCGAAATTCCGCTGATGCGATGACCGAGCGGCGCCGAGCGGACGATCGGAGATGGGCAACCACTCCGATCGTCCTTCCTTTTCCGCGGGACGCCGGCACCCGGACGCGAACTGGACCGAGACTCGGTCCCGTGCCATCCGCGACGCGCGTGGCGCATAAGCTACCCATGATGGCTGCGACGCATCGGCCCGATTGCACCGGGAGCGCGAGCGGTCACCGGCTCGGACCGAGTGCGCGAGTACGATGCGGCCCCGCCGCGGTGAAGCCGCGGCGGGGCCTTGGGCCGGGATTAGCGCATCTCCCACGCGGACGTTCCGACCTTGGGCGGCAACGGCTGCGGATTGATCGTCACCTTGGTTTGGGGCCGCGGCGGCAACGGCTGCGGGTTGATCATCACCTTGGTGTCGGGCCGCGGCGGCAGCGGCTGGGGGTTGATCATCACCGGCGCGCCCGCTCGCAGTGGCGATTGGGCAAACTCGGCGTGCAGGATCATCCGGCCGGCGGATGCGGGCGGCGAGAAGGCTGCCGCTCCGAGTGTGGCGAGGGCGAGCACCGCGGTGCTGGCCCGCGCGCGCGTTGATTTGCGCAGCATGGTGGTCTCCCGATGCGTCGCTTCAAGCCACGAGGCGGGGATGAATCCCCATCGGCTGGATCGGCGGACGGGCCGGCATCCGCTCGCAGATCCCGGGACAACGGGCGAGCCGCGGCAGGACCGGCATCCGCTCGCGGATGCCGGCGACCGCAAATGCGCCGGCCACGTCCGCAGTCGCGGCGCGGAAGATCGGGAAGCCTTGTCCAGCGCCCTTTGCCGAGGCCGGGCTGGTCGCCGCCGCCAGGGCGGCCATTGCGAGCGCAAGAGCGCCCGTCAGTGCACGTCGATTACGCAGCATGGTCATTTCTCCTTGAGATGGCTCGACAGCGGAATGCTGCCGATATCCTTTGGTGGCGAAACGACCCGCCCTCGGCTGTGACGATCGACACGCTCGGCCTCGGAATCGGGCAACCGACTACGACTGCGCGATCTTCACGAGCGCGACCCTGTCCTCGATGCAATAGTAGTCGCGGATGCGCGTGACCGTGCCGGCGCGCAGCCACTCGTTCATGATGCGGCTGGCGTTCTCGCGGGCGATGCCGGCCATGGCGGCGACGTCGCCTTGGGTGATCTTGTGCTGGATCACGATGCGCCCGGCGCCGACGTCGCGGCCGAACGCCTCGGCGAGGCTCAGCAATGCGCGCGCGACGCGGCCCTTGAGTGACAGGAACGTCGTCTCGGCGACCGCCACGTTGGTATCGCGCAGCCGGCGCACGACGATGCGCAGCAGGTGCCGATAGAGCGCCGGATGGTCCTCGCCGAAGGCTTCGAACTGCGCGCGGCTGATGTACCCGAGACGGCAATCCTTGACCGCCGTCACGGTGGCGGAGCGCGGCGTGCCGTCGATCATCGAGAGCTCGCCGATCACCGCCCCGGGCGGCAGCACCGCGAGCACGCGCTCCTGCGCGCGGGAGAAGTTCACGGTCACCTTCATCAGCCCGTCCTTGAGCAGATAGCAGCCCTTGCCCTCCTCGCCCGCAGAGAACAGGACGTGGCCTGCCTTGATCAAGGTCGGGTGCGCGCGCGCGAACAGCGCATTGGAAATCTCAGGCGGCAGCGACGCGATCAAGCTGTCGGGACCCGGCGCCGGTTCGAATGCCCCCCGTGCGGCCGGGACCGCGGGCTGCGGCCGCGACCCCATCCGACCGTCTTCGGCGGATGCCATTGCGTAAGGGCGCACGTTCTCGCTCATACGATGCAATCCCGGGTCTTGCTCGCCTGACTCCTGCCCGCCCATGGATGCTCGTCCTTTTGGCGACCCGATCGGCACACCACGGGCTGTCCTGTAGGGGACTCGACGAAACTTGGAATTATTCCCGTGCGGCGGACGATTTCAATCAGGCGGTCTTCGGACGGACCGTCGGTATCCCGTGCTGCGGGTCGAGCTGGGGCGAGGCCGGCCCGTAGCCGACCGCGACCGCCGCTGAGTGGGGCGCAGCAACGAATGTTTGCGTGCTCACGGTCACCGCGAGCGTCAGCGCGGCCGCAAAGGCTGAAAGTCTGCTGAGGGTCGACACGGTCGATCTCCGTCGGGTTTGCGTTGAGCTTGCCGGTTGGTCGCGCGCCGCGACCAACCGGGTGTGATGGCCGTCACATGGTCGGTGACCTGAGGGCGATCCCATCGACGAAGGCGCGAGCCACGCGCCCGGCACTGCCAAAGCGCGTGCTGCGAAGGCGGCCGCTCTTCGAACGATGCCCGCCATGATGAAAAATTGGATAAAGCATGGACGAAAATACCGCAGAGGGGTGTTCTCATGCTGCGTGGCTGGCGCGCACTGCGCTGAAAAAAACGGCGAAGTGAAATTGACTCGCCCAGCGGCCGCGAAATTCCCGCACTCCGAAGAATTTATTTTGCGTGATCCCACCCGATCGAACGATGACCATCGTGCGGCGGCCGGGTACGAATTGCATGCAAGACAATGAATGTGGTTTCCCGCCGCCGTGCGCACCGAGATGCGTTTCAAGCGCGATCATCACGCCCTTTGGAATCGCAACATGTTCACCGCACGCTGGCACGTTGCGCGCATCGGGGCGGCACTGATCGCGAGCATCGCGGCTGCGATCATCGCGCCGTCGTGTGCGCAGACACTTGCGCCGGCCCGCAGCGGTATCGTCGCGCCCGGCAATGCCGTCGTCAGCGGATTTTCCGGCGCCCTGCCGCCGACGCAGATTCAGCCGGGCACGAATCCGGCCGACCAGACCGTCATCGATCTCGATGGTCCGGCGTTGCGCGTCATCGATGTCTCGAGCCCTGGCGCGGGGCCGGTGGCGCAAGTGATCGCGGCGCCCAAGCCGTTCACCGCGACCGCGGCAAAGATCGGCCAGGTGTTCGGCGTCGCGCTCGACAACGCGACGCCGCCCAATATCTACGCCGCCGCGACCTCCGCATATGGCCTGCCGATCGTCGCGGCGGGTCCGGGCGGCGCGTCGACGCGCCTGCATGAGGGCGTGGCCGGCGCAACCTTCATGGACGGGCTGTTCGGACCGGCCGCGCAGCGCGGCGGCCCGGGATCGATCTGGCGCATCGACGGCGCGACCGGCGCCGTCACGCTCTTTGCCAATGTCACCCTCGAGGGCACCGCGAACGGCGGCCCCGCGCTCGGCGGGCTCGCCTTCGATGCATCCTCGGGCAGCCTGCTGGTGGCGGACCGCGCGACCGGCATGATTCATCGTTTCGACCTCGGCGGTCGCGAGCTCGGCCGCTACGACCACGGCACGCAGGGCCACGCTGCCGCCGGCCTTGCGCCGGTCGCATTCGATCCCGCCCGCCGCGTCGCCATCACGAGCCCGCAGTTCAACGCCGACGACCCAGCGACGTGGGGGTTGGCGGTCCCGGAGCGGCGCGTCTTCGGCCTCGCGGTGCATGGCGGCAGGCTCTATTACGCGATCGCGCAGGGCTTGCAGATCTGGTCGGTGGCATTGACGGCCGATGGCTTCGGCAGCGATGCGCGCATCGAGATCGCGGTGCCGCCGGCGGCAGGGCCGAGCGAGTCGCCAAGATCACCTTCGACGACAGCGGCGCCATGCTGCTGGCCGAGCGCGCGGCGCCGACCGGCGCCTTCGACTTCGCCGCGCTCGCGCAGCCCGGCATCGCTCGCGTGCTGCGCTACGTGCCGATGCCGAACGGACAGTGGCAGAGCCCGCCGCAGGAATATGCCATCGGCTTTGCCGACGACCTGCGCAACGCCAATGGCGGCGTTGCGGTGGGTGACCACTATGACGCAGGCGGCCGGCTCGACCGCACGACCTGCGGCGGCTTCGTCTGGTTCACGGGCGAGCAGCTGCAAAGCGCTTCCGATGCGGCGCTCGCCCGGCAGCTCGCCGCCGGCGGCACGCTCGTGTTCGATGGCTTGCAGGGCAACGCGATCGACGCGGTGCGGCCCGCGAACGTGCCGCCGCTGCAGAGCTATTTCGCCGCGTATGGCGATGGGCGCGACGATCCGGCCGCGCGCGGTCATCTCGGCGATATCGCGATTCTGCGCATCTGCGGCCAGGCCGCGACCGGCCCGGGCACGTCGGGCTGGCTCGCGCCGTCGCCCGACTTTCCGCCGTTCTTCCCGCAGCCGACACCTTCGCCGACATGCGAGCCCGGCACAGCACTCCAGTGCTGTCCCTTCGGGACCATGATGGCAGACAACGGCCAGTGTCAGCCGGTCTGCCGCAACACCGGATCGAAGAGCGCGCAGGACGTTGATGCCTGCCTGCAAGGCTACAACGGCGTTCAGCTCATCAATCCGAAGAATCCCAACCCGCCGCCGGTTTGTCTCGACGGGAGCCATGCCGATCCGGTGCTGGGCTGCCTCGCAAGCTCGCCGCTCGCCATCAACGCGACCTGCCCGCAGGGCTACACGAAACAGTACGTCACCCGCACCGTGAATGGCGTGACGAAGGGGCTGACGATGTGTCAGCCGACCCCGCAGGAGAAGGCCTGCGAGCAGCAGGGCATGCAGCTCGCGCCCAACGGGAGCTGCCAAGCGGCGTGTCCGGCGCAGGCGCCAGGCCAGCCGTCACTGGCCTATCCGTTGGCGCAATGCTGCCCCCCCGGACAGATCGCGCAAGCGAACGGCTCGTGCCAGCCGTGGTCGCCGCCCACGCCCATTCCTCCGGGCGGCACCTGCCAGCCCGGCACGACACCGCAACCTGGATTCAGCTGCTGTCCGTTCGGCACGATGCAGGGCGGCAACGGATCATGCGCGCCGATCTGCCCGAGCGGCTCGATGAATCCCAAGGACGTCGCCGCCTGCCTGCAGGGTTTCCAGCAACAAGCTAATCCGCCGGGTCCGACACTTTGCCTCGACGGCAGCAAGCCCGATCCGATGCTCGGCTGCCTCGCGAGCTCGCCACTCGCGACCGCCGCGACGTGCCCGCAGGGCTACACCAAGCAGTACATCGCGGTGCTCGGCCCCGGGCCCCACAACATCGGGCCCGGCTCGAGCAATCTCAAAGGCGTGACGATGTGCTGGCCGTCGTCGCAGGAAAAGACGTGCGAGACGCAGGGCAAGCAGGTTGGCCTCGACGGCAACTGTCAGCAGCTCTGTCCGGGCAACGGCGTAGGCTATCCGACGACGCAATGCTGCCCGGCCGGACAGACCGTGCAGCCGAACGGCACGTGCGCGCCGTCGGCCCCGACGCCTCCGCCTCCGCCACCACCTCAGCCGCCTACTCCTCCGGGGCCGGGCGGCACCACCTGCGCGCCCGGAACGGCACCAACCTTCCAGTGCCAGTATTTCGGTGACGTGCCGGGCGACAAATACGCCAACGTGCCGATGCCGGGCTCCAGCTTCTCGGCCTGCCATTCGAAGGATCGCGAGAAGGTTGCGGCGTGCCTCAACGGCTATATCGATGATTCAAGCCAAACCTGCCGCGACGGAAGCAAGCCCGATGCGATCCTCGATTGTCTCGCCAGCTCGCCGTACGCCAGCGCATCCGTGTGTCCGCAGGGATGGTCGAAGCAGACCGTGACCAGGTCGGCGAATGGCGTCACCAAATCGCTGATCATGTGCGCGCCGTCACCGCAGGAGTCCGCTTGCGAGCAGCAAGGAATGCAGCTCGGGCCCAACGGCACGTGCCAGCAGCTGTGTCCGCCGATCACGAGCAACGCCGCCACCGCGCCGTTGAACAACGTGGCGTATCCGACGGGCCAGTGCTGTCCGATCGGGCAGCCGGTGCAGCCGAACGGCACGTGTGCGCCGTCGTCTTCGACGCCGACGCCACCCCCGCCACCTCCGCCTCCGCCGACCTGCCCACCCGGCTATTCGCCGCTCGCCAGCGGGTCGTGCTGCCTGTCCGGCCAGGTCAACGGCGCAGGCATGTGCTGTCCGCGCGGACAGCAGCCGGTCGGCGACAGCTGCGCGAGCGGCACCGGCGGCACGGTCTGCGAGCCCGGGACCGTGCGGCTGGCGAACGGCCAGTGCTGCGACCGCGTGCATGTGCAGAACGGGCAGTGCGTGCAGAACGTGACGCCTCCGCCGCCGCCCTGCCCGCCCGGCGAGGTGCGCGACCGCAACGGCAACTGCGTGCGGCCACCCAGCACGTGCCCGCCGGGCGAGGTGCGCGATCGCAACGGCGACTGCGTGCGGCCGGTGATCTGCCGGCCGGGCGAGGTGCTCGAGAATGGCCGCTGTGTGCCGCGGCCGAGCAGCACGTGCCGGCCCGGTGAGGTGCGCGATCGCAACGGCGAGTGCGTGCGGCCGGTGATCTGCCGACACGGGCAGGTGCTCGAGAACGGCCGCTGCGTGTGGCGTCCGAGCGGCACCGCATGTCCGCTCGGCGCGGCGCGCGACCGCACCGGGCGATGCGTCTGGCCGGTCATCTGCGGCCCCGGGCAGACGCTCGTGAACGGCCACTGCGTCGCGCGGCCGAACGGCAATGCGTGCCCGCCCGGCATGTTCCGACTCGGCAACAATTGCGTGCGGCTCAAGCTGCCGATCGTGCCGCATGGGCCGCAGCCGCCACGGTGAGGATCACGCAACACTCGCGTCACATCAGGAGGGAACACGATGACATACAAACTCGGCCTGTTGGCTCTGGCGATCGCAACCGCCGTTTTGACCGTTTCGGCGGATGCCCGGGTGAGAGGCCCGGCTCTCACGCCCGAGCAGTACGCGCGTGTTTGCCACGCGAGCTGTGAGGCGGCGGAGAACCGCTGTCGCGCGCGGCGCTGCGAAGGTCTCGGCGCCGTGTCGTGCTGGGCGGATTGCACGCAGAAGAAATGGGCGTGCGACGGCGCCTGCAACAATGCCGTCGCCCGCACGCAACCGCCGCAACCGCCACAGGCGCCGCAGCCCGGCCCGTCGACGACCACGAGCGAGCGGAAGCAGAGCGACTGGGACAGGCAGAGCAAGGAGTCTCGCATCTCGGCCTGCAAGTCGAACTGCTCGTCCGAGCGCTTCGGATGCGAAAGCTCATGCCGCATGCGGTCAGCCGGCATCGACCAGGATATGTGCATGAACACGTGCCGGATGAGCCAATCGACTTGCGAGTTCCACTGTCAATGAGGTCGCTCACGGGGCTCGTCGGCCATCAATCGACATGAGGTGAGACAATGACCGTGCGCTCATTTCGGATGACCGCGGCGCTCGCCGGCATCATCGTCGGCGCTTCGACCTTCGGGTGGGCCGAGCCGCCGCCGGACCAGATTCAGGCCGCCCTCGCGATTGCGGTAGCGACGCACCCCGACGTCGTCGAGCGCGTGATCAAGGACTACATGACGGCGCATCCGGACGCGATCGGCGATCTCGTCAAACAGTACCTCGCAACGCATCCGGCCGCGCTCGAAGAGCTCGTCAAGCAGCAGGTCGTCAACGATCCGGCGTTCCTGCGCTCCGTCATCGCCGAATTGACGAAGGCGCGCCCCGATGACGCGCCGACCGCCAACGCGCCGGCGCCAGTCGCCGACAGTCGTGCCGCCATCAAGGCCAATGCGCAGCTCCTCTTCGGCTCGCCGCACCAGGTGACGCTCGGTGACCGCGACGGCAAGGTCACGCTCGTCGAGTTCTTCGATTACAACTGCGGCTTCTGCAAGCGCGCGCTCGCCGACACGGTCGCGCTGCTCGAGGGCGATCCGAAGCTGCGCATCGTTCTCAAGGAATTCCCGATCCTGGGACCCGGATCGACCGATGCCGCCAAGGTCGCGGTCGCCGTCCGCATGCAGGATCCGAGCGGCGCCAAATACCTCGCCTTCCACCGCAAGCTGCTCGGCGCGGCGGGCCCGGCCGATTCCGCGCGCGCCCTCGCGGCAGCGCAGGACGCGGGTGTGGACGTGGTGCGGCTCAAGCAGGACATGGAAAGCCCGGACGTCGCTGCGACGCTCGCCGAAAATGTGGCGCTCGCCCGGACTCTCGGGATCACCGGCACGCCGAGCTACGTGATCGGCGACAACATCGTGCCCGGCGCGATCGGTGTCGCCGCGCTGCGCTCGCAGATCGACGCGCTGCGCAAGACCGTGAACTGAGGAACGACGCAATCACCCGACGTGGGATGCTCGCGATGGCGCGAACGACGCCCGCTGCGACGGCGACGATGATTTCATGCTGGAGGTCCCGATGCGGGGACTAGCCTTGCTCCGAGAGCTTGGCCTGACGGTCGGCATGCTCGCCCTCGGGTCGAGCATGGCATCGGCAGATTGTCCATTTCCCGGCGCCGCGAACCCGGACCAGTATTGCGTTCAGAACGGTCAGTGCCTGTGGTGCGGCCACCCCTGCAACGCGCGCAATGACGGCCACCAGGACTGCGGCGGGCCGACCGTTTGCGTCGGCATCAGCCATCCCTGCACGGGTCCCGGCGGCGCGCCATCGTGCTGCCCTGGCTGCCCTGCGGACCAGATCGAGCAGAACGGAAAATGCGTGCCGAAACCGCCGCCACCGCCGCCGCCGCCACCGCCACCGCCGCGCACTCAAGGGCCGAAGTGCCCTTATGCCCGCTGCATCGATCCGGCGAACGGAATGCCTGCGCTTCTCGCGGACGCCTTCGGGTGTTGTCCAAAGGGCAATGTCTGCGTCCGCTGGGGAGATATGATCTCCAGCAGCATTCTTTGCGCGCCCTTCCCACACGGCCCCAAATGCCGAATCTATGCGGCAGTGGACGCATTGGGCCAAACAATAACCGTATGTTGTGTACCGGGGAGCACACCGGTCTATAGCAAGCTTCTCGGCGTGGTCTGTCACCCGTCGCGGTCCGCTCCTCTGCCGCGCCCGAAGCACCATCGATCCGAGCCTGTCCAGGCGCCAATCCCGCTCTCGTGTCCGCCCGGCCAGGTCGCGGATCTCAACGGGCGCTGCATCGACTCCACGGCGGCGCCGGTGATCGCGCCGCAAACTCCGCCGATCTCGTCGCAAGGAGTGCGGGCCGCCCCGCAAACTGCTCCAGCCGCGGGATTGCCCGCCGCGCCACAAGCACCGCCGACGGCGCCGCAAGCGACCCCGGCCGCCCCGCAATCGCCCCCGGCCTCGCCCCAAGGTACGCCGGCCGCGCCGCAATCACCTCCGCCCGCGCCGCAAGCGACTCCCGTCGCGCCGCAATCACCTCCGGCCTCGCCCCAAGGCGCGCCCGCCGCACCACCAACGCCTCCACCCGGGCCGCAAGCGACGCCCGCCGCACCGCAGGGGCCGCGCGCGTGCCTCGCCGGGCAGGTGCGCGATCGCGACGGCCGCTGCGTCACTCCGACCCAATCGCATCAATGCGCGCCAGGAATGACCCGATTGCCCGGCGGGCGGTGCATCGTCTCCCGACGGCCCACGACCCTGAGGAGGCCGCAGCCCAAATTCGATTTTCCCCACCGTAACGCGGCAAGACCGCCGAACCTGCAACTGGGCTGCGCGCCCGGAATGCACCGGATTCCAGGCGCGGGTTGCGCGCCGGTCGGTGTGCCGCATTTCAATGTGCACCGCCTCACGTTGCCGAATTGGAGGCTGCGATGAGAGCACCTGACGGATCGTGCGATCGTGCCGCGTGCGGCGCGCCTCACAGGAACAGGCCGACGCCGGACGCGATGAGCAAGGCGTTGACGGCGAGCTGGAACTGGCGGTCGCCGAGCCGCTTGAAGATGCGCAACCCGAGCCAGGTGCCGAGCAACGCCGCCGGAACGAAGGCGAGCGCCTGCCAGTCGAGTTGCGTCGCCGGCAATGATGGCGGCCGCATGAGCGATATGGCGACCAGCACGGCCGGCTGCATGCACAGTATGAACGGCTGGTACACGCCGCGCTGGCGCGCTTTGTCCCATCCCTTCAAGGTGCACGAGATGGTGACGAAGACGCTGGGAAATCCAACGAGGCCGCCGGTGATGCCGCCGAGGAAGCCGGCGCCCGCGTCCACCAGCGGTCCGAGCCGCACCGGTCGCGCCGGACCTCGCACCAGCAGATAGCTTCCATAGGCGATGAGCAATGTGCCGATCACGTCGCGATAGGTGCCGGCGGCAAGGTGCAGCAGCAGATAGGCGCCGACAGGGACGCCGAAAGCGCCACCCATGAGAAAGACCGGCAGGCTGCGCCAGTCGATCGAGCGCCACAGGCTGGCGACGCTGAGCAATTGCATCGCGATGCTGCACACGATCAACACCTGCACGACCTGGACCGGGCTGTCCATGAGATGGAAGAGCAGCGCCCCGCACAGGGCCGAAAACGCGAAGCCCGCGATGCTGCCGATCGTCGCGGCGACGAAGACGGCAATCATCGCCAAGGCCGCGCCCGGTGTCCCGTGCATCCACCACAGCGTGCCTTGCGCCAGCAGGAGGCTCGCGCCGACCACGGCCACGACGACGCTCGCCGGCCGCGTCGCGCCGGCGCGCGCGAACGGCCGCAGGATGCGCCCGTCGCTGGCGCGCCGCGCGCGGATGCGCCGCAACAGCGCGGCGACGCGGCCGACGAGCTCCGAGACGGTCGACATGGGGCCCTCCTGCTCGGTGCCGCGCCTTGCGGCGCAGGCACCGAGCGCTCGATCGCGAGGCCCAGGAGTCGCCTCGCGCCCTGTCAGTCGCTGGTCGTGGCCCGATGACCGTGACGACCGTCACGCTCGTCCCGTCTTTCGTTCGGAGAGCTGCGCCATTCCGCTTGGTCCGGTGGCGCGGACGGCCGCGCCGACGCGCGCGTCAATGGCGAAAGGGCGACGTTGCGTGGCAACGTCGCCCTTTGCTGCAGGCCTCGCGCGATCCCAACTCGACGCCTGCGAGCGGAGGCAGATCGAGTCAGTGCATGCAGGCGTTGATGTCGATCAGCTTCTCGCTGACGATCTGACGGTCGAGGTTGCTGCGGCAGACCAGGTATTTGCCGGTCGGCTGCATGCATTCGATCTTGCACGTCGTGTAGGTCGAGTAGCGCCCCTTGATGCCGGACTGATGTGGCACGATCCCATGGACGGTGTTCGACGGCGAGGCCGCGGCGGAACCGATAGTGACCGCGCCTGTGACGGCGAGCGTGGTCGAAAGGACGAGAAATTGGCGAAGCATGGCTTTCTCCTGTTTCGGTGCGATGCGGGACATCCGCGATCACATCTTCGTCGCGGGTCGGCGCGGCCACTGGTGTGTAGGCCGTCACAGAAGAGTGTGTTTTCGAGCAGGCTCAGGGTAGATGCCGACGCGAGATGCGGCGTCGGCAGCGAAGGCCCGGTGCGGGATGATGATCACGGCCGGCACACGAAACATTTGACCGTCCCTCGTTCGAACGGGTGAAGCCGCAGATGCGAATCTCGGCGATTGTTCCGGAAAGCGCACCCCGCCATCGCCCGGGCCCGTTGGCGACTCGTCGCGGCGAACGATCGACCGCAAGCGGCTCTAATGGCGCCGACCGGCAATTCGCCGCGGCGCCAATCCGCAAAGGGAGCCACCCCATGCGCGCCTCAGCTCTCGTCACCGCCGCGGTCGCGGCCTGCCTCACCCCTGCGGCGGTGCTCGCCGCGAGCGCTGAGCGTCCCGCCGGCGCCCGCGCGATGGCGTCGGCCTATAACGCGACCGGCCGGCTCGTGATGCGCACCTTCGCGCAACAGCCCGGCAACATCGTCTTCTCGCCGCTGTCTCTCGGCAGCGCGCTGAACATGGCGACGCACGGCGCGCGCGGGACGACGCATGCCGAGATGGATCGCGTGCTATCGACCGCTGGCCTTCCGGGTGGCGACGCGCGCGAGCTCATGCGCGTCTTCGACAGCTACGACACGAGCGCAACCCCTCCCCAGTGCCCGCCGGCCGCGAAGCTCGTGGGCGACGAATGCGCCGTTCCGGCGCCACAGGACGGTCGCTGTCCGATGTCGGCTCAATCGAGCGACGGTCAGTGTCTCACGCCGGCGCGGCGCGCTCCGTCGGCCCAGATCGCGATCGCCAATGCGCTGATGATCCTCAAGGACGTCGCGCCGAGCTATGTCGCCGACCTCGAGCGCGACTACGACGCGGAGGTGTTTCGCAAGGCGAACCTCGCGACCATCAACGGCTGGGTGGCGAGCAAGACGAAGGGCCATGTGGACAAGATCCTGGACCAGCTCGGTCCCAACGATATCGCCGTCATTCTCAACGCGGCCTATTTTCGCGCGCGCTGGGCGAACGTATTTGCGAAAGGCCGGACCAACGATGCGCCGTTCTGGTCGAGCCGCGATCAGAGCGTACCGGTGAAGACCATGCACCAGACGGCGCGCTTCGCCGTCGTCACCGGCGATGGCTTCCGCGCGATCCGCCTGCCCTACACGGTCGGCCAGCTCGCCATGGTGGTGGTCCTGCCCGACGCCAAGGATGGTGTCGATGCGATTGGCGCCGCGCTCGACGCGGCGGCGCTTGCGCGCCTCGCCAAGGCGCTCGAGACTGGCCCCCCGCGGCAAGTCGCTTTGGCCTTGCCTAAATTCAAGGTGGATTACGATGCGTCGGTCATTCCGGCGCTCATGAACGCCGGCCTCCACCTGCCGTTCGGCGACAAGGCCGACTTCTCCGGCATGACCGGCCAGGGCGGCGCGCCGGTGTATATCAGCCAGATTCGCCACCGCGCGACCATCGAGGTCGACGAGGACGGGACCGAGGCCACCGCCGCGACCGCCATCGTTTTCTCGATCAGGGCCGCTCCGCCGCGGGCTGAGACGCCCGAGCCGTTCGTGGTCGATCGGCCGTTCCTGTTCTACGTTACAGACACGGCGACTGGCGCGATCCTGTTCGAGGGACGGATCGCGCAGCCGGCGACCTCGTGATTGTTTCGTGACAGCGGAGGAATTTGTCGATGTCCGGTACGGGAACTGGCGCGCGTGGCATCGCGGTCGCGATCCTGCTTGCCACGACGATCTCGGGGAGCGCCGACGAGACGCCCGCGCGCAACGAAGCGCCACAGTTCGGCACCTGGGGCGTGGATCTTGCGGCCCGGGATCTCGCCGTCGATCCAGGGGCCGATTTCTACCTCAATGCGAACGGGACTTGGATCAAGCAGACCCGGCTGCCGGCCGACAAGTCGCACTATGGTCAGTTCGATCGTCTCGGCGACGAGGCGCAGGCAGCCGTTCGCAAGCTGATCGAGACTGCCGCGGGCGGGCCTTCGAGCGATGCCGACGCGCGACGCATCGGCGCCGCCTATCGCTCGTTCATGAACGAGGCGCTGGTCGAGAAGCTCGACGACCGGCCGCTCGCCGCCGATCTCGCGCACATCCGCGCCGAGCAGAGCATGAGCGATGTCGCTGTCCTGATGGGCACGGCGCCGACGACCATGCAGTCGGCGATCTTCGACCTGGCGATCGCGGCGGACGACAAGGCGCCCGACCAATATGCCGTCTTCCTGCAGACGGCCGGCAGCGGCTTGCCCGACCGCGACTATTATCTCAAGCCCGAGTTCGCGGACCTCAAGGCGAAGTACCAGGCGCACGTGGCGACGATGCTGCAGATGATCGGCTGGCCCGGGCCGGGCACGAATGCCAAGGCGATTCTCGATTTCGAGACCAGGCTCGCCGAGGCGCGCTGGACGCAGGTGCAGAACCGCGATGCGAACGCGAACTATCATCCGATGACGGTCGAGGAGCTGGTGCGCTATGCGCCCGGCTTCGACTTTCGCGCGTTCCTCGACAACGCGGAGCTCCGCGCGGTCCACCGTGTGATCGTCCGCACCGACACGGCGTTTCCGAAATATGCCGCGATCTTCGCGGCCACGCCACTCGATACGATCAAGGCGTGGCAGGCCTACCGCGTCGCCGACGGGGCCGCTCCCTACCTGTCCAAGCGCTTCGTCGACGCCTATTTCGACTTCTACGGCCGCACCATGTCGGGTCAGCAGGAGATGCGGCCGCGCTGGAAGCGCGCCGTTTATTTCACCGAGTCTGCGCTCGGCGAGGCGATCGGCCATATGTACGTAGAGGCCTATTTTTCGCCGCGAGCGAAGGCGCAAGCCGAAGCGATGGTGCGCCGAATCATGGCCGCGATGCACGCGCACATCAACGGTGCGGCGTGGATGACCGCAGAGACCAGGCGGAAGGCGCAGGACAAGCTGGCGCATATGACGATCAAGATCGGCTATCCGGCGAAATGGCGCGCCTACGACACGCTCGCGATGCGGCCGGACGATCTCTACGGAAACAAGGTGCGCGCCATCGCGTTCGACTGGGAATACGATGTGCATCGACTGAACAAGCCGGTCGACAAGGCCGAATGGCACATGCACCCGCAGGAGGTGAATGCGCAGTACAATCCATCGAACAACGACCTGACCATCCCGGCCGCGGTCCTGCAGCCGCCGTTCTTCGACCCGAACGCCGACATGGCGGTCAATTTCGGCGGCATCGGCGCCATGATCGGGCACGAGGTCACCCATGGCTTCGACGACGAGGGCCGCAAGTACGACGCGGACGGAAGGCTCGCGGAGTGGTGGACGGCGCAGGATGCGGCCGCATTCCAGGAGCGCGCCGCCCGGCTCGGCGCGCAATTCGACGCGTTCGAGCCCGTGCCGGGCTTCCATGTCAACGGGCTGCTCACCATGGGCGAGAATATCGCCGACCTCGGCGGCCTGCTGCTCGCGCTCGACGCCTATCACGCGGCGCTCGGCAACCAGGTTCCGCCGGTGCTCGACGGCCTGACGGCCGATCAGCGCTTCTTTCTCGGCTGGGCGCAGGTGTGGCGCGCGAAGACCACCGACCAGACCGCCATCATCAGGGTGAAGATCGACCCGCACGCGCCGGAGCGATTCCGCGTCGACGGCCCGCTGCGCAACATCGACGCGTGGTACCGGGCGTTCAACATCGGCCCGAACGATAAGATGTATCTCGCACCGGCCGACCGCGTGAGCATCTGGTAGCGCGGCGCCGCGTGCGATCGTCGCTCAGGAGGATCGAGGCATGCGAAATCGGTTTGTGCTGGCAATGATCGCCATGTGGCCCGCGTTCGCCTGCGCGGAGCTGCCGCGCGGCTGTACACAGAAGGAGAATGCCGAGCTCGCCATCACGAGCTGCACCGAGTTCCTCGATGCGCATCCGGCCGACCGGCACGCGCAGTCGGTCGCCTATACGGTTCGCGGCAAGGCGCTGCGGCTCCTGCACCGGGATGGCGAGGCCATCGCCGATTTTGGCCGCGCGATCGAAGCCGATGGGGGTTGGCCGGGCCCGTATTATGAACGGGCGGTCGCGCTGTTCGCAGCGCACGAAACCGCGAAGGCGATCGCGGACTACACGCGCGTGCTCGAGCTCGAGCCCAGGGACGGCGTCTATGTCTTTCGCGCCGTCGCTTACGCCGAGCTCAACGATGCGAGCCATATGCTCGCCGACCTGCAGAAGGCGATCGACATGAACCCGCGCAACACGTTTGCGCTCGACATGTTGGCTGGATATTACGAGCACCACGGCGACCGCGCGCGCGCCGCGGCCGAATATCGCAAGATCCTCGCGCTCCAGCCGGGAAACAAGCGCGTGCTCGAAAGGCTCAAGAGCCTGGAGGCGACGCCCTGACTTGCGCCGGGAGGAGAGAGCCGTCCCCTGACGGGGGCGAGCAACTTGGCCATCGCTGGGGCGCCAGGATTCGAACCTGGGAATGGCGGAATCAAAATCCGCTGCCTTACCACTTGGCTACGCCCCATTGCGCGGGCGGACCATACTGGCGCGGAGGCGGCGGGGCAAACGGGTTCGCCGCCGGAGTCGCCGCCAGTTCGCCAAGCCGGCCGCGGCTGCAGTTACATCTATATTGATCGGGCGCAACTCGACGCGTGCACATTTTGTTCTTGGCGGCACGCGTCATCCACGATTAAGTGTGCGAGCTGCCGCGATGACGGCGATTACTGCCGATGGTCAGCGTGCCGGCCCGGAACGCGTAGGACCATGCGATAGCCGAGAAACTCATGAGCCCGCCGCCCTCGTCTAAAGATTGCACTACATATCAGTACAACCATTTTTCGATTTGGCGATTTGGCAGAACGAACTCGAAAAAGGGCAGCAATTTCAACGGTGGGCCCCACCGCGGTCACGGATGCGGAACCGACCAGGATGGCGGCAGGTTGCGCGAGCCACAGCGCCGCGCCGCCCCGGCATTTTTCCAGAACTCCAGAACGAACCCAACTGGGATAACAGCAACAATCTCATCATCTTGAAACCCGGTCCTGCCACATGACCTACCGCGCCCCGGTTGCCGACATCGCCTTCGCGTTGCGTCACGCCGCCCGCTTCACGCAGGCCCGGAAGGCCGGCATCTATGACCTCGACGACGAGACCCTAGACGCCGTGCTGGAGGAGGCCGGCAAGTTCGCGACCGACGTGATCGCGCCGCTCGATCGGGTCGGCGACCTGCACGGCACGCCGTTCAAGGATGGCGTCGTCACCACCCCGCCCGGCTGGAAGGAGGCCTACACGTCGTGGGCGGCGGCCGGCTGGAACGGGCTCGCCTCGCCCGAGCAATGGGGGGGCCAGGGCCTGCCGGCGGCCGTCAATGCGGCCTGCGTCGAGATGTGGAACTCGGCCTCGATGGCGTTCGGCATCGGGCCGGTGCTGACCATGGCAGCCATCAATGCGCTCGCGCAGCACGGCAGCGAGGCGCTCAAGCAGCAATATCTGGCCAAGCTGGTCTCGGGCGAATGGATGGGCACCATGCAGCTCACCGAGCCGCAGGCCGGCTCGGACGTCGGCGCGCTGCGCAGCAAGGCCGAGCGCGCGAGCGACGGCAGCTATCGCATCAGCGGAGCCAAGATCTTCATCACCTACGGCGAGCACGATCTCACCGACAACATCATCCATTTCGTGCTGGCGCGGCTCCCCGACGCGCCGCCCGGCACGCGCGGCATCTCGCTGTTCCTCGTTCCGAAGTTTCTGCTCAACGCCGACGGTTCGCTCGGCGCGCGCAACGACGTGCGCGCCCATTCGGTCGAGCACAAGCTCGGCATTCATGCCTCGCCCACCTGCACCATGGTCTATGGCGACAATGGCGGCGCCACCGGCTGGCTGGTCGGCGAAGAAAACCGCGGCATGGCCTGCATGTTCACGATGATGAACGAGGCGCGGCTTGCGGTCGGCCTGCAGGGCGTGGCGATCGCCGAGACCGCGACGCAGCGGGCGATCGCCTATGCGCGCGAGCGCCGGCAAGGACAAGTTCGTGGCCGCGGGGCCGGCACGCCGGCGACGCAGCCCTCGCCGATCATCGCCCACCCGGACGTGCGGCGCATGCTGATGAGCATGCGCGGCCTCACGCGGGCGGCGCGTGCGATCTGCTACGCGACCGCGGTCGCGATCGACCGCAGCCACAAGGCTGCCGACGAGAAATCGCGCGCCGCCGCGCATGAGCGCGCCTCGCTGCTCACACCCGTCGCAAAAGCCTTCGCGACCGACATCGGCAGCGAGGTCGCCTCCCTCGGCGTCCAGGTGCACGGCGGCATGGGCTACATCGAGGAGACCGGCGCGGCGCAGCACTTTCGCGACGCCCGCATCGCCCAGATCTACGAGGGCACCAACGGCATCCAGGCGATCGATCTCGTCACCCGCAAGCTGCCGATGGCGGGCGGCGCCGCGGTCGGGACGTATCTCGATGAGCTGCGCGCGAGCGTCGCCGCCGTGAATGCCGCCAACGATCCCGCCTTCGGCGCGACCGGCGCGCGGCTCGGCGAGGCGGTCGAGCACCTCGCGCGCGCCACGACGTGGTTGCTCGCGCGCCTCGAGGGCGAGCCGGACGCCGCGCTCGCGGGCGCGACGTCCTATCTGCGCCTGTTCGGCCTCGCGGCCGGCGGCTGCATGCTCGCCGACGAGGCGCTCGCGGCGCTGCGCATGACCGGCAACGGCGATGCGCCCGGCCGCGTCGCCGTCGCGCGCTTCTTCGCCGAGAACCTCGCGACCGCCGCCGGCGGCCTTGCGACCACCATCACCGACGGCGCCGGCGCGCTCGCGCCCGCGGACGTGTTCGGATAAGTCAGATGGGCAGTGCCGGCGCCCCTTCTCACCCGTCAGGGGGAGAGGGAGCGCTCGCGCCGTGCCGGCCCAACGAAAGCAGCTTCCATGTCCGATCTCGTTCTCGTCACCGACGACGGCCCCATCCGCACCGTGCGGATGAACCGGCCGGAGAAGAAGAACGCGCTCACGCTGCCGATGTATGCCGCCCTCGTCGCGGCGCTCGACGGCGCCGCCGTGTCGGCGGCAACGCGCGTCGTCGTCATCGCCGGCGCGCCCGGCGCCTTCTGCGCCGGCAACGACCTGCAGGATTTCCTCGACGCCACGAGGAGCGCCGAGGGCCTCGCGCCGCCGCTGGTCGCGTTCCTGTACGCGCTGGCGCGGGCCGAGAAGCCGCTGGTCGCGGCGGTCGGCGGGCTCGCGGTCGGCATCGGCACCACCATGCTGCTGCATTGCGACCATGTGGTCGCCGGCAGCGACGCGCGCCTCGTCACGCCGTTCGCGCAGCTCGGCCTCGTGCCGGAGGCGGGCTCGAGCCTGCTCGGACCGCGCCGGCTCGGCCACGCACGTGCCTTTGCACTGCTCGCCATGGGCCGCGCGCTCGATGCCGCCGCCGCGCTCGCGGCCGGTCTCGTCAACACGGTGGTCGCGCCCGATCAGGTCGACGCCGAGGCCATGAAGGCCGCGCGCGAGATCGCGGCGCTGCCCGCGCAGGCGCTCGCGGCGACGCGGCGCCTGCTGCGCGGCGCACCCGAGGAGACCATCCGCCGCATCGATGAGGAAGTCGCCGAGTTCAAGCGGCGGCTCGCCTCGCCGGAGGCGAAGGCGGCGTTCGAGGCGTTCCTGGCAAGGAGGAAATAGCGAGTGGCGAATGGCGAATGGCGAGTAGACCGGCCCCATTCGCTATTCGCTATTCGCTATTCGCTACTCGCCATTTGCGGCCAACGTCGCGAGCCCGCCTTTCATTCGCCCCGCCCCAGTACTAAGTGTGGGTTCCATGGCGACCCTGTACATCACCCACCCGGCCTGCCTCGACCACATCACGCCGCTCGGTCACCCCGAGCGCACCGACCGGCTCAAGGCGGTCGAGCGCGCGCTGGAGGACGAGAAATTCCAGCCGCTCGCGCGCGAGCAGGCGCCCGAGGCCGCGCTCGAGACCATCGCGCTCGCGCACCCGCTCGACTATGTCGAGCAGATCCGCGACGCCACGCCGAGCGTCGGCATGGTGCGCATCGACGCCGACACCTCGATGTCGCCCGGCAGCTTCGCGGCCGCGACCCGCGCGGTCGGCGCCGCGACGCTTGCGGTCGACGAGGTGGTCGCCAAGAAGGCCGCCAACGCCTTCTGCGCCGTGCGCCCGCCCGGCCACCACGCCGAGACCGAGCGGCCGATGGGCTTCTGCCTGTTCAACTCGGTCGCGATCGCGGCGCGCCACGCGCAGAAGCGGCACGGGCTCGACCGCGTCGCCATCGTCGATTTCGACGTGCATCACGGCAACGGCAGCCAGGACATTTTCTGGCAGGATCCGACCGTCATGTACTGCTCGACCCACGAAATGCCGCTCTATCCCGGCACCGGCGCGGTGTCCGAGCGCGGCGAGCACAACACCATCGTCAACGCGCCGCTGCGCGCC
The DNA here is from genome assembly GCA_035293985.1 of Xanthobacteraceae bacterium. Taxonomy (GTDB): domain Bacteria; phylum Pseudomonadota; class Alphaproteobacteria; order Rhizobiales; family Xanthobacteraceae; genus JAVDCA01. The sequence goes on from DATGLS010000008.1 coordinate 190,259, forward strand.
GGCGACGGCGGCGCGAGATTCCGCGAGGCGATGACGAGCGTGATCCTGCCGCGGCTCGACGGCTTCAAGCCCGACCTGCTGCTGATCTCGGCCGGCTTCGACGCCCACACGCGCGATCCGTTGGCGAATCTCAACCTGGTCGAGGACGATTTCGCCTGGGTGACGGCCAAGCTGATGGAAGCCGCCGACAAATATTGCGACGGCCGCGTCGTCTCGGTGCTCGAAGGCGGCTACGACCTGCAGGGTCTCGCCCAGTCGGTCGCGGCACACGTGATCACACTGATGCGCGGATGATAAGATGGCGCGGCGGGACGTTGAGTCGCGCGCGCACTGGATAGATCATGGGCGAAACCAACCACGCAGACGTCAGCAGGCTCACCTTCGAGAAGGCGATCGAGGAGCTCGAATCGATCGTCAAGCGGCTCGAGGAAGGCAAGGTGCCGCTCGAGGAATCGGTCGCGATCTACGAGCGCGGCGAGGCGCTCAAGCGCCGCTGCGAGGAGCTGCTGCGCCAGGCCGAGGCGCGGGTGGAGAAGATCACCCTCGACGCCGCCGGCAAGCCGAGAGGCACCGAGCCGCTCGATGTGAAGTGATCGGGGGCGAATGGCGAGTAGCGAATAGCGAGTAGTGCATCTTCTCAATTCGCTACTCGCCATTCGCTATTCGCCCCCTCGCGATCATTGCAAGCCGTCCCGCCAGCGCCCATATCGTCGGCGCAGCGATCACGCGCGGAGGCGGCAGATGAGCTTCTTTCCCGGCAAAGACCCGGCAGCCGGCGATGCCCACTCGTGCGATGCGATCGAGCGCGTGATCGTCCCCCGCACCAGCGATCTCGGCGGCTTCTTCGTCCGCCGCGCACTCCCCTCCTCCCAGCGCCGCATGGTCGGGCCGTTCATTTTCTTCGACCACATGGGGCCGGCCGAATTCCGCGAGGGCCAGGGCATCGACGTGCGGCCACACCCGCATATCGGGCTCGCGACCGTCACCTATCTGTTCGCCGGCGAGATCATGCACCGCGACAGCCTGGGCAGCGTCGCCGCGATCCAGCCCGGCGCGGTCAACTGGATGACCGCCGGCCGCGGCATCGCCCACTCGGAACGCACCGCGCCCGAGCATCGCCTCGCCGGCGAGCCGCTGCATGGCCTGCAGTGCTGGGTCGCGCTGCCGGCCAGCGCCGAGGAAGGCGCACCCGGCTTCGTGCACCACGCGGCGGACGAGCTCCCGGTCGCGACCGGCGAAGGCAAGACCGTGCGGCTGGTGGCCGGCCGCTTCCTCGGCATGACCTCGCCGGTCGTGACCGGCTGGGACACCCTGATGGCAGACGTCACGCTTGCCGCCGGGGCGAGCCTCCCGCTCGATGCCGAGACCGAGGAGCGTGCCATTTATATTGTGTCGGGCGAGATCGAGATTGCCGGCGATCGTTTCGAGGCCGGGCGCCTGCTCGTCTTCAAGCCGGGCGACCGCATTACCGTGACGGCAGCCGTCCCCGCGCGCATCGCGGTCGTGGGTGGCGCCGCGATGGATGGGCCGCGACACATCTGGTGGAATTTCGTCTCCTCGCGCAAGGAGCGCATCGACCAAGCCAAGGCTGATTGGAAGGCCGGCCGATTCGCAGCGGTGCCAGGCGAGACCGAGTTCATCCCGCTGCCGGAATCCTGAACGTCTCCGTGCCGGTAAAGTTAATCTCGCAAATTCAGAGAGATAGATGGATTTCTTGGAGAGGCTGAGCAACGCCTCGCGACACACCAAATCTTAACCCAAGAGAGTGGACACCCTGGCCCGCATGGAAGCCCAAGGGTCATCGGCCACACCGCAAATTCGCCACGGATGTCAAAAGTATGGAACCGATCAGCGGTTTGCGGTTTTGGGCTAGAGCAGCCGGCAAGCTCGGGGGATCGCGCCGGTAATGCGGTATGACTGGCGGGTGGGTTCCAACATGCCTCTTGCCGTTTGCACCCGGAAGCCGGGTGTCCTACTGTCTTCTTTGGACTCCTCTAAAGGATGGGGCATGCCTCCAAGTGGAGGCAGTTCAAAGGGTGGCATGAGAAGGCCAGTGCGCGCGTAACCCACCGGGAGCACGATTCCGTGCCTGCCTGCTGATCGAGTAATGGCCTGAGTAGCGGCATGGTTAGGTGCCGTTGAACAGAATCCGGAGAATGTCATTGTCCCAGTCGCCTTCGAAGACACCTCTGCTTGACAAGGTCGACACGCCGGCGGACCTGCGGCGTCTCGAGCCTTCGCAGTTGCGTCAGGTCGCCGACGAGCTGCGCCAGGAGATGATCTCCGCGGTCGCGGTGACCGGCGGCCATCTGGGTGCCGGCCTCGGCGTCGTCGAGCTGACCGTCGCGCTGCATTATGTGTTCGACACCCCGCGCGACCGGCTGATCTGGGACGTCGGCCATCAGGCCTATCCGCACAAGATCATCACCGGGCGCCGCAGCCGCATCCGCACCTTGCGTCAGGGTGGCGGCCTCTCGGGCTTCACCAAGCGCGCCGAGAGCGAGTACGACCCGTTCGGCGCCGCCCATTCGTCGACCTCGATCTCGTCGGGGCTCGGCATGGCGGTCGCGCGCGACCAGAAGGGCGAGAACAACAACGTCGTCGCGGTGATCGGCGACGGCGCCATGTCGGCCGGCATGGCCTACGAGGCGATGAACAACGCCGGCGCCATGGATTCGCGTCTCATCGTCATCCTCAACGACAACGACATGTCGATTGCACCGCCAGTCGGCGCCATGTCGGCGTATCTGTCGCGGCTGTGGTCGGGCCGCGCCTATCGCTCGCTGCGCGATATCGGCAAGCAGCTCGGCAAGCACCTGCCCAAGCTGATCAAGGAGCGCGCCGCGCTCGCCGAGGAATACGCCCGCGGCATGATGATGGGCGGCGGCACTCTGTTCGAGGATCTCGGCTTCTATTATGTCGGCCCGATCGACGGACACAACATCGACCACCTGCTGCCGGTGCTGCGCAACGTGCGCGACAGCAAGACCGGACCGATCCTGGTCCACGTGGTCACGCAGAAGGGCAAGGGCTACGCCCCGGCCGAGCAGTCCGCCGACAAGTATCACGGCGTCGTCAAGTTCGACGTCGCAACCGGCGCCCAGGCCAAGTCGAAGTCGAACGCCCCCGCCTATCAGAAGGTGTTCGGCCAGAGCCTGATCAAGGAAGCGCGCAAGGACAAGCGCATCATCGGCATCACCGCCGCGATGCCATCCGGCACCGGCATCGATCTCTTCCAGAAGGAATTCCCCGACCGCACCTTCGACGTCGGCATCGCCGAGCAGCATGCCGTCACGTTCGCGGCCGGCCTCGCGACCGAGGGCCTGAAGCCTTTCTGCGCGATCTACTCGACCTTCCTGCAGCGCGCCTATGACCAGGTCGTGCATGACGTCGCGATCCAGAACCTGCCGGTGCGCTTCGCCATGGACCGCGCCGGCCTCGTCGGCGCCGACGGACCGACGCACGCGGGCGCGTTCGACATCGCGTATCTCGGCTGCCTGCCGAATTTCGTGCTGATGGCGGCTGGCGACGAGGCCGATCTCGTCCACATGGTCGCGACGCAGGCCGCGCTCGACGAGCATCCCTCGGCGTTGCGCTATCCGCGCGGCGAAGGCGTCGGCGTCACCATGCCGGAAGACGGTAAGCCACTCGAGATCGGCAAGGGCCGCATCCTCAAGGAAGGTCACAAGATCGCCCTCCTCTCCTACGGCACCCGGCTCGCCGAGTGCCTGAAGGCGTCAGAGGAGCTCGCCGCCCTCGGTCTTGCCACCACGGTCGCGGACGCGCGCTTCGCCAAGCCGCTCGACACCGAGCTCGTATACCGCCTCGCGCGCGAGCATGAGGTGCTGGTGACGATCGAGGAAGGCTCGATCGGCGGCTTCGGCACCTATGTGCTGCAGGCGCTCGCCGAGGCCGGGCTGCTCGATCGCGGCCTCAAGGTCCGCGCGATGGTGCTGCCCGACGTCTTCATCGATCAGGACACGCCCAACGCCATGTACGCCAAGGCCGGCCTCGATGCCAAAGGCATCGTCGCCAAGGTGTTCGAGGCGCTCGGCAAGGACCTGCGCACCGAGGCCGCGCGGCTCGCCTGAGTGGTTGCGCAGCGCACACGTGAAACGTGTATGCCCCGCTCCGGCGGGGCATTTCTTCATGGACCATCAGCGGTTTTTTGATCGTGCAACCATCACGCTAACCCAAGGTTAAGCATCTGCGTCGGAATACCGGTGCGCAGAACACCGCGCGCCGCCCGCATTGGCAATTTCTACGTATTGATACTGTAGCGCTGCGGTCGGATGGGAGCAGTGCTCATGAAATCGAGTCGGTGGCGTTTCGCGATCGGGCCCCTGATCACGGCCGGCATGGCCGGCGTCATCTGGCTGCTGGATCGGCTCGGCGTCCCGGTCCCGGCCCCCGGTGGCCTCGTGATGCTGGCCATCGTCTATTCGACCTGGGTCGGCGGCCTCGTCCCCGGCTACACGAGTGCCGTCATCTTCCTCGCCGCTGCTGTCCCGGCCGTGCTCGAGAAGACGCATTTCATCACCCTCTCCTACAATCCGCCCGTCATCGCGATCGCGGCCACGGCCTTCGCGATCGGCGTCCCGCCCCTCATCACCTGGCTGCGCTCCCGCGCCGACCGCCGCCTCGAGCAGGAGCGCCGCTCGCGCGAGCGCGTCGAGGCCGCGAGTCGTGAGCTGCAGTTCCTGCAGGCCGCGCTCGACCACGTCGACGACGGCGTCATCCTGCTCGACGAGCAGCTGCGCGCGCGCTTCATCAACCGCGCCTCGCGCCAGCAGTGGAAGATCCCGGACGCAACGGCGCGCCGCATGCCCTTCTTCGGCGATCTCCTGCACAACGCCTGGGCGTCCGGCGTCCTCTCGGTGCCGGCCGACAAGGTCGACGCCCATATCGAATGGCGCCTCGCCCAGCTGCGCGGCGGCGACGAGCGGCCGATGGACTTCCAGCTCGCCGACGGCACCACCGTGCGCTGCCGCTGCAAGAGCCTGCCGGCCGGCGGTCGCTTCCTGAGCTACACCGACGTCACCGACCTGGTGCGTCATGCGAAGACGCTCGAGCGCCTGGCGACCATCGACGACCTGACCGACATCTGCAACCGGCGCCACTTCATGGCGCTGGCGCGCGAGCCGTGGGAGCGCTTCCGCCTCGCCGGCGATCCGCTGTCGCTGCTCATCCTCGATCTCGACCTGTTCAAGTCGGTCAACGATCGCTTCGGCCACGACGCCGGCGACGCGGTGATCCGTCACTTCGCCAATGTGTGCCGGCGCGACATGTACGACACCGATGTCCTGGCGCGGCTCGGCGGCGAGGAATTCGTCATGCTGCTGCCGGACACGCGCAGCGAGGAGGCCGCCGCGCGGGCCGAGCAGCTGCGGCGGCGGATCGAGGCGGCGCCGCTCTCGTTCGGGGATGCCATGGTGCGGATCACGGCGAGCATCGGCGTCGCCGAGGCCGACGCCGGCATGACGCGCTTCACCGATCTGATGAAGCGCGCCGACAAGGCGCTCTATGACGCCAAGCGTGCCGGGCGCAACCGCGTGCGCTCGGCCACCAGCGAGGCCGGCGGGTCATCGGCCGCGGCACGCCCGTCAGCAGCCGCGTAACTGCGCCGCCCATTATCCTCTGATTAACTTTTCCGCAATTTGACGACGGCGTGGTGCAAGATCCTTAAGGCGACGGCCCCTACCATCACGGTCATTTATGGCCTGTGGGAGCTCGTCATGCCTTCGCACTGGCGCCCCATTGTCGGACCTCTGGCGACCTTCGCGATTGTGACCGCGATCGCGCTGTTCGAACGGTATGTCGCTGCAGTCCCGAACCCGGGTGCGATCTTCTTCATCGCCGTGATGGCGTCAGCCTTCATCGGCGGCACGCGGTCGGGCCTCATCGCCGCCGCGATCGCGCTCGGCTTCTCGGCGATCCACTTTTTCGCGCGCGGTCACATCTGGGATGCCAACCACGACGACCTGGTACGCGTGCTCATCCTCTTCGTCACGACGCCATGCCTCGCGATCGCCGTCGGCCTGCTCAAGGCACGCACCAACGAGGCCATGAAGCGCGAGCGACAGGCGCGGCTGTCGGTCGAGGCGGCCAACCGCCGCCTGGTCGCGGTGCAGGCCGCGCTCGACGAGTCGCATGTGGGCGTGGTGGTGCTCGATCAGGAGCTGCGGGCACAGTTCATCAATCGCGCGTTCCGCAACATGTGGCAACTCCCGGATGACGTCGCCGATCGCCAGCCCCCGTTCGTGGCGTTGGTCTATCATGGGCGCAACACGCACGCGTATGCGGTGCCGGACGAAAGGCTCGACGAATACGTGGCCGAGCGCGTGCGCCGCGTGCGCAGCGGCGACCTCGATCCCCTCGACATCAGGCTCAGCAACGGCGAGGTCGTGCGCCTGGAATGCACGGTGCTGCCGGCCGGCGGCCGCATGCTGACCTATACGCCGGTCACCGATCTGGTCCGCCGCGCGTCGGTCGACGCGCTGAGCGGGCTGTTCAACCGGCGCCACTTCCTCGAGCTAGCCGAGGGCGAATGGAACCGCTTCGACCGCTATGAACGGCCGCTCTCGCTGATGATGCTCGACATCGACCTGTTCAAATCGGTCAACGACCGGTACGGGCACGACGTGGGCGATCAGGCGATCGCGCACCTCGCCGCGATCTGCCGCAACAGCAAGCGGGTGCCCGACATCGTCGCCCGCGTGGGCGGCGAGGAGTTCGCCATGCTGCTGCCGGAAACTCCGCTGCAGAGCGCGGCACTCGTCGCCGAGCGGCTGCGCCGCGAGATCGCCGAGACCCCGCTGGTCGTCGCCGGCGCGCCGATCCGCCTGACCGTCAGCATCGGCGTCGCCGAGGCGGACACACGGATGCTGGGCATCGTGGCGCTGATGAAGGAAGCCGACGAGGCGCTCTATCGGGCCAAGCGCGGCGGCCGCAACCGCGTCGCGCTCGCGCCGGCCGACGCCGGGCCGATCGCGCTCGCATCCTGACGCGACGCCCCTCGCTCGGCCGGAAGGGCGCTGCTAAACACCTTCGATGACCGATCGTGAGCGTGCCGACCGGCTCCTCGTCGCGCGCGGGCTGTTCGACAGCCGCGCGAAGGCGCAGGCCGCGATCGCGGCCGGCCTCGTCACTGCCGACGAGCAGCCGGTGCGCAAGCCGTCCGACGAGATCGCGCGGGACGCCCGGCTCGCCGCCGCGCCAGCGTTTCCCTGGGTATCGCGCGGCGGCGTCAAGCTCGCGCATGCGCTCGACGAGCTCGATCTCGACGTCACCGGAAAAACCTGCCTCGACGTCGGCGCCTCGACCGGCGGGTTCACCCAGGTGCTGCTCGCGCGCGGCGCGCGGCGTGTCTTTGCGGTCGACGTCGGGCGCGGCCAGCTGCATGCGCGCCTGCGCGCGCGTCCCGAGGTCGTCTCGCTCGAGGCGACCGACATCCGCACAGTCGACCCGGCGCTGATCGAGCCAGCAGATCTCGTGGTGATCGACGTGAGCTTCATCTCGCTCAGGCTGGTGCTGCCGGCGGCGCTGGCGCGCGCGGCGCCGCAAGCCGCGCTCGTGGCATTGATCAAGCCGCAGTTCGAGGCGCCGCGCCGGCATCGCAAGCGCGGCGTCGTGCGCGATGCCGCGACCCACGCCGCGGTTTGCGCCGATATCGCCGCCTTCGTCGCCTCGCTCGGCTGGCGCGTGACCGCGACGCTGCCGTCACCCATCGAGGGCGGCGAGGGCAATCGCGAGTTCTTCATCGGAGCGCAGCGTGGTTGAGCGCCTGGCGATCCGCGAGCTCGGCCACCGCGGCGACGGCATTGCGCAGGGCGTCGACGGACCGATCTACGTGTCCTACACGCTGCCGGGCGAGACCGTCGAGGTCGCAGCATGGGCGGGCCATCCCGATCGTCGTCACCTCGTGCGGGTCGATCGTCCAAGCGCCGAACGCATCGCGCCGATCTGTCCGCACTTCGGCACCTGCGGCGGCTGCGCCATGCAGCACTGGGACACCGCGCGCTATCGCGCCTGGAAGCGCGACCTCGTGGTCACGGCGTTGCGGCAGGCCGGGCTCGATGTCGCGGTCGATGCCCTGATCGATGCGCATGGCGACGGGCGCCGCCGCGCCGTTTTCCACGCCCGGCGCGGCGGCAAGGACGTGCTGGAGGTCGGCTTCACGGCGTCCGGCACGCACCACATCATCGCCATCGACCATTGCCCGATCCTCGCGCCGGGGCTCGCGGACGCGATCCCAGTCGCCTGGGCAATCGCCGAGGCGCTCGGCGCAACGAAAAAGCCGCTCGATATCCAGACGACCGCGACCGACGGCGGCCTCGACGTCGATGTGCGCGGCTCCGGCCCGCTCACGCCGACGCAGTCGGTCGCGCTCGCCCGCCTCGCCGATGCGCGGCGGCTGGCGCGGCTCACGCGCCACGGCGAGCGCGTCGCCGAGCGCGCCGCGCCAACCGTCGCGATGGGCCGCGCCACCGTGACGCTGCCGCCCGGCGCCTTCCTGCAGGCGACCGTGGCGGGCGAGGAGGCGCTCGCACGGCTCGTCGTCGCGCATGTCGGCGATGCCAAGACGGTCGTCGACCTCTTCGCCGGCGTCGGCCCCTTCGCGCTGCGGCTTGCCGAGCGCGCCAAGGTCATGGCGGCCGACAATGACGAGGCCGCCATCGCGGCACTGCGCACGGCCGCGCGGGCGCCGGGGCTCAAGCCGGTCATTGCCGAGCGGCGCGATCTGTTCCGCCGGCCGTTCGTCGCGCAGGAGCTTCCCCGTGTCGAAGCCGTGGTCTTCGATCCGCCGCGCCAGGGTGCCGAGGCGCAGGCGCGCGCCCTCGCGGCGAGCAAGGTGCCGGTGATCGTCGCAGTGTCGTGCAACGCGGCGACGTTCGCGCGCGACGCCAAGATCCTGGTCGACGGCGGCTATCGGATCGCGTCGGTGACCCCGGTCGATCAGTTCCGCTACAGCGCGCATGTCGAGATCGTGGCGCAACTCGTGCGCTGACGTCGCCGGGGGAGGACCCACTGGCGTTCTGCCCCTCATCGGCGCAATCTGCGACGACCCACGAAACCGGGATTAATGCCCATGACCACCACGCTCGTCCCGCATCATTCCCACTGGGGCGCCTTCCGCGCCGAGGTGAAGGACGGCCGCGTCGTCAGGGTGCATCCGTTCGAACGCGATCCCGATCCGTCGCCGCTGCTCGACGCCATCCCAGACGCGGTTCACTCCACGACGCGGATCGACCAGCCTATGGTGCGCGCCGGTTGGCTCGGACAGGGCGGTGGCAGACGTCCCAATCAGGGCGAGGGGCGCGGGCGCGAGCCGTTCGTGCCGGTGAGCTGGGAGGGCGCGCTCGATCTCGTCGCCGGCGAGCTGGCGCGCGTGCGCGACTCGCATGGTCATGCCGCCATCATGGGCGGCTCGCAGGGCTGGGCCTCGGCCGGCATCTTTCACGATGCGCGCACTCAGGTGCGCCGCTTCCTCTCCGCGTTCGGCGGCTTCGTCGACCAGACCTCGAACTACAGCTTCGGCTCGGCGCTGGTCTTCCTGCCGCACGTGCTCGGCAGCGCGCAGGCCGTCACGGGCCCGCTGACCTCATGGTCGTCGATCGCGCGCCATGGCCGGCTGATGGTGCTGTTCGGCGGCGCCAATCCGAAGAACCTGCAGGTGACCAAGGGGGGCGCCGGCGCGCACAACATGCGCGGTGCGCTCGCCGAGCTCGCCCGCGCCGGCGTCGAGGTCGTCAATGTGAGCCCGATCCGCGACGACGGGCCGGCGAGCGTCGCGCCCGAGTGGATCCCCATCCGCCCCAACACCGACACCGCGCTGCTGCTCGCGCTCGTCCACACGCTGGTCACCGAGGGCCTGCACGACGCGACGTTCCTCGCCCGCTACTGCACCGGTTTCGAGCGCGTGCGCGCCTACGTGCTGGGCGAAACCGATGGCCAGCCGAAGGACGCCGCCTGGGCGGCGGCGATCACCGGCATTGCGGCGGAGACGATCCGCGCGCTCGCCCGCCGCATGGCGGCGACCCGCACCATGGTGACCGCCTCGTGGTCGCTGCAGCGCGCCGATCATGGCGAGCAGCCCTACTGGGCCGTGATCCTGCTCGCCGCCTGCCTCGGCCAGATCGGCCTGCCGGGCGGCGGCTTCGGTTTCGGCTACGGCTCGACAGGGGGCATCGCGGACGCGCCGCTCGCCTTCAAGGCGCCGGCGATGGAGACCTTGGCGAATCCGGCCGCCAAGGCGATCCCCGCCGCGCGCATCGCCGATTGCCTGCTGCACCCCGGCGAGCGCTACGATTTCAACGGCCGCAATGCCGCCTATCCGGACATCCGCCTCGTCTATTGGGCGGGCGGCAATCCGTTTCACCATCACCAGGACATCAACCGCCTGCGCGCCGCCTGGCGGCGGCCCGAGACGATCATCGTGCACGAGCCGTGGTGGACCGCGACGGCGCGCCACGCCGACATCGTGCTCCCGGCCTCGACCTCGCTCGAGCGCAACGACATCGGCTGCGCCGCGCGCGACGCCTTCGTGATCGCGATGCAGCAGGCGATCGCCCCGGTCGGCGAGGCGCGCAGCGATTTCGCCATCTTCGCCGACCTCGCGCAGCGGCTCGGCTGCGCCGAGGCTTACGCGCAGGGCCGCGACGAGATGGGCTGGCTGCGCCACCTCTACGAGAGCTGGCGCGACGGCGTGCGCACAAACCACGCCGCCATTCCGGATTTCGACACGTTCTGGCGCGACGGCGCGCTGGAAATTCCCCAGCGCGGCGAGGAGTACGTGCTGTTCGCCGATTTCCGCGCCGACCCGGCGCAGCACAAGCTTGCGACGCCCTCCGGCCGCATCGAGCTCTACTCCGAGCGCATCGCAGGCTTCGGCTATGACGACTGCCCGCCGCATCCGACCTGGATCGCCCCGGCCGAATGGCTCGGCGGTACGGAGGCCGCGCGCTATCCGCTGCATCTGATCTCGAGCCAGCCGCGCTACCGTCTGCACAGCCAGATGGACGCCGGGCCGGTGAGCGCGACCGGCAAGGTGGCGGGGCGTGAGGCGCTCGCGATCCATCCCGACGACGCGCGCCGGCGCGGCATCGCCGAGGGCGACATCGTGCGCGTCTTCAACGCACGCGGCGCCTGCCTCGCGGGCGCGCAGCTCACCGACACCATCCGGCCGGGCGTGCTGCGTCTCTCGTGCGGCGCCTGGTACGACCCGACCTCGACCGAGGACGGCGCACTGTGCGCGCACGGCAACGCCAACCTGCTCACGCGCGATTACGGCACCTCGAAGCTCGCGCAAGGGCCGACCTGCGCGACCACGCTGGTCGAGGTCGAGCGCTGGACCGCGATGGCGCCGCCGGTGCGCGCATTCGAGCCGCCGGCGCGCGCAGCCGCGACCGGGTAGCTCAAACGCAAAGGGCGCCGACGCGATCGCGTCGACGCCCGCTGTTTGCGGAAAGTCGCTGCCCTCAGTTGTGCTTGGTGTCGCCCGGGCCCGGCATCGTCGGCGCGAGCGAGGGCGGCACCGGCGGCGACGTGGTCGCGGGCGCCGCCGTCTTGATTCCGCGCAGCAGGTCGAGCGCGACGTGCAGCGCCTTGTCGTCCTTCGGATCGGGCGGCACGTAGGCCTGCGAGCCGGTCTGCTCGGCGCCGGTCGCGGCGAGATGGCCGCGCAGCTTCGCCTCGCTGGTCATGTCGCGGCCCTGCACCTCGGCCGGCACGTCCTGGAGCACCTCGACGTCGGGCGAGATGCCCATCGCCTGGATCGAGCGGCCGGAGGGCGTGTAGTAGCGCGCCGTGGTGAGACGCAGCGCGCCATTGCCGCTGCCGAGCGGGATGATCGTCTGCACCGAGCCCTTGCCGAACGAGCGCGTGCCGATGATGGTCGCCCGCTTCTGGTCCTGCAGCGCGCCGGCGACGATCTCGGAGGCCGAGGCCGAGCCACCGTTGATCAGCACGATCAGCGGCTTGCCCTTGATCAGGTCGCCCGGATTCGGCTTGGCATCGAAGCGCTGGGCGTCGTCGGCGTCGCGGCCGCGCAGCGAGACGATCTCACCGCGGTTGAGGAAGGCGTTCGACACCGCCACCGCCTGGTCGAGCAGGCCGCCCGGGTTGTTGCGCAGGTCGAGGATGTAGCCTTTGAGATGGTCGGGATTGTCGCCCTGCAGCTTGGCGATCGCCTTGCGCAGCTCGTCGCCCACCTGGGCATTGAACTGGCTGATGCGGATGTAGCCGACGTCGTCGCCCTCGGCGCGCGACGTGACGGAGCGCACGTGGATGGTCTCGCGCGTCAGCGTCACCTCGATCAGCTTGTCGGCGCCCTTGCGCTGGATCTTGAGGTGAACCTGGGTGTTCACCGGCCCGCGCATCTTCTCCACCGCCTGCTGCAGCGTGAGGCCCTTCACCGGGTTGCCGTCGAGCTCGACGATCACGTCGTTTGCCAGGATGCCGGCGCGCGCCGCCGGCGTGTCGTCGATCGGCGAGACGACCTTGACGAGGCCGTCCTGCATGGTGACCTCCATGCCGAGGCCGCCGAACTCGCCGCTCGTCTCGACCTGCATGTCGCCGAAGCTCTTGGCGTTCATGAAGCTCGAATGCGGGTCGAGCCCGTCGAGCATGCCCGAAACCGCGCCCTCGATGAGCTTCTGCGTGTCCGGCTTGTCGACGTAGTGGGCACGCACCTGGTCGAAGATCAACCCGAACAGCGCGAGCTGATGGTAGGTGTCGCTGGCTGGCGGCGCCGCAGGTGCGTCGGCCGCGCGCGCCTCCATATGGATGCGGCCGGGCCCGGCGAGGAAAACGCCGGCCGCGCCGACCAACGCACCGAGCAGGACGAGGTAGGATTTTCGCATTCGCTTGCTCCACCGGCGCGAGGCACAGCCCGTTGCCGTCACCAGGAATAATGATCGAATCCGACCGCTGACTGCCCCCGGTCGCAATGCGGGTATGGATTCTCGATCGCTCGGGGCGATCCGTAGCACGACAACTGTGTCTTTTTGCGAGCAATTTTTCCGCGGCGTCGGGTCACAATCGGGTGCCGCGACGGGATCGCGATGTCACCCTTCCATGCGGACGCACTGTAGATACCAAGTATTCAGCTAGACGTCATCCGACCCACGAAGTATTCTTGGTGGGCATCAAGGATAGTCTGCTCGTGCCGATGCGCGCAATACTCATAGTTCCGACGCCTTTTCCTAGCTGACCGGCATGTTCAATCCAGACCGCGAGGGTCCGCCGGTATCGAAAATCGAGTCGATCGAATCCGATTTTCCCCATTGAGTAGCCCACCTCGACGATCGATGCATGATCGGGATCGATAAGTCGCTGCTCCCATCGCCTTGCCCGCATCCATGGACAATTGGGCGCGTCAGGAACGCGGGACGACCGATTATTGCCTTGCCGCCCGGCGAGCGCGATGCGGATGGTCTCTATCTTGGCCGAATCGGCGGTGATTCCAATTGGGCCTTAGCCCACTCGGCGTACACCGCAATCCACACAACCATGCCGGCGGCGTTGGCCTAACCCCACGCAATCCGCTAGACGGTGCGCCATGTCCGCAATCGTGCTCGACGGCAAGGCGATCGGCCGGAAAATTCGTGAGGTCGCCAAGGCGCGCGTCGCGACGCTCCGACGCGCGTCCGGCGTCGTGCCGGGGCTCGCCGTCATCCTGGTCGGCACCAATCCGGCCTCGCGGCTCTACGTCAACAACAAGCTCAAGGCCTGCGCGGAGGTCGGCATCGCCACCCGCCTGTTCGAGTACGATGCCGGCATCGCCGACACGGCCGTGATCGCGCGCATCGTCGAGCTCAACCGCGATGCCGCCATCCACGGCATCCTGGTGCAGCTGCCGCTGCCGCCGCATTTCGACATCCGGTCGGTGCTGCGCACGGTCGCGGCCGAGAAGGATGTCGACGGCTTCCACCTCTACAACGTCGGCGGCCTCGTGCTCGGCGAAACAGTATTTCCGCCGTGCACGCCCTATGGCGTGATGAAGATCCTCGAGCATGCCGGCGTCGAGATCGAGGGGCGCAACGCCACCATCGTCGGCGCGAGCAACATCGTCGGCAAGCCGATGGCGCTGATGCTGATGCGGCGCGAGGCGACCGTCGCGGTCTGCCACGTCAAGACGCGCGACCTCGCCCAGTACACGATACTGGCCGATATCCTCATCGTCGCCGCCGGCGTGCCCAACCTGATCCTGCCGCAGATGGTGCGCACCGGCGCCGTGGTGATCGACGTCGGCATCAACCGGCTCCCCGACGGCCGGCTCGTCGGCGACGTCGACTTCGAGGGCGTGCGGCGCAAGGCGTCGTACATCACGCCGGTGCCGGGCGGCGTCGGGCCGATGACGGTCACGATGCTGCTCGAGAACACGATCTCGGCCGCCGAGCGCGCCGCGGGCGTCACGCGACGCGATCCCCTCCCGGTCGACAACGAGGCGGAACCTGCGGCCTGACGCGGTCGCGGTGGTGCGCACCACGCGGCTGTGACAGGGTGCGGCGGCGACCGGAAAGGTGACCGCGCGATCGCCATCGGCCCGTGGTACAACCGGCAGGATGACTGCCTCAGCCGCGATCGGAATCATGTGCAAGGCTCCCCGACCCGGGCGAGCCAAGACGAGGCTCGCGGCGATCATCGGCGCGGAGGCCGCGGCGGCGCTCTCCGCCTGCTTCCTGCGCGACGTGGCCGCCGTCATCGCGGCGATCCCGGCACAACTCGGTTACGTCGGCTACGGCGTCTATGCGCCGGCGGATGCCGAGCGCGAGCTGCGGCAGGTGCTGCCGCCGTCGTTCCGCCTGCTGCTGCAGGTCGGCGCCGATTTCGGCAATGTTCTGTATGGTGCCGCGCGCGATCTGCTCGCCGCCGGGCACGACTGCGCGCTTCTGGTCAACGGCGACAGTCCGACCTTGCCAACGCAATTTATGATCGATGCCATCGCGGCGTTGCGGCGCCCCGGCGACCGCATGGTGCTCGGGCCCGCGAGCGACGGCGGCTACTATCTCATCGGCCTCAAGCACGCGCATCGGCACGTCTTCACTGATATCCCGTGGGGAACGGGCGCGGTCGCCCGGCTCACCCGCGAGCGTGCCGCGCAGATCGGACTAGAGACGATGCTCCTGCCTGAATGGTACGACATCGACGACGCCGAGACCCTCGACTGGCTGCGCGCGGAGCTCGCCGGGCGATCGACGCGCTTTCACGGCGGCAGCCCGGCTGCTGCGACCCGCGCATGCCTCGCGAGCGCCGTGGCGGCGGTGCGGTGAACCTAAACTGCGACAGCAACGCTCTGGCGGCGCCAGCCGCCAAATCGAGCCTGCCGCGTCTGGCCCTGCTCGGCGCGGTGTCGGCAGCGCTCGTGCTGGCGACCCCGTTCGCCTTCTGGCACGGCGGCGACAACACCTACATGGTGTTTGCGATCGCGACCGGCCTCGCCGCCGCCGCCGCGACCGGCGTGGCCGAGCGCTGCCCGACCCGGCAGGCGCTGTGGCTCATCGTGACGGTCGCGATCGCGCTGCGCATCGTCGCGCTCGCGATCCCCCCGTTCCTGTCGACCGACATTTTTCGCTACGTCTGGGACGGCAAGGTCCAGGCGGCGGGATTCAACCCATATCGCTACGTGCCGGCCGACGCCGCCCTCGCCGCCCTGCGCGACGGCACCATCTATCCCGACATCAACCGCGCCGACTACGCGGTCACGATCTATCCGCCGGTCGCCGAGATGTTCTTCTTCCTGGTGACGCGGCTCGGCGCCGACGTCATCACGATGAAGCTCGCCATGGTGGCGTGCGAAGGCGCGATCGTCGGCGCAATCGTGCTGCTATTGCGGCGGCTCGGCCGCCCGGTGACGCGCATCGTCGCCTGGGCATGGCATCCGCTGCCGATCTGGGAGATCGCCGGCAACGGCCATATCGACGCATTGATGACCGCGCTGATGATGGCCGGCCTCTGCGCCGCGCTGTTCGGCCGCGGGCTGCGCGGCGCCGTCGCGATCGCGCTCGGCGCGCTGGCAAAACCGTTCGCGGTCGTCGTGCTCCCGGCGGTGTGGCGCCCGTGGGACTGGAAAGCCCCCGCCGCCGTCGTCGTGGTGGTGGCGCTGTGCTATGCGCCCTATCTCTCGGTCGGCCGCGGCGTGCTCGGGTTCCTCACGCGCGGCTACCTCGGCGAGGAGAAGATCGCGAGCGGCGACTATCTCTGGCCGCTCGCCGCCTGGCGCTGGATCGTCGGAACACTGCCCGGGGACGTGCTGGTCTATGTCGCAATCACGGCAGTCGCGGTCGCGGCGCTTGCCTTGCGTTCCGCCTTTCGCCGATCAGCCTCGCTGCAGCAGAAATTGGCCGAGATCAACACGCTGTTACTGACGTTCCTGCTGCTCCTGTCGCCCAACTATCCATGGTATTTCCTCATGGTGACGCCGTTCACTGCGCTCGTCGGCGGCGCCCCGGTCTGGACCCTGACGATCGGCGCGGTCCTGCTTCAGGAGGAGGCGTGGTGGGATCCGTTCGTCCCCGTGCTCGTTCGCAAGTCGCTGCATGGCGGCGCGTTTCTGCTCGCCTGCGCCTACACGGTGTGGCGCGCGCGGCGAGCCCGTGATGCAGCAAGGCTCGAGGAAGCCAAGCATGAGCGCGGTGCCCGCTGACACTGCGGTGCCCGGCATCGTCGATCCGCGCCGCTACCATGAGGCCATCGCGGCACAGCGCGGCGTCGCGGCGATGCAGCCGCCGGTCTGCCTCTATCTCGAGACCACCAACCGCTGCAATCTTCTGTGCACGACTTGCCCGCGCACCTATGAGGAGCTCGAGCCTCCCGCCGACATGAGCTGGGAGCTGTTCGTCTCGATCGTCGACCAGGTGCCGGGCCTCGCCCGCGCGGTGCTGCACGGCGTCGGCGAGCCCATGCTGGTCAAGGACCTGCCGCGCATGGTGCGCTATCTGAAGGATCGCGGCGTGTATGTCCTGTTCAACACCAACGGCACCGTGCTCACCGAGCGCAACGGTCGCGCCCTGATCGCGGCCGAGCTCGACGAGCTGCGCGTCTCACTCGATGCCGCGACCGCGGAGAGCTACCGCGCGGTCCGCGGCAAGAGCTACTTCAACCGCATCCTGAAGAACGTCCGCCGCTTTCGCGACCTGCAGGAGCGCGAAGGCCATTCGACGCCGCGCGTGTCGGCCTGGCTGACCGGCCTGCGCGAAACGGTCGAGGAGCTGCCCGCCTTCGTGCGCGTCGCGGCCGAGGCCGGCATTCGCGAGGTTTATCTGCAACGCCTCGTGTTCTTCGACGAGCAGGCGATCGGCTTGGCGACGCCGGACCAGGCTTTGTTCGAGCGCATGAGCCGCGAGGAAGCGCATTACCTCGAGGAGGCGCAAGCGCTCGCGCGCTCGCTCGGCATGACGTTCAGCGCGTCGGGCGCCGCCTCCGAGCCGGGGATGAGCCTCAAGAAAGGCGAGGACTGGTCGCTCTGCCGGCGCCCGTGGTCGCTGATGTATTTCACCGCCAATGGCCGCGCGCTGCCGTGCTGCATCGCGCCGTTCTCGCAACGCGGCTACGAGCATTACACGCTCGGCGACGCCACCCAGCAGACCTTGCGCGAGATCTGGAACGGACCTGCCTATCAGGCGTTCCGCGCCGCGCTGCTGTCGGACAGGCCGCCCAAGGCCTGCGCGAATTGCGGCCTGCGCTGGAGTCTCTGATAAATATGGGCGTGGGCGACGCGGGCCAACCACTGGTCTCAGCCATCATCCCGTGTCTCGACGAGGCCGACGCGATCGGCCGCGTGGTCGTCGCGGTGCTGGCACAGGGCGTCGCCGAGGTCATCGTGGTCGACGGCGGCTCGCGCGACGCGACCATCGAGTGTGCGCGCGCGGCCGGCGCGCGGGTCGTGGTCGAGCCGCGGCGCGGCTACGGGCTCGCGGTTCAGCGCGGCATCGCGGCATCGCGCCTCGACGCCGACGTTCTCCTGTTCATCGACGGCGACGGCAGCGATCGCGCCGAGCTCATTTCGCAATTGATCGCACCCATCGCCGAAAAGCGCGCCGTATTCACGCAAGGGTCGCGCATCAAGGGCGAGCGTGAGCCGGGCAGCCTGTCGTTCCCGCAGGTCGTCGCCGGGCATCTTGCCGGCCTGCTGATCCGGCTGATCTACGGCGTGCGCTTCACCGATATGTCGCCGTTCCGCGCCATCCGGCGCGATGCTCTCGAGCGCCTTGGTATGCAGGAGACCGGTTACGGCTGGAACCTGGAGATGCTCATGCGCGTCGCCGCGGCCGGGATGGCGACGCAAGAGATCGCGGTCGGTCAGCGACGGCGCATCGGCGGCGTCTCCAAGGTGTCGGGCAACGCCATCGCCAGCGTGAAGGCCGTGGTCGCGATCGTCACGACATTCGTGCGGCTCGCGCTGTCGCTCCGGCGCGACTGCGCACGCGCCGCCGCATCGACGCCAGCGCCTTGACGATCACGTCGAGCACCTTGAGCGCGTCGCTCGTTCCATCGGATTCGCCCTTCTCGAAATCGAGCTCCGCCAGCCCCATGGTGTTGGTGACATGGGCGAGGCACAGCACGGACGCGTGACGCACACGGGCGAACGTGTAGAGCGCGGCCGCTTCCATCTCGACGGCGAGCACGCCGCGCGCACGCGCCGCCGCGATCGCGGCTGATGTCTCGCGGAATGGCGCGTCGGTGGTCCAGCTCGCACCGACCTCGAACCGCAAGTTTGCGCCGCGCAAAGCCGCAACGGCCGTCGCGACCAGATCAGGGTCGGCGCGGGCGAGCTCGGCCGGGGCCGCGTAATGATAGCTCGTCCCCTCATCGCGCACAGCGCGGTCGATCACCACGAAATAGGGCGGCGGTCCCGCCGGCACGATCTGTCCCGCCGACGTGAGGCTGACGAGATGCCGGCATCCGCACGCGAACAACTCCTCGGCGATGAGCACCGCATACGGCGCCCCTACCGCGGAGGCGATGATGCCCACCGTCGCCTTGCCGAGCCGGAACGTGTACAGGTCGGTGTGATAGCAGGGCCACCCGGCAAACGGCTTGGCGCGGCCGGCCTTGCGCAGCCGGCGCAGGATGTCGCCGTCCGGATCGAGGATGCAGACGGCCGGCACCTCCACCGTTTTCAGCTTCTTCTGCCGGCGCGCCTCGCGCAGCAGCGCAGCCGGTTGGAACACCGATGCGGCGGCCGGCGATTTGTTGCGCAGGATCGGCCATGCGGGAGATTTTGGCCCGGTCGCGCGGCGCGCCATGTTTTTGGTCCGTCCGTCAACCGACCGATAGCGACATCATCCGATGACGTGGAAGATGCGGCCCCACGGGCCCTTTCCGTCGCGCACCGCGGGGGAGTGCCGGCGCAGCCAGGCATCGAGACCCAGGCTGCGGCCCGCGGCCAGCAGGGCGAACAGGAACATCAGCAGCGCGAGGAAGATGTACGACCATGACCATTCCGCAGGATTCCCCGGAATATAGATGCCGAGCCACAGCTGCAGCACGAACGCGATGGCGAGCACGCCGATAAGGCGCAGCCCGAGACCGAGGATGAGGCACGAGGCGAAGCTGAACTCGGCGAGAAAGACGATCGGCCCGAACAGGTAGAGATACGGCAGCAGCACATCGGTGACGAGCTCGCGGTGGATCGCGAACGCCGCGCGCGTCGCCTCCTGCTCGGTCCAGTAGCGCAGGCCGTCGCCGACCGGCAAGGGCAGCTTCCACAGCATGCCCTCGAACCACATGCAGCCGATCAGCACGCGCGCGATCCACAGGCCGACGTTGCGGCCGGTGCGCTGCGCCGGATCTTCGCGCCAGTTGCGCCACGCCAGGATGATGCTTGCTGCCATCAGGGCGTAGAAGATCGCAAGGATGAGAAAGCGCCAGGCGCCAAGCGCCAGGTAGTCGCCAGTATTGGCGGTCAGGAATTGCCATATATCGGTGATCGGATTGCGCATCAGGAGCCTCCCCTCACGGCATCGCCGAGCATTATGCGGCGAACCGCGCGATGGCTACAGGCCCTGCATCGACGCAACTTCACATTTCGGCGGGCCGGCGCGTCCCGCGTCGTCACACGGGCGTGATCGCCCGCGCGTTACGCCGCGAGCCGCGCGCGGTCGTGCGGCTGGGCGTAGTCGACCGGCGTGCCCTTCGGGATGATGCCGAGCGGATTGACCCGCTTGATCGAGTAATAGTTGATCACGTAGTGGCGCGGCTTGACGGTCGCGGCGATGCCGGGGATCGCGTAGAGCTCGCGCATATAATTGAGCAGGTTCGGGAAGTCGGCGATGCGCTGACGGTTCGCCTTGAACAGCGAGAAGTAGGCGACGTCGAAGCGCACGAGCGTCGGGAAAAGGCGCCAGTCGGCTTCGGTCAGCTGCCGCCCGACCAGGTAGCGCTGGCGCCCGAGCCGCGCCTCGAGCTCGTCGAGGGCGGCGAACAGCGCGTCATAGGCGGCCTCGTAGGCCTCCTGCGAGCGGGCAAAGCCGCAGCGATAGACGCCGTTGTTGACGCTCGCATAGACCGTCGCGTTGATACGGTCGATCTCGGCGCGCAGCGGCGCCGGATAGAAGTCGGTGTCGTCGCCGGCGATGCCTTTGAACTCGCTGTTGAGCATGCGGATGATCTCGGACGATTCGTTGTTGACGACGCGCCCTGTCTTCTTGTCCCACAGCGTCGGCACCGTGACCTTGCCGGTGTAGTGCTGATCGCTCGCCGTGTACGCCTCGTGCAGGTAGCGGAAGCCATTGACCGTGTCGGGCGTGCATTCCGGAAACGCCGGGTTCTTCTCGAACGTCCAGCCCTGCTCTTTAATTCCTGGGATCGCGTACGCGACCGAGATCGCGCCCTCGAGCTTCTTGAGCGCGCGGAAGATCAGCGTGCGGTGCGCCCACGGGCAGGCATGCGCCACATAGAGATGATAGCGGTTCGGCTCCGCCGCGAAACCGGACGAGCCGTCGGCCGTGATGCGGTCGCGGAAGCTGCTGTCGACGCGCTTGAACTCGCCCGTCTTCCCGGTCTCCTGCGGCAGCTCCTCGTCGCGCCAGATGCCGTCGATCAACACGCCCATGCGATTATCCTCTGCTCTGCGCCGTAGGGTAGGCAACCGCGCCCGGATCTCGGCGTGGGTAAATCGCCTTTCGCGCGGTTGCCCGCGCGGATGGCCATCGCCATGCGATTTGCCCGCCTACGGTTCCACAACGTAGTCAGTGTCATCGCGCGCGCAACAGCCTACGACCCGAAAATCCGGTCGCCCTGAAGGTCGATCATCTGCTTCGCCTTGGACACCGAGAACGCGACCGCGTCCTCGCGGCTCGGATGCGTGTCAGCGCGCACGAAGCGGTGCTCCTGCGTGCCGTGCGGGCCGTCCTTCTCGATCGTGCCTGCCGTCTGGAAGACGCCGTTGTTGCGGAACGGCGCCGGCTTGATGCGGAAGCCCTTGTACTCGACCGTATCGGCCGGTGGGCCGGCATCATCGCCGCCGCCGGCGCCGAGACCGCCCAGCAGGGATTTGAGCTTTGCGAACATCGGCAACCCTCGTCCTTTTCCCCAGCATAGACCATTTGCCGCCGCACGTCTGGCGCAGCGTCGAGGCCTGCTCGGCCACATAGCTCCACAGCCGCTGCGCAATCGGACCATGCGGGTGATTGCGCCGGCGCGCCGCGACGATCTCGGCGCGTCCGCCCGCGAGATGGCGGCCGGCGATCGATATGAGCCGCCCGTCGCCCAGCTCGGCCGCGATCAGGAACTCGGGCATGTGGCCCCACCCCATGCGCTGCAGGATGAGCTCCTTTTTCATCAGCTGGTCGCTCACGGTCCAGCGGCGCGAGCCGGCGACGATGAAAAAATCACGCCCGGGCGGGCGGCGCGCGCTGTCGCGGATCACACATTGCACCTGGTCGCGCATCTGCTCCGGCGTGATCGCATCGGTCACCGGAAACGGCAGGAAGCCCGGCGCCACCACCGGAACGACCTGCACGCGGAACAGGTCGATGAACTCGAAACGGGTGTCGCTTTTGTCGATGTGGTGGATGATCAGGTCCGCCTCGCCGTCGAACAGCCGCTCCCACGGACCCGAGATCGCCTCGAAATGCAGGTTGAGCCGCGTGCCCGGGCAGCCGTCGAAAAAACGGCGCAGCAGGCCGAGTGTCTCCGGCAACGGGCAGAGATCGCCGATCACGATGGTGAGCTCGCTTTCCTCACCCATCGCGAGCTGGGCGGCGTGATTGCGCAGCAGGCCGAGCTCGTCGAGAAACACTCGCGTGCGCGCGTGGAACGAGCGGCCGGCTTCGGTCAGCGACACGCGGTAGCCGGAACGGTCGAGCAGCGTCAGGCCGAGCTGCGCCTCGAGGTTCTTCACCGCCGTGAACACGGTCGGATGGGTGCGGCGCAGCTTGTCCGCCGCGGCCTGGAAGCTTCCTTCCAGCACGACGGCGTCGAAGCAGACCAGCTGCTGGATCGTCAGACCGTCCATTGTAGGTATCCTCTATAATCCCTGCCCATATTTTGTTCTATCAGTCAAATGGCGCCCTCGTCCAAATCGCGACCCACAACCGCGAACCGGGAGCGACGGCCATGCGGGCGATCGTGATCAAGCAATACGGCGGACCGGAGCAGCTCGTGCTGCGCGATCTTCCCGAACCCGAGCCGATGCCGGGCCACGTGGTGATCGAGGTCGCCGCCTTCGGCCTCAACCACGCGGAAATCTATTTCCGCCAGGGCGTTTGGGGCGACGTCGCCAAGGTGAGCGGCATCGAGTGCGTCGGTCGCGTGAAGGCCGACCCGGATGGGCGCCTTGCGCCGGGCCAGACCGTGACGGCGCTGATGGGCGGCATGGGGCGCACCATCAACGGCAGCTACGCCGAGGTGACCCGCGTGCCGGCCGCCAACGTGGTGCCGCTCGACACCACGATGCCGTGGGAAGAGCTCGCCGCCCTTCCCGAATCCTACGCCACCGCCTGGACCTGCCTCACGCGCAATCTCGCGCTCGCGCATGGGCAAACGGTGCTCATCCGCGGGGCGACCTCGGCGCTGGGTCAGGCGGCCGTCAACATCGCGTCGCTGGCTGGCGCGCACGTCATTGCGACGACACGCAACGCGGTGCGCTTCGCGACCTTGCAGGCGCTCGGCGTGGAGACGACGCTTCTCGAGGTTCCGGCGCTCGCGGCGCAGATTCGCGCTCGCCACCCGCGCGGCATCGACGCGGCGCTCGATCTCGTCGGCACCACCACGCTGCTCGACTCGCTTGCCGCCGTGCGTCCGGATGGGCGTGTCTGCATGGCGGGCTTCCTCGGCGGGGCCGCGCCGCTCGCGGCGTTCGATCCGCTGATGCATATGCCGAGCGGCGTGCACCTGAGCTTCTTCGCCAGCGCGTTCACGTTCGGCAACGACGACTATCGGCTCGTCGACATTCCCCTGCAGGCGATCGTCGATCGCGCCGCGAGCGGCGCCTACAGGGCCAGGCCTGCGCGCGTGTTTCGCTTCGACGAGATCCAGGACGCGCATCGCCTGATGGAGTCGGGCGACGCCAATGGCAAGATCGTGGTGCGGCTCTAACGTCAAGCCTCCTCGGCCGGCTTGTCGGATCGGCGCCGTCCGATAGACTGTTCGCAAAAGCAGCCCGCACCCAAGCGGAGAACAACATCGGAGACGCCAGCCCAAGGAGCCCAGCAATGCAACGGCCTGCCAAATTCGGCATACAGTCCCGCATCAAGTCGGCACCGCTACTGAGGACCCTCGCCGGGGGCGCAGCGCTTGCGCTGGCGCTCACCGCGCCTGCCGTCGCGCAGACCAAGCCGCCGATCAAGATCGGCATCATCGCCGAGGCCCAGTCGGTCGCCGGCTCCTCGATCCCGCAGGCCGCGCAGCTCGCCGCCGACGAGATCAATGCCAAGGGCGGCGTCGATGGCCGCAAGATCGAGATCATCTCCTACGACAACCACTCCTCGGCGGCCGAATCCGTGCGCGCCTTCCAGCGCGCCGCCGGCGAGGATCACGTCAACGCCGTGATCGCGAGCTTCATCAGCGAGGTCGTGCTCGCGCTCGAGCCGTGGGCCGGGCGCCTAAAGACCGTGATGATCACGCCGGGCGCCGCCTCCGACGTGATCACCCAGAACATCGCCAAGGACTACGATCACCTTAAATACACGTTCCATGGCTATCTGACGTCGACCAGCATCGCGGATTCGGTCTGCGCCCCCGCCAAGGACCTTCTGGTCGAGCAGCTGCACTTCAAGACCGCGGTCGTCGTGAGCGAGGACGCGGCGTGGACGACGCCGCTCGACGCCGAGTACCTGAAATGCCTGCCGCAGATCGGGCTCAAGGTGCTCGACCACATCCGCTTCTCGCCCGACACGACCGACTTCACGCCGATCTTCAACAAAATCGAGGGCGAGAAGCCCGACGTGATGATCACCGGCATCGCACATGTCGGCACCCAGCCGACCGTGCAGTGGAAGCAGCAGGAAGTGCCGATCCCGATGTTCGGCATCTCGGCGCAAGCGACCAACTCGACGTTCTGGAACGATACCAATGGAGCAACCGATGGCGTGCTCTTCCAGGCGATCTCGGGCCCCGGCGTTCCGGTGACGCCCAAGACACTGCCGTTCGTCGAGGCCTTCAAGAAGCGCTTCGGCCACGTCCCCTCATATTGCGGCTTCACCGCTTATGACGAGGTCTTCATCATCGCCGAGGCGATCAAGCGCGCCGCCTCTGACGATCCGGACAAGCTCGTCACCGCGCTCGAGGCAACGGATTACGTGGGCACGATCGGCATCACTCAGTTCAAGGGCCGCGACACGCCCAATCCGCACGCCCTCAAGGTCGGCCCCGACACCATCACCGGCCTTATGCTGCAGTGGCAGGACGGCAAGCAGGTCAATCTGTGGCCGTCGAAGCTTGCCAACGGCAAGCTCAAGTTCCCGAAGTTCGTCAAGGTCGGGGCGGTCAACTGAGGGGGAACCGTCAGGCAACGCCATGCCCGTGAATGCGCGTATCCACGTCTTTCTTACGGCGCCTCGCGAAGCGAGACGTGGATGGCCCTGCCAAGCCCGGCCGACGAATGCGGAATGCGTTCAGCGCAATTGCCGCCCTAATGCACCCCGCGATTCTCCTCGCCGAAGGCGCCGATCTTTTCGAGATAGGCATTGCCGAGGTGGCTGATCGCGGCGGCGAGCACCTCGGCCTGCTCCTCCTCGGGCGCCGCGTCGGCGATCAGCTCGGCGGCGCTCTCGACGATCCGCGCCACCAGCTCGCCGAGATCGACCGGATCGTCGTTCTCGAGATGCGCTTTGACAAGCTCGTTGATCTGGCAATGCAGGCACTCTGCCATCGGTCACCTATTTCTCGGCACGCGGTACGCCCGGATGGTAGCACGTCCGATCGCGCCGCGGCAGCGGCGGGCAAGGAACCAAACTTCAGACGGACTGTTGTCTCGCGAGAGGTCTTTGGTCATGTCGCTGCTGAAGTGGGCACTGATATTTCTGGTGGTCTCGATCATCGCCGCTCTCCTCGGCTTCACCGGCATATCCGCCGCGAGCGCCGACATCGCGCGCGTGCTGTTCTACATCTTCGTCGTCATTTTCCTCGTGCTGCTCGTGCTCGGGCTGACGGTGTTTCGTGTTTAGCTGCGGCGATTGCGCGATACTAGTTTTAGTTGTTGCTAGCATGCTGCGTTGCGGTGCACACTCAGACCGCGGGCGCCGGCCCAACCTGCGACAATCAGGCCTCACTCCTGCGTGATCTGCGCCCTTGGTCGGGCTTGTGGGGCAAAGTCGGTCCGCTAGACTGCGCGCTCACACAAGCCCCCGAGCAAGTCGCGTCTAGCAATCGCGGCTGCGACCGATTCCCCAAGGAGCCCCCGAGCAATGCACCGACCCGTCAAATCCGGCACGACGCCGTTTCTCGCCATTCTGACCGGAGGCGCCGCGGCGCTCGTGCTGGCGCTCGCAGCGCCTGCCGCCGCGCAGACCAAGCCGCCGATCAAGATCGGCGTCATCTCCGAGGCGCAATCGGTCGCCGGCTCGTCGATCCCGCAGGCCGCGCAGCTCGCCGCCGACGAGATCAACGCCAAGGGCGGCGTCGACGGCCGCAAGATCGAGATCATCTCCTACGACAACCACTCCTCGGCGGCCGAGTCGGTGCGCGCCTTCCAGCGCGCCGCCAACGAGGATCACGTCAACGCGGTCATTGCGAGCTACATCAGCGAGGTCGTTCTCGCGCTCGAGCCGTGGGCCGGGCGCCTCAAGACCGTGATGATCACGCCGGGCGCCGCCTCGGACGTGATCACGCAGAACATCGCCAAGAACTACAACGCGATGAAATACACCTTCCACGGCTATCTCACGTCGACCCACCTCGCCGACCAGGTGTGCTCTGCCGCCAAGGACCTGCTGGTCAACCAGCTGCACATGAAGACCGCCGTGGTGATGAGCGAGGACGCCGCCTGGACCACCCCGCTCGACGCCGAGTACATCAAGTGCCTGCCGCAGATCGGACTCAAGGTCCTCGACCATATCCGTTTCTCGCCCGACACCACCGACTTCACGCCGATCTTCAACAAGATCGAGGGCGAGAAGCCCGACGTGATGATCACCGGCATCTCGCACGTGGGCGTGCAGCCGACCGTGCAGTGGAAGCAGCAGGAGGTGCCGATCCCGATGTTCGGCATCTCGTCGCAGGCGACCAACTCGACGTTCTGGAACGACACCAACGGTGCGACCGACGGCGTGCTCTATCAGGCCGTGTCCGGCCCCGGCGTCGCCGTGACGCCGAAGACCCTGCCCTTCGTCGACGCCTTCGTGAAGCGCTTCGGCAACAACCCGTCCTACTGCGGCTACACCGCCTATGACGACGTCTACATGATCGCCGACGCGATCAAGCGCGCCGGCGCCGACGATCCCGACAAGCTCGTCGCCGCGCTCGAGGCCACCAAGTATGTCGGCACGATCGGCACGGTGGAGTTCCAGGGCAAGGACACGCCCAACCCGCACGCGCTCAAGATCGGCGACGGCTACATCACCGGTCTGATGCTGCAGTGGCAGAACGGCAAACAGGTCAATCTGTGGCCCGCGAACCTCGCCGCCGCCAAGCTCGCGTTCCCGAAGTTCATCAAGCTCGGCGCGGCGCAGTAAGGTTGGCGCTCCAATGTACTCTGCCTGCGCCCCCTCTCCCGCTTCGAGGTCCTTCGAGGGGAGGGAGTCGGGGTGAGGGGGTCTTTCCGCGAGTCGCGCCCTCGGAGTTTGCGGAAGCGCCCCCTCTTGCCGACCTTCTCCCCTTAAAGGGGGAGAAGGGGCGCCGGCACCGTGTCTGTGTATATTCAACTGCCCTCGAGGGCAGTTTTCGCTTTCCCTGAGCCCGCCCGATGCTCCTCTGGCAGATCCTGATCGACGGCTTCGCCATCAGCTCCCTCTACGCGCTGGGCGCGACCGGCTTTGCGCTGATCTTCGGCGTCTCCGGCGTCCTCAATCTCTCGCACGGCGCCCTCATGGTCACGGCGGTCGTCGCCGCCTGGGCGGCCGGCAACGACCTGCATGTCGGTCCCTATACGGGCGCGCTGATCGGCATCGCGGCCGGCTTCATCGCGACCATGATCACCTATTTCCTCGTGGTCGGCCCGCTGCAGCGCTCGCGCAAGATCCGCGAGGACGAGAAGGAGATCTTCATCCTCACCGCGACCCTGCTGTGGGGCATCATGCTGCAGGAGCTGATCGCCTATCTCTACACCAACAACGCCAAGACGGTGGCGCCGATCGTCAATGGCGTGGTCGGGATCGTGGGCGTGCGCACGCCGGCGAACGAGATCTTCACCGCCATCGTCTGCTGGGTCGTGATCGGCCTGCTCTGGCTCCTGGTCAACCGCACCCGCGCCGGCAAGGCGGTGCTCGCCGCCTCGATGAACCCGCGCGGCGTCACTCTGCTCGGCGTCGAGCTTTCCCAGATTTACGTCGCCGTATGGGCGATCTACGGCCTGCTGGTCGGCGTCGCCGGCGTGCTGCTCGGCATGTTCCTCGGCGTCTCCTCCTATAGCGTCGGTCCGCTCACGGCGAGCGCCTTTTCGATCGTCGTCCTCGGCGGCCTCGGCAGCGTCTCGGGCGCGCTGATCGCCGCCTACGTGGTCGGCTATCTCGAGACCATCACGGCCTACCTCATCTCGCCCGCCTACCGCACCATCCCGGCGCTACTGCTGCTCGTCGCCGTGATGTATGTGCGCCCGCGCGGCCTGTTGGGACGCCGCTGATGCTGCGATCATCGACGCTGCGCACACTTCTGGTCGCGCTCGGCCTGATCGCGCTCGCCGCCTTCCTGCCCTACTTCGTATCCGGCTACATCCTCGGCCTTCTGACCACCGCCTGCTATTTCGCCGTCTTCGCCATGGCCTGGGACCTCCTGTTCGGCTTCGCCGGCGAAGTGAATTTCGGCCCGACCTTCCTGATCGGCGTCGGTGCCTACACGGCCGGCATCCTCGACAATGTCTACCAGCCGCCGATCTGGGTCTGCCTCGTCGCCGGCACGCTCGCCGCCGTCGTCGGCGGCGTGGTGCTGGCGCTACCGGCGCTGCGCCTGCGCGGCCCCTATTTCGGACTCACCACGCTGGTCGCCGTGCTGATGCTGCAGAACTACATCGTCGTCGATGCGAGCCTCACGGGCGGCGAGATCGGCCTCACGGTGCCTGACGTCATCTCGATCAGTGACGGCGTCAACTTCGAGATTGCGCTGTGGTTCATGGCGGCGAGCGCCGCGATCCTGTTCTCGCTGTCGCGCTCGCCGGTCGGCCTCATCCTGCAGGCGAGCGGCCAGGACCCGGTGCAGGCCGGCGCGCTCGGCTTCAACGTCACCAAGCACAAGCTCGTCGCCTTCGTGATCAGCGCGTTCTTCTCCGGCCTCGCGGGCGCGCTGATGGTGTTCTATCTCAGCTCGGCTTCCGTCGGCACCTTCGTCGACGTCACCGTCGGCGTGCAGATCATCATCGCCGCCGTGCTCGGCGGCCGCCGCACCATCCTCGGCGCCGCGCTCGGCGCCGTGTTCATCATCGCGGTGAGCGAGGTACTGCGCTCACTCGGCGCGAGCTATCATCTGGCATCGCTCGGCGAGCTCGCGAACTTCATCGTCTTCGCGATCGCGCTCGTGGTCGTGCTGATCTTTCCCGGCGGCCTGTTCGGCCTGCTGACGCGCACGCGAGAGAACCCGTGAGCGCGGCCGCCGCCCCCCTGCTCGAGGTCAAGAGCCTCACCAAGCGCTATGGCGGCCTCACCGCCGTCAAGGACATGGCGCTGCAGGTGCGTGCCGGCGAGATCCTCGGCCTGATCGGCCCGAACGGCTCCGGCAAGTCGACCGTGATGAAGCTCATCATGGGCATCGAGCGGCCGGACGCCGGATCGGTGCGCATCAACGGCGTCGAGGCCGCGGGCTTGCCCTCGCACCGCGTCGCCCGAATGGGCGCCGGCATCGTGTTTCAGCACTCGCGCCCGCTGCACCGCCAGACCGTGCTGGAGAACATCAAGCTCGCGCTTCTGCCCGACAAGCTCACCCGCCTGCTCGCCGACCCGCGGATGGACGCGCACGCCCGCGCGATCGCCGAGCGCGTGGGCTTGACCAATGTGCTCGACCGCCGCCCCGCCACCCTGCCCTTCGCGGATCTGCGCAAGATGGAGATCGCCAAGGCGATCGCGCGCGACCCGCGCGTGGTGCTGATCGACGAGCCGTTCGCCGGCCTCACCAGCGCCGAGACCGCCGCCTTCTCGGATCTGATCGCCGAGCTGCGCCGCGACGGCCGCGCCGTGCTCCTCGTCGACCACAACGTCAAGAGCGTCGCCCGCCTGGTCGACCGTGTGGTCGCGATGTATGTGGGCGAGCGCATCGCCGAAGGCAGCGCCGACGAGGTGATGCGCGACGAGACCGTGCGCCGAGTCTATCTCGGCGGCGCCATGACGACGGCGTCGCGCCCGGAAAGCTCCTTCCGCGACGCCGCGACGCCGTTCCTGGCGGTGGAAAACGTCAGTGTGCACTACGGCAAGGCGCAGGCGCTGGAGAACGTCTCGATCCACGTGCATGCGGGCGAGTTCGTCTCCGTCGTCGGCCTCAACGGCGCCGGCAAGACCACGCTGTTCAACGCCATCTCGGGGCTGGTGCCCTACACGGGCGAGATCCGCCGCGAGGGCACGCCCCTGCGCGGCACCAGCGCGGCCGCGATCGCGCGCGGCGGCATCGTGCAATGCTCGGAAGGGCGCGACCTCTTCGTCGACATGACGGTGCGCGAGAATCTCGATCTCGGCGGCCAGCATCTTGCGCCCGACGAGCGCGAGGAGCAGGCCGCGTGGCTGTTCGACCTCTTCCCCATCCTGCGGCAGCGGCAGAAGCAGAACGCCGGCACGCTCTCGGGCGGCGAGCAACAGATGCTCACCATCGCGCGCGCCCTGATGATGAAGCCGACGCTGCTGATCCTCGACGAGCCCACCCTCGGCCTCGCCCCCGTCATCCTCGAGCAGATCTCGAAGGCGCTCGAGCGTCTGCGCCAGACCACGCCGATCACCGTGTTGCTCGGCGAGCAGAACGTGACCTTCGCGCTGCCACATGCCGATCGCGTCTACGTGCTCGAGCACGCCCGCATCGTCTGGGAAGGCGATCCGGCGCGGTTCGCCGCGGAGGCGGGCACGGGATATTTGTAGCCCGTTGGAGCGAAGCGGAATGCGGGACCTTTCCCGGCAATGCGGCGGGGAGCCCGTCGTCGGGGCGTTTCGCGCCGATACGTCCCCATCCGGGCTACGCGGTCCCACTTGCGGAGGCGCGCGCGCTGGCATATGTCAACGGCATATGCTTGAGGTGATCTCATGTCAGAGAAGAGGCACGTCAGATTGTTCCGAAACGGTCGCAACCAGGCGGTCCGCATTCCGGTGGAGTTCGAGCTTCCGGGGGACGAAGCGATCATGCACCGTGACGGTGATCGCCTGGTGATCGAGCCGCTACGCCGGCGCGGGCTCGTCGCCCTCCTCAAGTCAATGCAACCACTCGACGAGGACTTTCCCGAGATGAACGATCCCGTGCCGGCGCCGGAGCGAATGCTGTGACCCGCTACATGCTCGACACCAATGCGATCTCGGACCTGATTAGAAACCCACGGGGCAAGGTGGCGAAGCGTGTCGCCAAAGTCGGTGAGGACAAGGTTTGCACGAGCATTATCGTCGCGGCGGAATTGCGCTACGGATGCTCAAGGAGCGGCTCGAAGCGACTGCTCAAGGCCCTCGAGGATGTCCTCGGCGAGATCACCGTTCTGCCGTTCGATGTTCCTGCCGATGCCGCGTACGGCGCAATCCGCTCGGATCTTGAAGCAGCCGGAACGCCGATTGGAAGCAATGATCTTCTCATCGCGGCCCACGCGTCCGCAGTCGGATCGACTATCGTTACGGCGAATGCTGACGAGTTCAGCCGGGTGCGCGGCCTGAAGGTTGAAAACTGGCTCGGCTGACCGAAGTAGCACCGCATGGAGCGAAGGCGAAATGCGGGGACGCCGGGCCTCCGATTGCAGCGGCGCTTCGCGCCGCCCTGTTGGCGCCGCCATTCCGGGCTACGCGCGCCCCTCCAAAAAGAGACGAGCCTGACCACGAGCATTCGTTCGCGGCTTCAACCGAGAGATTTCAGCTGAGCCGCGACAAGGGGGACCTCATGTCATGGATCGACGTTCTGGGATACGCAGCTTCAGCCAGCGTGCTCGTCACGTTCTGCATGAGCACGATGATGCCGCTTCGTATCCTCGCCTTGATCAGCAATGTGCTGTTTTGCCTTTACGGCTATTTCGACCACCTCTATCCGGTGCTCGTCCTCCACGCCGTCCTGTTTCCCGTGAACGCGTTGAAGCTGGCGCAGTTTCATCGACTGGTGCGCGCCGTGCGCGCCGCACATCGCAATGATCTTTCGATCGAAGGATTGCTGCCCTACATGACGGTCAGGAAGCTCGCGGCCGGCGAGACCCTCGTGCGCAAGGGGGAGAAGGCAGATCGGCTTTACTATCTGGTCGACGGGCAGCTCGAGGTCGTCGAGTTCGGCGACATTCTGGAGCCCGGAGCGGTCGTCGGCGAAATCGGCGTCTTCTCCAAGAACCACGAGCGTACCGCAACCGTTGTTTCCCGCCGCGAATGCCGCCTGTACGAGCTGTCCGAAAGCAAGGCGACGCAGCTCTATTTTCAGGACCGCTCGTTTGGTTTCGCCGTGCTGCAGCTCATTATCATCCGTTTGCTCGAGGACAGTGCGCGGATCCGGCAAGCGCGGGAGGCGTGAGCATCGGGGCCGACCGGGAGCCGCCCGCGCCAGTCGACGGAGAACGATGGCAATGATCCCAGCGGATATCGAGACCGCGCTCCGAGTCGGCGACTATTTTCGCGCCTACGACCTCGCAACAGCTGCGCTCGAAGCAGAGCCCGGCGACCTCGATTTGCACTATGTCGCCGTCCTTGCGCTCGCCCGGACCGGAGCAAACAAGCACGCCCGCGCATGCCTGCGTGCGATTCTCGATTCGATCAAGTCGGGGAAAGTCGTTTCTCCCCAGCTCGCAGAAGATTTCGCAGCCATGGATGCCAGGCTTGCCAAAGACCTGGCTCTCGAGGAGATCGGGCAGAAGCGCCGCACCCTGGCGGCGGACTCGGCGCGCCGATACGAGGCCGCGCTCGCCGTCAAGGGCGGGCACTTTCCGGCAATCAACGCCGCGACGATGTGGCTCCTGGCGGGCGAAACGGAGAAGTCGCGAGCGCTGGCACGCCGCGCGCTCGACGACATCCGGCATACCGCCGCTGGATATTGGCCGCTGGCGAGTGCCGCTGAAGCCCATTTGCTTCTTGGCGAGCTGCCCGAGGCGCGCCGCGCCCTGGCGGCCGCTACCGCGTCGTCGGCAACCGACCTGGCGGATCAGGCCGTAACGCGGCGGCAGATGGCGCTCGTTTGCGAGACGCTCGGCGTGTCATGGGCTTCGATCGACGTGGCTCCGACGTCAACCATCGTCCATTTTTGCGGTGATGACGTGGACGATACGTCGTCGGGCCTTTCTTCCGATCTCAGCTGCCGCATCGATCAACTGATCGCGGACCGCCCGATCGCTTTGGCATTCGGCGCCATACGCAATCGGATGGAATTGCTGATCGCCGAGAAGCTTCTCGCCCGCGGCGTCGATGTCCAACTCGTTCTGCCGACTGATGCGGCAGCGATCGCGGAAGCGATCGGTGGTGACGGCCGGCGCGTCCAAGCTTGCGTCGATAAGCTCCACAGCCCCGCTTTGGTGATGAGCTCGAGCGGCCAGACGAGCAGGGCGTTGTTCGCCCACAGCGCCCGGTGCGCGATGGGCCTGGCGATCATGCGCGCCGACGCCCTGTTGATGGACGCAAGACAGATCGCGATCAGCTGCGCGAACGACGCGAGCAGGGATTCGGCTGATCTCGTCGATCACTGGAGCGGACTTGGCCGGCCCCAGGCCATGATCGAGGCGCCGAAGTCGCGACCGCGCGCGATGCGTGCGTCATCGCCGCCCTGCTACGAGACCAAAGCCTTCGTATTCTGCGATATCAAGGGCTTCTCGAAGATTCCCGAAGAGGCGATGCCCGCCTTCGTCAATGTTGTGTTGGGCGGCCTCGCCGAGGAGATCGACAAATTCAAAACCGACGTGGAATACCGGGAGACCGCCGGCGACGGCATCTACCTCGTCTTTCGCGGCGTCGCGGCGGCAGCGGACTGCGCCCTGGCGCTCGTGGCCCGCCTGAATGGTCTTCCACCAGGCCCCCTATCGCGGCTCGGAATTCGGGTTTCGGCGCACGTCGGAGCCGTTTTCTCGGCTACCGATCCGGTGACTGGATTTCGCAAATTCTTCGGCAGTGAGATCATTCGCGCAGCACGGATCGAGCCGATCACCCCGGTGGGAGAATGTTACGTAACCGAGCAGTTCGCGAGCATCATTGCTCTCGAAGCCTCGCACCGGCTCAATTGCGACTACGCCGGTGTCCTGGCGAGCGCGAAGGAATATGGGGCTTTCCGCATGTACTCGTTGCGACGACGCAAGATGCCGGATCAGCTCTGAGGGCCGCGCCGACCGCGTCTGCGTGGTCCGCGTGAAACAAGCCCGCGGATTACGGCGCGGAGCCTGCCGTCGGTCGGCGCTTCGCGCCGACCGGTCGGCACCTTCGTCCGGACTATAGGCGGTGTCACCCCTACGGTCACGCGTCCCAGGCCTGCACCGCGGTCTGGCGCACGATCTTGCCGTCCGCAATGTCGAGCATCGCGGAGCAAAAAACCTTCGTCCCGTCCGGATAGCTGCAGGCCTGGGTGAAGGCGAGCGCCTCGCCGTTGGCGACCCCGGCCTCGATGCGGTGCGACATCGCGCGGCCGCAGGCGTCGTCGTAATAGGCCGCGATCGCGGGCCGACCTTTGAGCTCGCGCGGTCGACTCGGCGGGTGGTCGCGGTCGATGATCCGCAACAGCGCGTCGTCAGCGTAGAACCCGGCGAGCGCCTTGGCGTCGCGGCCCTCGATGGCGCGTTTGAGCTCAGCAAGCGAAATGGTTCGTGTCGGCATGGCGTTGCTCCTCGGTTGGCCAACCGCGTTCGCCGCCGCGGGTTCGGCGCCGATGCGCGAAACGGCACGTGCCTTTCTGATTAAGGGCAGATCAGGCCGGAGCGAATACGCATATCGGCGTACGTCTGCGTCAGGTTCGCGCGATCAGCGCGCGACCTCGCTCACGCAACCGTCGCGACGCGCTCGTCCGCCGCAGCCAGCGCGCAGATGGCGGCGGCCGTGCGGGTCTCGACGCCGAGCTTCTGGAAGGCATGCTCGAGATGCTTCTGCACCGTGCGGGCGCTGATCGCCAGCACGGCGGCGATCTCGCGGTTGGTCTTTCCGGCAGCTACCAGCGCCAGGATCTCGCGCTCGCGCGGTGTCACCGGCAGAGCGACGAGGTGCTCGGCGCCGATGTCGATGCGCTGACAGCGCATGAGAAGATAGAACGCCGACGAGCGCTCGCGGTCGGGAACGAGATGCACCGTCAGGCCGGTGCCGAGGTGCGACAGCGTGAAGGCCTGCCCGTGATCGGTCACCGATCGCTCGAGGCCCCAGTTGCGGCTGCGGCCGAACCATGCGAGCAGCGGCGCCGGAAGCTCGCGCGCGGATGTGTGGCCGGGAAAGAACCGCTCCAGCAGGCGGAGCACCGTCGGCGAGGCATCTAGGATTTGCCCGGCAAACGTCACCCGCATCATGTGCCAGCCGCCATCGGCGGCCAGCTGGCTGATGCAGGTCAGCCCGATGCCCGCGTTCTCGCAGGCGACCAGGTTGCGGTAGATCGCGGCGAACGGCCGGCGGATGGCGTCGAGCACGGCGCGTTCGCGGTCTCTGAAGTCGCGATGGCTGCGGTTGAACACCACGCTGATGACGTTGGCGTCGTCGATCCGCAGCGGCAACGCCATCACGTGATTGATGCCGATGCGCCGATAGTAGTCCGCATGCAGGGCCGAGTTGCGAAAGGCGGCGACACTCATGCAGTCGGAGACGCGCTGCGTCGGCCCGCCCGGGTGCGAGCTGTGGAAGCGCACCAGCGGATGCTCGCGGAAATGCCGGTCGAACGCCGCACGATCGGTCGTCGACAGCGCCTCGCCCTTGCGGCCGACCACCCGACGGCTGCCCGCGGCGAGATCGCAGATGCTCAGCGTCGTCAGATCGGACGGAACGATGGCAGTGAGGCGATCGAGGGCGGCCTCGACGAAGGACGCGCTGTCCGCGCTCCCCTCGCCAAGCGATTGCAGCGCGCGTAATGCTACGCGCAAATCACGCTCGGCAAGCCTGGCAAGCACCGCGGCCATGGGCGACGATCCAACGAATGTTTGGACGGCCAGTGCGCGGTAAGAGTAGCGATTTCGCCAGCGGATTGCCACGGCCCTTGCGCGGCAGCTGAGTAAAGCGCGCCGGTATCAACCTGCCTCGACGCCAATGCTCATTTCAACGACAAGACGACCTCTCCGGAAACCGCATCCGTCACGCCGAGCCCCGATCCGAGATCCTCGAGAGCGTACCGAAACGTGCCAAGCGTCTCGATCATGGCCGGGCGGGCATCCGCGAGCGCGGACGCATCGGGCCATTCCCCGACCAGGACGTAGCTGGTAGGGCCCGTCGCGACGATGACACCGCGACTTAGCTTCGGCCAAGCGGCCCTGCCATCGCGATGGGCAGCGAGGAAGACCTCGTCCATTCCCGGACGGACGCGAAACCGCACCACGTTGATCGCGCTCACGCACGCCTCCTGCACATCTCCTTGTCTTGCGCTGCGGCGTCTCAGGCGTGCCTGTGCCTGGACGCGTAGTCGAGCATGCCCTGAAAATCGACGACCACGGCCGCCTCGTCCCCGACCACCCAGGCGTCGTGACCGCTTGGCAGCAGCGAGACGTCGCCCGGCCGGCAATCGAATTCATCGCCGTCGTCCATGCGAATGCGCAGAACGCCGGCGACGTGGTATTGGAAATGCGGCGCCTCGCAGCTCGACGTCTTGGCGATCGGCTGCACCGAGGTTCGCCAGCGCCAGCCAGGCTCGAACACTGCGCGGCCGATGGTGGCACCGCCGACCTTGATCAGCTCCAGCCGCCCGCGCGGAAATTCCCGCACCTCGTCGGGGGCCCCGAAGCTCTTGAGCTCGGCCTTGTCGGCCGTCGCGATCGCTTGCTCGCCCATGACCTGCTCCCTTTGCGCTGTTGATCGAGCTTGCCGGGACATTAGGCGCGACGCGGCGGTCCGGCGAATACGCAAGTTGGCGTATGTACCGGCTGATAGCCCGCATGAAGCGATCCGCCTTCACTCGCTGCGCGAGCTGAGGACGGGGTCGAGTCCACCGAAACGCGGAGCGCGAAGGCAGACCGGGGTACCCGCAAGAAGCACCGGCGCGAGCGCGCGCTTGACTCGAGGCGACTTGAGTTGTCGAGACTCGGACTGCCGAGTCCGTCGAGGCTTGGGTGTCGAGGCTTGGGGTTGTAGAAGCTTGGGTTGAACTTGGGTTGTCGACTTGGGTTGTCGAGACGAGGTCAGCAGTCTCATGATCCCCGCTGTCGGCTGTGCGCCACGACGCGGGTACGCGCGTGCGCCGATCAGCGGCGGCGGGCTAGAACGCGGGCGCCGGGCGCCATCCTCGCCCCTGCGGCGGCGCCGGAGACGTGCTGCCGTCCGACCACTGGTAGAACGGATGGGCCGTATCGACACAGACCCGCTGGCCATTCACGTAGAGCGGCCCGCCGGTCATGCGCTGGCTCAAGAGAGCGGCGACGACGTCCGCCTTGGAGGCGTGTATCGCCGAGCAAGTGGAATGCGCAACGCGCTGCCTTTTTGCATGGGCGCCGGCCGCGATGGCGCTCGTGGCGAAGGGCGGCGCG
Organism: Xanthobacteraceae bacterium; assembly: GCA_035293985.1. Lineage (GTDB taxonomy): Bacteria > Pseudomonadota > Alphaproteobacteria > Rhizobiales > Xanthobacteraceae > JAVDCA01. Next base: position 227,622 of record DATGLS010000008.1, read on the forward strand.
GCGGCCAGTGCAACCAGCGTCAGCGTTGCCAATGCCAGTGTGCTCGATGATCTCATGGGCACCCCTTCGGCTATATGGCTTCTGGGCAACAGACAAAGCCCTTCGTCGATTGGTCGTGCGGATTATCTCATCGGTTCACGACACGGGTCGCGGGTTATGGATGCGTCGGTGAAGAGGGCCGGCTTCGACCGCATCGGACGAGCAAAGTAGCGTCTCGAGCTCCGACCTCGATTTCGTTTTTCCCCCGTTAACCCAGATATCGCCGCGCCGACCGGTGCGCGAACGAGGATTAGCGGGATAGATGAGAACTCTGCTTGCAAGTTCTGCCGACGCACGCGATGCTGACGCGAACGAGGGCGGATGTTGCGATCTGCCGGACGTTTGATGGGGCCAGCGCCGAGGGCGGCGATCGATTCCACGCGCAGCAGCGCGTCAATAAGCCGAATAGGCCGTCGTCGGCAGAACGGCAGAACGGCAGAACAAAGCCATGAGCGGAAAGGTCAACGAATTCAATGGAGGGCCGGTAGTCTCGGAACCAGGGCGGCCCGCCGGACCGGCGCGAGCAAAACAAGCCAGAAATATTGATTATTTGGAGGGGTTCAGGAGCCTTCACCGGCCAACTCGCAAGCAAGCGCGTCCAGTCACTCCGCAACCAATGCAAAGCTAGAAATATCAATGGGTTTCAAGTGAGCGCTTTTCAAGTGAGCGCTTCGGCAGCATCAGGATTCGGTTTCACTGAACGAAGCCAACGGGTGCTGACCTACTCCGCCGCTACCGATACCGGCTGTCCCGCCGGGGGCCCGACCAACTCGCGCAGGTCCTTCTCGTCGAGCGTCTCCTTCTCGAGCAGGCGATGCGCGCTGCGGTCGAGCACCTGCCGCCGCTGCTGGAGGATCTTCAGCGCGCGGTCCATCGCGGCCTGGACCAGTCCACTGGTTTCGCGGTCGATGATGGCCGCGGTCGCCTCGGCATATTCGTGCGGCTGGTTGGGCAGCGGCAGGTTCGGGCCGGTCAGAAACGTGCGCGGATCGCGGTCGTAGGCCATGCTGCCGAGCCGCTCGGACATGCCGTAGCGCGTGACCATGGCGCGCGCGATGTCGGTGACGCGGCGCAGGTCGTCGGCGGCGCCGGTCGACAGATGCCCGAAGATGGTGAGCTCGGCGGCGCGGCCGCCGAGCAGCACCGCCATCTTGTCGTCGAGCTCCTCGCGGGTCATCAGGAAGCGGTCCTCGGTCGGCCGCTGGATGGTGTAGCCGAGTGCGCCGACGCCGCGCGGAATGATCGAGACCTTGTGCACCGGATCGCTGCGCGGCAGCGAGAGGGCGACGATCGCGTGCCCCATCTCATGAAAGGCGACGATCTCACGCTCGCGCGGATTGAGCAGCCGGTTGCGCTTCTCCAGGCCCGCCACCATGCGCTCGATCGCATCGCTGAAGTCCGCCATCGTGACGGCGTCACGGCCGCGCCGGGTCGCGAGCAGCGCAGCCTCGTTGGCGAGGTTGGCGAGATCGGCGCCCGTGAAGCCGGGCGCGAGCGCCGCGATCTTCTCCGCATCGACGTCGGGGGCGAGCTTGGTCTTGCGCAGGTGCACGCGCAGGATCGCGGCGCGGCCGCGCTTGTCGGGGCGATCGACCAGCACCTGGCGGTCGAAGCGGCCGGCGCGCAGCAGCGCCGGATCGAGGATTTCCGGCCGGTTGGTCGCCGCGAGGATCACGAGCCCGGTGCTCGAGTCGAAACCGTCCATCTCGGTGAGGAGCTGGTTGAGCGTCTGCTCCTTCTCGTCGTGGCCACCGCCGCCGAACGGGCCGCCGATCCCGCGTGCGCGGCCGAGCGCGTCGAGCTCGTCGATGAAGATGATGGTCGGCGCCTTGCCGCGCGCCTGCTCGAACAGGTCGCGCACGCGCGCCGCCCCGACGCCGACGAACATCTCGACGAACTCCGAGCCGGAGATCGAGAAGAACGGCACCCTGGCCTCGCCGGCGACCGCCTTGGCGAGCAGCGTCTTGCCGGTGCCGGGCGGCCCGACCAGCAGCACGCCCTTCGGCATTCGCCCGCCGAGGCGCCCGTAGCGCCGCGGATCTTTGAGGAAGTCGACCACCTCGCGCAATTCGTCCTTCGCCTCGTCGACGCCGGCGACGTCGTCGAAGCTCACGCCGGTATCGGCCTCGACGTAGATCTTCGCCTTGCTTTTGCCGATCGAGACGAGGCCCCCCATCTTCTGTCCCATGCGCCGCGACAGGAACGCCCAGACGCCGATGAAGAGCAGCATCGGAAACAGCCAGGCCAGCAAGCCCTCGCCGAGCGTGTTGGAGCCCTCGCCGGTGAACTTCACGCCGTATTTCTGCAGCTCGCCCGCGATCGACGGATCGACCCGCGTCGTTGCGAAGCGATTGGTTCCGTTCGGCAGCTTGTCCTTGAGCGTTCCCGTGATGTAGCGGTCGGACACGGCGACCTGGTCGACCTTGTGATCGTGCAGGAGCTGCACGAACTGGCTGTAGGGGATCGTCGCGGATTGCCGCGAGCTCGCGAACGTAAAGACGTACTGCAGCACGAGCACGCCGATGATCGCCGCCACCCAATAGACGACGTGGAAGCCGGCTTGTTTGTTCATGCGTGCTCCTTTGCATGAACAACCGGCGGTGATCGAGCTCGGTTCCACCAATGCAGCGGATCGTCGCTGCGGGAACAATGCATCAGGATCAAAAGATGGTTGCCGATCGCGGTGAAGTCGGAGTTCCGCTTCCTGGGGATCTCGCGAAAAGCAAGGCACCTCATCCCAAGGCGGCGCGCTCCTCGGTTTCCGCCGGCCCACAAACGGGCTTTGCACGCCCTCGCGGGTCATCGGTTGAATGGCGCAGCGACGAGTGCCAGTCGTTCGATCCTGCAGTATTGGCAACGTACGTACAGACACTAGATTAGCGGCTCGATGGAGAGCTGAGACATGCCTGCACCCGCTCGACGCAAGGACGACGTCATCCAGATTCGGACCTCTGGAGAGGCGAAGGCCATTCTCGACAAGGCCGCCACCTTGGGCGGCCAGAAGCTCTCAGAATTCATGCTTGAATGCGCGCGGCGCGAAGCGGAGAGCCCATCCTCGACCAGCGAACCTTCTTCCTCGACGAGAAATCACACGCACGATTTCTCGCGCTACTCGATGCACCGCCCAAGCCGTCCGCCAAGGTCCGTGCAAGATTGCGGCGGAAGGCGCCGTGGGATGGATGAGGGCGGAGCCGCCGCGGCTTCTTGCTCCCGCGCCGCTTGCACCGACGCATGACATCTCTGGGTTCTCGAAGGGCCTGCATCCCTCGCTTGATCTGTGGCCGCGCGAGCGCGCGCTTGCGAGCGAGCGGCTTTCGGCGCGGTCGTATGTGACGTGCAGCGCGGACGAACCGTCGCGCGTAGCTGGCTATTTCTCCATCGCGGCAGCCGTGGAACAGCGCGCGGCGCTCACGTCAGCGAAGCTCCGGCGTGGGATGCCCGAGCAGGTGCCGCTGCTGTTGATCGGTCGTCTCGCGGTCGATGCGCAATGGAGAAGCCGCGGCGTCGGGTCGGCGCTGCTGGCGGATGCGCTGCGGCGATGTCACGCAGCCTCGGAGATCGCGGGAGTGCGCGGTGTCGTCGCCCACGCGGTCGACGAGGCGGCCGCTGTGTTTTATGAGCGCCATGGGGTCATCCGTTCGCCGCTCGGCGAGCGCGTGATGCTGATCCCGATCGAAACGATGCGGTCATTGATCGCGAAATAGCGATCGCCCCACGCACACTACCCCTAAGGCTATCGCAGCCGCACGGCGCGCAACAGCAACGCCTCGGCGAGCAGCGCCACGTCGTCCGGCCAGTAGCGCGGCGCCCGCGGATGCGGAACGCCGGCCTCCGCGGGCGTGCGGCAGGCGAGGATCGGCGTGCTCCAGCGCGGCGGGATCGCGGCGCGCCCCTGCACGGCGCCGAGCAGCGCGCCGCAGATCGCCGCATTGGTGTCGGTGTCGCCGCCCTGCCCGACCGTCTCGATCAGCGCCGCCTCCAACGGCGTATCGCTCGCGAGATGGCGGAAGGCATTCCAGAATGCGATCAGGATCCATCCTTGCTGGTGGACGAAGTCGGCTGGCCCCTCGCCGCGCCTGGCGCGCGCGACACAGTCGCGCAGCGCGCCCGCCTCGGGCGCGACCATCGCGGCCTCGGCGGCGGAGAGCATGGCGTTGCGATCGCCGCCCTGAATGCCGGCGCAGATCGCCGCCACGTAGGCCGCGGATGCGGCCTGGCACAGCGGGTGGGGATGGCTCAGCAGCGCATCCTCGCGACCGGCGGCGGCGGCCTCGGCAGGGTCGCGCGCCCAGATCCCGATCGGCGCGCAGCGCATCAGCGCGCCGTTCGATTGGCTCGAACGGTTGGCGACCCGCCGCGCCTCCAGCGCCTTGTCCGACACGGCGGCGGCCGCGGCGGAAAAAGCCTGCCCGGTGGTGCCGCCGACATCGAACGGGCGCGATGCGTACCACTCACCATAGGCGGCGGCGACCGCCTCGGACGGCCAGGCCGTGCGCGCCACCAGCGTGCGCGCGAGCGCGAGCGCAAGCTCGCTGTCATCGGTGGGCTGTCCCGCGATGGTGCCCCACGTGCCGCCGTCGGCGAGATCGCGCACGCCGCCCGGATAGCGGCCGGCGATCTCCTCGGATGTCTGGAACTCGACCAGCGCGCCGAGCGAATCGCCGGCGATGAGGCCGATGAAGCAACCGACGGCGCGCTCGAGCGAGGCGCCCGTCGCGCGCGGCCACGTGAGCAACGTGCGCGGCGCGATGGGTTGGCCGTTGCGCACCTTGCGCCAGTCGCGCGCCACGAGATCGCGCGCCACGCGCGGCGCGCCGCCGGCGCAGTGGCCCGTCGCGCTTTCGCCCTCGATCGTGTACGTGACTTCCTCGCCCGCCTCGTCGACCAGCACGCCGCCCGCGCCGCGGATCAGCGCATGTCCCGCCGCATAGTCCCAGCCGCACGGTCCGTTGATGGAGACGGCCGCGACGCCGTCCCCGGCGGCGACGCGCGCCAGCCGATACGCGATGGAGGGCAGCGCGGCGAAGCGCGCGGGCGCGGTGACGCTGATGTTGCCGACCGGCCATCCGGCCGCGGCCTGGCTCAGGAGGACGATGTCGCCCGCCGACAGCTCACGGTCGCTCAGCTTGGGCGCGATCGGCACGCCATTGCGCAGCAGATGGCCGAGGCCCTCGGCCCACGCAATCGTGTCGCTCCCGCGATCGGGCGACATCGGCGCATGCACGACGCCCAGCACCGGCACGCCCTCGCGCAGCAGCGCGACCGAGACCGCCGAGCCGGGCACGCCGGCGAGAAACGCGCGCGTCCCGTCATGCGGATCGACCAGCCAGCAATAGGCACTCGGGCCGGCCAGGACCCCGCTCTCCTCGCCGCGCCAGCGCGCCGGCAGGAGCTCGAGCAGCCGGCCGCGCAACGCCGCCTCGATCTCGCCGTCGATGTCGGCATGATCTCCCGCGCCGCGCGGCCCCTGCGGCCGGGCAAACTCCGCCACGAGGCGGCAGCCGGCCGCCTCTGCGGCCGCGATCACGGCCGCAAGTAGGGCCGGCAGATCCGGGTGTTGGCTCCCGCCCACGATGCCCCCGCGTGGCTTGCGCCGAATCTCCATCGGTCGGCGCCAGTGTATCGGGATCATCGGACTGCGGAAACGTGCCTGGCGACGCATGGCAGCGTCGCGCGCGGCGCGGCGGAACGGCGTTCCGCATTCACGAAATCGTCATGCGACGCGCGAGAGCTTGTCGAGCGTGATCGAGCGCCCTCACCGAGCCATCACGCGCGCTGCCGATGCCGCGCCTCCAGCCGTCATGGTTCTTGGCGACCGACTCCCACTCGCAATCGGCGACTAGATCGGGTCGTTGCGGTCGATATAGATTGCGCGTTCCCTTGCAACAGCAAAGTCCACTGGAGGGCCCGCCAGATCAATCGCAGATCGACACGAGGCCGGTGCGCTGGCAGTTCTCGCCGTTTTCATTGCGGTAGTAAACGGTGCCGCGCGGGCGCACCGCAGATGCCGATGCCGCCGATGTCCTTGCAGCTCATGCCGCTGTCCGTGGAGATGTAGGCGTCGCCGGGCTGGAGATGCGGATTGCGGCGCGACGCCGGCGCATTCGGGATGTAGCCGCTCTGCGACCAGCCGTGCGCGCGCATGCACTTCTTGAACGCCGCCACGTTGCCGAAATGGAAGTTCGCGTCGGCACCGCAGGCGTGCTCGTCGGCCTGCAGGACGTAGTCGCTGCGCGGAACGCCGTGCGCAAGTCGCATGTCCCTGAATTCGAAGGTGTCCGCCTGCGCGGCACCCAATGACAGGACGGCGATGAGCGCGGTCGCGGCCACGGGCCGGATTGCTCTAGTACCTGACATGGCAGGCTCCATGATTGCTCGTCCTCGCATTGGTCGTGAGCCATGCCGGATGGTTCTGCCGGTAAGATTAAATTTCGTTCATCGCGGCCGCCGCTTCCGTCGACGCAACAACTCGACTAGCATGCCGACGAGGTCGACCCGCCGGATCGGTCGCTGCATTTCGCATGACGGATTTATCGACTGCTTCTCCGACGATGTCGGCCGATTCCCCCGCAGGGTGCGGTTGCGACTGCGCGTGCGAGCGCGACCGCCATCTTTTCTGTTCGGGCCCCCAATCTCGCCCGAAGCGCATTCTGGCCCTCGACGGCGGCGGCGTGCGCGGCGCGCTCAGCGTCGCGTTCCTGGAGGAGATCGAGGCGATCCTGGCGCGCCGGCTCGGCAAGCCGGTGCTGCTCGGCCACTGGTTCGACCTGATCGGCGGCACCTCGACCGGCGCGATCATCGGCGGGGCGCTCGCCATGGGCTTTGCAGCGACCGACGTACGGCGCTTCTACCACGAGCTCGCGCCCAAGGTGTTCGTGCATCCGCTCTGGCGCATCATGGGGCTGCTCGCGAAGTTCGACGCCAAGCTGCTCCGCGAGGAGATTCATCGCATCATCGGCGACTGCACGCTGGGCAGCGAGGAGCTCATCACCGGATTCGCGCTCGTCGCCAAGCGGATGGACACCGGCAGCACGTGGCTTCTCGCCAACAACAAACGCTCGCAGTACTGGGAGGGCCACGACGCCACACTCGGCAACAAGGACTACGACCTCGTGAGCCTGATCCGCGCCAGCACCGCGGCGCCGCTCTATTTCGACCCCGAGGAGGTGATCGTCGCCGCCGACCGCGACGGCGTCAAAGGCGTCAAGGGTCTGTTCGTCGACGGCGGCGTCACGCCGCACAACAATCCTTCGCTCGCGCTGCTGCTGATGGCGCTGCTCGATGCCTACCGGCTGCGCTGGACGCCCGGACCGGAAAATCTCACCGTCGTCTCGATCGGCACCGGCACGCATCGCGCGCGCGTCGTTCCCGATGCCCTGGGCATGGGCAAGACCGCGCGGCTTGCGATGCACGCCTTCCGGTCGCTCATGAATGACGTGCACGAGCTCGCCGTGACACAGATGCAATATCTGGGCGAGACCCTGACGCCGTGGCACATCAACGGCGAGCTGCGCGACATGCGCGGCGAGAAGCCGACGCACGGCAAGCTGTTCCGCTTCATCCGCTACGACGTGCGGCTCGAGCTCGAATGGCTCTATGGCGACGAGGAGCGGCGCAGCCGGATCAAGGAGGTGTTCGGCCGCGAGCTGACCGAAACCGACATGATCCGCCTGCGCAGCATGGACGACACGACGATCATTCCGGATCTCTACGAGATCGGCCGCATCGTCGCGCGCCAGCAGGTGAAGGAGGAGCACTGGTCGGGCGACCTCCCGCAATGGTGCGACGGCAGCCGGCCCTCGGCCCCGCGCCGTGAGCTGCCGCCCTCCCCGCCGGGCCCGGCGGAGGACTCGCTGCGCTACCGCGCGATGAAGAGCCTCACCGAGACGCTGAGCCGCGGGCGCGCCAGACTCGTTCGTCTCACGACGCGCGCGCCGACGCAGTGAACCGCTCGGCACGGCCGGAGCAGCCCTACTGGATGACCCGCACGGTCGGCGTGATCGACAGGTCGTTTGCCGCGGTCTCGATTGCGATCAATTGCGCCAGGAGATTGAAGATCCTCTTGGTGTTGTGCGCGTCCTCGGGCACGCAGTAGGTCTCGTCGTTGAACCAGGTCTGGGCGAAGCAACTTCGCGCATTGGCGAAATCGACCCTGAAGAGGTCATGGTCGTCGTGCGCCGTCTTCAGCGTCGGCGGCTCGAGCACGCTGGCCCGGTCCCAGGTGTTGGCCCCCTCCCATGGCGTCGGGTGATCGCGCTCCATCTTGATGAGCGTGCCGAGAAACTCGAAGATTCCGAACGCCGACCGCGGTCGGATGCGGAACTTTATCGGCCCGACGAAGAATTCGAACGTATCCTTCTGCGGCTTGTACTCGTCCTTGCGCGGATCCCATTCCTTGCCACATTGCGGGTTGAGCAATTTCGGGTCGGGACGAAAATCGAGGTAGCGTTCGGTTTCGCGCCTCCATTCGTCGGTCATTGCGTTGCGTGCGCGTTCGGCGAGCAACGGATCGAAGCAGAAGCGGAAGAAGCTCGTGGTCTCCCGCTTGTTCCCGCCGGCGCCCGTGTTCTGTCCGCCCTTCGGCGCCGGCCGCGTCACCGACCTCTGCTCGACGGTCAACCCCGTGTACATCGCGATCAGGACGAATTCCTGGAAGCAGCGCTTCTTGGGATCCTGCTTCGGGCAGCCGTAGTCGTCGGGCGGCTTGTAGCTCAACAGCAGCGAGGGGCCGACCGGCGGGGCGGCCTCGACCGACTCGGTGAACAGCCAGAACAAGAGCTCGCGCGAATAGCCCTGCCGGATGAAATAATCCAAGGTCAGGAGATCGATCGGCTTGAGGAAACCCGTATAGAAAGCGCTGGTCTCCTGGGTCGAGACGTTGAAGTTGGTGCTCACCGCGGTCGTGTTCGACGCCGTCGTGTTGTTGATGTTGATGTCGCGCCCGGGCGAGAAGGTCGGCTCGATGTTGTGCGGACTCCCGCCGAGCAGAAAGGACGGCAGGGCGAACGACGACGTATTCGTCAGCGAGGGCGTGACGTTGGCGATGGTGACGAAGTTGAGCGGGTAGTCGCGGCTCGCGCGCGCGAGGTTGAGCAGGATCGACTCGTTGCGCGCCGTGGCAAGGCTGCGGTTGATCGTGTCGTAACGCTTGTCGACCGGATCAATGACCGCGCAGCCGGCCAGCGCACCGACGAGACACGCGCACGCGAGTGACGCGGCACGCAACATGACACCCCCCACCATGCTACCCCCAGGGAACTTTGCACTCGGTCGAGCGCGATCGTCAAGCCGACGGGCTCGGAACACGGGATGGGACACCGCGTGCGGGTCCTACCGGTGCCTGCAGCCCGCGCCGGCTACTCGGCGATCGGCTCGGTCGTCACGATCTCGATGCCGAAGCCCGCGAGCCCCACGTACCGGTGCTTCGCCGCGGTGATCAGGCGGATCGACGAGATGCCGAGGTCTTTGAGGATCTGCGCACCGAGGCCGATCTCGCGCCATTGGCGCTGGCGCTCGGCCTCGGAGCCGACGTCGGCCTTGTCGCCGTTGGTCGGAATCGCCGACGTCGGCACGCCGACCGAGCCGTCACGCAGAAAGACGAAGACGCCCTGCCCCTCGCGCTTGAAGTGACGCAGCACCTTCGGCACGGTGCTGCCGCCGCCGAACACGTCGCGGATCAGGTTGGCTCGGTGCAGCCGCGTCGGCACGTTCCTGCCGTCGCCGATGCGGCCGTACACCACCGCCATGTGATGCACCTGGTCGAAATGCGTCATGTAGGCATAGCCCTTGAGCGGGCCGATCTCGGTCGCGACCGTGAACTCGCTGATGCGATCGACCAGCTTCTCGCGCACCTGCCGGTAGGCAATGAGGTCGGCGATCGAGATGCGCTTGAGGTTGTGGCGTTCCGCGAACGCCGCGACCTGCGGCCCCCGCATCACGGTGCCATCGTCGTTCATGAGCTCGGAGAGCACTCCGACCGGCGGCAGCCCGGCGAGCCGGCAGAGGTCGATGCAGCCCTCGGTGTGGCCTGAGCGCATCAGTACGCCACCCTCGCGGGCAACCAGCGGAAACACGTGGCCGGGCCGCACGAAATCAGCCGCGCCGCTGTTGCCGTTGGCGAGCGCGCGCACCGTGTTGGTGCGCTCCTCCGCCGAGATGCCGGTGGTGAGCCCGTGCCGCACGTCGACCGACACGGTGAACGCGGTGCCGAGCGGCGCGTCATTGAGCGCGACCATCGGATCGAGGTGCAGGCGCTTCGCCTCATCCGCCGACAGCGGCGCGCACACGATGCCCGAGGTGTTGCGGATGATGAACGCCATCTTCTCGGGCGTGCACAGCGAGGCGGCGACGAACAGGTCGCCCTCGTTCTCGCGGTCATCGTCGTCGGTCACGACGACGATCTCGCCGCGTGCAAAGGCGGCGACGACGGTTTCGACGAGGTGGGCGTCCGAGCTCATTGTGGCGCTTTCCGCGGCGCAGAGGCGCGCCGCGGGGGTTATGTATCGGCGCGAGCCGAAAATGACTAGGGCCAAGAACGCCGACGGCCCCTCTCCGCGGCGCTTGCGGGGGAGCGGGAAAGGGGGCCCCGCTCATGCGCTGATGACTTCGCCCCTCCAGCGCGCTTCGCGCGTATTCCTCTCCCCACGCACGGGAGGGAAAAGAAAGAGCACCTATTCGATCACGCCGATGCCCATTGCCTTGATCAGCTTCGCCCACTGCGCCGTCTCGGTCGGGAGCAACGCGGCGAACTCGGCGGGGGTGCCGCCGATCAGATCGATGCCGAGAGCGGCGAACTGCTTGCGCACATCGGGTTGCGCCAGCACCTTCATGGTCTCCGCGTAGATCTTGTCGGTGACCGGCTTGGGCGTGCCGGCCGGCGCCATCAGGCCGAACCATGGCACCACGTCGAAGTCCGGATAGCCCATCTCGATCATGGTCGGCAGGTCCGGCGCCGCGCCCGACCGCTGACGCGAGCTCACGGCAAAGCCTCTGAGCTTGCCCTCGCGCACCAGTGGCAGCACGTTGGAGATGTTGGAGAACGACATGCTGAGCCGTCCCGCCAGGAGGTCGGGCAGCACCGCCGTTGTGCCGCGATAGGCGACCGGCCGGATGTCGGTGTGCGTCATGTACTTGAACAGCTCGCCCGCAAGGTGCTGCGACGTGCCGATGCCCGTATGCGCATAGGTGAGCTTGCCGGGCTCGGCCTTGGCGAGCGCGACGAGCTCGGTGATCGAGTGCGCGGGCACGCTCGGATGCACCACGAGGATATTGGAGGCGACGAACACCTGGGTGATCGGGACGAAGTCCTTGACCGCGTCGTAGGGAAGCTTGGTGTAAAGGCTGGGCGCGATCACCAGAGAGCCGTTGCCGCACATCACCAGAGTGTGCCCGTCGGGCGGCGCATGCGCGACCCGATTGCACGCGATGTTGCCCCCTGCCCCGCCGATGTTCTCGACCACGACCGGGTGCCCCCAGCTGACCGCGAACTTTTCGGCGAGCACGCGCGCCACGACGTCGGGTGACGTCCCGGCCGTGAACCCGACCAGGATGCGCACGGTCTGCGACGGAAACCCGGTCTGCGCGGGCGCCGGCGCGGCGCCCAGCAGCAGCCCCAGCGCGGCAAGTCCACCGACAAATCCACCGGCAAGTCCAGCGCGGATCCCTCTCATCAACGCCTCCCATCAAAGACATCAGCATAACCGTTGTTGACGCCGCCGTCTGTCGCCTTAAAGAGAGCAAGGCATGACAAGCGAAGAGCGCGTCCTCATCGCCGGCGCCGGACCCGTCGGCCTCTCGGCTGCTGCCGCGCTCGTGCGCGCGGGCGTTCCCGTTACGGTGCTCGAGAGCGCCTCGGCGCTCAGCCGCGAGTCGCGCGCCTCGACGTTCCATCCCTCGACCCTCGACATGCTCGGCGATCTGGGCGTCGCCGACGCGCTGGTCGCGACCGGCCTGATTGCGCCACGCGTGCAGTATCGCACCCGCCGCGACGGCGTGATCGCCGCGTTCGACTTCGCCGGGATCGCCGACCTGACGCGCCATCCCTACCGGTTGCAGAGCGAGCAGCACAATCTCACCCGGATCATCGACCGCAAGCTGCGCGGCGAGCCCGGCTACGCCATCGAGTTCGACCGCCGCGTCTGCGCCGCGCGCCAGGATGCCGACGGCGTCACGGTCACGGTTGCGTCGGCCGACGGCACGACGCAGGAGCGGCGCGGCCGTTACCTCATCGGCGCCGACGGCGCGCGCTCCGAGGTGCGCAAGGCGCTCGGCGTCGAGTTCGAAGGCTTCACCTGGCCGGAACGCTTCCTCGTCGTCGCAACGACCTTCGACTTCCGCGCGCTGCTGCCCGACCTCGACGCCGTGAGCTACGTCGCCGATCCGGCGCAATGGCACTTCTATCTGCAGATTCCGGGCATGTGGCGCATGATGTTCCCGATCGCGCCCGAGGTCTCCGACGAGACCGCGACGAGCCGCGCCTTCGCGCGCGAGACGCTCGCGACCGTGCAGCCCAATGCGCGCGAGGACGACATCGTGCACGTCACGCTCTATCGCGTGCACCAGCGCGTGGCGAAGACCTTTCGGGTCGGCCGCGCCTTTCTGGTCGGTGATGCCGCCCACATCAACAATCCGCTCGGCGGCATGGGCATGAACGGCGGCATTCACGACGCGATCAATCTCACCGAGCGCCTCGCCCGCGTCTGGCGCGGCGAGGCGGGGGAGGCCGAGCTCGACCGCTTCGACCGTCAGCGCCGCCTCGTCACCCTCGAATACGTGCAGAAGCACACGATCCAGAACAAGCGCAACCTCGAGGCGACCGATCCCGCCGAGCAGGCGCGGTTCCGCGACGAGATGCGCGCGATCGCAGCCGATCCGGCCCGCACGCGCGACTATCTCATGCGCATTTCGATGATCGCCAGCCTCAAACGCGCCGCGGAGCTGGGGTAGCCGCATGGAGCGAAGCGGAATGCGGGGAAAGCCTCTCCGCGGATAGACCGGTCCCGGATTGCGCTTCGCTCTATCCGGGCTGCGGACGCGCACATGGTCATCAAGCTCATCCTTCAGACGCTCGTCCTCTACGCCCTCATGGCGGTGCTGCTGTTCGCCGCCGCGGGAACGTGGCGCTGGCCGCAGGCCTGGATCTTCATCATCGAGATGATCGCAACCGGCATTGCGATCAGCCTGTGGCTGTCGCAGCACGATCCCGGCCTCCTTGCCGAGCGCATATCCTCGCCGATCCAGCGCGGCCAGGCCGCTGCCGACAAGATGATCCTCCTGTTCATCTGCGTCGCCTGGCCGGCCTGGCTCGTCTTCATCGCGCTCGACGCGCAGCGCTGGCGCCTCTCGCACCTGCCGATCTGGGCGCAGGGCGCCGGCGCGCTCCTCATCCTCGTCGCGATGTACGCGTGCTATCTCACGTTCCGCGAGAACAGCTTCGCGGCGCCTGTGGTGAAAATACAAAGGGAGCGCGGTCAGACCGTCGTCAGCACCGGCCCCTATGCGATCGTGCGCCATCCGATGTATGCAGGCGCGGGCCTCATGTTCTTCGGCATACCGATGCTGCTCGGCTCGGCTTACGGCCTCGCCCTCGCGCCTGCCTGGTATCTCCTGCTTGCGCTACGCATTCCGCTCGAGGAGCGCGTGCTGCGCGAGAACCTCGCGGGCTATGATGCGTATGCGCGCCGCGTGCGCTGGCGGCTGGTGCCGGGGGTGTGGTAGCCTGGATGTTCGCACGTCATTGCGAGGCGTGCCTGGCACCCCGAAGCAATCTCGATCCACGCGCAATGCCTCTGTGGCGCGAGATTGCTTCGCTTCGCTCGCAAATGACGGCTACGGCTTCTTGAAAGGCCAGCTCGGCCCCTCGCCCACCTGGGCGCGGTGGCGCAAATAATGGTCGGCGATCACGCAGGCCACCATCGCCTCGCCGATCGGCACCGCGCGGATGCCGACGCACGGATCGTGGCGTCCCTTCGTCGAAATCTCCGCCTCGTTGCCGTAGCGATCGACGGTCTGGCGCGGATTGAGGATCGACGAGGTCGGCTTGACGGCGAAGCGCGCGACCACCGGCTGGCCGGTCGAGATGCCGCCGAGGATGCCGCCCGCATGGTTGGAAAGAAACCGCGGTCGGCCATCGTTGCCCATGCGCATCTCGTCGGCGTTCTCCTCGCCGGCGAGCGCCGCGGCCGCAAAGCCGGCGCCGATCTCGACGCCCTTGACGGCGTTGATGCTCATCAGCGCCGCCGCGAGATCGCCGTCGAGCTTGCCGTAGACCGGCGCGCCGAGCCCCGGCGAAACACCCTCGGCCACGACCTCGATGACGGCGCCGACCGAGGAGCCGGATTTGCGCACGCCGTCGAGATAGTCGGCATAGAACTTTGCCTGCTCGGCGTCCGGACAGAAGAATGGGTTGCGCTCGATCTCGTTCCAGTCCCAGCGGCCGCGGTCGATCGCGTGCGGCCCCATCTGCACGAGCGCTGCACGCACCGTGAGGCCGGGCACGATCTTGCGCGCGATCGCGCCGGCGGCGACGCGCATGGCGGTCTCGCGCGCCGACTGGCGCCCACCGCCCCGATAATCGCGCAACCCGTATTTGACGTCGTAGGTGTAGTCGGCGTGGCCGGGGCGATACTTGTCCTTGATGTCCGAATAGTCCTTCGAGCGCTGATCGACGTTCTCGATCAAGAGCGCGATCGGCGTGCCGGTCGTCACCTGCGCACCGCTCGCCTCGTCGCGCAGCACACCGGAGAGAATCTTCACCGTGTCGGGTTCCTGCCGCTGCGTCGTGAAGCGCGACTGGCCGGGACGCCGCTTGTCGAGATAGGGCTGGATGTCGGCTTCGCTGAGCGGAATGCGCGGCGGGGCTCCATCCACCACGCAGCCGATCGCGGGCCCGTGGCTCTCGCCGAACGTGGTGACGCGAAAGAGATGGCCGAACGTGTTGTGGGACATGAGGTTAAGCCCACGCGGGTCGGGCCTGCCCGACCTGCGCATCCAAAAACGCCGATCTCCGGCAAATCCTACTGAGTTGCCTGAGATCGGTCCTCGGTGTGGTAGCCCGCGCCACCAAGGTGGTCAAATGCGCGGCGCGGCCAAGTTGGAGCCCAAGTTGCCGCCGTGCCGATGAATGGTCATTCAGCTTGAACTGAACGCGCGTTTAGGCGGAGCTCATTACGCTGACGGTTCGATGAACGTTTGTTAAGATCAAGTATTTCAAAGAGAAATCCGGCGAAATTGTTTGAAAAGCGTGTCCGGAAGCCGTAGTGAATACGCCGTGGGCTAGCTGCGGTTCCTGGGGGCCATCGTCGTGACAAGTCATAGCGCGTTCGATCGAGCGCAGCCGGTCGGCGGCCTGCGCAAGGGGCTTGTCGCGTTCGCCTCCGCGCTTGCCGCGATCGACGTCACGCCGCCGGCGCATCTGCGCCGCACCGCAAGCTTCTCCGGAACGCAGGTCGCAGTGCTCTGCGGGGCGCTGCTGATGCTCGTCTCGATTCCGATTCTGACGCAGCCGCTGCCGCCGATCGAGGACTACGTCAACCACCTCGCACGCATGCACGTCATGGCGTCGATCGGCTCGGACGCCGACCTTGCCCGCTTCTACGAGATCGACTGGCAGATCGTCCCCAACCTGATGATGGACTTGGTGGTGCCGCCGCTCGCCCATGTGATGGGCATCTACAAGGCCGGCCAAGTGTTCACCGTCGTCACCTTCGCGCTGATCCTGTCGGGCACGCTCGCGCTCAACCGCGCGCTCTTCCGCCGCTGGTCGCTGCTGCCGCTGATCGTCGCGCCGCTGCTTTATAACTACGCGTTCCTGACCGGCGTCATGAACTATCTGTTCGGCATCGGCATCGCGCTGTGGGCGACCGCCGCATGGGTGGCGCTGCGCGAGCGGCGCTGGCCGTGGCGTCTGGGGGTGTCGGCCTTCTTCGTGATGGTGCTGTTCTTCTGTCACCTATTCGCGCTCGGCGTCTACGGCGTCGCCCTGCTGGCGATCGAGAGCGGCCGCCTGTGGAGCCGCCGCACGCAGCCGCTCGCGCCGCGCCTGGTCGACTTCTGCGCCACCGGGCTGCCGTTCCTGCCGGCGCTGCCGATGCTGCTGATGAGCCCGACCTGGACGCTGTCGGGCCAGAACGTGTGGGAGCCGCTCGGCAAGATCGACGGCCTCAAATACATCGTCGAGGTCTATTCCGACACCGTCGCCTTCATGCTGATCGGCGCCTTCGCGGTCGGCATCGTCTGGTCGTTGCGCCAGCGCCTGCTGCGTTTCCACCTGGTCGGAATCATGCTGCTGCTCGTCGGCGGCGCCGTCTACATGGCGCTGCCGCGCATGATGTTCGCGACCTACATGGCGGACCAGCGCCTGCCCATCGCCCTCGCCTTCCTGATCATCGCTTGCCTCAACGTCGATATGGGCCATCGCCTGGTGCGGCGCGGCTTCCTCGCGCTCCTGTTCATCCTCGTGGTAGTGCGCGTCGTCGAGGTCGACTCCCATTGGGCCGACATGTCGGGCGCGACCCAGGAGTTCCGCGACTCGGTCAAGCGCATCAAGCGCGGCGCGACCGTGCTCGTCGTCTACGCCGGCGATTACGTCGCCGACGTCGCCGACCTCGGCCTCGTGCATGCACCCTGCCTCGCCCTGCTCGAGCGCTCGGCGCTCGTGACGACCGCCTTCACGGTCGAAGGCAAGCAGGTGATGCACGTGCGGCAGCCCTATCGCAGCCAGGTCGACACCGAGGACGGCGTGCCGCCGACCATCGACCAGATCGTGCTGTCGGCGGCCAAGCACGAGGACGACGGCAAGGTCTTCTGGCACGGCTGGGAGAACCGCTTCGATTATGTCTACGTGCTGTTCACCGACGAGGAAACGGAAAACCCGGCGCCCGACCACCTCAAGCTCATTCACGACGGGTCGCGCTTCCAGCTCTACAAGGTGATCAGGCCGAGCGAGGAAGCGATGCGTCACCCGCAGGTCGGCCGCCAGTAGAGACCGTATTTCGAGGTCCGCACCTGCCGGTAGTGCACTTCGATCGCGTCGCGGATGCGATCGGTGAGCGGGCCGTTGTCGGCATCGTTCCAGTCATCGCCGAGCTGAATGAGCGGAAACTCGCAACGCTCGATCCGTCCGACCACCGCGTCCTCGAGCGCCGGCCGCGCGAACGACATGCTGCGGATATTGTTGAGGTCGAGCGTCAGCGGCTTGCCGGCCCAGTAGCACAGCGTCGGATCGCGACAGACGACCGGCCCCGGCGTCGCGCGAATGTATTGCAGATCCGCCGCGTAGGCGCCGTCGGTGACGGCGGCGAACGCGTCCGTGATCGCCTCGCGCGACGAGAGAAGGGCGATCGACGGCGAAACCAAAGTGACCGCCAGCCACCCTGCGACGGCCGCCCATCGGGCGCCCGGCGACGTCGCATCTTCCGTGATGAATTGCTCCAAGGCAGCGCCCATCACGCCAAGGCCGATCGCGATGCAGAAGAGCAGATCGAAGAAGACATTGACGTCGACACCGTCCCCACCCGACAAAATGATGCCTAGGACGAGCGCCACGACGGCGTAGATCAGGACCAGCCGCGACTTCGCACCGGACCCCAAGGCAAGAAACGGGATGGCGGCAAGGAGGAGGCCATATTGCTCGAGCTGCTCCAGGCTTTGCGACCAGGCGATGCTCATGTGGTACGGCCGCGGCAGCAGCAGGAGCGCAAAGACGCCGTTGCCGTAAGCGGCATAAAGGCCCGCGCAGGCGACGGCGACACCGACGGTCGACAGGCCGGCGAGCATGATCAAGGCGCGCATGCGGCCGGACAGCAGGAGAAAGAGCCCGATGCTGAGCGGTGCCGCGACGATGTTGTGCTTGATCAGGCCGGCGATGATCATCAGCACGACCACGCCGGCCCACTTGGCCAGCGTCGGCGGTGCGTCGATCGTCCGGATCACCCACCACAGCGCGATCAGCATGAACAGGCTGGCGAAGATCTGCGGATCGTCGGCGGCCGCGTAGTCCTGATGGTAGATGCCGAACAGCGCGATGACCGCGACGCCCGCCAGCGACCATCCCAACCACTCCGACCGCGCCTTGCCGGTGCCGATGATCTCGCGCGCGATCAACGCGATGACCGCACCATCGAGCAGCAACGCGACGGCGGCGATTGCACGGCCGGCGCGGATATTATCACCGATCAAATCCCCAAGACTTCCCGTGAGATAGAACCAGAGCGGCAAGTAGTTGTTGAGCCGCAGGCCGTCGAGCGACGGATACAGATCGGCACCCGACCAGGCAGCCTTGGCCCAATAGGCATTCCAGCCTTCGTTGACGTTGAAGCTGAACCGGGTGCCGATCTTGCAGCCGAGCGCGGCGACGACCACGAGCGCGAGCGCGACATAGACGAGGCCCGGAAGCGCAGCCAGCGCTCCCGGCATCCTGGCCGACACGACTCTGGACGGTTTCACCATCAGGGGCTCCGGCGGGTCTCGCTTATTTGGCGCATGTTCATAGCCATTCGAAAGAATGGCGTCGCTTCGGCTCGCCTATGTCGGCAAACCCGTGCCACTTCGCCGGAACATGCGCCGCGCCATATCGCCCCATGACTCGCCGGCCCGTCAAATCGGTTGACACCGCCGCGCCTTTGGTGCCGGGCTGGAACGGCGACCCGAGAGCCATCGGCTGGCGGGTCGCGAGTTGGGGATATGATCGACGCGGATCAATCGAGCGCGCTGAGGGCAGGCAAGCCAATGGGCTTGCGGTCGCGTGCCATGACGACATCGTCCGGTACGATCGCGACGCTTGCGTTCGCGACCCTGCTCGCGCTCGCGCCGGTTCTCAGCTTTACGCTGCTGCCGCTCGCCGATTACCCGAACCACCTCGCGCGCATGCACGTGATCGGCACCATCGCGGCCGATCCGGACCTCGCGCGCTACTACGACATCCACTGGCAGATCATCCCCAACCTGGTCATGGACCTCGTCGTCCCCTCGCTGGCGCGGATCGTCGACATCTATCATGCGGGCCAGATCTACGCCGCCGTCTGCCTCGCGCTGGTTGCGATCGGGGTCTTTGGCCTGAACCGCGCCCTGTTCGGCCGCTGGACGCCCTGGCCGATCGCGGCGCTCCCCTTCCTCTACAATCACATCTTCTTTCTCGGCTACATGAACTACTGGTTCGGCGTCGGCCTCGCGCTATGGGCGGCGTCGCTCTGGGTGGTGCTGCGCGACCGACCGTGGCCGTGGCGGCTCGCGGTGTCGACGCTGTTTGCGACCGCCCTCTTTTTCAGCCACCTGTTCGCGGCCGGCATCTACGGCATGACGCTGCTCGCCTTCGAGCTGTGGCGCCTGTGGCAACGGCGCGCGGCGCCGCTCGCGCCGCGCCTCGTCGACTTCGCCGCGACCGGCGTGGCGTTCCTGCCGTTCGTGCCGCTGCTGCTGGCGAGCCCCACCTTGGGCCTCGCCGGCACCAACCAATGGTCGTGGCCCGCCAAGCTCGAAGGTCTGTACTTCGCGATCAGCACCTATTCCGACGTCGTCGACTTCACGCTTGTCGGCATCCTCGCCACGATACTGGCGCTGCTGGCACTGCGCCGAGAGCTGCGGGTGCATGCGGCCGGCTGGGTGCTGGTCGGCCTCGGCGCGATCGTCTATCTCGCGATGCCCAACATCCTGTTCGACACCTACGTCGCCGACGAGCGCCTTCCAGCCGCCTTCGTGCTGGTGGCCCTGGCGTTCGTCTCGGTCGACATAGCGGGCGCGAGCGTCCGCCGCGGCGCCGTACTCCTCCTGATCCTGCTGCTCGCCGCGCGCGTCGCCGAGGTGAACCTCAATTGGATCGAGCTGTCACGCGAGGCTGCCGGGGTGCGCGCCTCGACCCGATCGATCGCGCAGCGCGGCGCCCGCGTCCTGGTCGCGACATCGGACCAGATCTCGGAGAACGAGGCGTTCGATTTCGCCCTCGCCCACGCCGCCTGCTTCGCCATCATCGAGCGCTCGGCCTTCGTCGCCAACGCGTTCGTGTTTCCCGGCAAGCAGATCATGGAAGTGCGGCCGGCCTACCGGCAGATC
The DNA here is from genome assembly GCA_035293985.1 of Xanthobacteraceae bacterium. Classification (GTDB taxonomy): domain Bacteria; phylum Pseudomonadota; class Alphaproteobacteria; order Rhizobiales; family Xanthobacteraceae; genus JAVDCA01. The sequence continues at coordinate 247,707 of DATGLS010000008.1, forward strand.
GCCGAGCTGGTCGACGGCGACCTGCCGACGATCGAGCAGCTCGCAGCTGCGAGCAACACGACGGAGGCGCCCGAGGGCAACGGCGAGTACTGGCGGCAGTGGCCGAAGAATTTCGACTATCTCTACCTGATGTACACGGCGCCGGAGGAGGCCAATCCGTTCCCCGACCTGCTTGTTCCGGTTTATAGCGGCGAGCGCTTCAAGCTTTTCAGGATTCGCAAGACCTCACCATAAGCCATTGTCAATCCAGACGATCGCCGGTGCCATTTGTGGGCATCCGGGTCGCACTCGTGCGGCCTCTCAGGGGCCAGGGCGCGATTGACACGCCGGCGCGGAATTGAGAAATCATCCTTCGGTACGGGGGCCATTTCCGGGCGGCTGGCCACGACAACGAAGGCGATTGGCACTTGCCGCAGGCGCTTCCTTCCTCCTCCGGGAGGGTCATCCTCGTCGTGCTCGCGGTTGCGACGGTGGTCGCGCTCGCGCCCGTTCTCGTCTTTCCGATCGCACCGCTCGCCGACTATCCGAACCATCTCGCGCGGATGCACGTCATCGCGACGCTCGGTTCCGATCCCGACCTCGCGCGCTACTACGACATCCACTGGCAGATCATCCCCAACCTGGTCATGGACCTGGTCGTCCCGGTGTTTGCGCGGGTGACCGACATCTACCACGCGGGCCAGGTCTTCACGGTGCTGTGCGTGCTGCTGACGGCGACCGGGGTGCTCGCTCTCAATCGGACGCTGTTCGGCGGCTGGCCGACGATCGGGCTCGCGGCGCTGCCGCTCCTCTACAACCACATCTTCCTGGTCGGGCTGATGAACTACTGGTTCGGCGTCGGGCTCGCGCTGTGGGCGACCGCCGCCTGGATCGCGCTGCGCGAGCGATCATGGCCGTGGCGGTTGCTCGTATCGGCGCTGTTCACCATCGGGCTGTTCTTCAGCCATATCTTCGCGATCGGCGTCTACGGAATGGCGCTGCTCGCGTTCGAGCTGTGGCGGCTGCGCGAGCGGCGCAAGTCCCCGCTTACGCCGCGTCTCGTCGATTTCGTCGCGACCGGCCTGCCCTTCCTGCCGGCCCTGGCACTGCTCGTCGCGAGCCCGACCTTCGAGCTTTCCGGACAGAACGAGTGGTCGTGGTCGGCGAAGCTCGACGGGCTTTACTACGTGGTCAGCGCCTACTCGGATTTCGTCGACCTCGCGCTCGCCGCCGCCCTCGTCGCGGTGCTCGTATGGGCGGCGGTTCTCGGCAAGCTGCGCGTCCATCCGGCCGGGTGGATCCTGCTCGGCCTCGGCGCCCTCGTCTATCTCGCGATGCCGAACGTCACCCATACGGCCTATCTGGTGGACCAGCGCCTGCCGATCGCGATCATCCTCATCGCGCTAGGGTTCACCAATCTGCAAGCGCCTGCCCGGATTGCGGATGCCGGCATCGTGCTGGCGCTGCTGTTCGTGTTCGCCCTGCGCATCACCGAGATCGCCCTCAACTGGACCGCGCTGGCGCGCCAGGAGGGGCAGGTACGGGCCTCGACGCAGCTCATCACTCAGCGCGGTGCGCGCGTCCTGGTCGCCCAGTCGGATGACACCTCCGACCTCGATGCGCTCGACTACGGCCTCGCCCACGCCGGCTGCCTCGCCATCATCGAGCGCTCCGCACTGGTCGCGGATACGTTCGTGTTTGCCGGCAAGCAGATCATGTCGGTGCGGCCGACCTACCAGAAGCTTGCCGAAACCACCGATACCGAGCTGCCGTCGATCGACGAGCTCAAGGACAACGACGCCGGCGAGCAAGTGGGCGGCAATCCGCCCTACTGGCAGCAGTGGCAGGACAAGTTCGACTATCTTTATGTGATGTATACGGCTGACGATTTCAGCAATCCGGCACCCGACATTCTCACGCCCGTCTACATCGGCGATCGCTTCCGCCTCTATAAGATTCGTAAGACTAAGCCGTAGACCTCAGGCAAAGCGCGTAAGCCGTCCGGGCGCGAACTGGTAGACGACGCCCTGCTCGATGCTGTGCACCGGCGCCGCCGCCGGCGGCTCGATCCCGAAATGGACGATCAGCGTGCGAGCAACGCCGCCATGCGCAACCACGACCGTGTCGCGCGCTACCGTCGCGCACCACGCGCTCACCCGCACCAGCAGGTCGGCGTAGCTCTCGCCGCCGGGCGGCACGAACGCCCATTTGTCATGCTCGCGGGCCGCGAGCGCGAGCGTATCGGGCTCGCGCGCCTTGAGCTCAGAGAACGTCGACCCCTCCCAGCGGCCGAAGGAGAGCTCGACGAGGCGCGCGTCGGTGCGATAGCCGGCCGGATCGAGCGCGAGCTCGGCGCGCGCGAGCTCCATGGTCTTGCGCGCGCGGCTGAGTGGGCTCGCCACATAGTCGAAATCTTGCGGTTCGCGCCCGTCCCGCGCGAGCAGCTCGCGCAGGATGTCGCCGCAGCGCACCGCCTGGGCGAGGCCGACCTTGTTGAGGGGCGTGTCGCGCTGCCCCTGGAGCCGGCCTTCGGCGTTCCAGTCGGTCTCGCCATGGCGGATGAAGTAGAGCAGCGGCGGCGGCATCGGATGCGCGCGTCAGCGTCGGAGTGCGACGGGGTCGCACGTGGGCTCGACACCTTGCGCGTGCCATACCCGGGCGGTACTCCAAATGATCGAGCGATTATCCGCTATTCTCACGATCAGGCCCTGCTGCCGAGCATGCGCTCCCCAATTCCGCCCTAATGGCACAGGCTGCGAGGCCCTTCAACCACTCCGCACGCAGACGGAATAGCGCCGCGGCGGCGGTGTTTGACAATACGAGCAGCGCGTATCCGGCGACGCGGATGAGTTGCCAGCGCGGACCGGTGGGAACGATCGGGTGAACGGTTTCCGAAGCGGCGTCGAAGCGGCAATACCGGCGTTGCGCCGGTACGCGCGGGCTTTGACGCGCGATGCGGAAACGGCCGACGACCTCGTGCAGGACACGCTGGTGCGAGCGCTGCGGTCCGAACACCTGTTTCATGGCGGCGACGTGCGCAGCTGGCTCTACACGATCCTGACCAATCTCAATCGCAACCGGCTGCGCTCGCTGGCACGACGCCCGGTGATGACGTTGCTCGGCGACGACGATGCGCCCGACATGTCCGGGCCCGAGGCCGGCGCGCGCGACATCGAGCGGGCGCTCGCGAGCCTGGTCGAGGAGCAGCGCGCCGCGCTTCTTCTCGTCGTGCTCGAGGGCCTCACCTATCGTGAGGTGGCCGAGGTGCAGGGCGTGCCGGTCGGCACCGTGATGTCGCGGCTCGCGCGCGCACGGGCGCAGATCAAGGCTTTTCTCGATGGCGAGCGCCCGACGCTGCGCCGCGTGAAGTGAGGACCGGGGCAAGAAGAGGTGGCATGATGACAGATCGCGATCTGCCCGTCAGCGAAGAGGAGCTCCACGCCTACGTGGACGGCGAGCTCGCCATGGACCGGAAAGCCGCGGTGGAAGCCTGGCTGGCGAGCCATCCCGAAGATCTGGCGCGCGTCGATGCGTGGCGCTCGCTCGCCGACGCCATCCGCACGCGCTACGGGGCGGTCGCGACCGAGCCGGTGCCGGCGCGGCTGAGCCTGCGGCAGATCGAGCACGCCGGCCGCTCATGGCGCGGAATGGCCGCGGCGGTCGCGGCGGCGGCCTTCGTGGTCGGCGGTCTTGCCGGATGGATGGCGCGCACGTTCGTCGCGCCGCCGGCCGCGGCAGCGACGCTGACGGCCGACGCGTTCGAGGCCTACAAGCTCTACGTGGTCGAGGTTCGTCATCCGGTCGAGGTGCCCGGCAGCGAGGAGGCGCATCTGACGCAGTGGCTCTCCAAGCGCGTCGGCTACGCGCTGCGCATCCCGAACCTGCAGGGGGTCGGATTGAAGCTCGTGGGCGGGCGACTGCTCCCGGGCCCGAGCGGCGGCGCCGCCGCCTTCTTCATGTATGAGAGCGGCACCGGCGAGCGCTTCACGCTCTACAGCACTCGCACCAACACGCCGGACACGCAGCTGCGCTACAACACGGACGGGCCGGTCGGCGCACTGTACTGGTCGGATCGCGATATCGCCTATGTGGTGAACGGCGAGGCGCCCCAGGACCGCCTGCACAAGGTCGCCGAGACCGCCTATGCCCAGCTCGAGCAGCCGCCGGCGCATTAGAGTATCCGACGGCGTGCTTCGGGAGGCGCAACTTACGCGTGCCACGACCGCGTTCTTCTTCTGATCCGCGGCACCCGCGGCCCAATATGGGCCTCCCGACGCCCCACCCGTTAACAAAATAACTCAATGTTTACGCGACCAGCGGATCAATGGCGGCAGAGATCTGGAGATCGCTGCCATGTGGAAACGCCTGTCCGTCAACACCCTGCTGAGCGCCGCCATCGCGCTGATGGCCTTCTTCGTCGTCGTGCTGCTCGCCGGACAGGCCTGGGACTCCTGGCAGCGGCTGACCATGACGGGCCGCATCGAGACCACCGCCGAAGCGTCGCGCGCCGCCTTCACGGCAATGCACAATCTGCGCACCGACCGGGCGTCGACCTTTCGCACCCTCAAGGCGGACGGGACGATCACGGCGGATGTGGCGTCCTATATCAAAAAGATTCGCGACGCCGAGCTGCCGGCCCTGCAAACCACCGCGGACCTCGCCGCGAAGCTGGATTTCGCCGATCGCGACACCCTGTTGCCGGGGCTGCAGCGGGAGCTCAAGGACTTCAGCGCGCTGGAGACCGAGTCATGGGAGGCCTTCAGCAAGCCGAAGGCGGACCGACGCGAAGCGCTGGTCGGCGAGTACATGGCGCTCACACAGAAGCTGATGGCGACGCTGGACACGATGTCCTCGCGCATGTTCTCGGCCGTCAAGTTCAACGATCCGGTCGTCGATCACCTGATGGCAATGAAGGAGCTCGCCTGGATCGTACGCAATGAAGGCGGCGAAGCTTCGCTGATGATCTCGAACAGCATGGTGGCCGGCCACGCGCCGCCGGATGCCGCCGCCAAATATGCCAGCCACGTCGGCGCCACCGAGCAGGTCTGGCACGCGCTCGAAGGCATGGCCGCCGGGACGCCGCTGCCCGCCAGCGTGACGGCAGCGATCGCCAAGGCGAACTCGGTCTATTTCGGGGCCGACTACGTCGCGCTGCGCGATCGCCTGTTTGCGGCGGTGCTCGCCGGCAAGAAGCCGGAAATGACGGCGAACGAATGGGCGCCGGTGACGGTCGGGCACCTCGCGAGCCTGCTCACGGTGGCGGAGGCCGCGCTCGATGCCGCCAAGGCGCATTGCGAGGCGCAGCACAGCGCGGCGCTGCACGATCTCCTCTTTCAGCTCGGCCTCCTCGCCGCCGCGATGGCGTTCGCGGCCGGTTGCATGATCGCGGTGCGCCGCCGGGTGCTCAATCCGCTGCACGCCATCAAGAACGCCATGCTCAAGGTCGCGGCCGGCGACCTCAGCGCGGAGGCGCCGTTCTCCGATCGCACCGACGAGATCGGCGCGCTCGCCGGTGCGCTCGCGACCTTCAAGCAGAACGCCGCCGAGAAGGCGCGCATCGAGACCGAGCAGCGCGATCGGCAAAGCCAGTCGACCCAGCGCCAGAAGGCCATCGAGGCCTCGGTGGTGGCGTTCGAAGGCCAGATCGGCGAGGCGCTCAAGGCGCTGACGGACGCCGCCGGCCAGATGCGCAGCACCTCGGACGAGATGTCGGCGATCTCACAGAGGACCAACGCGCAGGTGAGGACGGCGGCCCAGGCCTCCGAGGAGGCCTCGACCAACGTGCAGACCGTCGCGGCAGCCTCGGAGGAGCTCAGCACCTCCATCTCCGACATCAGCCGTCAGGTGGCGCACGCTGCCGACATCGCGGGCCGCGCCGTCGACGAGACCAAGCAGACCGACGGCACGGTGCGCGGGCTTGCCGAAAGCGCCGAGCGCATCGGCGAGGTGGTGAAGCTCATCTCGGCCATCGCGGGCCAGACCAACCTGCTCGCGCTCAACGCCACCATCGAGGCGGCGCGCGCCGGCGAGGCCGGCAAGGGCTTCGCGGTGGTCGCCTCCGAGGTCAAGTCGCTCGCCAACCAGACCGCCAAGGCGACCGAGGAGATCACGGCGCAGATCGCCGCCGTGCAGAAGGTGACCAAGGATGCGATGGACGCCATCAAGGGCATCGGCAGCACCATCGGCGAGGTCAGCACGGTCGCGACCTCGATCGCGTCCGCCGTCGAGGAGCAAGGCGCCGCGACCCAGGAGATCACCCGCAATACCCAAGGGGCGGCGCGCCGCACCAAGGATGCCTCCGACAACATCGCGGGGGTCACGGCCGGTGCCGACGCCACCGGCTCGGCGGCGCATAACGTCAAATCGGCCGCCGAGGCCCTCGGCGTACGCACCGAGCAGCTACGTACCCAGGTCGACGATTTCCTGGCGAAGATCCGCGCGGCCTGAACGGCCGCTCACCCTCCCCTGAAGGGACCCTGAAGGGGCAGGGTCGGATCACATTGAGCGAAGCGAAAAATCCGGGGTGGGGTGACCGCGATCGCAGCAACAAATCATGAGCGGCGTCACCCCACCCCGCTCGCTTCGCTCGCGACCCTCCCCCTTCAGGGTCCCTTCAGCGGAGGATGAAGAAAAGCCCTTACAACGGCGCCTCAGACCAAATCCTTGCGCGGATCATAGGGCTTGCCGTCCCGCCATTGACGCATCAGGTCGCTCAGCGCGTCGTCGCCGCCCTCGGGCAGCACGATGCGCAGCACCACGTGCAAATCACCCGGCGTGCCCTTGCCCGGCATGCCTTTGCCCTTGACCCGCAACGTGCGGCCGCTGCTCGCGCCGGAGGGAATCGCGAGCTCGACGGCGCCATCGAGCGTCGGCACCCGCACCTTGGCGCCGAGCACGGCTTCGTAGAGCGTCACCGGCAGCTCCAGGCGCAGGTTGGCGCCCTCGCGGGTGAACAGCTTGTGCGGCGCGATCGTGACCGCGATCAACGCATCGCCGACGCCGCCGGCACCGGGCAGGCCCTGCCCCTTGAGCCGAATCTGTTGCCCATCGGCGAGGCCGGCCGGAATCTTGACGTCGACCTCCTTGCCGTTCGGCAGGCGCACCCGGCGCGTCGCGCCGCGCGCGGCCTCGTTGAGCGAGATCGTGAGCGGCACCGTGACGTCGCGTCCGCTCGGCATCTCGTCCACCTCGGGATGGGCCTCGAACCCGGTGCGCCGCCCCGCGGCGGCGCCGCCGAACATGCCCTTGAGCAGATCCTCGAAGCCGCCGAATCCGCCGGCGCGGCCACCGCGAGCGAAACCGCCCGGGAAGATCGTCTCGAAATCCGCATGCCCGAACCCGCCGCCGCCCGGCTGCGCACGAAAGCCCTCGAAGCCCTGGAAGCGCTGCTTGCCGTCGGCATCGATCTCGCCGCGATCGAACGCCTTGCGCTTGGCCGCGTCGCCGAGAATCTCGTACGCCGCATTGACCTCGGCAAAGCGTTGCGCCGCTTTCGGATCGCTCTTGTTGGCGTCGGGATGGTGCTTCTTGGCCAGCTTGCGGAATGCGCTCTTGATCGCCGCAGCATCCGCCGTCCGCTGCACCCCCAGCACGTCATAGGGGTCGCGCATTGTCGACTAACTCCAGTCCTCAGTTTTGCCGGATTCCCGGCCCCGGTCGCTCAATGTGGGGCCGGCGCGGCCGCTTCGCAACGTGCCATCCGGAACCGCGGGATTTCAGCTCTTCTTCCAGGGCCGCATGGTGCGGATTTCCCACCTGCCCTCGTGAACCCGGCAACCCTCGCCCTGCAGCCACGATTCGGCGCCCTGGTGTACATAGCTCGCCAGAAAGTCGCGGCAGACGAAGCCGTCCTGGGTATAGGCCGAGGCGATCGGCGTGACGGTGCCGCGCGCGCCGGTCTGCGGATTCTCCCACGGCACGCTGGTGGTCTTGCCGTCGATCGAGAGCGCCTGCGTCGCAGCCACCCGCGCATAGGCGAGGTCGGCGGCGGCAGGCGTCGCGCCGGGCTGATTGGCCGCGGCGGTGTTCGGCGCGATCGTCCCCGTCACTTCCGACTTCGGCTCGTCCTGGCTGAACATCGAGCCGAGCCGATAGCTGCAGCCGCCGGCTGGCAGCGCGAGCAGAACCATCGCGGCCGGCAGCAGCCGTCGCCATAGGCGTGACCGGCCGGTTCCGATATAACGGATCCGCTGGGACGCCGATGCTGGCAACAGGCCGGCCAAATGACTGCTCCGCAACATGTCCGACACCGCTTCGATAAGACACCCGAGTTGGTTAACGAGCGGTGACTTCACCGATGCCGACGAGCCGCTGCGCCTGTTCGCCGCCTGGTTCGACGAGGCGCGGCAGGCCGAGCCATCGGATCCCGAAGCGATGGCGCTCGCGACGGTCGATCGCGACGGCCTGCCCAACGTGCGCATGGTGCTGCTCAAGGGATTCGATGATCATGGATTCGTGTTCTACACGAACCAGCAGAGCCAAAAGGGGCGAGAATTGGCCGATCGCGCGGCAGCGGGCGCGGTATTCCACTGGAAGTCGCTCAAGCGGCAGGTGCGCCTGCGCGGGCCGGTCGAGCAGGTGAGCGACGCCGAGGCCGACGCCTATTTCGCAACGCGCGCGCGGCTCTCGCAGATCGGCGCGTGGGCGAGCAAGCAGTCGGCGCCGCTCGAAAGTCGCCTCGCGTTCGAGAAGGCGGTCGCGCTCGCGACTGCGCGCTACGCGATCGGCCAGGTTCCGCGACCACCGTTCTGGACCGGCTACCGCCTCGTCCCGCGGGTGATCGAATTCTGGCAGGATCGGCCGTACCGACTGCACGACCGCGTCGAGTTCCGCCGCGCCACGCCGGGCGAGGCCTGGACCCGAACACGGCTCTATCCATGAACCTCATCCGCAGCCCGAGAAGCCGCGCCTGATGCCCAACGCCCACAACAATCACCCGCGCCGCACGCTGCTCCTCACCGGAGCGAGCCGGGGCATCGGGCACGCGACGGTCAAGCGCTTCTCGGCGGCCGGCTGGCGGGTCATCACCTGCTCGCGCCATGCGTTTCCGGAAAACTGCCCGTGGGAGATGGGGCCAGAGGACCATATCCAGGTCGATCTCGCCGATCCGGCATCGACCCAGGATGCGATTACCGAAATCAAGAAGCGGCTCGAGACCGGGGAACTGCACGCCCTCGTCAACAACGCCGCGATCTCGCCGAAGGCCGAGAGCGGCAGTCGGCTCGGCAGCATCATCACCACGCTCGACACGTGGGAGCACGTCTTCCACGTCAACTTCTTCGCGCCGATCATGTTGGCGCGGGGCTTGATCGAGCAGCTCAAGGCCGCCAAGGGCTCGGTCGTCAACGTGACGTCGATTGCCGGCTCGCGCGTGCACCCGTTCGCGGGCGCGGCCTATGCGACCTCGAAGGCCGCGCTCGCGTCGCTCACCCGCGAGATGGCATTCGACTTCGGGCCGCTCGGCGTGCGCGTCAACGCAATCGCACCGGGCGAGATCGATACCTCGATCCTCTCGCCCGGCACCGACGAGATCGTGGCCCACCAGATCCCAATGCACCGTCTCGGCACCCCCGACGAGGTCGCCAAGATCATCTATGTGCTGTGCACAGAGACATCGTCCTACGTGAATGGCGCCGAGATTCACATCAACGGCGGCCAGCACGTTTAACAGGGATCGGCGTTCAGAAATCAGGGATCAGCGACAGATATCACGGATCAGGTCTGAGCCGATTTCTGATCCCTGATCGCCTGATCCCTGAAAACTCAGGCCGCCGATTCGGTCTCGAGCTGGTCCTCGTCGCGCGTTTGGGTGTTCTTGGTCTCGCCCTGGTAGCGCACCGCGGCCGCCACGGCCGAGATTCCGATCTTGTGGTAGCGCCGATCGAGTTCCTCACGTTCCTTCGCGGGGCTTATGTAACCCTCTGCCAGGAAAGTACGTTTCCTCACCGTTTCCTCCGTCTTCAATGTCCCGTTCCGCCGTCAATGTCGGCTCCGACATCGGCGGAAATGGGCAGAAAAAAGTACCATTAGGCGGCATTTCGGCAGGCCTGACGAAAGCCCCGACGACCGGCTCGCGAGGGCCGCGACATTGGCGGCGGATGGTAAATGGATCATTAACGTTCAGCGCGCAGAATGCGTTTTGCGCCGCCGAAGTGGCGGGTACGATTATGCCGAGATTTCCGTGGCTTACGATGGGAACTGAGGCATTCCTGCAACACGTTGTTGCCGTCGAACAATGTGGGCGCTGCAGTATCTGGAACGGCGGGGCGCTTTCGGGTTAGAAACAAATCGGGAGCTGGGACTTGGGGCGCTGCCACTTGCTTTCGTAGCACAAGGTGAAGCGATGAAGTTTGCGACTGGATTTGCGCTTGTTGCGTTGGGACTGCTGCTCGGCGGGTGCATGGAGTCGACGCTTGCGCCGGTCGATGAGAGCCACTTCTCGCAGAAGGACAAGGATTTGCTCGCCCACGCGCCGTACGCGCAGGCGCAAATCCCCGAGCCGTATCGGCGCCACATCGTCGACTTTCACCGCAAGGAAGCGCCCGGCACCATCGTGGTCGATACCGACGCGCGCTTCCTCTATCTCGTGCAGCCCGGCGGCAAGGCGATCCGCTACGGCATCACGGTTGGCGAAGAGGCGCTTGCCTGGTCGGGCGTTGCCAAGGTCGGCAACATGACCGAGTGGCCGTCCTGGACGCCGACCGCCGGCGAGCATGAGCGGCTCGGCAACATCCCGAGCTTCGTGAGCGGCGGGCCGCACAACCCGATGGGCGCGCGCGCGCTCTACCTCTATGCCAACGGCAAGGACACGCTCTTTCGCATCCACGGTACCAACCAGCCGGAATATATCGGCTCGGCGATCTCGTCCGGCTGCATCCGCCTCACCAACGAGGACGTGATCGACCTCTACAATCGGGTGAAGGTCGGCACACCCGTGGTGGTGATCGCGCCCGGCCAGGGCGACTCGCCGATGAACCCGCGCGTTGCCTTCTCGGGCGGCCGCGACAGCTGACTGATCGCATCGCTCGACTTGAGGACGGCGCCGCCTCGTGCGGCGCCGTTTCCATTTCGGCGATCGTGGCGCGGTTCAGCCAAGCTCGATGTGAACGATTTCCGGGGGCACGCCGATGCGCACCGGGACGCCGCTCACGCCGAGGCCGCCGGACACGATCATGTGCCGGCCGCGCTCGACGATGTGGCCGTAGGCGAAGCGGGCGCCATACTTCGACGGCACGAAGCGCGGCCACACGAAAGGCACGCGGATCTGGCCCCCATGCGTGTGGCCCGCGAGCGTGAGCGACACGCGCTCCGGCACCCGCGTGAAGATGTCCGGCTCATGCACCATCAGGATCACCGGATCGTCGGTGTCGACCTGATGCAGCGTGCCGTCGAGATCGTCGACGCCCTTGAAGCGGTGATGTCCGAGCGGATGGGCGAGCTGATCGCCGAGGCCCGCCAGCCAGAAACGCTGCCCCGGCTCGCCGAGCAGCACCGCGCGGTTCTCCAGCGTCGGGATGCCGACGCTGGCGAGGCCGGCGCGCACGCCCTTGATGTCGAACCACCAGTCGTGGTTGCCGAAGATCGCCCAGGTGCCGAGCCGGCCCTTGAGGCGGGCGAGCGACGCCGCCCAGACGGACGGCGGCACGTGCTCGGTGACGAAACGGTGAGTGGCGAAATAGTCGCCGAGCAGCAGGACGACATCGGACTGCTCGACCGCCGCGACATCGACCACGTGCTCGATATGGTCGGCCGTCATGTTCGGGCCGCCGGCGTGCAGGTCGGCGATCACCGTGAGGCTGAGCTTCCGGCCGGCCGGCCAACGCGGGGGCTTCAGCCGATAGCGCGTGACCGAGATGCTTTCCGGCTCGATGCCGATGCCGTACGCCGCCGTCGCAATGCCGGCCATTCCGGCGGCGCCGAAGCCGGTCATCAGCGCGCGGCGGGTCAAGGCCGGCCGCAGCAGCGGCCGACGCGACGCGGGAGTGACAAGAGTCGATGGGACGCGAAACATCGTAAATGTGTTAACCGGTCGCCCCCGAACGCGTGCGCGCACCTTCGCCGAGATCAGTGGCGAAAGTTAGAGCATCATCGCAACGTGGTTACCGGCAGTCGGAAAAGAAGACCTTAAGTGAACACTACGACCTTCAGCTCGCGAACAGGTTCTCGCGCTTCACCCAGTCGAGCGTGCGGTCGAGTGCCCGCGTCAGCCGCACGAACAGCTCGTCGATCTCGTCGGCCTTGATGATCAGCGGCGGACAGGCGGTGACCGTGTCGCCGATCACGCCGCGCACGATCAGCCCTTCCTCCTCGGCAAAACGCACGCAGCGCGCCGCGACGCCGAGCTTGGGATCGAATGAGCGCTTGCTCGCCTTGTCGGCGACCAGCTCGAGGCCGCCCATCAGTCCCATGCCGCGCGCCTCGCCGACCAGCGGATGGTCGCCGAGCTTGCGGAGACGCTGCTGGAACTGGGGCATGCGCGCTGCCGCCGTGGCGAAGATCTTGTCGCGCGCATAGATCTCGAGCGTCTTGACCGCGACCGCCGCGGCAACCGGATGACCCGAATAGGTGAAGCCGTGGTTGAAGCCGCCGAGCTTGCGGCTTTCGGTCAGCAGCGCCTGGTACATGATCTCCGGCACCATGACGCCGGCGATCGGCAGATAGGCGGACGAGAGCGCCTTGGCGACCGATATCCCGTGCGGCCGGAAGCCGAGCGCCTCGCAGCCGAAATTGCGTCCGAGCCGGCCGAACCCGCAGATCACCTCGTCGGAGATCATGTAGATGTCGTGCGCCGCGCAGACGCGGCCGATCTTCTCGAAATAGGTCTTCGGCGGAACGATCACGCCGCCCGCGCCCATCACGGGCTCGGCGACGAAAGCCGCGACCGTGTCGGGCCCCTCACGCTGGATCATCTCCTCGAGCTCGGCCGCGAGCCGCGTCGCGTACTCCTCCTCGCTCTCGCCGTCTCTGGCGCCGCGATAGTGGTGCGGGCAGCTCGCATGCAGAAAGCCGGGCAGCGGCAGATCGAAGTCGGCGTGATTGTGCGGCAGGCCGGTGAGCGAGGCGGCGCCCATCGTGAGGCCGTGAAAGCCCTTGAGACGGCCGATGATCTTCTTCTTCTGCGGCCGGCCGAGCGCGTTGTTCATGTAGCGCACGAGCTTGATCTGGCTGTCGTTCGCCTCCGAGCCGGAGTTGCAGAAGAACACCTTGGAGATCGGCACCGGCGCCATCTCCTTGAGCTTCTCGGCGAGCTCGATCGCCGGATCGTGGCTCTTGCCGTTGTAGAGATGCGCGAAACCGAGGCGCTTCATCTGCGCGGCCGCAGTGTCGGCGAGCTCCTCATTGCCGTAGCCAAGCGCCGTGCACCACAGGCCCGCCATGCCCTCGAGGTAGGCCTTGCCGTCGCTGTCGTAGACGAACACGCCCTTGCCGTGCTCGAGCACGATCGGGCCAGTCTCGCGCAGCTGCGCCAGGTTGGTGTTCGGATGTGCGAGCGTCTCGATGTCGCGAATGGCGAGATTGCTGAGGGGGGTCATGGCGCCGGGGTCCGAGGGGAAGGATTTGCGTATTGTGGCCGCTTCGATGCAGCGGCGTCAAAGCCTAATGGCCCGCGAGGCTGAAGGGTGGGCGCGGCCGCGGTAAAGGTACGTTGACGACCGGCGCAGGCGGGGCAGGCTCGCGGATCTCCCAATGGCAGATGCGATAGCCGCCGTGCCGCTCGGCAAGATCCACGTGGATGTGCTCCTCGTGATATCCGTCGGAGCCCGGGCCGAGCACCGTCGCGAACCGCTCACAGGCGCTGGCGCGCATGCGCTCGCGGAAGTCGCGCGACACCGCCACGTCCGTGGGATGAATGGTCCTGCCGTCGGCGAGCGTGAGCGAACGTAGGTCGAGCGCATTGGCCCTGCCGTGCTCGCTCAGCTTGGCGCCGGTTACGCGATTCATGCCGCGGCAGTCATACGAGTCGTAGTTCTCGATCGCCTTCATAGGGGCGCCCATTTCGGCGGCTTGCGGGCCGAGATCGGCCCGCACCCAGTCCGCGACCGCACCCGCCATGGTGCAGCGGAGCGTCGGCGGAGGCTGCAGCGCGACATGGGTCTTGTCCGGCATGATCACCGCATCGAGCCGCACCACGTCGGGCGCGCCGCAGCCGCCCGGGCCGACCAGCGGCGGCAGCGGCTCGAAGACCGCCCGGCTCGCGAGCTCCGCCTGGCACGCGGAGGGCTCTGGGGCCGCGGCCGGTCCGAGCCCCGGGGGCCGCGGACGCGGCAAGGGGACCTGTTGCGCCGACGCGAGCGCCATCGCGGCCAAAACAGCGGCAATTATCGGGTAGACACGCATCACATCGTCACGGGTCGTTCACGATTGCGGTTTTCTGCGGGCGCCCAAGCCGATCCTGAAGGCGAGCCCGAGGCCGACCCGGCAGCCAATTCCGGAAGTCAATTCTAGAGAGCCAATTCCGGCCAGTCCCAACCATGTTAGCGTGTGCAGATGGCAATTGATGTTGCGGTCATCGGGCTCGGCGTGATGGGCGGCGCCGCGCTCCTCAACCTCGCCCGGCGCGGCCGACGCGTCGTCGGCTTCGAGCAATTTGCGCCGGGCCACGATCGCGGCTCGTCGCATGGCGAGACCCGGATCATCCGGCTCGGATATTTCGAGCATCCGTCTTACGTTCCGCTGGTGCGCGCGGCCCTCCCGCTGTGGCGCGCACTCGAGCGGGACAGCGGCCAACCGCTGCTGCACGTCACCGGCATCGTCGAGATCGGCGCGCCGGACGGCACGCTGGTCGCCGGCACGCTGCAATCGTCACGGACGCATGGCCTCGCCCACGAGGTGCTCGAAGCCGGCGACGTCATGCGCCGATTTCCGGCCTTCCGTCTGCCGCCGCATTTCGTCGGCGTGTTTCAGCCCGAGGCGGGCATTCTCACGGCCGAGCTCGCCGTGCAGGCCCAGATCGCGCTCGCCCGCGGGGCCGGCGCGGAAGTGCGGGCGAACGAGCGGGTCCAGGCGATCGAGCCGATATCGGGCGGCGTGCGCATCATCACCGAGCACGGCACCGTCGATGCCGGCCAAGCGATCGTCGCGGCAGGCGCATGGCTGCCGCGGCTCCTACCCGGCCTTCCGGTGCCGCTGCGCCCGACACGCCAGGTGATCGGCTGGTTCGAGCCTTCCGCGCCTAAGCTCTTCGCGCGCGATTGCTGTCCGATCTTCATGATCGAGACGGCGGATGGCATGTTCTACGGCTTTCCGGCTGGCACAAAGCCGGGCATCAAGTTCGCCAAGCATCACCATGCCGACGAAGCCATCGATCCGGCAATACCGACCCGGCCCATCGACGACCGGGACGAGGCGCTGCTGCGCGAGGCTCTCGCGGCCTACGTGCCCTCGCTCAACGGCAAGCTCCTCTCCGCGCAGACCTGCCGCTACACCATGGCGCCGAACGGCGATTTCGTCATCGACAGGCTCCCGGGCGCACCTTCGATCATCGTCGCCTCGCCCTGCTCCGGTCACGGCTTCAAGTTCGCGCCGGTCGTGGGCGAAGTCCTCGCCGACCTCGCGACGGCCGGGACGACCGGCCGCGACATTACGCGGTTTCGTCTAAGCCGGGTCGGTTGAACCCCGACGCCGCGTCGATCCGTACCTGTCGAAACGGTTGCGCGGCGCGGGCGGCGCGCTAACCTTGGGCGTTGAATCTTGGGTTTGGCACCAGCCCGGCACAACAAGGGCGGCCACGGAGGAACCTGATGCTCGGCCAGATGCAGGATTGGCCCCTGCTCATCCATCGCATCATCGATCACGCGGCGACCTACCACGGCGGCCGGCGCGTCATTTCGCGCTCGATCGAGGGGCCGATCCACACCACCACCTACGCGGATGTCCGGCTCCGTGCCAAGAAAGTCGCGCAGCGTCTCGCCCGCGACGGCATCAAGCCCGGCGACCGGGTCGCGACCTTCGCCTGGAACACCTGGCGCCATCTCGAGTCGTGGTATGGCATCGTCGGCGCCGGCGCGGTCTATCACACGGTCAATCCGCGGCTGTTTCCCGATCAGATCGCCTGGATCGTCAACCACGCGGAAGACCGCGTGCTGATGACCGATTTCACCTTCATGCCGCTGCTGGAAAAGATCGCCGACAAGCTGCCGACGATCGAGCGTTACGTCGTCTACACCGACGCGGCACACATGCCGGCGACCACGCTGAAGAATGCCGTATCCTACGAGGAGTGGCTGGCCGAAGCGGACGGCGACTTCGCCTGGGTCGAGCTCGACGAGAACTCCGCCGCCGGCATGTGCTACACGTCGGGCACCACCGGGAACCCGAAGGGCGTCGTCTACTCGCACCGCTCCAACGTGCTGCATGCGCTCGCGCATTCCGGCGCCGTGTTCACGATGTCGTCGCGTGACGTGATCATGCCGGTGGTGCCGCTGTTTCACGCCAACAGCTGGTCGCTCGCATTTTCATGCCCGCTCGCCGGCGCGAGCCTGGTGCTGCCCGGCATGAAGCTCGACGGCGCCTCGGTCTACGAGCTGCTCGACACCTACAAAGTCACCTGCACGGCCGCCGTGCCGACCGTCTGGCTAATGCTGCTGCAATACCTCGAGAAGACCGGTGGCAAGCTCCCCTATCTCAAGCGCGTCGTCATCGGCGGATCGGCCTGCCCGCGCGCCATGACCAAGACCTTCCAGGACGATTATGGCGTCGAGGTGATCCACGCCTGGGGCATGACCGAGATGAGCCCGCTGGGCAGCGCCTGCACGCTGATCCCGGAGTATGCGGACCTCACCGGCGAGGCCCGCCTCGACATCCAGCAGAAGCAGGGACAGCCGCCCTTCACGATCGAGATGAAGATCACCGACGATGAAGGCCGAGAGCTGCCGTGGGACGGCAAGACTTTTGGCCGCCTGAAGGTGCGCGGGCCGGCGGTGGCGAAGGCGTATTTCAAGGGCGAAGGCGGCAACATCCTCGACCAGGACGGCTTCTTCGATACCGGCGATGTCGCCACCATGGATCCGCACGGCTACATGCAGATCACCGACCGCGCCAAGGACGTGATCAAATCCGGCGGCGAGTGGATATCGTCGATCGATCTGGAAAACCTCGCAGTCGGCCATCCAGCAGTAGCCGAGGCGGCGGTCATCGGGGTGCGCCATCCCAAATGGGACGAAAGGCCGCTGCTGGTCATCATGCTCAAAGCCGGGCAGAAGGCCACACGCGACGACATTCTCGCCTTCATGAAGGGCAAGATCGCCAATTGGTGGATGCCGGACGACGTGGTGTTCGTCGACGAGATACCCCATACCGCGACCGGCAAGATCCAGAAGACGGCATTGCGCGAGCGCATGAAGGACTACGCATTCCCGACGTCCCTTGCGTCCTAGTGGCTGCTGATCCGCGGACACCGGAGTGCATTGTTTGTGAGGCGGTATTCGGGCTGCCTCCATCCCAATCCCGCTGGCGATCGATCGTTGGATCATCTATCAGATCACCATCCAGCTGCGGTTCGAAGCCGAGCAGGAAAACCCGGCGGCAGCCGCTCCACCCGAAGGGTGCCAGGGTATTTGATTTGCCATGATCCGCGAGTACTCCTTCGAACCGGCATGACGACCTCCGGCAGAGCATTCTTTTTCGACGGCGTGACCTGTTACCGCCGAGTACCGAGCCTCGAGGTCACGGCCGCGCACGTACGGATCCGCTCGCGCGCCAGCGGCTTGCCGGCCGAATGGGCCGCGCTCGCGCGCATCCGTGGCCCAGCTCTGCCGATCGATTCGCGACCAACGTAGCCATGCCGGTCCGCCGCATTGCCGAAGAGCCCGCCTCCCGGCTCGCCATCTGGGCGCGCCGCATCGCCAGCTTCTCGCTGCCGGTGGCATTGCTCGCGGTCGTCATCGCGCGCGCGGACCTGCTCAAGATCGTGCCGCTGCTCGCGACCTTCGCGGCGGCCCTCGCCATGGCGGTGATCGCGATCCTGCTCGCGTTCGCCTCCCTGATCGGCATCTGGCGGCACGGCACCGAGGGGCTGGGCGCGGCACTGACCGCGATCGTGATCAGCGTCGCGCTCCTCGCCTATCCATCCTACCTCCTGGCAAAAGCCGCCCGCCTGCCGGAAATTTCCGACATCACCACCGACCCGCTCGATCCGCCGCGCTACGAGACGATCGCTCGGCTGCGCCCGCGCGACGCCAACCCGACCGTCTATGCGGGGCTTTACGCGGCGCAGCTGCAGAAGGCCGCCTATCCGGACGTGACGCCGCTCGAGACCGACGCCAGCCCGCAGGCGACCTACGATGCGGCGCTGGCGGTTATCGCCAAGCGGCGCTGGCAGGTGATCAATGCGCGCGCGCCGGTGGCGGCGCAACAGAACCAGCCCGCCCGCGATGGCTACATCGAGGCGGTCGCGCGCACGCGGATCATGGGCTTTCGCGATGACGTCGCCGTGCGTATCCGCGCGAACGGCGACGGCAGCCGGGTCGACGCGCGCTCCTCGTCGCGCTACGGCCGGCACGACTTCGGCGTCAATGCGGCGCGCGTGCGCGCGCTGCTCGACGACATCGAGGATCTGGCCGGCGAGGACAAGCCCGACGTGCCGGAGCGCCCGCTGCCGAAGGTCAAGCAGCCGCCACAGAAGCCCGATCAGAAGCCGGCGCCGAAGCCCAGGCGGTAGGCGATCGCGCCAACCGCTCTTTTTGCGCCGCGACAAAGCGTCGGAACATGGCGCCGCGTATCGATTTGTCATAGACGCGGTCGGTTCCGTCGATAAACTGCCGGCAGATCGCACCCGGATGCACTTTCGATGGGCACGATGGTCCTGCTCGATCTCATGGGCGGCGTGGCGCTGCTGCTGTGGGGCCTGCACATGGTCCGCAGCGGCATTCTGCGTGCGTTCGGCTCCGACCTGCGCCATTATCTTTCCAAGGCGATCGGCAACCGCTTCTCCGGCTTCGCGGCGGGCGTCGCCCTCACCGCGATTCTGCAGAGCAGCACCGCGACCGGCCTGATGACCGCGTCGTTCGCCGCCGCCGGGATAGTGGCCCTCGTCCCGGCGCTCGCCATCATGCTCGGCGCCAATGTCGGCACGACACTGATCGTGCAGGTCCTGTCGCTCGATGTCGCGGCCGCGGCACCGATCCTCCTCGTCGCCGGCCTGATCGCATTCCGCAGCGGCAATACCCGCGCGAAGGATCTGGGCCGGGTCGGTATCGGGCTCGGGTTGATGCTGCTCGCGCTGCATACGCTGCTGGACACGCTCGCGCCCGCCGAGAATGCGCCGAATGTGCATGCGCTGCTCGACGTGGTCACGTCGGACCCGACTTTCTGCGTCCTCGTCGCGGCAGCGCTGACCTGGGCGGCGCATTCGAGCGTCGCGACCGTGCTCCTGATCATGTCGCTCGCCTACTCCCAGTTCATCACGCCGGAGGCGACGGTCGCTCTCGTGGTCGGCGCCAACCTCGGCAGCGCCATCAATCCGGTGTTCGAAGCCGCACAGCGTGGCGATCCCTCGACCTACCGGGTGCCTGTCGGCAACCTGCTCAACCGCCTCGTCGGGGTCGCGGTCGTCCTGCCCTTCCTCGGACCGATCGGTCGCTACTTCCACGCTCTGCAGCCCGACATGGCGCGGATGACGGCCGAGTTCCACATCGCGTTCAACGTCGCGCTGGCCGTCGTCTTCATCGGCTTTCTCGATCCCCTGGCGTGGCTGCTCACCCGGATCTTTCCGGTGCCGACGCGGCCCACCGATCCGTTCGCGCCCCGCCACCTCGACGAGGCCGCGCTCGACACCCCCTCGCTCGCACTCGCCGACGCAGCGCGCGAGACCTTGCGTATGGGTGACCTGGTCGAGACCATGCTGCGCAACGTCATGACCGCGCTGATGACCAACGACCGCACCCTCGTCGCCGAGGTATCGCGCGCCGACAATGCGGTCGACCGCCTCGACGAGGCGATCAAGCTTTACGTCACCAAGCTGACCCGCGGAAGCCTCGACGAGCGCGAGGGCAAGCGCGCGATGGAAATCATCTCCTTCGCGATCAACCTCGAGCACATCGGCGACATCATCGACAAGAATCTGAGCGAGCTGGCCGCCAAGAAGATCAAGCGCAAGCTGCAATTCTCGAGCGACGGCGCGACCGAGATCGCCGCGTTCCATAAACGGATCCTCGAGAGCCTGCGGCTCGCGCTGGGCACATTCATGTCGGGCGACGTAAGCGATGCGCGCAAGCTCCTGGCCGAAAAGTCCGAGCTGCGCGGCGCCGAGCTCGCCGCCGCCGACAGTCATCTGGCACGCCTGCGCGATGGGCGCCCGGAAAGCATCGAGACGAGCTCGCTGCACCTGGACGTGCTGCGCGACCTCAAGCGCATCCACTCGCACATCTGCTCGGTCGCCTATCCGGTGCTGGAGGCTGCCGGCGTGCTGCAGAACGCCCCGTGGCCGGCAGCGCGAAGCGAAGATGCGCCTGCGCCGGCGGTCGCTGGCGGGACCGCGGCGGCGAAGCCGCTCTAGCGCATGCTCCGGCGAAGTGGACACCGGTTCGCCGATAGGAACATGCGCCAGATTAAGAACGGTAGAGCACGTCGCAACGGAGCGCGCTCTACCAGCACGCCTCAACTGCTGAGCCGATAGGTCCCCTCGATCGACGGCACGCCGTCGGTCGCGACCACGCCGCGCGCGACCATATCCTCCAGGTGCGCCAGAACCGAAAGTCCGGCCGCGCGCACGAGACGCGGATCGAGGCCGATATAGATGGCGCGCACCAGGGTCGGGATGTCGGCGGCTCCCTTGCCAAGACGGTGCACGATCGAGGCCTCACGTCCCTGGCGGTGACGGATATAGGACTGGACGAAGCGCGGCGCCTCGCGGATGGCGTCGCCATGGCCGGGCAGATAGACGCTCTCGTGTCGCGCCGCGAGCTTGTCGAGCGAGGCCATGTAGTCGCTCATCGCGCCGTCGGGCGGCGCAACGATCGACGTCGACCAGCCCATCACGTGATCGCCGGAAAACAGGAGGTCCTGCCCACGCAAGGCATAAGCCATGTGGTTCGCGGTGTGGCCGGGGGTCGTGATCGCCTCGAGGGCAAAACCTTTACCGCTCACGACGTCGCCATGGGCGAGCGGATGATCGGGGCGGAAATCGGTGTCGTTGCTGGCGTCGAGCCGCGGCGCCTCGCCGATATGCAGCGGCCGCGCCGGCCGGTGTGGCCCCTCGCCATAGGTCTTGGCGCCGGTCGCCGCCTTGACGCGCGCCGCGCCCGGCGAATGGTCGCGATGGGTGTGCGTCACCACGATGTGGGTGACGGTCTCGTTGCGTACCGCCTCGAGCAACGCCGCGATGTGCCCCGCATCGTCCGGGCCGGGATCGATGATCGCAACCTCGCCGCGCCCGACGATGTAGCTCATCGTGCCCTTGAAAGTGAACGGACTTGGGTTGTTGCACAACAGGCGACGCACGCCGGGCGCCACCTCCTCGACCGTACCGGGCGTGAGGGCGAGATTGCGATTGAACGGGATGTCGTCTGCCATTTGTAAGCGAGTGCTGAGTGGCGAATGGCGAGTGCCAAGCGACGGGAGTGATAACGGGTCGCGGGCTTCGCCGCTATCCCCTTGCCACTGCTCGCTATTGCACATGGTCACCACGATCGGGCGTGTGGAGACCGCCGACGAGCTCGACCCCGTCCGCCCGCCCGGCTGGCCGAGATCGAGGACTACCTGTGCAGCCCGCCGCGGCAGCCTGCGGAGATTTCGCGCCGGCCGTCGCCCGACGCCGAGAAGAAGCCGCGCGCCGTAGGACGTCGAAAATTCCTAATCCCAGCTGTCGTCGCACCGGTCCGGATTTTTCTGATCGATCTTCTGAGCGACGAGTGTGCCGAGCACCGTATAGCCGAGCTGGTTCGGGTGGTTCCAATCGCGCGGGCCGTGGATGAAGGCCTTGGCGGCCGCGCGGCGGAAGGCGTGGCGGGCGTCAACGAAGTCGGCACCCTCCGCAACCGCCGCGGCACGGATCTTCTGGCAGGTCAGCTGGCTCCGCGCATAGATCAGCTGCGGCGCCACGACCTGACCGTACTTGTAGACCGGCCCGTTCGGGTCGCTCGGCGCGTAGACCTCTTTCACGTGCACGTCGCCCGCGAGGCGGTAGACCGTCGGCGGGGCCGGGACGTAGACGATCGTCGCCGGCACGTCGGGGAAGCGGCCACGCAACCAGGCGAGCGAGCGCGAGAAGATCAGCACGCTGGTGTCGATCTGCGCCTCGGTCATGATCAGCGGCGGCGCCTGCCATTCGCCCCCCGTACGAATCTGACCGTCGATGGTGACCGGGTTTACCGTGCCCGGCAGGTCGATCACGGGCGGCGGCCGCCAGGAATATTTCACCGCATACCGGCCCATGCGCCACAGCATGTCGCCGAAATGGCCGTGACACGCCCACGGGTTGGGCTCGGCATAGCGCGTGCGCAGGAAATCGTCGATCTGCGGCGCGAGCGGCCCGGGATGCGGCTTCATGTCGTCGAGCATGAGCTCGTAGTTGTCGGAGATGTCGTTGCCTTCGTAGAAGTAGACCACGAACCGACGCGGCTGCTCGATCGGCGAGAACAGATAGCAATAATCGTCGTCGAGAATGCGAGCGACGCGGTCGACCATCATCTGCGCGCTGCCGATATTGACGCGGCCGAAGCTCGCGACATCGCGGTGCAGGAGATCATGGATGACATTCGCCGAATGATAGGGCTTGTCGGAGAGACCGCCGCTTGCCAGCAGCCAGTCGCCGACGCCGGCCGCATAGGAGTCGCCGAGCAGCGCGATGTAGTCGTGCGGAACGTAGTGATCCTTTGAGTTCTGCATGAAGAAGTCGGCGCGATCCGGCAGATACGGCCGGATGTTGTACGACATGTAGGGCAGCATGACGCGGAAGAAGAGCAGCTCGCAGATCAGATAGGTCGCCACGAACGACACGGCCGAGACCGACCCGTTCGCGAGGAACTGCTTGATATTTTTGCGCATGCATTCTCCCGCCGAGGCAGCCCACCATAGTGTCGCTCCACTCCGTTTCAACGAAAATTGCGGCGGCGGCACGCTCCAGTGCCGGGACTTGCGACGTGATGGCGCAGACACGACGAGAGGACCGCAATCATCGCCTCGCCGGGAGCAGGGCGCTCCGTCCGTCTCGATGGCTGGCGATGGCCACCGGCATCAGCTAATCAGATCCCGCGCTCGTGATGATCGAGCACCATCGGCGGGCTGCAAGCCATGAGAAAGATCTTCGTGATCGGTATCGGCGCGGGCAATCCCGACTACATCACCGTCCAGGGGATCAACGCGCTCAACCAGGTCGACGTGTTCTTCATCATCGACAAGGGAGACGAGAAGGAGGATCTCGTCCGCCTGCGCAAGGAAATCTGTGAGCGATATATAAAGGATCAGTCCTATCGGATCGTCGAGGCTGCCGACCCGCCGCGCGAGCGAGCGCCCTCCTCCTACGAGGCGGCGGTGCGGGCGTGGCACGAGCAGCGCGCTGACATTTACGAGAGCCTGATCGGCGAGGAGCTCGGCGAGGACGAGTGCGGCGCCTTCCTGGTCTGGGGCGATCCTTCGCTCTACGACAGCACCTTGCGCATCATCGACCAGATAGTCGCCCGCGGGGCCGTCGAATTCGATTACGAGGTCATCCCAGGCATAAGCGCGATCCAGGCCTTGGCGGCACGCCACCGGCTCGCGCTCAATCGGATCGGGCGGCCCGTTAACATCACGATCGGCCGCAGGCTCGCCGAAGGGCTGCCGGACGACGCCGACGACGTCGTGGTGATGCTCGACGGGGAATGCTCGTTCAAGAAGGTCAACGACCGCGACATCGACATCTATTGGGGAGCGTATCTCGGCACCGAGGACGAGATTCTCGTGTCAGGCAGCCTGCGCGAGGTCAGGCAGGTGATTGAGCGGATGCGGGCCGACGCCAAGGCGCGCAAGGGATGGGTGATGGACACCTATCTGCTTCGCAGGCGCGATACCTAGCGGGTTTTGAACCGGACAGGCACATTGAAATTGAACTTGTCGCCGTCCATGTCGGCCGGCGGGACCGGAAACGGTTGTGCGCGGCGGACCGTTGCGAGCGTTTCCTCGTCGAGCGCCTTGTAGCCCGAGCTCTTCACGATCTTGCTCGACAGCACGTGGCCCTCGCGATCGATCGAGAAGGCGAGCTCGACGACGCCTGTCTCGCCGCGCCGCTGGGCGCTCGCGGGATACGATTTGTGGCGCTCGATCTGCATCGCCACGCTGCTGTACCACTTCTTGATTTGCGCCGGCGACGGATGCGGGCGCGGCGGCGCCGTGGTGGCGGGCGCCGGCGCGACCGGCACTGGCGTGGGCGGCTCCGATTTGATCGGCTCGGGCGGCAGCGCGGCGACCGGTGGCACCGGCGCCGGCGGCACGTCGACCCTCTCGTCGACCTTGTCCTCGACTTTGGGCTTGTCAGGTGGCGGCGCAGGCGCTGCCTCCTGTTGCAGTGGCCCCGGCGCGATGTCGTCGACGGTGTCGCTCGGAGGCGTCTCGGTGACCAGATCGAGATAGACGACGTTCCCGCCGTCTCCGAAATTGACGGGATCGTGCCACGTGAACAGCATCGCGGCGGCGCCGGCGTGCAGCCCCAGCACCAGCACGGCGCCCGCCGCCCACAGCCACGGCTCATACCGGCCGGTGGCCGCTGCGGTCACTGTGTCTTCTCCAGCCCCACCAGCGCGACCTTGAGGAAACCGGCCGCGCGCAGCAGGTTCATCACGTTCATCAGGTCGCCATAGGGAACGAGCTTGTCGGCGCGCAGGAAAATGCGCGTGTCGCGATGGCCGCTCACGGCCTGGTCGAGCGCCGCCGCGAGCCGGTCGCGCGACACCGCGTCATCGCCGATCGTCAGCGAGAGATCGGGCTTGATGGTGAGGAAGACCGGCTTGTCGGGGCGCGGCTGCTGCGGCGCGCTCGAGGACGGCAGATCGACCGCGATGTCGACGGTGGCGAGCGGCGCCGCCACCATGAAGATGATGAGCAGGACCAGCATGACGTCGATGAACGGCGTGACGTTGATCTCGTGGACCTCGTCGAGCTCGTCCTTGCCGTGGTCGAGACGCACGCTCATCGGGGTCGCGTCCTGCCTACTCCGCAGCCGCCCGCATCCGATGATGCTCGATGCGGCGGTCGAGATCGCGGCTGACGAGGCGCAGCACCTCGGCCGAGGCGTCGCCGAGCTGCGCGCGATAGCCCGCGATCGAGCGGGCGAACACATTGTAGATCACGACGGCCGGAATCGCGGCTGCGAGCCCGAAGGCCGTCGCCAGCAGCGCCTCGGCGATGCCCGGCGCCACCACGGCGAGGTTCGTCGTATGCGCCTTCGAGATGCCGATGAAGCTGTTCATGATGCCCCACACCGTGCCGGCGAGGCCGACGAACGGCGCGGTCGCCCCGATGGTGGCGAGCACGCCGGTGGCGCGGCTGATCCTGCGGCCGAACGCCGCCTCGATGCGCTCGAGGCGCGAAGCGACGCGCTCCTTGATGCCGTCCTTATCGATCGTGTCCGCGGAGAGCCGCAGCTCCGCGCCCGCGGCGGCGAGGAATTCCGCGGCCGGACTGGGCGTCGTGCCGAGGTCGGCGAGGGACACCGCCGCCCCGAGCATGGCCAGCGCGCGGCGCGCCTTGCGCTTGGCGACGATGATCTCGATCGTCTTCACGAGCCAGATCGTCCAGGTCACGATCGACGCGAAGGCAAGGCCGATGATCACCGCCTTCACGACCGTGTCGGCGGACATGAACATGCCCCACGGCGACAGATCGCGCGGCAGCGCCGCCGTGCCGACCACCGGAGCCGTGTCGGAAGCAGCCTCGTCGGCCACCGCCAGGCCGGCTTGCGCGAGCCAGGCGGCGATGCCGAACAGCAATGGTGAAACCAACGCGGCGCACACGCGGCCGATGGCGGGCAGAGTCCCTGACGGCAAAGTCCCTGAGCCTGGAATGATAGCAATTCGAAAAGGATTCAATCGCCGCGATTGCCGCTGCTCAGGACGTGTTTCAACAAGAGACCGCTTGTGGCGGATCATATTTGTCGCCTCACGCTGAACACGTTCCAATCTGCGATGACGGCGCCGAACCCGAGCAGCGGCGCGTGCGAATGTCCTAGATCGTTGCGGCGACGTTGACAACATCGAACACGCCACATGGAGGACTCCAAAGCCGCCCAAGGCGGATCGTTGACGGATCGCTCGTCCGGCAGGATTTGCCGTCACGGTGAGCGGCGCCCCAGGCCGTTCAATCAGCTCGCCGTCCATCACGCGGCTCTGGGACAGCGGCAGACAGCCCTCCAGCGGCTCCCGCCGTTGTCAAAGCCCTTCGTCGATCCGCCCCACCAGCCGACCTTGCCGCTGAAACATGACGCGACGATCGCGGCGGCATTGGGAACACACTGGCGCTCTCCCGCCCGGGTTTAATATTCACTAACCAGCACAATAGCTTGACCGGCGTCATACGTATACGCTGCGCGCCACTGATCGAGCGCCGCGAGATGCGCCTGCACTATCAGCCCTAGATCATCTCGCCTCCGGCGGCCTGATCGGGGTCGAGGTGCTGGTGCGCTGGCAACATCCCGTGCGCGGCTTGATCGGCCCGGCGCAATTCATCGCCATCACGGACCGGACCGGGACGATCGTGCCGCTCGGCCAATGGGTATCCGAGGAAGCCTGCCGCCAGCTCGACTCGTGGCGCCGCAGGGTCTCTTCCCCGGTGCGATCGCGGTGAATTTTTCTCCGCCGTCCAGCTCAAGACGCACGTCGGTCTCGACCGCACCATCGCGGCGGCGCTCGCCCGCTGGCGGGTCGACCCGCGCGACATCGAGGTCGAGCTCACCGAGTCGGCGCTGATGGAGGTCTCGCAGCAGCACGGCGGTGTTTAGCGCCGAGCCGGCCGCCGCCCAAGCTCACGGTGGTTGCCGGCTGAGCCGGCGGTCGGTGCCAACCGGCAGTCTGACAAATAGTCGTGACGTTCGCGCCTCGCCCGTTGATTGGCATCGCTCGGGCTGGCTCTATATCGTCCGCACGGCGGGGTGGAATGTGAGCGAGCAGGGACCGACATGGACACGTCGATTGCGACCGTCTGCCTCAGCGGTGGCTTGAGCGAAAAGCTGCGCGCCATCGCGGCGGCGGGCTTTCGCGGAGTCGAGATCTTCGAGAGCGATCTCCTGTCGTGGAGCGGCACGCCGCGCGACGCCGCGCGCGAGATGGCCGACCTCGGCCTCACGGCGATCACTTTCCAGCCGTTTCGCGATTTCGAGGGCATGCCGGATGCGCAGCGCCAACGCACTTTCGATCGCGCCGAGCGCAAATTCGACCTGATGCAGGAGCTCGGCTGCGATCTCCTGATGGCGTGCAGCAACGTCGCGCCCGATTCGCTGGGCGGGGTCGACCGCGCGGCGGCGGATTTTCGCGAGCTCGGCGAGCGGGCGAAAAAGCGCGGGCTGAGGGTGGGCTTCGAGGCGCTGGCTTGGGGCCGGCACATCAACGATTACCGCGACGCCTGGGAGGTGGTGCGGCGCGCCGGCCATCCGGCCGTCGGGCTCGTGCTCGACACCTTCCACATTTATGCGCGCAAGACCGACCTCAACGCGGTGCCGTCGATCCCGGGTGACCGCATCTTCCTGGTGCAGCTCGCCGACGCGCCGTGGCTCGACATGGACGTGATCTCGTGGAGCCGGCACTTCCGTTGCTTCCCGGGCCAGGGCGACCTGCCGTTGGTCGATTTCATGGCTGCCGTGCAGGCGACAGGTTACGGCGGCCACCTGTCGCTGGAAATCTTCAACGACCAGTTCCGCGCCGGCTCGCCCAATGCGGTCGCAGTCGACGGCCAACGCTCGCTGGTCTACCTCATGGACCAGCTGCGCGGACGCAACGCGCGCGCATGCGCTGACACGCCGTCGATGCCCCCGCGCTCGACCTGCCGCGGCGTCGAGTTCATCGAGTTCGCGGTCGATGACCGCACTGCCGACGAGCTCGGCGGCTTCATCGCCAAGCTCGGCTTCAGTCCGGTCGCGCGGCACAAGTCGAAGGCCGTGACCCGCTGGGCGCAGGGCGCGATCAACCTCATCATCAACCAGGACAAGGAGGGCTTCGCCCACGCGCACTACGTGACGCACGGACCATCGGTGTGTGCGCTCGCGCTCAAGGTCTCCGACGCGGCTGCGACCCTCGACCGGGCCGAGAAGCTGCGCGACACCCCGTTCCGCTCGAAGGTCGGGCCGGGCGAGCTGGAAATCCCGTGCGTGCGCGGGCTCGGCGGCAGCCTGCTCTATTTCCTCGATCAGGGCAGCCGGCTCGGCAAGGTCTGGGACATCGATTTCGATCCGATCGCGGCGAGCGCGCAGGGCGCGCCGCGAGACGGCATCGGCCTCACCGTGGTCGATCATCTCTCGCAATCGATGCACTATGAGGAGATGCTGTCGTGGGTTCTGTTCTACACCTCGCTGTTCGATGTGCGAAAAACGCCGCTGGTCGACATCACCGATCCGGGCGGCATCGTGCGCAGCCAGGTGGTGCAGACGGCCGACGGCGCGCTGCGCATCGCGCTCAACGCCTCGCAGAGCATGCGCACGCAATCCTCGCGTTTTCTCAACGACTATTTCGGTTCGGGCGTCCAGCACATCGCGTTTGCGACGGGCGATATTTTCGCGACCGCCGACCAACTGCGCCGCAACGGTGTCGCGACGCTGGCGATTCCGGAGAACTACTACGGCGATCTCGCGGCGCGAACCGATCTCGATGCCGCACGGATCGACGAGCTCAAGGCCCGCAACATCCTCTACGACAAGGACGAGCACGGCGAATATCTTCAGCTCTACACCCGCAGCTTCAAGGACCTGTTCTTCCTCGAGATCGTCGAGCGACGCGGCTATGCGGGCTTCGGCGCCGTCAACGCACCGATCCGCCTCAACGCGCAGTCACGACTCGCGCAGGAGCGTACGCTCTCCGCCCTGTGAGCTCACATCGCGCCTTTACAGCGCCGCAATATCCAGCGAAACATAACGCTGCGCGATCCGGGGCGCGTGGAGAATATCGATGTCGCTTGACGCTGCTGCCCGTATGGGACTGACTGGCTTCGACTCGTTCGAAGGAGGCCAATCACATGGGCGGCACGCGCCTGTCCATCCGCATCGACCTCGAGAACGGCGACCGCATCGGGCCGGGCAAGATCGCGCTGCTCGAAGCGATCCGCTCGACGGGCTCCATCTCGGCCGCGGCGCGCGCCTTGCGGATGTCGTATCGCCGCGCCTGGCTCCTGGTCGACGAGGTCAACCATGCGCTCCGTGAGCCTGCGGTCGCGGCCGAGGCAGGCGGCCGCCGCGGCGGCGGCGCTGCGGTCACGCCTGCCGGCGAGCGGCTGGTGGGCCTTTATCGCACCATCGAGTCGCATGCGCGCAGTGCCGCCGGCGGCGAATTCCGCGCCATCGGCAAGCTCGTGCGGCCCAATCGCGCTTCGGTGTGACCACGCCCGGCTTGGCCTCGCGGCCGCCGCACTGCTCAGCCTGCTGATTGTCCCATTCCACGCTGCGATCGCGCGCGAGGTCGTCGATTCGGCCGGCCGCCACGTCCAGGTGCCCGACCGAATCGAGCGCGTGATGGCCGCCGGCCCGCCTGCCTCGGTCCTCGTCTATGTGCTGGCGCCGCAGAAGCTGATCGGCTGGAATCGCAAGCCCAGCCCCGCCGAGCTGTCGTTTCTCGCGCCGGGGGTGCGTAACCTGCCCGAGGTCGGCCGCCTCACCGGCCGCGGCGGCACCGCGAGCCTCGAAGCCGTGATGGCGGCAAGGCCCGACGTGATCGTCGATTTCGGCTCGATCAATGCGACCTATATCTCGCTCGCCGACCGGGTGCAGAGCCAGACCGGCATTCCTTATTTGCTGATCGACGGCCGCTTCAACGACACCGCCCAGGCACTGCGCCTGCTCGGCTCGATGCTCGACGTGAGCGAGCGCGGCGAGCAACTGGCGACCCGCGCTCAGGCCATCCTCGACGGCGTCGACCACGTCGTTGCGGCGGTGCCGGAGGCGCAGCGGCCGCGCGTCTATCTGGCGCATCGCGGCGGATTGGAAACGGGCAACCGCGGCTCGATCAACACCGAGATCATCGAGCGTGCCGGTGGGAGCAATGTCGTCGACGCCGGCGGCGCGCGCGGCGGGATCGTCGACGTCTCGCTCGAACAGGTGCTCAAGTGGGATCCCGACACCATCATCACGACTGATGCCGCCTTCCCGGCCGCCGTGAAAGCCGACACGGCCTGGGCCGGGGTCGATGCGGTCAAACGCGGCCGCATCTATGTGAGCCCTAGCCTGCCCTATGGCTGGACCGACCTGCCCCCCTCGCTCAATCGCCTGCTCGGCCTGCAGTGGCTCGCCGGCCTGTTCTTCCCGGATCGCTACCAGATCGACATGCGCGCCGAGGCGAAGGCGTTTTACCGGCTCTTCTATCAGGTCGAGCTCACCGACGCGCAGCTCGACAGGCTGCTCGAAGGCGCCCACTGATCGAGACGCAGACCAAACACGGAGCAACGACATGAAGCTCAGCGCACGCAACCTGCTCAAGGGCACGATCGTCGAGGTGAAGAAAGGCCAGACCACCTCGCATGTCCGCATCGACATCGGCGGTGGCAACGTGATCACGGCATCGATCACCAACGACTCGGTCGACGACCTCGGGCTGCAGAACGGCAAGGCCGCCTATGCGGTGATCAAATCGACCAGCGTGATGGTCGCGGTCGACGAGCCGGCAGCCCGGCCCCAATCTGACCGCCCGTTGCGGCGGCGGGCCGTGCCCGCCGACCAGTATTTGACAACCTCGTTATATATATCAGAATATAGCGATTATGACCCGCGACCTTGCCCATCTGCTGTCGAGCAGCGGTCTTCCCCATGCGGCGACCGGCGCGCCGCGCGCGCTGGTCTTTCGCGGCGCCGTTCCGCCGGGGGCGGACGTCGACGAGCGCGACGAGGGCCCGGCGCGCCGCACCCGCATTTGGGAATTCGGCGTCAACCTGCACTGCTCGATCATTGGTACCTGCCTCACCACGGCCGAGCTGCGCCACATCGTCGAGAAGCTCGAGCCCGACATCGCCGCGGCGAGCGAGCACGACCTACACACCCGCGGCGTCCTGCTCGCGAGCCGGCGCGCGGACGGGGCCAAATTGCTGCATAAGGCCCTCGACCGGCGCCACCGTGTCGCGCTCACCCGCTTCGCCAAGGCGAAGGAGGCCGCCGCCGTGCTGGCGCTGTGGGACGAGGCCCTGCGCGAGGGTGACATTCCCGGCGCCTATTGGGCGGCGCTCACGCATCCGGCGACGACCGAGGAGGTTATCAAGCGCGCCTTCGGCGACGTGCACATGCTCTCTCACCTCGTTGGCGCCGCCAACCGCGCCGACATCCGTCGCCTGCGCCAGCTCGAGGCCGACAATGCGGCGCTTGCCGTCAAGCTCGAGCGCCAGCAGCGCCAGCTCCACGAAGGCTTCGCGGCGCGCGAGGCGACCATCCGCGAGCTGCAGGGCATGCTGGCCCGCCACGCCCGCGAGCGCGCCGAGGATACCGTCGCCGACGCAAGCGACACTCACAGCGACAACGAGACCCGCGGGCGCCTGATCGGCGATCTCGGCAAGCGGCTTGCGCGCGAGACTACGCGGCGCGAGCGCAGCGAGCAGCGCCTGCGCGAGCTTGGGGCGACGCTCGCCGAGGCCGAGCGCGCGCTCGCGGCCGAGCGGAAGGTTTCGCTCGCCATGCGCCAGGAGCTCGAGGTCGCCGAGCAGCACCTCGCGGCGCTGGCGCGGCCGCACGCGGGCGATGTCGCGGTCGACATCGACGGATTGACCCTCCTCTATGTCGGCGGGCGCGCCCACCAGATCCCGCTGTTCAAGGGGTTGGTCGAGCGCGCGGGCGGGCACTTCCTGCACCACGATGGCGGCATCGAGCACGGCGCCGCCCTGCTGCCGGCCGTGATCGGGAGAGCCGATTGCGTCGCCTTCCCGATGGATTGCATCAGCCACGACGCCGTCGCCACCATCAAGCGGCTGTCGCGCCAGTCGGGCCGGCCCTATCTGCCGCTGCGCACCGCGAGCCTCGCCTGCCTCGCGGCATCATTGGTGCGGATATCGGCGGCGGGCACACAGGTCGCCGCCGAATAACGGTGCGAACCTATCCGCCGATTCCGGCGCGATAGCGCCGGATAGCCGAGAGCTGGAACTTTTTCCCCAGGCCGGCGTTACGCAGTGTCGGGAATTTACCCGAAGCGCCGCGGCAGCGGGGCCGCCCGGCACGGGCGGCCGGTGGGACAGAGAGGGAAAATCCGCCCGTGCACATGCCTAATCCGACCCTGAGACATCCGACCGTGGGACGCGCCGCGGCCGGCATTCAAAAGGCTAAGACCGGCATCATCGGCCTCGACGATCTCACAGGCGGCGGTTTTCCGGCCGGCCGGCCCACGCTCGTTTGCGGTGCCGCCGGCTGCGGCAAGACGCTGCTGGCGCTGACGTTCCTCTACAACGGCGCGGCAAGGTTCGACGAGCCGGGCGTGTTCATGACCTTCGAGGAGCGGCCTCAGGATCTCATCGATAACGTCGCCTCGCTCAACTACGATCTCGGCGGGCTGATCAAGGAAGGCAAGATCGCGATCGACCACGTGCGGGTCGAGCGCTCCGAGATCGAGGAGACCGGCGAGTACGACCTCGAGGGCCTGTTCATCCGCCTCGGATATGCGATCGACCGGATCGGCGCCAAGCGGGTGGTGCTCGACACGATCGAAGCGCTGTTCGGCGGGCTGAGCAACGAGGGCGTGCTGCGCGCCGAGCTGCGCCGACTGTTCGAATGGCTCAAGAGCAAGGGCGTGACCGCGATCATCACCGGCGAGCGCGGCGAGGGCGCGCTCACCCGACATGGGCTGGAGGAATACGTCTCAGACTGCGTGATCCTGCTCGACAACCGCGTCCACGAGCACGTTACCACGCGCCGCCTGCGCGTGGTCAAGTATCGCGGCAGCGCGCACGGCACCAACGAGTATCCATTCCTGATCGACGAGGCAGGCATCAGCGTGATGCCGGTCACGTCCGCAGGGCTCGATCACATGGCGCCGGACCAGCGCATCTCCTCGGGCATCGCCGATCTCGACGAGATGCTGGAGGGCCGGGGTTACTTCCGCGGCAGCAGCGTCCTCGTCTCGGGCATGGCCGGCAGCGGCAAATCCAGCGTCGCGGCGCAGTTCGCCGATTCGGTCTGCCGCGGCGGCGAGCGCTGCATCTATTTCGCACTCGAGGAATCGCCGGCGCAGATCATCCGCAACATGAGCTCGATCGGGCTCGATCTGCAGCGTTGGGTCGACGAGGGCAGGCTGCGTTTCGCGGCGCACCGCCCCTCCCTTTACGGCCTGGAGACGCATCTCGCGACCATGCATCGCGACATCGAGGAGCTCGAGCCGACCGCGGTCGTGATCGATCCGTTGTCGAGCCTGCTGCACGCGGGCGACAAGCACGACGCCCAGGCGATGATCCTGCGGCTGGTCGACTTCCTCAAATCGCGTGGGATCACGACGATCTTCACCAGCCTGACGCACGGCAATGTCGAGAGGGCGATGACCGATATGCAGGTGTCCTCGCTGATGGACGCCTGGCTCCTGCTCTACAATCGGGAAAGCAACGGCGAGCACAATCGCCAGCTCTACCTGATCAAGGCGCGCGGCATGGCGCACTCCAACCAGGTGCGCGAGTTCATCATGACGGACAAAGGCATCCTGCTGCGCGAGGCCTATGTCGGGCCGGGCGGCGTGCTCACCGGCTCGGCGCGGGTGGCGCAGGAGGCGCGCGAACGCGAGCAGGCGCAGCAGATCGAGCACGAGGCGGAACGCCGCAACCTCGATTTCGCGCGGCGGCGTCGCCGCATCGAGGCGCAGATCGAGGAACTGCAAGCCCAACTCGCCGAGGAGCAGCAAGAGCTTGCCGGCCTCCGGTCGGAGGTCGCCACGCGCAAGCAGCAGGCTGCTGACGATCGCGTATTGATGGGCGAGAGCCGCAAGGTTGCGCCCCGGCCGAAGTAGGTCCAGTGTTGATGTACAGGCGCAGGAATGCGACCCTCTCGTAACGGAACCGGAGCCATGATCGGACCCCAAGTGCGGGATCAAGTGCGGGCCCAAGGCTACAACCTCCGCCTCTACGTGGCGGGCCAGACCCCGAAGTCGATCGCGGCGATCGCCAATCTGCGCAGGGTGTGCGAGCAATATCTCGCCGGTCGCTACACCATCGACATCGTCGACCTCATGCGCGATCCCGGGCTCGCGCAGAGGCATCAAATCATCGCGGTGCCGACCCTCATCCGCGAGCTGCCCGAGCCGATCCGCCGCATCATCGGCGACCTTTCGAACACCCAGCGTGTGCTGCTCGGCCTCGATATCGACCCAGGCCCCCGGGTGTCATGATGGTGGACGCCGCCCCAGAGAACCACAGCGGGCCTGCCGGCAAGCAGGACTACGTCTTGCGCCTGTTCATCACCGGGCATACGCAGAAATCGATGCGGGCCGTGCGCAACGTCACGCAGCTGTGCGAGCAGCATCTCGCTGGCGCCTACGATCTCGAGATCATCGACCTCTATCAGCAGCCCGAG
Source organism: Xanthobacteraceae bacterium (assembly GCA_035293985.1). Taxonomy (GTDB): domain Bacteria; phylum Pseudomonadota; class Alphaproteobacteria; order Rhizobiales; family Xanthobacteraceae; genus JAVDCA01. The sequence continues at coordinate 282,319 of DATGLS010000008.1, forward strand.
CTCGCCGTCGAGCACCAGCTCGTCGCCGCGCCGACGCTGTTCAAGCTGTTGCCGCTGCCGCCGCGCAAGATGATCGGCGACATGTCCGACACCGGCCGCGTGCTGGCCGGTCTGGGCATCTCTCAATAGGTCGCGTTCAGTGAGGCTTGCGTGGCAAGCGACGAAGTCAAGGCAGAGCTAGCCGACCTGCGCCGGCGCCTCGCCGAGGCCGAGGAGGCCCTGCGCGCGATTCACCAGGGCGAAGCCGACGCGCTGGTGGTGCGAGGACCTGATGGCCCGCAGGTCTTCACGCTGCGCGGCGCACAGGAGCCCTACCGCGTCCTGGTCGAGGGCATGCATGAAGGCGCGCTCACGGTTTCCGATGCGGGCGTGATCCTCTACTGCAACCAGCATTTCGCCGGGCTGGTCGGATCGCCGCTTGGGCAGATTGTCGGCCGGCCGCTGGCTCAGTTCGTCCCGGTGCAGGACGCGCAGGCGCTGCGGGCGCTGCTCGACGGCGGCGCCCGTGCCTCGATGCGCCGCGAGCTCAAATTGCAAGGCCGCGATGGGGTCATCCCGACGCTCACGGCCGCGAGCCCCATGGCGGACGACGACGCCTCCGCGGTCCTCCTGATCGTCACCGACCTCACGGCGCAGAAGCAGTCGGAGGAGATCGCAGCCGCCGAGCAGTTCGCGCGTTCGATCCTCGAGCAGGCGACCGACGTGGTGCTGGTTTGCCGCAGCTCGGGCGCCATCACCAATGCGAGCTGGGCGGCCGAACGTCTGTTCGGCCAGATGATCGTCGGCCAGCTCGCTCAACGCGCCTTGCCGCTGCAATTCGACGGCGCCGCATCAACCGAGGGGGCCTGGAAGGACATCCTCGCCGGCAAGCGCATCCGCGGCCTGGAAGCATGGATCTCCCGCGGCGGCCAACCGCGCCAGAGCTTCCTCGTGAGCGCCGGACCGCTGCACGACGACAGCAGCGGCGAGCGGATCGGCTTCATCCTGACGCTCACCGACATCAGCGAGCGCAAGCGCGCCGAGGAGCACCAGACCATGCTGGTGGCCGAGCTCAATCACCGAGTGAAGAACATCCTCGCGGTGGTGCAGTCGGTCGCGGCGCAGACCGTGGCATCGTCGTCGACGCTGCCTCAGTTCCGCACGGCGTTCGAGGGGCGCGTGCGCGCCATCTCGCTCGCGCACGATATTCTCACCCAGCTGCGCTGGGGCGAGGTCGAGCTCGAGCACCTCGTGGCGCGCAGCCTCGCGCCCTATCGCGGCGAGCGCGTCTCCTGGTCGGGACCGACCGTGCGGCTCGCGGCGAGCAGCGTCGTTTCGCTCGCGATGGTGCTGCACGAGCTCTCCACCAACGCCGCGAAATACGGCGCTTTCGCCAACGAGCAAGGGCGGGTCGAGATCACCTGGCAGCGGCTCGAGGCCGACACGGCGGAGCTGATCTGGATCGAGCGCGGAGGCCCGACGGTTGCCGGCGAGCCGGTGCCGGGTTTCGGCAACAAGCTGATCTCGCGCGTGATCTCCTATGACTTGCAGGGACACGCGGCCATGCGATTCGACCCGGACGGGCTGCGCTGCCGCCTCACCTTCCGGGTTCCGACTGCGGTCGAGCGCGAGCAGGCCGCGGCCGAGTGAACTGCCGTCAGGCTGCTTTCACCAGGATCGTGCACATCCGCCGCAACGTCGCCTCGTCGAACGGCTTGGAGATGCGCGGCAGGTCGCGGAACGCCGGAGGAAACAAGGTCGCATCGTCGTAACCCGACGTGAGCATCACCGGAATCCCGCGGCGCATGATCTCCGGCAGTATCTCGAACACCTGCCGCCCCCGGAGGTTTACGTCGAGCAACGCCCCGTCCACAGGCTCGGCCTCGATCACCTGCAGGATCTCGCGCACTTCCGACACCGGCCCGACGACCTCGCAGCCGAAGCTCTCCAGCATGCTCTCGATGCCGATGGCGATCAGCGCCTCGTCCTCGGCCACGAGGATGCGGCGGTTGACCAGCGGCGAGAGCGATCGGGAAGGCAATTCGGACACGGGCATGTGCACAGGCAGGCCCCACTGCTTGCGATGGACGATGCCTCAACTCGACCGCCGGAGGTAAAGTTCCGGGGAGTGGCTGATTTCCTGGGGGAACGTGGCTGTCCCGCAACAGCGCTACTCGATCACCGGGCTGAACAATTGGCCGCCGCTAGCGGGTGCGGCATTGGGCGCCGGTTGCAATCGCAGCGCCGATCCGCCGCCGAGGTTGCGCTCGAACACGTCCCGATAGGTTCCGATCGCTTTGATGGCGCGCGCCTGCCAGCCGGGGCTCGGGCCGAGCTCGGCGAGCGGCGCCGGCATTGCGTCGGCGCCGCCGGTGAGCCATTTGCCCGGCGGGCGGTCGGCCGCGATCAGCGTGTAGACCGTCCAGGCAACGATCGCCGACCACGCGCCGTCCTGGATGCTGGTGGCGGCGAGAATGGGATAGCTCAGCAGCGGCTCCGGCAGGATTCGGCTCGCGAGGTTGTTGGCACCCCGCGCTGTGCGCTCCTGGCGCAGCGCCGCGAGCGCCGTGGCCTCGCCGGCGACCGCGTGACATCGCTGCACGTTGTAGGCATCGAGCATCTCGCCGTCCTCGCTGAACGGCACCGGCCGCCAGCGCCTGGCGTGTGCGTCGAAGAAGGCAGGCAGGCTGCGCTCGAGCGGCGAGCCGCTCATGAAGCAGATGCCGGCGTCGCCCGAAAGATCCATCACATGCCGCTCCGGCGCGGCGGCCGGAATCATCAGCGCGTGGCTTTCGATGAAGATCGCTGGACCCGGAATGATGCGCCCGCTGAGGCGATGGTCGTGGATTTCGGTTCCAGTGAGGAACGCGATGTCATCCGTCATCCCGGCCAACAACTCTTCCTCGCCTGCGCCAGCGTAGACGTGGAACGAGATTTTGTCGGCGCTCCCCAAGACCGCGACCGCGACGGCGCGGCAGATGTCGACCTCGAGACCTTTCCACGTGTTGCCGTCGCTCGCCGCGAGGCCCGGCCGCGCGAACCCGCCGCATTCGACGCTGCCACGAGCCTTGACGCGATCGAGGACGCTGCCGGCGACGGCGCGCTCGCACGCGGCGCACGTCACGCCGACGAGCAACAGCATGGCGACCGCCGGCGCGAGACGCTTCATCGCAGGTGCCACGGGGACGGCGTCAATTCCGCTCCGGCAGGGTTTGCGGCAACGCATTGAAGCCCTTCACGTCGACCGTCGCGCCGCCTTTGACCGTGAATGTCACCGGCCCCGGAACGACCGACCGGATGCCCTGCCGCCAATCCTCCGGCACCATGCCGATCGCGTTGCAGCCGTCGCCGCCGTAATGCGGCAGGGTGCGCACGATATGCGGGTCGATCATCGCGAGCCGTGCCGGCAGCAGCGGCGCCTCGCCGCGCAGACGCTTGGGCGAGAAGCCGGACAGCAGGTTGTCGGTGATCTCGGAGGGAATGTCGCGCGGGCCGAGGTGCTCCTGCTTGAAGCCGGCCGGTCCGAGGGCGTTGAAGCCCGGCGAGTTGCCCTTCTCGAGCGCCTCCTTTTCGTCCGGCAAGGAGGCGAGCGCCGGCAGGCCGAAGATCGCGTTGATCGTCTCGATGATCGCGTTGTGGTCGCCTTCCGCATGCGCGACCGCGTGCCCCCGCGCATACGGCGAGATCAGCAGCAGCGGCACGCGGATGCCGCGCGAGAGCACCTTGCGGTCGGGGCCGTACGACATCACGCGCGGCGGCACGTGGTCGTAGAAGCCGTCCGACTCGTCGTAGGTGATGATGATCGCACTCTGCGACCACAGGCGCGGATTGCCCGCGATGGCGTTGATCACCTTCGCCATCATGGCCTCGGCGAGCTGGCGGTCGCTGTAGGCCGGATGGTCGTCGTCGCCGTTCTTGGCCGCCTGCACCCAGGCGATGTCGTCCTTGGTGAGGCTCGGGTTGGTGCCGACCGGCGAGAGGAGGTGCTGCTGGTTGAGGAAGCCGCCGCGAATGTAGAACACGCCACCGTCGCGGAATTTATCGTTGTCGATGTCGTGGAAGAAATCGTCGAGCCCGCGCAGGTGCTGGTTCGCAACACCCGGCGTGTTGGCGACGTAGCCGAAATAGGCTGGACCATTGTGGTGGAAGACGTAGGAATTGTGCGAGGCCGTGCCGGTGCCGACGAAGACGCGGCCGTCGCCCGGCGATATCTCGCCCAATGCATCGGTGCGCTCGAACCCGTATCCCTCCTGGTACCAGCCCCAATGGACCGGCGGGTCGTTCCTGGCGGCGATATGCGCAATGTCGTGCTGGATGTCGGCGAGGTCGCTCTTCGGATTGCCATCGCTCAGGTTGCCGGCCAATTCGGCCGCGATGCGCCTGCCCATGAAGGTCAGCGGCAGGGTCGCGAAGGTGAGATTGGTGGCGACCGGCTGGTTGGGGCTGAAGTAGTCGTCAGGCCGGCTCGCGGGCTGGCGCGCATTGCCACCGGTCCTGTCGAGCTGCGAGCCATAGAAAGGCTGCTCGTCCTTGATGAGCGGCACGCCGATGGTCGTTCCGGCCGCGTAGGATTGCCCGGCGAAGACGCCGGCGGGAACGACGCCGGCCGGGTAGTTGTGCGCGTCCGCGAAATCCTTCGGATCCGTCGCATGCTTGACCCACTGGGTCTCGCCGGACTGCCCCGCGATCATGGCGATCGCATTCGGCGTCGACGGCGTGTCCTCGGTCGCGAAGATGTTGTCGAAGATCGTGAAGTGGTTCGCCCAGTTCCAGAAGAACGGAATCGTGTCGCAATCGATATGCGACATGACGAGGCGCGAATACTGCACCCCGGTGGCGATCGGGCCGGGCGGATTTACTACGCCGCGCCGGGTGTGATTGTCGTACTCATCCTGGGCGAACCCGTCCATTGCGGCGATGTTGTCGGCGCCGACGTCGATCTTCGCCGCCAGTGCCGCATGCTGATGATCGACGCTGTCGACCGCGCTCGCCCCCTGCAGCGGACCGATGCGGAAGGGCGTGACTTTATACCCGATGCCGGCGTCCGCATCGTTCACGGTCTGGGTGAAGCCGGGCGTATCGGCAGGTGCGCGCACCTGGTCGATCCCGTCCTTGTAGCCGTCCGAATAGATCCCGTTCACGCCCGGGAAGGTGCCGAACTCGTTGTCGAACGAATGGTTCTCGTTGAAGATCACGAACACGTATTTGATCTTCCGCCGCAGCAGCTCGGTCATCTGCGCGGGCGCGATGGGAGGATCGTCGTCCGGCGCGACAAATACCGAGGCCATGTCGACCGGGACCGAAGGCTGCGCCGTGACGCCTCTCAGCCCGCTCGCGAGGGCTGCCGGCGGCAGCACCAGCGCCGCGGCCGTCAATGCGGTGCACGATTTGAGCCTGAGTCGCATGCGTACCCTCCCCGGAGAGATTCGAATCGCAATCAACGTGATTATTGCATCCGAGGCCTGATGCAAATGCGTGACCGCGCGCCCGCGACCGTACGCTCGGTTATCCGCCCTCCTCAGTGAATCTCCGGCTCCGGAATGCTCTCGCCCGCCAGCAGATAGTCGAAATCGCAGCCTTCGTCGGCCTGGCCGATATGGGCCGAGAACATCGCGCCGTAGCCGCGCGGATAGCGCGGCGGGGGTTGCTGCCATTGCGACTTTCGCCGCGCCAGCTCCTCGTCCGAGACGTGCAGGTGAATGCTGCGCGCCGCGACGTCGACCTCGACCTCGTCGCCGGTCTGCACGAAGGCGAGCGGGCCGCCGACATAGCTCTCGGGGGCGACGTGCAGAATGCAGGCGCCATAGCTCGTGCCGCTCATGCGGCCGTCGGAGATTCGCAGCATGTCGCGGATGCCGGCCTTCACGAGCTTCTTCGGGATCGGCAGCTGGCCCCATTCGGGCATGCCGGGCCCGCCCTTGGGGCCGGCGTTCTTGAGCACCAGCACGTGGTCCGGCGTGACGTCGAGATCGTCGCGCTCGACCTCGCGCGCCATGTGATTGTAGTCCTCGAACGCGATCACACGCCCGCGATGCTTCAGGAGGCGCTTGTCGGCGGCGGTCGGCTTCATCACGCAGCCGCGCGGCGCGAGATTGCCGGTCAGCACCGCGGTCGCGCCGGCGGTCGACACCGGATCGGACAGCGGGCGGATCACGGGGCGCAGATAGACCTGCGCACCGCGTAGATTCTCGCCCACGGTCTGGCCCGATACCGTCACACAGGAGAGATCGAGCCGCTCGGCGAGCTCGAACATCAGTGCGCGCAGCCCGCCCGCATAGTAGAAATCCTCCATCAGGTATTTGCCGGACGGGCGGATATTGGCGAGCACCGGGATCTCGCGCGAGATCTGATCGAACCGCGCCATGTCGAGCGGGATGCCGGCGCGGCGCGCCATCGCGACCAGGTGGATGATCGCGTTGGTCGAGCCTCCCATCGCCATGTGCACGCGGATCGCGTTGTCGAAGGCGGCCGGCGTGAGGATGCGCGACGGCGTCAGGTCCTCCCACACCATGTCGACGATGCGCCGGCCCGCAGCCGCGCACATGCGCGCATGGTTGGCGTCGGGTGCCGGGATCGACGAGGCGCCGGGCAGCGCGAGGCCGAGCGCCTCGGTGATCGCCATCATTGTCGCGGCCGTTCCCATCACCATGCAGGTGCCGAAGCTGCGCGAGATGCCGCTCTCGATCTCGCTCCAGTCGCTCTCCGTGATGTTCCCGGCTCGCTTCTCGTCCCAGTATTTCCACGCGTCCGAGCCCGAGCCGAGCGTCTCGCCACGCCAGTTGCCGCGCAGCATCGGGCCCGCCGGCACGTAGATCGCCGGAATGCCCATGCTGACCGCGCCCATGACCAAGCCGGGCGTGGTCTTGTCGCAGCCGCCCATCAGCACGGCGCCGTCGATCGGATGGCTGCGCAAGAGCTCCTCGGCCTCCATGGCGAGGAAGTTGCGATAGAGCATGGTCGACGGTTTTACGAATGGTTCGGCGAGCGACATCGCCGGCAGCTCGAGCGGAAAGCCGCCGGCCTGCAGCACGCCGCGTTTCACATCCTCGGCACGGGCGCGCAGGTGGCCGTGGCAGGCGTTGATGTCGCTCCACGTATTGATGATGCCGATCACCGGCTTGCCGCCCCAGTCGGGCTGGTCGAAGCCCATCTGGCGCAGCCGCGAGCGATGGCCGAACGAGCGCAGGTCGTTGACGCCTAGCCAGCGATGGCTGCGTAGATCTTCAACTTTTTTGCGATTCATATGCAATGGATCCTCTCAAATCCGTCCTGCGCGAGCTTGTCTCGCCCATCCCCGGCTTTGCACGGAAGAAGACGTGGATGGCGGACATAGGTCGTCCCGAAGGGGCGCCGTTCTTCCAACGGCTATGCCCGGCCATGACGACAAAACCAATTTTGCAGGCGCGTCCTACTCCACCTTGGCGCCTGAGAACTCCACCACCTTCTTCCACTTGGCGACCTCGTCGGCCATCACCTTGCCGAAATCGGCCGGCGTGCCGGGCATCGGCGTGCCGCCGAGCTGGGCGAGGCGCTCGATCATCTTCGGATCCTTGAGCACCTCGTTGACCGCCTTGTTGAGCTTGTCGATCACGTCCTGCGGCGTGCCCTTCGGCACCGCGATGCCGAACCAGGCGCTCGCCTCGTAGCCCGGCACGGTCTCGGCGACGGTCGGCACGTCGGGCAGCGTCGCCGATCGCTTGTCGGTCGTGACGGCAAGCGCGCGCAGCTTGCCGCCCTGGATATACCCGATCGACGAGGGCATGTTGTCGAACATCACGTCGACGGTGCCCGCCATCAGGTCGGTGAGCGCCGGGCCGGCGCCGCGATAGGGCACGTGCGCCATCTTGATGCCGGTCATCGACATCAGGAGCTCGCCGGACATGTGCACCGAGGTGCCGGTGCCGGACGAGGCCATGTTGACCTTGCCGGGATGCGCCTTGGCATAGGCGATGAATTCGGCGACGTTCTTCGCCGGGAAGCTCGGCGTCACCTCCATCACGTTGGGCACGCGCGCGAGACCGGCGACCGGCGCGAAGTCCTTGAGGATGTCGAACTTGAGGTTCTTGTAGAGCGTCTGGTTGATGCCGTTCGCCGGATTGACCAGCAGCAGCGTGTAGCCGTCCGGCGCCGAGCGGGCGACGTATTCGGTGCCGATATTGTTGCCGCCGCCCGGCCGGTTCTCGATCACGAAGGTCTGGCCGAGCTTCTCGGAGAGAGCGTTGCCGACGAGGCGCGCCAGGATGTCGGTCGTGCCTGCGGGCGGATAGGGCGTGATCCAATGCACCGGGCGATCCGGATAGCCGGCGGCGAGCGCAGGGCCGGCGCTCGCGAGAGACAACACCGCCACAAAGCAACCGGACGCGATCGAGCTCTTCATTCCCATGTCATTCCTCTCCGCCGTCCCGCCATGGGCCGACATCGGGCCGGCGGGCGCACTGTTCAGGCTTGTTTCTTCGGCCGGCCAAACTACGCGGCGCGGACCAGCCAATACAAGCGCCTATTCGGGCGTGGCCAGTGTGATCGCGGCGATCAGCCGCGCTGCCGCCGCATCGATCGCGAGCCCCGACGTATCGACCGTCGCGTGTGCGCGCGCATAGAGCGGCTCGCGGCTCGTGAGGATCGCGCGCAGCTCCTGCATGGCGGTCGGATCGTCGGCCATCGGGCGCAGGTCGCCCTGCTGGCGCACGCGCGCCATGTGCTCGGCCGGCGCCGCTTTGAGCCAGATGGTGTGGAACGAGGCGAGCAGCAGATCGAAGGTGAGCGGCTCCGCGACGATGCCGCCGCCGGTCGCGACGATCATGGCGCCGGGGCGCGCCGTGAGCTCGCGCAGCATCGCCTGCTCCCGGCGACGAAACCCTTCCTGACCGTAGAGAGCGAGAATCTCAGGCGTCGAGAGCCCATGCGCGCGCTCGATCTCCTTGTCGAGCTCGATGAAGGCACGGCCGAGCCGCTCGGCCGCGATGCGCCCGAGCGTCGACTTGCCGGCGCCGCGCAAGCCGATCAATGCGACGCGATCGGCGCGGGTGCGCTCGCCTGCCGCGGCCGGAGCGCCGCCCGACAGAACCTCTCGCGCGCGCGTGATCTGGGCGGGGGATGCCGCGCGCATCAGATCGCGGATGATCGGCCAGTCCGGCGATGCGGTGTCGTCGACCAGCAGGTCCTCGACCCGAATTCCCATGCCGGCGGCGGCGCGCCGCAACAGCTTGATCGAGACGTTGCCCTTCCCGCTTTCGAGCTGCGCGATATAGCGCTCGGAAATTCCCGACACCCGCGCCAGCACCTTGCGCGACATGCCGCGCAGCGCCCGCATGTGGCGCACGCGCCGGCCGAGGGCAGCGAGAAATTCCTGTTCGTCGGTGGAGCGGGCTTCCATGCGGGCGATCGGGTGGCGATTTCGACGATATGCGCGATAATGCGTGTTCTCGTTGACAGTCGCAACGGTTTTCGGCTTCACTAGTGCACTATAATTCCGAAGAGCGCCATGCGTGGCGCCTGCGCACGGCCGGACGGGAGGACGAAGTCCATGGCTGAGACGATGCCCGACGTGGCCGTCTACAACGCGGCAAGCGACCTGATCGACCGCAACCTCGCGGCCGGGCGCGGCGACAAGCCCGCCTTCATCGATCGCCAGCGCCGCCTCACTTATCGTGAGCTCGCGCGCGAGACCGCGCGTGCCGCAAACCATCTCCAGCGGCTCGGCCTGCGGCGCGAGGATCGCGTCGCCCTGGTGCTGCTCGACACGGTCGACTTCCCGGTCCTCTTCCTCGGCGCGATCCGCGCCGGCATCGTGCCGGTGCCGCTCAACACGCTGCTCACCGCCGAGCAGTACGCCTACATCCTCGCCGACACGCGCGCCCGGGTCGCCTTCGTGTCCGAGCCGCTGCTGCCCGTGCTCGAGCAGGCGCGCGGCAAGCTGCCCGGCATCGAGTTCATCGTCGTGGGCGCGACCAAGGCGACGCCGCACCGCAAGCTCTCGCTCGGCGACGAGAGCGACACCTTCGCGACGGTCGCGACGCATCCGGACGAGCCCGCCTTCTGGCTCTACTCCTCGGGCTCGACTGGCATGCCGAAAGGCACCAAGCACATCCACACCAGCATGATGGCGACCGCCGAGCTGTTCGCGCAACAGACGCTCGGCATGCACGAGGGCGACGTGGTGTATTCGGCCGCCAAGCTCTTCTTCGCCTACGGGCTGGGCAATGCGCTGTCGTTTCCGATGTCGGTCGGCGCGACCGCGGTGCTGTTCGACGGACGGCCGACGCCCGAGGCCATCTTCGAGATCCTGCGGCGCGAGCAGCCGACCATCTTCTGCAGCGGCCCAACCAGCTTCGCGGCGATCCTCGCCGACCCGAAATGCACGCGCGAGGCCGGCTCGCGGCGGCTGCGGCTCTGCACCTCCGCGGGCGAGGCGCTGCCCGAGCATCTCGGCCTCGCCTGGAAAGAGCGCTTCGGCTGCGACATCATCGACGGCGTCGGCTCGACCGAGATGCTGCACATTTTCCTGTCGAACAGGCCGGGCGACATCCGCTACGGCACCGCCGGCCGGGCCGTGCCGGGCTACGCGCTACGTCTGCTCGATGAGCAGGGCCGCGAGGTCGGGGACGACGAGGTCGGCGAGCTGTTCGTGCACGGACCGTCGGCCGCCGAGGGCTACTGGAACCAGCGCGAAAAGAGCCGCAGCACTTTTGGCGGGGCCTGGACGCGCACCGGCGACAAGTTCGTGCGCGACCGTGACGGGCGCTACACCTACTGCGGCCGCGCCGACGACATGTTCAAGGTCTCGGGCGTATGGGTCTCGCCGTTCGAGGTCGAGAGCGCGCTGATCAGCCACCCGGCGATCCTCGAGGCTGCCGTGATCCCGCACGCGGATGCCGACGGCCTCCTCAAACCGAAGGCCTACATCGTGCTGAAGAACAACGCGGCGCCGCCGGGCGAGGCGCTCGACGCGGCGCTGCGCGAGCACGTCAAGACGACGGTCGGCCCGTGGAAATATCCGCGCTGGATCGAGGTGCTCGACAGCCTGCCAAAGACGGCCACCGGCAAGATCCAACGCTTCAAGCTGCGCGAGATGGATATGCAAGGAAAGTAAGTGAACGAAAGCCCGGTGCCAGCGCTCCTTTTCCCCCTTCAGGGGCCCTTCAGGGGGAGAGGGAGCGCTGGCACGGTGCGCGTGGCTACAAGGTGCTCCTCGAAATGCTTTCCTCCTCCGGCTTCCTCACCATCGGCGACGCCAAGCTCGAGTATCGCGTTGCCGGCGACACATCTGCGGCGCCCGCCATCGTCATGCTGCACGAAGGCCTCGGCTCCGCATCGCTGTGGGGCGACGTCCCCGACAAGCTCGCGGCCGCGACCGGCGTCACGGTGTTCGCCTATTCGCGCGCCGGCTATGGCGCCTCGAGCACCGTCGCGCTGCCGCGCCCGCTCACCTACATGCACGACGAGGCGAAGGACGTGCTCCCTCCCCTGCTCGACGCCATCGGCTTTCGGCGCGGCCTACTGCTCGGCCACTCCGACGGCGCCTCGATCGCGGCGATCTATGCCGGCAGCGTGCAGGATCATCGCGTGCGCGGGCTGGTGCTGATCGCGCCGCATTTCATCGTCGAGGACATGGGCCTTGCGGCGATCCGCGCCACGACGGCCGCCTACGAGCAGGGCGATCTCAAATCGCGCCTCGCGCGCTGGCACAAGCACGTCGACACGACGTTCTACGGTTGGAGCGGCGCCTGGCTCGATCCCGGCTTTCGCAGCTGGGACATCACCGATGCGCTCGCCTACATCCGCGTGCCGATCCAGATCGTGCAGGGCGAGGACGACCCGTACGGCACGATCAGGCAAGTCGAGATCGCCCAGGAGGAATGCTACTGCCCGGTCGAGGTCGCAATGATCGCCGGCGCCGGACATAGCCCACAGCGCGAGAAAGCTGGCGTGACGCGCGCGGCCATCGCTGATTTCGCCAATCGGATCCTCAGCTTGCACCACGAAGGCGGCGCCACGCCGGCCATGAAGAAAAGTGCAAAATAAGGACCGGATTCGGCTTGGAGACTTGCCCTAGATGCATTATAATGCATCATCGTCAACCCAGAGAGGCGCCATGGCGGATGAGGAACGCAAGGCAGCGAACGGCAGCGGCCGCATCGATTTTGCGACCGAGCCGGCGCGCTATCGCCACTGGAAGCTCACCGTCGATGACGCGGTCGCGACGCTGACCCTCGACGTCGACGAGAAGGGCGGCCTGTTCGAGGGCTACGAGCTCAAGCTCAATTCGTACGACCTCGGCGTCGACATCGAGCTCGCCGATGCGTTCGAGCGGCTGCGCTTCGAGCATCCGGCCGTGCGCGTGGTGCTGCTGCGCTCGGGCAAGCCGCGCGTCTTCTGCGCCGGCGCCAACATCCGCATGCTCGCCGGCGCGACGCACGGCCACAAGGTCAACTTCTGCAAGTTCACCAACGAGACCCGCAACGCCATCGAGGACGCGAGCGAGTTCTCCGGCATGCGCACCATCTGCGTCGTCAACGGCACGGCGGCGGGCGGCGGCTACGAGCTCGCGCTCGCGGCCGATCATATTATTTTGGTCGACGACGGCTCGGCCGCGGTGTCGCTGCCGGAAGTGCCGCTGCTCGCGGTGCTGCCCGGCACCGGCGGCCTTACCCGCGTGACCGACAAGCGCCGAGTGCGGCGTGACCTCGCCGACGCCTTCTGCACCACCGAGGAGGGCGTGAAGGGCAAGCGTGCCGTCGACTGGCGCCTCGTCGACGAGATCGCGCCGAACACCAGGCTGGAAGCCGCCGTGACGGCCCGCGCGCATGAGCTGGCGAAGAAGTCGAGCCGCCCGATCGACGCGAAGGGCGTCGCGCTCACGCCGCTCGAACGGCACATCGCGCCGGACAGCCGCATGTACAAGCACCTCTCCGTCGTCTTCACACGCCGCGAGCGGCTCGCCACGCTGACGCTGGGCGGCCCCAACGTTTCCCCGCCGGCGAGCATCGACGAGATGGCCGCGCAAGGCGCCGCCTTCTGGCCGCTCGCGCTCGCGCGCGAGCTCGACGACGCGATCCTCGACATCCGGCTCAACGAGCCCGATATCGCGGCGCTCGTGTTCAAGTCGGAGGGCAATGCCGAGACCGTGCTCGCATACGACACCTTCCTCGAGGTCAATCGCGACCACTGGCTCGCGCGCGAAGTTCGCCTCAAGTGGAAGCGCGTGCTCAAGCGCGTCGATCTCACCTCGCACACGCTGGTGACGCTGGTCGAGCCCGGCTCCTGCTTTGCCGGAACCCTCGCCGAGATCGTGCTCGCGGCCGACCGCTCCTATGCGCTGATCGGCGAGAAGGAGGGCGACAACCGCCCGCCCGCGACGATCACGCTCACCGACGCCAATTTCGATGCTTACCCGATGCCGAACGGCCTCACCCGGCTGCAGAGCCGCTTCCTCGGCGAGGAGGGCGCGATCGACCGCGCCTATGCGACGCTCGGCAAGCCGCTCGACGCCGAGGCCGCCGAGGCGCTCGGCCTCGTCACCTTCGCGCGCGACGATATCGACTGGCAGGACGAGATCCGCATTTTCCTCGAGGAACGCGCGAGCTTCTCGGCCGATGCCCTCACCGGCCTCGAGGCGAACCTGCGCTTCGCCGGCCCCGAGACGATGGAGTCGAAGATCTTTGCGCGCCTCACCGCCTGGCAGAACTGGATCTTCCAACGGCCCAACGCGATCGGCGAGGAAGGCGCACTGCGCAGATACGGGACAGGGCAGAAGCCGGTGTTCGATACGAAGCGAGTCTAGCCACCGGCATAGCGTCATGCCCGGGCTTGTCCCGGGCATCCACGACTTGCGGTGGCTCAGCAAGGGAAGACGTGGATGGCCGGGACAAGCCCGGCCATGACGGGACGAAGGATGTACGGCCATGGACATCATCAACGTCGACTACAGCGAGACGATTCCCAACAACGTCAACCTCTCCGACGATCGCCGCGTGCTCCGCGCGCTCGAGGGCTGGCATCCGGGCTATCTGTCGTGGTGGCACGACATGGGGCCGAATGGCTTCCAGGAAGCGCTCGTCTATCTACGCACCGCCTACTCGGTCGATCCGCGCGGCTGGGCCAAGTTCGACTACGTGCGCATGCCGGATTATCGCTGGGGCATCCTGCTCGCCCCGCCCGAGCAGAATCGCACGGTGCCGTTCGGCGAGCATTTCGGCGAGCCCGCCTGGCAGGAAGTGCCGGGCGAGCATCGCGCCATGCTGCGCCGCCTCGTCGTCATCCAGGGCGATACCGAGCCGGCTTCCGTCGAGCAGCAACGCCATCTCGGCAAGACCGCGCCTTCGCTCTACGACATGCGCAACCTCTTCCAGGTCAATGTCGAGGAGGGCCGGCACCTGTGGGCCATGGTCTACCTGTTGCACAAATACTTCGGCCGCGACGGCCGCGAGGAGGCGGACGAGCTCCTGCGGCGCCGCTCCGGCTCGACCGACGCGCCGCGCATGCTCGGCGCCTTCAACGAGGCGACGCCCGACTGGCTGTCGTTCTTCATGTTCACCTACTTCACCGACCGCGACGGCAAGATGCAGTTGCACTCGCTGGCGCAGTCCGGCTTCGATCCGCTCTCGCGCACCTGCCGCTTCATGCTGACCGAGGAGGCGCACCACATGTTCGTCGGCGAGACCGGCGTCGGCCGCATCATCAAGCGCACCTGCGAGGCGATGAACGAGGCCGGCATCACGGATCCGCACGCGGTCGAGAAGGTGCGCGCGCTCGGCGTGATCGATCTGCCGACCATCCAACGGAAGCTCAACCTGCACTACTCTCTGTCGCTCGACCTGTTCGGCTCCGAGGTCTCGACCAATGCGGCGAATGCCTTCAACGCCGGCGTCAAGGGCCGCTACCAGGAGACCAAGATCGAGGACGATCATCGCCTTGCGAATTCGACCTATCCGGTGCTCAAGCTCGTCGACGGCGAGATCAAGCGGGTCGACGAGCCGGCGCTCACCGCATTGAACATGCGGCTGCGCGACGACTACACCAATGATTGCGCCAAGGGCCTGCTGCGCTGGAACAAGGTGATCGCGACCGCCGGCATCGATTTCACCCTGGCATTGCCGCATGTGGCCTTCCACCGCCAGATCGGCGAGTTCAAGGACGTGCAGGCGACGCCGGCCGGCGAGCTGATCGATGCTGCCACGTGGGAAAAGCGCAGAGGCGAATGGCTCTCGACGGCGGACGACGGCGAATTCGTCGCCTCATTGATGAAGCCCGTGTCCGAGCCCGGCAAGTTCGCCGGCTGGATCGCCCCGCCCCGCGTCGGCATCGACAACAAACCCGGCGACTTCGAGTATGTGAAGATCGAGCATTGAAGTGCGCTCTTTCTTCCCCTCCCCCGCTTGCGGGGGAGGAATACGCGCGAAGCGCGCAGGAGGGACCAAGTCACTAATGCCTGGGCAAGCGGTGCCCCCGCCCTCCGCCGCAAGCACGGGGGGAGGGCGCGCACCCGCCGCGCCGCAGGGCCGCAGCCATCGGTTCTTGAGACACGCACACCATCGGGTATGATCTGACCACACACCTCGGTTCCTGGGAGGGGCACGATGAAACGAACACTTGTCACAGCCGGCGCATCTCTGGCGCTTGTCGCCGCACTGACGACGACTCCGGCCGCCGCGCAGCAGAAGACCATCAAGATCGGCTTCATCTCCACCTTCAGCGGCCCGGCGGCCGCGATCGGCAACGACATGCGCAACTCCTTCGAGCTCGGCCTCGACCACGTCGGCCGCAAGCTCGGCGGCATCCCGGTCGAGGTGATCTACGAGGACGACACGTTCAAGCCGGACGTCGGCGTGCAGAAGACGCAGAAGCTGATCCAATCCGACCATGTCGACTTCCTGGTCGGCTACATCTGGTCGAACGTGCTCGTCGCCTCGCTCAAGCCGATCGTCGATTCGAAGACCTTCACGGTCGTCACCAACGCGGGCGCCTCGCAGCTCGCCGGCGAGCTGTGCTCGCCGTACGTGTTCTCCACCTCATGGCAGAACGACCAGACGCCGGCCGCCATCGGCACCTACATGAACCAGAAGGGCGTCAAGACCGCCTTCCTGATGGGCCCGAATTACATCGCCGGCAAAGACATGCTCACCGGCGTCACCTCGACCTTCAAGGGCAAGGTCGTCGGCCAGAAGCTCACCCGCTGGCCCGACCAGCTCGACTTCTCGGCCGAGCTCTCCGAAGCGCGGGCCGCCAAACCCGACGCGATCTTCGCCTTCTATCCCGGTGGCGCCGGCGTCCAGTTCGTCACCCAGTACGCGCAGTCCGGTCTCAAGGGCCAGATCCCGCTCTATACCGCCTTCACGATCGACGACCTGTCGCTGCCGAAGCTCAAGGATCTCGCAGTCGGCGTTCCGGGCGCGCAGCAGTGGGTCAACGACCTGCCGAACGAGGCCAACAAGAAATTCGTCGCCGATTACAAGGCGAAGTACAAGGTCATGCCGTCGTTCTACGGCGCTCAGACCTATGACGCGGTCGCGCTGCTCAATGACGCGGTCACGAGCGTCAAGGGCGACCTCACCAAGAAGGACGAAATGCGCCGCGAGGTCGAGCAGGCGAAGTTCACCTCGGTGCGCGGCGAGTTCAAGTTCGGCAACAACCACATCCCGATCCAGGACTTCTATCTGCAAGACGCCGTGAAGGACGGCGACAGCTACCGCCTCAAGACCGTATCGATGATCGTGAAGATGGATCAGGACCGCTTCCACGATAAGTGTCCGATGAAGTGAGAGCGATCGCTTGCTCCGACCCAACCCCGCCTCATGGTGAGGCGCGCGGCCGCCTTTGCGGCCGAGCGTCTCGAACCACGCGGCGGCCCGTGTCGTGCCGCTTGCGCTCGCGGCCCATCCTTCGAGACGCACTTCGTTGCGCAGCGACGAAGTGCTCCTCGGGATGAGGCGGAGCGGGTCGGGACCTAGTTGAATGCTCTACTTCATCGAGCAGTGCCTCAATGGCGTGCAGCTCGGGATGCTGCTGTTTCTGCTCGCAGCCGGGCTCACGCTGGTGTTCGGGATCATGGATCTCGTCAACCTCGCGCACGGCTCGCTCTACATGATCGGCGCCTATTTCGCCGCGACCTTCGCGGCCTGGATCGGCAGCTTCGTGCTCGCCGCCGTGCTGGCGCTCGTCGCGACGCTGGTCGTCGGCATGGTGATCGAGGTCGTCGTCATGCGCCGGCTGTACGGGCGCGACCATCTCGACCACGTGCTCGGCACGTTCGGGCTGATCCTGTTCTTCAACGAGCTCGTGCGCCTCGTCTGGGGCCCGGCCGGCATGACGCTGCCGCTGCCGAGCGAGATGCTCACCGCCGTGCAGGTGCTGCCCGGCATCTACTACCCGGTATATCGCCTGGTCATCATCGCGGTGACGCTCGCCGTCGCGGTCGCGCTCTATCTCTTCATCATGCGCACCCGCATCGGCATGCTGATCCGCGCCGGCGCCGCGAACCGCGAGATGGTCGGCGCGCTCGGCGTCAACATCAAGCTGCTCTACACCCTCGTGTTCGGCCTCGGCGCCGCGCTCGCCGGCTTCGCCGGCCTGATGCAGGCCCCGATCCTGACGGTGCAGATCGGCATGGGCGAGAACATCCTCATCCTCGCCTTCGTCGTCATCATCATCGGCGGCATCGGCTCGATCCGCGGCGCCTTCGTCGCCTCGGTCTTCGTCGGCCTCGTCGACACCGTCGGCCGCGCCTTCCTTCCCGACCTCCTGCGCACGATGCTGAGCGAGGACGCCGCGCAGACGCTCGGGCCGGCGCTCTCCTCCATGCTGATCTATGTGCTGATGGCTGCCGTGCTGGTGCTGCGGCCGGAAGGCCTGTTTCCGGCGTCGCGCCGATGAAAGGGCATCTCACGCCGCGCAATGCCGTGGTCGCCGCGGTGCTCGTGATCCTGGCCCTGGTCCCGGTCTATTGCACGCTCAGCGGCAGCGCGTTTGCGCTCAGCATGTTCACCCGCATCGTCATATTCGCCATCGCGGCCGTCAGCCTCAACCTGGTGATGGGCTACGGCGGCATGGTGAGCTTCGGCCACGCCGCCTTCCTCGGCCTCGGCGGCTACGTCGTCGGTATCCTCGCCAAGGAAGGCGTCGGCTCTGGCTTCCTGCAATGGCCGCTCGCGCTGGTGGTCTCGGCCGTCTTCGCGCTCGGCATCGGCGCGCTCAGCCTGCGCACCCGCGGCGTCTACTTCATCATGATCACGCTCGCCTTCGCGCAGATGGCCTACTACGTCGCGAGCGGCCTCGATCGCTACGGCGGCGACGACGGCCTCACCATCTACCATCGCAGCAGCTTCGGCGGCGTGATCGACCTCAACAACAAGACCGCATTCTACTATCTCTGCCTCGCCCTCCTGCTCGCGACGATCTTTCTGGTCTCGCGCCTGGTCAACTCGCGCTTCGGCCTGGTGATCCAGGGCGCCCGCTCGAACGAACGGCGCATGCGCGCGATCGGCTTCCCCACTTTTCGCTACAAGCTCACCTGCTTCGTCATCTCCGGTATGCTGTGCGGCCTCGCCGGCGTGCTGCTCGCCAATCATACCGATTTCATCAGCCCCGCCATCATGCACTGGACGCGCTCGGGCGATCTCATCGTCATGGCCGTGCTCGGCGGCATGGGCTCGGTGATCGGCCCGGTGCTCGGCGCCTTGTCGCTGCTGCTGCTCGAGGAGGGCCTTTCGCGCGTCACCGAGTACTGGCAGATCATCATCGGCCCCCTCTTCCTGCTGGTCGTGCTGTTCGCGCGCGGCGGCATCGATGGCCTGCTCACGAGGGTCGGCCGTGGCTGAGCGGCAGCCAGATCCTCTGTTGCGTATCGAGGGACTGCGCAAGCAGTTCGGCGGCATCACGGCCTCTGACGACATCATGCTCTCGCTCGCGCCCGGCGAGCTGCACGCCATCATCGGCCCTAACGGCGCCGGCAAGACCACGCTGATCGGCCAGCTCGCCGGCGAGATCGCGCCCGAGGCCGGCAAGGTCTTCTTCGACGGCCACGACATCACGACACTGCGGCCCGAGCGGCGCGCCATGCTCGGCCTCGCCCGCTCGTTCCAGATCACCTCGCTCTTTCTCGATGTCACGGCTCTCGACAACGTCGCGCTCGCCGTGCAGGCGCAGGCCGGCCACTCGTTCCGCTTCTGGGCCGACGCGCGACGCGATCCGGCCCTGGGCGAGCCCGCGCGCGCCGCACTCGCCAGTGTCGGCCTCGACGCGCGCGCCGGCGTGATCGCATCGGCGCTGAGCCACGGCGAGCATCGCCTGCTCGAGCTCGCCATGGCGCTCGCCGCCAAGCCGCGCCTCTTGTTGCTCGACGAGCCGATGGCCGGGCTCGGCCCCGAGGAGTCGGCGCGCGTCGTCGCAATGTTGCGCGGCCTCAAGGGCCGCCTCGCGATCCTGCTGATCGAGCACGACATGGAGGCCGTATTCGCACTGGCCGACCGCATCACGGTGCTGTCCTACGGCCGCGTCATCGCCTCGGGCGCGCCGGACGCGATCCGCGCCGACGCCGAGGTGCGCAAGGCCTATCTGGGCTCGGCCGCGAGCGCGGGAGGCCGCGATGGCTGACCTGCTCGAGGTCGACGGCATCGAGACCTGTTACGGCCGCAGCCAGGTCCTGTTCGGCCTCTCGCTCGCCATTGGGCCAGGCGAGATGGTGACGCTGATGGGCCGCAACGGCATGGGCAAGACCACGACGGTGCGCTCGATCATGGGCCTCACGCCGGCGCGCGCCGGCGCCATCCGCTTCGCCGGCGCCGATATTCGCACCCTGCCCGCTTACCGGGTCGCCCAGCTCGGCCTCGGTCTCGTTCCCGAAGGCCGGCAGATTTTCGGCAATCTCACTGCGCGCGAGAACCTGGTCGCGACCGCCGCCACCCGCCGCGCCGGCGCCGACGCCTGGACGCTCGACAAGGTGTGCGACCTCTTCCCCCGCCTCGGCGAGCGGCTCGACCGCATGGGCAGCCAGCTCTCCGGCGGCGAGCAGCAGATGCTGGCGATCGGCCGCGCCCTGATGACCAACCCGCGCCTTGTGATCCTCGACGAGGCAACCGAGGGTCTGGCGCCGCTGATCCGCGACGAGATCTGGGCCTGCCTCACCCGGCTGAAGGCAGCGGGGCAGTCGATCCTGGTGATCGACAAGAATGTCGATGCGCTCACACGGATCGCCGACCGCCACTACCTGATCGAGCGCGGCCGCGTGGTGTGGAGCGGCACGTCGGCGCAGCTCGCGACCGCACCCGAGGTGCAGCACAGGTATCTCGGAATCTAAGCCACATTACGCCGAACGCGCGCTCCCTTTTCGCTTGCGGGAGGGCGGGGGCTCTCTCCGTACGTTCGGAGCAAGCGGAGAGTCCCCTCTCTGTCTCTCCCCCGCAAGCGGGAGAGGACGCCAGAACCGCGAGCGGCGGCGCGTCAAACTCAGTTCGCCGCTTCTTTGATCGCCCGCCACACGCGCTCCGCCGTCGCCGGCATTGCGATGTGGCGGATCCCGAACTCGCTCAGCGCATCGACGATCGCATTGGCCACGGCCGGCATGGCGCCGACGCTGCCGGCCTCGCCGGCACCCTTGACGCCGAGCGGGTTGGTCTTGGTCGGCACCGGATTGCTCGCCACCTCGACGTCCGGAATGTCATGCGCGCGCGGCATGGCGTAGTCCATGAAGGAGCCGGTGACGAGCTGTCCATCTGCGTCGAAATGGATGTCCTCCATCAGGATCTGCCCCGCCCCTTGCGCGATGCCGCCGACGATCTGGCCGTGCAGCAGCATCGGGTTGAGCACGGTGCCGACGTCGTCGACCACGTGATAGCGCACGATCTCGGTCACGCCGGTCTCGGGATCGATCTCGACCTCGCACACGTGGCAGCCGTTGGGATAGTTCGCGACCTCGGCGGTGTAGACCGCCGTCGCGACCAGGCCGCCCTCCATGTCCTTCGGCACCTTGCCGGGCTGCACCGCGAGCTTGGCGACCTCTTGAATGGTAATCGTCTGGTTGGTCGCCGGCGAGGAGAAGATGCCGCCGTCGAACTTCACGTCGCTCGCCGGCACCTTGAGCGCATGCGCCGCGATCGCCTTCGCCTTGACGACGATCTTCTCGGCCGCGAGGTGGAATGCCGAGCCCGCCATGGTGGCGGAGCGCGAGCCGCCGGTACCCTCGCCGAAGAAGATCATATCGGTGTCGCCCTGCAGGTACTGCACGTCGAGCGGATCGAGACCGAGCCGGTCGCATACCAGCTGCTTGAACACGGTCTCGTGCCCCTGCCCTTGCGTGACGCTGCCCGAGAACATCGTGATGGCGCCCGAGCGGTCGAAGCGCACCTCGGCGCCCTCGAGGCTCGCGGCCCCGGCGCGCTCGATGGTGTTGGAGAACCCGAGGCCCCGCAGCTTGCCGCGCTTCTTCGATTCAGCGCGGCGCGCCGCGAAGCCCTTGGCGTCCGCGAGCGCGAGCGCCATGTCCATGTTCTTCTCGAACTCGCCGCAGTCGTACGTGAAGGTGAGCGCGGTTTTGTACGGCATCGCGTCGGGCGCGACGTTGTTGCGCCGCCGCAGCTCGGCCGGATCGATCTTGAGCTCGTCGGCCGCGAGGTCGACCATGCGCTCGATGACGTAGCCCGCCTCCGGGCGCCCGTTGCCGCGGTAGGGCCGCATCGGATTGGTGTTGGTGAAGACCGCTGTGCCTTCGACGTAAATCGCCGGGGTCGCATAGACGCCGGCGAGGGAGCCGAAGTTCTGCACGCAGGCCGGCATGTTCGCCTGCATGTAGGCGCCGGCCGCCATCGTGGTCTTGACACGCAGGCCGAGGAAATGGCCGTCCTTGTCGAGCGCGAGCTCGGCGTCGGTGACGTTGTCGCGGCCCTGCGCGTCGGACAGAAACGCCTCCGAGCGCGTCGACGTCCATTTCACCGGCCGGCCGACCACCTTCGCGGCGAGCAGCACCAGCGCGACCTCGTTGTAGACCGGCGATTTCATGCCGAAGCTGCCGCCGATGTCGCCCGCAACGACGCGCAGCTTGCTTTCCGGCACCTTGAGCACGCTCTCGGCAAGCTCGCCACGGAACGGATGCGCGCGCTGCAGCGTCGTGTAGATGGTGTAGCGGCCGTCGGCCGGGTTGTGGTCGCCGAGCGCGCCGCGCGGCTCCATGGTGGCGGCGGTGATGCGGTTGATGACGAAGTGGTGCTTGACCACATGCGCGGCGTGGCGGAACGCCTCGTCGGTCTTCGCCTTGTCGCCGGCGGTATAGACGAACGAGATATTGTCGTTGCAGTCGTCGAACACGCGCGGCGCGCCCGGCGCGGCCGCCTCTGCGGTCGAGACCACGGCGGGCAGCGGCTCGTAGTCGACCTCGATCAGCTCGGCCGCGTCCGCCGCCTGGTGCCTCGTCTCTGCCACCACGAACGCGACATAGTCGCCGACCCAGCGCACGCGATCCTTGACCAGCGCCGGATATTTCGGCCGGTACATCGGCGAGCCGTCGCGCAGCTTCATCCCGCCCGCGACCGGCAGGTCGCCGAAGCCGGAGCTCGCCCAGTCGGCCCCGGTGAGCACCGCGAGCACGCCGGGTGCCGCCTTGGCCTTCGCCGTATCGATGCGGCGAATCTTCGCATGCGCGTGCGGCGAGCGCAGCACATGGCCGTACGCCATCCCGGGCAGCACGAAGTCGTCGACATAGCGCCCGCCGCCGCGCAACAGGCGCAAATCCTCGAACCGCGGCACGGATTTGCCGATCGCGTACTCGCCCATGCGTTAGTCTCCGGAGGTTGCGGCGGGAGCGCGAATGTGCCCTCAGATGAAGAGACGTTCAACCCGTGCCGACACGCTTGCTTCGAGGCCCGCGGCGAAGGATGCTAGCGTTTCGCGCAATGAAAAGCTGAGCAGGTGACCGCATGCAAGCCCGTCTCGATTTCCGCAAAGCCTCGCCGGCGGCCGGCAAGGCGATCGGCGACCTGCACATGTTCGTGCGCCGCTGCGGCCTCGACCATGGCCTGCTCGAGCTCATCAAGTTGCGCGCCTCGCAGATCAACGGCTGCGCCCATTGCATCGACATGCACACCAAGGAGCTGCGTGCGGCCGGCGAGGGCGAGCAGCGGCTCTACCTGCTCGACGCCTGGCGCGAGTCGCCGTTCTACAGCGAGCGCGAGCGCGCGGCCCTCGCCTGGACCGAGGCGGTCACGCTCGTCACCGACGGCCACGTGCCGGACGAGGTCTACGCGGTGGCGCGCGCCCAGTTCAGCGAGGAGGAGCTCGTCAACCTGACGATGGCGATCATCGCCATCAATGGCGCCAACCGGCTCAACATCGCGTTCCGCACCGTGCCGGGCTCGCATCAAGCCAAGGTGCGCGCTGCGGAGTGAACTCCGCGCACCCGCGCACACTCTGTCCCGCTTCATCCTGATGAGGAGCACTCGCGAAGCGAGTGCGTCTCGAAGGACGAGGCGGCCCGTCTGGCGCCACAACGACTGGCGGCCCATGGTTCGAGACGCGACGCTGCGCGTCGCTCCTCACCATGAGGAGGCGTTTGTCTTACAACCCCAGTCTCGCCATCATCGCCGGCGCATAGCGCTCGCCGCGCGTCACGCCCGCCGGGAACGTCTTGTCGAGCGCCGCAAGTGTCGTGGCGCTCGGATGCAGATCGGCGGCCTTCGCGTTCTCCTCGACCCATTTGCGCTTGCTCGCGCCGGCGAGCGGCACCACCGGCGGCTGGCGCGACAGCAGCCACGCGATCGCGAGCTGCGCCGGCGTGCAGCCTTCCTGGGCGGCGAGCTGCTTCAGGGTATCGACCAGCGCCAGGTTCTGCTTGGCGTTGTCGCCCTGGAAGCGCGGCATGTTGCGGCGGTTGTCGTTCTGCGGCATGGCGTCGCCGACCGGGATCGCGCCGGTGAGGAAGCCGCGGCCGAGCGGCGCGTAGGCCAGAAAGCCGATGCCCAGCTCGTGGCAGACGGGCAGGATCTCCTTCTCGACATCGCGGGACCACAGCGAATACTCGGTCTGCAGTGACGCCATCTTGTGCACCTTGTGGGCGCGGCGGATGGTGTTCGGCCCCGCTTCCGAGATGCCGAGGTGACGGATCTTGCCCTGCTGCTTGAGCTTGACCATGGCGCCGACCGTGTCCTCGATCGGCACCGTATTGTCGACGCGATGGATGAAATAGAGGTCGATATAGTCGGTGCCGAGCCGCTTGAGGCTCTTGTCGCAGGATTCCAGCACATAGGCGGGATCGCCCTTGGCGCCGGGCTTGCCGTCCGGCCCGCGGATGTTGCCGAACTTGGTCGCCAGCACGTACTTGTCGCGCCGGCCTTTGAGCGCGCGGCCGACCAGCTCCTCGTTGGCGCCGTTCTGCCCGTAGGCGTCCGACGTGTCGATGAAGTTCATGCCCACGTCGACGGCGCGATGCAGCGCCGCGACCGCCTCCTCGGGATCGGGCACGCCGTAGATCGGCGTCATGCTCATGCAGCCGAGCGCGATGGCGGATACGTCGAGGTCACCGAGTTTTCTGCGGGCCAGCATGGTTACAATCGCTCCGTGTGGGAAAGGCCGGGAGATTCGACGAGGGGTCGCGCGATGTCAACCGAGCACCGTGCCACAGCGGCGCGCCACGAACCCCGCCCTTCTGTCGTCTTTCAGACGTCGGAAATACCGCTCATGCCCTGTTGGCCAACTGCGCGGCGAGCGCCTGGTTCGCGGCCTTGGCGTCGATCAGCGGATAGACATCGAACTGCGCCGGGATGATGTCCGCCCACTCGTTGAGGAGCTTGTGCAGCGCCTCGTTGTCGGCGACGTCGAGCACCGCGACGGCGCCGCCCCCGGCGCGCGCATAGAGGTGGCGGCAGACGCCGGCCGCCTCATAGCGCGCCATCCACGGCCAGAACGATTGCCGTGTCGTCGCGAGATCGGACGGCCGCTCCGGCCGCGGCGTCGAGACCACCAGAAACAACATGGGCGCCCTCCCCTTCACGCGTGGTTCGGTCGTTGTAGCGCTCGATCAACGACCTCGCCACACCGGCGCAAATGCGATTTGATGACCGCCCCGCAATTCCCCTCCAGGCCTTCCCATGCTCATCATCGACAATGACGACGTCGCCGCGCTCCTCACCATGGCGGATTGCATCCGCGTGCAGGAGGAAGCCTTCAAAAAGCTGCCCACCGGCGGCGCGATGCACCGTCCGCGCATCGACATGTACATGCCGTGCGACCGCCCGGACGGCTACTTCCGCTGGGGCTCGATGGAGGGTGCGAACGACGGCGTCTTCGCCATCCGCATGAAGTCCGACATTATTACCTGGCCGCGCGACGCCGCCGGCAACTGGAGCGAGGACAAGCACTGCCGAGAGCCCGGCACCTATTGCGGGCTGGTCTTCCTCGTCTCGACCCGCAATGGCGAGCCGCTCGCATTCATGAATGACGGCGTACTGCAGCATTTCCGTGTCGGCGGCGGCGCCGGGCTCGGCGTGAAGCACCTGGCGCGGCCCGACACCCACACGGTCGGCATGCTCGGCTCGGGAGGGATGGCGCGAACCTTCCTCGAGGCGTTCTGCTGCGTGCGCGACATCAAGCTGTGCAAGGTCTTCAGCCCGACGGCCGCGAACCGCGAAGCCTTCGCGGCGGAGATGTCGCAGAAGCTCGGCATCGAGGTGCGCGCGGTCGCGAGCGCACGCGAGGCGGTGCGCGGCGTCGACCTGCTCTCCTCCTGCACCGACAGCATGAGCCCGGTCTACGATGCCGACTGGATCGAGAACGGCATGCATGTGACAAACCTCGGCCGGCGCGAGATCCCCGGCGCCGCCATGCGCCGGTTCGACGTGGTGGTGCGCCAGGGCACCGACGGCGTGCACATGCCCGAGACCGAGCGCTTCCAGTCCGAGCGCGGCTTCTCGCCCGGGGCCTTCATCGGCGGCACGGCGGAAGAAATGAAGCGCATTCCGGAGAAGAACCCGCGGCCCGGCGTCGCCTCCGACACGCCGGATTTCGCCGATCTCGTCACCGGCAAGTGCGCCGGGCGCACCAGCCGCGACCAGGTCACGTTCTACCGCAATGTCGGCAACCAGGGCCTGCAGTTCTCTGCCGTCGGCGGCTGGGTCTATGCGCAGGCGCTCGAGCAGAAACGCGGGCGGGAAATTCCGACGGATTGGTTCCTGCAGGATATTCGCGACTGAGGGGGTCGATCGCCCTCACCCTGCTCGCAGATAGCGATACGCCGCACGCACGTCGATCGGCAGCCATTCGGCGTAACGGGTCACATGCGCAAATTGCGGCAACGCGACCTCGGCGACCGCGGCGTCCTCGGAGTGGCCGGCCTTGATGGCGTGCGCCACGGCCGCGCGCAACTCGACCAGCATGTCGCGGAAGCACGCCACGTCGGCGAGCGTCGCGGGCGGGCCGTGGCCGGGAATCACCACGGCGAGGTCGAGCGCGAGGACGCGGCCGAGCGCGGCGATCAGCCCGTCGAGATCGCAGTCGCCGAGCCAAGGGAAGCGGTTGTGAAACAGGAGATCGCCGAGAAAAGCGACCTTGCGCTTCTCCAGATGCACCACGATGTCGCCGTCGCAATGGGCGGGGCCGAAATAGTGCAGGCGCACCGTGTCGTCGGGCAGATGGAACGCGAAGTCGCCCGCGAAAGTCTCGTTCGGCGGGCGGATCATCACGGTGTCATAGTCGGCGGCTGCGATGCGGCCCTCGAACCATCGGCGCGCCGGATCGTGCGCCGGCACGAGCTCGAGGATGTTCTGTCCGAACAGCAGACGGAGCTTGGCGGCAAAATCGGTGATCGACCACTCGGGCCCGGCGCGCGACCCCAGGCAGGCGTTCATCGCGGCGAGCGTGTTGGCATGCGCCAGGATCGGCACGTCGGCGAACACCGTATTGCCGTGGGTGTGATCGAGATGACAGTGGGTATCGACCAGGATGCGCAGCGGCTGTGCGGTCCTCGCCTGAACCGCGGCGCGCAGCTCGCGGGCGAGGCGCGGATATTGCTGCGCGTCGATGACGATCACCCCCTCCGGCGTCTCGATCGCGCCCGCATTCGAGTCGCCGGCTGCGCCGATCCAGGCGTGCACGCCAGCGGCGACGGTGACGAGTCGGGCCTGGGGCTTTTGCTCGGTCATGGAGGGGAGGGCCGCGTTGAATGAGCGGGCGCTTTGCCCTCCTAACCTACTTCAAATCCTGCGTGCGGATCAGCTCGTTGAGCTGCTCCTTCGTCAGCGGCTTCGCCAGAAACTTGCTCGCGATCGCCTCGCTCATGATCTGGTCGACGCCGACCACCTTGTCGGTCACCAGCGCCTCCTTCGGGATCAGGCCGCGCACCTGGTCGACGGCGCTCGCCGGCAGCTTGGCGAACTCGGCGTACATCTTGAGCGCGTCGGGGCTCGCATACATCCAGTCGAGGGTCTCGTTGTAGGCGGCGGCGAAGCGCTTGAGCGCGTCCTTGCGGTTGGTGAGCGTCGCCACGTTGGTGAGGTTGACGCGGCCGGTGCGCGCGCGCAGCGCGATGACGTCGTTGCCGGTCGCGATCACGCGGATCTCCTTGTCCGCCGCCTTGTCGAGCGCATAGGGCACCGCGCTCCAGCCGACGTCGACCTGTCCCGTCATCGTCTGCGTGATCGTCGACGCGAGGCTGCCGGTCGACACCGGTTTGACCTGCAGATGATACTGCGCGATGAGCGCCAAGAGGCCGGCATGGCTCGAGGAGCCGGGCAGCGAGAAGCCGACCGTCTTGCCGTTGAGGTCCTCGATCTTGTGGATCGGCGAGGCGGCCGGCACGAACCAGTAGAGATCGGGCGAGCCGATCACCTCGCTGCCGATGATGCGGATCGGCGCGCCCTTCGCATAGGTGCCGAACGCAGCGTAGGCGCCCGACGCGGTCGCGATGTCGACGCTGCCGGCGATCAGCGCCTGGATCGATTCAGGGCCGGCCGATGTGTAGAGGATTTCGAGCTTGAGGCCGTGCTTGGCGAAGATGCCGCTGCGCTGGCCGAGCTCCTCGATCCCCGTATCCCAGGCGCCGCGCTGCGGCACCGCGAGCTTGAGCACATCCTCGGCCCGCGCCCGCGCCGAGAGCGCGGCGATCAGTCCGCAGGCGAGCAGGAATGTGGTTAACCGTCGCATGTGGCTCCTCCTTATCGCTCGATCGACGACCGCGATCGTTGCGAATCAGCGTATCATGCCGTCGGGCGTGGCGTTGCTGCGGAATGGCGCCGCATGTCGAGGTTGACGCCGCACGACTCTCCCCCTCGCATGCATGCCAGTATTGCGTCGCACAATTTTCTTGTTGCAGCGCGGCAGTTCCGTCGTAAAATCATACGGACCGATGCAGAGAAGAAGAGTGGCACGATGACCGTGTCTTGGAAGACCAAATATGGACCGCGCCGCGTCCGGCACGACCCGCCGACGCTGCAAGAGGCGATCGCCGCCGCCAAGGGCCTGACCGACAGCCTGCAGGCGCAAGCGGAAATCGCCGCCTCACTGATGGGCATGCCAATCGAAACCGTGAAGCCGGAAGTTCTTAAGACGGCGCACGACCGCATGCGCCCGACCCGCACGATTCCGAGCGAGCGCGGCACGCGCCGCGCCGTCGTGGTCGAGCACCGCGTGTCGCGCCGGGTGCCGCGCGGCACCTGAACGAGCGCACCCTCATTCTGATCCTGGCGCGAGGACCTTTACCCTACTGTGGGTAAAGGCGTGCGATGCGTCTTGACGCGCGGTAGGGTCCCGCACTGCCGATTCGTCCGCATGCGGCGGATTGGAATCACGGCATTCGGGAGAGATGAACCATGAAGCTTGCTATTGCGGCGCTGCTCGTCGCCGGGCCCGTGCTCGCGGGCACCGTCACCTTCGCGCAGGCGGCGACCGCCGACGACATCAAGTGGATCAACCAATGCATTGCCGACAACAAGGGGCAGCCGGGCGCGACCCCCGACATCGTCAAGAAGTACTGCACGTGCATGAACGAGAAGATGGACAACAACGAGACCCAGTCGATTTCGCAATGGGAAAAGACTCACAAGGCGGAGCGTGAGGCCTGCGACAAGGAAGCCGGCTGGAAGTAACGCTATCCACAGCGCGCGCCCGTTGAGGGAACTTGCGTATTGATCCGTGCGCGCGCGGCCGCCACAGTGGCGGCGCGGAGGGAGGGAACCGGCCCTTGAGTCGGCACAACATCCGCCAGGCCGTTCGGCCATCTTAGATCCCGAACGGCCTGTCCCGCCCTCACCTGCTTGGTCCGCTTATTTGAGCCTGATTTTTTCCGAAAGCCGGCATCCGCTTTTCGGGATCATGCTGTAGGCGGACGCGCCCGCAACATCGCGACCGGAATGGGATCGAACAAGAGCCCGAGCGGTAGCTGCTCGATCGGGCTCGCCGGTGCGGCGCCGTTCGCAGGCAAGAACCCTCCCAGTTCGACATGCCCTCGCCAGGCCTCGGGCTGCGGCCAATGACGGCCGCCGTCAGTCGGCTCCGCGAAGCAACGGCCCACCACCACGATCGCGGCGTCCTCGCCGTGGCAGCGCGCGAATGCGATGACATGATCGCGATGCTCGCCCGCGACCATCAGCGGCCGGTAGTCGCCGCGAGCGAAGACATCGCCGAGCGAGCGGCGGAAGGCGAGCAACCGCTGCGTCACCGCGAGCTTGATGCGGCCGTCGAGCCAGGTCTCGACCAGCGCGCGCACGTCGGTCGCGCGGTCCGGTGAGGTGAGCGCGTGCTCGCGTGCGGCGTAATTCACCGGACGGCGGTTGTCGGGATCGACCAGGGCGAGATCCCAGAATTCCGTCCCCTGATAGAAATCGGGAACGCCCGGCATCGCGATCTTCAGCGCGAGCTGCGACAGCGAATTGAGCGCCCCGAGGCGCGCGACGCGCTGCGCCAAGGCGTCGAAGCCGCGCACGAACTCGCGCTCGTCCAGGATCGCGGCGATGAAGCGCGCGAGCCCCTCCTCGTAGGCTTCGTCCGGCTCGAGCCAGTTCGTCTCCTGCTTGCCCTCGCGCGCCGCCTTGCGCGCATACGCCTGGAAGCGCCCGATGTCGCCGTCGAGCGGCCACGCGCCGATCAGCGCCTGATAGAGCATGTATTCATGCGCCGCCGAGGGCACGCGCCGCTCGCCGATGCGATGCAGGTGCTGCGCGTTGATGGCGCGCCACTGCGCCACCGCCGCGGTCCACTCGTCGGGCAGTTCGGCAAGCGCGAGGATGCGCATGCGCGCGTCCTCGCCGCGCTTGGTGTCATGGGTCGCGGTTGCGGTGAGGCCATCGGGCGCCGTCGCGGCGCGCGCCTGCATCAGCCGGTGAAAATCGTCGACCGCGAGCCCGGTTGCCGCCGGATTGCCGCCGACCTCGTTGAGGGCGATCAACCGGTGGAAGCGATAGAACGCCGTGTCCTCGAGCGACTTCGCCATCACGGGACCGGTGAGCTGCTGCAGCTTGCGAACGAAGCGGTGCGAGCGCACCCGGCTGTAGCCGGCGCGCCCCGGCGCGACGAGGTCGAGCGTGAGGAGACCGTGCAGGAAATCAAGAAGTGGGGCCTCGGCCTCAGGCGTCTCCGCGCGCACCGCTGCGATGACCCTTTCGATCGACGCCCGGTCCGCCGCGCTCGCGTCCTGCGGCGTGACATAGGTGCGGTAGAAGGGAAACTTCACGATGTACGCTTCGAGCGCCACGCGCAGCCGCTCGGCCGTGAAGTCACGGGTGGCTGGATTACCGGCGGCGATCCGCTCGAGCAGTCGCGCAAGCACGTTGAATTCGCTCGCCAGCAGCTTTCCCAGCACCTCGCGCTTGGCGGCGGCGAGAACTTGCGCGAAGCCTTCTTCACCCTCCGCTCCAGGGGGAGGGTCGCTGGGCTTCGCTTCGCGAAGCCCAGCGGGGTGGGGTGGCTGAGGTTCGGTTACTCGCTGAGCCTCCGTCAGCCCACCCCGGCCCGCTTCGCTCGCCGACCCTCCCCCTGCCGGGGAGGGTGAGGGCGCGCCACCGCTGATGTCGCGCCATACGCGATCGAGCGCCGGCAGCCCGCGCCCATCAAGCAGCACTCGGGTGATGACATTGAGCCATTCGTAACCGGTGGTGCCGGTAACGCCGGGAAACGGCGGCATCGGCTCGCCTTCGCCGAGGATTTTTTCGATGTAAACGGGAAACGAACGATCGGCCGCAAGCACGGTGCCGGCGCCCCCTGGCCCCGGAGGCGAGAGGGTCGGGGTGAGGGGCTCTGGGTGATTCAACTCCGACATCGAGCGCCCCTCGGCCGGCTCGCTTCGCTCGCCATCCTCTCCCCTGCGGCGAGAGGGTTGCCGCAAGCGCGCGATCATCTCGCGCAGCCGCGCGCAATAGCCGGCGGGGTCGGCGAGACCGTCGATGTGGTCGAGGCGCAGGCCGTCGATCGCGCCCTGCTCGATCAGTGGCGCCATGCGCGCGTGCACCGCCGCGAAAGTCGCGCCGTCCTCGACGCGCAGGCCGGCGAGCGAGTTGACGTCGAAGAAGCGGCGGTAGTTGATCTGCGTCGCGGCGAGCCGCCAATGCGCGAGCCGCCATGCCTGGCGCTCGAGCAGGCGGTGCAGCGCGCGCACGCCGCCAGGCGCGGCCGGCGTGTAACGTGCAAGCCCGGCAACGATCACCTCGGCGCCGCCGTCGATCGCGGCGAGCGCCGCCTTGAAGGCCGGCGCCTCCTCCTGGTCGGGATGCCCGAATGCGCCCCGCGTATCGGCGAGCGACAGCAGCGCGCGGCCGACCTCGGTGTCGCCGGCGTGGCGCACGACCGCGCGCAGGATTCCGCGATAGCTCGACGGCGCGATCGGCAGGCGGTGCTCGAAATACCAGGCCGAGAAGCTGCCTTCGCGTTCATTGTAGCGCAGCACGATCTCACCGCTCGCGAGCGCCTCGCCATAAGGGCGGCCGAGCACCGGAATGAGAATGCCGGGGCGCATACGAAAGGGTAGCGCGTTCCAGTCGACGTCGAAGGCGCGCGCGTGGTGAGAGGCCGGTCCCCATTCGAGCACGTCGAGCCACCAGGGATCGTCGGCGTAAAGCGCGCCCATGTGATTGGGGACGAAATCGACGATCAGCCCGAGCCCGGCGGCGCGCAGTGCCGCAGTGAGCTCGGCGAAGCCTTCCTCGCCGCCGCGCTCCGGGTCGAGCGCGCTCGGATCGATCATGTCATAGCCGTGCGTGCTGCCGGCGCGCGCTTTGAGGATCGGCGACGCATAGACATGGCTGATGCCGAGCGCAGCGAGATAAGGCACGATCTTCGCCGCGTCGCGAAAGCCGAACGCCGACGTGAGCTGCAGCCGGTAGGTCGCCATCGGCGCCGACGCCATCAGCCGACACTCCAGAACACCGACCACGGCGGCAACGTCACCCCAGGCTCGCCGCCCCAGATCGGCGTGCCATTGGTCCAGTCGTCGGGACGCCGCCAGGTCCCTTCGGACAGATTGGCGAGCAGGCGCAAGCGGGTGTGCGGATGGGTCCATTCGGCGCGCAGCAGCGTGCCGCGCGCACGTGTCGCGTGCGGATCGAAGCGCAGGGCGGCGAGCAGCGGCACGAGCTTTTGGCGCCGCACCTCGAGCAGGTCGCGCACCAGCGCAAGGCGCTTGGCGCCGGCCCCGCCCTGCGGCTCGCGCCAATCGAGCGCGGCGGCGCGAAACGTCTTTTCCGCAAGCGGATCGGGGACCGCGTCGCCGTAGCGCGCATAGGCTTCCTTGAACTCGGCACGGCGGCCTTTGCGCACCGCATCGGCGAGCGCGCCCTTGAAATCGCAGAAGAACGGAAATGGCGTCGTCGCGCCCCACTCCTCGCCCATGAACATCATCGGCGGCATCGGCGCGAGCAGCATGATCGCGAGCGCCGCCTCGATCATGGGCGCGTCGGCGAGCGCGTCGATGCGCTCGCCCAGCGCACGGTTACCGACCTGGTCGTGGTTCTGCAGGAAGTTGATGAAGGCGAGCGGCGAGAGCTCGCCGCTGCGCTCCCCGCGCTTGCGCCCGCCGCGATGGGGCGAGCGCTCGCCCTGGTAGTCGAAACCCGAACCGAGCACGCGCGCGACGCGGGCGAGCGGTGTCGCGGCATGGTCGGCGTAATAGCCCTGCGTCTCGCCGGTCAGCAGCACGTGCCAGGCGTGGTGGTAGTCGTCGTTCCACTGGGCGCGGAATTTTCCCGCGGGCACGGCGCTCCGCGCATCGAGCAGACGCGCCGAGTTGTCATCGTTCTCGACCACGAGGTGGATCTGGCGCCCCTCACGCTGGGCGAGGGCGCCAGCCGCTCGGCTCATGTCGGCGAGCACGCTCGGGGCGCCGCGCTCGACGATCGCGTGGATCGCGTCGAGCCGCAGCCCGTCGAAGCGATAGCGCTCGAGCCAGTGCAGCGCATTCTCGATCGCGAAGGCGCGCACCTGCGGCACGCGGTAGTCGATCGCCTGCCCCCACGGCGTCGAGCCCTTCTCGAAGAACTGCGGCGCATAGCGGCCGAGGAAATTCCCCTCGGGGCCGAAGTGGTTGTAGACGACGTCGAGAAACACCATCAGCCCGCGCGCATGCGCGGCGTCGATCAGGGCGCGCAAGTCATCGGGCCGGCCATAGGCGCTGTCGGGCGCATAGAGCAGCACGCCGTCATAGCCCCAGTTGCGGCGGCCGGCGAAATCGGCGACCGGCATGAGCTCGATCGCCGTGAAGCCGGCGTCGACCACATGGGCGAGCTTGTCGATCGCGGCGCGAAACGTGCCCTGCGGCGTGAAGGTGCCGACGTGCAGCTCGAGAATGACCGCTTCTTCCCATGGGCGGCCGCGCCATTCGGTCGCCTGCCATCGATACGCCGCGTGGTCGACGACTTCGCTCGGCCCGATCACGTCCTCGGGCTGGAAGGCCGACGCCGGATCCGGGACCGTGAGCGCGCCGTCCAGGCGGAATTGGTAGCGCGTCCCGCCGCGTGCGCCCGCGACCGTGAGCGCATGCCAGCCGTCGGGCTGCGGCTGCATTCGCTCCGTTCGATCCGTGACCAGATCGACCGACCGCGCGGCGGGCGCCCATAGCCGAAACGTCACGCCGTCCGCGCTGAGCGTCGGCCCGAAGCCGTAGGCGCTCATGCGCTCCCCGCAAACACCAGCACCGCGCGCGGCGGCGCCTTCGCGTCGGTGCCCGACAGGTGCACCTCGGGCTCGCCGCCGGACGCGAGCGCGGTGTTGAGCAGCAGGCTCCAGCGCGTATATTCGGCAAGCTTGGGGAGCGTGTAGGTGATCGGCTCGGGCGCCGCGTTGAGCACGACGTAGACCGGCTCGCCACCGGGCTCGGCCGGGCCGAGCACGTAGGCGAGGAAGCGCCCTTCGGGAAACTGCCAGTCCTTCTCGACCATCGCGCTCGCGGCGGGCGTGAGCCAGAGCACGCCATAGCTGCGGTCGGCCCGCAGGCCCTCGACCCACCGCCGCGTCCGGATCTGAGGAAAGCGGCGACGGATGGTGGTGAGCCGCGCCACCAGCGGCGTCATATCGTCATCGTCACTGCCGAGCGCCGACCAGTCGACCCAGCCGACCTCGTTGTCCTGGCAATAGGGGTTGTTGTTGCCGCCCTGGCTGTTGCCGACCTCGTCGCCCGCGAGCATCAGCGGCACGCCCTGCGCCAGCATCAGGCAGGCGAGC
Organism: Xanthobacteraceae bacterium; assembly: GCA_035293985.1. Classification (GTDB taxonomy): domain Bacteria; phylum Pseudomonadota; class Alphaproteobacteria; order Rhizobiales; family Xanthobacteraceae; genus JAVDCA01. The sequence goes on from DATGLS010000008.1 coordinate 316,915, forward strand.
TGGTTGCGGCGCAGCTGCCGCCGCAGGGCCAGGACCTTCGCGTCACTGGTCGGCCCCTCGACCCCGCAATTGGTGCTGTTGTTGTCATCCGAGCCGTCGCGGTTCTCCTCGCCGTTCGCCTCGTTGTGCTTATGGTCGTAGCTCACCAGATCGGCGAGCGTGAAACCGTCGTGCACGGTGACGTGATTGATGCTTGCATGGGTGCTGCGGCCGTCGTGGTTGAACAGATCGGAGGAGGCGGTCATGCGGCCGCCGACATCGCCGATGATGCTGCCGGCGCCGGCCCAATATCGCCGCAGCGTGCGACGATAGCGATCGTTCCACTCCGACCAGCCGGGCGGAAAATGACCGACCTGGTAGCCACCCTCGCCCAGGTCCCACGGCTCGGCGATCAGCTTGACGCCGGCGAGCACCGGATCCTGGCGGATGGCGGCGAAGAACGGCGCGGCCGGATCGAAGCCGTTGCCGTGGCGTCCGAGCGTGGTCGCGAGATCGAAACGGAAGCCGTCGACGTGGCAGGCCTGCACCCAGTAGCGCAGGGAGTCCATCACCAGCTGCAGCACGCGCGGATGGGAGAGGTTGAGCGAGTTCCCGGTGCCGGTGACGTCGTCGTAGTAGCGCGGCTGGTCGCGCTTGAGCCGGTAGTAGGACGTGTTGTCGATTCCGCGAAAGCTCAGCGTCGGCCCGAGATGATTTCCCTCCGCCGTGTGGTTGTAGACCACGTCGAGGATCACCTCGATGTCGGCATCGTGCAGCCGCGCGACCGTCGCGCGGAAATCGCTCAGCGCCTGCTCGGCCGCGTAGCGCGGCTCGGCGGCGAGAAAGCATAGCGTGTTGTACCCCCAGTAGTTGGATAGATCGCGCTCGACCAGGCGGCGGTCGTCGACGCAGGCGTGGATCGGCAGGAGCTCGACCGCGGTGACGCCGAGCCGCTTGAGATGATCGATCACCGGGCGCGCGCTCAGTCCCCGATAGGTGCCGCGCCATTCGGGCGGCACGTCCTCGCGCTGCTTGGTCAGGCCCTTGACGTGCGCTTCGTAGATGATCGTGTCTTCCCATGCGATGCGTGGCGCCCCGTCGCGCCGCGCCGTGGCGGTCTCATCGACCACCACCGCCTTGGGCAAGCCGCGAGCATTGTCGCGCCGATCGAAGGAGAGATCGGCACGCGCGTTGCCGGTGCGATAGGCGAAATGCGCGTCGCTCCACACCAGGCGGCCCGCGAGGGCCCTGGCGTACGGGTCGATCAGGAGCTTGTTGGGGTTGAAGCGAAAGCCGCGCTCGGGCTCGTAGGGACCGTACACCCGATAGCCGTAGAGCTGGCCCGGCGTGACGTCGCGGAGATAGCCATGCCAGATGTCCTCGGTGCGCTCGGGCAGCGCCACGCGCTGCGTCTCGCGCTTGCCCTGGCGGTCGAACAGGCACAGCTCGACCTTCTGGGCATTGGCGGAGAACAGGGCGAAGTTCGTGCCGCGTCCGTCCCATGTGGCGCCGAGCGGATGCGGGCTGCCGGCCGCAATGCCGGAATTAGCCCTCTGGAACCAGGAAAATTGCCGCGAGAGGAGGGATGACAAGACTCACCTCTGGAACTGGATGCTCGTTCAACGTGGTGACTTCCCCGCCGTTCCCGACGTTGGTTCCGCCGTAGACCGCGGCGTCGGTATTGAGCACCTCGCGCCATTTGCCGACGAATGGCACCCGGATACGGTAATCGCGATAGACCTGGGGTGTGAAGTTCACCACGACCAGGCAGCGGGCGCGCGGTCCCCTACCCTTGCGCATCCATGCAAAGACGCTGTGGTCGGCGTCGTGCATCACCAGCCATTCGAACCCGGCGGCCTCGCTGTCGAGCTCATGCAGCGCGGGCAGCGAGACGTAGAGCCGGTTGAGATCGCGGACCAGCGCCTGCACGCCGGCGTGCCGCGGGTACTGCAGCAGGTGCCAGTCGATCGAGCGCTCGTGCGACCACTCCTGCGCCTGGGCGAACTCGCTGCCCATGAACATGAGCTTCTTGCCGGGGTGACCGAACATGAAGCCGTAATAGGCGCGCAGGTTCGCGAAGCGCTGCCAGTCGTCGCCGGGCATGCGGCCGAGGATCGAGTTTTTTCCGTGCACGACCTCGTCGTGCGAGAGCGGCAGCACGAAGTTCTCCGAGAATGCGTAGTGCAGCCCGAACACGACGTCGCCGTGATGGAAGCGGCGATAGATCGGATCCTTGGAAATATAATTGAGCGTATCGTGCATCCAGCCCATGTTCCACTTGTAGCCGAAGCCGAGCCCGCCCATCTCGACCGGCCGCGACACCATCGGCCAAGCCGTCGATTCCTCGGCGACGGTGGTCGCGCGCGGGAAATGGCCGAACACCTCGGTGTTGAGGGTGCGTAGGAAGTTGATCGCCTCGATGTTCTCCCGTCCACCATACTGATTGGGAATCCAGCCGCCGGCGCCGCGGCTGTAGTCGAGGTAGAGCATGGAGGCGACCGCATCGACGCGCAGACCGTCGACGCCGTAGCGATCGAGCCAGAACAGGCCGTTGGCGAGCAGGAAGTTGGCGACCTCGATGCGCCCGAAGTTGTAGATGAGGGTATTCCAGTCGAGGTGGCGGCCCTGGCGCGGATCGGCGTGCTCGTAGAGCCCGGTGCCGTTGAAGTTGCCGAGCCCGTGCGGGTCGTCGGGAAAATGCCCAGGCACCCAGTCGAGAATGACCGCGAGGCCGGCGCGGTGGCAGGCATCGATCAGCGCGGCGAAATCGGCGGGCGAGCCGAACCGGCTGGTCGGCGCATAGAGGCCGGTCGGCTGGTAGCCCCACGAGCCGTCGAAGGGATGCTCGCTCACGGGCAGGAATTCGACATGCGTGAAGCCGAGGTCGCGCGCATAGGCGGGCAGGAGCTCGGCGAGCTCGCGATAGGTGAGCCAGCGATTGCCCTCCTCGGGCTTGCGCCGCCATGAGCCGAGATGGACCTCGTAGATCGAGATCGGCTTGTCGAGCGCGTTGGCGTTGGCCGGCGCCGCCACTGGGCGCGGCAGGTTGGCCATGTCGACGACGATCGAAGCGGTCTGCGGCCGCATCTCGGCTGCGAAGCCGACCGGGTCCGCCTTGAGCGGCAGCAGCCGGCCGTCGGCGCTGACGATCTCATATTTGTATTTGGCGCCGGGGCGCGCCCCGGGGACGAAGATTTCCCAGAAGCCGTTGCCGCGCACCCGCATGGCGTGGCGGCGCCCGTCCCAGAAATTGAAATCCCCGACGACGCTGACGCGACGCGCATTGGGCACGAACACCGCGAAGGCGACACCATCCACGCCGTCCATGGTCATCGGGTGGGCACCGAGCTTGTCGTAGAGCCGCAGATGGCGGCCTTCGGCGAGCAGATGCAGATCGAGATCGGAGAGCACCGGCGGGAAGCGATAGGCATCCTCCATCTCGACGACGCGGTCGCCGAAGCGCGCGCGCAGGCGATAGCGCCGACAGCGCGAGCGCAGATGGCCGGCGAAGAGCCCGGCGTCGTGGATGCGCGGCAGCGGCGTCGTGCGGCCCTCCTCGTCGACCGCCGCGACCTCGGCAGCGTCGGGCAGAAAAGCGCGTACCGTCGGCGTCTCGCCGTCTGGATGGCAGCCCAGATAGTGAAATGGGTCGGAGTGGCGGCCTTCGATGACCGCGTAGGCTTCAGATGATAGAGTCATTCCGTGACCTCATTCCAACTTCTCTTGCCGCGCCGCCAGGATGCGCAGGATGCCGGCGAGCGGCACCCGCAGCCATTGCGGCCGATGCGAAAGCTCGTATTCGATCTCGTAGAGCGCCTTGTCGATGAGGAAGAGGTCGAGCAGGCGGTCGGCCTCGTCGCGCTCCTGCGGCCATAGCCGGCTGTCGGTCAGCGCCTCGCGATAGGCGGCCACGAACGTGGCGGCGGAGACGTCGCGCCAGATCGCGAGCGCCGGCGCGAGCCGGCCCTGCTCGTCCGGCGCGTTGGCGAGCGCGCGCTCGAGCGCCGCGGTCGTCGAGTAGTCGATCGAGCGCACGAGTCCCGCGACGTCCCGCGCAGCCGGTCCCTTGGCGCGGCGCTGCGCGATGGTACGGTTCGGCTCGCCCTCGAAATCGATGATGAAGACGTCATCCTTGGCGATCAGCACCTGGCCGAGGTGGAAGTCGCCATGGGTGCGGATCTTGCTCGCCTCGAGGTTCGCCGGGATGAGGCCGTGCAGCGTCGTCTCGAGCGATCCCATCGCGTCGAGCAAGTGTTCCGCCATCGCGCGATCGGACTCGTTCATGGCGATGCGTTGGGCGTCGAGACGCTCGCGCACGCCGTTTGCGCGCGCCATGATGGCTTCGATCCAGGCTGCACTGTCCTGGGCGGTGATCGGCTCAGGCCGGAAGTCCTCGATGTCGTCGCGGCTCGCGAGCGCGATCTGCATCTGCGCGAGGCGTCGCGCGATCTGCGCCATCATCCGCTGATAAGCGGCGAGCTCGCTGCTCTTCGCCGCGTCCTCACTCGCGAGCAGGCGCTGCTCCTCGACGAAGCGCTCCAGATAGGCGCTGGTCACGGTCCACGCCTCGCCCTGGTTGCCGATGAACTCGTGCACCACGGCGATCGAGCTGCGCTCGCCGCCCTCCTCGACCAACTCGACGTCGCCGAGCAGCGCCGGCGAGTTGGCGAAGCCGACCACCTCGGTGAGGAAGCGGCCGATCTCGATCTCCGGGTTGACGCCGGGCGCGAGGCGACGAAACAGCTTGACGACGAGCTTTTCGTCGACCAGCGCGGTCGAGTTCGACTGCTCGGTATTGACTGCCCGCACCGGCCCCTCGAACGAGCAGACCTCCGGCGTGAGCCGGCTGCTTGGGCGGAATTCGAGCGATCGGCCCTCCGCCTCGACGGTTTCGGAGGCGCAAAGCTTCGCGAGCAGCAACGAGATCCATTCATCCTGCGCCGCGACGTCGAACAAGGTGCCCTCGCGCGGCCCTTGCCGCACGGCGCCGACCGCATTGGGTTTGTCGCGCTCCCGATCGAACCGGCTCCAGTGCACGGCGAGCGGCAAGACGTAGTCCGCGGTCGCATGCGGGCTCGTAACCTCTACGAGCGTGACGTCGACCCGCTTGCCGTCGCCCAGCACCGGAATATTCGCCTTCACGTGCGCGCGGATCTGGCGGGCGCCCTTGTCGGCGAACCAGCGGGCGCGCGCGAGATAGACCGGCGCCACCTCGCGCTCGAACATCGTGCGCGTGCGCGCCTGCAGCAGCGGCCGGCCGGGGGTGAGCACGAGGGTCGCGAACTCCGGCACCACGGGCAGGATCTCGCGGTGCTCCGGCTTCTCGATCAGCCGGAACCAGAGGAAGCCGTAGGGCGCGAGCGTGAGCAGATAAGGCTCCTCGCGGATCGGCGGAAACTCCGAGCGGCCGAGCATCTCGATCGGCGTCCAGCCTTTCCAGGCCGAGAGGTCGATCTCTGCCGCCTGCGCCGAGCGCGACAGGTTGGCGACGCACAGCAGCACTTCGCCCTCGTATTCGCGCACATAGGAGAAGACCGCGCGGTTGGCCGGGCGCAGGAAGGCGAGCGAGCCATAGCCGAACACCTTGCTCGATTTGCGCACCACGATCATGCGCTTGGTCCAGCTCAGCAGCGAGGACAGGTTGCGCGACTGCGCCTCGACGTTGACGGCCTCGTAGCCGAACACCGGATCCATCACCGGCGGCGCATAGAGCTTGGCCGGATCGCAGCGCGAGAAGCCGCCGTTGCGGTCGGGCGTCCACTGCATCGGCGTGCGCACGCCGTTGCGATCGCCGAGATAGATGTTGTCGCCCATGCCGATCTCGTCGCCGTAGTAGATGATCGGCGTGCCGGGCAGCGACAGCAGCAGCGAGTTCATCAGCTCGATCTTGCGCCTGTCGCCCTCCATCAGCGAGGCGAGCCGGCGGCGGATGCCGAGGTTGAGCCGCGCGCGCGGATCGGTCGCGTAGGTGGACCACAGGTAATCGCGCTCGACGTCCGTCACCATTTCGAGCGTGAGCTCGTCGTGATTGCGCAGAAACAGCGCCCACTGGCAGTTGGCCGGGATGTCGGGTGTCTGGCGCAGGATGTCGGTGATCGGGAAGCGGTCCTCCTGGGCGATCGCCATGTAGATGCGCGGCATCAGCGGAAAGTGGTAGGCCATGTGGCATTCGTCGCCGTTGCCGAAATAGGCCGCCACGTCCTCGGGCCACTGGTTCGCCTCGGCGAGCAGCAGCTTGCCGGGCGAATGGGCATCGAGCGCCGCGCGGATCCGGCGGATCACCTCGTGCGTCTCCGGCAGGTTCTCGTTGCTCGTGCCCTCGCGCTCGACCAGGTAAGGGATGGCGTCGAGCCGGAACCCGTCGACGCCGAGGTCGAGCCATTTGCGCATGACGCGCACGATCGCCTCGAACACGCGCGGATTGTCGTAGTTGAGATCGGGCTGGTGGGAGAAGAAGCGGTGCCAGTAATAGGCGTTGGCTTCCGGGTCCCAGGCCCAGTTCGACTTCTCGGTATCCTTGAAGATGATGCGGGTGCCGGCGTAGCGCGTGTCGGTATCGCTCCAGACGTACCAGTTGCGCGCGTCGGTGTGCGGCGCGCTCTTGCGCGCGCGCTGGAACCAGGGATGCTGGTCGGATGTGTGGTTGATGACGAGCTCGGTGATGACGCGTAAGCCGCGCCGCCGCGCCTCCTGCATGAAGCGGCGGAAGTCCTTCATGCTGCCGAACTCGGGATTGATGCGGCTGTAATCGGCGATGTCGTAGCCGTCGTCGCGTCCGGGCGAGGGATAGAACGGCAGCAGCCACAGCGCGGTGACGCCGAGATCCTGCAGGTAGTCCAATTTTTCGGTGAGGCCCGCGAAATCCCCGATGCCGTCATGGTTGCTGTCGGCGAAGGATTTCACGTGCAGCTGATAGATGATCGCCGACTTGTACCAGAGCTCGTCGGTATCGGGCGCCAGCTCGGCAGCGGTCGGACGGGACTGGAAGTTCATTGCTCCACCAGGCAGGCGAACAGGAGCGCCGGATCGCGCTCGGGATCGATCGTCAGCCGCACGCCGCCCCATTCGACCGGATGGCGCTCGCCGCTCGCGAGATTCTCGATCGCCGCGACGGGCTTGCGCGCGCCCTCCGGCCCGACCGTCATGTCGCCGAAGTGGAACCAGAACTGGCGCGGCTCGCCGGCAAGCGCGATCGCGGCCGCGACCGCGTTGCGGCGATCGACCGATTCCTTGACGAAGCCGATGACCTGCGGGCTGTCGACCTGCGCGAAGCGGATATCGCGCGTCTGCAGCAGCGCCGGGTTGGCGCGCCGCACCCGATTGATCCAGCCGATGTAGTCCTTGATGTTGCCGGGCGCGTTCCAGTCGCGGGTCTTGATCTCGTACTTGTCGGAGTCGAGATATTCCTCCTTGCCCGGAATTGCCGCGTGCTCGAGGAGCTCGAACCCGTTGTAGATGCCGTACGAGCTCGACAGTGTCGCGGCGAGCGCGAGGCGCGCCTTGAACATCCACCGCTCGCCGCCCTGCAGGTGATAGGGAAGAATGTCCGGTGTGTTGACGAAGAAATTGGGACGAAAGTATTCGCGTTCCGGATAGCCGGTGATCTCGGTGAGGTAGCTCTGCAGCTCGTCCTTGCCGACGCGCCAGGTGAAATAGGTGTAGGACTGGCTGAACCCGAGCTTCGCCAGCGCCTTCATCAGCTTCGGCCGGGTGAACGCCTCGGACAAAAAGATCGCGTCCGGAAATGCGCTCTTCACCTCCCGGATGAGCCATTCCCAGAACGGCAGCGGCTTGGTGTGCGGGTTGTCGACGCGGAAGACGCGCACGCCTTCGCGCGCCCAGAACAGCACGATGTCGCGCAGCGCGATCCACAAGGCATCGGCATGCGGGCCGCGGAAGTCCGGATTGACGATGTCCTCGTATTTCTTCGGCGGGTTTTCGGCGAAGTGGATCGAGCCGTCGGGCCGGCGCCGAAACCATTCGGGATGCTCGTCGAGCCAGGGATGGTCGGGCGAGCATTGCACCGCGAAGTCCATCGCGACTTCCATGCCGTGCTGTCGGCACGCCGCCATCAGCAGGCGGAAGTCCTCGAGCGTGCCGAGCTCGGGATGGATCGCGTCATGCCCGCCTTCGGGCGAGCCGATCGCATAGGGGCTGCCCGGGTCGCCCGGCGCGGCGCGTACCGCATTGTTGCGGCCCTTGCGGTTGGTGCGCCCGATCGGATGGATCGGCGTCATATAAAGCACGTCGAACCCGAGGGACGCGATCTCCGGCACGCGGGCGATGCAATCCGCCAAGGTGCCGTGCAGGCCGGGCGTCGTGCCCTGGCTGCGCGGCATGATCTCGTACCAGGCGCTCGCACGCGCGAGCGGCCGATCGATGACGAGCGGCATGAGCGGGGAGCGGGTGAGGTCGTAGCGCGACTCCGAGACCGCCATCGCGGCCGCGAGGTCGTCCGCCAGGAGCGTGCTCGCGTCGCCGCTGCGCACGAACTCGTCGCGATGCCGCGCGATGATGCTTTCGGTCCGGGCGTCGGGCGGCGTCGCCGCCGCGAGCAGGGCCGCGCCCTCGAGCGCCTCGAGCGTGCCGGCCTGTCCGGCGTCGCGCTTGAGCAGAAATTCACGGCGCCAAGTTGCGAATTGATCGGTCCATGCTTCGATCTGGTAGACGTAGTCGCCCGGATCGGACGGCGTGAAACCGGCAGTCCAACGGTCGTTGCCGTGCAACCGCATGGAGACTTGCTGCCATGCGTTGCTCGCGCGGCCGCGCCAGCGCAACGCAACGGCGATCACCTCATGGCCATCGCGAAACACATCGGCCCACACCTCGATGGTTTCCCCGGCGATGCGCTTGACCGCAAAACGGCCGCCATCGACGGACGGATAGATGTCCTCGATGAAAAACCGTTTGGCGGCGAGGGTGCCGATGGACGCTTCACCCAATGGTTTCACGTTCGGGAATCCGATTCGCGGGGTGCCGGCGTTTGGTGGAAGGTCGGTTTCACGGAGGAAAAGCCAATCGCTCCAAGTTGGTTCCATGATGAACCGGCTTCTGGGCATGCTTCGGCGGAACCTGTGGCCGGGCCATTTCGTTTTCGTCGAACTATGGCGCGCGACGACACGGGACGGGCGAATTCCCGGTCTGACCTCGGGTCCGAGGCAGACCGCCTCGGGATCGAGACGACCTATGTCGACGCGCATGGCCGGCCCCGCAAAGTCGCAACCAAGACAATCGCGCGGATCGCCGCCGCCTTGCGCGACATGGCCGTGCCACCCCCCATGGCCTCCGCCCAGGCGAGCGCTGCGGCTGCACCACCCCCAACCGCCCGAGAAGCCTTCCAAGGTCCCGCCGGCCGTCATTGGTTGATCGCGGCTCAGCTCTACGCCGTGCGCTCGCAGCACAACTGGGGGCATGGCGATTTCACCGATCTGCTGAAGCTGGTCGAGCTCGCCGGCGAGCTCGGCGCCGCCGGCGTCGGCATCAATCCGCTGCATGCGTTGTTCGATGACATGTCGCAGCAGCCGAGCCCCTACTCGCCCAACAGCCGGCTGTTTCTCAACCCGCTCTACATCGACCTCGATGCGGTGCCGGAGTTCGCCACCGTCCGCACGGCCGATCTCGTCGCCGAGGCCGAGCGGCTGCGCCACACCGCCCTGATCGATCATGCGGGCGTTGCCGCCCTCAAGCAGCGCTGCCTGCGCGCCGCGCACGGCGCGTTCAGGCGCGACGCCGCGCCGGAGCGCCGCGCGGCGTTCGAGGAATTCCGCCGATCGCATCCGGCGCTGGCGCGCTTTGCCGCCTTCGAGGTGCTGCGGCGCCGCTATCCGCAGCCCTGGTGGGATTGGCCGGCGGAATGGCGCGATGCCGACGATGCCATGCTCGCGCGCCTGCGCGCCGAGGCGAACGAGGACATCGAGTGTGTCGAATACATGCAATGGCTCGCCGACGATCAGCTCATGCGGTGCCGCGACCACGCCCGGGCGCTCGGCTTGGCGATCGGGCTCTACCTCGACGTCGCCGTCGGCGTGCTGCCGGCAGGCTTCGACGCCTGGCATGCACGCGAGGAGATCGCGCGCACGCTCGCGGTCGGCGCGCCGCCCGATGTGCTCAACACGCTCGGCCAGAACTGGGGCATCGCCGGCTTCAGTGGCATCGGCCTGCAGGCGAGCGGCTTTCGCGCCTTCCGCGCCATGCTGCGCGCCGCCATGCGCTACGCCGGCGCGATCCGGATCGACCACGTGCTCGGCTTGAAGCGGATCTATGTCATCCCGCAGGGGATGCGGCCGGACCAGGGCGCCTATCTGCGCATGCCGTTCGCCCAGCTCCTGGACGTGGTGGCGCAGGAGAGCACCGCCAGCCGATGCATCGTCATCGGCGAGGATCTCGGCACGGTGCCGGCGGGTTTTCGCGACGACATGGCGCGCCACGGCATCTGGTCCTATCAGGTGATGATATTCGAACGCGACGAGCACGGCGCATTCCTGCCGCCGTCGCACTACGCCGAGCGCGCCCTCGTCACCTTCTCGACTCATGACCTGCCGACCTTCGCGGGGTGGCGCTCGCAGCACGACCTCGCGTTGCGCGCGGCGCTCAAGATCCCCGCCGGCGAAAGCGAGAAGGAGCGCGCCGCCGCGATCCGGGCGCTGCGCGTCGCGTTGCGGACACAGGGGCTGGATGGGCTCGACTATGCGTCGATCGTGCGCTTCCTCGCCGCATCGCCCGCCAAGCTGCTCTCGGTCGCGCTGGAGGACGCGCTGGGCGAGCGCGAGCAGGTGAACGTTCCGGGCACGGTCGACGAGCATCCGAACTGGCGGCGCAAGCTCTCGCGTGAAATCGAGGGCCTGCCCGCAGATGCCGCCTTGCGCGAGATCGCGCGCATTGCGGCTGATCGTGGAAGAGCTGCCGTGGTCCCTGCGCGAGACTAGAGACTTTCCGAGATAGCGAGCCGTCGTGGCCGGCTCGTCCCGGCCATCTACGTGTTCCCTGCGGCAAAGACGTGGATGCCCGGCATTGGCCGGGCATGACGTGGCGTCCTACGGCGAATGCTCGAGCGGCCGCGGCACCGATGGGCTGCCGATGCTGGCGATCAGCACCGATACGATGCCGATGAGGAAGATGCCATCGAACGTGCCGGCGCCGCCGATCGAGGCGACCGGCGCATCGAGGCCGCGCACGGCGCCGAGATTGAGCAGGTCGGCGCCGATCAGCGTGCCGAGCGAGCCGCTGATATAGGCGAGCGGCGCCGCGCGGTCGCGCGCCAGGATGAGCGCGATCACCGCGCAGGTGAGCGCGGGGACGAACACCGGCTCGGCGATGCCGAGCCCGCGGACCGGCTGCGAAAGCCAGTGGCACACGGCCGCGACCACGGCGGTGGCGATGATCCCGCGCAGCCACAGGCCGTGGCGGATGAGCAGATAGAGCGAGACCGCAATCGGGATCAGCGCGCCGCCCACGTTCACCGCGATGATCGTGCTGGGCGATCGGACCACCTCCGGAATCACGTACTCCATGCCGAAGAACTCGACGACCTGTCCCGACATGACACGCTGCGCCGGAAGCTCGACGACCGGAATGTTGAAATAGCTGCCGATGAGCGAGCCGAACAGCAGCAGGAGTGCGCCGCCGGAGCTGATGCCGAGCCGCATGTACGCATAGCGCAGGATGCCGAGCTGGATGAGCACCAGCAGCACGAGGAAAATCCCGGCCAGTATGGAGAAGAAGGTCGGGCTCAGCGGCAGGTAATGGAGGTGATCGTACGGCATGGCGGATCGCCTGATGAAAAAGCGCGACGGCAGCAGTCGGGGAACGCGCCAGCGGACGATATGTTGCCGCCGAGTCACACCTGGTCGTTCCGTGCCTGTGGACGGCGTGCGCGCATGACGAGCATACCGCATTCAAGTCGCCGAATCACCATAACGCGTGGCGCATGCACGGAACGTTGCCGATTTCCGAAGACTTTGCGCTCGCCTCGCTGCGCGACGGACGCGCCGAGCGCGCGAATGTCGCGGCGCTTGCGCGCGAGTGGGGCTGGAGCCGCGACAAGGTCAGTCAGCAACTGGACGCCTGGCGCCAGAACGGCGATTTGCCGCCGGGTCCGAAGCGACGCGCGACCAGGCGCAAGGAGTCCGCGGCCCCCAAGAAGGGCGCCCTGAAGGCCGCACCGAAGGCCGCCCTGCCCGCTGCGGTGTCTGTCCCCATCGCGCCGGTGTCCGTCCCCATTGCTCCGGAAGTGGTCCCGCCCGCTCCCGTGGCCGCTCCTCCCGCAGCAGTCGCCGAGCCGGCGGCTCCGGTCGCCGCTCCGGGACCGGCCGCCGTCGGGCCCGGTCGCGCACGCCGGATCGGCCGCCTGCTCGGCGCCATCACGCTTGCTGGCGTCGGCATCGTGCTGGCAGGCATCGGCATGGTCGAGACGACGGCCTTTGCGGTCCGCGTCGGCGGTCTTCTGTTCGCGGCGCTCGCGATCTGCGCCGACGCATTGGTGCTGGTCATGCCCGCCGCCGTCGCCGCGCTGTGGCGGCGCCGGTCGTTGGGCGCGATCGCGGCCGCCGCGCTGTGGCTCGTCGGCTGCGCGGTCTCGCTCGCCAACCTGTCCGGCTACATCGGCAGCAGCGACGACGGCTTCATGGCCGTGCGCACCTCGCAGGCGCTGCAGCGCTCGCTCGCGCTCGAGGAGCTGGCGCGGCTGCGCCATGAACGCACCGCCATCGTCGAGATGCGTCCGGTCAAAGCCTTGCAGGTCGCGTTGCTCCACGCGCGCCGTGCGAACCAGCCGGCCCTGCGCGAGGCCCTCGCCCTGGCGGAGCGGCGCGACGCGCTGGAGGCCGAGCTGTCGACCTTTGCGGCGAAGCTTCCGACCATCCCGCAGATCGCGACCGTCGATCCGTCCGCCAATGTGCTGTCCGAGATCACCGGCGCCAACATCAGCGAGCTCAACTTGCGGCGGCTGCGGCTTTTTCTGCTGCTGATCCTGCCGCTGTGCGGCGGCTTCGCCTTCAGCCTGGCGCTGAGCCTGGTGCGAGCGCCGCAAGCTCGCGCATGAGGTAACGGCTCGTCGCCACGGAGGGGCGGCATCCGGCCGTACCGATCGTGGCACACCGGCTCGCAAATGCGGTACCGTGCGCGACGCCAGCAAGGAGGCCGCCATGAAACCAACGGGCCGCGCAACCTCGACACCGGGCACCTTCGCGTGCTCCGCGGATCACCTTCACGCCGCCGGTTGCTGCGACCGCCGTCATATCCTCATGGGGCTTGCCGGCCTCGCAGCCGGGACGCTGCTCGGCCCACGCTCGAGCGCTGCGCAAGGCGCTGCGCAAGGCGCCGCGCAAACCACTGCGCCTGCCAAACCGGCCCGCATCGACGTGCATCACCATTTCTCCTCGCCCGGCTTCATCGGCGAGATCGCCGGGCGGCGCACCGGGCAGGTGCCGCTGATGCGCTGGACGGTGGAAAAATCGCTCGCCGACATGGATGCGGGCGGCGTCGCCACCGCCATCGTGTCGATCAGCGAGCCGAGCGTCTTCTTCGGCAACTACGACGCGGCGCGCAAGCTCGCGCGCGAGACCAACGATTTTGCGGCGCGGATGATCGCCGAGCATCCCGGCCGCTTCGGCCTGTTCGCCACCGTGCCGCTGCCCGACGTGGGGGGCGCGCTGCTCGAGATCGCGTATGCGCTCGACACGCTCAAGGCCGACGGCATTTGCATGATGACCGATTACGACGGCAAGTTCCTCGGCGATCCGGCGTTCACGCCCGTGATGGAGGAGCTCAACCGCCGCAAGGCGGTGGTCTACACCCACCCGTTCCGCAACGCCTGCTGCCGCAATCTCGTGCCCGACGTGTTCGAGCCGACGATCGAGCTCGGCACCGACACGACGCGTACCATCGCGAGCCTGATCTTCAGCGGCACCGCCGCGCGGTTCCCCGATATCCGGTTCATCTTCTCCCACGCCGGCGGCACCGCGCCCTACCTGGTGCAGCGCTTCACGTATCTCGCGCAGGCACGCAAGGACCTGCAGGCGCGCTTCCCGGAGGGACCGATCCACTATCTGCAGAAATTCTACTACGACACCGCCAGCGCCTCGACCGTCTATCCGCTCGCCTCGCTCACCCGGCTGGTCAAGCCGACGCAGATCCTGTTCGGCACCGATTTCCCGTTCGCGACCGCGAAGGGCACGGCCGACGACCTGCGCGCGACCGGGATCTTCAGCGACGCCGATCTTGCCGCGATCGACCGGGGCAACGCCGCGGAGCTGATGCCGAAGTATCGGTCGTGAGACGACCGCACAACGCGCCTCCTCATGGTGAGTTGCTCACCGGCGTGGCCGACCCCTACGCATGAAACGCGCGGTAGGCGGGAGTGCTATCCTGAGGGTCCGCTGGCACCGAGGTCGGAAACTCCTTGGTGCAATCAGCCCGACGGTGAGTTTGACCC
>DATGLS010000009.1:0-7591 GCA_035293985.1 Xanthobacteraceae bacterium
TGAGAGATTGATCACCGACGTCTCAAGGCTTCGTCCCCACCTTTGCACGATCATCCCGCGACACACCTGCCGAGGCCAATGCCTCGGCAGAAAAACAATCGCGCCTCATTGCTTGACAGGGGACATAAGAGCAATCTCGACTCGCAGGGGCATGATGAAGCAATCTCGACTCGCGGGGGCATGATTATGGGGAGCGAGACTGCTTCGCTTCGCTCGCAATGACGCATCGTTGATCCACCAGTGCAAAGGCCGCGCGCACGATATCGGCGAGGCCTTGCGTCGTCTTCAGCCCGGCGAGCTCGTCCGGCAGGAGCCAACGCGCTTCGGCGAGCTCCTCGTTGAGCGCGATGTCGCCGGCGATCCAGCGCGCGGCGAAGGGGAGGATCACGAAATGGCGCTCGATCTTGCCGTCACGGTCGCGCGTGATCGCCTCGCGGTAGCCGGCGAGCGCGAGCGGCGCGACGATGAGGGCGGTCTCCTCGCGCACCTCGCGGATCACCGCCTCGTGCAGCGTCTCGCCGACCTCGACGCCGCCGCCCGGCAGGGTGAACAGGCCGTGCGCGGGCGCCCGCGCGCGGCGCACGATCAGGATGCGGCCGTCGCGGATGATCGCGGCGCTGACCGCGAGGATAGGGCGGCTCGGGTACGATCGGCCTTCGGCCACGGGCGTCCTCGTCTGCGGCGATTTTATCGAGGGCTGCAGCGTAATCCGATTCCGCGGGAGCGGAATACGCGTTCAGGCTTCGGCCGTATCGTCGAACAGGAGGTCGATCGCGTCCTGCAGGGCGGGCTCGTCGGACGCCTTGGTGCTGATCGGCTCGCCGTTGATGACCGCGCCGGCGCGTGCCACCAGCGGGCGCAGCCAGCGGGCGGTCGCCTCGGCGAGAATGCGGATGGTGTCGGGCGTAAGGTCGCCCTTCATTCCGTCATGGGTGGCGATGAGGATCTTGCTCATCTGGTCGGCGACGTCGTCGAGTCGGCGACGGTAGGCCGGGTCGACGGCCTCGTAGGCCGTGATTGCAAGATCCCGATGCTTGAAGCTCGAGGCGAGAAAGTGCTCGCGATAGCTCATCGGACGCCAGGCGAGGAAATCGTCCTTGCACTCGGGCGCCATCGGCAACATTTCGAGCAGCATGATGGCTTCGTTGAAATGGTTGAGGTAGTCGGTCGCGAGCCCGGTCGCCGGATTGATATTGGTGCCCTTGAGCTGCGCGAAATCGAAGCCCGCCGGGGTGGCGTCATTGGAAATCTGACACGGAGCGGACTGCGCCATGATGCTGTCTTGCCGTCTGACCCACCCTATTTGCGCTGCACTCTCTCCCAAGGGCGGTTAAAATCCCCCTTAAAACTTGGAAAATATTGAGGTTTTCATGTGCGGACGGTACGTCATCAAGACACCTCCGGATCTGATGCAGGAAGTCTTCAACTATTCCGAGCGGCCGAACTTCCCGCCGCGGTACAATATTGCCCCGACCCAGCCGGTTCCGATCGTGCGCCTCGACAACGGCCGCCGCAGTTTCGCGCTGGTGCGCTGGGGCCTGATCCCATCGTGGGCCAGGGATCCGCGGGAACTCAGCCTGATGATCAATGCGCGCGCCGAATCCGTGCTCGACAAGCCGGCCTTCCGCAATGCCATGAAGCGACGGCGC
This sequence comes from Xanthobacteraceae bacterium, assembly GCA_035293985.1. Classification (GTDB taxonomy): domain Bacteria; phylum Pseudomonadota; class Alphaproteobacteria; order Rhizobiales; family Xanthobacteraceae; genus JAVDCA01. Next base: position 1,650 of record DATGLS010000009.1, read on the forward strand.
TGCCTGATCCCGGCCGACGGTTTTTACGAATGGAAGCAGGACGGCGACCGCCGGCGGCCGTTCTACGCCGCCGCCAAGGAGCTCGTCGCCTTCGCGGGCTTGTGGGAACCCTGGATTGGGCCGAACGGCGAGGAGATGGAGACGGCCTGCATCATTACGACGCCTGCCAACCGCACGCTGCGCCCGCTGCATGATCGCATGCCCGCCGTGATCCCGCGCGCGGCCTTCGACATGTGGCTCGATGGCGGGAACGTCGACGCCGACACCGCGGCCGCGCTGCTGGTGCCGGCACCGGAGGATATGTTCGCGGCGCACGAGATATCGACCGCGGTCAATCGCACCGCGAACGACAATGCCGGCCTGATCGAGCCGGTGTTGCCGGGGGCGGAGGAGGCGACGCCGGCAAAGCCGGCGCGGCGCGCGAAGGCGAAGGCGGACGACGGGCAGGCATCGCTGTTTTGAATGAGCGTGAGGTGAGCACGCTGCCCGCGCTCCCGCTCCCCTCGAGGGGCCCTTCAGGGGGAGAAGGGGCGCGAGCTCAGAGCACTTTGCCGGGATTCAGGATGCCTTTGGGATCCAGCGTGCGCTTGAGCGTGCGCATCAAATCCAGCGCGACCGGGTCCTTCACCTCCGGCAGCAGCTTGCGCTTCATCACGCCGATGCCGTGCTCGGCCGAGATCGAGCCGCCGTGTTTCTTCACCACGGCGTGCACGGCGGCGTTGAGGTCGTACCAGCGCGCGAGATACTTCTCCTTGTCGGCGCCGGCCGGCTGGGTGACGTTGTAGTGGATGTTGCCGTCGCCGAGATGGCCGAACGGCACCGGGCGCGCGCCCGGAATGGTCGCCTCCACGGCGGCGTCGGCTTCGGCGAGAAATGCCGGCACGTCGGCGACCGGCACCGACACGTCGTGCTTGATCGAGCCGCCCTCCGGCTTCTGCGCTTCGGGCAGCACCTCGCGGATCTTCCAGAACTCCTGCCGCTGGGCGAGGCTCGCCGCGATCGTCGCATCGGCGACGAGCCCTTTCTCGACGCCCGCCGCGAGCAGGCTCTCCATCGTCTCGCGCAGGCCCGAGGTCTCGCTCGAGGAAAGCTCGAGCAGCACGTACCAGGGTTGCGGGGTCGCGAGCGGATCGCGGCAGTTGGGGCCGTATTTCACGGCGAGCTCGATCGCGAACCGCGTCATCAGCTCGAAGGTGGTGGCGCCGCCGCCGGTGCGCTCCTGCGCGAGGTTGAGGAGCGCGAGCGCCGCCTGCGGCGACGGCACCCCGATGAACGCCGTCTCGACCGAGCGCGGGCGGGGAAAGAGCTTGAGCACCGCCGCCGTGATGATGCCGAGCGTGCCCTCGGCGCCGATGAACAGGTTCTTGAGGTCGTAGCCGGTGTTGTCCTTCTTGAGCTTGTTGAGCACGTTGAGCACGCGCCCGTCGGCGAGCGCCACCTCGAGCCCGAGCACGAGGTCGCGCGCGACGCCGTAGGCGAGCGCGCCGGTGCCGCCGGCATTCGACGACAGGTTGCCGCCGATGGTGCAGCTGCCCTCGGCGCCGAGCGAGAGCGGAAACAGGCGGTCGGCATCCGCGGCCGCTTGTTGCGCCTTGATGAGCACCACGCCGGCCTCGCAGGTCATGGTGTTCGAGGCCGCGTCGACCTCGCGGATGCGGTCGAGCCGGGTGAGCGAGATGAGGAGCTCGCCGCCGTGCGGGATCTGCCCGCCGACGAGGCCGGTGTTGCCGCCCTGCGGCACGATCGGCGTGCCGGTCTCGCTCGCGAGCTCGAGAATGGCCGCGACCTCGGCGACGGAGCCCGGCCGCAGCACTGCCGGCGAGGTGCCGCGATAGAGGTTGCGGCTCTCGGTCAGGTACTGTTCTTGCTCGGCCGGATCCGTGACGGCATAGCGGGCGCCGACGATCGCGATGAAGCGCGCGAGCAGATCGGGCGCGATGGTGCGGACGGGCGGGGTCGCGATGTTCATTGCGGGCTCACGAGTGATGCGCCGGCCGGTGCCGGCTGCCCGCAACATGCGTCTGATGCGGCTGGCGTACAAGGGCACTGAAGCCGCGGCTGTTACCCTCCCGTCCACGCAAGTCGGGCTTGCCCGACTTGCGCATTATTAAACGTGGCGGGGAGGGTCGAGCGAGCGGCGAAGCCGTGAAGCGAGGGGTGGGGGGACTACGCTTGCTCCGAGTCTGCGGGGGGCGTTCGCCTCGCTTGCTCGCAGCAAGCGGCACCTCCCACCCCCACCCCCAACCCGTCCCCGCCACGCCCTTCGCGCGCGGGGGGAGGGGAGCGAGAGAGGCGAGCAAGCGGAGCGAGAGAGCGGAGCAAGCGGCTCTTCAGCTCCGCGGCGCGGCGGCCCGCGCGAGGCGGTCGTTGATCGCTTCGCCAAGGCCCTCGCGCGGGATGGGCATGACGGCGATGCGGGCGATGCCGGCGCGGTCGAGCTCGCGCAGGTGGGAGAAAAGGTTGGCGGCGGCCTCGATCAGGTCGCGCCGCGCGGACAGGTTGAGCGTCGTTGCCTGCGCGGCGCCGGCCGGCAGGTCGGGGCCGAAGGCCAGCAGGGCCTCGCCGGGACGTACGTCGGCCGCATTGAGCCGCAGGGTCGCGTGCGGTGCATAATGGGACATCAGCATGCCGGGCCCGAGTGGCGCCTCGCCTTCGTCGACCGCGACCCGCGCCTCCCGCACGGGCCGGCCGAGCGCGCGCTCGATCGCGTCGCGCGGCACCCCGCCCGGGCGCAGCAGCGTCACGGCGCCGTCGAGACAGGCCAGCACCGTCGACTCGACGCCGACGCGCGTCGCGCCGCCATCGAGCACGAGGTCGATGCGATCGCCCAGGTCGGCCATGACATGATCCGCGCTGGTCGGCGAGACGTGGCCCGAGCGGTTGGCCGACGGCGCCACCACGGGCCGGCCGAGCGCCGCGATCAGCGCATGCGCGACCGGATGCGCCGGCACGCGCACCGCGATGGTGTCGAGCCCGGAGGTCGCGAGATCGGCGACCGGACATTGCGGGGTCTTCGGCAGCACGATCGTCAGCGGCCCCGGCCAGAACGCCGCCGCGAGCGTTTCGGCGGCCGCATCGAATTGCGCGAGCGCGCGCGCCGCCGCCGTGTCGCCGACATGCGAGATCAGCGGATTGAACGCGGGCCGGCCTTTGGCGGCGTAGATGCCGGCGACCGCCGCCGCGTTGGTCGCATCGGCGCCGAGCCCGTAGACGGTCTCGGTCGGAAAGGCGACGAGCCCGCCGCGACGGAGGATGCGCGCGGCTTCCTCGATGGCGCCCGGCTCGCTCGCGTCTCTGAGGGTCGCCATCCCGCCAACCTTGGCGCTCAAGCGGCCTTCGCGGCCGCCTCGATGGCCAGCCAGTCGAGGCTCGTCTCGTGCTCGAGGTTCTGCAGCCGCGCAAAGACCCGCTCCATGGCGGCGGGCGGGCAGTGGCGGGTGAGCAGCATGAAGCGCTCGCGCAGGCCAGCCTGGTCGAGCGGGCTCTGCGGGGTGCCCTTGAAATCGTCGACGGTCCTCGTCAGCACCCGGCCGTCCTTCAATTCGACCGCGACCTCGGCGCGCAGGGTCGCATGATCGTGGTGCCCGCCCGCGACCGAGATCGTCACGCGCTCGCAGAGCGAGCGGATCGCCGGATCGTTGAACGCGCTCTCGTCGTAGCTGCGCGGATCGCGCGGATCGCGCCAATGCGCGAGCGCGACGCTGAACGGGATCGAGTACTGGCACATCATCACGTCCTTTGGACGCGGGATGTTGTTGACCTTGGCCATCTTCTCGTTGCCGGCGATGCGGATCGCGGCGACGTCGTCGCCGGAGAACTCGTGCGCGGCGCGCAGGTCGAGAATCGCCTGCACCGAGGTGTGCGCCGAGATGTGGCAGGCGAAGCGCTTCATCAGGATGGTGCGGGTCGACCAAGTCTCATTGGAATCGTCCTCGCCGAGGCCGCGCGTGAGCTCGGCATCGTCGGCGTCGCGGCAGAAGACGCGCAGGAAGCCGTGCTCGCCCTCGATCACGCTCACCGGGCCCGTGAAGCCGTCGGCCGCGAGCCCCGCGGCGAGCACGCCGCTTTCCGCCGCGCGGCCGAGATGCAGCCGCTTGACCATGGCGCCGGTGCCGGAGCGGGCGAACTCCATCAGCCCGCCGGCGAGCGAGCCGGCGATCCCGAGCGCGTTGGTCATCTTCGCGGCATCGAAGCCGTACAGCTTGCCGACCGCGATCGCGCCGCCGAACGGCCCGGTGGTGCCGGGCGCGTGGAAGCCGCGCTGCTCGTTGGTGTGCCTGGTCGCCCGCCCGACGCGGATCATCACCTCGGCGCCGGCGACGAACGCGAGCAGGAGGTCGCGGCCCGAGAAGCCGCGCTCCTGCGCGACCGCGAGCCCGGGCGCCAGCAGGGTCGCGCCCGGATGCACACCCGCGCCGGGCGAGGTGAGGTTGTCGAGCTCGAACGCATGCGTGAGCGCGCCGTTGGCGAAGGCGGCCGCCGGCGCCGCGACCAGCGGCCCGCCGAGCCCGAGGATGCGGCTCTTGCCGCCGGGCCCGGCGCGGCGCGCCTGCGCGACGATCATCTGGCTCCACGGCAGGTCGTAGCCGAACACGATGGTGCCGACCGTGTCGACGATCGTGTTGCGGGCGCGCTCGATCACGTCCGCCGGGATGTCCTCGTAGCGCAGCTTGGCGGCATATTCGGCGAGCCGCACGGTCTCGTGAGCCACGGCGTTGACCTTGCGTTTGATGGCGAATTACGCGGATTTTCGGCGGTGGGCCGAAGCATGATGGAGGCTTGGTAGCACCGTGAGGCGCGGGGCGCCATCGCGCTTGCGGGGTCCGGAGTGCTTGGCTATATAGCGCGGACCAGCGACATCGGAGCGTGGCTCAGCCTGGTAGAGCACCTCGTTCGGGACGAGGGGGTCGCAGGTTCAAATCCTGCCGCTCCGACCATTTCTCCAAAAACATGCATGTATCAACGCGTCGCCGACGCGCGCTCCCATCGCAGCTTGGCGATACGCGGATCGCTCGCAAATGCCTTGCGATCGAACGTGATGCCGGTTTTCGGTGCCTCGCGGACGGCCTGCGCTCCGGCCTCGCTGAGGTGAATGCGCCAGGTTTGCTGGGCCATCGGCCGCGATTTCGCGAACGCGACGCCGGTGAGCAGCGCGAGATTGATGCCCTGCCGCGGGTCGCGGACCGATGCGTAGCGAATGATCTCGATCTTGGCTGCGCGCGCGGCGTCAGCGAGATCCTGGCACGGGCGATAGTCCGTCACATGCATCCATGCCGATTTGCCCGATGCGAGCTTGCCTTTGGTCAGGTCGATCGCGCGCTTGGTCGCGTATTGCACCGAGAACGCTGTGTATTCGGCGGGATTGGCCGGCCATGGCGTATCCGGCGAGTCGGCAAAGAACAGCAATCGATGGAAGGTGATCTCGGCGGCCGCGCCCTCTGGCGTGTCCGACGCGTAGAACACGCCGTCGGTCCGACCGGCGCGGCGAAACCGCGACCCCGATGGATAGACCGCGCCATAGCGAAAGGGCGTTGCGAGCAGATAATGGAGGTGGCGGCATTCGGGCGGGATCGATGGCTTGGTCGCCTCGATCAGCTCCTCGAGCACTTTCTGCTCGTCGACCGAATCCGCGAGCTTGAGCGTCGACACGTGATGCTGCGCCTCGACCAGGCGCCAGCACGTGCCGGACAGCGCCCGCGCTTCAGACGAGAGCGCGGCGGGCGTCCAGGTACGCGATGACATTCATCAGCCCGTGCACGGTCTGGATCAGCGACAGCGGCTCGGCCGCGAGCGCGAGGTTCGGGTTGCGCAGCCATTGACCGGCGACCGCGTCATCGCCGCCGACGATGGCATCGAGCGAGCGGTAGAGCCGGACGAACAGGGTGGCGAGCTCGAACGATTTCTGGCCGGCCGGAAGCGTGTAGCCGCCACTGCGCATGCGC
>DATGLS010000010.1:0-8277 GCA_035293985.1 Xanthobacteraceae bacterium
AGCCTCGAGCCCCAGAGCGGCGGCGGCTACCTCATCCGCACCGCGGCGGTGCTGCCGCACGGCGGGGCGGGCCGCGACCCGCGCTTCGTGGTGGCGCTCTACCAGGTGCCCGGGCAGCTCGCCGCGCTCACCGAGGCGGTGCAGAGTTCCTACAACGAGTACGGCAACCTCGCGGCCATGCGCGAGCCACTGAAGTACAGCTTCCGTCTCACGCTGACGCTGGTGGTGCTGCTCACCATGCTCGCGGCGATCTATCTGGCGATCTTCTCCGCGCAGCGCCTGGTGCGCCCGGTGCAGGACCTGATCGAGGGCACGCGCGCGGTCGGCAAGGGCGACTTCGCCACGCGCCTGCCGCTGCCCTCCCGCGACGAGATGGGATTCCTCGTGCACTCCTTCAACGACATGACCAAGAAGCTGCGGCGCGCGCGCGCCGAGGCCACCCAGAGCCGCGAGGCGGTCGAGCGCGAGCGCACGCGGCTCGCGATCATCCTCGCGCGCCTGTCGACCGGCGTGCTGGCGATCGACCGCGCGCTCACCGTGCGCACCGCCAACGAGGCCGCCGGTGCCATCCTCGGCACCGACCTGTCGGCCGCCACCGGCAGGCCCCTGCCCGAGCTCGCCGCCGGCAACGAGCGCCTCGGCCAGTTCGTCGCGGCGCTCGCGGTGCGCTTCGCGGCCGGCCGCGAGGAGTGGCGCGAGCAGCTGGACCTCGATGGCTCCGGCGGGCGCCGCACCCTCATGTGCGCGTGCACGCCGCTGCCGGGGGAGGACTCGGGCGCCGGCTTCGTGATCGTCTTCGACGACATCACCGCGCTACTGGCCGCGCAGCGCGATGCGGCCTGGGGCGAGGTCGCGCGGCGCCTGGCGCACGAGATCAAGAACCCGCTCACCCCGATCCAGCTCTCGGCGGAGCGGCTGCGCCGCAAGTACGGCAAGACCATCACCGAGGACCGCGCGATCTTCGAGCAGTGCACCGACACGATCGTGCGCCAGGTCGAGGACATCCGCCGCATGGTCGACGAGTTCTCGCGCTTCGCCCGCATGCCGAAGCCGGTGATGACCGCCGAGGACGCCGCCGACACGGTGCGCCAGGTCGTGTTCCTGATGCGGGTCGGCAATGCCGATATCGACATCGACGCCGAGCTTGCCGACGAGAAGATGCCGGCGAGGTTCGACCGCCGGCTGATCTCGCAGGCGCTCACCAACATCATCAAGAACGCGACCGAGGCGGTCGCGGCGGTGCCGCCGGCGGAGCTCGGCGGCCGCGGCCGCATTCACGTCTCGGCCGCGCGCGAGGAGGGCGATATCGTCATCGACGTGGTCGACAACGGCATCGGGCTGCCCAAGGAGAACCGCTCGCGCCTGCTCGAGCCCTATGTGACGACGCGCGAGAAGGGCACCGGGCTCGGGCTTGCGATCGTGGGCAAGATTCTCGAGGACCATGGCGGCCGCATCGAGCTGCGCGACGCCGCCGACAAGACGCCGGGCGCGCGCGGCGCCTGGATGCGCCTGCGCTTTGCCGCTGCGGCGGTCGCGCCGCCCAGCGATGCCGATGAGGCCGCCGAGTCCAGCGAGCTGTCCACCGAGCCGTCCCCCACCACATCCGCGAGTGCATAACGATGGCGTCCGACATCCTCATCGTCGACGACGAAGCGGATATCCGCGAGCTTGTGGCGGGAATCCTGCAGGACGAGGGCTACGAGACGCGCACCGCGCGCGACAGCGACGACGCTCTCGGGTCGATCAGGTCGCGGCGGCCCAATCTCGTGTTTCTCGACATCTGGCTGCAAGGCTCCCGCCTCGACGGGCTGCAGCTGCTCGACTCCATCAAGGCGGAGCATCCCGACCTGCCGGTGGTGATGATATCAGGCCACGGCAACATCGAGACGGCGGTGGCGGCGATCAAGCAGGGCGCCTACGATTTCATCGAGAAGCCGTTCAAGGCCGACCGGCTCGTGCTCGTGGCCGACCGCGCGCTCGAGACCTCGCGCCTCAAGCGCGAGGTCAAGGCGCTCAAGCAGCTCGCGCCGCATGCTTCCGCGCTCGTCGGGCACTCGACCGCGATCAACCAGCTGCGCCAGACGATCGAGAAGGTCGCGCCGACCAACAGCCGCATCCTCATCGTCGGCCCATCGGGTGCCGGCAAGGAGCTGACCGCGCGTACCATCCACGCCCATTCGGGGCGCGAGGGCGGGCCGTTCGTCGTGATCAATGCGGCTGCGATCACGCCGGAGCGGATGGAGATCGAGCTGTTCGGCGTCGAGCAGGCGGACGGCGTGCAGAGCCAGAAGGTCGGCGCGCTCGAGGAGGCGCATGGCGGCGTCCTGTTCATCGACGAGATCGCCGACATGCCGCGCGAGACGCAGAACAAGATCCTGCGCGTGCTGGTCGACCAGACCTTCCAGCGGGTGAACGGCAACACCAAGGTCTCGGTCGACGTGCGCATCGTGTCGTCGACCTCGCGCAACATCGAGGCCGACATCGTGGCCGGCAAGTTCCGCGAGGATCTCTATCACCGCCTCTCGGTGGTGCCGATCCGCGTGCCGGCACTCGCCGAGCGGCGCGACGACATCCCGGTGCTGATCGATCATTTCATGGACCAGATCTCGCAGGCGACCGGCCTGCCCAAACGCAAGATGGGTGCCGACGCGCTCGCGGTGCTGCAGTCGCACGACTGGCCCGGCAATGTGCGCCAGCTACGCAACAACGTGGAGCGGCTGATGATCCTCGCGGGCGGCGAGCCGGAGGCCGTGATCAGCGCCAGCATGCTGCCGCAAGACGTCGGCTCGATGGTGCCCGCGATGCCGGCCGGCAACGGCGGCGAGCACCTGATGGGCATGCCGCTGCGCGAGGCGCGCGAGGCGTTCGAGCGCGAGTACCTCAAGGCGCAGATCAGCCGCTTCGGCGGCAATATTTCCCGCACCGCGGAGTTCGTCGGCATGGAGCGCTCCGCGCTCCACCGCAAGCTCAAGGCGCTGGCTATGGATTAGACTTTCATTTTAGCTTCGTCATGGCCGGGCTTGTCCCGGCCGTCCACGTCTTTGCACGAAGGAAGACGTGGATGCCCGGCCCACGGGAGGGCATGACGTGGGAGAAACCGGAAAACCCCAACCCATGTCCCGCATTGCTTATGTCAACGGCCGCTACCGGCGGCACCGCGACGCCGTGGTCCACATCGAGGACCGCGGCTACCAATTCGCCGACGGCGTCTACGAGGTCTGCGAGGTCGCGGACGGCCGCCTGGTCGACGAGCGCCGGCACATGGAGCGGCTGCAGCGCTCGCTCAAGGAGCTGCGCATCGACGCACCGATGACCTTGCCGGCACTGAGCGCCGTGCTGCACGAGACGATCCGCCGTAATCGCGTCGCGAACGGCATCGTCTACCTGCAGATCACCCGCGGGGTCGCGCGGCGCGATCACGCGTTTCCGCCAGCCGATACGCCGCCTGCGCTGGTCGTGACGGCGAAGAACCTCGATCCGTCCCGCAACGCGCGCATCGCCAAGGAGGGCATGTCGGTCGTCACGGTGCCGGACAATCGCTGGGCGCGGGTCGACATCAAGTCGGTCTCCCTCCTGCCCAATGTGCTCGCCAAGCAGACGGCGCGCGAGCAGGGCGCGCGCGAGGCGTGGTTCGTCGACGCGCAGGGTTTCGTTACCGAAGGTTCCTCGTCGAATGCTTGGATCGTCACCAAGGAGCGCAAGCTGGTGACGCGGCCCGCCGACCAGGCGATCCTGCGCGGCATTTCGCGCACCGTGCTGCTCGACGCGATTCGCGCACGAGGCCTCTTTCTCGAAGAACGCCCATTTAAAGTTGCAGAGGCATTGGCCGCCGACGAGGCTTTCGTGACGTCAGCGAGCCAGATCGTGCTGCCGGTCGTGCGCATCGATGGCCGGCCGGTCGGGACGGGCGCGCCGGGGCCAATTGCGGCCGCTTTGCGCCGCGAATTTCACCGTCATGCTGAATTTTCCTGATATTTCAACGATTCGTGAGCCCTCCGGGAATCGCCCAAACCGGGCTTGCGCTGCACCGCAACGTACCATCTAATGGGCACGCCCACGCAGGACCCGGCGGGCGTGGAAAGGGCCGGGCGTATTGGCGTGACAATAAACTAACTCTCGCGGGCGCAGGGCCGCGCGAGCAAAAAACGGAAACAAAGGCCATGGCTGGCGACCGCGCTCAGAATCTCCAAGACACATTCCTCAATCACGTCCGCAAAGCCAAGATTCCTCTCACGATCTTTCTCGTGAACGGGGTCAAACTTCAAGGCGTCGTTACTTGGTTCGATAATTTTTGCGTGCTGCTCCGGCGCGACGGCCACTCGCAATTGGTCTACAAGCACGCCATATCGACGATCATGCCGGGTCATCCGATCCAGCTGTTCGAAGGTGCCGAAGAGGCGCCGGCCGGGGAAAAGGTCTAATTGGAGCCTCGTCGTCGCGACACTCGCTCTGATGCGCTCGCCCGCGAGGGCGGCGCCAGCGGACGCGCGCTCGTTGTCGGGCCGTATCTGCGGGACCGCGCGACGAAGCATACGGACGAGCGCGCGCCGGCGGCGCGGCTCGATGAGGCAACAGGCCTTGCGCGCGCAATCGACCTCGATGTGGTCGAGTCTGGTCTTGCGATGCTCTCCGAGCTGCGGCCCGCGACCTATCTGGGCAAGGGCAAGGTCGAAGAGTTCGCCGGCCTCATCAAAAGCCTCGACATCGGCATCGTGGTCATGGATTGCGCGCTCTCGCCGGTGCAGCAACGCAACCTCGAAAAGGCCTGGGGCGCGAAGGTGCTGGACCGCACCGGGCTCATTCTCGAGATCTTCGGCCGGCGCGCGCGCACCCGCGAGGGCACGCTGCAGGTCGAGCTCGCCCATCTCACGTATCAGCGCAGCCGCCTGGTGCGCTCCTGGACCCACCTCGAGCGCCAGCGCGGCGGCTTCGGCTTCATGGGCGGCCCGGGCGAGGCGCAGATCGAGACCGACCGGCGGCTGATCGCCGAGCGCATCGCCAAGATCGAGCGCGAGCTCGAAGGCGTCAAACGCACCCGCGCGCTGCATCGGGCGAGCCGCAAGCGTGTGCCGTATCCCATCGTCGCGCTCGTCGGCTACACCAATGCGGGCAAGTCGACGCTGTTCAATCGCATGACGCGCGCGAGCGTGGTGTCGGCCGACATGCTGTTCGCGACCCTCGATCCGACCTTGCGCGCCGTCGACCTGCCGCACGGCACCAGGATCATTCTCTCCGACACCGTCGGCTTCATCTCGGACCTGCCGACCCAGCTGGTGGCGGCGTTCCGCGCCACGCTCGAAGAGGTGATCGAGGCGGATATCATCGTGCACGTGCGCGACGTCTCACACCTCGACACCGAGGCCCAGTCGAAGGACGTCGCCAACGTGCTGCGCGAGCTCGGCATCGAGGCAGGGGATCCGCGGCTGATCGAGGTGTGGAACAAGATCGACCGGGTCGATCCGGCCGAGCGCGAGCGGCTCGACAACATGAGCCTGCGCCAACCGGCGGCGAGTCGGCCCGCGCTGGTGTCGGCCGTGACCGGCGAGGGGATCGATGGCCTGATCGACGCCGTCGAGACCCGACTCGCGCGCGATCGGCTGGTGCTCGAGCTCGACCTCGATCCGATCGACGGCGCCGGCGCAAGCTGGCTTTATCGGCACGCCGAGGTGCTCGCGAAAGAGATGCGCGCGGACGGACGACTCGGCATGACGGTGCGGGTCGATCCGGCGAATGCCGGGCTGGTGCGGGCGAGATTCAAGAGCGCGACCGGATAGCGCCGCGCTGCCGCCAAGAGGTCGTCGAGGGGGAGGGCTGCTCATGCACATCACAATCGGTCCGATGGCGATCGGTCAAATGGCGATCGGTTTGGGCGTGCTGATCTTCGCGCTCGCGGCGGTCGTGCCGGCGCGCGCCGCCGACCTTCGCATCATGAGCGGCGGCGCGCCGCAGGAGGCGCTGGCGGTGCTGACGCCCCAATTCGAGGCGCAGAGCGGCAACAAACTGCATTTCACCTACATGGTGCTGACCGCGCTGCGCGAGAAGCTCGCGGCCGGCGAGAAGACCGACATCGCGATCGTACCGGCCCCGGTGATCGACGCGCTGGTCAAGGCCGGCGTTCTCGACGGCGACCATCGGACGGTGTTCGGCGTGCTCGGCGTCAGCGTCATCGTGCGCGAGGGCCAGCCGCGGCCGGACATTTCGACGCCGGAGGCGTTTCGCCAGGCACTGCTGGCGGCGCGCTCGGTCGTCCATGCGACGCCGACCGCGACGCCGAGCGGCGCGCACGTCTCGAAGCTGCTCGATCAGCTCGGGATCGCGGCGGCGATGCAGAGCAAGGTGATCCACAGGCCCGCGCTCGATGGCGGCGCCGAGCTCGTCGCCAAAGGCGAGGCGGACCTCGGCATCTATCCGACCAGTGAGGTCGTGCACGTCAAAGGCGTCACCGTCGTCGGTCCGCTGCCGGCGGAGCTGCAGCTCAAGACGATCTACGGCGCCGCGGTCGTCAAGTCGAGCGCGGTGCCCGACGCGGCGGCTGCGTTCGTGAAATTCCTCTCCGAGCGGGTCAACGCCCGAGTCTGGCGCGACGCCGGCTTCGATCCGCCGGGCAACTGAGCTTGCGATTCAAGTCGGTTGGGTCGAGTCCTTCGCAAGACCCGACATGGGCGTGACGGTCGTTGTTGGATCGACGGGGAGGGGATCGACGGCCTCGTCGACTTGATCGAGACGCGGCTCCCCAAGGCGCGCGTCGTTCTGGCGCTCGACCTCGACCTCGCCGATGGCGCAGGTGCGAGCTGGCTCTATCGCAACGTGGAAGTGCTGGACAAGACCGGTCACCGATGAGGGCCGACTCGCCACGACGGTGCGTCGGTTCCGCCGACGTCGCACAGTTGCGCGCGAAGTTCGAGACGGCGAAAGCGAATCTCGATCAGGCATCCGCGGTCACGGAACCTTCGTGCGATCTGAAACTCGCGTGTGACATCGGCGCCACACGCGACGCCAAATCACTTGCGATCCGAATGGTAAAACGCAGCGCGCCGGATGCGCTCGCGCGAGCCGTCGTTTAGCGTGCCACAAGGGCAACAGCTTGCCACGCGTGATGGGACGTACGTGCGGCGGCCGGGTCACGGGTGGGAAATTGTGACGAGGGTGGTGGGACGTTCGATTGGTCGCGGCGGTGCAGGGCGTGACCGGTTAACCTTCCTTTTAGCGTCGAGCTCGCTTGCCGCCTTACTGGTCGGCGGCGGTGCGCCATCGGCCTTCGCGGCCTGCGCGGTCACGCAAAGCGGCGGGACGGTCGCCACCGTGAGCAATTCGTCGCCCGCCGGCAATTGCATTCTTGTCAACAACAATGCGCTGGTCACCGGCAACGTCGTCAATTCGGGCGTGCTGACGGCCGCAGGCCCCGCTGCACCGAGCACCACCGGCATCACCATCAACAACAGCACGGTCAACGGCGCGGTCACCAACAGCGGCACCATCAACGCCTCGGTCGATGGAATTGCCATCGTCAACAACGCGACGGTCCTTGGTGGAATCGCCAGCAGCGCGACGATCTCGGCGGGAAGCGCCGGCATCCTGGTCGGCGGCAGTCTCAGCAGCACCAGCGGCGGCGTGTCCGTGATCGTATCGACTTTCGCGGGCGGCATCACCAATGCGGGCACGATTTCCGGGGCCGGCGCCGGCATCCTGGTCGGCGGCAATCCCAGCGCCATCGCCGCCTTCAGTTCCACTGCCAGCAGTGCATCGACCATTTCGAACTTTGCGGGCGGCATCACCAATTCGGGCACGATTTCGGTGGGCGGCGCCGGCATCCAGGTCGGCGGCAACCCGAACGTCGGCGGCTCCACTTTCAATACCGCATCGGTCGCGATCTCGACCTTCGCCGGCGGCATTACCAACCTGGGCACGATCCAGGCCGGCGGCGTCGGCATTCTGGTCGGCGGCACGGCAAGCGCCGGCGGCAACTCGCTGAACAGCTCATCCGTGACAGTCGTGACGTTTGGCGGCGGCATCAGCAATCACGGGACGATCTCGGCGGGTGGCGCCGGCATCCTGGTCGGCGGCGACACCGCAATGGGTGGGGGCATTCACAACCAGGCACCGGTGACGATCGCGACCTTCAGCGGCGGCGCAACCAATGCGGTAGCGTCAGGAGAGCAGGAAAGGAGGATGGTCGTCAAACGAGCTGAAACCTTTCGTAGCGATCCAGAGGGTTCGACTCCCTCCCGACAAAGGCGAGCCAGCCGGTCGGAAGCGAGCCTTGCACGTGTGCGGCAA
>DATGLS010000011.1:0-61371 GCA_035293985.1 Xanthobacteraceae bacterium
GGTGCCGACCACTTCCAGCGCCGCTCTAAGATCACCCATACCCAGCGCCTCGTCCGGCGCCTCGAGAACCTCGGATATGCCGTAGATATCAAACCAATCGCTGCCCGAACCACCTAGGTTTCGTATTAGGAGCGCGGCCGCGCGTGCGGCCGCGCGTCTCGAACCATGGGCCGCGGATGCAAGCGGCACCACACGGGCCGCCCTCGTCCTTCGCGACGCCTCGCGCGAAGACGCGCGAGGTTCTCGGATGTGGGCGGAGCTGAAGCTGGCGCTTTTGGAGGAGGGCCGAGAAGCCTACTGCGCCGCGTCCTTCTGCGCCGCATCCTCGGCGCGCAGCTCGTCCGGCTGCGGCATGGCGATGATGTTGTAGCCAGAGTCGACGAAGTGCACTTCACCGGTGACTCCGGTGGAGAGGTCGGAGAGCAGATATACCCCCGCCCCACCGAGCTCATCCAATGTCACGCCGCGCTTGAGCGGCGAGTGCTGCTGCTGGTAGGCGAACATGTAGCGCGCGTCGTTGATGCCGGCGCCGGCGAGCGTTCGGATCGGGCCGGCCGAGATGGCGTTGACGCGGATGCCGCGGGCACCGAAGTCGACCGCGAGGTAGCGCACCGAGGCCTCGAGCGCCGCTTTCGCCACGCCCATCACGTTGTAGTTCGGCATCGCGCGGGCGCCGCCGTTGTAGGTGAGCGTGATCATCGCGCCGCCGTCCGGCATCAGCTCGGCGGCGCGCTTCGCCGCTTCGGTGAAGGCGAAGCACGAGATGATCATGGTGCGGGTGAAGTTCTCGCGCGTCGTGTCGGCGTAGCGGCCCTTGAGCTCGTTCTTGTCCGAAAACGCGATGGCGTGGACGAGGAAGTCGAGCTTGCCCCACTCCTTCTTCACCGCCGCGAACAGCGCATCGACCGAGGCGATGTTCTCGACGTCGCACGGCATCACCAACTTGGCATCGAGCGAAGCCGCGAGCGGCTTGACGCGCTTGCCGAGCGCGTCGCCCTGATACGTGAAGGCGAGCTCGGCCCCGTGCGCGTGAAGCGTTTTCGCAATGCCCCAGGCGATCGAATGGTCGTTGGCGACGCCCATGATCAGCCCGCGTTTCCCCTGCATCAGCCCCTGCATCAACGCACCCGTTTCGCTCGACGCACCTTGCTCACGTCTTCCGGCAGTCGCCCCACCGCCGCCGCTCACGCATCCAACCGCTTGAACACCACCGACGCATTCGTCCCGCCGAAGCCGAACGAGTTCGACAGCACGCAGCCGAGCGCGACGTCGTCGCGCCGCTCGCGCACGATCGGCATGTCGGCCATGGCGGGATCGATATTCTGGATATGCGCGCTCTCGCAGATGAAGCCGTTGTTCATCATCAGCAGCGAGTAGATCGCCTCCTGCGCGCCGGCGGCGCCGAGCGAGTGGCCGGTGAGCGACTTGGTCGCCGAGATCGGCGGCACCTTGGCGCCGAACACCTCGCGGATGGCCTCGATCTCCTTGAGGTCGCCGATCGGGGTCGAGGTCGCGTGCGGATTGATGTAGTCGACCGGCGGCTTGACGCTCGCAAGCGCCATCTTCATGCAGCGCACGGCGCCCTCGCCCGACGGCGCGACCATGTCCTCGCCATCGGACGTGGCGCCGTAGCCTGCGACCTCGGCGTAGATGCGCGCACCACGGGCTTTTGCGTGCTCGAGCTCTTCCAGCACGAGCACGCCGGCACCGCCGGCGATGACGAAGCCGTCGCGATCGGCGTCGAAGGCGCGCGAGGCGGTCGCGGGCGTGTCGTTGTACTTGGACGACATCGCCCCCATGGCGTCGAACAGCACCGACAGCGTCCAGTCGAGCTCCTCGCAGCCGCCGGCGAAGATGATGTCCTGCTTGCCGAGCTGGATGATCTCGGAGGCATTGCCGATGCAGTGGTTGGACGTCGCGCAGGCGGACGAGATCGAATAGTTGACGCCCTTGATCTTGAACCAGGTCGCGAGCGTCGCCGAGGCGGTCGACGACATCGCCTTCGGCACCGCGAACGGGCCGACGCGTTTCGGACCCTTGCTGCGCGCCGTGTCGGCCGCCTCGACGATGGTCCGGGTCGAGGGGCCCCCCGAGCCCATGATGATGCCGGTGCGCGGATTGACGATGTCAGGCTGCTCGAGCCCGGCGTCGCGGATCGCCTGCTCCATGGCGACGTGGTTCCAGGCGGCGCCGCCGCCGAGAAAGCGCATGGCGCGGCGGTCGACCGACTCGGTCGGGTCGAGGGTGGGCGCGCCCTGCACCTGGCTGCGGAAGCCGAGCTCCGCGTACTTGTCGGCGCGCGAGATGCCCGATTTCGCCTCGCGCAGGCTCGCCAGCACCTCCTGCGTGGAGTTGCCGATGGACGAGACGATGCCCATCCCGGTGACGACGACGCGCCTCATGCCTGCCTCTTCCGCATCTCCAAAATCCGCGCCCTCCAAAGCGCGTTCCGTTGGTTCGGAACGCGAGGCGCGGCGCGCTCAGCCCCCGCTCGGCGCCAGCGCGGCGTCCTGGCGGAACAATCCGACCTTGAGATCGAGCGCCTTGTAGATGATCGAGCCGTCCGCCGCGAGCCAGCCGTCGGCGATGCCGAGCACGAGCTTCGAGCGCATCACCCGCTTGATGTCGATGCCGTATACGAGCTTCTTCATCGTCGGCAGGACCTGACCGGAGAACTTCACCTCGCCCATGCCCAGCGCGCGACCATTGCCGCTCGAGCCGAGCCAGCCGAGGAAGAAGCCGAGCAGCTGCCACAGCGCATCGAGCCCGAGGCAGCCCGGCATGACCGGATCGCCCTTGAAATGGCAGGCGAAGAACCAAAGGTCCGGCTTCACGTCGAGCTCGGCGCGCGCCATGCCCTTGCCGTGCTCGCCGCCTTCCTCGGAGATTTCCGAGATGCGGTCGAACATCAGCATCGGCGGCAGCGGCAGCTGCGGCCCTTCGCTGAACATTTCGCCGCGGCCGCACGCCAGTAGCTGTTGGTAGTCGAAGCTCGAAGGCCGACTGTTCATTCCTGTTCCGTCCTCGCCGCGCTGGCAGCTTGCCCCCGTGATCGCGTTGGATTCCCTAACACACCGGGCCGGCGGGGAGCAAAGCCGGGAGCGCGATTGGGCGCCGGTTGCGCACCGGTCGAGACCTGTCCCCGAAGTATGTTGCCGCGACCGCAGTGCAACGCGACGGCGACTTGATGCCTCTTCGGAGCTCTCGTCGTGGCCCCCTTGTGGCTCTGTCAGGGGCCATCTTGGGGACTGGTTGCAATTTGACCCTTCAGGGCATATGATTGCATCTGAAACAATCTGACTCCAGCGTCGTTTGGGGCGTTCCCGGACGGCGGACAATGAAGGCGTAATTCGTGATGCAACCGCGTCTCCCGATCACAAGACGATCGCCCATCGCGCCAACCGATATGGCGCCGACCGAGTTGGTGACGTCGTCGGCCCAGGCCGATCGCAACGGGTGCCCGTGGCACGACGTGAAGACCATGCTGCGTGACGTCGGCTTGCGTCCGACCCGCCAGCGCATGGCGCTCGGCTGGATCCTGTTTGCCAAGGGCGACCGTCACCTCACCGCCGAGATGCTCTACGAGGAGGCGACCAAGGCCAAGGTGCCGGTGTCGCTCGCTACCGTCTACAACACCCTGCACCAGTTCACCGAGGTCGGCCTGCTGCGCCAGGTCGCGGTCGACGGCTCGAAAACCTATTTCGACACCAACATCACCGAGCACCACCACTTCTTCATCGAAGGCGACAACGCGCTCGTCGACATCCCGGGCGCCGAGGCGATCGTCGGCAAGATGCCCGAGGCGCCGGACGGCTTCGAGGTCGCCCGCGTCGACGTGGTGGTCCGGCTCAAGCGCAAGCGGTGAGCCTCGGGCCTCCTTCTCGATCTACACCGGCAGGTGAGCGACCGCCGCCAGCATCAGGCGCGCGCCGAGGGTAGTGCCGACGAACACGGTCACGACGGTCCCGCCGATCCGCAGCGGGTTGACCGTATTTTTCATCGACAGGCCGATCGCGTGAGCGATGCGAGCGAGCACGAAGGCGGCGCATAGGACCGCGTGGCCAAGGCCACCGCCGCCGACCAGCTCGAGCAGCGCAAACCCGGCAACGAACAGCCCTGCATTCTCGGCGAGATTGCCGTGCCTCCGGACCGCCATCAGTAGATCGTGATGGCCACCATCGCCGAGCGATTGCCGGTCGCGCCGACGCACGACTGTGACGGCATACAAGAGAGCCATTTGCATCACCATGAGGACGCCGGCCGTCAGCGCTGACACGTAGGGCGGGTTCAAGTTCATCGTCGCTCCTCGGTGGGACGGTACCAATCGGTACCATCCCGACTATGCACCGCGTTCGGATTGCCCGCAAGCGCAATCGCCAAGTGGGGAGGTGAGGACGCTACGCGCGCTCCCTACCCGCATTTCTTATGGGGGGCGAGGGCGCCGCTTGTTACGAACTCGCAGTTGGCACTCGCGAAGAGAGTCCCTGACCCCGACCCTCTCGCCGCGCAAATGCGGGGAGAGGGAACGCGGGCAGCGTGCTCACCCTCACACGTCGAGCGACGCGGCGATTTCCCGCACGAGATCGGGGAGCGGGCGCGTCCCGTCGAGCCGCAGCAGCGGGCACGGCAGCGCTGCGAGCCATACCTCGTGCCGCGCGAGGTTGCGGCCCTCGCGGGTGCCGTCCTCGTAGTGCGACGCCCATTCGATGAAGCTCTCGGTCTCGGCGTGCCGCCATCCGCCGGGCGCGACGACGCCGGCGCCGAAATGCCGCGCCTCGCGGTCGCGCAATCGCGCGATCCGTACCTCGTTCGGCACGAGCAGAAACACGACGAGATCGAACAGCGGAAGGAGCGCATCGCCCCAGCCGTCGAGGCCGCCGCTCAGCACCCAGTCGCCGCGCGGCAGAAACATCTCACCCATCAGCCGCAGGCGCTCCTCGACCGAGCGCAGCTCGCGATAGGGCGGCGTGGTCGGCCGCCAGAGGTAATCGTCGGTGTCGTGATGCGGCAGCGCCAGCGCGTCAGCGAGCGCGCGCCCGAGCGTGGTCACGCCCGAGCCGGAAGCGCCGGTGATGTGGATGCGTCGCGTTCTCATGGCATCGATCGTGACCGATCAATGCCATGTGTCTAATCCACCTTCTCGCCCGGATAAACGCCCCAGAGGCGATCCTGCTCGATCCAGCCATCGAAGCCTTCGCCGGAGATGCGGCACCAGTGGCCATCGCAGCGCTTGACCGTGGCGAGGACGCCCGACTGCAGCCGCGCCGTCACCGCGCTGGTGAGGTCGGCAGAGGCATGGATCGGCACGAAGTCGTCGACCTTCTTGGCCGCCGCCGAGACCAGCGCGGTGCGCCTGCCGGACAGGAGCGAATGCAGCACCCAGCCCTCCGCGCCTTCCCAGTCGCGGATGCGGCTCCAGTTGTCGTATTCGGCGATGATCTCGACCGGCAGCCCGGTCCGGGTATAGATCCAGTTGACTTGGTTGTCCTTGGCCGGGCCGGACCGCACATTGACGCGCTCCGACTTGAGGCTCACGAAGCGCGGTAACGGCAGGCCGTTCGGCTTTGTCGGTCCCTCGGCCTGCGCCGCGACGGCCGAACCTGCGGCCAGCGCGATCAGCAAACCGAAAAGCTTAAGGCCCAAGGTTCCCCGTCCCGTCGGCATCGGCACTCACACTGCAAATTATCGGCACACCCGGCGAGGCGAGCCCGCCCGGTCGCGATCCGAAGTCTTGCGACGACACTCCCGCGAACGGATCAGGCTCTTTGTCTTGTCCGGACCATCTGGTAGAGAGGACCGAAAACCCGCCCGCGCCTGCCCCTGAAGTCGACCGCCACAGTGTCGATCAAGCGGGTTAACGAGGAATGAACTGGCGCAGCGGAACACTACTTCGACTTAGAACAAGACCGGGCGAGAGAGGCAGATGGCGAACCGCAAGAGACCGCTCGTCGTCGTGACCCGCAAGCTGCCCGACAGCGTCGAGACGCGAATGCGCGAATTGTTCGACGCGCGCATCAACCTCGACGACAAGCCGATGAGCCAAGCCGCGCTGGTCGAGGCGGTGCAAGCTGCCGACGTGCTGGTGCCGACCGTCACCGACCGCATCGATTCATCGCTGCTCAGCCACGCTGGCGAGAAGCTCAAGCTGATCGCGAGCTTCTCCAACGGCGTCGACCACATCGACGTGGCGAGCGCGCTCCAGCGCGGCATCACGGTCACCAACACGCCGGGCGTGCTGACCGAGGACACCGCCGACATGACCATGGCGCTGATCCTCGCGGTCCCGCGCCGGCTGGTCGAAGGCTCCTCCGTGCTCACCGTCGGCAAGGAATGGGCGGGCTGGAGCCCGACCTGGATGGTCGGCCATCGCATCTACGGCAAGCGGCTCGGCATCGTCGGCATGGGACGGATCGGCCAGGCGGTGGCGCGGCGCGCCCGCGCGTTCGGCCTGCAGATCCACTATCACAACCGCCGACGCGTCGGCGCCAAGACCGAGGAGGAGCTCGAGGCGACCTATTGGGAGAGCCTCGACCAGATGCTCGCCCGGATGGATATCATCTCGGTCAACTGCCCGCACACGCCCGCGACCTTCCACCTGCTCTCGGCGCGCCACCTCAAGCTGATGCGGCGCGACGCCTACATCGTCAACACGGCGCGCGGCGAGGTGATCGACGAGAACGCGCTGATCCGCATGCTCGAGGCGGGCGACCTCGCCGGCGCCGGGCTCGACGTCTTCGAGCAGGAGCCGGCGGTCAATCCGAAGCTCACCCGGCTCGCCAAGGCCGGCAAGGTGGTGCTGCTGCCGCATATGGGCTCGGCCACCATCGAGGGCCGCGTCGACATGGGCACCAAGGTGATCATCAACATCCAGGCTTTCATGGACGGCCATCGCCCGCCCGACCGGGTGCTGCCGTCGATGCTGTGACGAACGATCTTTGACCTGACGACCGTTTATTCCTTGGCCACATCCGTACGCGCCGTTCCGCTATGGTGGCGGCTTGCGCGACTGATTCGGATTGTTGATACGGAAATGAAAATCGCAAATCTGTTCGAGATCGTCCTGCTCGCCGCCTGCCTCGCGGCGTGCGGCAACGAGGCGCCCAGGGTCACGCCGCAGCCGATGAGCGTCGACGATTTCCGCCGCGAATTGCTCGGCATGCCGCTGTGCGGCAAGGCCTCGACCGGCGAGCTCGCCGGCAAGGCGATCTGCACCGTGCATCTCGCCGACGGCACCGCGATCGTCGCCGGCTCCGGCGTGCTGGCGCGCGGCTTCTGGGACACCGACGGCAAGCGCATCTGCCGCCGCGATGCGCTCGATCCGCCGGCGCAGCGCCACTGCGTCGACTACGAGCGACTCGGCAACAACCGCTACCGCAACAGCGACGGTGTCGAGTTCTGCATCGGCCCGTGCTGACGACAGAGATCAGCGATCAGGATTCAGGGATCAGATGGAAGTAATTCGTCCACCTGATCCCTGATTTCCGATTCCTGATCCCTGGGATCCCGACAAGCAATTGTCGGGATCCCATCCGTAGCTCAGCGTCTCGAAGCGCATCGCGCGGGCGTCTATCATCAGCAGACGGCCGACCAGGCCCTCGCCGAAACCGACGATCTCGCGGATCACCTCGAGCGCGAGGAGCGAGCCGATGACGCCGGTGAGCGCGCCGAGAATGCCGGCCTCCGCGCACGCCGGCACCGTGCCGGCCGGCGGCGGCTCGGGAAAGAGGCACCGGTAGGTCGGGTTGGGACGGCCGTCCTTATCGCGCTCATGCGCGCGGATCGTCGTCAGCGTGCCGTCGAAGATGCCGACCGCCGCGGTGACCAGCGGTTTCTTCGCTGCGTAACACGTATCGGAGACGAGATAGCGGGTGGCGAAATTGTCCGAGCCGTCGGCGACGAGGTC
The DNA here is from genome assembly GCA_035293985.1 of Xanthobacteraceae bacterium. Classification (GTDB taxonomy): domain Bacteria; phylum Pseudomonadota; class Alphaproteobacteria; order Rhizobiales; family Xanthobacteraceae; genus JAVDCA01. The sequence continues at coordinate 7,904 of DATGLS010000011.1, forward strand.
GTAGCGCGAGATGATGTCGAGCGCATTGCTCGCGTCGAGCCGCACCGCGTGCGTCTCGACGGCGACGTGCGGGTTGAGGCGGCCGATGGCGGTGGCGGCGCTTTCGACCTTGGGCAGGCCGAGGTCGGGAGTCGCGTGAATCACCTGGCGCTGCAGGTTCGAGAGCGAGACGGTGTCGTCGTCGACCACGCCGAGCGTGCCGACGCCGGCGGCCGCGAGGTAGAGCAGCGCCGGCGCGCCGAGCCCGCCCGCGCCGACCACCAGCACACGCGCGCGCTTGAGCGCGGCCTGTCCGGGGCCGCCCACCTCGCGCATCACGATGTGGCGGGCATAGCGTTCGAGCTCGTCGGCGGTCAGCATCTTTTCCTCGGTCGCATCACGCCCGCGGCGACGCGCGCGGTCAAGCCTCGTTTCGTCCTGCGATATCGTGCGGCTTGCGCCGACTCGCCAGTAGGGTAGGGTTCGGCCCTCGGAGGCGCGGCTGGGCTCGGTCATGCGTATCATCGTCACCACACTGGTCTCGCTTGCGGCGATCTGGCCAGCTGGCGGCGAGGCCGCGAAGAAGAGGCCGGTTACGGCCCCCAAGGCTGCACCGACGAAGCCGGGGCCGCCGGCACCGGGGTCGCCGCGCGCCGTCTACGCGGCGATGCCCGAGGCCGAGCGCAGGGCGATCCAGGCGGACCTGATCTGGACCGGCGATTACAACGGGCTGATCGAGGCCGACTTCGGCGACAATTCGGTCGCCGCCGTCAAGGCTTTCCAGAAGCGCAACGGCGGCAAGGAGACCGGTATCCTCAATCTCGACGAGCGGGCGAAGCTCGCCGAGTCGGCGCGGACGAAGCGACAAAACGCGGGCTGGCGCGTGGTCGACGACCGCGCCAGCGGCGCGCGGCTCGGGGTCCCGACCAAGTTCGCGCCGCACAGCTCGGCCGCCGCGAGCGGCACCCACTGGCAATCATCGCGCGGCGAGGTGCAGGTCGAGACATTCCACGTCACTGGCACGACCCTCGAGGCGGCGTTCGAGAAGGCGAAGAAGCAGCCGGCGAACCGCGAGGTCGACTATCACGTCATCAAGCCCGACTTCTTCGTCGTGTCGGGCATGCAGGGCGGCGTGAAGAAGTTTTACGTGCGCGGCGAGATCAGAAACAACGAGGTGCGCGGCGTCACCATCCTGTACGACAAGGCGATGGAGGGCCTTTTCGATCGCATCGTGGTCGCCATGTCGAACGCGTTCGTGGGCTTTCCGCCGGCCACGCCCGCAGACCAGCCGGCAGCGCAGGGGCCGGTCGGATATGCGACCGGCGTCGTCATCAGCGACGCCGGCGACATCATCACCGATCGCGCGGCGGTCGCCGACTGCCAGTTCATCGTCATCGCCGGCCACGGCAACGCGGTGCGGATCGGCGAGGACAAGGCTGTGGGCCTCGCGCTGCTGCGCTTGTTCGGCGCGCGCGGCCTGGTGCCGGCGACGCTCGGCGATCCCGGCGGCGGCAGCGATGTGATGCTGGTCGGCATCGCGGATCCGCAGGCGCAGAGCGGCGGCGACGCGGTCTCGACCATCAAGGCGCATCTACAGGCGGCAAACGGGGCCGAGCGGCCGCTCGACGCCGCGCCGGCCGCCGGCTTTGCGGGAGCGGCCGCGATCGACGGCGACGACAAGCTCATCGGGATCGTCGATGCGCAATCCGCGTCCGGCGCCGGTCCTCAGGCAACAGTGGTAACGAGCGAAGCGATCCGCACATTTCTCGCCGCGCAAAAGGTTCCGCCGGCGAGCGTCGCCGGAACCGACATCAAGGCGTCGGTCGTTCGCGTGATGTGCGTGCGCGCCGGGAGCAAGGCGATGGTGACGAGCAAGTAGGCAGTAGGGTTGGCAAAGGCGCCATCCTCGCCATCGCCGCGTGAGCAAAATCGCCGATGGAGGTCCTACTCCACCCTACTCGTTCTTGAACTTCGCCGGCCTTTTCTCGACAAACGCCGCCATGCCTTCCTTCTGGTCGGAGGTGGCGAACAGCGAATGGAAGACGCGCCGCTCGAAGCGCACGCCTTCGGCTAGCGTCGTCTCGAAGGCGCGATTGACGGCTTCTTTGGCGATCATCACGGCGGGTAGCGACATCGACGCGATCGTCTCGGCGGTTTTCAGCGCCTCGTCCATCAGGCTCGCGAGCGGCACGATCCGGGCGACGAGCCCGGCGCGCTCGGCCTCGGCCGCATCCATCATGCGGCCGGTGAGACAGAGATCCATCGCCTTGGCCTTGCCGACCGCGCGGGTCAGGCGCTGCGTGCCGCCGATGCCCGGAATGACGCCGAGCTTGATCTCGGGCTGGCCGAATTTCGCATTGTCAGCTGCGATGATGAGATCGCATTGCATCGCGAGCTCGCAGCCGCCGCCGAGCGCGAAGCCGGCGACCGCGGCGATCACCGGCTTGCGCGCATGGGCGATGCGATCCCAGTCGGCGCAGAAGTCGCCCATGAAAGCCTCGCGGAACGATTTGCTCGCCATCTCCTTGATGTCGGCGCCGGCCGCGAAGGCCTTGTCGGAGCCGGTGACGACCATGCAGCCGATGCTCTCATCGGCCTCGAACGCGTCGATCGCCGCCGTGAGCTCGCCGATGAGCGCCGCGTTGAGCGCATTGAGCGCAGCCGGGCGGTTGAGCCGGATCACGCCGACCTTGCCCTTTGTCTCGACGACGATGTGCTGATGGCTCATGAGCGACCCTCGCGGCTGGCGATCTTCGCGGTGGCCTAGCGGACCGCCTGTGGCAGGGCAAGGAGAGCCGCCGGGTGACGCGCGAGATCGACAGGGCGCCGGGCTCTACCCGCGTGCCGATGGGGCGCGCCGACGTGGAGGGCAAATTCCGCGGCAATCTGCGCGACCGCTGGCCGGCGGAGCGCATCGTTGCCATCCTGCCGGCGCTCTGGCGCCTCGACAATATCGCGGATATTTCGCAATTGCCGGCTGGTCTTGCGGTGCAGCCCGCGCCATAGAGTGGCCGGGCGACCTCACGAGGCGAATCACCGGCAATGCGGGCGAAAATTAGAGTAGCGGTTTTCATGGTGCTCGGCATCGGACTCACCGATCCGGGTCTCGCCGCCGCGCCCACTTCGCCGATGCAGCTGGGGCCGCAACACGTCGCATCACATCGCTCGTCCGCCCGCGTCGAGCGCCGGACGAGATTCCGCCCCCCGCGCGGTGCCGCCGCCCAGGACGCGGCGCGCCTCGGCGCACTCGTCGGCAGGCAATGTCACGGCAAGGCCGACCTGCCGCGCAACGACCACGAAACGGTGGTGCTGTGCTCGAATGGCAAGACGTTCGTGGTGCAGAAGGCGGCGCCGTCCGCGGCCGCCACGCCCGCGACTGAATGCTCGCTGGCCGGGACCGGTCCGGAGCCACCCTGCTTCGATCAGTAGAGTGGATCAACGCGCCAGCCCGGCACAAGTATTCGCTCGCCTACAACTCAAAGGCGCGATCGGAGTTCCACGTTACTTCCAGGTGGGACGCGAACCTGATCGCAGTCGAAAGCGTGCTGTAAGGTTTGCGAAAATTTAAGCTGTCGACCGCACCATGCGAGTCGAAAGGGCGACGTAGCTGCCTGTCGACCTTCGGACCAGCGGCTCCCCCGACTGCTGAACCTTAGGGCAACTACACGATCGCGACACTCGGCCATTGTGCCGGCTGGCCGCGGCGCGTCCCTGGCATCGAGCCCCAACGGAGCGCGCAAACATGCGGCTGAGTGACTTTCGAATCAATACACGAATCTACGTCGGCTTCGGCAGCCTCATCGTCATTGCAGCCGCCCTCGCGGCATTCGGGATGATCGAGCTCGGCTCGATCGAGAGCCAGTTGAAGAAATTCGTCGGCGTCTCCGGCAACACGGCGCGAAACCTGACGGTGCAGCGCATCAGCTCGCGCATGCGTCGGCTGGCGCTCCAATATGAGACGAGCCAGGATCAGGCCGTGGTCAAACAATTCGCCGACGACGACGCCCGGGCGATCGAGCTTCTCGCCGCCGCCGCCAGGGTAACTTTATCCGACGAGCGCCGCAGGCTTTATGGCGATTCGTCCGCGACCCTCACCAGCGTCAAGCAGGACTTCGACCAGCTGGTGGCGTTCGGGGGCAAGCTGACCGCGGCACGCGACAAGCTCTTCACCGGCGGGGACGAGCTCACGGCGGCGACCGACAAGCTGGTCGCGGCGGCGCGCGCGCAGAGCGAGATCAGCGTGCGCGCGCAGGCGATCGACCTCGAGGTCGCGGTGCTCAAGGTGCGCATCGCCAACTGGCGGTTCCTCGCCACCCACGACGCGAAGGGCCCAGCGACCTTCAAGGCGGCCGCCGACAAGGCGCAGGAGGCCTTGACGATGCTGGAGAAGAACCCGGCTGCCAGCGGCCTCGCGAATCTGATTGCGCCCGTGAAGGCTTCGCTCGACGCCTACGCGGCGAACTTCGCCATCGTCTCGGAAGCGGTGCTGAGCAGCGGCACGCTGTACGCGAAGACCATGGCGCCGAAGTTCGAGAAAGTCTCGGCGAATGGCGAGGCGGCGCAGAAGACCCTCGACGCCGATCTCGACACGGCGCAGAAGAGCGCCGAGCAGACCGTCTCGAGCACGTCCAGCCTGCAGGCGATTCTCGCCGGCATCGCGGTGCTGCTGGGTGGCGCGCTCGCCTTCCTGATCGGCCGCAGCATCGCGCGGCCCGTCGCGGCGATGACCGCCGCGATGAAGAAGCTCGCCGGCGGCGACAAGGCGGTCGCGATCCCGGCGCAGGAGAACCGGGACGAGATCGGCGAGATGGCGAAGGCGGTCGACGTGTTCAAGCAGAACATGATCCGCGCCGATGCCCTCGCCGCCGAGCAGCAGGCCGAGCAGGCGCGCAAGGAGGCGCGCCAGAAGACGGTGGACGGCCACATCGCGGCGTTCGACCGCTCGGTGCGCGAGGCGCTCTCGACGCTCGCCTCGGCCGCAACCGAGATGCGCGCGACCGCGACCGGGATGTCGGCGACCGCCGAGCAGACGCAGCGCCAGGCAGGCAGCGTCGCGGCCGCCTCGGAGCAGACCTCGGCCAACGTGCAGACGGTCGCCGCCTCGGCCGAGGAGATGTCGAGCTCGATCGCCGAGATCAGCCGGCAGGTGACGCAGGCCTCGCGGATCGCCGGCGAGGCGGTCACCGACGCGCAGCGCACCAATGCGACGGTGAACACGCTCGCCGAAGCGGCGCAGAAGATCGGTCAGGTGGTGCAGCTCATAAAGGACATCGCCGGCCAGACCAACCTGCTCGCCCTCAATGCCACCATCGAGGCGGCGCGCGCCGGCGACGCCGGCAAGGGCTTCGCGGTGGTGGCGAGCGAGGTCAAATCGCTCGCGACGCAGACCGCCAAGGCGACCGAGGACATCGCGGCGCAGATAGGCGCGATCCAGTCGGTGACCGGCGAGGCGGTGACCGCGATCCAGGGCATCGGTGGCACCATCGAGCGCATCAGCGAGATATCGACCGCGATCGCGAGCGCGATCGAGGAGCAGGGCGCGGCGACCAAGGAGATCGCCAACAACACCCAGCAGGCCGCCAAGGGGACCGAGCAGGTCTCCTCGATCATCCACGGCGTCAACCAGGCCGCCAACGAGACCGGCTCCGCGGCGACCAACGTGCTCTCATCCGCCGAGGAGCTCGGCAAGCAGTCGGAGACGCTGCGCGCCGAGGTGGGACGGTTCCTGGAGAATATCCGAGCCGCGTGAGGAAGGTGCTCAGCCGAGGCGCTTGAGCTCCGCCTGCGCGCCCTTGTACTCGATGAAGCTCTTCGGACAGGTTTCCACGGCCGCCTTCAGGGCGGCCGTGGCGTCTGTGCGCTCGCCCTGCAGCAGCCTCGATTCGCCACCGTAGAATTGCGCTTCACAGCGCTGCGACGGATTCTCCGCGGCTGCCAAAGTTGCCTCAAACGTTCGCGTGCCGAGCAGCATCGCCGCCACCGGGCTTGGCCACCCGGAACCCGAGCGTCGCACGGCGAGGTCCAGGTAGGCCTTGGCTGTGGCGGGGTCGCCGCGCGCCGTCGCAAGATAAGCCCACAGCGGCGCGTAAGGATCGTCCGGATCCGCGCGAACGACGCGCGCAAGGTCGGCGGCGGCCGCCGCGAGCTCGCCCGCGTAGAAATTCATGTACCCGCGGCTGCGATACGTATCGATGTCGCCCGGCGCGCGGCGGAGCGCCTCGTCGTAATCTTGCTTCGCCAACGCAAGGTCGCCCTTGTCCACATAGGCGTCGCCGCGCGCGCGAAGCGCCGCGACATCGGACCCATCGATCATGAGCGCCGTGGTGTAATCCGAGATCGCCGGGTCGGGATCGCCCTTCGCGGCATGCGCCACGCCGCGGTTGACGAAGGCGTCCTCGTAGCGCGGATCGAGCGCGATCGCGCGGCCGTAGTCGGCGATCGCCTTGTCATAATCCTTCTTCATCCGATAGGCGGTGCCGCGGTCGTACCAGCCGATGGCGTAGCCGGGATCGTGGCTGAGCACCTCGTCGTAGTCGGCAATCGCCGCATCGATCTCCTGGCGGTCGAGATGGGCATTGCCGCGGTTGACGAAGTCGCTGACGAGATCGCGCGCGCTCTCGTCGCCCGACTGGATCAGCGCCGTGCAGCTGGCGATGCGCTGATCGGGCGCGGCGCCGTCATGGCCGCCGCAGTGCGCCGCAAACGTGCTGCCGTCGCAGCGCGACTGGACGACGCGGCACTGGTCGCGATGGTCGGCCGCCGCCGTCGCGCAATCGTTCATCGCCTTGCGCTCGGCCTCGCGCTTGTCGGCATCGATCGCCCAGGCGAGGCCGGCCGCGGCCGGCGGCGCGAACGCGATGGCGAAGCACTGGTCGGTGAACACGCCGACGACGCGGCAGTTCTCGGCGGCCCCGCGCACGTTCGCGAGCTTGCGGCAGGTGTCGAGCGCCGCCGCCTGCGCGGTTGCGCGCGGCGTGAAGTTGCGCACGTACCCGTAGGTGACGCCGCCCTGGGTGATCGGCGAGGTGACGCCGATCGCGAGCACGCCGTCGGCCGCAGCGAGCGACGGCCACGCGAGCGCAGCAGTGACGATCAGCGCGGCGCGCCTCACTTCTGGCACTCGGGGCAGAAGAACGTCGACCGGCCACCCTGGACGATACGCTTCACGGTGCCTTTGCACCCGGGCGTTACGCAGGGCTGCCCCTCGCGATCGTAGACGCGGAAGCGATGTTGGAAATAGCCGAGTTCGCCGTCGGTGCGGCGATGATCGCGCAGCGACGAGCCGCCGGCCTTGATCGCATCCTGCAACACGCCCTTGATGGCATCGACCAGGCGCTCGGCGCGTTCATTCGGCTTGCCCTTGCGATCCGCGATGGTCGAGGCCCGGCGCTTGGGCGACAGATGCGCGCCGTAGAGCGCCTCGCAAACGTAGATGTTGCCCAGGCCGGCCACGACCTTCTGGTCGGAGAGCGCCGCCTTGAGGCTCGTCTTCTTGCCGCGACAGGCCGCGGCCAAGAGGCTGGCATCGAACTCGTTGCCGAGCGGCTCCGGGCCGATCTCCTTCATCAGCGGATGGTCCGCCAGCTCGGCGCGCGGCACCAGCAGCATGAGGCCGAAGCGGCGCGGATCGTTGAAGGTGATGCGGGCGCCGGACGACATGTGGAAGACGATGTGATCGTGCGCGCGGTCCTCCGCGCGGGGGTAGTGGAAATGGCCGGGTGTCTTGCTGGCCGTTTTGGCGCCGTCATCCTGCGCCACGCGGAACGAGCCGGACATGCCGAGATGCATCAGCAGCACGTCGCCGGAGCTCAGATCTGCAAGCAGGTATTTGGCGCGGCGGCCGAGCCCCGTGACGGTGCGGCCCTCGAGCCGCTTGACGAAGCCCGTCGGCAGCGGCCGGCGCAGATCGGGGCGACGCGCCTCGACCTTCGCAAAGCGCGCGCCTTCCATCGCGGGCTGCAGGCCGCGGCGAACGGTCTCGACTTCGGGCAGCTCGGGCATCGGGCTTAACCATATTGGCGGGCGGGCTTTTGTAGCGCCGCGCCGCTGCGCGCGCTATGGTTCGCGCAGATTTCACCCTCTGCCGCAAGCTGAGCTCGGCGTTTGCGGAGGCGCCCTCATCCCGACCCTCTCCCCGTGAAGGGGGGGAGAGGGGGCGCAGGCGCATCGTCGTGTGGTGACAAGGAAGTCCATGATCGACCCGCGCCGCGACACCCATTTCGGCTACCGCACCGTCGACCTCGACGCCAAGCAGGGCATGGTCGATGACGTGTTTCGCTCGGTCGCGCGGCGCTACGACCTGATGAACGACCTGATGTCGGGCGGCCTGCACCGCGCCTGGAAGGATGCGCTCGTCACCGCCATCAACCCGCCGCGCGGCGAGCAAGCCTTCGCGCTCCTCGATGTGGCGGGCGGCACCGGAGATATTGCGTTCCGCACGATTGCGGCGGGCGGCGCCGGCACGCGCGCGACCGTGTGCGACATCAATCCCGAGATGCTCAGCGTCGGCCGCGACCGCGCGGTCGAGCGCGGGCTCGACCAGGCGGTCGCGTTCGTCGACGGGAATGCCGAGGCGCTGCCGTTTCCGGACAAGAGCTTCGACGCCTACGCGATCGCGTTCGGCATCCGCAATGTCCCGCGCATCGAGGCAGCGCTCACGGAAGCCTATCGCGTGCTGCGCACCGGCGGGCGCTTCCTCTGTCTCGAATTCTCCACCGTCGACGTGCCGGGGCTCGACACGCTCTACGACCTCTACTCGTTCAACGTCATCCCGGCGCTCGGCCGCTTGGTCGCGGGCGATGCCGAGGCCTATCGCTATCTGGTCGAATCGATCCGGCGCTTTCCCAAGCCGCAGGCTTTCGCGGCGATGATCTCGGCCGCGGGCTTTCGCCGCGTCAGCGCGCGGCCCCTCAGCGGCGGCATCGTGGCGTTGCATTCGGGCTGGCGCTTGTGATCCGCAACCTCGTTCATCTGGTCAGACTTGCCCGTGTCGGCGTCGTCTTCGCCCGCGAAGGCGTGCTCGGGCTGATCGACCCGCGGCCGCTGCCGTGGACGGCGCGCATCGCCCTGCGCGCCGCGCGGCTGCTGGAGCGTCCGTCGACGGGCAACATCGCGAACCGTCTCTCCGCGGCGCTGACCGCACTAGGACCCACCTACGTCAAGCTCGGCCAGTTCCTGGCGACGCGCCCCGACGTGGTCGGCCTCGCGTTCGCGCGCGATCTCGAAAGTCTGCAGGACCGCATGCCGCCGTTCGCGCAGGCGCAGGCCGAGGCGACCGTTGCGGCCGCGCTCGACCGCACGCTGACCGATCTCTTTCCGACCTTCGGGCCGGCCGTCGCGGCCGCCTCGATCGCGCAGGTGCACCGCGCCACGCTGCGCGACGGCCGCATCGTCGCCGTCAAGGTGCTGCGGCCCGGCGTCGAGCATCGCTTCAAGGCCGATCTCGCCGCCTTCTTCGCGGTCGCCCGCATGGCGGAAGAGTGGTCCGCCGACGCGCGCCGGCTGCGCCTGATCGAGGTCGTGCAAACGCTCGCCCGCTCGGTCACGATCGAGATGGACCTGCGGCTCGAGGCCGCGGCGCTCTCCGAGATGGCGGAGAACACCAGAGACGATCCCGATTTCCGCGTGCCGGCGGTCGACTGGGACCTGACCGCGCGCGACGTGCTCACGCTCGAATGGATCGACGGCACGCCGCTCAACGATCACGCGACGCTCGCCGCCAAGGGCTTCGACCTGCCGCATCTCGGCCGCGCCGTGATCCAGACCTTCCTGCGCCACGCCATGCGCGACGGCTTCTTCCACGCCGACATGCACCCGGGCAACCTGTTCGTCGATGCCGGCGGCCAGCTGGTCGCGGTCGATTTCGGCATCATGGGACGGCTGAGCCCGAAGGAGCGGCGCTTTCTCGCCGAGATCCTGCACGGCTTCATCACCCGCAACTACCGGCGCACGGCCGAGATCCATTTCGAGGCCGGCTACGTGCCGGCGCACCATTCGGTCGAGAGCTTCGCCCAGGCGATCCGCGCGATCGGCGAGCCGATTCACAACCGCTCGGCGGAAGACATCTCGATGGCGAAGCTCTTGATGCTGCTCTTCGAGGTCACCGGCCTGTTCGACATGCGCACGCGGCCGGAGCTGCTGCTGCTGCAGAAGACCATGGTGGTGGTCGAGGGCGTGGGCCGCTCGCTCGATCCCAAGCTCGACATCTGGACCGCCGCCGAGCCGGTGGTGCGCGAATGGATGGAGCGCCATCTCGGTCCCGTCGGCCGCATCGAGGACGCAGCGCAGGGCGCGGGCGAGCTCGGCCGCTTCATCGGCCAGATGCCGGGCCTGCTCGGCCGCGCCGGCCGTATCGCCGACCAGCTCGACGCCGCGACCCGCGACGGCATCGTGCTCGCGCCCGAGACCGTGGCGGCGATCGGCCGCGCCGAGGCGCGGCGCAACCGATGGACCGCGGCGGCGCTATGGGTGATCGCCGCGCTACTGGGGCTGGTGGTCTGGCATTTTCTTTGAAGATTTAACGGATTGATTGCATTGATTGCATTGCAATCACATGCTAGAACGACGCCATGGCCAGTCTCACGGTCCGCCAGCTCGACGAGAAGCTCAAGACGCTGCTGCGCGTGCGCGCCGCGCGTCATCAGCGCTCGATGGAGGACGAAGTCCGCTTCATCCTGCGGCAAGCCGCCGAGGAAACCGGCCGCGAGGCCGTCGGCCTGATCAACCCGCCCTACGAGCCGCGGGCCTCGCCGGCAGCCCGCGTTGCGGCGAGCACTGAGACGAAGCGCATCGTCCTCATCATCGGCGGGGGCATCGCAGGCTACAAGTCGCTCGACCTGATCCGGCGGCTGCGCGAGCGCCACTACGGGGTCCGCTGCGTGCTGACGCCCGCGGCCCAGCACTTCATCACACCGCTTGCAGCCAGCGCGCTTGCCGGCGAGCCGGCCTATACGGACCTGTTCGATCCGAGGAGCGAGCTCGACGTCGGCCACATCCGCCTTGCGCGCGACTGCGACCTCATCGTGGTCGCGCCCGCGACCGCCGACCTCATGGCGAAGATGGCGGGAGGCCATGCCGACGACCTCGCGACCGCGGTCCTGCTCGCGACCGACAAGCCGGTCCTCCTGGCGCCCGCCATGAACCCGCACATGTGGGGTCATGGCGCGACCCGGCGCAACCTGGCGCAGCTCGCCGCCGACGGCATCGTGACGGTCGGCCCCAACGCGGGCGAGATGGCCGAGCGCGGCGAGGCCGGCGTCGGCCGCATGGCCGAGCCGCTCGACATTGCGGCGGCGGCGGAGCGACTGCTCGCGCCGGCGGCGCGGCCGCTCGCCGGCAAGCGCGTGCTCATCACGTCGGGGCCGACGCACGAGCCGATCGATCCGGTGCGCTACATCGCCAACCGCTCGTCCGGGAAGCAGGGCCACGCGATCGCGCGCGCCGCCTCCGACGCCGGGGCCGCCGTGACGGTGGTGTCCGGACCGGTCAACCTGCCCGACCCGCCCGGCGTCGAGGTCGTGCACGTGGAGAGCGCGCGCGACATGCTGGCGGCGGTCGAGCGCGCGCTACCCGCCGATATCGCGGTCTTCGCGGCGGCGGTGGCGGACTGGCGCGTGGCGCACGAAAGCGGACAGAAGATGAAAAAAGACGGCAGCGGGCCACCGAGGCTCGCCATGACCGAGAACCCCGACATTCTCGCGACGATCGCCCATCTCGAGGCGAAGCGACCGCCCCTCGTCATCGGCTTTGCGGCGGAGACGGAGCATGTGGTCGAGCACGCCAAAGCCAAGCTCAAGCGCAAGGGATGCGACTGGATCCTGGCGAACGACGTCTCGGCCGAGTCAGGGGTGATGGGCGGCGATGTCAACCGCATCCATCTCGTGACCGCGGACGGCGTCGAGGACTGGCCGACGCAGAGCAAGGACGACGTCGCCCGCATGCTGGTCGGGCGCATCGTTGCGGCGCTTGGCGCCAAGGCGGGCGCAAAGACCGGTACGAAGACCGATACTCTTGGCCGCAAGGGCGGGCGATGAGCGTGATCGACGTGCAGATCGTCCGCCTCCCGCACGGCGCAGACCTGCCGCTGCCCGCCTATCAGAGCGCGCAGGCCGCGGGTCTCGACCTGACGGCCGCGGTACCGGCCGACGCGCCGGTGACGCTCGCACCGGGCGAGCGCGCCCTGATCCCGACTGGCGTCGCGATCGCGTTGCCGCCGGGCGTGGAAGCGCAGGTACGGCCGCGCTCGGGGCTCGCGGCACGGCATGGCGTCACGGTGCTCAACAGCCCGGGAACGATCGATGCGGACTACCGCGGCGAGGTGCAGGTAATTCTGGTCAACCACGGACATGAGTCCTTTGCGGTGACACGCGGCACCCGGATCGCCCAGATGGTAATCTCTACGGTTGTATCATCCAGGCTGCATGAGGTTCACGCGCTCGACCTAACCCCGCGCGGCGCCGGCGGTTTCGGATCGACCGGTGGTTGAGGCGCCGATCGGTATTAAGTAACCCTGGACCGGAGCTTTCGTGTACGATATTACCGTTTCTGCTTGGGGGACCTCTTTCATCTTCGGACTGCCGGAATGCCCTTCCTGCCTCGCAAAGGCATCCTCGCGATTGCGGCGGTGGTGGATATTGCGCTGAATGACCGGGAGCACCCGGTTTCGGCGAAGACATTGGCCGTTCGCCATGGCTTGCCGCCGCGTCACCTCGAACCGGTGCTGCAAGCGCTGGTGCGCGAGGGCATCCTCAAAGGGATCCGCGGCCCGGGCGGCGGCTACGAGCTCGCGGCGGAGGCGCGCGAGATCACGGCCGCGCAGATCCTGCACGCCGCCGAGCTCATGGACGAGGAGCGCGCGCCGGAGTCGACGTCGCCGCTCGTCGTCGACATCGTGCTGCCGGCGATCGCTCATGCCGAGAAGGCGCTGCTCGAAGCGCTCGGCCGCATCACCATCGAGGACATGGTGCGACCGAACGATCGGCGGCGCGCTGCGAATACCTGCGCGTGATCGCGGCCGCCGTCAGTTCATCGTGACGTGGGCGTCGCGCACCACGGCATCCCACTGATTCTTTTCCCTGGCGAGAAACGCCGCAAACTCCTGCACGCCGCCCGGACGGATCTCGGCGCCGAGCCGCTCGAGCGCGGTGCGCACCTGCGCATCGGCGAGCACCTGGTTGATCGCGCCATTGAGCTTCGCCACGACCGCAGGCGGCGTACCGGCCGGCGCGACGATCCCCGTGAAGGTGAGCGCGACGAAATCGGGCAGGCCGCCTTCGATCAGCGTCGGCAGCTCGGGCGCGAGGGCATTGCGCGTCTCGCTCGCGACGCCGAGCGCGCGTAGCTTGCCGGCGCGCACCAGCGGCAAGAGGCCCGCGACCTCGCCGAACATCATCTGGACCTGCCCGGCGAGCAGCGCCGTCTGCGCCTCGGCCGCACCTTTGTAGGGAATGTGCACGATGTCGATGCCGGTCCGCAGCTTGAGCAGCTCGCCGGCGAGGTGGGTGAGATTACCGTAGCCAACCGAGCCGTAGTTGAGCTTGCCCGGATGCGCTCGCGCCGCGGCGAGCAGCTCCTGGACGGACTTCGGCCCGTCCGGCGAGACCACCAGCACCTCGTAGCCTTCGGTGAGCTTGGCGATCGGCGCAAAGCTCTTGAGCGTGTCGTAGTCGCGATAGCGCACCACCGCGGGCATGACGGCCAGCGTGCTCGCATTGCCGAGCATGATCGTGTAGCCGTCCGGCTCGGTTGCGGCGAGCGCCTTGGCGGCGATCGAGCCGGTCGCCCCCGGACGGTTCTCGACGATGATGGTCTGGCCGAGCAGCGCCGAGAGATGCGGCGCGATGATGCGCGCCGTAGTGTCGATCGGCCCGCCCGGCGGATAGCCGACCACGAGCTTGATCAGGCGGGCGGGATAGTCGGCGGCGTGCGCCCACCCGTTCGCGCCGACCGCGCCGGCGAGCAGCGCGAGGGCGCCGCGCCTCGTGATCGCGACCACCATGGCCGCACTCACGCGCTCTTCTGCCGGTTCTTCACGCTGTCGAACCACGGGCAGACGCCGGTCATCACGTCGTAGTTGCCCTCGATCACCTGCACGGGCCGGCGCAAGCCGGCGCGCGCGTTGGCGAGCCGCATGTCGCGCGCCTCCTCGCGCAGCTCGGGCGCGAGCCAGGCGCGGTCGTGGCCCCACAGGCTCGGTCCCTCCTTGCGCTCGCTCGGCTGCCAGTTCGCCATATCGATGCTGCGCGCGCCCCAGCCGTACTCGACCATGAAGGCGGACGGCGTCCAGGTGTAGAACGAGGTGACCCAGTCGCCGCAGTGGCGTCCGAGCGTGACCGCGAGCCGCCCGTCCTCGGCGCTGGCGAGGTCGTAGCCCTGGCCGACGTCGTCGAGGCTGTAGAGCTCGAGCATCATGTGGTGCACGGCATTCTTGCCGGTCGCCGCGAACGCGAGGCTGTGGTGGCGCGGGTTGACGTGGAAGAAATAGACCGGATACGGCCGCAGGAAGTAGTCGCTGATCTTGAAGCCGAGGGTGTCGCGATAGAACGCCATGACATCCTCGAAACGCTCGACGTGCAGCACCACATGGCCGAGCCCGAGTGCGCCGGTGCGAAAGCCGGAAATATTGCGGCCTGGCCGGAACGCCTCGCCCGCAACCTCGGCTCCGTGGAAGATCTCGACCCGGTTGCCGACGGGATCGTTGAGCACGATCAGGTCGGCGACCCGCCGCTCGTCGGCGAGAGCCCGCGCGCCGCGCGCGACGCGCACGCCTTGCGCCTCGAGGTGACCCGCAAAGGCATCGAGCGCGGCGGCATCCGCGACCTCCCAGCCGAAGAATTTGATGCCCTCCCCGCCATCGGCGTCGATGACGATGCGCTGCTTGCGGTCATCCATGCGGAACGCGAGGCTCGACCGGCTCTTGTCCACGAGCTGAAGCCCGAGCAGGTCGCGGCCGTAGCCGGACCAGTCCTCGGTGTCCTTGGCGCGGATGCCGACATAGCCCAGAGCCTGCGGATGCATGGATGCTCTCCGATTGCGGATCGGCGGAGTCTATCGCATTGGCGGCGGCGTACCAGTCGCCGACTGCCGGCGACTTTCTTACCGTTATGCACCGTTCACGATCTGGACTCTTTTGGCCGAGTCCCTGCCCGGGTAGATTGGTGCGATTCGCGGGCCTGAGTTGCATGGGATGGCGGCTCGCGTTCACTTTCAATCCGAGTCGGTTCCGTGACGCGTGCTTTGGTCCTCGACCTTGGCCGAGCAGTTGCGGATTCGTGGTCCGGCGGCGCGCCTGCGCCGCCGACCGATGAGGGGCAGCGGGGATGCCGGAGACGATCCGGGCGACGGGCGGGAGCCTCCAAGCTCGACTGCAACGCAATCGATTCCGGATACCGGCCGCCGGCGCGCTCTCTCTGCTGCCGACCATGGCGGCCGCCCAGGACGCCGGCCGCTGGCCCTTCAACTCCCCCTATCTTGAAGCTTTCCTGCGCCTCGAGCAGCATGAGATCGCGGCGCTGGCGCTGATCCTCGGCGTCGTCTGCTTCGCCGTGTTCACCGCCATCCTGCTGGTGCGCACGCGCGCCCGCGCCGCCGCCAACGACATGATCGCGCGCGAGAAGGCCGCCGCGCTCAAGACCCAGGTGGACCAGCTCACCGGCCTCCTGCTCTCCGAGCCGCACGTGCTCGTGTCCTGGCCCGCCGCCGGCGACGTGCCGCAGATCCTCGGCGACACCTCCGCCATCACCGGCGATGGCGATCCGCAGCGTCTGCTCCCTTTCGCCTGGCTCAATGACGGCGATGCGCGCGCCATGGCGGAGGCGGTCGAGCGGCTGCGCGCCGACGGAGAGGCCTTCAGCCGCTCGCTCACGACGCTGGCGGGCCGCCAGGTCGAGGCGGAAGGCCGCGCCATCGCGGGCCGGGCCGTGATGAAGCTGCGCGACGTGAGCGGGGTCGAGCGCAAGCTCACCGAGATCAAGGCCGCGCACGGGGCGCTCAAGAGCGAGCTCGACGCCTTGCGCACCCTGATCGAGGCGCTGCCGTCGCCGGTGTGGATGCGCGACGCCTCCGGCCGGCTCACCTTCGTCAATGCCGCCTACGCGCAGGCCGTCGGGGCGGCGGACAGTGCGACCGCCGCAAGCCGCGGAATCGAGCTCGTCGGCGGCGCCGCCCGCACCGACCTCGACCGGGCCGCGGCCGCCGGCGGCGTCCGGTTGCGCCTGCCCGCCGACATCGCCGGCCAGCGGCGCAGCCTCGACGTGATCGAGGTGCCGACCCTGCATGGCCGCGCCGGCATCGCGCTCGATGCGACCGAGGTCGAGGCGCTGCGGCGCGAGCTCGAGCGCGTCGCCGAGACGCATCGCCGCACGCTCGATCAGCTGGCGACAGGCGTCGTGACCTTCGGGGCCGATCAGAAGCTCGCCTTCTACAACGCCGCCTATCTCACGCTGTGGGACCTCGACGCGGTCTTCCTCGACCAGCGACCGACCGACTCGGAGGTGCTCGACCGGCTGCGTAGCGACCACAAGCTTCCCGAGCCGCGCGACTTCCGCCAGTGGAAGACCGAGCTGCACGCCGCCTATCGGGCCAACGCCGCGCAGGCGCATGTCTGGCATCTGCCGGACGGCCGTACCCTGCGCGTCATCGCGACCCCGCACGAGGACGGCGGCGTCACCTACCTGTTCGTCGACGTGACCGAGCGGCTCGACCTCGAGCGCCGCTTCGATGCGCTCAAAAGCGTCCAGGGCGAGACGCTCGACAACCTCGCCGAGGCGCTCGCGGTGTTCGGCAGCGACGGCCGCGTGCGGCTGTTCAATCCGGCTTTCACTCGCATGTGGCGGATCAATCCGGCGGCGCTCAAGGAGCAGCCGCATATCGAGGCCGTGATCGCGCTCGCCCGTCCGCGCCACAACGA
The DNA here is from genome assembly GCA_035293985.1 of Xanthobacteraceae bacterium. Lineage (GTDB taxonomy): Bacteria > Pseudomonadota > Alphaproteobacteria > Rhizobiales > Xanthobacteraceae > JAVDCA01. The sequence goes on from DATGLS010000011.1 coordinate 24,789, forward strand.
CGACGCCACCTGGCAGAAGCTGCGCACCGCCGTCACTGCGCTCGATCGGCGCGATCCGGTGGCGCTGCGCATCGAGCTCAGCGACGGCAAGGTGGTCGACTGCAGCACCGTGCCGCTCCCGGATGGCGGCACGCTGATCGCGTTCCAGGACGTCACCGCCTCGGTCAATGTCGAGCGGGCGCTGCGCGAGGGCAACGAGGCGCTGCGCGCCGCCGACGAGCTCAAGATCAAGTTCGTGCGCCACGTGTCGTACGAGCTGCGCTCGCCGCTCACCAACATCATCGGCTTTGCCGAGATGCTGCGCGAGCCCGCGACCGGCACCCTCGACGCGCGCCAACGCGATTATCTCAGCCACATCACCGGCTCGACCGACGCGCTGCTGGCGCTGATCGACGACATTCTCGATCTTGCGTCGATCGATGCCGGCGCCATGAACCTCGATCTCGGCGCCGTCGACATCCGCAAGACCATGGCGGCGGCGGCCGAAGGCATCCAGGACCGGCTGGTGAAGGACGACATCAAGCTCGACATCCGCACCGCCGCCGACATCGGCAGCTTCACGGCCGACGAGCGGCGGGTGCGCCAGGTCCTGTTCAACCTGCTCGCCAACGCGGTCGGCTTCTCGCCGCCCGGCGAGACCGTGACGCTCGCGGCCAAGCGCACCGAGGACTCGATCATATTCGCAGTGACCGACCACGGCCCCGGCATTCCGCCCGACATGCTCAACAAGGTGTATGACTGGTTCGAGACCAACACCACCGGCTCGCGGCACCGCGGCGCCGGCCTCGGCCTGTCCCTGGTGCGCTCCTTCGTCGTGCTGCACGGCGGCCGGGTCGACATCGATTCGCAGCTCGGCCGCGGGACGACGGTGGTGTGCACGTTCCCGCTCGCGCAGGCGATCCGGGTGACGGCGGCGTAGCGAATGGGCGCGAATAGGGAGTAACGAATAGCGAATTGATGAGCCGATATTCGCTGCTCGCTATCCGCCATTCGCCTCATTGAGGGTCGCCTTTCCTGAGAAAAACCGGTACGCAGATCGCCCAACCATCTGCGCAGATCGCTCGACCCAAGATGCTTCCAACCCCGTCCGGCGGGTCAAGTCACAGCGTGGTGCTGGCGAACGAAGAGGCGCTGCACCGGCTCGTGAAGGATATCGCCATCGCGCTCGAGCCCGGCGACCTGATCACGCTGTCGGGCGATCTCGGCGCCGGCAAGACCACGCTCGCGCGCGCCCTCATCCGCCATCTCGCCGGCGATCCGGCGGTCGAGGTGCCGAGCCCGACCTTCACGTTGATGCAGACCTACGACCTGCCGCGCTTCACGGTCGTGCATGCCGACCTCTATCGCGTGTCGGGGTCGAGCGAGCTTGCCGAGCTCGGCTTCGACGACCTGCCCCCCGCCGCCGTCATCCTGCTCGAATGGCCCGACCGCGCCGCCGGCTTCCTGCCTCCCGACCGCCTCGATATTGCGATCACGCTAGCGCCGCAGCTCGGCACCGAGCATCGCAACCTGCGCCTCACCGGCTACGGCACCTTCGCGCCGCGCGCCGAGCGGCTCGCCACGGCGCGCAAGTTCATCGACGAGTCGGATTTTGCCGAGGCCGAGCGCGAGCGGGTCGCCGGCGACGCCTCGGCGCGCTCCTACGAGCGGCTCACGCTCGGCGACCGGCGTGTCATCCTGATGAACTCGCCGCGCCGGCCGGACGGCCCGCCCGTGCGCAACGGCAAGCCCTACAGCGCGATCGCCCACCTCGCCGAGGACGTCAAGCCGTTCGTCGCCCTGGCCAAGGGCCTGCGCGAGCGCGGCTTCTCGGCGCCGCAGATCTACGCCGCGGATCTGGAGGAGGGCTTCCTGCTGCTGGAGGACCTCGGCGGCGACGGCGTGGTCGAAGGCGCCCCCCCGGCGCCGATGGGCTTCCGTTATCAGACGGCGGTCGATGCGCTGATCGCGCTGCACAAGCTCACGTTACCCGACACGCTGCCGGTCGCGCCGACGATCGATCATCGCATTCCGCCCTACGATCTCGAGGCGCTCTTGATCGAGGTCGAGCTGTTGCCCGACTGGTACCTGCCCTATCGCGGCGCCACGCCGACCGCTGCCGAGCGCGAGACCTATCTCGCGCTATGGCGTGACGCGCTGGCCTCGGTTCTCGACGAGCGGCCGACCTGGGTGCTGCGCGACTTCCATTCGCCGAACCTCCTGTGGCTGCCGGACCGCGCCGGCATCGCGCGGATCGGCCTCCTCGATTTCCAGGACGCCCTGATGGGGCCGCCCGCTTATGACCTTGCCTCGCTCCTGCAGGATGCGCGCGTCGACGTGCCGGACGAGATCGAGATCGAGCTGCTCGGCCGCTATGTGCGGGCGCGGCGCGAGGCGGAGCCGGATTTCGACATCGCCGAATTCGTCCGTCTCTATTCGACGCTCGCGGCGCAGCGCGCATCGAAGATCCTCGGCATTTTCGCCCGCCTCGACCGGCGTGACGGCAAGCCGCAGTACCTGCGCCACCTCCCGCGCGTGTGGAGCTACCTGCAGCGCTCCCTCGCGCATGCGGCTCTATCCCCGCTCGAGGCCTGGTATCAGGTGAATGTACCGGCACCGGAATGACGGCGCAGATACGAATTCCGTGCCGGAATGCCCGATTTGACCCAGGGGAGGTGCTTTAGGCGTTTGACGACCTGCGGTCGGTAATCGCTTGTTGAGGACTTCGGCCTAGGTTCGCGGGTTACAGACGGCGCCGGATGGAGGCCCACGCATGGCCACCGAACGCAGGAGTTTCAACCGGGTTCCTTTCGATCGCGGCTATATGGCCCGCATCATGGCGATCGACGGGACCTGGCAACGCGAATGCCGTATTGGCGACGTTTCCGAGACCGGCGCCAAGCTGTACATACGGGATTCGGTCGAGGGCATCGACACCAAGGAATTCTTCCTCGTGCTGTCGCCGACCGGCAATGCCCACAGGCGCTGCCAGCGCGTCTGGATCAACGGCGACGAAATCGGCGTCACATTTCTCCGTGATCAGCCATCCGGGCCGCCGCGGCGCGCATCACGGCGCCTGGACCATTATCCCGATCCGTCCGAGACCCAGTCGCATTCGGGCGGACATCCGGCGGGCAAGCATTCCGATGGCCCTGCCGCCGATGCGGATGAAGGCGAGAAGCCTTCTACCTGACTCAAACGAGGCGACCTTTCCGCGCGGCGATCCGATTTAAGGCAGCATCACGACGGCGGCGGCTCGCTGGGGATCATCAAATCGTGAATCGCGGCTGTCATCTTTGCGTCGACCGCGGTCCCTATGATTCGCGTCGCAAATGTTCGACTTGTAAATTGAACTCGAGGGCTCGATGCCGAAACCGCGACGTACCGCCGTTCCCCGCAACGCCATGATCCTCGCCGCCGGGCTCGGCACGCGCATGCGTCCGCTCACCAATACGCTGCCGAAGCCGCTGGTGCCCGTCGGCGGCAAGCCGCTGATCAATCACGTGCTCGATCGTCTTGCCGCAGCCGGCGTCGAGACCGCAGTCGTCAACGTCCACCACTTCGCCGACCAGATCGAGCAGCATCTCAAACCGCGCCGCGCGCCCAAGATCATCATCTCGGACGAGCGCGATGCCGTGCTCGGCACCGGCGGCGGCATCGCCAAGGCGCTCCCGCTGATCGGCACCGCGCCCTTCTTCGTCGTCAACGCCGACACCTTGTGGATCGACGGCGTGAAGTCCAACCTGGAGCGGCTCGCGGCCGCGTTCCAGCCCGGCGCGATGGACGCGCTGCTTCTGCTCGCGCCGACCGCGACCAGCGTCGGTTACGGCGGACGCGGCGATTTCGTCATGGGGCCGGACGGCAAGCTGCGCCGCCGGGCGGAGCGCGAGGTCGCGCCGTTCGTCTATGCCGGCATCGCGATCCTCGCGCCGACGCTGTTCAAGGACGCGCCGCAGGGCGAGTTTGCGCTCACCGCCCTGTTCGACCGCGCGATCGAGGACGAGCGGCTCTACGGCCTGCGGCTCGAAGGCGTGTGGATGCATGTCGGCACGCCGGAGGCGGTTGCGGCCGCCGAGCAGGCGATCCTCGCCAGCGCGGCGTGACCATGGCAGAGCGCGAATAGTGAGTGGCGAATAGCGAGTAGTTCTCGTCCCATTCGCCACTCGCCATTCGCTATTCGCGAGCGCGGCGATATAAACGCCGCATGAGCGGCGATTCCCCCAAAGCCCGCGTCTTCACCGTTCCGGCGTCGGTTCCATTCCTGCCGACGCTGGTGCGCGCGCTCGTCGACGGTGCGCTGGTGCCGGGCTTTGCGCCGGGGACCGATCCGCTCGCGCTCAGCGCCGCGACCCTCTATCTGCCGACCCGGCGCGCGTGCCGGCTCGCGCGCGATATCTTCCTCGATGTGCTCGGCAGCGAGGCGGCGCTGCTGCCGCGCGTCGTGCCGATCGGCGACATCGACGAGGACGAGATCGCCTTCGCCGAGATCGCGACCGGCGCCGCGGCCGCCGATGCGCTCGACCTGCCGCCGGCGCTCGGCGGGCTCACGCGGCGCATGCTCCTCGCCCGGCTCGTGCTCGCCTGGGCGCAGCGCCTCAAGCCGTCGCCCGGCGACCAGCCGCTGGTGGTCGGCACGCCGGCCGCCGCGCTCGCGCTCGCCGACGATCTCGCCCACCTCATGGACGATCTCGCGACCCGCGAGATCGACTGGAGCCGGCTCGACGGCCTCGTGCCCGAGCACGTCGACCGCTATTGGCAGCTCACCCTCGACTTCCTCAAGATCGCGCGCGAGGCGTGGCCGGAAATCCTCAAAGAGCGCGACGCGATCGAGCCGGCCGCACGGCGCGACCGGCTGATCAACGCCGAAGCGGCGCGGCTCGCGGCGGCGTCCGGAGGCCCGGTGATCGCGGCCGGCTCGACCGGCTCGATGCCGGCGACCGCGAAGCTGCTCGCCACCATCGCGGCGCTGCCGCACGGCGCCGTCGTGCTGCCCGGCCTCGATACGGATCTCGACGACGACGCCTGGGAGCTGATCGGCGCGGGCGGCGACGACGAGAGCTGGCCTGCCTTCGGACATCCGCAATTCGCCATGCACGGCTTGCTCGCGCGCATCGGCATCGGCCGCGCCCAGGTCGCGCACCTGCAGCCGCCCGGTGCGCACGGGCGCGAGGTGCTGTTGTCAGAGGCGCTGCGCCCGGCGCGCGCGACCGATCGCTGGCAGGAGCGCCTGCGCGAGGTGGAGGACGAGCTCGCCCGCGGCATCGCCGATATCGCGATGATCGAGGCGGCCAATGCCGAGGAGGAGGCACTCGCGATCGCGGTCGCGTTGCGTGGGGCACTGGAGCGGCCCGGCAAGACGGCCGCACTGGTGACGCCCGACCGCGCGCTCGCGCGGCGCGTGCTCGCCGCGCTCGGCCGCTGGAGCATCGCCGCCGACGACTCGGGCGGCGACGCGCTCGCCGATACGCCGGCCGGCGTGCTCGCGCGGCTCACCGCCGAGGCAGCGCTCACAGGCATCCCGCCGGTGGCGTTGCTGGCCGTGATGAAGCACGCGCTTTTTCGTCTCGATGCCCCGGCGGGCGACCACACGAAGGCAATTGCGGCGCTCGAACGTGCCATCCTGCGCGGCCCGCGGCCACGCGCAGGATCGAGCGGGCTCGCGCACGCGCTCGCGACATTCCGCCGCGAGCTCGCGAAGCTCCGCGCCAAGGAGCGCTCCGAGATTCACGCCGCTGAGCCGCGCGCCATGATCGCCGACGGCGATCTCGCGGCTGCTGCCACCCTGGTCGAGCGCTTTGCCGCCGCACTGGCGCCGCTCGAACGCCTGGCCGTCAGCGAGGCTCTTCCGTTCCGCGCAATTGCGGCGGCCCATCGCGAGGTGATCGCCAATCTGACCCGCGATGACGTCGGCGATTGCAGCGCTTTTGCGGAGGCCGACGGCACCGCACTCACCCAACTGTTCGACGAGATCGCCGAGGACAGCGCGGCCGATATGGCGGTCGCGCCGGCGCACTATGGCGAGACACTCGAGGCCGTGATGGCCGGACGCGTCGTGCGCCGCCCCGGCGCGCCCGACGCCCGCGTCCATATCTACGGTCCGCTCGAGGCGCGCCTCACCCAAGCCGATTGCGTGGTCATCGGCGGGCTCGTCGAAGGGGTGTGGCCGCCCGAGCCGCGCAGCGATCCGTGGCTGAACCGGCCGATGCGTCTGCAGCTCGGCCTCGACCTGCCGGAGCGGCGCATCGGCCTCTCGGCGCATGATTTCGCCCAGCTCATGGGCGCGCCCGAGGTGATCCTGAGCCGTGCCGCCAAGATCGGTGGCGCGCCGGCAGTGGCATCGCGGTTCGTGCAACGGCTCGCCGCGGTCGTGGGCGAGGCGCGCTGGGACGCGGCGGTCACGCGCGGGGTGGACTATGTCGCGATGGCGCGCGATCTCGACCATGCGGCCGCACCCGCGCCGATCAAACCGCCCGAGCCGCGGCCGCCGCGCGCCGCGCGCCCGACCGCACTGTCGGTCACCGACATCGAGCACTGGCTGCGCGATCCCTACACGATCTACGCCAAGCACATCCTGCGGCTCGCGCGGCTCGATCCGGTCGACATGCCGCCGTCGGCGGCGGATCGCGGCAGCGCCATTCATGCGGCGGTCGGGCGCTTTGCCGAGGAATTCGCCGCGGGGCTGCCGCCCGACGTCGAGGCCGAGCTGCTGCGCATCGGACGCGAGGAATTCGCCGCGCTCGAGGATTTTCCCGAGGCACGCGCCCTGTGGTGGCCGCGCTTCGAGCGCATCGCCGCCTGGCTCGCCGCATGGGAGCATGATCGCCGGGCCGGCCTTGCGGCGATGCGCGCCGAGATCCGTGGCGAAATCTTCCTGCCTCTCGGCGACCGCCAGTTCCGGCTCTATGGCCGCGCCGACCGCATCGAGCGACGGCGCGGCGGCGGCTACGCGATCCTCGATTTCAAGACCGGCGAGCCGCCGAGCTCGACGCAGGTGCGCATCGGCATCGCGCCGCAGCTCACGCTCGAGGCCGCGATGCTGCGGCGCGGCGGGTTTCCCGGCCTCGATCCGCGGCTTCCGATCGATGAGCTTCTCTACGTCCGGCTCAAAGGCGGGGAGCCGCCGGGCGAGCCGCGGCCGATCGAGTTCAAGGACCGCTCCCCCGACGACGCCGCCGAGCACGCGCTCGCCAAGCTGACCGAGCTCGCGGCGCGCTTCGACGACGAGGCGATGCCCTATCGCTCGCTGGTGCTGCCGATGTGGACCAACCGCTACGGCACCTATGACGACCTCGCCCGCGTCAAGGAATGGTCGGCGACCGGCGACGAGATGGAGGGCGAGGAATGAGCGTGCGCACCATTCCGGAGCCGGTGCGCCGGCTGCAGGCGCAGGCATCGGACCCGCAGGTCTCCGCCTTCGTGTCGGCGAATGCGGGCGCCGGCAAGACCCATGTGTTGGCGCTGCGGGTGATCCGGCTGCTGCTCGCCGGCACCGACCCGATGAAAATCCTGTGCATCACCTTCACCAAGGCGGCGGCCGCCAACATGGCGGCGCGGGTGTTCGACACCCTCGCCCAGTGGATCGCGCTCGACGACGATGCGCTCGACCGCGAGATGCGCGCGATCGGCGAGACCGCGATCGGGCCTCACCAGCGCGCCCGCGCGCGCCGCCTGTTCGCGTCCGCGCTCGACACGCCGGGCGGCCTCAAGGTGCAGACCATCCACGCGTTCTGCACCCGCCTGCTGCATCAGTTTCCGTTCGAGGCCAATGTGGCGGCGCGATTCGCCGTGCTCGACGAGCGCGCCGAGGACGAGCTTTTGACCCGCTCCGTCCTCGCGGTGCTGCTCGATGCCACGCGATCGCCCGGGACGCCGCTCGCCGGCGCGCTCGCGGCCGCGATCGCGGCGGCGGCTGACCGCACCTTCCGTGAGCTGGTGCGCGAGCTGATGGCACGGCGCGACGAGGTGACCACCTGGATCGCCCGCGCCGGCGGTGTCGCCAAGGCGATCGACGAGCTGTCGCGAACGCTCGGCATCGACCCGAAGCTCGATCTCGCGGCGCTCGACCACGAGCTTCTCGACGGCGGCGAGATGCCTTCGGCGCAATGGACGGCAATCGCGGCGCTGTGCGAGGAAGGATCGAAGACCGACAACGAGCGCGGTGCGCAGCTGCGCGCCGCCTTCGCGGCCGGCGGGGCGACGCGCGTTGCGGAGTATCTGTCGGTCTTCCTCACCGACACGATGAGCGCACGCAAGAACGTCATCACCGTCGGCCTCGGACGGAAGCGGCCGGAGCTCGCCGAGCGGCTTGCGCGCGAGCAGGGACGCGTCTGCGCCCTGCTGGAAAAGCGCAACGCCATCCTCTGCCGCGACCGCACCGCGGCGCTCATCACCATCGGCGCGGCGGTGATCGCGCGCTACCGCGCCGAGAAAGAGGCGCGCGGCCTGCTCGACTACGACGATCTCATCGTCAAGACGCTGACGCTGCTCACCACCGTCAATCCGGGGTGGGTGCACTACAAGCTCGACCGCGGCATCGATCACGTGCTGATCGACGAGGCGCAGGACACGAGCGAGGCGCAGTGGGAGATCATAACGCGCCTGGTCGCCGAGTTCACCTCGGGCACCGGCGCGCGCGACGTGGTGCGCACGATCTTCGCGGTCGGCGACGAGAAGCAGTCGATCTTCTCGTTCCAGGGCGCGGTTCCGCGCAAGTTCGACGACATGCGCTGGCGCTTCGAGCAGGCGCACGTGGCGATCGGCGCGAGCTGGCGCTTCGTGCGGTTCGGCCATTCGTTCCGCTCGGGGCCGAACGTGCTCGGCGCCGTCGACGAGGTGTTCAGCCGGCCGGAGATCTTCCCGAGCGTCACCTCCGACACGGAGGGGTTCGATCCGCATCTGTCGCTGCCCGACGCGGCGCCCGGTCTGGTCGAGATCTGGCCGATCATCCGGCCCCCCGAGCGGCGCGAGATGGAGGGCTGGGACGCGCCGTTCGACGCGCTGTCACAGACGAGCCCGCAGGTGCGGCTCGCCAACCGCATCGCCGAGACGATCGCCCAGGGTATCCGCGGCGGCGAGCCGCTCGGGCGCGAGCGCCGGCCGATGCGGGCGGGCGACGTGCTGGTGCTGGTGCGCCAGCGCGGCGCGCTGTTCGAGGCGATCATCCGCGCGCTCAAGCAGCGCCACATCGCGGTCGCGGGCGCCGATCGGCTGGTGCTGACCGAGCATATCGCGGTGGTCGACCTGATGGCGCTCGCCGATGCGCTGCTGTTGCCGCACGACGATCTGGCGCTCGCGGTCACGCTCAAGAGCCCGCTGTTCGGCATCGACGAGGAGCAGCTGTTCGACCTCGCCCATGGCCGCGCGGGCTCGCTGCGGGCGGCGCTGGCAGCGAAGCATGCCGAGGCGCCCGCTTTCGCGGCCGCGCAGGCGCTGCTCGATCGCTGCGCCGCGCAGGCGCGCGGCGCGACGCCGTTCGGCTTCTATGCGTGGCTGCTCGGGGCGGCCGGCGGGCGGGCGAAATTCCTGCGTCGGCTGGGACCGGAGGCGGCGGATGCGCTCGACGAGTTCCTCGAGCTCGCGCTCGACTACGAGCGGCGCGAACCGCCCTCGCTGCAGGGCTTCATGGCGTGGCTGCGGGCCGCCCAGACCGAGATCAAGCGCGACATGGAAATCTCCCGCGACGAGGTGCGGGTGATGACGGTGCACGGCGCCAAGGGCCTGGAGGCGCCGCTGGTGATCCTTGCCGACACCACCTCGGCGCCCGCCGGGCCGCGCCCGCCGCGGCTCCTCGGCTTGCCGGCGCCGAATGCCGCGCCGGGCACGCCCGACCGCATCGTGTGGGCGGGAAAGAAGGCGACGGACGCACCTCCAGTCGCTTCCGCGCGCCAGACTGCACGCGCCGAAGCCGAGCACGAGTATCGCCGCCTGCTCTACGTCGCGATGACGCGCGCCGCCGACCGGCTGATCGTCGCCGGCTGCGAGGGCGAGCGCGCGCGCCCCGCCGGCTGCTGGTACGACCTCGTGCTCGACGGTCTGCGCGGCCGTGAGGGTTTTCACACGGTCGGCGAAGGCGACGCGCAGGTCTGGCGCTACCGCAAGGTCCCGGACACGACGCCGCCGCGGCTGGTCGACGCCTCTGCGCAAGGCGAATTCGCGCTGCAGGCGCCCTTCCCGGTCTGGCTGCGGCGGGCGGCCGCGGCCGAGCCGGAACGCATTGCCGCGATCACCCCCTCGGAGAGCGAGGGGAGGAGCCCGGCCGAGCGCCGTGGCGCCGGCGGCGAGGCGCGCCGCCTCGCCATCGCGCGCGGCACGCTGATCCACCGGCTGATGCAATCGTTGCCCGACATCGCGCCGGGGCGCCGCGCCGAGGCGGCGCGACGCTACGTCGCGCGCGCCGCGGCGGATTTCACGCCGGAGGAGCGCGAGGCCTTCGTGGCGACCACGCTGCAGCTCCTCGACGACCCGCGCTTCGCCGCGCTGTTCGCGCCGGGCAGCCGCGCCGAGGTGCCGATCATCGGTCGCCTGACGCGTGCGGGCCGCGCGCCGTTGCCGGTGTCGGGGCAGATCGACCGGCTCGCGGTGACCGACAGCGCGGTGCTGATCGCCGACTACAAGACGAACCGACCGGCGCCGCGCACGCTCGAGGAGGCGATCGGCGCCTATCCGGCCTACGTGCGCCAGCTCGCGCTCTATCGCGCGATGGTCGGCAGGCTCTATCCCGGTCGCGTGGTGCGGGCGGCGCTGATCTGGACCGATGTACCTGATTTGATGGAATTTTCTGCCGACGTGCTCGAGGCCGAGATGGCTCGCCTCACCTCCGCGTGACTTTGCCTTGACGCTTGCGGGTTCGCTCCATAGGTTTTCGTTTCCTTCGCGGGCCGGATTCGCCCGCTCCCGCACAGCGCATGATGCCGGAAAGTGGTGTCACCGGTTTTCGTAAAAGATCATGCGCCAACTGAACGAGGTTCTCCCATGGGAGTTGGCAAGGTTTCCGACTCGAATTTCGAGGCCGAGGTGCTCAAGGCGAAAGAGCCGGTGGTGGTCGACTTCTGGGCCGAATGGTGCGGCCCGTGCAAGATGATCGCGCCCTCGCTCGAAGAGATCGCGGCCGGCCCGCTCAACGGCAAGGTCAAGATCGTCAAGCTCAACGTCGACGAGAGCCCGGCGACCGCGCAGAAGTACGGCATCATGTCGATCCCGACGCTGATGCTGTTCAAGAACGGCGAGCTCGCCTCGCGCCAGGTCGGCGCCGCGCCCAAGCAGAAGCTCGAGCAGTGGATCACCTCCGCCGCCGGCGCGTGAGCTGCTAACACGCCTGCAAGTCATACTTGTGTTGATCACATCGGCCGCAGCCATCATGGTTGCGGCCGATCGCTTTTCATGCTCACGAATTCCGTCGTGCCCGGCCCTGTGCCGGGCATCCACGTCTTAGCGGTGTCGCCGCAGGAAAGACGTGGATGGCCGGGACAAGCCCGGCCATGACGTGTCCACAGCCAGTCGGAATGCTCCCATGACCACAAAAGTAGAGCTCACCCTCGCCTGCGGCGACTACGAGATCACGCGGCCGCTGATGGAGGGCGCCGTGCGGCCGGACGGCATCGACCTCAAAGTCGTGACCGCGATGGACTCGCCGACCCGCCACTGGCGCTTCCTGCGCAACCGCGAGTTCGACATGGCGGAGGTATCGTGCTCGTCCTACATGGCGGCGCGCGACAACGGCCTGCCGTTTCGCGCCATCCCGGTGTTTCCGCATCGCCGCTTCCGCCACAGCTTCGCATACATCAATACGCGCAAAGGCATCGCCAAGCCGGCCGACCTGATCGGCAAGAAGGTGGGAGTCAAGTTCTTCCTCAACACCGCGGCGCTGTGGCTGCGCGGCATCCTGCAGCACGACTATGGCGTGCCGTTCAGCAAGATGGACTGGGTCACCGAGCTCGACGAGGACATCGACCAGGCGCCGCCGCCGGACGTGCGCATCACGCGCGCGCCGAAGGGGCGCACGATCGTCGACATGCTGCTCGACGGCGAGCTCGACGCCGTGCTGCATCCGGATCTGATCGAGCCGCTGCGCACCCGCGACCCGCGCGTCGGCCGCCTCTTTCCCGACTACAAGGCCGAGGAAGCCGCCTGGTTCAAGAAGACCGGCATGTTCCCGATCATGCACGTGGTCGGCTTCCGCCAGGAGATCGTCGACAAGTATCCGTGGGTGCCGGTCAACATGTACGCGGCCTTCGAGGAGGCGAAGGCGATCGCGATGAAGCGGATGGAGAACCCGCGCATCGTCCCGCTCGCTTGGTACCGCGAGGCCTGGGAAGAGCAGCAGGAGCTGATGGGCCGCGACCCGTGGGAGTACGGGCTCGGCGAGCAGAACCGCAAGACCATGGAGACCATGGTCGGCTATTCGCACGAGCAGGGGCTGATCCGGCGGCGCATTCCGCTGGAGGAGCTGTTCCTGAGCGTGTCAGTCGGCGAAGGGCGCGGAGAGCATACGTTCTAAGGGCATCAAATCGTTGCTGTTATCCCAGTTGGGTTATTCTGCCAATTCTGCCATTCGGGAATCTCAAGTGTTCGGGCTCGCTTCGTTTTGTTCGGGCTTCGCATGCGGCCCGCACCTTGGCGACCACGCTATGTCCCTCCTCCCTGTGCCTTGGTTTATCAAGGTACTCTCTGTAATCGTTGAAGTTTTTGACCTAGGTTCGTTCGGCCAAACGGTCTGCTACCTGAACGGCCTGACCCCGGCAACGCGCACGCCAACACACAGAGACGCGCAGGGCGTTCCAAGCGCCCCTCGCTCTCTCTCTTTTTTCTCTCTCGGCGCATCCGACTAAAGCAGGAGGCAAAGAACAAATCAAGAACATTCTAGAGAAATCCATCTATTCGCACGTTAGACCGTTACCGCGATCCTCCCGCGCCGATCTCGAGCCCCGTCATGACCCTCGCCCTGCAGCCGCCCTTTCCACCGATGGAAGCGCTTTCGGTCGACGCCATCCCGACCGGACCCGAATGGCAATACGAGCCGAAATGGGACGGCTTCCGCTGCCTCATCTTTCGCGACGGCGACAAGGCCCAATTGCAGTCGAAGTCGGGCAAGCCGCTGACGCGCTATTTCCCCGAGATCGTCGCGGCCGCCAAGGATGTCGATGCCAAGCGCTTCGTGCTCGACGGCGAGATCGTCGTGCCGGACGCGCGCGCGTTCTCGTTCGACGCGCTGCTGCAGCGGATTCATCCGGCGGCGAGCCGGATCAATCGCCTCGCCGCCGAGACGCCGGCGCTGATGATCGTGTTCGACCTGCTCGCTGACGAGCGCGGCAAGGCACTCGTCGACCAGCCGCTCGCCGAGCGTCGACCACTGCTCGAGGATTTCGCGCGCAAGCACCTGCGCGGCCACGATCGCTTTCGCCTCTCCCCGGCAACGATGCGCCTTGCCGACGCCAAGCGCTGGCTCGCGCGCGTCGGCGCGACCCTCGACGGCATCATCGCCAAGCGCCGCGACCTGCCCTATCGCGGCGGCGAGCGCACCGGCATGGAGAAGATCAAGAATTTTCGCAGCGCCGATTGCGTGGTCGGCGGCTTCCGCTACAACGAGGGCAAGAACGTGGTGGGCTCGCTGCTGCTCGGCCTTTACGACGATGAAGGCCTGCTCGATCATGTCGGCTTCACGTCCACCATTGCGCGGAAGGACAAGCCGGCGCTGACCGAAAAGCTGGAGAGGCTGATCGCACCGCCCGGTTTCACCGGCGGCAAGCCTGGCGGCCCGAGCCGCTGGTCGACCGAGCGCTCGGCCGAATGGCAGCCGCTCAAGCCAAAGCTCGTGGTCGAGGTCTGCTACGACCATTTCTCCGGCGGGCGATTTCGCCACGGGACCCGCTTGCTGCGGTGGCGGCCCGACAAGGCGCCGAAGCAGTGCACGATGGAGCAAGTGCGGGGGAAGAAGGCGGATTTGATGAAGTTGTTGGGGTGAGCTGTAACCGATTAAGATCGCCGTACGCGGCCTCACGGACGATTGCTTTCACGCACGTCGTTGCGCGAAGCGCGCGGGTACCTCTTCCAACGTCAGAAACTTCGGGCTTCGATCGGCGACACGCCGTTCGGCTTCCGCAACCTCGTCGGCAAGGCGGACGGGCGTGCGATCCTGCTCTTCCATCCATCAGCTCGACCATATGCGCCACGTCGGCCTGACGCTCCGCCAGCCATGTCAGAACGCGATCGAGAATCCGTTTCACTTCGTTTTTCGTCATGATCGCGGCCCAGCAAATAGAGCGGCCCTCGACAGCGCGTCGTCGGGATGGCGGGCGAGCGCGAGGCTCTTTTCTCGAGTATGACAGTGTCATATATATGGTGCGGACAGGAGCCCTCATGCGCAGCAGCAAACCGATCACCATCACGCTCGGGCCGCAGCAAGCTAGCCTCGACGCCCGCCTCAAATCCGGGGAATACGCTTCGGCCAGCGAGGTCATTCGCACCGCGCTTCGCGCCCTCGACCGTCAGGACGCGGCGCTGGACGAGTACCTGCGCGCCAATGTGCAGGCTTCTTTGAACGACCCGCGGCCGAGCGTTCCAGCCGCCGACGTCTTCAAGCGTCTGCGCGCCCGCCACGCGCGCAGACTCAAAGCCAGCAAGCGTGGCGCTTGAGGTCTACTTTCGACCGCGTGCCGAGGCCGATCTGATCGGTCTTCATCAGTACGTTGCCGAGAGATCTGGTCCAATCATCGCAGGCGGATATATCGAGCGGATCGAAGCAGCGTGCATGGCGCTGGCGGAATTTCCCAATCGCGGCACCCGCCGAGATGACCTTTCGCGTGGACTGCGAACGATCGGTTTCGAGCGGCGAGTAACCATCGCGTTTCGCGTGCTGAGAACCCGCGTCGAGATCGTGACGATCGCCTACGGTGGCCGAGATTTCGCGAGTGATGTGAGCAACGATTGACGACCGAGACCCTTACCCCGGCGGCGTCCCATTCGCCGCCAGCACATCGCCCGCCAGATACAGCGACCCGGTGATGAGCACGCGCGGCGGCGGCGTCAGCTCCAGCGCGCGCACCATGTCGAGCGCCTCCTCGATCCCGCCGGCGCTCTGCGCCGCGATGCCGATCTTCTGCGCGGTCGCGGCGAGCGCGGCCGGCGCAAGCCCCTTCTCGCCGCCCATCGGCACGGCGATCAGCGCGCGCGCGAGGCCGGTGAAGTTGCGCAGGAAGCCCTCCGTGTCCTTGGTCGACAGCATGCCGACCACCAGCACCAGGGGGCGCGAGACGCGCTCCTCGAGGTCGGCGAGGGCGCCGGCGACGATGCGGCCGCCGTCGGCGTTATGGCCGCCGTCGAGCCACAGCTCGCTGCCGGTCGGTATGCGGGACAGGAGATTGCCGGCGGCGAGGCGCTGCATGCGGGCGGGCCAGTCGGCGGAAACGACGCCCTGCTCGAAGGCGCTCGCCGGCAGCTTGAGGCCGGCGGCGCGCAACGCGGCGATCGCCGTGCCGGCATTGTCGAACTGGTGGCGGCCGAAGAGGCGCGGCGGCGGCAGGTCGAGCAGGCCCCCGGTGTCCTGGTAGACGAGGCGGCCACGCTCCTCGCCGGCGGTCCAGTCCTGGCCGGCGACAAAGAGCGGCGCGCCGATCTCCTCGGCGCGCGCCGTGATGACGGCGAGCGGCCCTTCCGTCTGGCGCGCGATCACGGCGGGCACGCCGCGGCGCAGGATCGCGGCCTTCTCGTTCGCGATCTTCTCCAGCGTGTCGCCGAGAAACTCGACGTGGTCGATCGACACCGGCGTGATCACGCTCGCGAGCGGGCGCTCGACCACGTTGGTCGCATCGAGCCGGCCGCCGAGGCCGACCTCGAGCAGCAGCGCGTCGGCGGGATGGCGCGAGTAGATCAGGAGGGCGGCGGCGGTCTCGATCTCGAACACGGTGATGGGGGAATCGCCGTTGGCGCGCTCGCATTCGGCGAGCGCGCCGGCGAGCTCGTCGTCCTCGACCAGCACGCCGCCGCCGACCCGGCCGAGCCGAAAGCGCTCGTTGATGCGCACGAGATTGGGCGAGGTGTAGACGTGCACGCTCTTGCCCGCGGCCTCGAGCATGGCGCGCATGAAGGCCACGGTCGAGCCCTTGCCGTTGGTGCCGGCGACGTGGATCACCGGCGGCAGGCGGCGCTCGGGATGGCCGATCAGGTCGAGGATGCGCCACATGCGATCGAGCGAGAGGTCGATGCGCCGGGGGTGCAGCGCGAGGAGGCGCGCGAGGATGGCGTCGACTTGGGTCATGGGGCGGCGGGCGTGGGCAAGAAATCGCGAGATATGAGGGCGTGGAGAGAGTCCCAGAGAGAGCGCCTCACCCCGGCCCCCTCCGCGCAAGAGCGGGCAAAGGGAACGCAAACGGCGAGCGCGGGGCGTCCGCTCAAAATGATCACTCCTCGGCCGGCGCGGGGGCGGGGAGCGCCGGATGCTCTGCGGCGGGCGGTGCGGGCGGCGGCTCCGCGGGCGGGGGCGGCGTGGCAACGGGCGCCTTGGTGAGGAGGCGGCAGAGGTTGGCGAGGGTCGCGCGCAGCTCGTGGCGGTGCACCACCATATCGACCATGCCGTGGGCGCGAAGATACTCGGCCTTCTGGAATCCGTCCGGCAGCTTCTCGCGGATGGTCTGCTCGATGACGCGCGGGCCCGCGAAGCCGATCAGCGCGCCGGGCTCGGCGATCTGCACGTCTCCCAACATTCCGTAGGAGGCCGTGACGCCGCCGGTGGTCGGGTTGGTCAACACCACGATGTAGGGCTTGCCCGCCTCGCGCAGGCGCTGCACCGCGACAGTCGTGCGCGGCATCTGCATCAGTGAAAGGATGCCTTCCTGCATGCGGGCGCCGCCGGAGGCGGCGAACAGGATGAACGGCGTGCCGCGGTCGACCGCGGTCTCCAGGCCCTTGATCACCGCCTCGCCGGCCGCCATGCCGAGCGAGCCGCCCATGAAGTCGAAATCCTGCACGCCGATCACCACCGGCAGGCCGTCGAGCTTGCCGAAGCCGAGCTTGATCGCGTCATTCATGCCGGTCTTGGTGCGCGCGTCCTTCAGGCGATCCGCATAGCGGCGCTCGTCGCGGAATTTGAGCGGATCGGCCGCGACCGCCGGCACGCCGATGTCGAACCAGGTCTCGCCGTCGAACATCGATTTCAGGCGCGCGGTCGCGCCCATGCGCATGTGGTAGTTCGAGCCCGGAATGACGAACTGGTTCTGCTCGACGTCCTTGAAGAAGACGAGCTGGCCCGACTCCGGACACTTGATCCAGAGATTTTCCGGCACGTCGCGGCGGGCGAGAAAGTTGCGGATCTTCGGCCGCACGACGTTGGAGATCCAGTTCATGGATATGGCTCCCGGACCCTTGCTCCGCCATGCCCGGGCTTGTCCCGGGCATCCACGTCTTGCTGCAGGGCAAGTCGTGGATGGCCGGGACAAGCCCGGCCATGACGCATGAGTCTATATAGCGTTTCGTCTATTCCGCCGCGACCCGGCCGGCGCCGCGGACGCCGGCGGCGAGCTCGGCGACGAGATCGGTCACGGCCTTGACGGTGCGCGGCGTCGCCTTTCCGCCTGCGTCGAGGCTGTTCTTCGCCGCATCGACCAGGGCGGAGCCGACCACGACGGCGTCGGCGCCGCGGGCGATCGCAGCGGCGGCCTGCGCGGTGCGGACGCCGAAGCCGACCGCGACCGGCAGCTTGGTGTGGCGCTTGATGCGCGCGACCGCCTCGGTGACGCGCTTCGGGTCAGGCGCCGCCGAGCCGGTGATGCCGGCAACCGAGACGTAGTAGACGAAGCCCGAGGTGTTCGCGAGCACGGCTGGCAGGCGCTTGTCGTCGGTGGTGGGCGTCGCCAGGCGGATGAAGTTGAGGCCGGCGTTGAGCGCCGGCACGCACAGCTCCTCATCCTCTTCGGGCGGCAGATCGACCACGATCAGGCCATCGACCCCGGCGGCCCTGGCGTCGGCGAGGAACTCGTCGACGCCGTAGATGTAGATCGGATTGTAGTAGCCCATCAGCACGATCGGCGTCTGATCGTCGCTTTCGCGGAAGGCGCGCACCAGCGCGAGCGTCTTGCTCATGCGCGCCCCGGCCGCGAGCGCGCGCACGCCGGCGGCCTGGACGGCGGGGCCGTCCGCCATCGGATCGGTGAACGGCATGCCGAGCTCGATCAGGTCGGCGCCCGCCGCCGGCAGCGCCTTGGCGATCGCGAGCGAGGTGTCGTGGTCGGGGTCGCCCGCCATCGTGAAGGTGACGAGGCCGGCGCGGCCCTCCTGGCGGAGCGCCGCGAAGCGGCGGTCGATGCGCGTGGTCATTTCGTCTGTCCCGGCTGCTTGCTTTCCAGGAACGCCTCGACCGAGGCGAGGTCCTTGTCGCCGCGGCCGGAGAGGTTGACGACCATCAGGTGATCCTTCGGCATTTGCGGCGCGAGGTCGATGACACGGGCGAGCGCATGGGCGGGCTCGAGCGCCGGGATGATGCCTTCGAGCTTGCTGCAGAGCTGGAAGGCGGCGACCGCCTCGTCGTCGGTGGCGGAGAGGAATTTCACCCGGCCGAGGTCGTTGAGCCAGGCATGCTCGGGGCCGATGCCCGGATAGTCGAGACCGGCCGAGATCGAATGCGCCTCCTCGATCTGGCCGTCATCGTCCATCAGCAGATAAGTGCGATTTCCGTGCAGCACGCCGGGCTTGCCGCCGGCGATCGAGGCCGCATGCTTGCCGCTGGCGACGCCATGGCCGGCCGCCTCGACGCCGTAGATCTCGATCGCACGGTCGTCGAGGAAGGGATGAAACAGGCCCATGGCGTTGGAGCCGCCGCCGATGCAGGCGATGAGCGAATCGGGAAGGCGGCCTTCGGCCGCCTGCATCTGCTCGCGCGTCTCGCGGCCGATGATCGACTGGAAATCACGCACCATCGCGGGATAGGGATGCGGGCCCGCGACGGTGCCGATGCAATAGAAGGTGTCGGCCACGTTGCTGACCCAGTCGCGCAGCGCCTCGTTCATCGCGTCCTTGAGGGTGCGCGACCCCGACGTCACGGCGCGCACCTCGGCGCCGAGCATCTTCATGCGCAGCACATTCGGCTTCTGCCGCTCGACGTCGACCGCGCCCATATAGACGACACACGGCAGGCCGAACTTGGCGCACAGCGTTGCGGTCGCAACCCCGTGCATGCCGGCGCCGGTCTCGGCGATGATGCGCGGCTTGCCCATGCGCCGCGCGAGCATGATCTGGCCGAGCACGTTGTTCACCTTGTGCGCGCCGGTGTGGTTGAGCTCCTCGCGCTTGAAGTAGATTTTCGCGCCGCCGCAGTGGGCCGTGAGCCGCTCGGCGAGATAGAGCGGCGACGGGCGGCCCACATAAGTGGCGAGATGGCCGTCCATCTCGTTGCGGAACGCAGGATCGACCTTGGCGGCCGCATAGGCGCGCTCGAGATCGAGGATCAGCGGCATCAGCGTCTCGGCGACGAAGCGGCCGCCATAGATGCCGAAATGGCCGCGCTCGTCGGGGCCGGTGCGGAACGAGTTGGGCTGCTGGATGGTCATGCGCGCTTGGCGACCGTATCGCTTCGTTGCAGGTGTTCCGCCGCACGGGCGGCGCGGATGAAGGCGCGGATCTTGTCCGGATCCTTGTCGCCCGGCGCGCGCTCGACGCCGGAGGAGACGTCGACCGCAGGCGCCCGCGTGATCGCGATCGCGTCGGCGACATTGCCGGCGTCGAGACCGCCTGAGAGCATGAAGGCGAGGCCCGGGTCAAGGTTCTGCAGGAGATGCCAGTCGAACGGCCTGCCGAGCCCGCCGGGACGGGTCGCGTCGCGCGGCGCGCGGGCGTCGAACAGGATGCGGTCGGCGACCTTCTGGTAGAGATGTACGGGCGCGAGGTCCTCGCGGCTGGCGATCGGCAGCGCCTTCGTCACGGGCCGACCGAAATGGCTGCGCATGGCGGCAACGCGCTCCGGCGTCTCCTTGCCGTGCAGCTGCAACAGGTCGGGCTGCAGCGCCTCGGCGATGTCGGCGAGCTCCTGGTCGGTCGCGTCGACGGTGAGCGCCACCTTGCGGGCGCGGCCCGCAACGCGGCGCCCGAGGATCTGCGCAAGCCCGAGACTGACGTGGCGCGGCGATGCCGGAAAGAACACGAAGCCGACCATGTCGGCGCCCGCATCGAGCGCCGCGTCGAGCGCCTCGGGGGTCGAAAGACCGCAGATTTTGACGAGGACGGACACTGTCACGACACTTCCCGGATCAGATGATCGAGTCGATCAGCCAGGATTGGCGCGTAGACCCGGGCGACGTTGTAGACGATCCGATCGTCGGTCAGCCAGTACGAATGCACCAAGATGTTCCGCATGCCCTTGATCTGGGGAATCGGTATGTCGTCGGGAAACACAACCTTCTGCTGGCCGAGCTGACTGAAGGCTTCCCCTATCACGATGATGCAGATGCAGACTGCCGCCATCCGCATCTCATCGGCCGCGAACACCTCGGGCTCGACTCCAACCGCGAATCGCGCCGCTCGCCGCGCATAGTCTCGCGCGTCGGCAACCAGCTGGGCCGGCTCCAGCATTACAACGGGCGAAGCGACGCTCGAACGCGCGCGCCGTAGTCGCCGCGCAGGCCGCTGTCGAGAACGATGGCCACTGGCCGCCCAAGGCGTTCGGACAGATCGAGCTCGGCACCGGCGAGGTCCAACAGTGAGATATCCGCCTGCTTTTCGGCAAGAAACTCAACGGCATCATCGCCCGGCACATGTCCTGCGGTGCCATGCGGCAGCAATCCGAGGAACTTCAAATGGAAGTCCTTTCCAGTTGCCTGCAGATGCCCCATCAGGGTGCGGCGGTCAGTTTTGATAACGTTCATGACCCAATCTCTACCACAAAATGGTGTCGACAATCTCGGCCGGCACCCTTGATCTGAAGTCGATATAACCTATATCGATATACGATCAAGGAGGCCTTTACACGCATGGCAGAGAGACTTCGCCTGACACAGCCGACCCTAAAGGTTCTGCGTTTCCTCCTGGAGATGCCGCAAGACGGTCGCTCTGGCGCTGAGATATCAAGGGCGACGAAAGTAGGCGCAGGGACGCTCTATCCTACGCTCGCGCGCTTGGAGGCGGCTGCGTGGCTCACCAGCCGATGGGAAGCGATCGATCCACGTGAGGCTGGACGACCGAGAAAACGGTTCTACTGGTTGACCGCGCTCGGGCGGAACAACGCTCGTGCGGAACTAGCGGAGTTGCAAATCGCGGTGGGAGAGTTGGCATGGACCTCCTGAATATTCTTTACGCCTTGGTGTGCGCCGTTGTCGGTCTTTGGGTCAAACTCCTTGCTGCGGAATTTCGAGACATGATTCCAACAGCTGCTCACTGGATTGTGGACAAGGCGATCGAACGCCTCCCCGCTAATGCATCGCTCACGATATCGAGAGGAGCTTCACGCGCACGTCAATGAATATCCAGGCAACCTCTGGAAGCTCTATCAAGCTTCGAGCCTCTACCTACGATCCGGCGAGTTCTCTCTGAGTCTTTCCCGATCGGGGGACGATAGCCTGAGCAGCGTGACTCATGTTGAGCAGTGCATTTCCGCTCAGCTGACTGCAGGTTTCTTCGACTTCGCGGGCAGCCAAATGGGAGGCATCCTCCCGGCCCACCTACTGAGCAACATCAATCGCTACCGAAATGATCCGGATGTCGTTCAATCGCTAACGCGTATCGACTCCTTCGAACGAGACGGCATGCGGTTCTATAATTTCACGCATCTTATGCATGTCCTTCATAACTTGAGAGCCGCAACTGGCCAAAGAGAGGCCGCAAAAGCGCAGCGAGTCCTCATCAAATTGACTATGTAGGAATTGACGAATTGCGCCACACCAGCACGGCCGCCGCCAGGTCCTCGATCGCGCTGCCGACCGACTTGAATAGCGTGATGTGCCGGTCGGAGGTGCGGCCCTTGGCCTTGCCGGCGACGAGCTCGGACAGGTCGCCGACGATGTTGCGCTGGCGGATGATGCCACGGCGCAGCGGGATGACCACGTCGCCCGCCTCCTTGAGCGCGCCGGCGCGGGTGTCGACATAGACGCGGGCGCGCTTGATCGTTTCGTTGTCGGCCTCGCGCATCTTCGGCGTATAGCCGCCGACGAGGTCGACGTGGGCGCCGGGCTTGAGCCACTGACCGCGCAGGATCGGCTCGGTCGCGAGCGTCGCGCAGGAGACGATGTCGGCGTCGGCCACCGCCGTGGCGAGATCCTCCGCGATCGTCACCTCGACGCCGCCGACCGCGAGGCCGAAGGCGAGCGATACGGCGTGGCCGTGCGTGCGATTCCACAAGGTGACGCGCTTGATCGGCCGCACCGCCATGTGGGCGCGCACGAGGTGCGGCGCGAGCGCGCCGGCGCCGATCATCACCAGATGCTCGGCATCCTCGCGCGCGAGGTATCGCGCGGCGAGCGCAGACGCGGCGGCGGTGCGCCAGGCGGTGAGCGCGCGGGCATCCATCACCGCGAGCGGCGCGCCGGTCGCGCCCGACATCAGCAGGTAGTTGCCGTAGAGGGAGGGCTGCCCGACGGCGGCGTTGTCGGGGAAGACGGTCACGATCTTGCAGCCGAGAAAGCGCTCGTCGGGGGGCCCGCCAGCGCTCCACGCCGGCATCAACAGCAAGGTCGCGTCGCGGCCCGATTGCTTCATCGTGTGGTGGTGGCGCACCGGGGCCGTGATGGAGCTCGCGAAAGCGGTACGCAGGGCCTCGACCAGAGCCGGATAGGTGAGCACGGCGGCGATGGCGTCGGCGTCGAGGACGCGCAGTGGCTTTTCCGGCACGGTCACGCCGCCGGCGGCCGCAGCGACAGGGGCGCCGGCGCGGCCCGCTCGCGCGCCGCGAGGTCGCGGCGCAGGATGTCGACCTCGTTGCGCGCGTCACGCAACTCGGCCTGGGCGTGCCGCGCGGCGCGCCGCCATTTGCCTTGCCCCATCCAGGCCGCGATCCCGCCGAGGATGACGCCGGCGATCAACAGCACGAAGGCGATGACGTAGAGCGGCGCCTCGAGCGTGAAGGCGGGTGCGCCGGCGCTGAACGGGTCGAACGAGACCGTCACCGGCTGCTTGTTCGCGATCGACAGCGCGACCAGAACCAGCGCGAGCGGAACCAGAATGAGGAAGCTGACGATCTTGCGGATCATGGTCGCGCGTTTCGCCTGTCAGTATAAGGGCAGCTGCAAAGCGCGCCGCAAAGCACGGCCACGCCATGCGATCTGCCGTAGCGGCAGGCGCTCAGGTCGACTCGGCCCGGTTGAGCCGCTCGCGCATTTCCTTGCCGGTCTTGAAGAACGGCACGTATTTCTGGTCGACCGCCACGTGGGCGCCGGTGCGCGGATTGCGGCCAGTGCGGGCGGGGCGATTCTTCACCGAGAAGGCGCCGAAACCGCGCAGCTCGACGCGGTCCCCGCGCGCCATGGCGGCGACGATCTCGCCCAGGATCGCGTTGACGATGTTCTCGACGTCCCGCTGATAGAGATGCGGATTCTGTTCCGAGATTCGCTGCACGAGCTCTGATTTGATCATGTTGCCGCCTGTCGGCCGCCCCTTCGGGCGCCATGCGGGACGACCCGCACACCGCCGAGCTTCCCCACACGTCCGTTCAGTTCGTGCCGGAAGGGTGCCAAAGCGCCAACAGACCGTCAAGGTTCAGGCTCTCGATTCCACGCATTGCGCCCGTATCCTCGAACCGGCGGGCGAGGCTCTTCAGGCCGACCGCCTCGAGCGCGGCGGCAGCCGCCGCATGCAGGAAGGGAAGCTCGGAGAGCCGCGGCTCGAGCCGCCAGTCCTTGACCGGCAGGTTGGCGTCGATGCCCTTGCTCTTGGCGAGCCAGTCGATCGCGGTCTGCTCGTCGCCGATCTGGTCGATCAGCTTGAGGCCGAGCGCCTGGCGGCCGGTGAACACCCGCCCGTCGGCGACCTTGTCGAGCTCCGCGGCCGTAAGCTTGCGCCGATCCTGCACCATTCCGCGGAACCAGGCGTAGGAATCCTTCACGATCGCGTCGAGCGCGGCGGTCGCCTCGGGGGGCGTCGGCTCGAAGCCGTTCGGCGAGGCCTTCAGCGGGGTCGAGCGCACGGTCTCGACCTTGACGCCGACCTTGTCGAGCACCTGGGCGAAGTTCGGATACTGAAAGAGCACGCCGATCGAGCCGACCAGCGAGGTGTCCTCGGCGACGATGTGATCGCTCGCCATGGCGGCGATGTAGGCCCCCGAGGCGCCAAGCCCATCGATGACGACGACGGTCGGCTTCTTGGCGGCGACGCCGCGCAGCGCATCGTGCAACTGCTGCGAGCCGGCCGTGGTCCCGCCCGGGCTGTCGACATGAATGATCACGGCCTTCACATAGCTCGCCTTGGCGAGCTTCTGCAGCGCCTCGACCCGATCGCGATCGCCGCGGATCAGGCCCGTGATGGTGACCCGCGCGATCTGGGCGCCGGCGACTTCCCCGAGCTCGTTCGGCGCGAGCTTGCCGGCGGCCACGATGATGGCGATGATCGCCACCACGATGGCGGCGACGCGCCAGAACGTCAGCTTGCGCCGCATGCGGCGGCGATCGACGATGAGATCGGCATCGAGCGACATGGAGGAGCCTCGGCCTTGGGGTTCGGGTCGCGGGAAACTGCCGCGGTGCGCAACAAGGGTCAATGGCGCGCAGCAACGCGCTGCAATTGTGGCAAATGATGGTGGAAGGCGGATGACGTCGACGCCGCAAGCGGCATCTGATTCCCCTCCCCCCGCGCGCGAAGCGCGTGGCAGGGAGGAGTTAGGGGTCGGGGGCGCCGCTTGCTGCGGACCTCAAGTCGGCGCGTCCTAAAACTAGAAAGAGAAACAGTGTCCTTCAGCGGCGCTGCAGGAAACGCGTCGGCGGCGAAAAGGAAGCATTCCGCTCGTTCGGCGCAAGCGGCGCCCCCCCCACGCCCGGCCCCTCCCCGCCACGCGCTCCGCTCGCGGGGGGAGGGGAGCAGGAAGGGGGGAGGGGAGCAGGAAGGACGAAAGTTATTCCTTCTTGTCGCCCGGCTTCTCGCCGGCGCGCTTCAGGGCGGTGCCGAGAATGTCGCCCAGCGTCGCCCCCGAGTCGGAGGAGCCGTACTGAGCGATCGCCTCCTTTTCCTCGGCGACTTCGAGCGCCTTGATCGACACCTGGACCTTGTGGGTGCGGCGGTCGAACTGGGTGACGCGGGCATCGACCTTCTGGCCGACCGCGAAGCGCTCGGGCCGCTGCTCGGAGCGGTCGCGGGCGAGCTCGGCGCGCTTGATGAAGGTGGTGAGATCGGTGCCGACGATCTTGGCCTCGAGCCCCGCCTCTTTCACCTCGGTCACCTCGCAGGTGACCACGGCGCCCTTCTTGAGCTCGCCGGCCTCCGCGAACGGATCGCCTTCGAGCTGCTTGATGCCGAGCGAGATGCGCTCCTTCTCGACGTCGACGTCGAGCACCTGCGCCTTGACGTGGTCGCCCTTCTTGTACTCCTCGATCACCTGCTCGCCCGGACGCTTCCAGTCGAGATCGGAGAGGTGGACCATGCCGTCGACGTCGCCGTCGAGGCCGAGGAAGAGGCCGAACTCGGTCTTGTTCTTGACCTCGCCCTCGATGACCGTGCCGGGCGGATACTTCTCGACGAAGACCTCCCACGGATTGCGCATGGTCTGCTTGAGGCCGAGCGAGATGCGACGCTTGACGGGATCGACCTCGAGAATTTGAACCTCGACCTCTTGCGAGGTCGAGACGATCTTGCCCGGATGCACGTTCTTCTTGGTCCACGACATCTCGGAGACGTGGATCAGGCCCTCGATGCCCGGCTCGAGCTCGACGAACGCGCCGTAGTCGGTGATGTTGGTCACGCGGCCCTTGAAGCGGGCGCCGACCGGGAATTTGGCCTCGATGCCCTGCCACGGATCGGCCTGCAGCTGCTTCATGCCGAGCGAGATGCGGTGGGTCTCGTGGTTGATCTTTATGATTTTCACCTTCACCTGCTGGCCGATGTTGAGCACCTCGGAGGGGTGATTGACCCGGCGCCAGGCGATGTCGGTGACGTGCAGGAGGCCGTCGATGCCGCCGAGATCGACGAAGGCGCCGTAGTCGGTGATGTTCTTGACCACGCCGTCGATGACCTGGCCTTCCTCGAGGTTCTGCACCAGCTCCTGGCGCTGCTCGGCGCGGGTCTCCTCGAGAACCGTGCGGCGCGACACGACGATGTTGCCGCGGCGGCGATCCATCTTCAGGATCTGGAACGGCTGCGGCACGTTCATCAGCGGGGTGACGTCGCGGATCGGGCGGATGTCCACCTGGCTGCGCGGCAGGAACGCCACCGCGCCGTCGAGATCGACCGTGAAGCCGCCCTTGACCTGGTTGAAGATGACGCCCTGGACCTTCTCGTTGCCCTGGAACGCCTTCTCGAGCTTGCCCCAGCTCTCCTCGCGGCGCGCCTTGTCGCGCGAGAGAACCGCCTCGCCGAGCGCATTCTCGATGCGCTCGAGATAGACCTCGACGGTGTCGCCGACCTTCAACTCGCCGTTCCGGCCCGGGCCGGTGAACTCGCGGACCGCGACGCGGCCCTCGGTCTTTAGGCCGACGTCGATGACGGCCATGTCTTTTTCAATAGCGACGATGGTGCCCTTGATCACGGACCCTTCGTGCAGATTGCCGTGGTCGAACGATTCCTCGAGCATCGAGGCAAAATCTTCGCGCGACGGCGCAGCAGCGGTCACAGCCATGAACTCTCCTATGCGGCGCGCCGGCGGTTGACGATGAATGGCATCCCGAACGGACGGGGCCGGAGGTCCCGCTGACCTCCGACGACTGCCAGCGCGTGCCAAACGCGCCAGCAGGCCGGCGCCTTGGCCCGGCCTTCGGAACGATGTCTGATCTCCGGCTGTCCGTCTCGATTGGCACATCGCAGAACGATGCGCCGGAAGCAGGACCGAGCGGGCTGATCCTCCACAGCGAAGGCGCGGTCATCCGCGCCCCCGGCCCGCCCGGGCGGCCTCGACAATGGCGACGGCGTCCCGGAACGGCCGGATATATACGGGTCTGCGGGACGCCCGGCAAGGCCAGGGGAACGCTGCCGAACGGGCGGCTTAACGATCGATTCACCTGGCTTGCAGATTGGCACACGCGACGCCCCGCGCGATTGCCCGACTTTTAATCAATTTCCCCCAAGATACCGGCCATAACAGGGAGCAAATCCATGAAAAACGCAATGCTCTGCATCGCCATCGCGGCGGCCGGAATCATCGCCCAGTGCATGGCCGGCGTTCCGGCGATCATGATGACCGTCTGACCGGCCCTCATCTCGCCTTCACTCCGCTAACGCTCAGCGCGAGCTCTTCCGCGCCCGCTCGACGATCTCGATTGCGGCCGCAACCGCCTGCTCGATGTCGAGGCGGGTGGTGTCGAGCTCGTGCGCATCGTCCGCCTTCCTGAGCGGCGCGACCGCGCGACCGGTGTCGCGCGCGTCGCGGCGCAGGATGTCGGCGAGGATGTCGGGCTCGTCCACCCTGTTGCCGGCGGCGCGGAATTCGCGCGTGCGCCGCTGCGCGCGCACCTGCGGTGTCGCGGTGACGAAAATCTTCACGTCCGCGTCGGGACAGATGACGGTGCCGATGTCGCGCCCGTCGAGCACGGCGCCGGGCGGCGTTGCGGCGAATGCCTGCTGGAAGTCGACCAGCGCGGCGCGCACCGCCGCAATCGCGGAGACGACCGAGGCCGCCTCGCCGACCGCCTGGGATTTGAGCGCGGCCTCGTCGAAGGTCGCTGGATCGAGAGACCTCGCCGCGGCGGCGGCCCGCGACGCGTCATCCGGCGGAACGCCCGCATCGAGCATCGCCTTGGCGACCGCACGATAGAGCAGCCCCGTATCGAGATGGCGCAGCCCGTAATGGGCCGCGAGCCGCTTGCCGATCGTGCCCTTGCCGGACGCCGCCGGGCCGTCGATGGCGATGATCATCTTCACCTTCCCCTGAAGGGGGCGGGTCGCGCGCCGCAGGCGCGCGGGGTCGGGTGACCGACGAAAGCGAGGAGTACGTCGCCGCGTGGGTCAGCCCCACCCGATCGCGCTTTGCGCGATCGACCTCCCCGCTGCAGGAGGAGGTGAAGCGCCCTCGTCGTTTCCATCATGAAAAATCCGCGCCCAGCCCGCGCATCAAATCGGCGAAGCCCGGGAAGCTCGTGGCGATGAAGGCGGCGTCGTCGGCCGTCACGGGTCGGCGGGCGCCGAGGCCCATGACGAGGGCCGCCATGGCGATGCGGTGATCCATATGGGTGGCGACCACCCCGCCGCCCGGCACCTCGCCCTTGCCGTGCACGATCAGGTCCTCGCCGTCGATCTCGACTGAAACACCGTTCGCGCGCAGCATGTCGGCAGTGGCGGCGAGGCGGTCGGATTCCTTGACGCGCAGCTCCTTCACGCCGCGCATGATGGTCGTGCCCTGCGCGTAGGCGGCCGCGACCGCGAGCACCGGATACTCGTCGATCATCGACGGCGCGCGCGGCGCCGGCACCTCGACCCCGCGCAGCTCGGAGCCGCGCACGCGCAGATCGGCCATCGGCTCGCCGGCGTCGGTGCCCACGTCGAGCGTCGCGATATCGGCGCCCATCTCGCGCAACGTCGTGAGCAGCCCGGTGCGCAGCGGATTGGTCATCACCCCGGTGAGGATCACGTCCGAGCCCGGCGCGATCAGCGCGGCCACCATCGGGAAGGCGGCGGAGGACGGATCGGCCGGCACCGTGATGGGCGCACCGGCGAGCTCGGGCTGGCCACGCAACGTGATCCGGCGACCATGCGATCCTTCGGGATCGGAGCGCAGGTCGGCGCCGAAGTGGCGCAGCATCAGCTCGGTGTGGTCGCGGCTCGCCTCACTCTCGATCACGGTGGTCGCGCCCGAGGCGGCGAGGCCGGCGAGCAGCACCGCCGACTTGATCTGCGCCGAGGGCACCGGCGTGCGATAGACGATCGGGATCGGGTCGCGCGCGCCGGCCAGCGTCAGCGGCAGCCGCACGCCCTCGGCGGAGGCGATCGTCCGCGCGCCCATCTGCACCACCGGATCGAGAATGCGCGCCATCGGCCGCTTGCGCAGCGAGGCATCCCCGTCGAAGGTCGCCGTTATGGGGCAGCCGGCGGCCGCGCCCATGACGAGGCGGCAACCGGTGCCCGAATTGCCGAAGTCGAGCGTCGCGTCGGGCGCGCGAAAGCCGCCGACGCCGACACCATCGACCTCCCACGCCCCCTCGCCCACCCGCGCGACCCGCGCGCCGAGCGCCGCCATGGCCTTGCTGGTATTGATGACGTCCTCGCCCTCGAGCAGGCCGGTGATGCAGGTGCGGCCGACCGCGAGCGCGCCGAGGATCAGGGCGCGGTGCGAGATCGACTTGTCGCCGGCCACGCGCACGGCACCTTTAAGGGCGCCATTGCGGCGGGCGGTCAGCGGAGAAGCGGCGGCGTGCGCGGCCACGGATGCGGCCATGGATCAATCCTGGATCAGTCTTTGATCAGCCCTGCGCGAAAAAAGCGTGCCGTCCTAGCACGATAGGGCGCACGAGGTCACGTTTTCGAGGGTCCGGAACTTTTCCCGAGCGGCGCGCATGCACCATTGACAGGGCCTTCTCAAGTCGCCAAGTGGATGGCTTGCTTTTTCAACCCGGTCTCCAAGGAATACTGAACGGTGGCAAAGCCAGAGCTCGGTACGAAGCGCCTCTGCGCCGGTTGCGGCGCGAAGTTCTACGACCTGAACAAGGACCCGATCGTCTGCCCGAAGTGCGGCACGGTCTACGAGATCGCCGTGGTGGCGCCGCGCGGCCGGCCGGACGCGGCGGCGCGCGCCGCCGCGCCGGTGCCGGAGCCTGAGGCGCCGGAGCCGCAGGAGGCCGAGTTCGTCTCCCTCGAGGAGGCGGACGCCGAAGCCGAGGGCGCGAAGAAGCCGGCCGCCGAGGGCGGCGAGGACGTCGAGATCGAAGAGGTCGAGGGCGACGACGACGATTCGACCTTCATCGAGGAGACCGAGGAAGAGGACACCGATGTCACCGAGATCATCGGCGGCGACATCGAGGACGAGGAGGAGACTTGAGATTGCGCGCCGTGCTGATGTCATGGCGTGCCTGGAGCGACCCGAGCGCTCTGGCAAGTTCTCCGGGATTTAGCTAAACCGATTTCCGCGCGACGCCCCAATGTCGCGTGTACCAGGCGGGGCCATAGCTCAGTTGGGAGAGCGCTTGAATGGCATTCAAGAGGTCGGGGGTTCGACTCCCCCTGGCTCCACCAGCCTTCGCCCCCCAAGAGGGGGTTACGGCTCGGCAAGCCAGCCACCCTGGCGACTCAAGACCTACATGGCCTTCTCCGATCATCAGAAGGCCGCAGAATTCGAGCAATTATCTGAAATCCGCTTCGGGGCGCGCGTTCGCCAAAAAACGCCTGTAGCACGTCGCAATGCGGCTGCTGTATGAATAGGCGTCATTCAATGATCGTGAACCAGACCCTGAGCCCGAAATGACTCGACGTACCGACGTCCGCAACCTCGTCGCCGCCGTTGTCGCCAATATCGAGGCAGGGCGCGCGGTGGAGAAGCCGTTCTTCCATCTCGAGTTCGACCGCGTTTTCCCCGACGATATCTATGGCGCGATGGTCGCCAACATGCCGAACGCGTCGGACTACCGGCCGCTGAAGGGGCGCAACAATGGCAACATCCGCGAGGACGGCTCATCGACGCGGGTGAAGATCGATCTCTTTCCCGAGTTCACGCGCCATCTGCCGGAGCCCAAGCGCACCACCTGGGACCTGGTCGGCCGTGCGCTCACCTCGGGCGAGGTGCAGGCGGCGTTCATGCGACGGCTCGCGCCCGGCCTGACGCGGCGCTTCGGCGAGCACTATGGCGAGGTCGGCATGTATCCGATCCCGGTGCTGACCCGCGACATCCCGGGCTATCGCATCACGCCGCACACCGATACGCAGTGGAAGGGCATCACGGTGCAGCTCTACCTGCCGCCCGACGACAACAACACGCATATCGGCACCATCTTCCACGACCGCCTCGCCGATGGCTCGCTGCCCAAGGCGACGCAGATGAAGTTCGCACGCAATTCCGGCTATGCGTTCGCGGTGGGCGACAACACGTGGCACTCGGCCGATCCGGTCGGCAACGAGGTCGCCACGCGCGACAGCATCCTGCTCACCTATTTCGTCGACTCCGGCCTGCTGCGCTTCCTGCGCAACCGGGCCAAGCGGGTGGGCAACCTGGTGGGCAACGAGGTCAAGCACCTCATTCGCTATTGAAGATCCGACGCCACATCACTCTCAAAGACCGTCACCCTGAGGAGCCGCGCGCAGCGCGACGTCTCGAAGGGCGACGGCCCGGATGATGCCGCTTGCTCGCTTGCGGCACCACCTCGACCAATCATCCTTCGAGGGCTGCGTAAGAGCGCGCCCGCCTCAGGACGACGGGTTTGGTTTGGTGGGCGCGGCGCGAGCCCTTGCGCTTTTGGCGATGTTGACTGCATTCTTGGCTCGTCGACGCGTTGCGGGGGTGCCGGTGCGTCTCAAGATTTTCGCGCTGATTTCTTGCTTTTCCGCGCTGCTTGCGGCGGCGCCGGCGGCCGCGACCGACATCGCGCTGTGGCACGCCATGCCGGGCGAGCTCGGCGTTCGCATCGAGAAGCTCGCCAAGGACTTCAATGCCTCCCAGCACGACTACCGCGTCGTGCCGACCTTCAAGGGCCTCTACACCGAGACCATGCTGGCGGCGCTGTTCGCCATGCGGGCGCACCAGCATCCAGCGATCGTGCAGGTGGCCGAGGTCGGCACCGCCTCGATGATGGCGGCGAAGAACGCCGTCGTCCCGGTCGCGACGCTGATGCGCGACCAGCACGAGGCGTTCGCGCCGGCGGATTTCCTGCCGGTGATCGCCGGCTACTATTCGGACACGGCCGGCAACCTGCTGTCGTTTCCGTTCAATGCCTCGACGCCGATCCTCTACTACAACAAGGACCAGTTCCGCTTTGCCGGCCTCGAGGCGGATACGCCGCCGGAAACCTGGCCGCAGCTTGCGGCCGCCGCCGAAAAGCTGCGCGCCGCCGGCTATCCGTGCGGCTTCACGACCCATTATCCGTCGTGGGTGAACGTCGAGAACTTCCTCGCCCTGCATGGCCTCCCCGTCGCGACCAGCGCCAACGGCATGGCGGGCCTCGACGCGCGGCTGCTCATCGACAACCCGCTGATGGTGCGCCATCTCGCGGCCCTGGCGGGCTGGCGGAAGACCGGCGCCTTTCAATACGCGGGGCGCACGACGCGCGGCGAGCAGATGTTCACGACCCACGAGTGCGGCATCTTCCTCGGCTCGTCGGCGAGCCGCGCCGATTTCCTGGCGCAGGCGAATTTCGAGATCGGCTACGGCCTGCTGCCCTACTATCCGGACGTCGCCGGCGCGCCGCGCAACTCGATCATCGGCGGCGGCAGCCTGTGGGCGCTGCGCGAGCGGCCGGACGCCGAGTACAAGGGCGTGGCGGAGTTCTTCGCCTTTCTGTCGCGGCCCGAGATACAGGCCGAGTGGCACCAAGCCACGGGCTACCTGCCGGCGACGCGCGCCGCCTACGAGCTCACGCGCAGCCATGGATTCTACGACAAGAACCCGGGCGCCGAGATCGCGATCAAGCAGATCACCCTCAACCCGCCGACCGCCGACACCAAAGGCCTGCGGCTCGGCTCCTACGTGACGGTGCGCGACATCATCGAAGACGAGATGGAGCACGCCCTCGACGGCAAGAAGACGGCGGTGGATGCGCTCACGAGCGCGGTCGAGCGCGGCAACGCGGTGCTGGCGGACTTCGAGCGGACGAACAAGTAGGCGTTCAGCGCGGATGGCGCCTGGACGGCATCGCGGGCAGCATGAACGTCAGGAGCCCCAAGGCCGGCAACCAGGCGCAAAGCTTGAACGTCGCCGTGATGCCGATGTGGTCGGCCAGCAACCCGATGGCGGCGGCCGCGAGCCCGCCGAGGCCGAACGCCAAGCCATAGAACAGGCCGCCGACCAGGCCGATGCGATGCGGCACGAGATCGATCGCATAGATGAGAATGGCGGGGAACGCGCTGGCCAGGACCAAGCTGATGATGACGCTGAGCACACCGGTCCAGAAGAGGCCGACATAGGGCAGCAGCAGCGTGAACGGCAGGCATCCGAGGATCGATATCCAGATGACGCGATAGCGGCCGATCCGATCGCCGACGACGCCGCCGATGAATGCCCCGGCGGCGCCGACCGCCAGATAGAGGAACAACATGAGCTGCGAGACCTGCACGGTCACGCCGAAACGCTCGATCAGGTAAAAGGTGTAGTACGATGTGAACGCCGCGTTGTAGGCGTTCTTCGACAGCAACAGGACGATCAGGACCGTCATCGCCAACAGCATCGGCTTGCCCGGCAGAACCGGCGCGGCGGTCTCGGCCCGGATCTTCTCCGCGGCGGCCATCTGCGAGCGGCGCATTTCGGAATAGCGTCCGCCGGTCCATGCCATCAGCACCATGGCGGCGAGCGCCACGAATGCCATCCAGGCGATGCTCGCCTGGCCGTGCGGGACCACGACCATCGCGGCGAGCAGCGGCCCGGCCGCGAACCCCACATACCCGCCGATCTGGAAAACCCCTTGAGCGAATCCGTGCCGCCCGGCTGCCGCATGGCGCGCCATGCGGGTCGCTTCGGGGTGAAATACGGCCGAGCCAAGCCCGATCATCGCGACCGCGACGAGCACCATGGCGTAGTTGCCGGCGAAGGCAAGCCCGAACAGGCCCGCCAAGGTCGAGCCCATGCCGACCACCATCGCGTAGGGCCACGGCTTGTGATCGGTGACGAGCCCGAGGATCGGCTGCAGCAGCGACGAGGTCACTTGAAATGCGAGGGTGATCATCCCGACCTGGGCGAAATCCAGCACGTACCCCGCCTTGAGAAGCGGATACATGGCGGGAATCATCGATGCGATCAGATCGTTGAGCGCATGCGCGCCGCTCAGCCCGAGCAGGATGGGCAAGAGCGGGCGCCGCAAATCGGTGACGAGCGTGGCCATGCCCGAGCCTTGGACGGCGCGGCCGGTCGCGTCAACCGGCAATGGGCGCATGACTGCCGCGCGAGAGTTCGAGCGGACGAATTGAATTGATCCGCGTCATTGCGAGCGAAGCGAGACGATCTCTCTTCACTCGCGCATGCATCTGTCGATCGAGATCGCTTCGGCGGGCTGCGCCCGCCGCGCAATGACGGCGAACTACATTCTGTACTTCTCGACCGCCTTCGCGTTCCAGCTCAGTCCATTGCCGGGCCGCTCGGGCAGAATGGCGAAGCCGCCTTCGACCCGCAGCGGCTCCTCGAGGATCGCTTCCGCCCAATCGACCCATTCGAGCCAGTGGCGCGTCGGCGTCGCGGCGAGCAAGTGCGCGCTCACCTCGGGAAAGAGATGCGACGACGTCTCGATGCGGTGTGCGGCCGCGAGCCCCGCGGCGCGCTGCCAGCCGGTGACGCCGCCGATGCGCTCGAGGTCGGGCATCACGTAGTCGCAGGCGCCGGCCGCGATCGCGGCCGCCATGCTGTGCGGCTCGGAGAAGTTCTCGCCGATCTGGATCGGGACGTTCAGCTCGCGCGCGAGCCGCGCGCCGCCGGTGTAGTCGTCGTGGCGGATCGGCTCCTCGAGCCAGTACACGCCCTCCTGATCCAGCGCGCGACCGCGCGCCAGCGCCTCGGCGACGGTGAGCGCCTGGTTGTAGTCGACCATGATGTGGGTGCCGGCGGGAACGCGCTGCCGCACCGCAGCGAGCGCCGCCAGATCCTCGCGCAACGTCGCGTAGCCGAGCCGCAGCTTCACAGCCGAGAAGCCACGCGCCAGCTTCTCGGCCTCGTCGGCGAGCTTGTCGGCCGGCATCAGGCCGAGGCCGCAACTGTTGTAGGCGGGGATCCGCGTCGCCTGCGCGCCGAGCAGTCGTGCGAGCGGCAGGCCGGCAGCCTGCGCGAGCGCGTCCCAGCAGGCGATGTCGAAGCCCGCGAGCGCCATGCGCACGATGCCCTGCACGCCGATCAGAGCGAAGCGTTTGGCGAGCTTCGCCCACAGGTCGACCGGCGCGACCGGATCGCCCTTGGTGACGGCGAGCACCTCCTCGAGCATTTTCGCGATCGCGGGCGCGGCGGCCGGCAGGTAGCAGAAGAGATAGGCGCGGCCGGTGATGCCCTCCTCGGTCTCGAGGTCGACGAGCAGCAGCGGCGCCCGCGTGATGGTCGCCCGGCTGGTGCCGAGCGCATAGGTCATCGGCACCTCGACGCCGACCGCGCGCAGCGCGTGCACGGTGAGCGGGGCGACCGCTGCGGCAAGTTCCGTCATGTCGGCAAATGTCCTCCTTGGCTGCCCTGGTTTCAGAAAGTCATGTCTTTACAGAGGCTTGAATGCAGAATCGCGGCCCGGACGGTGTTCTTGAACCCTTAACACGTGACCCCATATTATGGCGTGCTGGACTCGGGAAGGCCGTTCATCGGACCCGGAACCGGCTGGGGTGCCACACGGGCCCCGCAAAGTCGCTACCACAGGACTTTGAGACCATGTCGCGCGTTCCTTCGCTTTCCAGCCCGTTTCTGCTCGGTTTCGACGAGATCGAGCGCGCGCTCGACCGGGTCGCCAAGGCCGCCGACGGGTATCCGCCCTACAATATCGAGCGGGTCGCCCGCGAGAACGGCAAGCCGGAGCGGCTGCGCATCACCCTCGCGGTCGCGGGGTTCAACCGCGATCAACTCGACGTAAGCGTCGAGGAGAACCAGCTCCTCATTCGCGGCCGCCAGCAGGACGACAAGACCCGGCAATACCTCCACCGTGGCATTGCGGCGCGCCAGTTCCAGCGCACCTTCGTGCTCGCGGACGGTATGGAGGTGCTGGCGGCGGACCTCAAGAACGGACTTTTGTCGATCGACCTCGCCCGACCGGAACCCGAGCGCGTTGTACGTACGATCGCCATCGCCGACCACAACGATTGAACCGCACAGGACTCGACACGGACAAAACGTAGAAAGGAGTCGAGGGCCATGAAGACCATCGAGCAACAGATCGACCAGGAGATCGAGAGCCAGGCCGCCGCACCGGTGATCTCGCCGGAAGCGCTCGCCCAGCTCGGCGACGGGCAGATCGCGTACGTCAAGGCGATCCGCTCCGAGCAGGTGGCCAAGCTCTTTCCCCAGGCGCCGGACATCGCGCCCGGCACGCAGCTGTTCGCGCTGCACGCCGCAGACGGCACGCCGATCATGCTGACCGACACGCGCGAAGCCGCGGTCGCCAACGCCTGGAGCCACGAGCTCGAGACCGTCAGCGTGCACTGAGCGCGTGCGACCTCCGTAATCTGCTCATCCGTGAGACGTGATGCCCGCGCTCGTCGCGGGCATTGTCGTTTTCGTGACTCGCGCTTGGCGAGCCCGATCCGCGAGCGATGAGCCCGTGGAACGAGATTGCTCTTATGTCCCCTGTCAAGCAATGAGGCGCGATTGTTTTTCTGCCGAGGCATTGGCCTCGGCAGGTGTGTCGCGGGATGATCGTGCAAAGGTGGGGACGAAGCCTTGAGACGTCGGTGATCAATCTCTCAT